>NZ_MLIK01000004.1:0-1263333 GCF_001853795.1 Mycobacteroides franklinii
GCTGCTCGGAGTGCACATCTTCGGCTCCGATGCCACCGACCTGGTGCATATCGGGCAGGCGGTGATGGGCTGCGGCGGCACCGTCGAATACCTGGTAGACGCGGTTTTCAACTATCCGACGTTCTCGCAAGCCTATGGCGTCGCCGCGCTCGATGTGACGAACAAGATCCGCGTACTGAACCAGTTCAAGGGATGGGTAAAAGACCAAACATAGGTAGGTCCTTTGCCGATGGGAGGTGTTCCACGGTGCGGGCTACAGACTACCGATGAACGAGATGGAGAGTTTTATGTATGCCACTGTCAGATGGTGCAGAAATATTTTGCCTTACGTATTCACGGGACTAACACTAACGGCGACGGCATGTCGCGAATTCACTCTCGAAGATAGGTTTCTGATTGCACAACCAGGAGTTTGCTCTGCGGGCGAAACCCCGTTCACTCACGAGTGTCGAACCTCCTGTCAAGGTGGTGCCCCTAAAACCGGTGGCGTCTGCACACAACCTGGTACTGTTTTATATGACCGTGGATTGCAGCAGCCCACCTCCGAAGGCGCCAATCCTCGTACGCCCCTGGGCACTAACCCACAAGTCCCTTACGGAACAAATACGACTACCGTCTTGTACAATTAGCCTTCTCGAGATCAGCTGAAAGCCGAAATAAAGATACCGCTGAATGTTGTGTCGATTTCTCAAATTACTTCAGATTTAATCATTCAGAATTAGCTTCGTCTCAACAGAGCTATTAGTCGATCAAACATATGTCGAACCCTGTCGGTTCAGTAATGCGATATGGGGAGATGAAACCAGCGGTTCATTCGCCCCGGGCGCGAGAGGCGTGCCTGAGTCTTGGGCGAAGTCTGAGTTTGGGCCTTGGGTAAAGTTGGCAGCGGCGTCACCGCTGCCATGTGAAACATGCAGAGCGAGGCGGGCGCGGGTCCGGCAAAATGAGTAGCCGCACTCACGGGTAATCATGCCGTCATGTTTCCGTTGAACGCTGGTAGGCCCCCTGGTAGGGCGCAACACGCGATGGATATGAGCGTGCCCGATCAGTTCGGCGTCTACCGCTCGATGCGGGCATACAACTGGAACACTGGAGCCCGCGCATCCAGGACAACAAGGGCTACCGTCGACTGATTCTAGATCATCAGCAGCATGGCTAGCACGCCAGCCAAGTCCACACACCACCAGCAGCCGTAAACTTGGCCGGTCAACAACTCAACTCAAAGACCCCGACCCGCGGCGAAGTCGCGGTCACACCATCGGTATGGCCGAATTCGACTCTGCCACAGCGCAAATAAGCGATGCCCGAGTTAACCCGCCGCGTTGATGCGCAGCGGCGGACACTGTCCTTCGGCATCCGCGGTCAGCTCGTAGTGCCATTTCTCGTTGGCGAAGACCTGACAGAGACCGAACTGTGTGCTGTGCGCCAGCATCCACCCGTAGGCGGAGGCGGGGCCTATGTCGACGGCCTTGCCCTGCACATGATGCGATTCATCGGGGGTGGCTACCCACTGCCGGGCGACTGCCAGACTCCCGTACGTCTGTACCGCATCATCGAGTAACTGCTGCTGGAAGGCCCGCGAACGCCAGCCCGACGTGATCAGAAGTGTCACACCGTCGGCCGCCGCGCTGGTCGCGGCGTCCTGGACCGCACGCAGCAGCGGAGGGTCCAATCTGATGACCGCCAAGGACGACGTGTCGAATGGGCTGACCGGAGCCGAAAGTGCGCCGCCGTCGGGCTCCTCGCCGAGAGTGCTGGGCGTCGGCGACGGCGGAACGGTCGCCTGGGCCGTCACCAGCACGATGGTCGCCATAGCCTCCGCATGACTGCCCGCAGCCGGGCCGGCGCCGTAGCATGCCGACAGGGTGAGTGCCGCACCAGCGGCCACGCTCACGAGTGCACTACGTGACATCTAGAGAAGTCCCGTCACGACCGATGCGGCTCGTCTTCGTCCTCGTCATCGACATCGAACTGCTCGTATGTCTCTTCGGCGGAGGGGTGATGATGGGCCGCCGTGGCGGCCTCCTTGAGGCTCACCGCGGCGGCGACGGGGACCGCGTTCTCGGACACCTGCGGAATCACCGACGTCTCGGCGGGATCAGCTTCCGCCACATCGGCTTTCGCGTCGACGCCGGCAATCTCGGCGGAATGATCATCGGAATCTGCGCCGGCAGGCCCACCGTCGCGTACCTCGTCGTCTTTGTCCGACTCCTCGTCGGACTCCAGGGCGCCGGCATGCCGGTCCCGAATGGCATCGACGATCATCAGCACCACGCCGACAGCGGCCGCGGCGATACATACGAAGGCGAGAACTTCATTACTGGTGACCACCGCTGTCACCAGAGCAGCCAGGCCGACGGCGGCCAACACCAATGCGACGATCAGCATCGCGAATCACTCCTCATACGTGCCGCGAGCATAGACCGATCTAGATCAGTAGTTGTTCCCACGGTTGAACTGGCCGAAACCGGCTTCCTTGGATGCGTTTTCGTTCGAGGCGCCCGCATCGACGGGTGCCGCGGAACCGCGCTGGCCGAGCTCCTCAAGCTGAGACTCGAGGTAGGTCTTGAGCCGGGTGCGGTACTCGCGCTCGAATGTACGCAACTGCTCCAGACGCCCTTCCAGCACCGTGCGCTGCTGGTTGATGGTGCCCATGATCTCCGAGTGCTTGCGCTCGGCGTCGGATTGCAGGGCATCGGCTTTCTCCTGCGCTTGGCGCAGCTGGGTCTCGGAACGGGTCTGAGCATCCGAGAGTAGCGCCTCGGCCTTGGTGCGCGCCTCGGTAACCGTCTTGTCCGCGGTGGCGCGAGCCTCGCCGACAATCTGGTCCGCATTTGCGCGAGCATCGGCGAGCATCTTTTCCGACTCGGATTTGGCGTTCCCGGTCAGACGGTCCGCGGTGTCCTGTGCCAGACCCAGGATCTTGGCCGCGCGCACGTGATGTTCCTCGGTCGACGCTGCGGCCGGAGCGGCCGCCACGACAGGTGCCGGTACCGGCTCGGGCTTAGCGGGCTCGGGCTTCTTCTCGGGCTTCGGCGCCTCGTAGACGGGGGCAGCGCCACCGCCCTTGCGGGCCTCGGCCAGCTCCTGATCCAGCTCCTGAACCCGCTGGCGCAGGTCCGAGTTCTCCTCTATCAGGCGGGCCAGCTCGTTCTCCACCAGGTCGAGGAACGCATCGACCTCGTCCTCGTTGTATCCACGCTTACCGATGGGTGGCTTACTGAACGCGACGTTATGTACATCAGCTGGTGTAAGCGGCATTGCCTGCCCCTATCAAGTCTCGACGTCCGGAATCGTATTGCAGTGTAAAACGAACATGCCGTCTCACTGTAACTGGCGTCCATCCTGTCACATCCGACCCGCCGGTCGCAGCAGAGCGCGTTAAGTATCCCTCTGACGTGCATAAAAATACTCTGAGGCTTTGGATATGACGCGCTTTCGTATCCAGATCGATGTGAGTTGAATACCGAAATTCTGTGTCGCTGGCGGCTTAGCCAGCCGCCATCACGAACGCCACCTTCATGCCAAAGAATCCGACCAAAAGCAGCAAAGTAATGGACAAATCGAATCGCACCGCACCAAGAGAGAGGGGCGGAATGAGACGACGCAATAACCGCACGGGCGGGTCGGTGATGGTGAAGATGAGCTCCAGAATCACCACCGTGGCACCCCTCGGATGCCAATCGCGGCTAATGGACTGAATGGTCTCGATCACTATGCGCGCAAAGAGCAGCAAACAGAAGAGCAAAAGCGCGTAGCCAATGATCTCAAAGAAGAGCGACAACGGACCCCTCACCGGCCAAGCGTGAACAACCACGCGCGGGCTTCTAATAACAGCAGCCCCAGCCTACCGGCAGGCCCCATCGGACCGCCCGCCGCACAACGAATCCCCTGGACCGAGCGACACGGCCTCCTATGTGCAACTAATGGTTGCGCCTAATGCGAATCGACACTACCGTGAAACGCAACCGATCGTTGCAAGTAGGGAGAGACATGTCATACGAACGAATCGAACGGGAGCTTCATATCGAGGCGACCCCAGAGGTCGTCTTCTCCGTCATCAGCCGTCCAGAACATATGAAGCAATGGTGGCCCGACGACGCCGAGTTCGCCCTGGCTCCCGGCGCGAACGGTGAGATCTCCTTCCACGGCGACGGCCCCGGACAGATTCACGTCTTCGGGCTCACGCTCGTCGACGTGGATCCGCCGCGGCGATTCTCGTTCCG
Organism: Mycobacteroides franklinii; assembly: GCF_001853795.1. Classification (NCBI taxonomy): domain Bacteria; kingdom Bacillati; phylum Actinomycetota; class Actinomycetes; order Mycobacteriales; family Mycobacteriaceae; genus Mycobacteroides; species Mycobacteroides franklinii. The sequence continues at coordinate 4,227 of NZ_MLIK01000004.1, forward strand.
TTGGTGTTATCCGGAGGGAGATACCGCGAACCCTGAAAATTCGCTGTTAGTGACATTTGACCTCACACCATCGGGCACCGGCACGGTGGTGCGGATGACCGAGGTCGGTTTCCGGGACCAGAACCACACCGAGGCCGAGGTCGTCGAGCAGTACGAGGCGCACGAGGAGGGCTGGGCACGGCACCTGCCCCGCCTCACACCGTGTGTGGCCGCACTGGCAGGCCGGTCATGACGGCAGTCATCGACGACGACCTGTGGGCCGCGGTCGGCGACCCAACCCGGCGGCGGGTCTTCGATCTCATCCTGACCGACGGCATGGCCACCGCCACGACATTGAGCGACCGTCTGCCGGTCACTCGCCAGGCCGTGACCAAACACCTCTCCGTCCTCGATAAGGCCGGTCTGGTCCACGCCACCACCAATGGGCGGGAGAAGCAGTATCGCGCCAACGCCGAACAGGTCGCGCGCATCGCCGGGCAGCTCACCGCGGTGGGCGCGGCATGGGACCGACGACTGGCACGGATCAAGCAGATCGCCGAGAGCCTGCACAGCATCGAGAAGACTGAATAGGAGGAAACAATGGGCACAGTGATGAGGACACCCCCGATCGTGTCGGCGCGGGAATGGGACACCGCACACCAGGAGATGCTCGTCGAGGAAAAGGCCTTCACCAGGGCCCGCGACGCGCTGGCCGCCAAACGCCGGCGCATGCCCTGGACGGAGGTTGACGCCTCGTATCGGTTCGAGGGACCCGAGGGCCCGATGAGCCTTCTCGATCTGTTTCAGGGTAGGCGTCAACTCATCGTGTACCGGGCCTTCGTCGACCCGGGCACCGGCGACTGGCCCAACCACGGATGTATCGGCTGCTCACTGATGGCCGACCACATCGGCAACTTGGCTCATCTGAACGCACGCGACACCACACTGGTGTACGTCTCGCGTGGGTCCCAGGCCGACCTGGAGCGCATCAAAACCCGGATGGGATGGCAGATCCCTTGGTACACCATGGTTCCCGAGAGCAGTTTCGACCGGGACCTCGGCGTGCACAACTGGCATGGCCACAACGCGTTCATCCGAATCGGTGACCGCGTGTACCGCACCTACTTCATCAACAACCGGGGCGACGAGGCCTTCAACAACACCTGGAGCTTCCTCGACATGACCGCGCTGGGGCGCCAGGAGACGTGGGAGGACTCGCCGGAGGGCTACCCGCAGTCCCCCGCATACGAATGGTGGGCCTGGCACGACGAATACGGCGCGCACGAGCCATCACGATGGTTCGGCGACCCGGATCCCGACGATCCGCACGATCCGCGGCCCGCCAAGGCGTGCCACTAAAGCGAATTCGGAGGTTTACTGGTAGGAGTAGAAGCCACTCTCGGCGATCCGGCGGCGCTCCTCGGCGCTGACATCGATATCGGACGGCGACAGCAGGAACACCTTGGTGGCGACCTTGTCGAAGGAGCCGCGCAGCGCGAACGCGAGCCCGGCCGCGAAGTCCACGACCCGCTTGGCGTCGGCGTTGTCCATCGACACCAGGTCCATGATCACCGGGGTGCCGTCGCGGAAACGCTCACCGATGGTGCGGGCCTCGCTGTAATCCTTGGGGCGCAGCGTGGTGATCTTCGACAACGGGCTTCCCTCTTCGAAGATGGCGGCGCGGCGCGGATCCATGGCCAGCGCGCCGCGGGTGGGGGCGCTACCCCGTAGCGAGCCCAAACGCGGTGCCGGACGATCGAATTCGCGCGGTGCCGGATGGCGGGCGGCAAAGCGGTCTTCCTCGGCGTAGCCCGCCGGACCAGCCGGGCGGTAGCCGGGCTCGTCGTAGCCGTATTCGGCATCGTCGGCGAACCGCTCGCCACGGCGCGGGTATCGACGGTCCTCGGCGGACGCGCGGCGGGGCGCGGGAGCGTCGACATCGTCGTAGTACTCGTCGTCGTAGTCGTCCATTGGAGCCATGCCGAAGTAGGCCTTGACCTTGTGCAGCGTGCTCATCGCGTGACCTTCCGTGCGTGGGCTAAATGGAGTTCAATTGTTCGCTCGGTCTCTACAGCTGTGTTGCAAATGTGACTGGAGTGACGATCTACCGTGACGTTAGCGGTCGTTGCCCCATCAATGCCGTTCCGACACGCACACAAGTGGACCCATATTTAATGGCAGTCTCCAGGTCGTTGGACATTCCTGCCGATAAGCGACTCGCCTGCGGGTAACGCTGCTGGACGCGTTCATGTTCTTGCTGGAGCCGACGAAAGGCCTGGTCGGGATCGGCCTCCCGAGGCGGGAGGGCCATCAGCCCGGCAAGCTCCAGATGCTCGCTGGCGACCACCTGCGTACATAGCTCATCCACCCCGGCGGCGTCGGCGACATCCACCCCACCGCGTTCGGTATCACCGTCGAGGCTGATCTGGAGGTACACCTGCAGCGGCTCGCGCTTCTCCCCCGCCCCACGTGCGGTGTCCAACGCCGATACCAGCCGCGAGTTGTCCACCGAATGCACCGAATACGCCCAGTGGGCAACCGATTTCGCCTTGTTGCGCTGGAGATTGCCCACCATGTGCCACTCGATATCCGAGTGGCCAACCTCCGCCACCTTCGCGGCGGCCTCCTGATCTCGGGATTCGCCGAAAGCGCGGCAACCCAATCGGTACAGCTCCTCGACGTCGCTGGCAGGGAAAAACTTGGTGATGGGCAGCAATTGGATCTCTTCCGGGTCGCGGCCGGCCGCCTGCGCGGCGCGCTCGACGCGATCCCGCACCGCCTCGAGCGCTGCGGACAGTTCTTCGGCGCGTGTCATCAGCTGAGCCAGATCACCGATGCCAGTCGGCCGGTACGGGGCTCCCGGCGATAACTGAACAGATCGGGATCCTCCGCCGTGCACCGCGGGTCGATATCGATCGCGGTCACGCCCAATCCGGAAAGCTGCCGGGCGATTCCGGCACGCAAATCCAGGCCAGGAGTTCCGGCCGCCGTCGTGGTGCGGCTGCCGGGCAGGGTCTGCTCCACATCGGCGGCCATATCGGCGGGCACCTCATAGTGACGACCACTCACGGCCGGCCCGAGAAAGACCGATATGCGGTCCACCTGTGCTCCGGCCTCCACCATGGCGTCGATGGTGCGCGGCACGATACCGAGCTGGGCACCCACCCGTCCGGCATGGGCGCCGGCCACAATTCCCGCGCCGGCATCGGCAAAGAGCACTGGGACACAGTCGGCGCTCAGCACCGCCAGCGCGATACCCGGCTCGGTGGTCATCAACGCGTCGGTCTCCGGAATGACCGACGCCCCGGGTCCCTCCACCCGGTGCACATGGTCGCCGTGAACCTGCTGCATCCAGATGAGGTGATCGTCGGGTACCCCGATGGCGCCGGCGAGCCGTGATCGATTGGCTGCCACCGCATCCGGGTCATCGCCGACGTGATCGCCGAGGTTGAAACTGTCAAACGGCGCGCGCGATACCCCGCCACGGCGGGTAGTGGTGACGCGCCGAACTCGAAAACCCATACGTCAGAGCGTAGTTCGTCCGCTACCGCCGCATGAAGGGTGGCACATCGACATCATCCTCGTCGCCGCCGCCGAGTGTCACCGTGGACCCGTTGGTGTCCCTGGGCAGGCTCTGCGCATCGATGGTGTCGAAGATGCTGGTTCCGTTGGCGCGCGAGCCGTTCACCTCGCCGGCCTTGCCGGGGGCGACCGTGCCCGGAGCCGCCGTACCGCTGATCGGCTTGCGGCTGGGCCCACCGGCGTCGAAGCCGGCGGCGATCACGGTGACCCGCACTTCGTCGCCGAGGGAATCGTCGATCACGGTACCGAAGATGATGTTGGCCTCGGGGTGCGCCGACTCCTGCACCAGCGACGCGGCCTCGTTGATTTCGAACAGACCCAGGTCGCTGCCACCGGCAATCGACATCAGCACGCCCTGAGCGCCTTCCATCGAGGCCTCCAACAGCGGCGAATTGATCGCGGTCTCGGCAGCTTTGAGCGCACGACCGTCACCGCGCGACGAGCCGATGCCCATCAGGGCGCTACCGGCCCCGGACATGACGCTCTTGACGTCGGCGAAGTCGACGTTGATCAGACCCGGGGTGGTAATCAGGTCGGTGATGCCCTGGACTCCGTTGAGCAGCACCTCGTCGGCGCTGCGGAAGGCGTCCATGAGCGATACCGCGGCGTCGCCCATCTGCAGCAGACGATCGTTGGGAATGACGATGAGGGTGTCGCAGCTTTCGCGCAGCGAGCCGATTCCATTCTCGGCCTGACCGCTTCGACGCTTGCCCTCGAAGGAGAACGGCCGGGTGACCACACCGATCGTCAGCGCGCCGAGCTTGCGGGCGATGCTGGCGACCACGGGTGCACCACCGGTACCGGTACCACCGCCCTCGCCCGCCGTGACGAAGACCATGTCGGCGCCCTTGAGGAGCTCCTCGATCTCATCCTTGGCGTCCTCGGCAGCTTTGCGCCCCACGTCGGGGTCGGCACCGGCGCCCAGACCGCGCGTGGAATCGCGGCCGACGTCGAGCTTGACGTCGGCATCGCTCATCAACAGCGCCTGCGCGTCGGTGTTGATCGCGATGAACTCGACCCCCTTGAGGCCGTGTTCGATCATGCGGTTGACGGCGTTCACGCCGCCGCCACCGATGCCGACGACCTTGATCACCGCGAGGTAGTTGTGTGGAGGCGTCATGGTCGCCTTCCTCCCTGGTTGCTGCCGAGATCTGTCAATTCTGGGGCTCTCTGCAAACTCTCAACCTCTACCTCAGGCTTAGAGTTATGTCAGGTTGTCCCGCTGAAACAGAACGGTAGGGGGCGCGGTTAACCGCACCCGGGAGGCGCGCCGAGAGCGCATGACGAATTTCCTTGGCTATTTTCATGACTCCTGCGCGGCGAGCATGCTCGAATGTGCCGAATTCTGACCGAAATGGACACATATCGGCATGCTCGCGCCGAAGGGCCGCCTACTTGACCGTGGGCAGGTCGGGGCTGGACACGTCATAGGTGCGGCCGGGCTGCGTCAACAGCGCCCCCAGCTTCTCTGCCTTCTCCGCTGTGCGCTCGGTGGTCCCCCACACGATGGTGCGTCCATCGTCAAGGGTGAGCGTGATCGACGACACCGACGGCGCCGCGACCTTGGCGACTTGCCGCGCGAGATCGGGCGCCAAGGAGACGAGCACTTGCAGCGCCGCCTTGGTCGTCGGGTCCTGCGGCCCCGGAGCCACCACGTCCAATGCCGGGATACCCGGCGGCGGGGGCTCGTTGGCGAAATCCACCCCGTCGCGGTCGATGAGGTGCGTGCCGTCCGCGCCGCTCCATGCGGCGATCGGAACCCGCTCGACGATCGTCACGCGCAGTGTGGACGGGTACTCGCATTGCACCCGGGCGCTGGCCACCCGGCGAATGCTGGCCACCCGGTCCGCGGCCGCGGCGGTGTCGATCTGCAACAGCCGAGTTCCCTGCGCGATGTTCAGCGCACCGAGAACGTCTTGCTGGGTGACCACCCCGGTGCCTGTCACCACCGTCTGGCGTACCGACATCAGCGGCGTGAAGTACAGGATCGCCCCCAGGCCCACCGCGATCAGCGTGAGAAGCAGCGCCAGCAGCAGGGTGTGCAGACCCTGCACTTTCCCGCGACCGTCGCCCTTGCCCGCCTCGACGTACTTGCCCTTGGCCGCGGCCTTCGCCTCACGCCGGGCCTGCTCCAGCGCGATCGCGCGCCGTTGCGCGTCCCGGCGTTCCGCCCGCTCGCGCCTGGCCCGCATCCGTGGCCCCTCGGCGGACTCGTCCTCGCCGGGCTTGTCGGTATCGCCGGGCTCGGTGACCTCGTCGGCGTCGGCCGGTACCGCCGCCTCCTCGTCCACGCCCTCTGCGGTGTGGTCGGGATCGCTCATCGACCGTTCCCCGGCGGCGGCCAGTCATTGGCACGCGCGCGTAACGCGCGCACAATTTCCTTGCCCTGCAACGTGACATCGCCTGCACCCATGGTGACCACCAGATCACCGGGCGCGGTGGCCGCAGCGACCTGTTGGGCCACCGTCGATAGATCGGGCAGATAATGCACCGGCACCCCGGAGATCTGCTCGACGATCAACGCGCCGGTGACACCCGGGAGGGGCGCTTCCCGCGCCCCGTAGACGTCGAGCACGAACACCAGATCGGCGATGCTCAAAGCCTCGGCGAAATCCGTCGCGAAAGCTGCTGTGCGCGAGTACAAATGCGGCTGGAACACCACCACCGAGCGACCGTAACCCTGCTGTGCCACGATTCCGGAAACCGCTTGCAGCACCGTGCGAACCTCGGTCGGATGGTGCGCGTAGTCATCGAAAACCCGCACCGATTCCACCGAACCAACCAGTTCGAACCGGCGGCGCACGCCCTCGAATCCGGCCAGCCCGTCGAGCGCATCGTCCACGGATGCCCCGATCTCGGCGGCCGCCACCACCGCGGCCAGCGCGTTCAGCGCCATGTGCCGGCCCGGCACCGACAGTCGCATGGTGCGTGGCGCCTTCTCCCCCGCAAGCTGGATCTGCGCGGTGGCTCCGGTGTCCTTGAACTGCCAATCCCGCAGCCGCCCGGCCACCGGGACATCGCCCGCCTCAGCCTGGTCGACGCTGCCATAGCCCCGTACCCGGATACCGCGCTCATGCGCCCGCTGCGCCAGCGCCGCGGAGCCCGGGTCGTCCAGGCACACCACCAGAACCCCTTCGGAACCAAGGGTTTCGGCGAACTGGTCGAATACCGCGGTGTAGGCCTCGACGCTTCCGAAGTGATCCAGATGATCGGCCTCGATATTGGTGACGATGATCAGGTTGGGCCGGTACTGCAGCAGGGAGCCATCGCTCTCATCCGCCTCGGCCACGAACACGTCTCCGCTGCCGTGATGGGCATTGGTACCGGCTTCGTTGAGCTCACCGCCGACCGCAAAGGACGGGTCGTAGCCGCAATGCTGCAGCGCCACAATGAGCATGGAGGTGGTGCTGGTTTTGCCGTGCGTCCCGGTCACCATCAGGGTGCGGTATCCGGCCATCAGGTCCGCGAGCACCACGGGTCGCAGCAGGACCGGTATCCCACGCCGATTCGCTTCCACCAATTCAGGATTCGTCTTGGGAATGGCGGCATGGGTGGTGACGACCACGGTCGGACCACCCGGCAGCAGATCCAGGGCGTCGCCGTCATGGCCGACGTTGACGACGGCGCCGCGGGCACGCAAGGCCAGCACCGCGCGAGACTCCTTGGCATCGGAGCCCGATACCAGCGCTCCCCTATCCAGCAGAATCCGGGCGATACCGGACATTCCGGCACCACCGATGCCCACCATGTGCACGCGATGCAGGTGCTCTGGGAGTGGACCGACGGTCATCGCCGCGCACCCCGCTCATCGGACCGCCCCGCACGGGCGATATCCAGCGCTACCTGGGCCACCTGTCGTGCCGCTTCCGGGTGCCCGGACAGTGCCGCGGCCGAGGTCATCTCGGCAAGCTTGGCCGAATCGGAGGCTATCTCAATCACCATGTGCGCCAATGTCTCCGGAGTGAGGTCGCGATCCGCGACGATGACACCGCCACCGGCCTCGACAACCGGCAGCGCGTTGAGCCGCTGTTCGCCATTGCCGATGGGCAGCGGCACATAGATGGCAGGCAGTCCCACCGCCGAGACCTCGGCGACGGTCATAGCACCGGATCGGCACACCGCGATGTCTGCCGCGGCATACGCCAGATCCATACGATCCAGGTACGGCAGCGCCACATATCTGGCGGCGCCGGGCGCACGCTCGGGCAGCTCGATGGTGTTCTTCGGGCCATGCGCGTGTAACACCGAAACACCAGCAGCAGCAAGGTCATTGGCGGCAGCCGAGACGGCATTGTTCAGGGAGACCGCCCCCTGCGAACCACCGAATACCAAGAGCACCACGGCGTTGTCGTCAAACCCGTAATGAGCACGTGCCTCGCGTCGCAACGCGGCCCGATCCAATGACGTGATCGACCCTCGAACCGGAACACCCACCACCTCTGCGTGGCGCAGACCGGAGTCGGACACCGCCGACAACACCCGCTGCGCGCGGCGCGCCCCGACCCGATTGGCAAGGCCCGCGCGCGCGTTAGCCTCATGAATGACAACCGGAACCCGGGATCGGCGCATCGGGCCGCGGCGAGCGGCCAGATAGGCAGGCAGGGCCACGTAGCCGCCGAAACCGATCACCACGTCGGCCTGGACACTGTCGAACACCGCCCGCGTCTGCCGAACCGCCCGGCGCACCCGCAACGGCAACTTCACCAGATCGCCCGTGAGGCGCCGGGGCAGCGGCACCGGGACAATCAGCTCCAAGTCGTACCCGCGAGCCGGAACCAGTCGCGTCTCCAGGCCGCGCTCGGTACCCAGGGCGGTGATCCGTACCGACGGATCGATCTCACGCAGCGCATCGGCAACCGCCATGGCCGGCTCGACGTGTCCCGCGGTACCACCACCGGCCAGCACCACCGAAAGCGGCCGAAGTTCATCACTCACTCCGGGAGCATCCTTTCGGTCTGGCAACGATCAAATATCAGCAGCTATCGATAGCTTCGGGCGCGTGAGCCGCCGGCCCGTGATTGGTCACGAGACCTGCCACTCGCACGCGTCGCGGAGCCCCGGCGCACCTGCTGCACCTGCCTATGATGCCCTGCTTCGCTATCGGTACGTGCACGCGGCTTACGCTTGGGCCCCTCCACGGACTCCGGCTGCCGCTTGCGCTCGGGCTGCGATTTGGCGGCCCCGGCGTTCGGTGCGCCCGACTTGGCGCGAAGCCGGTCGCGCGCGGTGTCGATCCTCGGCGGAACATAGGGCTCCGGCAGCGGGAGCCGCAGCAGCCGGTTCATCCGGTCACCGGAACCCGCACGTAGGGCCGCCACCGCCTCCGGCTCGTGACGGGCCGCGTTGGCGATCAAACCTATGAAGAACAGCGCGGTTGCCGTCGCCGTTCCGCCCGAAGAGATGAGCGGTAGCTGAATACCGGTCACCGGGAGCAGACCGATGACATAGCCGATGTTGATGAACGACTGTCCGATCATCCACAACCCTGCCGTGGCGGTGATCATGCGCAGGAAGGGATCGGCGCTGCGCTTGGCGATCCGCATGGCGGTGTAGCCGAAGACGCCGAACAGGGCGAGGACACCGAGGCATCCGACGAACCCGAGTTCCTCGCCGATGATGGCGAAGATGAAGTCGTTGTGGGCGTTCGGCAGGTAATGCCATTTGGCCGATCCCTGCCCCAAGCCCTGCCCGAAGAAACCGCCCTGCGCGAGCGCGAACCGGGCCTGCCGGGACTGATATCCCGTCGCCTGCGGATCCGCGGACGGATCGAGCCACGCCTTCACGCGGTCGGAGCGATACCCGGCCGACACCGCGAGGATGGCCGCTGCCATCACGGCGGCCACCACCGAGCTGAGGAAGACCTTCAGCGGCAGACCGGCGTACCAGAGCAGGGCCAGCAAGATGATGCTCAAAGAAACCGTCTGCCCGAGGTCGGGCTGGATGACGATCAGCACCAACGCGATCATCGCCGCGGGCACCAGCGGGACCAGCATTTCGCGCATCGTCGCCTGCTCCATGCGGCGCGTGGCCAGCAGGTGTGCGCCCCAGATCGCGAACGCGACCTTGGTGAGCTCGGAGGGCTGCATGGATAGCCCGGCGTAGACGAACCAACCACGAGAACCGTTGGAGTACGTGCCGATTCCGGGAATGAGCACCAGGGTGATCAACACGACCGTGATGACGAAAACCGGGAACGAGTACTTACGCATCACCCATACCGGGGTGCGCAGCGCGATATAGAAACCGACAAGGCCCACGCAGACCCACAGCACCTGCTTGCCGAAGATCGTCCAGGCGGATCCGTCGTCGTGAAACGACTCGACACCCGACGCGGACAGCACCATGATGAGGCCGAGCGTGGTGAGCAACGCGGCCGTCGCGACGACAAGGTGAAACGATGTCATCGGCCGGTTCAGCCAGGCACCCAGACGAGTACGCGCGATCAGCCCATCGGTCTTGGCATCGGGCTTCTTGGCCGGCTTGGCGCCGGCCTTTGATTCTGCGCGCTTCGCGGAGCGGAAAAGCCTGGCGAACGGAGCGGTCAGGGTTGACACGAGGCAGTCACCTAACCGGTAAGTGCGTGCACCGCCGCGGCGAATCGATCGCCACGCTCGGAGTACCCGCTGAATTGGTCGAAGGACGCGCCGGCCGGAGCCAATAGCACGGTGTCGCCAGGCCGGGCCAACGTGCTGGCGTGCCGGACGGCCGCGGCCATGACTCGGGTACCCAAATCAGCGCCACCCCCATCCGCCTCATCAGTCACATAAACCACATTTGCCTCTTGCACCTCAGCATCCTCGCGCGTCACAACCACAACTACGGGTACATCCGGCGCGTGTCGCGCCAATGCCTCAGCAATCAGCCCCCGATCGCGGCCGATCAGCACAACCGCACCGAGCCGGTCGACCGAATCGCGCACCAGGTCATCGACGGCAGCGCCCTTGAGCAGCCCCCCGGCAACCCAGATGACCCGCGGATACGCCGCGATGGACGCCGCGGCAGCATGCGGGTTGGTGGCCTTTGAGTCGTCCACGTAGGCGACGTCGGCAACATGAGCAACCAGCTCGGCCCGATGCCGCCCCACCTGGAAGGCCTCCAACGCCCTGGCAATATCCGCCGCGGACGTGCCCACGGCCCGGGCCAGCGCGGCGGCCGCCAGCGCGTTGAGCACACCGATGGGGCCGCCCACCGGAAGCTTCGATACCTCGATCAGCGCCACGTCGGGGCCAAAAGCGCGATCAACCAGCCAACCGTCCCGCGCCCCGAGCTCACCCGGCGCGGGCTCGCCGGTGCGAAATCCCGCCTTGACCGGCGCCGCGGCACCGGCAAGCAGCCCGCCGGCCACCGCGTCGTCCAGACCGACGACGGCGACCTCACCGTCGAGCGCGCGGGCCTTGTCCCGCGTATAGCCCTCCATGCCCCCATGCCAGTCGAGGTGATCCTCGGCCACGTTGAGCACCACACCGGCAGCCGGCCGCACGGAAGGCGCCCAGTGCAGCTGGAAACTCGACAACTCGACGGCCAGGAACTCCACATCGCGCTCCAGCACATTGAGCACCGGGTCGCCGATGTTCCCGCAGAGCGCACTGGTACCGCCCGCCGCCGTCAGCATGTCGTGGACCATCGCCGTGGTGGTGGTCTTTCCGTTGGTTCCCGTGACCACCAGCCACCGTTTGGGCGGCCCATATCGGCCGGAAGCATCCAGGCGCCAAGCCAATTCGACATCGCCCCAGATGGGCAGCCCGGCCTGCACCGCGGCCAGCACAACAGGTGAGGACGGACCGAACCCGGGGCTGACGATCACCAGGTCCTGATCGGCCATGCCGCGCTGTGCCTCGGCGGTGGTCAACGCACCGCGCCCCGCATCGCGATGGCGGCGCAGGGCATCCTCGTTGTCGTCACAGACGGTGATGCGCACATCGAATCCGGCCAGTGCACTGACCACCGCGTCGCCGGTGACCCGCGCACCGCAGACCAGGACCCTTGCGCCGCTGACCAATTCGGTGACTTCAGAAGCAGTCATGATCGCCTAGTCACCGATCGTGGCGAGCCACTCGCCATAGAACAGCGCCAGACCCAAGCCGCAGGCGATGGCCGTCAGCAGCCAGAACCGAATGATCACCGTTGTCTCCGCCCAGCCCATCAGCTCGAAATGATGATGGAACGGCGCCATCCGAAACACCCGGCGGCCGGTGGTACGGAATGCGGCGATCTGCAGAACCACCGACACGATCTCGGCGACGAACAGCGCGCCCAGCACCACGGCCAGCAGCTCGGTCCGGGTGGTCACCGACAGACCGGCGATGACACCGCCCAGGGCCAGCGACCCGGTGTCGCCCATGAAGATCTTGGCGGGCGCGGCATTCCACCACAGGAAGCCGATGCAGGCGCCCGCGGTCGACGCGGCGATCACCGCGAGATCCAGCGGGTCACGCACGTTGTAGCAGGCGATGCCCGGATGCGTCGAGCACGCGTTGCGGTACTGCCAGAAGGTGACGATGACGTAGGCGCCAGTCACCATCGCCATGCAGCCACCGGCCAGCCCGTCGAGCCCATCGGTGAAGTTGACGGCGTTGGACCAGGACATCACCAGGATCACGCAGAAGAGCACGAAGATGACGGCGGGCATGGCGACCGTGGCGATCTCGCGGACATACGAGAGCTGCGGACTGCCCGGGGTCAACCCGTCGGTGTTGCGGAACTGCAGCACCAGCACGCCGAAGACGAGTGCCGACAGGATCTGGCCGACCGTCTTGGATGTCTTGTTCAGACCGAGGTTGCGCGCCTTGCGAATCTTGATGAAGTCGTCGATGAACCCGACTCCCCCGAGCATCGTCGCTAGCGCCAGCACCAGCAGGCCCGTCGCCGAGGGACCATCAGACCCGAACGCGATGCCCACCAGGTGTGACCCGAAGTACCCGGCCCACATCCCGGCCAGGATCGCGACGCCGCCCATGGAGGGGGTGCCGCGCTTCTTCTGATGATGCTGCGGGCCGTCGTCCCGGATCTCCTGGCCGAAGCCCTGCCGTGAGAACACCCGGATGAGCACCGGCGTGAGCATGATCGAGACCAGGATCGCGATCCCGGCGGCAATGATGATCTGCCTCATGCGTCATCCACCTTCAGCAGCTCATCGGAACTGTCGCCTCTTCGCGCAAGCAGCTCATCGGCCACGACCCAGAGCCCGGCCGACTGCGATGCCTTGACCAGCACCACATCGCCCGCGGCCAGCTCGCCGGCCAGCAGTGTGGCGGCTGCCGCAGGATCGTCCACCAGCACCGCCTCGGACCCCCACGACCCCTCCATCACCGCACCCGCATGCATTGCCCGCTGTGACCTCCCAGTCCCGACGACTACCAATCGACTGACATCTAATCGCACGGCGGCCCGCCCGATGCGGTCATGCTCGGATATCGCATCGGGACCCAGCTCGGCCATCTCGCCCAGCACCGCCCAGCTGCGACGGGGCTCAGCACCGTGGCGGGCCATCGAGACCAGCGCCTTCAGCCCTGCCATCATCGAATCCGGATTGGCGTTATAGGCGTCGTTGATGACGGTCACTCCGTCATGTCGAGTGCTGACCTCCATGCGGCGGCGCGAGACCGGGCCGGCCTCGGCGAGCGCGGCGGCGACCTGCCCGAGGGTGGCGCCGCATTCCAACGCTACCGCGGCGGCGGCCAGCGCGTTGCCCACCTGATGCTCACCGTGCACCGCCAGCTGAACCGGCATGGAGCTCTGCCCGACATGCAGGGTGAATCGGGCCCTGGCGAGATCGTCGACGCTCACCTCGCCGGCCCAGACATCGGCGGGATTATGCACACTGGTGCGCACCACCCGGGCCGACGTCTTGGCGGCCATTGCGGCCACCGCGGAATCATCGGCGTTCAGCACCGCCACACCGTCAGCGGAAAGCGATTGCGGCAGTTCGCCCTTGGTGTCGGCGATGGCCTGCCGCGAGCCGAACTCACCCAGATGCGCGGTGCCGACATTGAGCACGACACCCACCGACGGCGGCGCGATGGCGGCCAGGTCCGCGATATTGCCGGGACGCCGGGCCGAAAGCTCCAGCACCAGGAACTTTGTCGATTCCGTCGCTCGCAGGACGGTCCAGGGATGACCGAGCTCGTTGTTGAATGATCCGGGAGGCGCCACCACCTCGCCGAGCGGGCTGAGTACCGCGGCGATGAGATCCTTCGTCGACGTTTTTCCGGACGAGCCGGTCACGCCGACGATGCGTAGTCCCTGGGCCGCCAGCCGTCGGGCCACCTCGGCTGCCAGCGCGGCCGTCGCGGCCAGCACCGCAGCACCCGATCCATCCGAATCATGTTCCAGCGCAGAAACTTCGGTCCGCGCCACCCCGGTCGGCGACACCACGATGGCGGGCACGCCGACCGGTCTGGCGGCCAGCACCGCGACGGCCCCGGCCGCGACCGCACCCTGGGCGTGGTCGTGGCCGTCGACCCGGGCTCCGGGCAGGGCGAGGAACAGCCCACCGGGCGTCACCTGACGCGAATCGAATTCGACGGTGCCGGTGATCCGCGTCTGCCGAGCCTCCTGCGCACTCATCCCGTCGAGGCGTCCACCCACAATCTCGGCGATCTCGGCGACGGTCATCTCAATCATCCAGGCTCCCAAGTGCCTCTAGGGCGGAGCGCAGCTCCACGCGGTCGTCGAAGGGCACCGTCACATCGCCCGTCTTCTGACCGCTCTCATGCCCCTTGCCCGCGATCAGGACGGTGTCCCCCGGGCGCGCCCATCGCGTGGCGAAGTCGATAGCGGCTCGCCGGTCGCCGATTTCGATCACCTCGGCATCCGAACCAGCTGTGCCGGAGATGATCTCGGACCGGATCGCGGCCGGTTCTTCATTTCGCGGATTGTCGTCGGTGACCACCACGAGATCGGCCAGCTCCCCGGCGACCTCCCCCATATCGGCGCGCTTACCGCGGTCGCGGTTACCGCCGGCACCGAACACCACCGCCAGGCGACCGCCACGGTGGGCGCGCAGGCTTTCCAGAACAGCACGCAACGCACCGGGCTTGTGGGCATAGTCGACGACGGCCAGAAACGGCTGACCGGCGACCACCGCTTCCATGCGCCCCGGCACGCCCGCGGGCGCGATCCCCGGCGCGGCGGTCGCGGCAGAAACGCCAAGTATCTCCAAGATAGCCACGGCCACAAGACAATTGGCCACATTGTAGTAGCCGGGTAAGGCGATCGCGAGTTCGATGCTGCGCGCCGGACCATTCGCGACGAACCGCTGACTGCCGTCGTGACCCACCGCCACACCCGAACAGGTCCAGTCCGCGGAGCCACCGGCATGCGAGCTCACCGTGACGACCCCGGGGCCCGCCTCGCGCGCCAGCGCGGCCATGGCCTGCCCGGCGTCATCGTCGACGCAGATGACGCAGCGCTGCGCTCGCTGTGGCGAATCGCGCTGGAACAACCGCGCCTTGGTGGCGAAGTAGTCCTCCATGTCGGGATGAAAATCCAGGTGATCTCGCGACAGGTTGGTGAAGGCCCCTACCGCAAAGCGCGTGCCGTCCACCCGGTTGAGGGCCAACGCGTGGCTGGATACCTCCATGACCACGGTGTCCACCCCGCGCTGGACCATTTCGGCCAGCAGTTCCTGCAGCGCCGGTGCCTCGGGGGTGGTCAGCGCGCTCGGTACGTCCTCGCCGTCGATCCGAACGCCGACGGTGCCGATGAGACCGACCCGCCGACCCGCGGCTCGCAGCCCCGCCTCGACCAGGTAGGTGGTCGTGGTCTTGCCGGAGGTTCCGGTGACACCGACGACCCGCAGATGACGAGAGGGCTCTCCGTAAACGGTCGCCGCGAGCTCACCGAGCACCGAGCGCGGGAGGGGGTGAACCAATACCGCGATATCCGAGAGCGCCAGGCCCTGATCCTCCAGTAGTCGCGCGCCGTCAGCATCGGTGAGCACGGCGGTCGCACCCGCGGCGACGGCCTCGGACGCGAACTGCGCACCATGTGTACTGGTGCCGGGCAGCGCGGCGAAGAGGTCGCCCGCGCGAGCATCCTGCGCCCTGAGCGTGACTCCGGAGACGGTGGTGGCGGGGTCCTGTCCGCGCAGCTCGGCCGACACCAGCGAGGCCAGATCGGCGACCGGGTGCGGGCGCGTCCGGGGAAGGAACCGGTGGGTTCCGGATGCCGCCACCTGCGATCACCTCCTGCCGTATTTCTGCCGCCCCTACCCTCGGGCGTCAAACGACACTACCGGGCGTGCCGTCGTCCCCCGATCGGATGAGGACGGGCTCAGGTCGCCTGCAGGATCAGCGGTGGCCCGGGATCAGGTGATAGTGGCACGTTTTCGCGCCGCATCAACCAGGACGCGATGTTGTGGAACAGCGGCGCCGCAGTCATGTGTGACGAGCCGTCCGAGCCGCGTTTCGGCGCGTTCATCTCGATACCGACGACGTACCGGGGGTCGTCTGTCGTGGCGATGCCCGCGAAGGTGATCCAGTACACATCGTCGAAGTAGCACCCACAGGCGGGATTGATCTGCTGGGCAGTGCCGGTCTTACCGCTGAGTTGATAGCCGTCGACCGCGCCGGATGCGCCCGTGCCGTTCTGAATCTGACGCGCGTCCGGTTGCAACACCGCGCGCAGCATGTTCCGGACAGTGCGCGCGGTGCCCGCGTTGACCACCTGCACGGACTCCGGGCGTGGCTCTTCTTTTCGGGTGCCATCGGATGCCGTGATGCTCTTGACGATGCGCGGCGGGATCCGTACTCCGTCGTTGGCGATGGCCTGGTACATGCCCGTCATCTGTAGCAACGTCATCGACAGACCCTGGCCAATGGGCAGGTTCGAGAACGTGCTGCCGGACCACTGCTCGATCGGCGGCACGATACCGGCGCTCTCACCCGGCAGGCCGACCCCGGTGCGCTGACCCAGCCCGAACTTGTCCACCAAATCCATGAAGCGTTCCGGGCCGACCCGTTGGGCCAGCATGAGAGTGCCCACGTTGGAAGACTTTCCGAAGACACCGGTGGTGGTGAATGGCACCGTCCCGTGGGGCCACGCATCCCGGACGGTAACCCCGCCCATATTGATGGAGCCTGGAACCTGCAGCACCTCATCGGGATTGGACAAATCATTCTCGATCACCGCCGAAGCGGTGATGACCTTGTTGACCGATCCTGGCTCGAACGGCGAGGAGACCGAAGGATTGCCCATCTCGCGGTTGCCCTGCTTGCCGAGGTTCTGCGACGGGTCAAAGGTGTTGTCATTGGCCATCGCCAGGACCTCACCGGTCTTGGAATCGAGCACGACCGCGGAAACGCTACGCGCATCGGACAAGTCCCTCGCCTGCTGCACCTGCTGCTGCACATAGAACTGAATGTCGTTGTCCAGGGTGAGCTCGACGGTGGACCCGTTGACGGCATTGTGACGATCGCGGTAGCTGCCGGGAATCACCGCGCCGTCGGAGCCTCGATCGTAGGTGAGCGATCCGTCCTTGCCTGCCAATGAACTGTCGAGAGAATCCTCGAGCCCCAGAAGGCCGTAACCCTCCCAGTCGATACTGCCGACGATGTTGGCGGCCAACGAGCCACCGGGATACTGGCGGATGTCCTGCCGCTCCGCGCCGACTTCCTGGAATTCCTTGGTGATCGCAGTGGCGATGGCCGGATCGACCGAACGCGCCAGGTACACAAAGCTTTCGTCACTGCGAATCTTCTTCAACAGGCTCTTGGCGTCTGGTTTGTTACCCAGCTTGGCCGAGACTCCGGCAGCGATATCCTGCAGCCGCTGCTCGGGATCGACGGACCTGATCTTCTTCGCCGCGGCTTTTGCGGCGTCGCTCTTGCCTGGGTCGTTGAGAATCTCCTGGCTTTTCTCCCAGGCCTTGTTGAGTTGTTCGCGAATCTTCTTGGGCTGGAAGGTGAGAGCCCGAGCCTCGATGGTGAACGCCAACTTGTTGCCCGCGCGATCGACGATGGTGCCGCGCAGCGCCTTCTCGGTCTCGGTGACCTTCAGCTGACCGGAGGCCTCCGCACGCAGGCCCGCGGCGCGCGGCCCTTGGAGAGTGAACAGCTGAATGGCCGCGACAGCCAAGACCACGAAGATGACGATGTTGCCCGTGCGATGACGAAAGGCGAATCCTGCCGTCCGCGAAATGGCAGCCGTGGGCCGTCGGGTGCGACGGGCACCGACCGGCCGGGACGGATCCTGCCGGTTCACGCCGTCGGGAGGGGACTCGTTGTTGCCACGGGATTGAATTGTTCCCCGGTTACTGGAGAATTCGTGATATTTGATGCTTGCGGCGCGTCGGCCACGGGGGGCGGTACAGCGAGCGCGGGTGCCGGTACCGGTGGCACCGGCGGTGCGGCCGCGGGATCCTGCCCGATGGGAGCTTCGACCACGGGCACAGGGGGAACCGCCGCCGGCGGGGCCATATGCGGTACGAGAGCCACCGGGGGCGGTACCGGAGGCAGCTGCACAGGTACCTCGACCGAGTTGCCGGCCTTCGGAACGGCATCGGCGTCGTCCTGGATCACGGAGTTCAGGGGTGCCGGTGCGACACCTTCGGCGGGTTTGGGGGCGCCGACCAGCAGCCAGTTACCCTGCGGGTCACGCACCAGATGCGCGATATCGCGGGACGGGATCATGCCGAGATCGCGCGCCGAATCAGCCAGCGCCGGCGCCGATTCCGCACGCAGTACATCGCGTTCGAGGGCTTCCTTACGTTGCAACAGCTGCTCGTTGGTGGTCCGCTGGGCACCTAGCTGGTAGGAGCGTTCCGCGGCGTCGGTCGACAACCACAGGGTGATGGCCAGGCCGACCCCAAGAGCGCCGATGACCAACACGACGAAGGGGACTTTGGTGACCCAGACATGCGGTCGCAGGTCCACCTCAGACAGGCGGGTGAGAATTCGCTCACGCAGCGGTATCCGGATGACCTTGGGGGCCTTGGCCTTGCGAGCCTTTGCCCGGGCCTTTGCCTGTCGCGTGCTGGCGGCGGGACGGATCTTCTCCGGCGCCTGACGCTGCACCGGGATCGGCATGGTCTGCGGAGCAGAACGACGCGGACGGGCCGAGGGACCCACCGAGGCAGCCTTGGGTGCCCCGTTGCGACGCTTGGTGGGCTTGGTCTTCTTGGGCGCCTCACCGACATTCTTGCGCACACCGATCATGACTTCCTCCTATCCCCAACTCGTTCGACTGCCCGCAACCGCACTGGTGCACTGCGCGGGTTGACTTCTATTTCCGCTTCGTCGGCGCGCTCCGCGCCACGGGTGATCGCCCTGAACTCCGGTGCATCACTGGGCAACTCGACCGGCAGGTCGATGGGCGACCGAGACGCGGTGGCAGCGGTGAACTCTGCCTTGACGATCTTGTCTTCCAGCGACTGGTACGCCATGACCGCGACCCGCCCGCCCGGGCGTAGCGCGGCCATCGCGGTAGGTATCGCCCCC
The DNA here is from genome assembly GCF_001853795.1 of Mycobacteroides franklinii. Classification (NCBI taxonomy): domain Bacteria; kingdom Bacillati; phylum Actinomycetota; class Actinomycetes; order Mycobacteriales; family Mycobacteriaceae; genus Mycobacteroides; species Mycobacteroides franklinii. Next base: position 23,225 of record NZ_MLIK01000004.1, read on the forward strand.
GCAAGGGATTCCAGCTCGGCGTTGACCGCGATCCGGAGCGCCTGAAAGGTCCGTTTTGCCGGGTGGCCGCCGGTGCGACGAGTGGCCGCCGGGATGGCCGCGTACAGCAACTCGACCAACTGCCCACTGCGCGTGAAGGGTTCCGCGTCCCGACGCCGGACGATCTCGTCGGCGATTCGGCGCGCGAAGCGCTCCTCACCGTATCTGCTGAGCACCCTCGACAGCTCCACCGCCGAATAGGTGTTCAGGATGTCGGCGGCGGTCAGCTCGTCCTGCGCATTCATCCGCATGTCGAGTGGGGCGTCCACGGAGTAGGCGAATCCACGTTCGGCCTGATCGAGCTGCATGGAGGACACACCCAGGTCGAAAAGCACCGCGTCGATCGAAGACGTTGCGCGGTAACCCAACCCGTCAAGAGCATCGGCCATGCCGTCGTACCGGGTATGCACACCGACGAAACGCGTCCCGAAGTGCGCCAGTCGCGTCCGGGCAATATCAAGAGCATTGGTGTCGCGATCGAGGCCGATGACCGTCAGGCCCGGCAACATGGTGAGGAAATACTCCGTATGTCCACCGGCACCCAGCGTGGCGTCGACAAGAACGGCGCCCGACCCGTCAGCGGAGCCGGCGGTCAGTGCCGGAGCAAGCAGCTCATAGCAGCGGTCGCGCATGACCGGAATGTGGCCAAATCGAGAATCGTTGTCAGACACGGCGATAGCCCTCCGGGAGCGGGAGATGCAGCAGAGCCGCGCAGCCCGGTCCCTGCCCGATGGTGCGAACCTGGCGTCGGGGAAGTACGCCAGGGTCGTATCGGACAGAGGCCGCGCTGCACGGGTCCGCTCAGAAAATGCCATTGAGAGATTCATCGCTGGCCGTCGAGAAGTTCTCTTCGTGTTCCTCGAGGTACTGCTGCCACTTGGTGGCATCCCAAATCTCTAGGTAGTCAACGGATCCGATGACGACACAGTCCTTGGACAGATCCGCGTACCGCCGATGGTCGGCGGACAGGGTGATGCGGCCCTGCGCGTCCGGATGCTGTTCGTCGGTGGCCGCCGCCAGGTTGCGCAGAAAGGCACGAGCCTCCGGGTTGCTGCGAGAAGCCGCGGCGGCCTTGCGTGCCAGCTGCTCGAACTCGGCCCGTGGATACACCGCGAGGCTGTGGTCCTGGCTTTTGGTAACCATCAACCCTCCCGCTAGTGCGTCCCGAAACTTGGCGGGCAATGTCAGCCGCCCTTTGTCGTCGAGCCTGGGCGTGTAGGTACCGAGAAACATCCCGACACCTCCCTGCCCAAACCCTTCGGAGCTACCCTTCCCTCCGATGTCCGCCACTTTACCCCACAATCCCCCACTTTGAATCTGATTTGCCGCGTGTCTCCCCACCATGCACCCACACTGAGGCTGAGAAGCGCCGCCGATGCGTTGTTTACGCAGGTAAACCCGGTGGGGATGAGTGGGGCACCGGTATCCAGGCGAGTTGATAACGATTTGGCCTGCCCGTCCGGCCGGGCTTGCGCGCGGTCACTCCACGACGCGCAGTGGTGAGGATGAGTGGGTCAAGCAGCAACGCACATAGCAACAGACCCGCGCTGATCGCGCGGGTCTGTGTTTCTTGACCGGTTTAGAGGGTGTTTGTCAGTTGTCGAAGCGGCGACGGAACCGCTCTTCCATGCGTTGTGCGAACGACCCGGCGGCGCGAGGCTTACGGGCGCGGCCGCCGGCCCCACCCTGTCCCCCCTGACCGACCGGGCTGGTCTCGGAGCGTCTGCTGCCGATGATCGCGAAGACCGCCGCACCGAACATGACCACAAATCCGATGACGCTCAGGACCGGGAAGTTTCCGATCTGCGTGGCGGGTACCGCGACACCGATCACCAACATCGCCAATCCGATGCAAAACAGCGCCGCGCCCTGCAGGCGCCGGCGGCCGGAGGTCGCACCCAGCCGTCCTCCGCGCACACTCGACGCAAACTTGGGATCCTCCGCGTACAGCGCGCTCTCAATCTGGTCGAGCATGCGCTGCTCGTGCTCGGAGAGTGGCATCTGTCCCTCCCTCTGGCGCACCGCTACCGGTTGGCTATGTCGTGTCGGCATCAACGCCGGGGAGCGCTGACACTCAATATCTGTTGATGTCTATTTATCAAGGGTGCCGTGGTTACAACACCCTCACGTTCATAATACGAGGTGAATACCCGCCATACCACCCGGTTCACCCACCAATCTCACAGCCACCGCCCACCGGGCAACACCGCACCACGGCGCGCCGACGGACCCGGCGAAAGCCGCGACAGCACCCGGGAACCCACCGCGCGTGATAAACCCGGGCAGTACACGAAGCCCAACCGGAAACCCAAAGGACGCACGTTGACGACATTCCTGGCCGATCTGTCGCAACGCGATATGCAGCGCCGGCTCAGCGAAGCGCTTCGTGTCTATGTCATCGCCATGGGCTACCCACACGGCACCGAGGATCAGCGCGCGCCCATGTGGCTCGAGCACAGTCGCAGGCACGGGTGGCAGGCAGCGGCCATTTTCGATACTCCGGCCATACCGTCGGACCACGACGCCCCACCCGTTCTGGACCCTGAACAGGCCCGCATGGTCGGAATCGCATACGGCTACCGCGGCGCCGCCGACCAGTGGTGGCATCAACAGGTCAGCCAGGGTCTGCGCAAGTCGGGACGGCCGCGCGACCAGGTGAATACCCTGCTCGAGCAGTATTTCGAGCTGACCGAACTGCATGTCGATCCCCAACTACAGGGCCACGGTTACGGCGAGGCATTGGCACGGCGGCTGCTCTCGCGTCGCACCGAGTCGCATGTCCTGCTGTCCACCCCCGAAATCACCGGCGAATCCAACCGCGCGTGGCGGTTGTACCGCCGACTGGGATTCACCGATGTCATCCGGCAGCACCAGTTCGCGGGAGATCCCCGGCGATTTGCGGTGCTTGGTCGCCCTTTGCCGCTGGAGCCCGGATATCGGCAGCCGGACATATCCGCCGTCTGGCACGATAATCCGCGATGACTAAACGAGGGCGGGTGGCGCGGATCACCGCTGTGCTGTTGTTGACGACACTGCCGCTGCTGTCGGGATGCGTGCGCGTCAAGGCCTCGATGACCGTCACCACCGACGATCACGTCTCCGGTCAACTGATTGCCGTCGCCAAACCGCAGGGCAAGAACGATAAGGGCCCCCAACTCGATCGCAACATGTCCTTCGCACAGAAGGTTCAGGTGAGCGATTACGAAGAGAACGGCATGGTGGGGTCCCGGGCCATCTTTAACGACCTGACCTTCGCGGAGGTGCCCCAGCTCGCCGGGATGAACAAGAACGCCGCCGGGTTCGACCTGACCCTGCGACGCAATGGCGACGCAGTAGTCCTGGAAGGACGTGCCGACCTCACCGCACTGGGCGACAACTCAAACGCCGATGTGTCGCTGGCCGTGTCCTTTCCCGGTGATATCGAATCCACCAATGGGGAAATGCTTGGCTCCGACGCCGTGCAGTGGAAGCTCAATCCCGGTGTGGTCAGCACCTTTACCGCGACAGCTCGCTACACCGACCCCAGTACCCGTTCGTTCGACGGTGCCGCGATCTTCGTCTCGATCGCCGCGCTGCTGGTCGGGGCGCTCGTCGCCTCCATGGCCTGGCTGGCTCGTGACCAGTCGCCGCGGTTTACGCCCGACCAGTTCCCGGAGTAACCCGCACCCCGAGGTTCTCCAACACCTCGGATGTGGCCCGGGCGAAGTTCAGAGTCATGAAGTGCAGGCATGGGACACCCTCGGCGAGCAGCCGGGCGGCCATCGCGGTGGTGACCTCGACACCCACCTTGCGCACCTCGTCGCGGTCCTCGTCCGGACCATCCCCGGCGGCCCTGAGTAGCCGTTCCTCCAAGGAGGCGGGCAGCGTGGACGAGGAAAGCTCAACCTGTCGACGCACCGAACGCAGTGAGGTGATGGGCATGAGCCCCGGGATGATCGGCTTGGCGCCCTGCTCGGAGTCGGCCGCGATCACCCGGTCGCGCAGCCGCAGATAGTCGTCGACATCGAAGAACATCTGGGTGATGGAGTACTCGGCTCCCGCACGGAGCTTGCTCACCAGATTGGCGGTATCGCTTTCCAGGTCGATCGCCTGCGGGTGGCCCTCGGGGAAGGACGCCACGCCGACATGGAAATCGCCGAGGTCACGAACCAGCTGCACCAGTTCCGTCGCGTACGTCAGCCCGCCGGGGTGAGGAATCCATTCCGCATTGACATCTCCGGCCGGATCGCCGCGCAGCGCAAGGATATTGGTGATGCCACGGTCCACATACGCCCCCACCATGGCACGCAGCTCATCGACGGTGTGCCCGACGGCAGTCAGGTGCGCGACCGGCAACAACGTGGTGTTCTCGGCGAGTTCGCCGGTCACCCGCACCGTACGGTCCCGGGTGGAGCCACCCGCACCATAGGTGACCGAGACGAACACCGGCTGATACCGTTCGAAAACTCTTGCCGCCCGCCACAACCGAGCCTCAGCCGCCTCGTCGCGGGGCGGCATGAACTCGACCGAGAACGGGACCTCGCCGGGCTGAACCGCGGACAGTCGATCGGCGATCGACCCCGGATCCTGCAGCTCGGCGACCGGTCCATCACGGTCGAGCGGGTGAGTTGTCACTTGTCCAGGATAGGTGGGATTAGGCTGAGTTCACTCTCGGAGACCCTGCACGCATCCGGGACCCAGTTACGCACCGTGAAAGGACTCCCCCGCTGAGCGTCAATGTAGCCGCTGCCAACGCCCGGCACCTGACCGACGCGGTGAGCGACCAACTGAGCCAGTTCCTGGCCGAATGCCGTGAGCACACCGCGCATATCGGGCAGAACTACGAGCACGCCATCACCGCCCTGGACCAGTTTGTGCTGCGCGGCGGCAAGAGGCTGCGCCCGGCGTTCGCCTACTGGGGCTGGCGCGCGATCACCGACGACCCGGACCCGTGGAACCCCGATGTGCTGCGGGTGTGTGCCGCGCTCGAACTGCTACACACCTGTGCACTCATCCACGACGACGTCATCGACAGCTCCGCCACCCGGCGCGGCGAACCCACCATCCATGTCGAGTTCGCGGCCCTGCACCGCGAGAACGGCTGGTCGGGCTCCCCCGAGCAGTTCGGAATATCCGCCGCGATCCTCCTCGGCGACCTGGCACTCACCTGGGCCGACGACATGGTCGTCGGCGCACAGCTCTCCCCGCAGGCTCACGCACGGGCACGAGGCGTCTGGTCGATCCTGCGCAGCGAGGTGTTGGGCGGCCAGTATCTGGACATTCTGTCCGAATCCTCCGGTGACGAGTCCGTCGAGACCGCCCTGCGGGTGATCCGATTCAAGACCGCCGGCTACACGGTGCAGCGTCCCTTGCAGCTGGGTGTCGCGATCGCCGCCGAGAACCCGGAAATCTCACAACTTCTCGGCGATGTCGGACTGGATATAGGCGTCGCGTTCCAGCTTCGCGATGACGTGCTCGGCGTATTCGGCGACCCGAAGGTGACCGGGAAACCGGCCGGGGACGACCTTCGTTCAGGCAAACGCACCGTGCTGCTGGCCGAGGCCCTGCAGCTGGCGCGCCGAAGCGACAGCGCCGCCGAGGATCTGCTGCACTCCTGGATCGGCACCCCGCTCACCGATCAGCAGGTCGCCGAAATGTGTTCGCTCATAGTCGACTTGGGTGCGCTGGCGGCGGTGGAATCCCGTATCGAGGAACACACGCACCGCGCCCTGGACCAGCTGGCGAGCGCCGATATCGCCGACGATGCCCGCGACGCGCTATCTGACCTGGTCCGATTGGTGTCCAACCGGAGCGCATGATCACGTGAGCACATCGTCAAAGGCCGTGGAGCCTCCCCTGGAAAGCGCCGGATGGGTGTCGTCCTTCCTGCGGTCCCCCGCCGGACGCGCGGCCATCACCGGATTCGGTGGTGCTGTTCTCATCGCCATCGGCGGCCTGGGCGCGGGCAGCACCCGCCAGCACGACCCACTATTGGAATCCGCCGGGCTGTCCTGGTTGCGCTTCGGCCACGGCCTGGTGGTGTCCTCGGTCCTCATGTGGCTCGGGGTTGTGCTGATGCTGCTGGCCTGGCTCGGACTGGGCCGACATGTCATCGCGGGCAAGGTAACCAAAGAGTCCCTGATGATTGTCATCCCGTGCTGGTTGCTGCCGCTGCTCACCTCGGTTCCGGTATTCAGCCGGGATGCGTACTCCTATCTCGCGCAGGGCGCCCTGCTCCGCGACGGATTCGATCCCTATGTGGTGGGCCCGGTCGAAAACCCGAATCCATTGCTGGAGAACGTCAGTCCGATCTGGTCCACCACCACGGCGCCCTACGGGCCACTGTTCATCCTCATCGCGCGGTTCGTCACCCAGGTAATCGGCGACGATGTGGTGGCGGGGACCATGCTGCTGCGCCTGTGCATGCTGCCCGGCTTGGCATTGCTGGTGTGGGCCACACCCCGAGTCGCCCAACACCTCGGCGCCAACGCCAGCAAGGCCTTGTGGATCTGCGTCCTCAACCCGCTGGTGATCATCCATCTCATGGGTGGTGTGCACAACGAGATGCTGATGGTCGGCCTCATGATGGCGGGCATCGCCCTTGTCCTTGAGCGACATCACGTTTGGGGCATGTCGGTGGTGGCCCTAGCGGTCGCGGTCAAGGCCACAGCCGGTCTGGCCCTACCGTTTTTGGTGTGGATCTGGATGCGCCGACTCATCGACCGCACCGACGAGGGTCCCCCGCAACAAAAACGGCGGAGCCCGATAGCCGCGTTCGTGATGGCGTCGGCGGCCTCGGTCGCGATTGTCGTCACCGTGTTCGCGGTGCTGTCCTGGATCGCCGGAGTCGGCCTGGGATGGCTGACCGCGCTGGCCGGTTCGGTGAAGATCATCAACTGGCTGACCGTGCCGACCGCCGTCGCCAACATCATCAATGTCGTCGCCGGATTGTTCGTCACCGTGAACTTCGACGCGCTACTGGAGATCACCCGCATCATCGGGGTCATCGTCATAGCCGTCAGCCTGCCGGTGGTGTGGTGGCGGCATCGCCACAACGACCGTGACGCGATGTTCGGGATCCTGTGGTCGATGGTCATCGTGGTACTCATGGCACCGGCCGCGTTGCCCTGGTACTACACGTGGCCGCTGGCCATCGCGGGACCACTGCTGCAATCGCGCGCCGCGATCGCCGCGATCGCCGGGTTCTCCACCTGGATCATGGTGATTTTCAAACCCGATGGCTCCCACGGCATGTACGTATGGATCCATGTGCTGATCGCCGCCACGTGCGCGGCCGTCGCCTGGCGGATGATCAATACCGCGCCGGAACCTCATGATCCGGAACCGGCCGTAGCACCAGCCCCGGCGCCCGCCGCCTAGTACGCCATCGCCTGCGCCCGCCGCAGCACTTCGCGTGCCTGGTGGCCGTGCAGCGCATCGACCGGGCGGGCCGCCTCGATTCGTTCCGTGGTGCCGTCCCGGCTCACGGTGAGCGACTCGTCGCCGGTGAACAGCCAGCGCATGATTTCGGGCTCGTGAAATCCGCCGTCCCGCAGCACGGACAGCAGCCCGGACAAATGTTTCACGACCGGCCCCTCCGGGCTGAAAAAGATGACGGGAACCTTGATTTCACCATCGCGCCGCACCGCGATCAGCTCTCCGTCGCGCAGATATTGCTGGACCTTGCTCACCGTTACCCGTAGACGCGCCGCCACCTCCTTGAGAGAGAACAGTGGCTCATCGGCGTCAAGTGTGTCGGCGACGTATGGAATTGCGCTCATGACGAATGACGCTAGTCGTCCGCCGCGTCACCGTCGCCCAAAAGTGTCCTCCGGGTGTGGTGACACGCGTAACCTTCGGACGGTGACGAGTTCCGGCGATCCGACATCGGTCACCCACAGTGAGTACTACCCCTACCCCGTCGAGAAGGTCTGGGATGTCCTCATCTCCCTAGAGCTCACCGCCTCACAGGTGAAAGAAGTGAACGATGCACCGGTTGAGGTCGGCGCGACGCGCGTCCTCATCACCCATCCCCAGCCCACGGTGGGATTCGATGGGGTGCTCCGCACCACCTACACCAGCGTGGTGCCCTGCGATCACATCGAACAGGTGCTGACCGCCCCTGGCATCGAAGTGACCTCGCGGTGGAATCTGCTCCCCGAGCCCGGCGGCACCCGGCTCCGCGTGACGTACAGCCGGTTCGATCCCGCCATCCCCCTGCACCGTCAATGGCGGACCATGCTGTTCTCCGGGGCCGGGCCAATGCTCAACTCCGTCCGCGAAATGCTCGACAAGCGACATTGACGGCGGGGTGTCCTCGCATCAGTCGATACGATCGATGCGATGACATCGCCCAAGTCCCCGGCCAGCCGTCTCGATCCGATGATCGGCACGGTGCTCGACGGTCGGTACCGCATCGAGGCTCCGATCGCGACGGGCGGTATGTCGACCGTGTACCGCGGGCTGGACACCCGACTGGACCGCCCGGTGGCCGTGAAGGTGATGGACAGCCGCTACGCCTCCGACAGCGGATTTCTCGCACGATTCCGGCTCGAGGCGCGGGCGGTGGCACGGCTGCGTCACCCGGGCCTGGTCGCCGTCTTCGACCAGGGCATGGACGGTAAGCACCCGTTCCTGGTGATGGAGCTGATCGACGGGGGCACCCTGCGCGAGCTGCTGCGTGAACGCGGGCCCATGCCGCCACACGCGGTGGCCGCGGTGTTCAATCCGCTGCTGGGCGGTTTGGCGGTGGCACACCGATCGGGCCTGGTGCACCGCGATGTCAAACCCGAGAACGTGCTGATCTCCGATGACGGCGAGGTCAAGCTCGCCGATTTCGGGCTGGTGCGCGCCGTGGCCGAAGCCGGAATCACCTCAACCAGCGTGATCTTGGGGACCGCGGCATACCTATCCCCCGAACAGGTGCGCACCGGATCCGCCGGCCCGCGCAGCGATGTCTACTCGGCAGGCATCCTGATGTACGAATTGCTCACCGGGGTAACACCATTCACCGGCGACACCGCGTTGGCACTGGCCTACCAACGCATCGATCGCGACGTGCCGGCGCCCAGCGAGACTATCGACGGCGTACCGGAGGAGTTCGATGAGCTGGTGCTGCGCGCCACCTCCCGCGACCCGGACGCGCGTTATGCCGATGCCGCGCAGTTCGGCGCCGAACTGGATGCCATCGCCTCGGAGCTGCGGCTGCCACCCTTTCGGGTACCGGCGCCCAAGGATTCCAAACAGCACGTCGCCGAGCAGCTCTACCGCAGCCGACTGATCGATGCCGGCGGCAGTACCACCGGCAACCTCAGCGCTCCCGACAAGTTCCAAGCGGCCGACGCCGCTTCGGCCGCGGCGGCCCTGGGCGTCTCAGCGCGCCCGGGCACCTCGGCGCGACCCAAGGTGCCCAATCCCACGCGGATGATGGACCCGGTGCCCTCCTACGACCCCGAATACGATGAATACGATCGGGAATTCGACAGCGAGCCAGACGAATCGGCATTCTTCGCCGGCGTCGACGACTCTGACTACCGATACGAACGCCAACAGAGCCGGCGTGCGATCTTCATCTGGCTGGTGATCGTCTTGATCCTCACCGGGTCCGTCGCGGCGGGATGCTGGTCACTGGGTGCCAACATCACCCACCTGTTCTAGGCGCGGCCTCAGTCCCTGAGCATCTCCGCGACGAGGAACGCCAACTCCAGCGACTGCTGGGTGTTCAGCCGCGGATCGCATGCCGTCTCGTAGCGACCGGCCAGGTCGTCATCCGAGATATCTTGTGCGCCACCAAGACACTCGGTGACGTTCTCACCGGTGATCTCGACGTGAATACCGCCCGGGTGCGTGCCGAGTGCGTTGTGCACCTCGAAGTAACCCTGCACCTCGTCGACGATCCGATCGAAATGCCGTGTCTTGTAACCACTGGGCGACTCGTGGGTGTTGCCGTGCATCGGGTCGCACTGCCAGACGACCTGATGGCCGGTGGCCTGCACCTTCTCGATGATCGGCGGAAGCAGATCGCGCACCTTCGAGTTGCCCATCCGCGAGACGAACGTCAGGCGGCCCGGCTTGTTGTGCGGGTCAAGGCGTTCCACGTATTCAACGGCCTGATCGGGCGTGGTCGTCGGACCGATCTTCATACCGATCGGGTTGGCGATGATCTCGGCGAAGGCCACATGCGCGTGATCGAGCTGCCGCGTGCGATCGCCGATCCACAGGTAGTGGGCCGACAGGTCGTAGAGCGCGGGCTCACCGTTCTCGTCCTCGGCCAGGCGCAGCATCGCCCGCTCGTAGTCGAGCACCAGCGCCTCGTGACTGGCGTAGATCTCGGCGGTGTCCAGGTTGGAATCCGCCACGCCGCACGCGCTCATGAACTTCAGGCCGCGATCGATCTCGGAGGCCAGCGCCTCGTACCGCGCACCCGCGGGCGAGGTGCGGACGAATTCACGGTTCCAATCGTGCACCAGGGCCAGCGAGGCCAGGCCCGAGCCGGTCACGGCACGCACCAGGTTCATCGCGGCGCTGGCATTGGCGTACGCACGCACCAGCCGCGACGCGTCGTGCTCGCGCAGTGCGGCATCGGGGGCAAAACCGTTGACCATGTCGCCGCGGTAGGACTTCAGCCCCAGGGCGTCGGTGTCCGAGCTGCGTGGCTTCGCGTACTGGCCGGCGATACGGGCCAGCTTCACCACCGGCATGCTGGACCCGTACGTCAGCACCACCGCCATCTGCAGCAGCGCGCGAATGTTGGCCCGGATATGCGGCTCGGTGTTGTCGGCAAAGGTCTCGGCACAGTCGCCGCCCTGTAGCAGGAATGCCTCACCACGGGCCACCTGAGCCAGCTGGCCCTGCAAACGCTGAATCTCCGCGGGAACGGTGATCGGCGGCACGCTTTCCAGCACCGTCCGCATGGCTGCGGCCTGATTCGCGGGCCAGCTCGGCTGCTGAGCAGCGGGTTTGGCCAGCGCGGCGGCGAGGCGGTCACGCAGATCAGCCGGGAGCGGCGGCAGCTCCGGCAATTGGTCGATAGGGACGTCGACTGTCCAGTTCACCACACCATCTTAACCGGCCCTCACCAGCGGATTTTACCCGCCGTCGGGAGCCATCGCGCGGTAGCGGACCAGGTTGTATCGGGCGTCGACCAAGGCATCGTGCGAGTCGGCAGGGCGTTTCGGTACATCTGGCCGGCCCAGGTCCTGCCACAGCTGCTTGAGCTCCAGGGTGAACCGCGGAATCGGACGCGGGAGCGCCGTCATGGGCCCCCACAGCTGACACAGCGCGACATGGTCGTAGGCGCCCACCCAGGCCCACAGCTCAATCGGGTCGGCCGGTCCGCCACCGTTCAGTCCGAGGAATTCGGCCAGCTCGTCGCGGATCTGCCCACGAGAGCGCCACAGCGGTGACGACAGCGCCGGCAATTTGGGCAGCACGTGCTGACGCACCCACGGGCCCGCCTGCTGCGGATCGAAGGCCGTGGATACCGCGTAATACTCGCGGCCGTCCTCACAGACCATCCCGATGGAGATGAGCTCGATGGTGCGGCCGTCGTCGATGAACTCGGTGTCATAGAAGTAGCGCACGCACGCCGCCTAGTTGTGTGCCGGAGTCGCCGGCGTCAGCTCATCGGCCTGCACTGATTCATCTTCCCGCACAGCCTCATTCGCCTCCCCTGGGTCTCTCCGCAGCCAGATCCAGCTGGTCACGAGCACCCCGAGATGAACAAACACGTACAAGCTGGGAATCACGTCGTTCAGGACGCCGCCCGGCCGCAACGTCAGCGCCCCGGAGTCCGGTGTCTTTCCGCTCAAACTGGTGAACCAGGCCGCGAACACCACGCAGAACACCCACATGGTGACCGCGGATGCCCGCTTGCCCAGCACATATCCGCGGTAGCCCAGGTGCACGACCAAGGGCACGAACCACACCCAGTGATGGCTCCAGCTGAACGGCGATGCAGCCGCCGATGCCATGCCCACGATCGAGATCGCCAGCAACAGCTGGTTCCGCCGGTAGGCCACGGTCGCGACCACCAGGCTCATCACGATCACCAGCACCGACAGGGCCGTGGCGGTCCCGGCGGACAGGTTCAGTCGCAGGAACAGCCCGCTGATGCTGGTGCTGGCGGTGGGATCGCGGGTGATGCGGCTGATCTTCTCGAAGGAGCGGTCCACCCAGTAGTAGTGCGACGCCGAGGGCAGGAATATGAAGCCCAGGCCGATGGTGGCGATCAGCGTCACGGTGGCCACGACGGCGGCGCGAATCCGTCCCACCACGAAGAGGAAGACGATGAAGATCATCGGGGTCAACTTGATGCCGGCGACGATGCCGATGCCGATCCCGGCCAGTTTCGACCGTTTGGGCGCCAGCATGTCCGTGACCACCACGGCGAGGATGAGCAGGTTGATCTGCCCCAGCTGAATGGAGAGCCGCACCGGCTCAAGCCACGAAACCAATCCGATCAGCAGCGCCAGCAGCCCCCACAGCCCTGCCTTGACCGAGATGTTTAGCCAGCGCAGCATGCGCCACACCGAATAGACCAGCAGCGCCGGGAACACCACGAGCGACAGGACCTGCGCGGTGAAGTCGGTGATGAAGGCCAATGGGGTGAAGACCAGCGCCGCGAACGGGGTGTAGGTGAACAGCAGATCGTCGATCTCGCCGTTGCGTCCGATCGAGTACAGATCCAGCCCGTCCAGCACCCGCGTGCCGCCAAATCGATAAACCAGCACGTCGATCTGCAGCGCGTACGTCGGCCAATGAATGAAGACGACCGCGTGCAGCAAGAGGGCGATCGCGAGGACGAGCGGGCCACCCCACGCAATCCATCCGGCGACTCGACGAGTGGAGCCGCCGACCGCGATGGTGGTTTCGTCTATTGAATTCGGCACGGCCCTCGCATCTCTCAGTTCTCCCGCCGGTGGGGTCAAGAGTAGCGGTACCGGCACGGATAGCTGACCCACGCCCCACGACGAGGCGCCACCTCAGATGCAGGGAAGATGTGCCGACCCCGAATTAACCGGCAGCGCTCTCCGGCATGCGATCGGGTTGCTGAGCAGGCTCGGCGGGCTTCGGCTTGTCTGCCGCGTCTTTCTTGAGGGAGGCCGCGTAGATGTCGACGTACTCCTGTCCGGACAGCTGCATCAGCTCGTACATCACCTCGTCGATGACCGCGCGTTCGATGAACCGGTTGCCGGCCATCCCGTCGAACCGCGAGAAGTCGAGCGGCTTGCCGATCTTGACGGTGACCTTGGAAAAATGCCAGCGAGCGGTTCCCGGCGGGTTCATGACATTGGTGCCGACCATGGCGATGGGGATGACCGGCACGCCCGTTGCCAGCGCCATGCGCGCCAGTCCGGTCTTACCCTTGTACAGACGTCCGTCCGGTGACCGGGTGCCCTCGGGATAGATGCCCAACAGCTTGCCCTCACCGAGCAGCCGCTTCGCGGTGCCCAGCGCATTCTCGGCGGCGTCGGCACTGGTTCTATCGATCGGCACCTGACCCGCCCCGCTGAAGAACACCTTCTTGAGCCAGCCCTTGAAACCGGACTCAGTGAAGTACTCGCTCTTCGCCAGGAACGTCACCCGACGCGGAGAGACCAGCGGAAGAAAGAAGCTATCGACCACGGCTAGATGGTTACCCGCCAAGATTGCCGGCCCGGACGATGGGATGTTCTCCAGACCTTCCACCTTCGGCCGGCCCATCAGCTGCAGGATCGGCCCCATGAAGATGTACTTCAGCAGCCAATAGAACATCGCCCATCCTCTCCCGATCCCCATCCCGAACTCCCATGGGGCTGGCGCCGAGCTTACCCTCGGCGACGGCGAAACTCCGTGGAGTGTTTAAGGTCCCGAAAAAATGGGACGCCATGTCCCAGAACGGACACGGATGCGCGCTACTCGTCGATGTCCACCGGAATTGGTTGGTAGCCAGTCGATTGCGAGCTGGGCGGTGGAGGCGGGAAGGGACTGCGGTATTCGGGACCGGGCCCGTCGCCGTCGGGATCGTCCGGACCACCCGCACCCTCGGCCTCCAGCATCGCCCGCACCACCATGACCAGTGCCAGGCTGTGTTCGGCGATCGTCGCCAACAGCGGATGGTGCTCACCCTCGACAAGGGCTGCCAGTGCGCACACCGGGCAGAACAGCTGATTGCATTTCCCGGGGGCGCCACCATCGGCGGCGGCACGTGCGGCCTGGCGCAGCGCCGGATCAAGCTTGTCGAGGATCGAGGTGGCCAACGCCCGCAGCTCGGGGCCGAGCTCCGGATGGGTACCCGTCACGTAGGCCACACCTCCGGATCCGCTCTAAACCGTATGGTCAGCTCGCCACTGACGAGCCGGGCGTCGACAACCACACAGCGCCGCAGCACGGAGGCCAGCCGGACCCGCCGGCGCATCCCGTTTGCGCCGATGACCAGGTCATCTCCTACCCGGCCGAGGCTCAATGTGGCCGGGTCGATCTGCGGTAACTCTAGCCGCAACCGATAGACGGCGTCCGCGCCGGATCCGGATTCGTGTTCGACGACGGTAGCCAGCGGGGCCGGGGGCTTGGCGCCATCGCGGCGTCGCACCGCCTCGGCCAGTTCTCCGAGCGCATCCGGACCGATGGGCTCACGCGGCAGGTGCGGCACCAACAACATCTCCACATCCCCGATCGCCTCCCCCATCTCGTCGAGAACCGCCGACTGATCGGTGATGCGCTGCATGTACCAGTCAAAGGCCGGATGGTCAGGAAGATTGTGGTATTCGTACGAATCATCTTGAATAAGAACCTGATTGACAATCACCTGGTCGATGCGCACACCCATGAGCGCCAGCGCTCCCACGGTGCGGACAGCTTCCGCCACCACCACGCGTTCCGGTGTCAACACCAGATGCGCCCCCACCCGCTCGGGATCCGAGAGCAAGCCCGCGAGCCGATCCGCCGACGCCGCAACGCGTTCCAGCAGTTCGGCCAGTATCAGGGCGCGCGGCGAGCCGATACCGCCGAGCCGGCGATGCCGCGGCCAGGCGCGTTCGAGATACATCGCGAAGGTTCCGGGCAGGGTCAGCATCCGCAACGCGTCGGCCGTCGAGGCACAGTCGACCACGACGACATCCCATTCACCCGTCTCGGCGAGCTGCTGGACCTCATGCAGCCCAAGCATCTCCTGAACGCCGGGCAACGCGGAAAGCTCCTCTGGGGCAAGCGATCCGATATCAGATTCGGGATACTGCGCGGCGATTGTCCCGGCAATGTCTGCCCAACGCCGCTCCAGCAGGCCCAGGGTGTCCAGCGCCATGACGTCGAGCAGGCCCCCGTACGGATCCTCGATCACCCGCACGCAGTGCGCACCCGGGGACGGATCGACACGAACGCCGAAGACATCGCCCAGCGAGTGCGCCTGGTCGGTGGAAACCGCCAGCACCCGTCGGCCGGCACGCGCGTACCGCACCGCGGTGGCACCGGCCAGCGTCGACTTGCCCACGCCTCCCTTGCCCACGAAGAGGCCGATGGTGGCTGTCAACGGCGCGTGGACTTCGGGGGCGACGTCTTCGGGACGGGACATGAGCTCCTCCCCGACGTCGCTAGCGGTCAGATTCGACTCGCTTCTTCAGATCCTTGAGCGCGGAATCGGTGATCTTGCGTTCGGCCTTGCGCTTGAGCATTCCGATCATCGGAATTTGAAGGTCGACCGCGAGCTCATAGGTCACCTCGGTTCCAGACCCTTTGGCCGCCAAGAGGTATGTCCCCTCCAGCGAACGCAACAGGGAGCTTTCCGCCAGGGTCCAGCTGACCTTTCGGCCATCCGGGGACCACACATACTCCAGGACCTGGGTGTCCTTGAGAACACCGGCGTCCAACACCAACCGGGCCCGTTTGACCCTGCCCTCCGAATCGGTGTCGAGCACCTCGGTTTCCTTGTACTCCGACACCCATTCCGGGTAGGCGCCGATATCGGCGATCACCGCCATCACCTTGCCGGGCTCGGCATCGATGGCAATCGTTTGGGTAGTCTTCTCAGCCACCTGACAGACGCTACCCTTCTCGTTGGCGCTCGGATACTCCCATCCTGGCAATTCGCTGCAGCCCCACGAAGGAGAGACGCCCATGAGCCGTCTGGTGGCGAAGGTGCTCGGTGTGCACCAGCAGATCTACATCGCTTCGAAAGGCTATCTGGGTCATCGCGTTCCGGGGATGGCACCAAGCCTGCTACTGACCTCGATCGGCGCCAAGACCGGAGCGCAACGGATCAACTCGCTGACCTATGTGCGGGACGGCAACAATCTCGTCATCGTGGCCTCGAACGGCGGCGCTCGGCGCAATCCCGCGTGGTATCACAACCTCAGGGCTCACCCCGAGGTGCGGGTGCAGCTGGGCAGGGAAAAGCGCCGGGTTCGGGCCAGCGCCCTACTACCCGGCGACGCCGACTATGAGCGGCTGTGGAAGTTGGCCGACACCAACAACTCTGGGCATTACAGCGCATATCAGCGAGCAACCTCCCGTCCCATCCCGCTGGTCGTGCTCGCCCCGGCCTGATCAGGCCTGCGGTACCCGCGACTCACCGATCGGCCGGCCGGCCTCGAGCTGCTGCTTGACCCCGAAGGCGAACCGTTTCCCGGCGACACGACGGGCATGATTGAGCTGGGCCAGATTCAGCTTGCGTGCCTGCGCGGCATTGGCGCCGACAGGCTCCGCATGCAGGAAGTAGTGCAGGATCGCCCCGTCGAGGACGGGCTCCAGCCACACCTCCATCGTGCCGGTGAGCGGCCCGGCGACCGTCCAGCGGATGCCCTTCTCGCCGCGCTCCTCGACAACATTGAGCTGCAGGTCAGGCCACCAACGGCGCCAATCCGCGGGGCTGGAGATGGCGCGGCCGATGTCCGCGGGATCTGCGGCGATAAAGGTCTGATCGGCGACCTGGATGCTGTTCATCGCCGACAAGCTTAAGCCCCGCCGCCGAGGGAAATACGGCAACGCCTTCGACGATCTTGAGGCCACGACTAGTCTAGGCGGGTGCGAGAGTTCAGCGTTCCTGCCCCATTCACCGTCGAGGACAACGCATCGGTTGTTCATGCCGTCTACGACTACGAGCGTGAAGACCCCAACCAGGCGGCGTTCTCCCGTCTTATCGACGGCACCTGGACGCCCGTCACCTACGCGGAGGCCGCGGCGGAGATCCGCGCGGTGGCCAATGGCCTCATCGCCAAGGGCGTGGCGCCCGGCGACCGCGTGGCCCTGATCTCCGCGACACGATACGAGTGGACGATCATCGACTACGCGGTGCTGTCGATCGGTGCCATCACCGTGCCGATCTACGAGACATCCTCGGCCGATCAGGTCCGCTGGGTGCTCCAAGATTCCGCCGCGGTGGTGCTGTTCGTGGAATCCGATGCCCATGCCAAGATCGCCGAAGAACTGGCACCGGAACTGCCCAACCTGCGCACCGTGTTTCACATCGCCAACTCGAGCGCCCCGGCGGCCCTCGACGAGCTCGCCGCGGCGGGCACCGGGGTGGACCCCGCCGAACTCAACGGCCGGTTGGCCGCCATCAAGGCGACCGATCCGGCGACACTCATCTACACCTCCGGCACCACCGGCCGCCCCAAGGGCTGCCAGCTCACCCATTCGAACCTGGTGTACGAAACCCGTGGCGCGCGTGCGGTTTTCCCTGACTACCTACAAAAGGGCAGCCGAACACTGATCTTCCTGCCGCTGGCTCACGTGTTGGCACGCGGCATCGCGATGGCCTGCTTCCAGTCCAAGGTCAGCGTCGGATTCACCAGCGATATCAAGACACTGGTGCCGACGTTCGGGGTCTTCAAGCCGACCTTCATCGTCTCGGTCCCCCGCATCTTCGAGAAGGTGTACAACACCGCTCGCCAGAACGCCCAGAACGACGGCAAGGGAAAGATTTTCGATGCCGCCGCCGACACCGCCATCGAATACAGCGAGGCACTGGACAAGGGCGGTCCTGGCATCGTGCTGCGCGCCAAGCGGGCCGCCTTCGACAAGCTGGTGTACGGCAAGTTGCGCGCCGCGCTCGGCGGCGAATGCGTGGCATCGATCTCCGGCGGGGCACCGCTGGGCGCCCGGCTGGGTCACTTCTACCGCGGCGTCGGCCTGACAATCTACGAGGGTTACGGCCTCACCGAGACGACGGCCGCCTGCGCGGTGAACGTCATCGGTGGTCTCAAGATCGGCAGTGTCGGAAGGCCATTGCCCGGTAACGCCGTCAAGATCGCCGAGGACGGCGAGCTGTTGATATCCGGCGGCGTGGTGTTCAGCGGTTACTGGAACAACGAGACCGCCACCAGCGAGTCGCTCGTGGATGGCTGGTTCCACACCGGCGATCTGGGGGCCATCGACGAGGACGGGTTCGTCACCATCACCGGTCGTAAGAAGGAAATCATCGTCACCGCCGGCGGCAAGAACGTGGCACCCGCGGTGCTGGAGGACCAGTTGCGCGCCCACCCGTTGATCAGCCAGGCGATGGCGGTGGGCGACAAGCAGCCCTTCATCGGCGCTCTCATCACCATCGACCCGGAGGCCATCGACGGCTGGAAACAGCGCAACGGCAAGCCTGCCGACGCCACCGTCGCCGACCTCGTCGAAGATCCCGATCTACTCGCGGAGATCGGGACCGCCGTGAAGGCAGCCAATCAGGTTGTCTCCCATGCCGAAGCCATCAAGAAGTTCCGGATCCTGCCGGTCGACTTCACCGAAGCCACCGGCGAGATGACGCCGACACTCAAGGTGAAACGCAATGTGGTGGCCGAGAAGTTCGCCGCCGACATCGACGCGATCTATTCGGGGTCGCCCGAGTAACGCAGTCGGTACGCGATGAAGCCGAGCGAGCCGCCGGTCGTGCACCTCTCGCGTGTGCTGCGCATGCTCTGCAGGGCCACGAACCCAGGTTATGCGGACCCGCTGACCAGCTCCGCGAATCGGGCGGCATGGTGATCCCAGCGCCAGTTCTCGGTCACCCAGGTGCGCCCTGCCGCACCCATCATGGCGGCACGCGCCGGATCGGACAGAATCTGGACGATCGCGTCGGTGATCGCGGGCACCGATCTGCCGTCGACGACGATTCCCGTTTCGCCGTCGCGCACGGTCTCCGGCGCGCCCCCCGAATCTCCGGCCACCACCGGCACACCGCAGGCCGAGGCCTCCAGGAAGACGATTCCCAGCCCCTCGACATCCAGCCCCGCCCCGCGCGTGCGGCAGGGCATCGCGAAGACATCTGCCATCGCGTGATGAGCGGGGAGCTCCTCCCATGGCACACTGCCGGTGAACACCACATGCTCATCGACGCCGACGCGATTGGCCAACGCCCGCAACGGTTCCGCGTACGGCCCACCGCCCACGATCACCAGCGCTGCACCATCTACACGTTCCCGGATAGCGGGCAGCGCCTCGATGAGCATGTCCTGCCCCTTGCGCGGAACCAGCCGGGAGACGCACACGATGGTCGGCCGGTCACCGAGCCCGTAGCGGCCTCGCAGCTCCTCGCGTGCGGCCGAGTCCGGGCGAAACCTATTGGTATCGACACCGGCAGGTAGATGTTCCAGGGCGGCGCGCGGGCCGAAGGCCGAGGCGAAACGTCCGCGGGTGTAGCGGCTGACGTAGGTGATCACATCGGTGGTGTCCCCGATCTGCCGCAGCGCGGACCGCGCAACCGGGAGCATCGACCAACCCACCTCGTGCCCGTGCGTGCTGGCAGCCGTCACCGAGGCCCCCGCCGCCTTCGCCGCCGAGGACAACAGCGCGAGCGGCGCGGCCGCACCGAACCACACCACATCGGAACGCTGCGACGTGATGAGGTCCACCATGCGCTGGCGGACACCGGGACTGGGCAGCATCAGCGATGTCGGATGACGCACCACCTGGTACTCGGCGGCGGCGTCGTAACGCTCACACCCTTTCCACCGCGGTGCATAGACGGTGACCTCGTGCGATTCGGCCAGACGGGTCACCAGCTCCTGCAGGTACGACTGGATGCCGCCGGGCCTCGGCGGAAAATCGTTGGTGACCAACAAGATCCGTTGCCGCTGGCCGCCAGGGTGAAATGTCACAGCACTTACCGTACTGGGCCTACCGTAGTGGACGGGTGCCGAGCCAGCTCTGCCACTGACGTACCAGCGTCGTCTCGTCGATGCCCAGCGTCCGCTGGATCGCCACCCCCTGCGCCTCCCGCACAATCCCGGCTCCGTACCGGTACAGCTGCGCAAGCGTGGGCTCGCCGAAGGTTTCGGCCACGTATTGCGCCACCGACCAGGCTTCCTCGTAGGCCTGGGTGCGGCGCGCCCCCGGACTGTCGATATCCTCGTCGGTGGGCAGATGATCCGGAATCTGACCCGCGGCAAGGGCATTCGCCAACGTCGGCGCGGCGTTGCGGAAGGGGGTACCGCTACCGCGACGACCGTTGTAGTCGGCCACCCCCTCCACCAGCCACAGCGGCGCGTGGTCTCCGGTGACCGTGCGGGCGGCGGCGTGGAAGAGCTCGTGGCGCAGCACCACACGGAACTGATCGACCGGCAACGCGGCAGATCCGGGGGCGAATATCACGCGCTGCCCTACGGCGACTCCACCGTCGACCCGGTCGGCAACGGCCGCCCCGGCTATACCGTCGGTACGTTCGCCGCCGACAAGAGTGGCGAACTCCGCGTCGGTACCCGTCGCGACGAACAGGATCCCCGAATATCCCTGCGACCCCCAGAACTCCGACAGGGACGTCATGGCCCCGTCGATCTCGGCGACGATCCGCGGCGCGACCGCCGACCCGGGATGCCCGAGCACCACCACGTCCCTGTCCCCCGACCTCTTCCGCGTCTCCACCACCGGCGCGAACTGCCACGGCACGGCGATGTCACTGGCGTCGAACAACCGCCAGGCATCGTTGTCGCGCGACACCCCGATCGTGACGGGGCGCTGGACGGCAACCTTGTCCACCCCGCTGACCGCATAGAACAGCGACGCGTCCAGCTTCCATTGTTGTTGCGAGGCAATGGGATCGGCCGGAACATCGGCGGCAGTGCGGTATTCGAACGTATCGGTCTTGAGCTGCGAGAGATTCGCCTGCAGTGTCAGCTGCGTCTCGATGAACGCGGGCTTGTCCGGGGCAAGCACAGCCCGCAGCGCCGCGGCATCGTTGGCACGCAGCGCCTGGGAATAGCGGGTGAGCAGCGCTTGAATCGAGGTGCGCGCATCATCGGCCGGTACGGCAGGTTGCGCCCGACAACCCCCGCACACGATCAGCAGGGCCACCGCGAAGAGCGGTGCGCAGCGCCTCAGTAGCGACGCGCGTTGTAGATCGGGCCGGACGACGTGATCGGCACGACCGCGACCGGAACACCATAGGTGGAGGCGTGCACCATCATGCCGTTACCGACATAGAGACCGGTGTGTGAGGCATCCCCGTAGAAGTTGATGACATCACCTGGCTGCAGTTCGCTCAGCGAAACGGGCGTACCGCCACGCGCCAGCGCCTGGCTGGAATGCGGCAGCGAGACACCTTGCTGACCGTAGGCCCACATGACCAGGCCCGAGCAGTCGAAGGCGTTGGGGCCCGAACCGCCCCATGAGTACGGCGCGCCGATCCGGGTCAGTGCGGCCGCGACGGCGTTCGCACCCACCGCGGATCCGCCACCGCCGATCGCGGCTTCCGGTGCGGGTGCCGCGGCAGCGGCCTGCATCAACGGCTCGGGCGCATCGGCGTCGCCCGGTTCCGCCAGAGGCGGTGGGGGCACGGGCGCCGGTGCCGCCAACTGCGCACGCTGACCGGGGCTCAGGGTGTTGTACTGCGACTTGACGACCGCGATCTGCACCTGCAGCTGGCTCTGCTTGGCCTGCAGCGAGGCACGCACGTTCTTGGCTTGCTCGGCGGCCACCCGCGCCGCCTCTGCGGCGTCACGGGACCGCTGCTCGGCCTCGTCGGCCGAAGCCTGGGCAGAGCGATAGTTGTCCATCCGGCTGCGCATCTCGCCGCCCACCGTGCGCTGCACGGACAGCTGATCGATCAGATTCTGCGGCGAATTGGACGTCAGCACGGCGCCGTAACCACTGGTCGTACCACCCATGTAGGCGGCGACCATGGCCTTGTTGACATCAACTTGGTAGGTGGACACCGCCATGCGCGCGGCCTTCGCGACGGCCTCGTCGGCGAGAACCGACTTCTCGGCATCGCGCTGAGCGGCCAGCTTGGCATCGAGATCGATTTTCGCCGTGTTAGCTGCCTCAGAGGTTGCCTCGGCCTGGCGAGAGAGCTCGTTGAGCTTCTTCACGGCGTCGTTGTTGGGGTCGGCGGCGGCGGTCTGTCCGCCCGCAAATACCCCTCCGACCAGCGCGGCAGCAGTCAGCGCGAGCATTGTGCGGCGCAGAGGAGAGGGCGTCAGTCGATCCGAATGATTTCGAAGAAGACGCCCGACACTCACTGACTACATCCCTTTACTGCAATTTGATCGCCACGAACCACGGCGCTGATAGGTCTCAGATAGGTTACGAAATGGCATCGGCGTTGTCCACCGCAGTGTGGAACGACGTCAACGTCGCGTAAGCGCCGGTTCTCCTCCCCGTTCCCGGGGCGGGCCATCACGTACCTCTTTCGAGTGTGCCTTATGCGACTCCGGCATCGGGCGTCTTCGCCGAAACAGGCGTGTCGTAGGTGCGCTGAATCGGCACCAAACGCAGCCTGGGTGCCATCCCGGCCTCGGCCAATACGGCCAGCGCGGCGCGCTCGTCATCGGCGAGTGTCTGGGGCACTCCTAACAGCACGCTGACCACGCAGTCTTCGCATCCCGGGCCGCGCATGGCGCAATCGTCACAATCGATGAGCATGGCTCCTCCTATCCCTTGAGTCGTTCTTTCAGGTTCGAGCGGACGGTAACCGCGCCCACCGACAAGTAGGAGTTCCCTGGCACGCTGGCGGTATGACCGAACAGCAACAGCCAGTGCACACCGACCGGCGCCGGGCGGAGTCGTTCGGAGGCTCCGCCGACGCGTACGACAGTCACCGTCCCCGCTATCCACAGCCACTGATCGATGAGCTGATCTCCGGCGGGCGCCCGCATGCCCTGGACGTCGGAGCAGGCACCGGCATCGCGGCAGCACAGCTCGTCGCCGCCGGCGCCCAGGTGCTCGCTGTCGAACCGGACGCCCGGATGGCACGGATAACGGCCGGGAAGGGCATCGACGTCGAGGTGGCCACCTTCGAGGACTGGCAGCCGGCGGGCCGCACATTCGATCTGGTGCTCTTCGCCCAGTCCTTTCACTGGGTCGAGCCCACCGCCGCGCTACAGAAGGTGTTGACGGTGCTTGTCCCCGGTGGGCGGCTCGCACTGGTCTGGAACCGCATCGAACCCACCGCGCCGGCCCAGAGCGATCTGGACGCCATCTACGCCGATTTCATGGACACCGCGAAGCGCCCGTCCATCGGCACCGAGGACACGGTGACTCCGATCATCGAGAGATCCGGATACCAGGTGCGGCATCTGCGCTTCGCGGAGCAGAAGCATTTCTCCACCCAGGCGTACCTGGACATGGTGTTCACCTACTCCAATCACCTCACGCTCGACCCGGCCGCACGCGGCGTGCTGCGGTCCCGCCTGGAAGAGACGATCGGAGACGACGGCGTCGACACCAAGAACGACGCACTCGCACTGATCTGCACCCCCGTGGCGTGATCTCTACATGTCAGTCCTGAGGCCTACGGTCACGTCATGACGCAGCTGACCTTCGACGAGGTGCACTCCTCGTCGGGGTCGGCGGCACAAGCGCTGCGCGACACCACCTTTGTGGTGGTGGACCTGGAGACAACCGGGGGCAGTGCGGAAAACGACGCGATCACCGAGATCGGCGCGGTGAAGGTGCGCGGCGGCGAGGTGCTCGGGGAACTGGCCACCTTGGTCGATCCGCAACGCTCGATACCACCGCAGATCGTCCGCCTCACCGGCATCACCTCGGCGATGCTGGTCGACGCACCGCCGATCGAACAGGTGTTGCCGACATTTCTCGAATTCGCCCGTGGCGCGGTGCTGGTCGCTCACAACGCCGGTTTCGATATCGGGTTCCTCAAGGCGGCCGCACGGCAATGCGGAATCGACTGGCCCCAGCCCACCGTCTTGTGCACGGTGCGGCTGGCACGGCGGGTGTTGTCGCGCGATGAGGCTCCCCGCGTCAGCCTGGGCGCGCTGGCGCAGCTGCTCGGTGCGTCCACCACCCCGAATCACCGGGCACTCGACGATGCCAGGGCCACCGTCGACGTCCTGCACGCGCTGATCGGCCGGGTGGGCAACCAGGGCGTCGACACCATGGGCGAGCTGCGGCGCTATCGCACCCATGTGCCCAACGCCTTACGCGACAAGCGCACCCTGGCCAACGGAATGCCTCACGCCCCAGGCGTTTACCTTTTCCGCGGGCCGTCTGGCGAGGTGCTGTATGTGGGTACCGCGGTCAATCTGCATCGACGGGTGCAGCAGTATTTCACCGGCGCCGACCCCCGTGGTCGGATGCGTGAGATGGTCACCATCGCGACCGCCGTGGACCACGTGACCTGTGCGCACCCCCTGGAGGCTGCGGTACGCGAGCTGCGGTTGTTGGGTGCGCACGCACCGCCGTACAACCGGAAATCCCGATTTCCGCACCGCTGGTGGTGGGTGGTCCTCACCGAGGAGCCATTCCCCCGGTTCGCCGTGGTGCGGAGCACCAATGGGCGCCCGATGCTCGGGCCGTTTCGCGCACGCGGCGACGCGACCACCGCCGCCCTGACCCTTGCCCGATTCACCGGGGTGCGTACGTGCGCCACCCGCATCGGGGCCAACGGCCGGCACGGCCCCGCCTGCGACGGGCAGTCGTATCCACACGACACCGCCTCGCCCTGCCCCACCCCCGCCGGGGTGGACGCTGTCGAATATCGGGAGGGGCTCGGCACTGCGCTCGCTGTCCTCGCCGGCACCGAGGGACAGCCGCTGCACGCGATGTGCGACCGAGTGGCCGAACTGGGCGGCCTGCGGCGTTACGAAACCGCCGCACGACAACGCGATGCGACGGCGGCACTCATGGAGGCACTGGCCCGCCAGCATCGGCTGCACGCGCTCGCACGTCTCGAGGAGCTGATTGCCGCCCGTCCCGATGGCGAGGGCGGATGGCAGATTGCGGTGGTGCGACATGGCCAGCTCGCCGGGGCCGCGGTCGCCCGGCGGGGTGTGCCGCCGATGCCGGTGGTGGCGGCGGTCTCGACCTCAGCGCAGGTGGTGCTGCCGACCCCGGAACCGTTCGGTGGGGCCGCACCCGAGGAGACCGGGCTGATCACCCGCTGGCTGGCCGAGCCCGGGGTGCGCATGGTGTCCTCGACGGATGGTTATGCCGAGGCGACGGGATGCGCCGGATCGCTCCGGGACTGGGCGGCAGCGGCACGCAGCGCGCGCATGGCGCACAGTGTGCAGCGGGATGACTGGGGAATGGCCGAGCTGATCAAGATCGCCGACCCTCCACAACGACCTACCGTGCCCCGAGCCGCTGGCTGACGGCTATCCAGTTGTCCAGTAGCGCCGCGGCCGCCCCCGAGTCGATGGCGGTGGATACCCGGGCGAGCGCGTTCTCCCAGGCAGGCACCCATTGGGCGTCGCTGGCCAGCCCGGCGTGGGCAACCATGGCGCCCGCGGCATTGAGCAGGACCGCGTCCCGTACGGCGCCGGCGCGACCGGCAAGCACCGTCCGGACTTCGGCGGCGTTGAACGCGGGATCGCCCCCGACCAGCTCCTCCAGCCGAGCGCGCGCGAAACCGAAGGCCGCGGGATCGAATCGCAGTGTGTCGACGGTGCCCGCCTGCACCCGCCAGATGGTGCTGGTCGTCGTGGTGGTCAGCTCATCGAGCCCGTCGTCGCCGTGCACCACCAGCACACTGGACCCGCGTCCCGCGAACACCCCGGCCATCACCTCGGCGAGGTCCGCGAACGCACAGCCGATCAGACCTGCCCGCGGACGTCCTGGATTTGTCAGTGGCCCAAGCAAATTGAACACCGTGGGGACGCCCAACTCGCGGCGCACGGACGACGCGTACCGATAGGACGGGTGGAAGTGCGGCGCGAAGCAAAATCCGATACCGACCTCCGCGACACTGCGTGCCACTTGCGCGGCACCCAGGTCGATACGTACCCCTAATTCCTCGAGTGTGTCCGCTCCACCGGCCAGCGACGACGCCGCCCGGTTGCCGTGCTTGACCACTCGCACCCCACACGCCGCCACCACGATGGAGGCCATGGTGGACAGGTTCACCGTGTTCGCCCCGTCACCCCCGGTCCCCACGATGTCCACCGCGTCCGTGCCGATCGCGTCGGCAGCGTCCTGCGGGAACCGGAGCGCGTGCGCCAGCATGGTGTCGGCCAGCTCCCCGACCTCAGCCGAGGTCGGGCGCTTCATCCGCATGGACACTCCGAAGGCCGCGATCTGGGCCGGGGTAGCCGCACCCGTCATGATCTCGTCCATGGCCCAGGCCGCCTGCCCCGCCGTCAGGTCGCGACGGTTGGTCAGCTCCCCCAGTACCCGGGGCCACGAATGTTCCAGCACGCCGCAAATGGTCCCATGGACCGGGCGGGCACAACAAAGGACTAAATGCCTTCCAGGCCTGGCGCGACACGCCGTACGCAGGTCATCGACACCACTCTCATCAGAGGCCACACGTGTTGTGGAGAGTCGGTCACAAATCAATGTCGGACCCGAGTGGCTCTCGACAACTACAAAGCGTCATACTTACGACGTGACGACCGCAGCAGCCCCAGGATCGCCGGCGGGAACCGCCATTACCCAGCGGGTTCATTCACTGAACCGGCCCAATATGGTGAGTGTTGGCACCATTGTGTGGCTTTCCAGTGAGTTGATGTTCTTTGCTGGACTCTTCGCCTTTTACTTCACCGCCCGGGCTCAGTCCGGCGGCAACTGGCCACCGGAGCCCACCGAGCTGAACCTGGGTCTTGCCATCCCCGTCACCGCCGTGCTGGTCGCCTCGTCCTTCACCTGTCAGATGGGCGTGTTCGCCGCGGAACGTGGTGACGTCTTCGGGCTGCGTCGCTGGTACGTCATCACCCTCATCATGGGCACCTTCTTCGTCCTCGGCCAGGGCTACGAGTACTCGAACCTCGTGCGCGAGGGCACCACGATCGCGAGCAGTTCGTACGGCTCAACCTTCTACTTGGCGACCGGCTTCCACGGTCTGCACGTCATCGGCGGACTGGTGGCATTCGTTTATCTGCTGATTCGCACCCGGATGAGTAAGTTCACTCCGGCCCAGGCCACCTCCGCGATCGTCGTGTCCTACTACTGGCACTTCGTCGACATCGTGTGGGTCGCATTGTTCGCCACGATCTACTTTGTCCGCTAACAGCCCGATGACGAAGCCCAGCCCGGTGAAGGGAGCACAACAGGTGAGCGTGGAGCCCGCAAAGGACACAGCCGCCAAGAATCGCGCGCGCCGCAAGTTCCGCCGTCGCGTCTCAGCAGGTTTGCTACTGCTGATCGCACTGGTGGTTGCGGGCGGTTTGGCCTCTACCTTCACGCCAACCCCGCAGGTCGCGGTGGCCGACGAGGACAAGTCGGCCCTGCTGCGCACCGGCAAGCAGCTGTACGAGACCTCGTGCATCACCTGCCACGGCGCCAACCTGCAAGGTGTGCCTGACCGCGGACCCAGCCTGATCGGCGTGGGCGAGGCGGCCGTCTACTTCCAGGTCTCGACCGGCCGGATGCCGGCCATGCGCAACGAGGCTCAGGCCCAGCGCAAGGACCCGATCTTCGACGAAGAGCAGACCGACGCCCTCGGTGCGTACATCCAGGCCAACGGCGGTGGCCCCCAGGTCATCCGCGACCGTGATGGCGCGGTGGCTCAGGAGTCGTTGCGCGGCAACAACATCGCCCGCGGTGGCGACCTGTTTCGCCTCAACTGCGCGTCATGCCACAACTTCACCGGCCGCGGCGGCGCCCTCTCGTCGGGCAAGTTCGCCCCCGAGCTGGACCCCGCCACCGAGCAGCAGATCTACACCGCGATGTTGACCGGACCGCAGAACATGCCCAAGTTCTCGGATCGTCAGCTCACCCTCGACGAGAAGAAGGACATCATCGCGTATGTCCGCGCCTCGTCGGAGACCCCGGATCCCGGCGGTTACGGGCTGGGTGGCTTCGGGCCGACCTCTGAGGGCATGGCCATGTGGATCATCGGCATCGTCGCCGCCATCGCCGCGGCATTGTGGATTGGAGCACGCGCGTGAGCGTGAGTGACGCTGACAAGCCAGAGATTCCGAGCGACGAGCAGCTCGCGGCAATGAGCCGGGACGAGCTGGTCAAGCTCGGCACCAACCTCGACGGTGTCGAGATTGTGTACCGCGAGCCGCGCTGGCCCGTCGAAGGCACCAAGGCCGAGAAGCGTGCCGAGCGTCTGATCGCGCTGTGGTTCGCCCTCGGCGGCGTGTTCGGCCTGGCACTGCTCGGGGTGTTCCTGTTCTGGCCGTGGGAGTACAAGCCGTTCGGCGACCCGGGTAACGCGCTCTACAACCTGGCGACCCCGCTCTACGGCCTGACTCTTGGCCTGTCCGTGCTGTCGCTGGGTATAGGCGCCGTGCTCTACACCAAGAAGTTCATCCCGCAGGAGATCTCGATCCAGGACCGTCACGACGGCCCCGGATCGGCCGAGGTGGATCGCAAGACCATCGTCGCGCAGCTGCAGGACACCCTGGACACCTCGACGCTGCCGCGTCGCAAGATGATCGTCCGGGCCCTCGGCTTCGGTGTCGGCGCCATGGGTGCGGGTACCGCCGTCGCGTTCATCGGCGGCATGATCAAGAACCCGTGGGCCAGGGTGGTTCCCACCGCCAACGGCAAGCAGCCGGTGCTGCTCACCAGCGGCTGGACTCCGCGCTACCACGGCGAGACCGTCTACCTGGGTCGCGCTGTTGGCAGCAGCTCCAATTTGCTGCTCAAGATCCGCCCCGAAGACATCGACGCCGGCGGTATGGAGACCGTGTTCCCGTGGCGCGAGTCCGACGGCGACGGCACCACCGTCGAATCGCACGAGAAGCTGTCGCACATCCAGATGGGCATCCGCAACCCTGTGATGCTGATCCGGGTACGTCCCACCGACATGCCCAAGGTGGTCAAGCGCAAGGGCCAGGAGAACTTCAACTACGGAGATCTCTTCGCCTTCACCAAGATCTGCTCGCACCTGGGTTGCCCCACATCGCTTTTCGAGCAGCAGACGTACCGCATCCTGTGCCCGTGCCACCAGTCGCAGTTCGACGCGCTGCACTTCGCCAAGCCCATCTTCGGGCCTGCCGCTCGCGCGTTGGCACAGCTGCCCCTCACCGTCGACAAGGACGGATACCTCGTCGCCAACGGCGACTTCGTTGAACCCGTCGGACCCGCATTCTGGGAGCGCAAATCATGAGCGACACAGCCCAAAAGCCCTCGCGCGCAGCCAAACAAGCCGAGGCGATGGATTCCCGGTATCACCTAGCCGCCGGGATGAAGCGGCAGATCAACAAGGTCTTCCCGACGCACTGGTCGTTCATGCTCGGTGAGATCGCGTTGTACAGCTTCATCGTTCTGCTGCTCTCGGGTGTGTACCTGACCCTGTTCTTCGACCCGTCGATGTCCGAGGTCACCTACAACGGCATCTACCAGCCGCTGCGCGGCGTGCAGATGTCCAAGGCCTACGAGACCACCCTGAACATCAGCTTCGAGGTGCGTGGCGGACTGTTCGTGCGACAGATCCACCACTGGGCCGCCTTGATGTTTGCGGCGTCGATCATGGTGCACATGGCCCGCATCTTCTTCACGGGTGCGTTCCGGCGTCCCCGCGAGGCCAACTGGGTCATCGGCGCCTTGCTGTTCATCCTGGCGATGTTCGAAGGGTTCTTCGGATACTCCCTGCCCGACGATCTGCTCTCGGGCACCGGTATCCGCGCGGCACTTTCGGGTATCACCATGGGTCTTCCGATCATCGGCACCTGGATGCACTGGGCCCTGTTCGGTGGCGATTTCCCCGGAAACATCCTGATCCCCCGCCTGTATGCCATGCATATCCTGCTGATCCCGGCGATCATCCTGGCACTTATCGGTATTCACCTGGCCCTGGTCTGGTACCAGAAGCACACTCAGTTCCCCGGCCCCGGTGCCACCGAGAAGAACGTGGTGGGTGTGCGCATCCTCCCCGTGTTCGCCCTCAAGGGTGGATCGTTCTTCGCCTTCACCACCGCCATCCTGGCGCTGATGAGTGGTCTGCTGCAGATCAACCCGATCTGGGTGCTGGGCCCGTACAAGCCCTCACAGATCTCCGCGGGTAGCCAGCCGGACTTCTACATGATGTGGACCGACGGCCTGCTGCGCATCATCCCCGCCTGGGAGATCTATCCGTTCGGTCACACCATCCCCCAGGCGGTGTGGGTCGCCGTCGGCATGGGTGTGGTGTTCGGTTTGCTTGTCATGTACCCGTTCATCGAGAAGAAGCTCACCGGTGACGATGCCCACCACAACCTGCTGCAGCGTCCGCGTGACGCTCCGGTCAGGACGGCCATCGGCTCGGCGGCGATCTCGCTCTACATGCTGTTCACGCTGATGTGCATGAACGACATCATCGCGCTGAAGTTCCACATCTCGCTGAACGCGACGACATGGATCGGCCGCATCGGCATGGTCATCCTGCCCGCCGTCGTGTACTACATCGCCTACCGCTGGGCGATCGGCTTGCAGCGCAGCGACCGCGCGGTCCTCGAGCACGGCATCGAGACCGGCATCATCAAGCGGCTGCCGCACGGCGAGTACATCGAAATCCACCAGCCACTGGCCGGTGTCGATGAACACGGCCACGCCATCCCACTGGAATACCAGGGCGCGGCAGTGCCTCAGCGCATGAACAAGCTCGGATCCGCCGGCGCACCCGGCACCGGTTCGTTCCTGTTCGCCGACCCTGCCGACGAGCAGCAGGCGCTCGCCGAGGCCGAACACGAGGCGCACCACAAGTCGCTGCTCGCCCTGAAGGAGTACCAGGACGGCGAGCCCGTGACGAACGGTCACGGTCACTGAGACAGTCCAGCCCTGCAGTTGCGCCCCGCATGCGAAAGCATGCGGGGCGCAACTGTTTTAGGGTGGCAATATGCGTGAGATGAGCCGTGAGGAATGGTGGGCCTTCGCCTCCGCAGGCACCCGGACCGGCATGCTGGGCCTGGTACGGGCCAACGGCGCACCCATCGTGACGCCGGTCTGGTTCGTGCTGCACGAAGGCCCAGACGGTGACGAGCTGATCTTCACGACCGGCACGGACACGTTGAAGGGTAAGGCGATTCGGCGAGATCCCCGCATCTCGCTGGCGGTCGACGATCAGCGCCCACCGTTCTCCTACGTCCAATTCACTGCCGAGGCGCGGCTGACGAGCGATCACGACGAGATGCTCGAGTGGGCGACGAGGATCGGCGGCCGCTATATGGGCGCCGATCAGGCCGAGCAGTTCGGTCGACGCAACGCGGTTCCGGAGGAGTCACTTGTCCGGGCGAAGATCACCACAGTGCTTGCGCGCGCCGGTATCGCAGATTAAGAGGAGGCTGCGAGCTCACGCAGCTTCTTGAGCGTCAGCCATGGGATCGCCCCCATCGCGCAGGTGATCACCCCGGCGAACGCAAACGCAACGATGGCGGCGGTATCGCTGTCCACCGCCAGCAGATAGGTGCCCGTCACCACCGCCAGCAGCGCCAGACCGATAGCACCGGCGATCCCCACCGCGGCCCGTAGCCACAGGCGATCGACTACCGCCGACTTCACGGCGGCCTCGGCGGCGGCCCGATATGCCGCAGATCCGGGGCCGTTGTAGTCCGTCGGCACGTGACTCACATGATCCGCGAGACCGCCGAAGGTCTTGAGCTTCTCGGTCGATGCCTCCGCCGCGGGCGGGCCCGGCAGCGTTCCCGCTTCACGGGAAGTGTTGGCACTCTTGGATTTGGGCGCAGCCTTTGACGCGCCGCGCGTGGCGCGCTGGGCAGCGGTTTTGCGGGCGCGTAGCAGCAGCGGCACCGCGCCGACGATGACGGCCAGCGATACCCCGATGACGATGTAGATCCCCAGAGAAGTACCGGAGGAGCCCGTCGAGCTGTCCCCCATCCCGGAGAGTACGACGATGGCACCGACCAGCATCCCGACGAACGCCAACCAGATGACCGCACACAACCCGATCAGCATCCGATCGACGGACTCCGGCGATGACCGCCGCAGCGGACCCGCGATTGCCTCCAGGGGTTTGACCAATCGACCTGCCGGCATCAGCAGGTTGCCTGCGCCGAATTGTTGTTGTTGGAGGACAGAACCTGACCATCGCTGGTGGTGATCGTGCAATTGAGCTGGCTCAGACGCAGGAAGCTGCTCGCCGACACCGAGCCGATCTCCGAGTTCGAGATGGGAGTGACGGTTATCGACCACGGGATGTACACGTTCGGGTTCACCCGGGTGCGTCCGGATCCGTCGGTCCACGTGATCGAGATGCGATCAAGCGGAGCCTTGGAGCCGGTCACCGAGTACGTGATCTGCCGCGGTCCGGCCGGTGTCGTCGTGGTCGGTGGTGGCGGAGGCGGCGGTGTCGTGGTCGTCGTCACCGGGGGCGGCGCCTCATGCGTCGTCACCGGCGGCGGAGGCGGGGGCACCGGAACCGGAGGTTCCACCGTCACGGTCTCGGTGATCACCGGAGGAGGCGGCGGGGGCGGTGGCTCGGTGGTCGGCGGCGGGGGCGGTGGTGGTGGCGGCGGTGTCGTGGTGGTGATGATCTCGTTCCACGGCGTCGTGGTCGGTGTCGGCGTGACCGAGGTGCTCTTGGCAGCACCGGTCGTCTCGTCCGAACGCCCGGCTACCAACAGCGCGACGGAAGCCACCAGGGTGATCGCGGCGATGATCGCGGCCACGCCGACGACCCACGGCCACCGCGGCGGCGGCGGCTCTTCACCATCGACCAGTTGGGTCTCGTACTCGTCATACGGCACGTAGGGGCTGGTGAATTGCTCGGATTCGGGTGCCGAGTACGCCTGTGAGTGAAAGGCGGCAGAGTCCGCCTCGGGGGCCGCAGCGTCCCCTTTGTCCAGGTTCGGGCCGTCCAGATCCGGAACTTCCCCGGGAGTCCCCGACCCTGGGTTGTCCGTCCCACTCATCTACACAAGTTCCTTTTCGTCACTTCCCGCTCCCCGGCGGGCCACCTGCCTGAGGGGCCATGGCAACGATAGCCAAAGCAATCCGGAGCGACGAATCCCGACGGCCGGAAAAACCAAACTGACCACCGGATTGTTATCGAAAACGTGAGAGTGCGCACGGCGACGTCACACCAGTCACGGGAGTCCCGCCGCAAAGTACGGGTACACCCTGAGATGACGACACAAAACGCGCGGTGAGCTAGTGCTTCTCCGGGCCGATGTGGTATTCGAAGACCAAGCCGGCGACCGCGCTGAGAACAAAGACCGCACCGGCGGCAAGCAACCAGGGCAGCCACAGCGCCACGCCGACAGCGGTGGTGGCGGCTGCCAGCGCGATCATGAGCGGCCACCAGCTATGCGGGCTGTAGAAGCCCAGCTCCCCGGCGCCGTCAGCGATCTCGGCATCTTCGTAGTCTTCGGGCCGGGTGTCCAGGCGCCTGGCCACAAAGCGGAAGAACGTGGAAATGATCAGCGACAGGCCGGTGGTCATCACCATGGCGGTGGTTCCCGCCCATTCCACGCCGCCGTTGGCGTACAGAGCGGTCAGTACCGCGTACAGCACCGTCGCAAGGGCGAAGAATCCGGTGAGGATCTCGAAGAGTCGGGCTTCGATATGCATGCTGCGCTCCCTCGCCTAGTTCTTGGCCGCGTTGGTGTCTGCCGGCGCGAGCTCTCCGCGACGGCCATCGAACGGCCTGGTGGTGATCGAGACGGGCGACTGCCCGATCGAGGCCAGCGCCTCGGCGTTGGTCTTACCGTCCTGACGGGCCTTCAGATAGAACTTGAAGTCGTTGGGGCTGACCACCCGCAGCTCGAAGGCCATCATCGAGTGGTAGGTGCCGCACATCTCGACGCAGCGCCCCACGAATGCGCCTTCCTTCAGGATCTTGCTGACCTGGAAGACGTTGTCGGAGTTGTTGGCCTTGGGCTCGGGCATCACGTCACGGGTGAAAAGGAACGGCACCACCCGGAACGAGTGGATGACGTCGGCCGAGGCGAGCTGGAACTCGACGCTCTTACCGCTGGGCAACACCAACACCGGGATCTCCGAAGAGGTTCCGACGGTCTCGATCTTGTCGAAGTTCAGGTAGGTACGGTCCTCGCGGTTCAGGCCGCGGACCGGGCCGACAAGCTCATTGCCGTGCGCATCCTTGCCCTCGGGCTTGGAGGTCATCGCCTTCTT
The DNA here is from genome assembly GCF_001853795.1 of Mycobacteroides franklinii. Lineage (NCBI taxonomy): Bacteria > Bacillati > Actinomycetota > Actinomycetes > Mycobacteriales > Mycobacteriaceae > Mycobacteroides > Mycobacteroides franklinii. The sequence goes on from NZ_MLIK01000004.1 coordinate 57,614, forward strand.
ACGCTCCGGATCGGCGCCCTCGTAGTTCAGGCTGCCATCCTTGAACGCGACCTTCTGGTAGCCGAACTTCCAGTTCCACTGGAAGGCGGTGACGTCGACGACGACCTCGGGGTTGGGGTCCTTGTGCATGACCTTGTTCTGCACCACGACGGTGAAGTAGAAGAGCACCGCGATGATCAGGAAGGGCACCACTGTCAGGACCAGCTCCAGCGGCAGGTTGTACCCGAACTGGCGCGGGAACTCGGTGTCGCCCGGCTTGTGGCGGTGGAACGCGACGGTCCAGAAGGTCAGGCCCCACACGATGACGCCGACAACCAGCGAGGCGACGACTGCCCAGGTCCACAGGGGAGCCATGTAGTCGTGTGCTTCGGGGGTGATGCCCTCGGGCCAGCCGAACCGCAGTACTTCTTGGACGCTGCAACCGCTGAGCAGGAAGCTCGCCGCGCCCAACAACACCACAGTGGCCAGCAGGGACGACCGTGAGCCGGACCGTGACGTCACGTTTTTAGCCTCCTGTTTCGGTACAGAATCCATCGCTGACCAGTGGCAGCAATCGAATACTACGCAGCGTAGACCACGCCGTCGCATCAGGGCTGCGACGGGGCCGGTATGGGGACCTAGGTCCTGAGACGGGCCCCGCGATGTTGCATACTTGGCCCCGTGTGTGGACTGGTGGCGTGGCTGGGCCCGCCCGGGTCTTCCCTCGAATCTCATAGCCCTGCGGTGGATGCGGCGATGGTGCATATGCGCCATCGCGGCCCCGACGAGCCTGGCATTTGGCATGAGGGAAACGTGCTCTTCGGCTTCAACCGGCTTTCGATCATCGACATCGCGCATTCGCATCAGCCGCTGCGCTGGGGTCCGGCGGAGACACCGGACCGCTACGTGTTGGTCTTCAACGGCGAGATCTACAACTACCTGGAACTCAGAGACGTGCTCCGGTCTGAGCATGGCGCGGTTTTCGCCACCGAGGGCGACGGCGAGTCGATCCTCGCGGCGTACCACTTCTGGGGCGCGGACGCGCTGCATCGGCTGCGCGGCATGTTCGCCTTCGCGATCTGGGACACCGTCGAACGTGAGTTGTTCTGCGCTCGCGATCCTTTCGGCATCAAGCCGCTGTTCATGGCGACGGGCCCGGGCGGCACCGCATTGGGCAGTGAGAAGAAATGTCTGCTGGACCTGGTCGAGCAGCTGGGTATCGAAACCGAGCTGGACCTGCGGGCGCTGCAGCACTACACGACGCTGCAGTACGTTCCGGAGCCCGAGAGCCTGCACACCGAGATCCGGCGCCTGGAATCCGGTTCGTACGCCCGCATCACCCCCGGCCAGGAGCCGCGCGTCACCCGGTACTTCCCCGCCAGGTTCGACGTGACACCGTTCACCCGCGCTACCCGCCGGTCCCGGTATGACGAGATCACCGACGTGCTCTCCGATTCGGTGGCCAAGCACATGCGTGCCGATGTCACGGTGGGATCGTTCCTGTCGGGCGGTATCGACTCGACGGCCATCGCCGCGCTGGCGATCCGGCACAATCCGAAGCTCATCACCTTCACGACAGGCTTTGAGCGGCAAGGCTATTCCGAGATCGATGTGGCGGTCGAGTCGGCCGAGGCGATCGGCGCCCGACATGTGGTAAAGGTGGTCAGCCAGGAGGAATTCGTCTCCGCGCTGCCCGAAATCGTTTGGTACTTGGACGATCCGGTAGCGGACCCGTCGCTGGTGCCGCTGTACTTCGTCGCCCGTGAAGCACGTAAACACGTCAAGGTGGTGCTCTCCGGCGAGGGCGCCGACGAGCTGTTCGGCGGATACACAATCTACCGGGAACCGTTGTCACTCAAGCCCTTCGACTACCTACCCGGCGCACTGCGGCGCGGCGCGGCGCGGTTGTCGGCCGCCATCCCGGACGGAGTGCGTGGCAAGAGTCTGCTGCATCGCGGGTCGATGACGCTGGAGCAGCGCTACTACGGCAACGCACGCAGCTTCGATGATGAGCAGCTGCGCGCGGTGCTCCCCCACTACCGCCCGGAGTGGGGCCACCAGGACGTCACGGCGGCCCTCTACGAGCGGTGCGCGGGATGGGATCCGGTGGCGCGCATGCAGTACGTGGATCTATTCACGTGGCTACGCGGCGACATCCTGGTCAAGGCCGACAAGATGACTATGGCCAACTCGCTGGAACTGCGGGTGCCGTTCCTTGACCCCGAGGTGTTCAAGGTGGCCTCCCGGCTGCCCTATCAGGAGAAGATCACCCGCGAGACCACCAAGTACGCCTTGCGTCGGGCACTGGAACCGATTGTGCCCGCGCATGTTCTGCACCGGACCAAGCTCGGCTTCCCGGTACCCATCCGGCATTGGTTCGTCGATGGGCTACTGCATGACTGGGCGCGCGAGATGCTCGCGACCACACAGGCCGGGCACTTGATCGATGTGCCCGCTGTCGGCCGCATGCTCACCGAGCACGCCGCCGGGGTCAGCGATCACAGCCGCAGGCTGTGGACGGTGCTGATCTTCATGCTGTGGCACGCGATCTTCGTCGAGCAGTCAGTGCGGCCCCAGATTCAGGAGCCGCACTACCCGGTGCAGCTCTAGAGAGCCGCACCGATCTCTTCGGCAGCGTCGGGGCCGTACGCGTCCGCAAGGCGGGCCAATGCCTCGTCGCGCTCCCACGACCATTCCTGAGTGCCCACGGTCTCCAGCACCAGCGTGGCCACGAGGGACCCCAACTGTGCCGAACGTTCCAGGTTCAGGCCGGCGCTACGGGCGCTGAGGAATCCGGCGCGCCATGCGTCGCCAACACCGGTGGGATCGACCTGACCCTTCTCCGGGACCACACCCACCTTGAGGGAGGTGCCGTCCTTCTCCACGATCTCGACGCCGTTGGCACCGAGGGTGGTGATGCGCAGCTCGACGCGCTCACGCACGTCGGCCTCGGTCCAGCCCGTCTTGGAGAGCAGCAGATCCCACTCGTAGTCGTTGGTGAACAGGTAGGTGGCGCCACCGACGAGTTCACGGGCCTGCTCACCGGACAGACGCGCCAGCTGCTGCGACGGGTCGGCCGCGAACGGCAGCCCCAGGCTGCGGCATTCCTCGGTGTGCCGGAACATGGCATCGGGATCGTTGGCCCCGACAATCACCAATTCCGGTGTGCCGGTGCGCGATACAACATCAGCTAGCGAGATGTCGCGGGCTTCGGACATCGCACCCGGATAGAACGAGGCGATCTGGGCCATGTCCTGATCGGTGGTGCACACGAAACGCGCGGTGTGCGCGGTCTGGGAAATCAACACGGCGTCGCAGTTCACGCCGTGGCCCTCGAGCCACGACCGGTATTCCGCGAAGTCTGCGCCGACCGCGCCGACCAGCGCCGGCTTGCCACCGAGCACGCCGATGGCGAAGGCGATGTTCCCTGCGACACCGCCGCGACGAATCTCCAGGTCGTCCACCAGGAAGCTGAGGGAGACCTTCTGCAGGTGCTCGACCAGCAGCTGTTCGGAGAACTTGCCGGGGAAGTTCATGAGGTGGTCGGTCGCAATGGATCCGGTGACGATGATGGACACGCAGGAGACCCTTCGTTGGATTCGGGCGGGTTGGGCAAGTCGAGAGACAACCCCAAAAGCTTACCTAACGTAACTGTTCGGAGAGTTGTCACCGATTGCTAGCCTGGTTAGTTGGGGAGTGAGATCGGGGACACGATTTTCAGGAGAATCAATGGCTGAACCAGGTTATTCGACGGTGCCCTACCCTGGTTTACCGCCCATGCCGCCGCCGGTGGACTACCCGGAACGCAAGCGCAAGGTACCCGGCTGGGTCGCACCCGCCGCCGTGGTGGCAGCGCTGCTGGTGCTGGCGCTTGTCCTGGGATTCCTGACCAAGAATTCGGGTGTCTCCCAACGGCCCAGTGAGGCGAAGATCGAGCAGACCATTCAGGGCTACCTGGATGCGATGGCCAAGCTCGACACCGTGACGCTGGCACGCAACGCCGGCTGCGGCCTGTATGACGCCGTGCGCGACAAGGACACCGACGACACGATTGTCCGTGCCAACGCCCAGCAGTTCGTCGCCACCTTCGGAACGGCCACCGTGAAGTCGATAGACAAGGTCGTCTACTTCTCCCAGTACCAACTCAAGGTGCTGTTCACCGCGACAAGCCAGAAGCGCAAGGACGCCCCGCAGGGCCAGGCCGAGCTGCTGCTCAACGACGGCAAGATCTACGTGTGCTCCGCCTACATGCGCGGCGGCAACGCTTACTGATCAGTGCGTTCTGATCAGTTGAAGGAGTCGCCGCAGGCGCAGGAGCCGGTGGCGTTCGGGTTGTCGATCGTGAAGCCCTGCTTCTCGATGGTGTCGACGAAGTCGATGGAAGCACCCTGGATGTAGGGGGCGCTCATGCGGTCGACCGTGAGCTTCACACCGTCGAACTCGGTGACGAGGTCGCCGTCGAGGGTCCGGTCGTCGAAGAACAGCTGGTACCGCAGACCCGCGCAGCCACCCGGCTGGACGGCGATGCGCAGCGAAAGATCGTCGCGGCCTTCCTGATCCAGCAGCGCCTTGGCCTTGGCGGCAGCAGCATCGGTCAAGACGGCGCCATGCGTGCCCTCATCGGTACTGGTGGCGGTCGATTCGTCTTGGACAGTCATGGTGGGATCTCCCCTGGGTCGAAGCTCGCGGGCGGACGTCCACTTCAGGCACGTCTTCTGAACTCAACGGTACCTCGTGTACGGCTATTCCTACATCTGTGCCCGACTATCCGGGCCCTGGCGAGGCGGCCAGTCCTGTGCGACGTGGGCCGCCAGCCCGGCCAGTTGACCGGCCGCATCGTCCATGGCGCGCTGCACGGACCCCGCGAACTGCGCAATCGATTCGGCGCGCGCGATACCTGCCCGTTCGTATTCGGCGCGGTCCAGTGCCACCTGCCCTGCCAACACCAGCACCGGAATGCCCGATGTCGTGGCCCGGGCCGCTACCGCCCCGGCGACCTTGCCGTGCAGCGTCTGATCGTCGAACTTCCCTTCACCGGTGATCACCAGGTCGGCCCGCTCAACCGCGGCATCGAGGCCGGTGTGCTCGGCGACGATCCGTGCTCCCGACGCCCGGCGGCCACCGAGCGCGAGCAGGGCTGCCCCGATGCCACCTGCCGCCCCGGCTCCGGCGACGTCCCGCACGCAGCGCCCGGTTCCGGCCTCCAGCACCGCGACCCACTCGGTCAGCCGCGCCTCCAGGCGTGTGACGGTGTCCGGGTCCGCCCCCTTCTGCGCACCGAACACCGTGGCCGCACCGCGGCCACCGAGCAGCGGATGCTCGACATCGCTGGCGACCACCAGTTCTGTTGTGGCCAACCGGTGCTGCGCCCGCTCGATCCCTCCGAGGCCCTCGACGAGCCCCGCGCCCCCGTCGGTGCAGCTGCTGCCGCCCAGGCCGACGACGATCCGCGTCGCCCCGGCATCCAGTGCGGCCGCGATCAGCTGCCCGACCCCGGTGCTGTGCGCACGCCAGGCGGTGTCGATCGAGGGCGACTGTCGCAGCAGCGGCAGCCCGCAGGCCTGCGCGCATTCGACATAGGCGGTCGTTCCGTCCGCCAGCCATTCGGCGTCGACATCCTCGTCCAGGGGCCCGCGCACCCGCACCGCGTGCCGGCGCGCCGAGGTCAGCTGTGTAGCGAGCACGTCCACGAACCCGGGTCCGCCGTCGGACTGTGGGCTGAGGATGACCGTGTCGCCGGGACGAGTCCTGCCCCAGCCTTCCGCGATGACGCTCGCGGCCTCGGTGGCGGTGAGGGTGTCACCGAAGCTGTCGGGCGCCACCAGAATCTGACTCATTCGCGCAGGATAATCTGGGCTGGTGAATCTGCTCGGCCGAAAGAAATCCGCCCCCACCGATGACACTGCCGCGGCGTCCACTTCGCCGTCCGGTGAGACGGACGTCACAGGACCTTCCGAGCCGGCGCAGTCGGGAAAGGGCCGCCCCACCCCCAAGCGGGACGCCGGGAAGCGCCGCGGACCTGTCGCGCCGGCACCGTTGACCAGTTCCGAGGCACGGCAGCGCCGCAAGGCGATGCGCGGGCCGAAGTTGTCGCGCGCCGAGCGCAAGGTGGAGACCGCCGAGCGGCGCGCCCGGATGGCCGAAAGTCGCGAAAAGATGATGGCCGGGGACGAGGCATACCTGCTGCCCCGCGACCGGGGTCCGGTGCGCGCCTTCGCGCGCGACATCGTCGATTCGCGGCGCAATGTGCTGGGGCTGTTCATGCCCCTGGCGCTCTTCCTGATCTTCTCCATGTTCGCGGTGCCGTCCGTCCAGGTGCAGATGTGGATGACCCCGGCCATGCTGGTTTTGATGATCGTGATGATCGTCGACGGCATCTTCGTGGGCCGACTGGTGAACAAACGCGTCTACGAACGCTTCCCGACCAGCGACGAAGGCGGATTCAAGCTCGGCTGGTACGCCGCCAGCCGAGCGTCACAGCTGCGCAGGATGCGCGCGCCACGTCCCCGGGTCAACCGCGGCGAGCCGGTCTAGCCTGACGTGCCTACCACGCTGGTTCTTGGTGGAATTCGTTCGGGGAAATCGCGTTTCGCCGAATCACTACTGCCCGCCGCAGGACCCGCGCGGTACCTGGCCACCGGATCGTCGGCTCCCGGGGACGCGGCGTGGGCGGACAGGGTTGCCGCCCACCGGTACCGCCGTCCCGGTCACTGGGCCACGGCCGAAACCACCGATATCGCGACCGAGCTGCGCACCGGTGACGCGGTACCCACACTCATCGACGATCTCGGGGGCTGGCTGACCGCCATGCTGGACAGCCGCGGCGCATGGGATCGCGGCGGCGAGATGATCGCCGCCGATGTCGGCACGTTGATCCACGCCATCGGCACCTACCCCAGCGACCTGGTCATCGTGAGCCCGGAGGTCGGACTGACCGTGGTGCCCGCCACCGCATCCGGCCGGCTCTTCGCCGATCAGCTCGGCACACTGAATCAGGCCGTGGCGGGGCGCAGCGAACGGGTGCTGTTGGTGGTGGCGGGTCAGCCGCTGGCCATCAAGGGAGCCTGCACATGACCACAGCCGAAGCACCACGATTCGCGCCGGTGTCGGCGCCCAATCCGGATATCGCCGATGCCGCACGCGAACGGCAACAGCGGCTCACCAAGCCGGCCGGCGCGTTGGGGCGGCTGGAGGAACTCTCGATCTGGGCGTCGGCCTGCCAGAACCAGTGCCCCCCTACGACATTCCAGCGGCCCCGGGTCGTCGTCTTCGCCGGTGACCACGGGGTGGCCGCCGGCGGCGTATCGGCTTATCCCCCGTCGGTCACCGCGCAGATGGTGCGCAACATCGATGCCGGCGGGGCCGCGGTGAATGTGCTGGCGGCATTGGCCGGCGCAAGCGTGCGGGTGGTCGACATTGCCGTGGACACCGATGCGTCTCTGACAGAAACTGTTGCTGCCCACAAGATTCGCCGCTCCAGCGGCAACATCGCCATCGAAGACGCGCTTACCACCGAGCAGACGCACGCCGCACTGGCCGCCGGTATCGCCCTGGCCGACGCCGAGATCGACAGCGGAGCCGATCTGCTCATCGCCGGCGATATGGGCATCGGAAACACCACACCGGCAACGGTGTTGGTGGCGGCGCTCACCGGGAGCGAACCGGTGGCGGTCGTGGGCCGGGGCACCGGGGTCGACGACGCCGGATGGATACGCAAGACCGCCGCAATCCGTGACGCGCTGCGCCGCACCAAGGATGTGCGTACCGACCCCGTCGCCCTGCTGGGCCGGGCGGGCGGCGCCGACCTCGCGGCAATGACCGGTTTCCTGGCGCACGCGGCGGTGCGCCGCACGCCGGTTCTGTTGGACGGGGTGGTGGTGACCGCGGCCGCGCTGGTGGCCGAACAGCTGGCCCCGGGGGCACGCCAGTGGTGGCTCGCCGGACATCGTTCCACCGAGCCCGCGCATTCCCTTGCCCTCAAACGCCTTCGGCTGGAGCCCGTGCTGGATCTGCAGATGCGATTGGGCGAGGGATCGGGAGCACTCGTGGCACTGCCGGTGCTGCAGGCCGCGGTCGGCACGCTGGCTCAGATGGCGACGTTCGACGAGGCCGGAGTGGACAGCGTGTGAATGCGTTCCTGCGGATCCTGCGACCGATCGGTGGCGCCTTCGAATTCGCCACCGTGACACCGGTTCCGGCGCGGCTCGCGGGGACGCTTTCGGGCCCGGTGCTGGGGGCGCTGCCGGTGGTGGGTGCCGCCTTGGGTGTGCTCGCGGCGTTCGTCACCTGGATCATGCATTTCGCGTACATGGCTCCGCTGGCCGGACTGGCGGCGGTGACGGCGACGATCCTCGTGACGAGGGGCCTGCATATCGACGGGCTCTCGGATACCGCCGACGGGTTGGGCTGTTATGGGCCACCGGAGCGGGCCCTGACCGTGATGCGCGACGGTTCGGCCGGACCGTTCGGGGTGATCACGGTCGTCATCTCCCTTCTGGCCCAGGCGTTGTCGTTCGGGGTGCTGGCCTCCAGGCAGGAATGGCTGGCCATCGCGCTGGCGGTCACGGTGGGGCGGGTCAGCGCGGTCGTGGCCTGCCGACGCGGTGTACCCGGCGCCGCGCAGAGCGGTTTCGGCACCCGGGTTGCCGGATCGCAGCCGCTGTGGCTGGCGGGGACATGGGTGCTCGCCGCGATGGCCGTGGGAGTGCTGGCCTTGCCCTGGCGACCGTGGCAGGGCCCGGTGGCGGTGGTGGTGGCACTGATCGCCGGGGCGCTGCTGGTCCGTCATTGCGTACGCAGGTTCGGCGGGATCACCGGTGACGTGTTGGGCGCGAGCATCGAGGTGACCACGACCCTGGCCGCGTTGGGCCTGGCGGCGTACTGATGCGACCGGGAAAATTTCACCAGGAGTTCGTGGCCACATCGGCCTGTGCGGTCGCGTTACCGGCCGCCGTGGTCCACCATTCGAATCTATGCCGCGCAACCCGTTGAACCCCGCCGGTGAGACACCGGACATGGGAATCCCGCAGTCGATCGCCGGATCGATGTCGATGGCCGAACAGTACGAGTGGCATCGCGGGTACCTGCGCCGTCATGCGGTCTCGCGCCGCAACTTCCTGCGGGGTTCGGCGGCGGCCGCCGCGGTCGCCGCATTGGGGGTATCGCCGTTCGGACGACGGGCGTATGCGGACGAGGCGCAGCTGGGGGTCGCCGGTAGGCGCGTGGGATATGGCGCGGACTCCTCGAGCCAGCTCGGCTTCTCCGGCCAACTGTCCAGGAATCCACACGGCACCAAGATCTTTCTCGACCATGGCCCGACGCCCGACCTGGGCGCCTCCCTGGAGGCCGAGGTGCGCAACCTGGTCACCCAGATTCCGTCCAGCGACCACGGAGTGCTGGCGGCCGAACAGTTCTACGTCCACGCGCCCGTGCACGGGCTCGCCGGGGGCACCGAGCATTTCTACCGCTGGCGTACCGAGGACGGTTTCCTGGGCGATATCCGGTCGGCCGCAACGGCAATACCGTCCGCGCGAAACGCGCTCGCGCCCTTCCGTTTCACCATGATGGGCGATCAGGGCACCGATGAAACCCCCACACTCCCACCAAATCTGACACCCGGTGAATACGACGACAACGGCTACAGCGCGGACAACGACCCCACGATGCCGCACACGCTGAACGTCATGAACCAGATCGTGGCCAGCCGGCCCGACTTCCACATCCTGGCCGGCGATATCGCCTATGCCGACCCATCCGGGATGGGTAAGTCGCCCCAATTCGTGTCCGGTGGCGGCAAGGCCCCGGCCGGATTCGACAAGTACAACCCCTTCGTCTGGGACGTGTACCTGACGTCCATCGAACCCAGCTCCTCGACCACACCGTGGATGTTCGCCACGGGTAATCACGACATGGAGGCGGCATACGGCCACCACGGTTACGGCGGCCACCTGGCGCGTCTCGGGTTCCCCGGCAACGGCCCCGCCGGATGCCCGTCGGCATATTCGTTCACGTACGGCAATGTCGCCGTGCTCTCCTTGGACGCCAACGACGTGTCCTACGAGATCCGGGCGAACACCGGCTACTCGGGCGGGGCCCAAACTGGTTGGGTGGGAAGAACTTTAGCGGCGTACCGAGCCAACCCGAATATCGACTTCATTGTCTGCTTCTTCCACCACTGCGCCTATTCCACGACGCTGTCTCATGCCAGCGACGGTGGCGTACGTGACGCGTGGTGTGCACTGTTCGATCGCTATCAGGTAGATCTGGTACTACAGGGCCACAATCATGTCTTCGAACGCACCGATCCCATTCGTGCGGGACGGCCGACCGGAGAGGCCGGGGACAACGCCACCGTCGACCCGGAGACCGATGGCACCGTGTATTACACGGTGGGCTCCGCGGGCCGGCCGCGGTATGACTTTCAGCCGGGTGAGCCGGAGGGGTATCGGGGCCGCGAGCTCGCAGACACCTTGGTACCCAACAGCTTTGTGTGGGCGCCCGACGGTAGTAAGCATGCCGAAGCTGTCACGTGGTCCCGGGTACGTTATCGCAACTACGCCTTCATTCGCGTCGACGTGCGTCCCGGAACCTTGGTCAGCGAGATGGACGTCACCGCGGTCGACGAATACGGCCGCGAGTTCGACAAGGTGACCTATCGCCGCCGGGTACGCGCGGGAGCGTCCTAGCCGAGCTTGGTGATCCAGCCGTGCGTATCGGCGAAGGTGCCGCGCTGGATTCCGGTCAACGTGTCACGCAGGGCCATGGTGACCTCACCGGATTCCCCCTCGCCGATGGTGAATTCGCCACCCGAGTACTTGACGCGCCCGACCGGCGTGATGACCGCGGCCGTCCCGCAGGCGAACACCTCGGTGATCTCCCCGGAGGCCGTCTTCTTCTCCAGCTCGTCGACGTCGATCTTGCGTTCCTCGATGGCGAAGCCTGCATCGGAGGCCAGCTGTAGCAAGGACTTCCGCGTGACGCCGGGCAGCAGAGAACCGGACAGCTCGGGGGTCACCAGGCGTGCCTCGCCGTCGCGCCCGAAAACGAAGAACAGGTTCATCCCACCCATTTCTTCGATGTACCGGCGCTCGATGGCGTCGAGCCACACCACCTGATCGCAGCCCTCGTCGGCGGCCTGCGCCTGGGCGACGAGCGAGGCGGCATAGTTGCCACCGGTCTTGGCTGCGCCGATCCCGCCCGGTGCGGCACGCACGTACTCATGCGACAGCCACACGCTGACCGGCTTGATGCCCTTGGAGAAGTAGGCGCCCGCGGGTGAGGCGATGAGCAGGTACCGGTATTCGTCGGCGGGCCGCACGCCGAGGCCGGCTTCGGTGGCGATGATGAACGGACGCAGGTACAGCGATTCCTCGCCGCCACCCGGTGGCACCCAGTCGGCGTCGACCGCGATGAGCTGGCGCAGTGACTCGATGAACAGGTCTTGCGGCAGCTCGGGGATCGCGATGCGACGGCACGATTGGATCAGCCGTTCGGCGTTAGCCTCGGGACGGAAAGCGGCGATGGTTCCGTCGGGCTGGCGGTAGGCCTTGAGTCCCTCGAAGACCTCTTGCGCGTAGTGCAACACGATGGCCGACGGGTCGAGCGTGATGGGGCCGTACGGCATCACTTGCGCGTTGTGCCAGCCATTTTCGGCGTTCCAGTCGATGGACACCATGTGGTCGGTGAAGTACTTCCCGAATCCCGGCGCCGCGAGTACCTCAGCCCGACGCGCCGGGCTCGCCGGTGACGGGTTGAGTTGCCGGGTGAACTCGGGAAGCGGATTCATGCTCGGCAGTCTAGCCGTCCGCCGTCGCCAAATTCGAACCCATTACCCGACGTTGACGTCGACGAATGGCGGCTTGACAACCTCGCATTCGATCTCGCGGCCGCGCACGTCGACGACGACGGTGGATCCGTCCGGGATCTGGGCCGCGGTGTCCAGCAAGGCCAGCGCGATTCCGGTCTTCAGGGTCGGCGAGAAGGTCCCCGACGTGGTCACCCCCACCGGCTGTCCGTCGGAAAGCACCGCGAGGTCGGGGCGCAGCACACCCCGGCCGGTCGCCCGCAGACCTCGCAGGGTGCGGGTGGGGCCTTCGCTCTTCTCCCGGGTGAGCGCATCGCGCCCCCAGAACGCGTCCTTCTTCCAGCCGACGGCCCATCCGGCCCGTGCCTGTACGGGGCTGATATCGGCGGAGAGCTCATGACCGTGCAGCGGATAACCCATCTCGGTGCGCAGCGTGTCGCGCGCGCCCAGACCGGCCAGCTGGCCACCCGCCGCGGTGATCACCGGCAGCAGGGCATCGAACACCGCACCGGCGTCATCCCAGGACGGCAGCAGCTCGTAGCCGTGTTCGCCGGTATATCCGGTGCGGCATACCCGCACCGGCAGGCCGTTCAGCATCGCGTCGGCGTAGGCCATGTACTCCATATCCGTTGGCAGGCCGAGCTGTTGCAGCACCTCCGCGGACTTGGGCCCCTGCACGGCCAGCACCGCGTAGTCGCGGTGCTGATCGGTGACGGTGATTCCCTCGGGGGCCTGTTCCTGCAGGGCGGCGACCACTGCCGCGGTGTTGGCGGCATTGGGCACCAGGAAGATCTCGTCGTCGGATACGTAGTAGGCGATGAGGTCGTCGATGACTCCGCCGGTCTCGGTGCAGCACAACGTGTACTGAGCCTTGCCCGGTCCAACCTTGTTGAGATCGTTGGTAAAACACGCATTGACGAACGCGGCGGCGCCCGGGCCGCGCACCAGCGCCTTGCCGAGATGACTCACGTCGAACAGGCCGACTGCCTCGCGAGTGGCGGTGTGCTCCCCTACCGTGCCGGCGTACGAAACCGGCATGTTCCAGCCGCCGAATTCGGCGAAGGTGGCGCCCTGTGCGGCGTGCCGGTCATGGAGGGGGCCAGGAATCGGAGCAGCAGTCGGCGGCGTCATGGCGTTCACCCTAATTGGCTCATCATTCGCTTTCACTAGGCTGTGAGCCTATGAGCGCATACACGGCACCTTCGTTCACCCTGGCCACATCCATTCCGCAGCGCGGAGTCTCCGCCGCGGTGCTGCTGGTGGGTGTACGCCCCAGCGAAAAGGAGTCCGACAAGGGCCCCAAGGTGGTGGACGCCCAGCTGCTGGACAAGGCGGCCGTGAAGGCCATCGAGACCGCACTCAAGGCGGTCGGGGCGACCGGCTCGGCCGAACAGCTCAGCCGGGTGGTGGTGGACGGATTGCCGGTGGCCAGTGTGCTCGCCGTCGGGCTGGGGAAGGGCGACAGCGCCGAGACGATCCGTCGTGCCGCCGGCGTGGCCGCTCGCTCGCTCGACAACGTCGAAACTCTGGTGACCACGCTGTCCGAGCGTGATGTCGACTCCACCGTGCAGGGCCTGGTACTCGGCGGGTACCGCTTCGCGGAGTTCCGTAGCGCCAAGACCGCACCCAAGGACGCTGGGCTGCAGAAGGTTACGTTGCTCGTCGGCGACAAGGGCCGCGCGCAGAAGGAAGCCATGGAGCGCGGTGCCGCCGTCGCGGCCGCCGTCGTGACGGCCCGGGATTTTGTGAACACTCCGCCGAGCCACCTGTTCCCCGCCGAATTCGCAAAACGTGCAAAGGCTTTGGCGACCACCGAGGGCATCGAGGTCGAGGTGCTGGACGAGAAGGAACTGGCCAAGGGCGGCTACGGCGGCATCGTCGGAGTCGGCAAGGGCTCCTCGCGCCCGCCGCGGCTGGTGCGGTTGACCTATCGCGGCGCCAAGGGAAAGAAAGCCAAGACGGTCGCGCTCGTGGGCAAGGGCATCACCTTCGACACCGGCGGCATCTCGATCAAGCCCGCCGGCGGTATGGAGAACATGACCTCCGATATGGGCGGGGCGGCAGCGGTTATCGCCGTCACCCTGTTGGCCGCTCGCCGGCAACTGCCCATCGACGTGATCGCGACCGTGCCGATGGCCGAGAACATGCCGTCGTCGACGGCGCAGCGTCCCGGTGACGTGTTGACCCATCTGGACGGCACCACCGTGGAGGTCATCAACACCGACGCCGAGGGCCGCCTGATCCTGGCTGACGCCATCGTGCGGGCCTGCCAGGACGAGCCCGACTATCTGATCGATACCGCGACGTTGACCGGGGCGCAGGTGGTGGCCTTGGGCACCCGCACCCCCGGCGTGATGGGCACCGATGAGTTCCGTGACCGGGTGTCGACCATCTCGCAGTCTGTCGGCGAGAACGGCTGGCCCATGCCGCTCCCCGAGGAGCTGCGCGACGATCTCAAGTCCCGGGTGGCCGACCTGGCGAACGTCACCAATCACCGCAACGGCGGCATGCTGGCGGCCGGGCAGTACCTGCGGGAGTTCGTGGCGGACGGGGTGCAGTGGGCGCATATCGATGTCGCGGGCCCGGCGTTCAACACCGGCGGGCCGTGGGGCTACACGCCCAAGGGCAGCACCGGTGTGCCGGTGCGAACCATCTTCGGAGTACTGGAGGACATCGTCACCAACGGGTAAAGCCCGTCAGGCGCCTTCCTCGGCCGCGCGGCGCTTGAGGATTCTCTGCCGGGCGTCGTAATCACGTTTGCGTTGCGGGTATCCGGTGCGGTGCACGTCGTACACCGGGATCTTGAGTTTCTCGGAGATCCGCCGGGCACCCGCAACCCCGCCGACGCGTCGGCGGGTCCACTCACCGTCACCTGCGATGAGAATCACGGTGACATCGGAGAAGTTGGTCTGCGGCTCGACGAAGGCCTCCACGCCCGTGCGTACCGCGGCCCACGCACCGAGGTAGCGCAAGTCGTCGTTTGTGCCTTGTTTGGTCTGCCCCTCTCGCTTGCCGCGGAAGGCGTCAATCCATGCCATTGGCTCATGGTGCCAGCTAATTCTGAGAGCGTGCTGTCATCCGACCGAGAATCTCTTCAGTCTGCTGGTCTGCCCCGCGACAAGGCGCACCGTGGACTTCGGGACGTCAAGGTACTCGGCCAGCAACGCCACCGCGGCCTTGTTGGCCTTGCCGTCGATCGCCGGCTCCCGGACGAAAAGTGTGAGTGTGCCGTCGCCGGCAACCTCCACCGCGGGGCCCTTACGACTGCCGGGTTTGATGACACAGACGACTGTGCGCTCGCTCACTCGTAGATCTTGGACCCGGGCAGGCGCGTCGTTCCACACAGTGACAGGATTGACCCGGCTCCCACTCAGCTGTGGTAAGCCATGAAGTGTCCGCATTGTTAGTGCCGCTGTCCGAACCGTTTTCAGGAGTGGAAACCATGGCCTTCTCCGTCCAGATGCCCGCCCTCGGTGAGAGCGTGACCGAAGGGACGGTGACACGGTGGCTCAAGCAAGAGGGCGACACGGTCGAAGTCGACGAGCCACTGCTTGAGGTGTCTACCGACAAGGTGGACACCGAGATCCCCGCTCCCACTTCGGGTGTATTGAGCAAGATCGTCGCCCACGAGGACGACACCGTCGAGATCGGCGGAGAGCTCGGTGTGATCAGCGAGGCCGGGGAGGCTGCTGCACCTGCCGCGCCCGCCGCCGCGCCGGCTCCGGAACCGGCACCTGAACCCGCTGCTGCCCCTGAACCCGCCCCGGCCTCTGCTCCCGAACCCGCTGCTGCCCCGGCAGCTGCTGCCGCGCCGGCCGGCTCCGGCACCTCCGTCAAGATGCCCGAGCTTGGTGAGTCCGTCACCGAGGGCACCGTGACCCGCTGGCTCAAGAAAATCGGCGACGAGGTCGGCGTGGACGAGCCGCTTGTCGAGGTGTCCACGGACAAGGTCGACACCGAAATCCCGTCGCCGGTGGCCGGTGTGCTGCTGAGCATCTCGGCCAACGAGGACGACACCGTCGCCGTGGGCGGCGAGCTCGCTGTCGTGGGTTCCGCTGGTGCTGCCCCCGCCGCGGATCCGGCGCCCGCTCCCACTCCCGCCCCCGCGGCAGCCCCTGCCGCTCCACCGGCTGCACCGGCTCCGCCCGCGGCCCCTGCCCCACCGGCACCCGCGCCTGCCGCACCGGCGCCTGCGCCAGTGTCTGCCCCTGACGCGGCACCGGCTCCCGTCGCCAACGGCGCCGCGGGCGACAACCCATACGTCACCCCGCTGGTGCGCAAGCTTGCCGCCGAGAACAACGTGGATCTGTCCGCGCTCACCGGTAGCGGCGTGGGCGGACGCATCCGCAAGCAGGACGTGCTCGCGGCCGCCCAAGCCGCGAAGACACCTGCGGCCCCCGCGCCATCGGCTGCCGCACCCGCCGCTGCCGTCGCGTCCGCACCTGCGGCCCCCGCGGCGTCGCTGGCACACCTGCGCGGAACCACGCAGAAGGCCAACCGGATTCGTCAGATCACCGCGAAGAAGACGCGCGAATCGCTGCAGGAGACCGCCCAGCTGACCCAGACCCATGAGGTCGACGTCACCAAGATTGCGGCGCTGCGGGCTCGCGCCAAGGCGGCGTTCGCCGAGCGTGAGGGCGTGAACCTGACGTTCCTGCCGTTCTTCGCGAAGGCGGCTGTCGAGGCGCTCAAGACGCATCCGAACGTCAACGCGAGCTACAACGAGGACTCCAAGGAGATCACCTACTTCGACGCCGAGCACCTGGGCATCGCGGTCGACACCGATCAGGGTCTGCTGTCGCCGGTGATCCACAACGCCGGCGACCTGTCGCTGGCCGGACTGGCGCGCGCCATCGCCGACATCGCCGCGCGGGCCCGTTCCGGGAACCTCAAGCCCGACGAACTGGCCGGTGGCACGTTCACCATCACCAACATCGGCAGCCAGGGCGCTTTGTTCGACACGCCGATCCTGGTACCGCCGCAGGCCGCCATGCTGGGCACCGGCGCGATTGTGAAGCGTCCCAGGGTTATTCGTGACAATGCAGGTAACGAGTCGATCGGTATCCGGTCGGTCTGCTACTTGCCGCTGACCTACGATCACCGCCTGATCGACGGAGCCGACGCGGGGCGGTTCCTGACAACCATCAAACACCGTCTGGAAGAGGGGGCTTTCGAGGCGGACCTAGGTCTGTAGGCCTATGGGATCTCAGCGGGTCGTCATCGCCGGGTCGTCGGGGGTGATTGGGTCGGCGCTTGTCGCGTCGCTGCGTGCCAAGGACCACACCGTGGTTCGCCTGGTGCGCCGCGACCCGATGGGTCCCGACGAACAACGCTGGGATCCGGCAAGCGGACAGATCGAGCCGGGCGCCCTCGATGGCGCCGACGCCGTCGTCAATATGTGCGGGGTAGGTGTCGGCGACAAACGGTGGTCGGGCGCCTACAAACAGCAGATCTACGACAGCCGCATCATCCCGACGGAGGTGCTGGCCGGCGCCGTCGCCGATGCCAAGGTGCCGGTGTTGATCAACGCCTCGGCGGTCGGCTATTACGGCGACAGCGGGGACCGCGTCATCGACGAGACCGCCTCCAGCGGTACGGGCTTCCTTGCCCGTGTGAGCGTCGACTGGGAAGCGGCAACCGAGGAGGCCGTCCAGGCCGGAACCCGCGTCGTGGTCGTGCGCACCGGCCTGGTGCTCTCCCCCGCTGGCGGGCTCTTCGGCCGGTCGCGGCCGGTGTTCTCCCTCGGTCTGGGCGCCCGGCTGGGCAACGGGCGCTGGTACATGCCCTGGATAAGCCTTGAGGATCAGATCCGCGCCCTCGAATTCGCCTTGGCCGAGTCGACGCTGTCGGGCCCGGTCAACCTGACCGGGCCTGCGCCGGTGACGAATGCCGAGTTCACCGCCGCGCTGGGCAGGACATTGCATCGCCCAACCCTGCTGGTGGCGCCCCAGTTCGCGCTGCGCGCCGTCCTCGGGGAATTCGCCGATGCCGAACTGACCCGCAGCATGCGCGTCATCCCCGCTGTCCTGGAGCAGCACGGATTCCAGTTCGAGCATCACACCATCGGCGAGGCGCTGGCCTACGCCAATAACAGTCGACCGATGAAGTGAGATAATGGAACCTGTGCACCGCTCTCATGGATCCATCCGGTCCAGCGCCGATCCCGTCGATGTACGGGATCTAGGCGTCATCGACTATGAGGCTGCCTGGGAGCTGCAGCGCGATATCGTCGAGGCGCGTGTCGCCGGTGGCCCGGACACCCTGCTGATGTTGCAGCACCCCGCCGTGTACACGGCGGGGCGGCGCACCGAGCCGCAGGAGCGGCCGATCAACGGGGCACCGGTCATCGATACCGACCGCGGCGGAAAGATCACCTGGCACGGGCCCGGGCAGTTGGTCGGCTACCCGATAGTGCAGCTGGCCGAGCCCATCGACGTGGTGAACTACGTTCGGCGCGTTGAGGAATCGATCATCGCGGTGTGCGCGCGGCTCGGTGTGCACACGATGCGCGTCGAGGGCCGCTCCGGTGTGTGGCTGGCTGCGGGCGGTGGAAAGCCGGAACGCAAGATCGCCGCGATCGGAGTCCGCGTGCAGCGCGGGGTCACCATGCACGGGTTCTCGCTGAACTGCAACAACAGCCTGGACGCCTATCTGCCGATCGTGGCGTGCGGCATCAGCGATGCCGGCGTGACGACCCTGTCGGCCGAGCTGGGCCGCGATGTCACCGTCGAGGAAGTGCATGACCAGGTGGTTTCCTCACTTGTGGATGCGCTCGAGGGGCGGCTTCCGGTCGGGGCGACCGTATGACCGAACCGCGCAAGCTGCTGCGGCTGGAAGTCCGCAACGCCCAAACTCCCATCGAACGCAAGCCGGACTGGATTCGCACCCGCGCCAAGATGGGCCCCGAATACAAGGAACTCAAGTCGCTGGTGCGTTCCGGCGGACTGCACACCGTGTGCGAGGAAGCCGGATGCCCCAACATCTTTGAATGCTGGGAAGACCGCGAAGCCACGTTTCTCATCGGCGGCGAGCAGTGCACCCGTCGCTGCGATTTCTGCCAGATCGACACCGGTAAGCCCGCCGACCTGGACCGCGATGAGCCCCGCCGGGTGGCCGAGAGCGTCCAACAAATGGGGCTGCGGTACTCGACGGTCACCGGAGTGGCCCGTGATGACCTGCCCGATGGCGGCGCCTGGCTGTACGCCGAAACCGTGCGGTACATCAAGGAGCTCAACCCGGCCACGGGTGTGGAGTTGCTCGTCCCCGACTTCAACGCGGTTCCCGAACAGCTGGCCGAGGTGTTCGCATCCCGCCCCGAGGTGCTGGCACACAACCTGGAGACGGTGCCGCGGGTATTCCGCCGGATCCGGCCCGCATTCAGCTATGAGCGAAGCCTGTCGGTGATCACCGCCGCCCGTGAGGCGCAGCTGGTGACCAAGAGCAACCTGATCCTCGGCATGGGTGAGACCAACGACGAGATCCGCGAAGCGCTGGTCGCGCTGCACGAGGCGGGCTGCGACATCATCACCATCACCCAGTATCTGCGGCCCTCACCGAGGCACCACCCGGTTGACCGCTGGGTCAAACCGCAGGAATTCGTGGAACTTTCGGATTTCGCGCAGGGGCTGGGCTTCGCCGGTGTGATGGCCGGGCCGCTGGTGCGTTCGTCCTACCGGGCCGGGCGGCTGTACACGCAGGCGATGGCGCATCACGGACGGCCACTGCCCGCCACCCTGGAGCACCTGGCCTCGGCGGGCTCGGCCCGCCAAGAGGCCATCAACCTCATCGGGTAAGAGGCACGGTGCGGACGGCGATATTCTCTAGCCATGCCTAAATCACTGAGTCCCGCCGAGGCCAAGGCTGCCAAGGCCGAGGCAAAGGCGCGTCGCAAGGCCGAATCGAAGGCGCGCCGCGCCCAGATGTGGCAGGCCTTCCAGATTCAGCGCAAGGAAGACAAGCGTCTGCTGCCGTACATGATCGGCGCATTCGTGCTGATCGTGGCCGTGTTCGCGGTCGCCGGGTACTTCTCGGGCGGCATCAGCACCTTCCTGTTCCCGATCCTGGGTGTGGTGCTCGGCGTGTTGGTGGGGTTCATCATCTTCGGCCGCCGCGTGCAGAAGTCGGTGTTCACCAAGGCCGAGGGCCAGAAGGGTGCGGCCGGCTGGGCGCTGGACAACATGCGCGGCAAGTGGCGCGTCACCACCGCGGTCGCCGGAACCACGCAGCTCGATGTCGTGCACCGTGTCATCGGACGGCCCGGCGTCATCTTCGTCGCCGAGGGTGCGCCCGGTCGACTCGGCCCACTGCTGGCCCAGGAGAAGAAGCGGACCGCACGCCTCGTCGGCGATACCCCGATCTATGACGTCATCGTCGGCAATGAGAACGGCCAGGTGCCGCTGTCCAAGCTGGAGCGTCACCTCACCAAGCTCCCCGCCAACATCACCGCCAAGCAGATGGACTCCCTGGAGTCGCGGCTGGCGGCGCTGGGCTCGCGTGCCGCGGCCATGCCGAAGGGTCCGATGCCCGGTCAGGCGAAGTCGCGCGGCGGGATGCAGCGCACCATCAGACGGCGTTAACTCCCGCGCTGAGCTGCAGCTCCAGTTTCTGGTGCCGACGCACCATGATGCTCGGAACCCACTGCGCACCATTGGGTTTGACGGTGAACTCACGCGTTCGGTCCAACAGCACGTTGATCGCGGTGCGCGCCTCCAGGCGCGCCAGCGCCGCCCCCACGCAGAAGTGCAGCCCCTTGCCGAAGGTGATGTGGCTGCGGGGGCTGGGCCGATCAAGGCGTAGCGCGTCGGGTTCCTCGAAGATCGCCGGATCGCGATTGGCCGCACCCCACAGCAGCGTGAGGTGACTGCCCGCGGGCAGCCCGACCCCACCCAGCGTGGTGTCCGTCAGCACGTGGCGGTGATGTCCGCGGAACGGTGACTCGAGCCGCAACACCTCTTCCAAGAATGTCGGCACGAGTGTCCGGTCATCCCGGATGCGCTGCTGCAATACGAGGTTCTCGCCGAGTATGCGCACCGCATTGCCCATCAGGCCGGCCGTCGACTCACCGCCCGCGCCCACCAGCTGCACCAGGATCATCACCCCGATGTCCAGGGTGATGTCGGCCCGATTGCACGCCTGCGCGAGGTAACCGAGCAGATCATCGCCCGGTGCCGCCAGTTCCTTCTCCAGATGTTCGCGCAGGTACAGGACCAGGTACATGGTGTCCGTGACGACCTGGGCCTGCCGCTGCGGGGTGTTGAGCCCACCGAGCATCTCGGTACTGGAGTAGCCCCATTGCACCAGCTGCGGCACGTCCTCGTCCGGCAGCCCGATGAGTCGGGCCACCATCGTCATCGGCAGCGCATCGCCCATCGCAGCCATCCAGTCGATGCCGTCCCCGTCGACGCCACGCCGCCACAGTCGCGCGGCGGTCTCGGCCATCGTGGATTCCAGGGCGGTGATCCGCTTGGCGACCAACGTGGGCAGCACCAGCTTGCGGTGGGCGTGATGGACCGGATCATCGCCGGTGGCCAGCACATGCCCGGGATCGGCCGGCGGTCCCATCGCGGCGACCGTCAAGCCGTCGTCGGATTTCATGAGTACGGCCGTCAGGTTGGACGAGAAATCCTCGGTGCGTTCGGTGGCCTCCACCACCAGATCCCAGCGCGAGACGAAGTAGAAGCCGGAGTCTGCCACCGGCCACACCGGTGCCGTCTCGCGCAGCCGCCGATAGAACGGATACGGGTCTTCCAGGACCTGCGGGTCGAACAATTCAACGGTGCTCATCACCATCGAGGCTGACAGATCGCAAAACCGCACGTCAAGGCATTCACGAAAATGAGAAGACCCAGTTCAGAGGCATGATCTGCGCTGTCTCACGACGCCTTCCCCACCAGCGTGAACGGTGAGAATTTCACGGTATTTTGTCTCATCTTGCGATAGATTCGACGGGCGATGTCACCGTACTCAGACTGGCTACACGGAGGCGATCGGCGCGTCATGGCTGCCGATCGCATCGTGACGGTGGCCGCCACGCAGATAGCGCGCCATGGATTGGACCGACTGAGCCTTGATGACGTTGCTCGCGCGGCGGGATGTTCCCGCGCGACGGTATATCGCCACGTCGGCGGCAAGACCGCGATTGTCGACGCGGTCTTAGCCCGGAACATCCGAAAGGTCACCTCGGACATTCAGCGCGCGGTCGAGTCAGCGGACGCGCGGCGGCGGGCCGTCATCGCCATCACCGCGTCGTTGACCGCCATCCGCAAGGACCCGGTCGTCAGCGCGATGGTCGCGACGATGTCCCCCGCTTCGCTGGGGTCCTACCTGACCGCATCCTCAGAAATCCCACGTTCGGCGTCCGCGTTCACCGGGCTTGCCGACGACACTGCCGCGCAATGGATTTCGCGGGTGGTGATGGCGTTCCTGTTTTGGCCCACAGCAGACCCGGCTCAGGAATCGGAGATGATCGAGCGGTTCGTCTATCCGGTCTTGAAGGACGCCAACGATTCGCGGGTCTCTGCCTCGGCGACAAGCGAATCCACGATCTCCCCGGCCCGCACCGCGACGTTGGACAGCAGCGAGGACGACAGTCCGTGAGTGTGCTCCACCGACCCGTTGAGGTAGATGTCCCCCGGGGCATCCGCCCGCGGCCGTAGCCGATAGTCACGCTCGACCACCGGCCGGCCGGCCTCGTCGAATTCGTAACACGAGGCCAATGCGCCCAGGAAGGCTCGCACGTCCAACGGCCGGTATCCGGTGGCGTACACCACCACATCGCAGTCCAGCAGCTCGGTCGACGACGACGGCAGATGGGTAACCGCCAGGCGCACCCGGTCGGGTGTCTCGTCGACGGCGGCAATCCTCGAGGCGTTGTGCATCCACAGCCGCCGCTCTCCGCTGACCCGTTCCTGATACTCGCGATCGTAGAGGTCGGCGATCAGCGGGGAATCGACTGCCGCGTAGTTGGTGTCGCGGTGGTAGTCGACCAGCTGACGCCTGACCTCGGCGGGCGCGCCGTAGAAGTCATCGACCGCCGCCGGGTCGAAGATCCGGTTGGCGTACGGGCTGTCGTCGGCCGGGCTGTATCCGTAGCGCGCGAAAATGGCGTGCACCTGGGCGTCGGGGTACTGGCCGTGCAGATACGCGACCGCCTCCGCGGCACTCTGCCCGGCACCGACCACCGCGACGCGAGCGGGAGAGCTATCCGAAGCCTCGAGCATGTGCAGCAACTGGCTGCTATGCCATTGCCGGGCAGTGGGATTGATGCCGGAAGGCATCGCCGGGAAGGTTCCGCAGCCCAGAACGAGGGCTCGCGCATGCGTCAGACGATCCGGCCGCACCCCCGTGGTGTCCTGCAGCCGCACCTCGAACCCGTCGGCGGCGGCCTTGACTCCGGTCATCCTCGAGGAGTAGCGGACATCGGCATCAAGCGCCTGCTGCGCCCAATCCAGGTAGTCGTGGAACTCTTGCCGAGTCGGAAAGAAACTCTGCTGATTGATGAAATCCGGCAGCCGTCCGCGTTCCGTCAGGTAGTTGACAAAGGTGTAGTGACTCTTCGGGTTTCGTAGGGTCACGAGATCTTTGAGGAAAGAGACCTGCATGCGCGTCCCGGGGATGAGCATGCCGCGATGCCACCCGAACTTGTCCTGCGCATCCACGAACTGTGCCGTCAAACCGCTGGGGTGCTCGGACAGCGCGATACCCAGCGCGAGGTTCGAGGGACCGAACCCGACGCCGAGCACGTCATTAGAGGACCGCAAGAGACCCCTCCAACCGTTCGAGATAGCGCTCGGTGACGCCATCCTTGCTCAACAACACCAGGAAATCGGACATGTCGAAATCGACGTCATAGGAGGGCGCCCCACAGATCCGCGCGCCCAGCCGCACATACGCCCGCAGCAGCGGCGGAATTTTCGGTTTGATCGCGGGCGCTATCTCATCGATCGATAATCCGTTCACCAACACCGGATTCCGCGGGGTGACCCGATACTCCGAAGTCATGAAGTCCTTGGTGAAGTCGTAGACCGCACGTACCAAAGAGCCGCGCGGTCCGCCGTCCTCCATCTGCACCGACAGGCAGCCCATGATGTATTGGTGCCCGGTCATCTTCTGGTAGCGCAGAATCGCCGCAAACAACAGCCCCATCACGGCGCCGTTGCGATGCTCGGGCGCGACGACAACGCGGCCCAGCTCAACGAGTCCCGGTCGCAGCGGCGCCAGCGCCGAGGCGTCGAACATCGAATCGGTGAACGTCCCGCCCGCCGCCCGATAGCCTTCGGGAGGCAGCAGCCGCAGGCATCCGACGATTCTGCCGGTGCCCACTTCGCGGGCCAACAGGTGATCGCAGAACTGGTCGAGCCGATCCAGATCGATCAGCTCCCCCGTCAGCGGGCCCGAAACAGCGTGCGGGAGTGGTGCTCCCATCTCATCCGCGAATGCTTGATACCGAAGCCGTTGCGCCGCTTCAATTTCGGCCGGGTCGGTAGACATGACAATGCTGTACCGTGGGCTCGGGTTCGGGTCCGTCCCCCGATCGGAACTGGCCCCGGGCGCCGCGACAGCAACCGCCGCGCTCTCCATGATCGAAAACTACTCCCTCTGACTGGGGCTTACGACCGCAATGCACAAATACCGTTGGGCATCCGTGCAGGCAGGCGCGATCACCGATGGCTAGATAGCTAGCGACTCACCGGTGACCGGATCGTGCGAGCGATTCATCGTAGCCACACCGAGCAGAATCAGCGAAACGAATGCCGCGCAGGCCGCCGCGAGCGCCCCCAGTGACAGCACGCTGTCGATGGCCGCCGCGCCTGCGGCGCGGGCCCCGGACTTGCCGGCGGCGGCATGACCAAACGCCACACCCATCCCCGCCACGCCCAAAAGGATGCCGATCTGGCGGCCCGTGCTCACCGAGCCGGTCGCCATTCCGGCATCGTTCAACGGCACAAACTGCAGCGCGGCATCGGATATCACCGCCGAGAGCCCTCCCAGCCCCAGTCCGGCCAGCACCGAACCAAAGATGAAGTGGGTCCAGACCGTGTCGGCGTGTGCACCCGAGGCGGCCCATAAGCCCACGGCCACCAGCGCCACGCCACCCGGAATGGTCACCATGGTGGGCAGACGCTTGCCCACCAAGATCCCCAGCGGCGCCCCCACGATGGTGGCCAGTGTCAGCGGCCCAGCGCGTAACCCGGTCTCAAAGGCGTTGTAACCCAGGGTGTTCATGAAATACAACGCCAGATAGTTGGTGGCTCCGATGAGCGTGCCCGAGGCCGCCGCCGCGGCGACCCACACTCCGGCGAAACCGGGTGAGGTGACCAGCCGCAGGCTCAGCATGGGCGCCGGGGCACGTCCCTCCCACCAGAAGAACAACACCAGGGCCACCGCGGCACACGCCGCGAGTGCACCCGAAGCGGGTGCTCCAATTCCCCCGTCGTGCAGGGAGATCACCGCGAAAACACCGGTCAGCAGCCCGAAGGTGAGCAGCACCGTGCCCACCCAGTCCACGGGCCGCATCTCGTCGGCGCGAGTCTCGGGCAAGTGGCGGGCCGCGATCACCAACGCGACCGCCCCCACCGGCAGGTTGACCAGGAAGATCGACTGCCATCCGAAGTGAGTGACGAGTAATCCACCCAGCAGCGGACCCGCCGCGCTACCCGCGCCCATCACCGCGCCGTAGATCGCGATGGGACCACCGCGGCGCTCCTGCGGGTACGCGGCGGCGATGATCGGCAGCGACACCGCCAGCAGGATCGCGCCGCCGATACCCTGCACCGCACGCACCCCGATCAACGTGGCCGCATTGCCCGAGAGCGCGCAGCCCAGCGAGGCCGTGGTGAACACCACCATGCCCAGCAGATACAGCCGCCTGCGGCCGAGCCGATCACCCAGGGTGGCCGCGGTGAGCAGCAATCCGGCCATCGGCAGGGCGTAGGCGTCGATCACCCACTGCAGGTCGGAGAGCTCGGCCCCCAAGGACGCCTGCAGGTCGGCGAGCGCACTGGACACAATCGTCATGTCGAGCAGCAGCATGAACACCGCCATGCAGACGACGAGCAGGATCATCTAGCGGGAACGAACCACGACGGTGCGGGTCACCCGGTCATGCAGACCGCGGCCGTCGACATCGGTGATGAGCGGCGGCACGATCAGCGCGATCAGCAGATTCCGGATGAACGCACGGCCGATGCCGATCGAATTGGTCCCGTCGGCGGGTGCCACCTGCAGGCCCGCCATGTACTGCCCGGGGGTGAATCGCCACAGCCGCACCGCCAGCACGCCGATGCCGAGCCAGGTGAGCAGCTGGGCCGAGGATAGCGTGGGCGACAACAGGTTTCCCTTGACGAACAGCAGTGCCAAGCCACCGGCGATAAGCCAGTCGATCAGCAGTGCCAGCAGCCGTCGCGACAGCGACGCCGCCGATCCGGGCCCGTTTTCGGGCAGGCCAAGCTGCTCTCCGGGATACCGAGAGTTGCCCGCGCCCTGTACCGAGCCGGGCCCCGACAACCATGAACCCAGGTCTCGCGCCATACTCACAGCGTAAATGCCGACCAATCTGTGCTTACGCGTAACATCCGCGCAACATATGGTTGACCGGCGGGCAACACCGGATCCATAGGTTCAGTCGCGCGGTCATGGTTCAGTGGACCCAAGAGGAAAAGAAATAAGGAGAAGCATGACGTTCAGTAGCCCCGAGGAAGTATTCAAGTTCATTGCCGACGAGAAGGTCGAGTACGTGGACGTCAGGTTCTGTGACCTGCCGGGCGTCGTGCAGCACTTCTCCATCCCGGCTTCGGCTTTCGATCAGAGCGTCTTCGAAGACGGCTTGGGCTTCGACGGGTCCTCGGTTCGCGGGTTCCAGTCCATCCACGAGTCGGACATGCTGCTGCTTCCCGACATTTCGACGGCCAAGCTCGACCCGTTCCGTGCCGCCAAGACGCTGAACGTCAACTTCTTCGTGCACGACCCGTTCACCCGCGAGGCCTACTCGCGCGACCCGCGCAACGTGGCCCGCAAGGCCGAGCAGTACCTGATCAGCACCGGTATCGCCGACACCTGTTACTTCGGCGCCGAGGCAGAGTTCTATATCTTCGATTCGGTCAGCTTCGACTCGAAGATCAACGGCACCTTCTACGAGATCGACTCCGAGGCCGGCTGGTGGAACACGGGCGAGCCTTACGAAGAGGATGGCAGCCCCAACCGCGGCTACAAGGTCCGTCCCAAGGGCGGCTACTTCCCCGTCGCCCCGTACGACCACTTCGTCGACCTGCGCGACGAGATGACCACCAACCTGATCAACGCCGGGTTCACCCTGGAGCGCGGTCACCACGAGGTCGGCACCGGCGGGCAGGCCGAGATCAACTACAAGTTCAACACGCTGCTGGCCGCGGCCGACGATGTGCTGCTGTTCAAATACATCATCAAGAACACCGCCTGGGCCAACGGCAAGACCGTCACGTTCATGCCGAAGCCGCTGTTCGGTGACAACGGGTCCGGTATGCACGCCCACATGTCCCTGTGGAAGGACGGCAAGCCGCTGTTCCACGACGAGGCCGGATACGCCGGGCTGTCGGACGTGGCCCGTCACTACATCGGCGGCATCCTGCACCACGCCCCGTCGCTGCTGGCGTTCACCAACCCGACGGTGAACTCCTACAAGCGTCTGGTGCCGGGCTACGAGGCCCCGATCAACCTGGTATACAGCCAGCGCAACCGCTCTGCCTGCGTGCGCATCCCGATCACCGGCAACAACCCGAAGGCCAAGCGCCTCGAGTTCCGCTGCCCGGACAGCTCGGGCAACCCGTACCTGGCGTTCGCGGCCATGTTGATGGCCGGTATCGACGGCATCAAGAACAAGATCGAGCCGCTCGCGCCGGTCGACAAGGACCTGTACGAGCTGCCTCCGGAGGAGGCCGCCAACATCCCGCAGGCCCCGACCAACTTGGCCACGGTCATCGACAACCTCGAGAAGGATCACGAATACCTCACCGAAGGTGGCGTTTTCACCTCCGACCTGATCGAGACCTGGATCGCGTTCAAGCGGGAGAACGAGATCGAGCCGATCAACATCCGGCCTCACCCGTACGAGGTCGCGCTGTACTTCGACGTCTAAATCGTTGTGTCAATGAGGCCCCCGGGAGAAATCCCGGGGGCTTCATTGCGCTCTGACCGCTAACCCAGGTGCGTGGATATCGGGCTGGTAGGCACCACAATCACGGTGGGGCCGTCGGCCTGCAGCGCAGCGGTGAATTCGGCTGCGAGCTTCTCGGTGGTGTCCACATTGACCGAACGGCACCCGAAACCCTCAGCGATGGAAGCGATATCGAGACCGGGCAGATCCAAACCGGGCACTCCTGGTGTCTGTTCCAGCACTGCGAACGACTTCAAAATCGAGTACTCACCGTTACGCATCACGATGAAAACGATCGGCAGCCTATGTTGAGCCGCGGTGTAGATGGCCTGCACCGAGTATTCGAATGATCCGTCGCCGATGGTGGCCACCACCGTGCGCTTGACGCCCCGTGCGCGGTCCCCCAGCGCGATGCCGACCGCCGCGGGCACTCCCCAGCCGATACCGCCGCTGGGCGTGGCATAGAACGCCCCCGGCCGAGTGGTGGGCAGGAACCGCACCTGTTGGGCCAAGGTGGATGTTGATTCGGTGACCAGCGGCCAATCAGCGTGTTTGACGGAGCTCAACGTGGACCACACCGCATCGGGAGTCAACGGTGCCGACCCGGTCAGGTCGACGGCATCAGAGGCGGCCGGTGCTGGTGGCACCGATCGGTCGCTGTGGTCCTCGATCAGATCCACCAACTGCTCCAAGGCCAATAACGTATCCGCGATCAGACTGTCACCGACCGGCGCGGTGGCCGCCAAATGTGGATCGCAGGTGATCTGCAACAGCTCGGTGCCCTCGGGGAGGTACTCGCCGGCCACATACGGGTAGTAGCGGAAGACCTGCGCTCCGATCACCACAACCAAGTCGTAGCCTCGCAGCGTCTCGGTCACACCGGCCACTGTCATCGGGAGCTGTCCCTGATACAGCCGATGGTCCTCGGGGAACGACACCCGATCCGGCAGCGCGCCCGCGTACACGGGCGCGCCCGCCTTCTCGGCAACAGCCACTGCGACATCCCACGCCCCACTGCGATCCACCTCGGGCCCGAACACCAACGCCGGCCGCTGCGCGGCGTTGATGCGTTCGGCGAATCCGCGCAGTCGCCGAGCATCCGGGCCGACACGGTGACTTGCCGTGCGAATGACCACCGGCCCCAACGCCGGCTTCTCCCAATCATCAAGCGGGATCGACAGATACACCGGCCCCGACGGGGACTGTCGCGCCACCGTGTAGGCGCGCATGAACGCCGCCGGTACATCCTCGGCACGCTTGGGCTCATAGGCCCATTTCACCCACGGCCGCGGAAACACCGTTTCGTCCGGGTTGCTCAGATACGGTTCGCACAGCACCATTTCGCGAGTCTGCTGCCCGGCCGTCACGATCAAAGGGGTGTTTCCCTTGTAGGCCGCCACCAGGCTGCCCATCGCATTGCCGGTCCCGGCAGCGGTGTGGATATTGACCAGGGCGGGCTTACCGGTGCTCTGGGCGAATCCGTCGGCCATCGCCACCACCGACGCCTCCTGCAGACCCAGCACGTAGGTGAAATCGTCGGGGAAGTTCTTCAGGAACGTCTGTTCGGTGGAACCTGGATTGCCGAACACGGTGGTCAACCCCAACGCCCGGAGCAGGTCGTAGGTCACCTCGTGGACGGTTCTCGTATCTGACA
Source organism: Mycobacteroides franklinii (assembly GCF_001853795.1). NCBI lineage: Bacteria > Bacillati > Actinomycetota > Actinomycetes > Mycobacteriales > Mycobacteriaceae > Mycobacteroides > Mycobacteroides franklinii. The sequence continues at coordinate 87,179 of NZ_MLIK01000004.1, forward strand.
TGACCATGCCGATCCTTTCCTCACCGCCGTGCACGACACAGGAAACACCCCAGACTGGGCGCCGGATACAACTATCGCGCCCGATCCGGACGCCGTCGATATCGTCGAGTACAACGTCCAACGCCCGTGGATGTACCCGCACCACAGTGAGCCTTGGGGGTGCCTGTGGCATTTCTTCTCTCTCCGCACGCAATGCTCTGCGCCGGCGTGAATATCCAAATCGGTTACATTCCAGGGCAAATGCCGTGGTTGGTGGGAGAGAACCTACGCAAACAGGGCATCACGATCCTCAATACCGGGATCAGCGGGCAAACACACGCCGATCGCAAGCTGCTCACCGGCGACAGCCCGCTGGCATCCAACAACCTGGGACTGCTGGCCGCCGAGACCCTGGTCAAGGTGGTCTCCGACGGGTAGACAGGAATAAAGCGGACCATGGTCCTACTGTTAGACGCATGGCTCTCGTCGATATCGAAAACAAGCTCACCGGTCTGACTCCGATTGCCCTGTCGGCATTCCGGATCGTGGTCGGGTTCCTCTTCTTCCTACACGGCACCTCGCACCTGTTCGGCTGGCCGTTGGCCTCGTTCCTGCAACCCGTGGGCACTCTGCCCTGGTGGGCCGGCATCATCGAATTCGTTGGCGGAGCGGCGATCATCCTGGGGCTCGGCACCAGATTGGCCGCTTTCGTGGCCTCCGGCGCGATGGCCGTCGCGTACTTCGCGTTTCACCAACCCGAGGGCCTCTTGCCCATCCAGAACAAGGGCGAAGCCGCCGCGCTGTACAGCTGGATCTTCCTCCTGCTGGTGTTCACCGGCGGCGGATCGTTATCGCTGGACCGGTTCGTTACCCGCGCTAAGCGCTAAGTCGTTACGCGAGAATTGGTTTAGCATCCTGGCCATGGTCTCCTCCAGTACGTCCAGCTCAGTGGCCAAGCTCGACGGCGCCACACCCGTTGTCCTATCCCTGTTCCGCATCGTCTTCGGATTCCTGTTCACCGTCCACGGCACCGCAATCCTGTTCCGCTGGCCGGAACTAACGCCTCCGATGCCGGTTTCCGAATCGTGGTCACTGGGCTGGTGGGCCGGCGCCATCGAATTCCTCACCGGTGTCGCGATTCTGTTCGGCGCCGGAACCCGGATAGCCGCATTCCTGGCCTCGGGAACCATGGCGGTGGCCTACTTCACCCAGCACCAACCCACCGGGCTGCTGCCGATTCAGAACAACGGCGAGCTGGCCGCCCTGTTCTGCTGGGGCTTCTTCCTCCTGGTCTTCACCGGTGGCGGATCCGTGTCGATCGACGCGGCGCTCAAGAAGAAGAGTTAGGCACCACCACCGTGGCGATAAGCGCCCGGTGGTCACTGCCATAGATCTGCTCGGTACTCACCGACGTCGCGGTCGCACCGCGCGTCAGCACGTGATCGATCCCGATCAACCTGGTGTACCAGCGTCCTTCGCGCCAGGTGGGCAGCCAGCCGCCGCCCGCCTGGTCCACGGCGTCCGCGAATCCGCCGGTGAGAATCTGCCGGAACGCGAAGTGGTCATAGGTGGCGTTGAAATCCCCGCCGACAATCACTTTCACGTCGGGGCGCAGCGCCTGCAGTTGTCGTCCCGTGGTGTCCAGTTCGGTGAGCCAGTCCGGTGAACTCATGTCCTTCTCGGGCGGGCGGGTGTGCACCGCGACGAGCATGACGGACCCCACCCCGGGAATCTCGGCCTCCGCCCAGATCTGCCGCATGGCGAAAGCCTGGTCGTCCTGATGCACCGGGGTCAACGGATACCGACTCCAGATTCCCGTGCCGACGGCCAGCGGTTCGGCGATGGTGTAGGAATACGGGAGGGCCGAATCAATACCCGCGGCAACGAGTTTGGTTCGCGCTTCGGGGGTGAGTTCGTCAACTGTCACCACACCCACATCGTGTTCGTGAATCGCGGCCACCACTGCCCCGGCATCACCGGCGCCAATGCGCAGGTTGGTCTGCAGCACGGTGACCGTGGTTCCGGCGGGGGCGCTGTCGGGCAGATACATCGGTGCGATGGCCAGCGCCTGTAACGCGATCACCACTACCGCGGTGAGCACACCCCACCATTGCCGTACCACCAGGAACAGCAACAGCCCCAGGATCATCAGCAGGCAGGTGGGCGGAAAACCGGCGCTCAGCCCGATGAGGGGCGACCAGCTGGACCGCACCCAACGCGAGGCAATGGCCACGACGGCGATGATGGCCAGCAGCCAACCCAGCGCCCCCACGGCGGTCCGTCCTCGCACCTCAGGGACGGTACCTTATGTTGATGCCATCATTCAGTCGCGCCGAGCTCGAAGAAGCGTTCGCGCAACACCAGGCCACCGTCCATCGCTGCATCGAGACCGGCGATTGGAACCCCTACGCCGAGATGTACACCGAGGACGCGCTCTACATCGAGCACGTGGTGGGTCGTCTGCAGGGCAAAGAGGCCATTCGGCAGTACATCACCGCGGTGATGGCGGAGTTCCCCGGCAACCATATGCCGAGCCTGCCCGCCACCTGGACGGTATTCGACCCCGAAAAGGGTTGGGTGGTCTGCGAAATCGACAATGTGATGAGCGATCCGGGTGACGGCCAGCATTGGGGCGAGCCGAACCTGACGGTGCTGCACTACGCCGGGGACGGGCTGTGGTCGCAGCAGGAGGACGCCTACAACCCCGCCAACATGGTCAAGATGGTGCGGCGCTGGTGCAAGGCGGCCGAGGCCTCGGGCAACTTGCCCGAGGAGGCCAGCGAGTGGCTGGCCAAGTACGGGTCGCGCAAGAACTAACCGGCGGGTCTGTCGGCCACGATCGTCAAAGTCGCCCGCAGGCCGCCCAGTGGGCTTGACGACAGCACCACCTCTCCCCCATGCAGCGCCGCCTGCTGCGCGACGAGTGCCAGCCCCAGACCCAGCCCACCGGGCTTGGCGCCGGGGCCACGTTCAAATCGCCCGAGCACCCGCTCGCGGTCGGCTTCGGGTAGGCCGTTACCGTCGTCGTCGACCTCGATCACCAACCGGTTATCCAGCCGATTTGCCGATAGCACAATATGTTTGGCGTCGCCGTGGTTGATGGCGTTGCGTACCAGGTTGTCCACGGCCAGCCGCAGTCCGTCGGGCCAGCCCAGCACCACGCCACCGTCGTCCGCGTGGACGGTGATCTCCGGCGCGTCGGCACGGTGCATCAGCGCATCCCCCGCCACCCGGTCCAGCAGGTCGGCGATATCCACCAGTTCGCGATCCTCGGTCCTGGCGAGGTCGCCGGAGGCCAGCTGACCAAGCGCGGTGATGGTGGCCTCGACACGCCGCTGTGCGCGCTGCAGGTCGCCGATCACCTCGACGCGTTCCTCGTTCGACAGGTCGTGTGCGCGCAGGGTGTCCAGGTCGGCGCGCATCGCGGTGAGCGGCGTGCGCAGCTCGTGGGCCGCACTGGCGGCGAAATCGCGAGCAGCCAGAAGGGATTTGGTGGTTTCGGACTGGGCCGCCGAGACCCGGCCGAGCATGGCGGCCATGGCCTCGGCAAGCTCCTCGGATTCGCGGGCTCCGCGCACCGCCGCCACCTGCAGACCATCGGTGTCGAGTTGGCGGGTCTGTTCGGTGAGTTGGTGCAACGGCCGCATCGCACGCCCGGCGAACAGCCAGGCGAAGCCACCGGCCAGCAGCATCGACAGCACACCCAAGGCGATGAATACCGGAATTCCGCGGTGATTGACCAACACGGTGTCCGACCGCGTACCCAGCGAAATCACGGTCTGCTCTTCCGGATTCTCGATGGTCCGCACCCGGTAGTTCACGTCACCGACGGTCACATTCCCCGTCCCCAGCGGCATCCGCGGCAGCTCGACGCCCCGGAAGATCACCAACCCTCCGCTCTTGCTGTCCCGCACGGTCAGCACAAAGGTGGTTTCGCCATGACGCGTGGTGGCCTGTACCGCATCGGTCAGCATGTCGAGGCGCCGATCGAGTTGCCGGGTGTCGTTGCGCACCAACGCAATACCTGCGACGATGCCCATCAGGGCAACCATCAGACCGGCGGCCAGGAACGCCGCGACCGCGACGCGGGTGCGCAGGGACAGTGAGCGTTTCACGGCTCTTCCCGCATCACGTATCCCACACCTCGGACGGTATGGATGACCCGGGAGGCTCCCCCGGCCTCCAGTTTGCGGCGCAGGTAGCTCACGAAGACATCGGCCACATTGGTCTCGACGTCGAAGTCGTACCCCCACACCAGTTCCAGCAGTCGGGTGCGGCTCAGCACCACACCGGTGTTCTCGGCCAGCACCACCAGGAGGTCGAACTCGCGCTTACTCAGCTCGACGCGTTCTCCATGGACAAAGACCAGTCTGCGCGAGACGTCCACGGTGATCTGTCCGACGGTGATGGCGGACGTGGCGAGACCGCCGGAGCCGGCGCCGCGGCGGCGCAGCAGTGCGCGCAGACGAGCCACCAACTCGCCCAGGTCGAAGGGTTTCGTCAGATAGTCGTCGGCCCCGGCCTCCAGGCCGGCGATTCGATCGTTGACGGTGTCGCGTGCGCTGAGCACGCAGATCGGAATGTCATTACCCAGGGCCCGCAACGCGGTCACCACCGCCACCCCGTCCAGCTCGGGCATCTGCACATCGAGCACCAGGGCGTCGGGCTCATCGGCCGCGAGCTGGGTAAGTGCATCGCGGCCATCGACAGCGACCCGGACGTCGAAACCCGAGTGGCGTAGCCCGCGGGCTACCGAGTTCCGGACGTCCGGGTCGTCATCGACCATCAACACCTTGTGACGGGCGGCATTTTCCTGTGTCATCGCTGCATAAGGCTATGCCGCTCGCCTGAGTGTGTTGTTACACGTCCTGCTGATCAACCACCGCGGTGACGTTCGGCGCAGCCGGCTTGGCCGGAGCGGCCTGCTGGGTGTTGGCGGTTTCCGTGTTCTCCTGAGCCTGCTGCTGCGGCGCGAAGGGGTTCCACGGCTGCTGCTGCGGCTGCTCGGCCGGCGCGTTCTCGGTGGCGGGCTGCTCGGCGGGCGCCTGGCCCACCAGACCGGCCGGCGCGGCCGGGGCGGCGTCATCGGTGTCTGCGCCGCAGCTGTTCTTCAGGCTCGTCAGCGGCTGACGGATCTTGTCCAGCTCGGCCTTGGCGGCGGGCTGACCGTCCAGGTAGGTCTTGATGGCCTCATGACGCTGGCCCTCGGGCGCACCCTTGGCAGCGTTGGTGATCCCGTCGTTGATCGTGGGGTTCTTGTCCAGGTAGCTCGCGACCTGGCTGGAGACGGTCGAGTGGGTGCGGGCGAACTCGGCGGCAGTGCACTTGCCCGGGGCTGCGTCAGCAGCGCCCGCGAATGCCAGGGCGCTGGCCACTGCGCCGGCGCCAACAACACCGCTGAGGACAGCAGAGGTGAACTTCATGGAGTAACTCCTTGTTCAGCGTTACAGCCGACGACGTGCCGGCCCATCCGGGACGCTATCGACAGTTGGTTGGACGGTCATGGCCTGAACGTTAAGAAACCATGAGAAGCGGGGCCAAAATCACATTCGGGTAGTTCACCCAGGTCAGACACCCCCGTCGCGCAGGGAACGAATCATGCTCTGCAGGATCCGGAACGCGCCCGACTGTTCGGAATCGGTCATACCGGCCAGCATCCTGACTTCGACGGACCGGACCGCGACGGTCGCCTTCTCCAGGCTCCGCCGGCCGCGCGGCGTGAGCCGGGCGGGAAGGACTTTCCCGACGGAAGCCTCCGCGGGCCGGGTCACGTAGCCGTCCCGTTCCAGGTTCTGCAGCAGCACATTCATCGTCTGGCGCGTCACGAACGCGCCCCGCGCAAGCTCGGAGTTCGACAGACCCGGGCGTTGAGCCAACAGCTCCAGGCATGAGTAGTGCGTCACGCTCATGCCGAGCGGCCGCAGCACCTCCTCCATGGCCGCGCGCAGGGTGCTCGATGCCTCCTTCAGGAGGTAGCCCAGTGACGTCTCCAGGTCGACACCGTCTTGACTCATGTCAGTATTCTGACATGAGTTGATGTATGTCAGAAAACTGACATACATCAGAAAGGCCATCATCATGCCCGTCACCGGCCCCGATTTCATCTCACTGCAAGCGCGCGACCTCGACGCCTCGCAGGCCTTCTACGAGCAGTACCTCGGCCTCGTCCGCTCGCCGGCCGGACCTCCGCACGCCGTGGTCTTCGAGACGAAACCGATCGCGTTCGCGCTGCGCGACGTCATTCCCGGCACCGATCTGGCATCAGTCGCTCAGCCGGGCATCGGTGCGGCAATCTGGTTACACGCCACCGATGTCCAGGCCATTCACGATGCTCTGGTCACCGACGGTCACACCATCGTCTCCGCGCCCATCGACGGCCCCTTCGGCCGCACATTCACCTTCGCCGACCCCGACGGATACCAGGTGACTCTCCACGACCGCGCTTGACGGGTTAACCGTCCGGCCAGCACCGGTTCTTGAAGTCCTGCACCGGCTGACGGATCGCGTCCAGATCGGCCCTCGCCGCCGGATTCGCATCGAAGTAGGCCTGCACCGCCTCATGTTTGGCGGCGCCGTCGCCGGGGGTGTTCTTGAGGGCATTGCTCATCCCGGCGTTGACGTCGGGATGGCGCTCGAGGTAGTCGGCACGCTTGGTGGCCGCCACCGCATCGAGCCGAGCCTCCTCGGAGACGGTGCAATCACCCGGCTTCGCCTGAGCCGGTACCGCCACGCCAAGCGCACCGACGACAACACCGAGACCCACGACGATCTGCACCGTTATCCGCATGAAGCAGAAAGCTACTCCCCAAACACCCTCTGCACGACGGCTTTCGCGCGCCTGGTCACCCGCAGATAGTTGTCCAGGAACTCGCCGCCGTCGTTGTCCGGCCAACCGGCGGCCGCGGCCACCGTGTTGAGCAGCCGTCCGGGGCCGGGCAGCTGGTCGGTGGGCTTGCCGCGCGCCAGTACCAGCGCATTACGGGCGTTGGTCGCGGTCAGCCAGGCCTGCCGCAGCAGCTCGGCATCCTCGGCCTCGAGGAGCCCGGCGTCCGCCGCGGCCCGCAGTGTCTGCAGGGTCGAGGTGCTGTGCAGGGACTGATGTTCGTGCGCGTAGCGCAGCTGCAGCAGCTGCACAGTCCACTCGACATCGGCCAGTCCGCCGCGGCCCAGTTTGGTGTTGGTGTTCGGGTCCGCGCCGCGCGGTAGCCGCTCGGCATCAACCCGCGCCTTGATCCGGCGGATCTCGCGCACCGCGTCCTGGGCGATACCGCCGGCGGGATACCGCGTCTTGTCGATCATGTGCAGGAACCGAAGTCCCAGATCGGCATCGCCGGCGACGCTGTGCGCCCGCAGCAGGGCCTGCACCTCCCACGGCTGCGCCCATTGCGCGTAGTAGGTCTCGTAGGCGCCCAGGGTGCGCACCATCGGCCCGTTGCGCCCTTCGGGCCGCAGCCCAGTGTCGACCTGCAGCGGCGGGTCGGTGCTCGGGGCGCCGAGCAGCTTGCCCACCTTCTCGGCGATGCTCGCCGACCACCGGACCGCTTCGGCTTCGGTGGCGCCGCCGCGCGGCTCGCACACGTACAGCACGTCCGCATCGGATCCGTAGCCGAGCTCTCCCCCGCCCAGGCGCCCCATGCCGATGACGGCGATGGCCGCGGGAGCCTCCTCGTCTTCCGGAGTGCTCCCCTTGATCACCGCGTCCAGGGCCGCCTGCAGCACCGCCACCCACACCGACGTGAGTGCGCCACAGACATCGACGACGTCCAGCAGCCCCAGCAGATCGGCCGAGGCCACCCGCGCCAGCTCCCGTCGTCGCAGTGATCGTGCCGCCGCGATCGCGCGTTCAGGGTCGGCGTGACGCGCCGAGGACGCGACGAGCGCCCCGGCCACCGACACCGGTTCGGCCTCAAGGAGTTTGGATCCAATCGGGCCGTCGGCGTACAACTGGATCACTTCGGGGGCACGCATGATCAGGTCCGGCACATAGGCTGACGTCCCCAGAATCTGCATGAGGCGCTTGGCCACCGCACCCTCATCACGCAGGGTGCGCAGGTACCAGGTCTGGTCGACCAGCGCCTCGCTCACCCGGCGATAGGCCAACAGCCCGGCATCCGGATCTGGAGTGTCCGCAAGCCAATCCAAAAGCGTTGGCAGCAGGATGGATTGGATGCGCCCGCGGCGCCCACCCTCCTTGGTCAGCGCGGAGAGGTGACTGAGGGCATGTTGCGGCTGCTGGTATCCCAGGGCCGCGAGCTGACGCACCGCCGCCTCGTTGGACAGCCCCAGCGCTTCCTTGTCGAACTCGGTGACCGATTCCAGCAGCGGTTGATAGAACAGCTTGGTGTGCAGGCGAGACACCCGCACCGCCTGCCGCTTGATCTCGGTGCGCAGCACCCCCAGGGCATCGTTCTGCCCATCGGGACGCACATGCGCGGCCCGGGCCAGCCAGCGCATCGCCTCGGTGTCCTCCGGCGCGGGCAGGGTATGGGTGCGTTTGAGCCGCTGCAGCTGCAGCCGGTGCTCCAATAGCCGCAAGAACTCATAGGACGCCGTGAGATTGGCGCCATCGTCACGTCCGATATAGCCGCCGGTGGACAACACCGTCAGCGCATCGACCGTCGACGCGACGTGCAGCGACTCATCGGCACGGCCGTGTACCAGCTGCAGCAGCTGTACCGCGAATTCGACGTCGCGCAGCCCGCCGGTGCCCAGTTTGATCTCACGCTCGCGCAGGTCCGCGGGCACCAGCGATTCCACCCGGCGACGCATCGCCTGCACCTCGGATACGAAATCCTCACGCTCACAAGCGGTCCACACCATCGGCATGAGCGCGTCCACGTACGCCTTGCCCAGGTCCGCGTCGCCGACGGCGGGGCGCGCCTTGAGTAGCGCCTGAAATTCCCAGGTCTTGGCCCACCGCCGGTAGTAGGCGACGTGAGATTCCAAGGTGCGCACCAACGCTCCCCGTTTACCCTCGGGCCGCAATCCCGCGTCCACTTCGAAGAAGGTGCTGGAGCCGACGCGCATCGTCTCACCGGCCAGGCGGGTGGTCAGCGAGTCCGCCTCCTCCCCCACGAAGATGACATCGACATCGCTGACGTAATTGAGTTCGCGCGCACCACATTTACCCATCGCGATGATCGCGAGCCGGGGTGGTTCCTGTCCGTCGGGAACCACCAGTGACACCGCCACGGCCAGCGCCGCCGTCAGCGCGGCATCCGCCAGATCCGACAGGTGACAACCCACCACTGGGAACGGTAATACCGGTTCGTTTTCGACGGTGGCCGCCAGATCCAGCGCGGCCAGCACCAACAGCCGGTCCCGGTAGGCGTCCCGCAATGCCGAGATCGCCGCGCCCTCCGGCACCGAGGCGCGCCCGTCAATGGCGCCGACGGCCTTCAAAAAGCGTTCTTGCAGAGCCGCTTTGGTCTCGAGTTCAATCTCCCCGACCAGCAGCCGCCAACGATCGGGGTGCGCCACCAAGTGGTCGCCGAGCGCCAGCGAGGAGCCGATCACCGACAGCAGCCGCCCCCGCAGGGCGGTATCGGTGCCGAGTTCCTGATCCAGCACGGCCCACTGCGGGCCCATCTCCTCGCGCAGCCGTATCAGGGTGAGGAGCGCCGCGTCGGCGTCGGGAGAACGCGACAGCGACCACAGCAGCGGGACATGCGCCTCGGTGGTCCAGCCCAGCTCTTCGAGCAGTGATGCCGCCCGTGCGTCGACAAGCCCCAGCCGCCCGACGCCGGGAACCTTCGAACGCTCAGAAGATCGAGTCACAGACCCAAGTAGGCCCGCAGCTCGAACGGGGTCACATTGCTGCGATAGCGCGCCCACTCGGCCCGCTTGTTACGCAGGAAGAAGTCGAAGACGTGCTCTCCCAAGGCTTCTGCAACAAGCTCGGAACGCTCCATGGCGATGAGCGCGTTCTCCAGCGTGCTGGGCAGCTCCTTGTAGCCCATGGCCTGACGCTCGGCCCGGGTCAGGCCCCAGACGTCGTCCTCGGCCTCGGGTCCCAATGTGTAGCCCTGCTCGACACCGCGCAGACCGGCGGCCAGCAGCACCGCGTACGTCAGGTACGGGTTGCAGGCCGAGTCGGGGCTGCGCACCTCGATGCGGCGTGAGGACGACTTGCTGGGCGTGTACATCGGAACGCGCACCAGCGCCGAGCGGTTGGCCGCTCCCCACGACGCAGCGGTCGGCGCCTCGCCACCGTGCACCAGCCGCTTGTAGGAGTTCACCCACTGGTTGGTGACAGCGCTGATCTCGTTGGCGTGCTCCAGGATTCCCGCGATGAACGACTTACCGATGTCGGACAGCTGCAGCGGGTCATCGGGGTTGTGGAAGGCGTTCGTGTCACCCTCGAACAAGCTCATATGGGTGTGCATCGCACTACCGGGGTGATCAGTGAACGGCTTGGGCATGAACGTGGCGTGCACGCCGTCGATGATCGCCACTTCCTTGACCACATTGCGGAATGTCATCACGTTGTCCGCCATGGACAGGGCGTCGGCGTAACGCAGGTCGATCTCCTGCTGACCCGGTGCGCCCTCATGGTGGCTGAATTCCACGGAGATACCCATGGATTCGAGCGCATCGATGGCGTGCCGGCGGAAGTTCGGCGCCGCCTCGTGCACGGCCTGGTCGAAGTATCCGGCGTCATCGGCCGGGATCGGCGCCGACCCGTCGTCCGGCATGTTCTTCAGCAGGAAGAACTCGATCTCCGGGTGCACGTAGCAGGAGAAGCCCAAATCGCTTGCCTTGGCGAGCTGGCGGCGCAGCACGTGCCGCGGGTCCGACCAGGACGGTGATCCGTCGGGCAGCTTGATGTCGCAGAACATGCGAGCCGAGTGGTGCTTACCGGCGCTGGTAGTCCACGGCAGCACCTGGAACGTCGACGGGTCGGGGTGCGCGACGGTGTCCGATTCGGAGACACGAGCGAAGCCTTCGATGGACGAGCCGTCGAAGCCGATGCCTTCCTCAAAAGCACCCTCGAGCTCAGCGGGCGCGATGGAGACACTCTTGAGGTAACCAAGTACATCGGTGAACCACAGCCGGACGAAACGGATATCTCGTTCTTCCAGCGTGCGCAGCACGAATTCCTTCTGACGATCCATGGGGAGAGTATGCCGCAGGTCAGCAGCGCACGTCTTTAGGAGGCACGGTGCCGTCGACGAAGTAACGCGTCACCGCATCGTCGACACATGCCTCGCCGTTGAACGCGACGGTGTGTTGGGTGCCCTCATAGCTGATGAGCGATCCGCCCAGCTGCCGTGACAGCGCCACTCCCGCCTCGTACGGAGTCGCCGGGTCGTGGGTCGTGGAGATGACCACCACTGGCGGCAGGCCGGGAGTCGACGGGGTGTGCGGTGTCGACGTCGGCGACACCGGCCAGAAGGCACACATATCGCGCGGGGCGTATCCAGTGAACTGGCCGTAGCTCGAGAACGGCGCCTGCTCGCGCAGCTGCTTGTCGGCGGCCACCCAGGGAGCGGAATCCTTCGGGGTCGGTCCGTCGACGCACCGAATCGAATTGAACGCGTCCTGCAGGTTGTCGTAGCTCCCGTGATCGTCGCGCTCTTGGTATTGATCGGCCAGCCACAGCAGGTCATCGGGCCCGCTGCCATCTGCCAGGCCGGACAGGCCCGAGGTGAGGAACTTCCAGTAGCGCGGCGTGTACATCGCCTGGATGGTGCCGGTGATGGCGTCCTGGTAGCTCAGCCCGCGCGGGTCATTGGTCTTGGCCGGCTTGGCCACCAGCGGGTCGACCAGCTGGTGAAAACGCTTCACGGCCTGCGACGGGTCGGCCCCCAACGGGCACTTGGCGTCCTTGGCGCAGTCGGCCGCGTAGTCATTGAAGGCCACCTGGAATCCGGTCATCTGTCGGACGTTGGACTCGACCGGGTCGATCGTCGGGTCGATCGCGCCGTCCAAGACCATGGTGCGCACGTTCTGCGGGAAGTATTCGGCATATTGGGTGCCCAGTTCGGTGCCGTAGGAGTAGCCCAGGTAATTGAGCCTGGTGTCCGCCGCCCCATTTCCGACAATGCTCCTGACGATATCCATATCCCTTGCTGCCGAAGCAGTTCCGGCGTTCGCGAGGAAGTCCAGCCCCATCCGGTTTGCACATTCGTTGACGTACTTGCGGTACACGTCTTCGATGTGGGCCACGCCGGCCTGGCTGTAATCGGCCAGCGGTTCCCGGCGGAAGGCGTCGAATTCGGCGTCGGTACGGCAGCGCAGGGTCGGCGTGGAGCCGCCGACACCGCGCGGGTCGAACCCGACGATGTCGAAGCTCTTCCCCACCTCAGAATCACCCAGCTTGGCGCCCATCCCGGCCGCCAGGTCCACACCCGATCCGCCCGGGCCGCCGGGATTGACCAGCAGTGCACCCACGCGCTTGCCGGAGGCGGGCACCCTGAGCACGGCAAGCTCGGCCACCGCGCCCATCAGCTTGTCGTAGCTGACGGGCACCTTGACCTTGGCGCAGCGCGCGGTCGCGATGCGACTGGTGTCACCAACGAATCCCACGCAGCTGCCCCAGACGACCTTTTGGTCGTAGAACGCCTGCAGCGACGGGCTGGGAGCCGGCAGCGGCGCAGCGGCCGCGGGGATCGCAGGGACGGCCGCCGTCAACATCAAGAAAATCACTGGCAACGCCCGGCGCATCCGCATCATGGGCCACATCGTGCCATGTCGCGTACCAAAAGGGATCAGCAGCGGGCGCCTTCAGGCGGAGTCGTGACCTTGATGAGATAGTCCTCAGCCGCCTTGTCGACGCACTGGTTGCCGTCGAACACGATGGTGTGCTTGGTCCCGTCGTAGGTGAGCAGGCCTCCACCGAGCTGTTTGGCCAGTTCAACGCCCGCCTGGTAGGGGGTCGCCGGGTCGTAGGTGGTGGAAACCACCAACAGCTTGGGCAGACCTGCCACGTGGATGGGGTGCGGCTTGCTGGTCGGCGGTACCGGCCAGAACGCGCACACGCCCAGCGGCGCGTTACCGGTGAACTCGCCGTAGTCCTGGAACGGCGCCACCTCGCGGATGCGCCGGTCCTTCTCGACGGCCTTGGCGCGATCCTTCTCCGGTGGTTCGTCGACACAGTTGATGGCGGTCTGCGCGTCTTGTGCGTGGCTGTAGTGCCCGTCCTCGTCACGCTTCATGTAGGCATCGGCGAGCAGCTGCAGGATGTCGCCCGATCCCTCGCTGAGCTGGCGGAGTGCCTTGGTGAACGCCTCCCAGAGCGTGGGCGAGTACATCACCATGATGGTGCCGATGATCGCGTCGCTATGCGACAGACCGCGACCGTCCTTGGTCTTGACCGGGTGATCGACCAACGGATCGATCATGGCCCGATAGCGCGCGGTCGCCTGCGCGGGATCGGTGCCCAGCGGGCAGGTCGGGCTCTTCGCGCAGTCGGCGGCGTAGTTGTCGAAAGCCTTTTGGAATCCGGCGATCTGGTCGATATCGGCCTGGGTGGGATCGGCGTTGGGATCGATGACTCCGTCCAGGATGAGCGCGCGCACGTTCTGGGGGAACTCTTCTGCGTATGTGGTGCCGATCCGGGTTCCGTACGAGTAGCCCAGGTAGGTCAACTTCTCGTCGCCCAGCGCGGCGCGCAGCCGATCCATGTCCTTGGCGACGTTTACCGTGCCGACATTGGCGAGGAACTCCAGCCCCACCTTGTCCACGCAGCGCTTCACGAAGTCCTTGGAATCCTGTTCCATCCGGGCCACGCCCTCGGGGCTGTAGTCGGTGTCGTTCTGCGCACGCAGCCGATCGACGTCTTTGTCCGTGTTGCACTCGATCGCCGGAGTCGAGTACCCGACGCCGCGCGGATCGAATCCGATGAAGTCGAAGCGGTCACGGATGTCCTTGGGCACCTGCTTGACGATGGCGGTCGCGGCCTCGATACCGGACTGGCCCGGACCGCCGGGGTTCATCAGCAGCGACCCGATCCTGTCGCCCTTGGCCGGGTATTTGATGATCGCCAGCCGCGCCTTGGCTCCGTCGGGCTTGGCGTAGTCGACGGGAACCTCCAGCTCCGAGCACACCGTGCTGGCCGGAATCGTGACGTTCTCGGGCGTGAAGCCGTCGCAATCGCCCCAACTGAGCGAGGTTTCCGACGGCCGTGCCGCCGTCGCCTCACCCTCGACCGACCGCACACAACCAGAGACGACGGCTACCACCGAGGCAAGAGCCAAAACGGCAGCAACCCGCCGACCACGCAACATCATGTCAGCCATGTTGCCATGCGAACTCAGATCCGGGCCTTTAGCTCCTGCAGCGCCACGCCGAAATCGTCGGTCAGGGTGGAAAGGTCCGGCATCAGATCCGGGCAGGAAATCAAGCCGACGTTGAGCTTCCCGTCCAGCGACATCACCGTGACGGTGAGCGCGGCGCCATGGAAGATCGGGCCCAACGGGTACATCCCGATGACCTGGGCGCCTAAAAAGTACAGCGGCACTTGCGGTCCCGGCACGTTGGAAACCACCAGGTTGTGGATCACCGGGTGACGGTCGGCGAGCCGGATGCGCGAGTAGACGCGCATGGCGGTACCGAATACCGCCGGCGCCGCGAATTGGCTCCAGTCCTGCAGCAGGGTGGCGCCCAGCACTGCGGTGTGATCCTTGGCGATGTTGTTTGCCGCAGCGATGGCTTGAAGCCGGGTCACTGGATCATCGACATTCGTCTCCAGCCGAGAGAACATGCCGGACACCTGATTTCGGCCCGGCCGGTCCGACTTCTCGTGCACGGAAACCGGAACCATGGCGACCAACGAGTTGTCCGGCAGCTCGCCACGATCGTCCAGGTACTTGCGCAGCGCACCGGCACAGATGGCCATCACGACATCGTTGACCTTGACCCCGAAATGGTTCTTGACCGCGCGGACATCGTCCAGATCAAGCTGGGCGTACCCGACATTGCGACGGCTGGTGATCGTGGAATTGAACGAGGTGCGCGGCGCCGAGAAGGGCGCGGACATGGCCTCGCCGCGCTTGGAACGCTCCAGCCAAGCGGGGATCACCCCGATCGTGGCGGGCAGGAGCTTGGCGAATTTCAGTGGCCGCGATGCCCATTTGAGCGCTCCGGTTACCGCGATCTCGATGCTGTTGGCACCGCCGACCCCGGGCGTGGGTTCGGGCGCCTCGGCATCGGGTTCTAACGCGCACAGCGCCGAGATCAGGTTGGCGCCGGTCACCCCGTCGACGGAGGCGTGGTGCATCTTGGTCATGACCACGAGCCGGTTGGTGTCCCCTGTTTCAATGACCCACATCTCCCACAGCGGACGGGCGCGATCCAGCGGCAGCGACGCGATGTGTCCACACATGTCGGCGATCTCGGCCTTGCCGCCGGGCGACGGTAGGCCGACATGGTGCAGATGACGGTCGATATCGAAGTCGTCGTCGTCCACCCATACCGGGTGATCCAGGTTCAGCCGGCTGTCGGCGAGCTTCTCCTTGAACGACGGGATGCCCTCGACGCGTTCGGCCAGCTTGGTCCGCAGTTTCTCGAACGAGTAGCCACCAGGAATGGTTGTGGTGTCTAATTCCAGAATCCCGCACACGTGCATGGGTTGGGTGGACGTTTCCAGATAGAGGAAACTGGCGTCGAGTCCGGAAAGCCGCTGCATGCGGCAGATGTTAGGCGAGCGGGTATTACCCCGTGACCAAACGCCGCGACTCTCAGGTGTGACCAAGTCCACCCACTTGGATATTCATCTCGTGGCCACGCGGTGGCAGACTGAACATCGTTAGAAACCCAGGGACCCGGATGGGCCTTGAGGAGACGAACGAAAGAGACACTGATGTCTGAATCCGCCTTGTATGGCGCTGCTTCCGAGACTTCCCCCAAGCCTCGCACCAAGACCCGCGTGCACCACTTGCAGAAGTGGAAGGCCGAGGGCCACAAGTGGTCGATGCTCACCGCGTACGACTACTCCACCGCGCGGGTGTTCAACGATGCCGGGATTCCCGTTCTGCTGGTCGGAGATTCGGCCGCGAACGTGGTCTACGGATATGACACCACCGTCCCGATCACCATCGACGAGCTGATCCCGTTGGTGCGCGGCGTGGTTCGCGGCGCACCGGAGGCGCTGGTGGTCGCCGATCTGCCCTTCGGTTCGTATGAGGGCGGGGCCGCCCAGGCCCTCGCGAGTGCCACCCGCTTCATGAAGGAAGCCGGCACGCACGCCGTCAAACTCGAAGGCGGAGAACGAGTTGCCGAGCAGATCGCCACGCTGACCGCCGCCGGGATTCCGGTGGTGGCGCACATCGGGTTCACCCCGCAGAGCGTGAACGGCCTTGGCGGGTACCGGGTTCAGGGACGCGACGATGATGCCGCACAGCTCATCCACGACGCCATCGCGGTCCAGGAGGCCGGAGCCATCGCCGTCGTCATGGAGATGGTGCCGGCAGAGCTGGCGACACAGATCACCGGCAAGCTCACCATCCCCACCGTCGGTATCGGCGCGGGCCGGGAGTGCGACGCGCAGGTGTTGGTGTGGCAGGACATGGCCGGAATGACCAGCGGCAAGACCGCCAAGTTCGTCAAGCAGTTCGGGCAGGTCGGGGCGGAACTACGCAAGGCCGCCGAGCAGTATGCCGACGAGGTGGCGCGCGGGGTGTTCCCCGCTCCCGAGCACTCGTACTAAGCCGAGATCGTCAGGCGCGCACGCCGAGTTTGTTGTTCAGGTACTCCTGGCGGCAGGCTCGGCGTGCGAGCTTTCCGCTGGTGGTGCGGGGAATCGCACCCGCCTGTACCAGCTGCACATCCGCGATGGGCA
This sequence comes from Mycobacteroides franklinii, assembly GCF_001853795.1. Lineage (NCBI taxonomy): Bacteria > Bacillati > Actinomycetota > Actinomycetes > Mycobacteriales > Mycobacteriaceae > Mycobacteroides > Mycobacteroides franklinii. Next base: position 103,938 of record NZ_MLIK01000004.1, read on the forward strand.
GGTTGTGGCGTCGCGAGACGGCAGCCCGAATGGCATCGATGATGGGTTCCGGCTCGGCCCGGCCCGCACCGGCAGCGCGCTCTGCCACGATGACCAGCTGCTCCCCAGATCCTTCGGCGGGCACCGAGAATGCCGCCACGAAACCACGGCGCACCGCGGGCGAGGCTTCCTCGACGGTGGCCTCGATGTCCTGCGGGTAATGGTTGCGGCCGTCGACAATGACCAGGTCCTTGACCCGACCGGTGATGTAGAGCTCGCCGTCGAGGTAGACGCCCAGGTCACCCGTGCGGAACCAGAGGGCACCGGGCTCGGTGCCGGCAGCGTGGCTGCCCTGGTCCAGCCGGGCCTGCAGCTTGTTACGGAACGAGAAGTCGGTCTCCTTGGGCCTGCCCCAGTAACCGCGGCCGATGTTGTCGCCGTGCAGCCAGATCTCCCCAACCTCGCCATCGGCCAGCTCGGAATCGGCGTTCGGGTTGACGATCACCGCCCACTGGCTGCGCGCGATGTTGCCGCAGGACACCTGCGGGACGGCGTTCTCGTCGTCCGCGTCGACGCGCACGGCGCGTCCATTGCCCAGCTCCCTGCGGTCCAGGTACAGCACCGAGGCCTCGGCATCGGAGGGAATGGTGGAGACGAACAATGTCGCCTCGGCCATTCCGTAGGAGGGCTTGATGGTGGTCGGCGGCAGCCCATACGGCCCGAAGGCGTCGTTGAACTTGCGGATCGAGGAGATGCTGACGGGTTCAGATCCGTTGATGAGGCCCGCGACATTGCTGAGGTCAAGCTCCTCGCCGTCCTTGGGCAGACCCCGCTCGGCGGCCAACTCGAACGCGAAATTCGGTGCGGCGGCGAAGGTTCGGCCCAGATGCCCCTCGGCTGCGAGCTCCTTGATCCACCGTCCGGGCCGTCGCACGAACGACACCGGGGACATCAGGGTGATCCGGCCACCGCACAGCGGGAACAGGATCATCAGCAGGCCCATGTCGTGGTACAGCGGCAGCCAGCTGACGCTGCGGATGCTGTCGTCCAAACCGACCGAGATGATCATCTGCAGGACGTTGGTCATCACCCCGCGATGAGTGATCTCGACGCCGGCGGGCACCCGGGTGGACCCCGAGGTGTACTGCAGGTACGCGATGTCGTCGGTATCCGGCGTCACCTTGGCGTAGGTGGCGGCCACCGAATCGGGGACGCTGTCGACGGCGACCACTCGGGGACGGCGGTCACGGGGCAGCCCGCGGACGAATCGGTTGACGGATTCGGCGGCGGCGTTGTTGGTCAACACCACAGTCGGTTGCGCGTCGCTGAGCACAGCATCGAGTCGTTCGGAGTGCCCCGGCAGCTCCGGAGCAAACAACGGGACCGCGATATTTCCGGCTTCGATGGCGGCGAAAAAACCGATCACGTAATCGATGCCCTGGGGGGCCAGGATGGCAACGCGGTCGCCGGGCTGGGTTACTTGCTGGAGTCGCGCCGCGACCGCGCGAGAGCGCTGGCCAAGCTGTGTCCAGTTGAGATCGTTGGGTTCGCCATCGGAGTTGGTGTTGAAGTCCAGGTAGCGGTAGGCGAAGGTATCGCCCAGCTCGCTGATGGCACGCTCGAGGTAGTAGTTGACGGTATAGCCGTCTGGCAAGACGATTTCGCCCTTGCCGTTCAGGTACTCCTCAACAAGTAACTTCATGTCGACCTCGGTCTAGCTGTGGATACGGCTGGCGTCCCATAAGGGGACAATACCGACCAGGCAACACCGGCACTCGGCACCACACGCGGTGCGAAGTGAATATCGCGTCCCAATCTGATACCCCGACCTTATGAGAACCCTAAGAGAATCTTAGATTACCTGGTGACAAGTCGTGACCATTGTTTACCTGAATGTGGCACCGTGTCGCGTGCTCACACAGCCCGCACACTCCGAGCATCCCGTCCCTTCGACCGTCAGGGCACACACCCCATGCCATCTCAACACGTCGAGGTCGAGCGGAAGTTCGACGTCACCGACGCGACGATCAACCCGTCATTCGAGGGAATTTCCGCCGTCGCGCGGGTGGAGCAGCAACCTCAGCAGCATCTGGATGCGGTGTACTTCGATACCCCCGATCAGCGACTGGCGCAGCACCGCATCACGCTGCGGCGCCGGACCGGCGGTACCGACGCGGGGTGGCATCTGAAGCTGCCCGCGGGACCGGACACTCGAACTGAGCTGCGACTTCCTCTTACCGAGAGCGATGACGTGGTCCCCGAAGAGCTCCGGGACACCGTGCTGGCAGTGGTGCGTGAGGACGAACTCGCTCCGGTGGCGCGGATCAGCACCGTGCGCACCGTGTCCCGGTTGATCGGCGCTGACGGCGAAGATCTCGCCGAATTCTGCGACGATCACGTCACCGCGGGAGACCTGAGCTGGCGCGAATGGGAGCTGGAGCTGTCGACATCCGGCTCCGGCGATGTCGATACCGCACTGTTCGACCGGATCACCGCCCGCCTGCTCGACGCCGGGGCGGCCCCCGCCGGGCACGGCTCCAAACTGGCCCGTGTTCTTGACGTACCCGAACGCGAGCGCCCCAAGGGCAAGGACTCCATCCAGCGCGCGCTGCTCGAGCAGCTGGAGCAGTTGCAGGGCTGGGATCGTGCGGTCCGGGTGGACACCGACGACTCGGTGCACCAAATGCGGGTCACCATCCGGCGTATCCGCAGCCTGTTGCAGTCCAATCCCGAACGTTTCGGCCTGGACACCAATCCCGAACCGCTCGACGAGCTCCGGCTGCTGGCCAACATCCTCGGGGCGGCGCGTGATGCCGAAGTGCTCGCCCAGCGGTATGCCGCGGCACTCACCGAGTTGCCGGAGTCACTCATCCGCGGTCCGGTGCGCGAACGCCTGGTGGACGCGGCCAGGGAGCGGTACGACAACGGGTTACGTCGTTCGCTGGCGGCGATGCGCAGTCACCGCTATTTCCGGCTGCTCGATGCCCTGGATGAGTTGGTTGCGTCGGCCGGGCCGGCGTCGGACACCCACCACTCGGAGGAGGGTGGGACGCTCGACGCCGCGTACCGCAAGGTGCGCCGTGCGGCGCGGGCGGCCGCGCGGGCCGAAGGTGAGTACCGCGACGAGGCCCTGCACCGCATCCGCAAGTCGGCCAAGCGGCTGCGCTACGTGGCCAGCGCGGAGGGTGCCAAGAAAATCTCCCAGGCCGCCAAGGACATTCAGGAACTGCTGGGCGAACATCAGGACAGCACGGTCAGTCGCACCTACCTGGGCACCCAGGCCGCCGAGGCACACGGCGCGGGCGAGGACACCTTTACCTACGGGGTGCTGTATCAGCGTGAGCACGATGCGGCGGAGGCCACCCGCCACCAGGTGGAGTCGACGCTCAGGGCCCTCCGCAAGGCCGTGCGCCACAAGAAGTGATCAGTTACCGTCGACCGGGAAGCCGAACAGCACGGTCCGGGTATCCGGATTCGCTTCGCGCAGCGTAAGTTTGGCGCGCTGGCCTTCGGGTGGATCGCCTTCGCAACGAGCGAGAATAGGCGGGTCGGTCACGAAGACCTCTGCGGCCCTCTTCTTCTCGGCGCCTCGCAGCACCGCCGAATCGAAGGTCTGCCCCTTCTGTGGAGCAAGGATGGTGGCCTCGGCGAGATCCACGCATGCCTGTTCCACCTTGTTGGCCAACGTATTCGAACTCAGCAATGAGGATCTGACGTCAGCCAGCCCCTCACGCGCCCACTGCGGCACCGCGGTGCCCGCGGACAGCGCCAGGCAGATCTCGGTGACGAACCGGTCCCCCAGCCTGCGCAACGGCGCGGTCGCGTGCGCATAGGGAGCAGCGATACCGGCATGCTGGGCGGCCTGATCGTCCGGGCGCTTCCCGTCGAAAACCAGATAGGAAGCACCCCGCAGGAGTGTGGTTGCCTGCGTCATCATCGCCAATGTCGTGGTGGCGCACGGATCGAGCGCGGCGAGCTGCGCCCCGATCGGCGTGTCATTCATCCAGGGCACCCCGAGGGCCTCGGCCGTGCGGCGCATCCACCGGCGCACGTCACCATCTGCGGGCGGCAGGGTGCGCAGCATCCCGATGCCGCCGTCGAGCATGATCCGCGCCGCGCAGATCCCGGTGAGCAGCGATATTTGCGCGTTCCAGCCGTCGGTTTCGGTGCGCGCCTCGATGGCGAGCTCCCAATCGCCGGCGGAGCCGCGCACTACTTCCTGTTCAGGCAGATTCAGTTCGATGGCACCCCTGGTGAGCCCGAGATCTCTTCTCTTGCGCCCAAATTCAGGGAGCACAGCGATTGCGGGATGCGGGTTGCCGGCGTCGGCCGCGTCTTGCGCCTCGCGGTACGTCAGCTGCTGCACAGATTTCACCAGGGCACGCTCAACGCTCCAACTCACCGGGTTGGCGTCGTTGTCGGTTTCGATACGCCATAACGCGGCGGGCCGAATCTCATTGGGCAGCAAGCTCGCCGAGCCCTCCGAGAACACCAGCGGGTGTAGGGTTATCGATCCGTCGGGCAGGTAGATGGTCTCGCCGCGGTGGCGCGCCTCGGCGTCCAGCGCGCTGCCGGGCTCGATCTGCGCGGCAACGTCGGCAATGGCGTAGTGCACCACATAGCCGTTGGCGGTGCGTTCCAGGTGCAGGGCCTGATCCAGATCACGGGATCCGGGCGGGTCGATGGTGACCAGCCCCAGATCGGTGCGGTCGACGCGCTCCGCGTGATAGCGGTCGACGGCCCGAGCCGCGTCGCGCTGGGCGTCGACACCGAAGTCGGCGGGCAACGCAAATTCCGCACGAATGCCGTCGAAGCTGAGGTCGCGGGCGACCAAGCGCTTCACCGTCACCGGTTCAGGGTAAGAGGCGGGCGAGTTGGCCTGTAAGCCGGATCCTGTTCCGCACAGCCACGGGCTAGCCGCGGCCACGCAGCGGCGACCATCCATCTGGGTACACCGTCGCCGGGTACCTCGAGCGGCCTACCCAGAAGCTCGGGCGAGCAGCCCTCGAACACTTCCGCAGCTGTGCAAGCACAGCCTTTTGGCCTTGCTTCGGGTGGGGTTTACCGAGCCGAACCGGTCACCCGGTCCGCTGGTGCGCTCTTACCGCACCGTTTCACCCTTACCACCTTGCGGTGGCGGTCTGTTTTCTGTGGCACTGTCCCGCGAGTCACCTCGGATTGCCGTTAGCAATCACCCTGCTCTGTGAAGTCCGGACTTTCCTCGAACCACGGGATTTCTCCCGCAGCCCGCGGCCGCCCGGCCAACTCGTCCGCGCGGTCATCGTACTCGTGACAAGCTCGTCTCCATGACGACAACGGCTCGACTTGGTGCGATATCGATCGATTGTTCGGATCCGGTGACGCTGGCACGGTTCTACCAGCAGGTCCTTGACCTGCGGATGATGTTCGAGAGTCCGGATATGGCCGCGCTTCAGGGCGCGAGCGTGCTGCTGACATTCCAGCGGGTAGCCGACCATCAACCGCCGCAGTGGCCCGAGGGTGGGGTGCCGAAACAGCTGCACCTTGAGCTCGCGGCGTCAGACCTCGACGCGGAAGAGGCGCGCATCCTCGGGTTGGGGGCGACCAAGGCCGCCACCCAGCCGAACCCGAGCGGATGGCGGGTGCTGGTCGACCCGGCCGGCCACCCGTTCTGCATCACCAACATGATTCCCGAGGGCACCTATTCGTGACTCGGCGGCGTAGGTACCACCGCTTCATCGCACAGGCCGCGGCCACGTAGGCGGACGTCACCACGGCGAGCCACAGCAGGTAACCCAGCGGCGGGGCCGTCATCTGTAATGGCTCCGCCAAAGGGCTGAACGGCAACAGCACGCCGGCAATGCCTACCGCCACCGCGCTGAGCACGACAACCGGGGCCGGTCGAGGCCCGCGCCAGGGCAGTGCGCGCGAGCGCAGCGCAAGCACAACGGCCAGCTGCGTCAGCAATCCCTCGATAAACCAACCGGTCTGAAAGACCGACGGCGCATCACTACCGCCACATGCCCACCACAACACAGCGAAAGTGGCCAGGTCGAACACCGAACTGAGCGCGCCGAAGATCAGCATGAACGGGACCATGCCGGTGGACTGCCAGCGCCGCGGGTGGCGCAGGTACTCCGGGTCTACCCGGTCCCATGGCAGTGCGAGCTGGGCGATGTCGTAGAGCAAGTTCTGCATCATCAGCTGACTGGGCAGCATCGGCAAGAACGGCAGCAGCATGCTGGCGGCCATGACGGACAAGACATTGCCGAAGTTTGAGCTGGCGGTGATCTTGATGTATTTCATCGTGTTGGCCAGCGTCCGTCGCCCCTCGATGACAGCGCGTGCGATCACAGCCAGGTCTTTGTCCAGCAGGATGAGGTCAGCGGCCTGTTTCGCCGCGCCGGTCGCGGTATCGGGAGCGATGCTGGCATCGGCAATACGCAGGGCCGCAACATCATTGACTCCATCGCCGAGGAACCCGACGGCACATCCGGCGTCCCGTAGCGCGGCGACGATGCGCGCCTTGTGCCCGGGAGTCAGCTCGGCGAATACATCTGTCTGCATCGCGAGTGCTTGGAGGCGGCTGTCGGCGAGCTTGTCGATCTGCTTTCCGCGCAGGACGCGGTCAGAGGTCACTCCGACCTGGGTCGCCACCTGCTGAGCGACGTGCCCGTCGTCGCCGGTCAAGATTTTCACCCGGACGCCGTGCCGTGACAAGCTCGTCACCGCGCAGGAAGCACTCTCGCGGACCGGGTCGACGAACCCCACGAAACCCACTAGGACAAGGCCGTTTTCGTCCGTCTTGTCATACTGCCCCAATTGCGCCGGGCGGCTCTTGGCTGCCACGGCCATCACTTGCATTCCGCGCTTTCGATACGCGCAGATCAGGTCGCGGGCTTCGGATTTCAACTCATCGTGAAATCCGACGACGTCGTCGCCCATCCGAGCGCGGGTGCAGCACGGCAGTACCTCGTCGGGGTCACCCTTGCAGAGCACCATGTGCTCACCATGCAGGCGGGAGACCACTACTGTCTGTTTCCGGCGGGACTGCTCCGGGGCGATCTCGGCTACCCCGGTGTACGCCGCTTCGGCTATCACCGGCATCTGTTCCTCGTCTGCCCACTGCGCGACGGCCTGGTCAAGCCGGCTGTGGGGTCCATCCTGAAAGTGCATGGCCAGGTAGGCCAACTCGCTGGCCGTGTCATCGACATGCCCGGTCACATCCACGCTGTGCGCGTAGACAACCCGGTCCTCAGTCAAGGTTCCGGTTTTGTCGATACACAAAACGTCCATTGCTCCGAGATCTTGAATTGCGTTGAGGCGACGAATAACTACTCGTTCGCGAGCCAACAGCACGGCGCCGCGCGCCAAATTGGAGGTGACGATCACCGGTAACATTTCCGGCGTCAAACCCACGGCAACCGCCACTGCGAACATCGCGGCCTGCCCCCACGCGCCGCTGACTAACCCGTTCACGGCAAACACAATGGGCACCAGCACCAGCATGAAACGAATGAGAGTCCAGCTGACCGCCCGAACCCCGTGATCGAAGCTGGATTCCGACCGTGGGTCAGCAGCGTGGCGGGCCAGCGCGCCGCAGTAGGTTCGACTGCCGGTGGCTACGACGATCCCACTAGCCGCCCCCGCCAACACTGTTGTGCCCGACAAGCAGAGGTTCACGGAATCCACGACCGCAACCAAGCCTCGCGCCCGGCGCTGTGTCGCAGTGGCGTCCTTGTACACCGGCAACGATTCCCCGGTCATCGCCGATTGATCGATCACGAGGTCGGTGGCCGACGCGATCCGCAAATCCGCCGCCACCACATCGCCAGGACCGAGCACCACCACATCTCCTGGCACCAGCGCAGCGAACGGGATGTCGCGCGCTACCGATGGGGCGTCTTCATCGGCCCGCCGGCGCACCGTTGCTGTCGCCGTGACGAGTTCACGCACACCTCGGATCGCCCGCATCGAACGGGTCCGTTGCCATAGGCGCAGGGCTACCGCCAGCGCGATCATTACCGCAACGGTCACCGCGGCCTTGCGATCGCCTACGAGAACGAACACAAGACACAAACCGGCCAGCAGCGCCAGGAATGGGCTCCGCAAGCAGGTGCGGACACCGGTCATGAACCCGTCGTCACGAGCAGGAGTCTGGCTGTTCGGCCCGAAGCAGTGGAGCCGGTCGGCGGCCTCCGCCTCGGTGAGCCCACGCGGAGATCCACCAACCTGGTCAAAAACCGTGGGCAGTGGCGCAGCGCTCAGCTCCCGCAAGCGCTCGCAGCCATCACTGATCATCGGAGCCTCGTCACGCATCGAGCTAGTTGGGAAGGCGGCGGTTGAGGAGCAGTCCGGTAAATGCCGCTGCCAGTATCAGCATTCCTTCCAGTCGTACCCAGCTTGCACTGGCATCACCCTTGATGGTCTCGTATCCGATCTGCTGTTGCAGTGATGCGTACACCTGCCTGAGCTGACCAACTGATGAGGCCGAGTAGGTTTCGCCACCCGATAGCTCTGCGACCTTGGCCATCATGTCCGGCGCCCACGGAACGGGTTGGCGTTGGCCATTGATATCGACGGTGCCGTCCGCGGTGCCGAAGGCAATGGTCGAGATCGGCACACCTTGTTCTCTGGCGGTGCGGGCGGCGGTGTAACAGCCTTTGGGATTGTCCGGATTCGACGGCACGGTTTCCTTACCGTCAGACATCAGGACGATGCGCGCGGGCGCCTTGTTGTCACCACCTATCACCGCTCCAACGGTGGCTATTGCCTGAAGTGCCGTGAAGATCGCCTCACCGGTACCGGTGCGTTCGATGAACTGCAACTTCGCGATGGCGTCCACAGTCGCTTGATGATTGGTCGTGGGCGATACCAATATTGTCGACGTACCGCCAAAAGCTATCAGCCCCAGGTTAATTCCGGAGGTGAGCTTCTGGGCGAACCCTTTGGCGGCCTCCTGGGCAGCGGCCAACCGCGTGGGTGTGACATCGGTGGATTGCATGGATGGCGAGACATCGATCACCAACATGACGACGGCCCGGTTGCGGGGAGTCCGTACATCGTGGGTCGGTCCGGCCAGCGCGATGGTGAGAACGATCAACCCGGTCAGTAGTAGTGCCGCGGATGTGTGGCGCCACAGACGTGGGCGTTGTGGGGCCACCGAGTCCAACAGCTCGGTATTGGCGAATCTCAGCACCCTTTTGTGGCGAAGGCGCTGTGCCACAACGTATAACGCGGCCAATATGAGGACAATTAGCAATACCAGAAAGAACCACGGATGGGTGAAACCCGAGAGCGTCATCGGCCCGAAAAAGGGGATGTTCATCGTTCAGTCGGACTGACCGCGACGTGACGGGGCAGGGCAAGGCTCATAGCGAAGCTGCTTTCTCAAACGAAAACTCAGCCTCGTCAACCGATTACGAACTACGCCTGGTCCAGGAGGCTGTTAGGGAATACGTACTGTGATATGGACTTCCGCAGGACGTCATATCGTCCCCTCACCTCCTTCACGCCAGGACGCATCGCGTCATCTTCACCACACCACCAGGTGCGCCCACGACAAGAAGGAAAACCGATCTTGTGATCAAGAACCGGCTCACACCCCTCTCGTCAGAGCTTCGGCACTACACGACGTAATCCGGCTACACCGGAAGCCACTTCGGATCACCCCTTAGGCCGGGGAGATCTGTCCTAACCCTGGGCGTCTCTCGACGTCGTCGGATCAGTGGCCTATGTTCGCGCAGGAGCCTCGCCTAGCGAGGTGCTAACAGCCGAACTGTAAGCCACCCACGTATCGCGGTCAAGGTTGGTCAATGGTGGAGCGCTCAGACCCGTCATCGTGCAACGATGAGGCATGAACAGTGCGGACAGGCTGTTCTTACGAGCGGCCGGGCTCATCGTCCTGGTCGCGCTGTCCGTCGTGGCGCTACGCAGTTATCTACCGGAGCCGTCGGTCCTTTCGCGGCCCCAGGAACGTCGCACTCAGCATCATTCAATAGCGTTGCAGCTCTTGCTGTGTGGTGCCGCATCCATCCTCATACTGTTGAGCCTTCGGCGGCAACGGCCCAGAATGCCGCTGCCGCCCGAGAGTCCACCGTATTTACGGTTGCGGGGTTTGACCCGACGCGAAGTGATCATTGCCGTCGCTACCGCACTTGGTTTGTTGGTTGCGGTGTGGGCCTCGCTCTATGCGATGGGGACGACGGGGGAAGGTGCCCCACCCGAGTCCACCTCGCGCAGCGCCGAATCGCGGCAGTCCGACGCCGAACCGGGTAAGACACCGGGCGACGCACCACGACGGGAGGAGCCCGAGGTGCCCATGGTGGTCCTCGGCGTGGTGTTGATCGGTATCGCCGCCACGATCTTCGTGCTCAGGCGCCGCGATCCGGACGCCTTCGAGGGCGGCACCGATCAATCCGCGCCACCCCAAGGCACCGATGCGACACCCGGATCGCTGGCGCACCTGGTGGAACTCGGCCTCGCCGAGGTCGCCGAACCGGGCCGCGATCCGCGCGCATCGATCATTGCCTGCTACGCGGCCATGGAGCAGGGACTTACCGCGGCGCCCGAGGCCGCACCACTGGTGTCGGATACCCCATCGGAAGTCCTGCAGCGGGCGGTCCATATCGGTGCCCTCCAATCGCAGGCCGGCACTCAGCTTGTCTCGCTTTTCTCGGAGGCCCGGTTTAGCCCGCATGAGATGACGCAGGCCGATCGCCAATCCGCGGCGCGATGGTTGCAGACCGTGTTGGACGATCTACGGAGCCGACAATGAAATGGCTCGTCCCGGCCGTCCTGCTGATGGTGGTCTTGACCGAAGCGGCTGTCGCCGCCAGTCCACTACGCGCGTTCACTCTGCCGATCAGCGGCGTGGTCGTCGGGATCGCGCTGTACCTGCTGTGGAGATACCTGCGCGACGCGCGCGACCCCGGCCCGTCTCCCCCACTCAGCCTTCCGGCCGACGAGACATTGCGACGGTGGCATGCCCGCGCCGAAGCCAGAATCAGTTGGGCCGAGCGGACACGCGGCGACTGGGACCGGCAGCTTCGCCCCCTGATCGCGGCGGATTTCGAGACGGCGGCGGGCCATCGGCAGTCGAGGGATCGCGCCGCGCTGGCGGCGACCGGCCGCATGACCTTTGGCCCCGAGCTGTGGCGTTGGGTCGATCCGAACGGAGCCTCGGACGCGGACCGATCCGAACCCGCGCCCGGCCGAGCGGTACTGCAATCGATCCTCGAACAATTGGAGCGGATGTGACAACGGTTCCGGTTTCCGTCGCTACCCAGCACGCGGATGCGGTGCTGACCGAGATCGAGCGGGTCGTGGTCGGTAAACGCGCTGCGCTGCAACTTATTTTGCTGACGATCCTGGCCCGCGGGCATGTGCTCATCGAGGATCTGCCGGGTCTAGGCAAGACGTTGATCGCCCGATCGTTCGCCGCCGCGCTGGGGCTGGATTTCGCCCGCGTGCAGTTCACTCCCGATCTGCTACCCGCGGATCTGCTGGGCTCCACGATCTACGACATGTCTTCGGGCCTGTTCGAATTCCGGACCGGGCCCATCTTCACCAATCTCCTGCTGGCAGATGAAATCAACCGCACCCCACCCAAAACACAGTCGGCACTGCTGGAGGCGATGGCCGAGGGACAAGTCAGCATCGACGGTGAAACTCGCAGACTCCCCTCCCCATTCGTGGTGCTGGCGACGGACAACCCGATTGAGTACGAGGGAACCTATCCCCTGCCCGAGGCCCAGCTGGACCGGTTCGCGGTCCGGTTGCAACTCGGGTACCTGCCCGAGGACCTTGAGATAGAAATGCTGCAACGCCGATTGAACCGGGGATCGACGCCGCCGACGGTGTCACAAGTGGTCGCCGCCGACGACCTCATCGCGATGCGGGAAGCGGTGGAACAGGTTTCGGTGCATCCGGATGTTCTGCGCTACATCGTCGCACTGGCCGCGGCGACGCGCAGTCACTCACATGTCGAGGTTGGAGCCAGCCCGCGCGCCGAACTCGACCTGGTGCAGATGTCGCGGGCACGCGCCATGCTGCTCGGCCGCGACTTCGTGATCCCCGAGGATGTCAAGGCGCTCGCGGTGCCGGCGGTGGCGCACCGAATCAGTCTACGGCCCGAGATGTGGGTGCGCCGCATCACCGGCGCGCACGTGGTCGACGAGCTGTTGCACCGGCTGCCGGTACCGCGAGCATCCGGATGATCGCCTGGCGCGCATCACCGCTGGTATCGGCGCTGGCCGCGTGCACCGGTGTCGCGCTGGCACTCGCGGTGGTGACGGGCCGCTGGCAACTGATCGTGTTCGCGGCGCCATTCATCGGCGTGCTCGCCGCGGGCGCCCGCCGACCCTCGGGCGCGCGGGTGCGGGTTGCCGACGAGTCAGAGCCATTGCGATGCTTGGAATCTGAGGAGGTGGCCGTTGCCGCGTCGATCGAATCTGCCGAACCGGCCGTGGTGTACCGGGTGCGCCCGGCGCCCGTCGACGGTCTGCAGATCGATGCGGAGCCGAGGGCGGCGCCTCACCAAGTGGCGATGCGAGTGTCGGCCGAGCGGTGGGGCCGGTACATCATTCCCGTTGAGGTTCAGACGGTCTCGACATCTGGTCTGTGGGTTGGCGCCGCGGTGACGCTACCTGCCGCGGAGGTGCGGGTGTATCCCTTGTCGGATCCGCAAGATGTCGCGGTGCCTCCCGCGGATCTGCCCGACCGGATTGGCACGCACCTGACGCGACATCACGGACCCGGAGTCGAGTACGCGGATATTCGTGAGTACGTCCCGGGTGACTCGCTGCGCACGGTCAATTGGCGGGTCAGCGCGCGACGAGGGCGCCTGCATGTCACCGACCGGCTGACGGATCGGGCCGCCGATGTTGTTGTGCTGATCGATACCTATGCGCAGCCGTCAGGTCCGGCGACGGTGGCGACCGAGCGGTCCGCGCGTGGTGCGGCCCAGCTCGTACAGTCGGTGTTGCAGCGTGGTGACCGCGCCGGCGTCGTCTTGTTGGGCAGTGCGCCACGCTGGCTTGCTCCGGACATCGGCCGACATCAGTTCTACCGCCTGCTCGATGCGATTCTCGATGCCGGAGAGTGGCATTCGCAGAGCGCCAGTGCTCTTGCTCCGCGCGCCGCCGTGCCGCCCAACGCGATCGTAGTGGCGTTTTCGACGCTGCTGAACGCCGACTTTGGTTTGGCACTGACCGACCTGCGGCGGCGCGGGCATCCCGTCTTGGTGGTCGACGTGCTCGACCGTCTGCCCTTTCGCGAGGACCCCGATCCGATCGTGGCCCGATGGTGGCGGTTGGAACGCTCACGGATGTACCGCAATATCGCGGTGACCGGGGTTGATGTTGTCGGCTGGAGCCACGGCTCCGGGCTCAATCACGCGATGCATCTGCTGCCTCGGCGCCCGCGCAGGGGACGACGCCGATGAACCTGCGCGTGATACTGGCCGCCGCTCTCGGACTTCTCATGGTGCTGGCAGCCGTTGACGGGATTCTGGTCTCGGCTTGTGCGGCGGTTTTGGTTCTGGTCGGCCTTCGGTGGCGGACGTTCGCGACGCTGGCCGTGCTGTTCGTCATCGGCGTCCTGGCTTTCGGTGATTCGTCCCCGGCGCTGGCGATGCTCTCCGGGCTGGCTGCGGTGTTGTATCTGCTTGCCGCATATCCCCTGCACTGGCCGCCCCGGGTGAATGCCCTCAAATTTGAGGTGATCATTCCCGCCGTGATGTTCGGCTGCGCGGCACTGCTGGCGGCGGCGATACCCGCGGGGCGCTCGTCGTGGCTGCCTTTGGCGGTGCCGGTCGCCGTCGTACTCATCTACGTTCTGGCCCTTCGACCATTCATTCAGAGCAGTGGTGGTGCGGTAGAGCGGTAGACGGTCCCCGTCGGTGTTGTGATCTCGACGGTATGCCGGTCTGAGCCGGGCACCGGCACCGCGGTCCAACCCGGCGTCTCCTTGACGTAATTGCATCGCTCGCACAGGCCTTGGCCGTTGTGCAGTGATGTTGCGCCTCCCCCTGCGCTACTCACCACGTGATCGTGGTGACGAATCGGCGCATCGCAGTACGGCGTCCGACATGTCTGATCGCGCACATCGATCAGCTCGGATAATCCCTTGGGGAATAACCGACTTCGTGACTCCGCGCTCACCAGCGTGCCACTGCCGCAGCGCCGATACAGCCGCCGCGCCAGAACCTTGGCGCCCGAGCTCACCGCCTCGGATATAAGCCTGCGCGCCACCGCCGCCGGGACGGGTCCATAACCCGCGACAGCGGCGGGCTCATCGCCGCCGCCCAGCAGCGCCTCGTCGGAGATCGTGATGTTCACGCCCACCGGAACCGCTTCTGCAGATGCCACTCCCGTCACGCGCTCCACCAAGGTGTCGGCCATGATCTGCCCCTGGCCCCGAACAGGATCCATCGACATATCGGCGGCCCGCTTGAGAGCGGCATAGACGGCCACGCCCTGCTTCATCGGAAGCAACGCCGTCAAATACGTCATGGTGTCGGGCGCAGGACGGATGGATACCCGGCGTTCGTTCTCGGCCCGGCGTGCTCGGCGCACCACGGCCTCGGCATCCAGTCGATATGCCAGGCGCTTCGCGTCCGCGGTAAGCCGGGCATCGCCCAATCCGCGGAGCCGAGATTGGTCTGCGCACATCTCGACATCAATCTTCTGCCGGTCTTCGACGGCAAGATATGCGGTTTCGCGCACCAGGATGGTTGCGCGCCATTCGCTGAGCGCACCGCACTCCAGTGCGGCAAGGGTGTGGGGCATCTCGTTCACGAGCGCCTTTGCAAACCCGAGGTGACGACCGCCGCGCGCCGGCGAGTCCTGTCGCGCCAGGGCGACCTCCGCCGCGACGCCCGCGCCCTGGCGCCGACGCGGCACCCCGTTGGCGGCCTCGTCCTCGCGGCGCGCTCGGTCGAGCTGCACCGCGGCACGAGCCTGCTCCGCAGCGGCGCCGGCCTTCACGCGCTCCAACTCGGCGATTCGTTCGACGAGCCGAGTCGCAAGGGCGGCGGGATCTCTTCGTGACACACCACAAACGTTAATCGAACATCAGTTCGATAGTTGTTGATTTCGATTGTTGTACACAACCATTCGAACGCTCGGCAAGTTATCCACAATCTTACCGATTGGTGGACATCGACATCTGAACGCGCTAAGAGCTCGGAGCCGCGAGCCGCGCCAACTGCACGGTCGCCCCACGTAACTCTTCGATCGAGTCAATCGGCTCGACATAGCCGACTCGAGTCACCGACCAGCCCCGCGGAGTGCTCACCCGAATGTCCAGCCCATACCGGTCCGCTCCCTCACATCGAGCCTCGGTGGCGTCCGGATAGCCGCCCAGCCGCTGTGCCATCGCGAGCAGCGCCTGCCCGTGGTCGTCATTCAGGTGATTGACAGCGCCTGCGGCCTTGGGCGAGACGGGATCGGGTGCGGCCGCCTCGTATTCGGTGCCACTGGCCGAGTCCATGCGGCCGTAGCCGCCGACCCAACGCACCCGTTCGACATCCAGGACCCACACCGAGAAATCGCTGTAGTCGATGTAATACCGGGCGGCCGGCACGCCGACGATATGTGCCTCACGCGCGGCCGACAACTCTTCCGGACTGGGCCGGCGCACCTTCCCCGCGAGGGTGATCCGGGTGTTCGCCAGCGGATCGTCGGGTGGATTTGGCGCCACAATGGAAACACTTGCCCGAGCATCACGTATCAGATTTCGGCCGTGCTCGGCCATTTGCGAGACGCACAGCACCGGCGCCCCGCCCAGCAGCCCGTAGGTGACCAGCGAAGCCCACGGGTCACCGTCCGCGGACAGACTTGCCAACGTCGCGGTATTCGTCGACGCCGCTACCGTCCTGGCCTCCTCAGCCGCTGAGGGACGCGCCGGATTGGCGACAGCCGTCAGGGGCGGAGCAATGGTGGGCGCATCGCCCGGATCACCGTGATCGCGAGAAGCCATGGCGACAGCCTAAGTCAGGTACGAGGTCTCATTGACGAGTCGCACCGATGCCGGCCCGTCCGAATAGAACTCGGCGATGCTCAACGACGCCAGATCTAGGTGCAGCCGGTACAGCAGACTCGGCCCGGCATCGAGTGCCAGACGCAGCAGCGTCTTGATGGGCGTGACGTGCGAAACAACCAAAACCGTTGCGCCGCCGTGCTCGGCGATGATTCGGTTACGTGCGCGCCGCACCCGGTGGTGCACGCTGTCGAAGCTCTCCCCTTCCGGCGGAGTCACCGAGGTATCGCTGAGCCACTGGGCGTGTAGCTCGGGGTCACGCGCGGAAGCCTCGGAGAACGTCAAGCCCTCCCACTTGCCGAAGTCGGTCTCGATCAGATCGTCATCAACCGTCAACGGGACTCCCAGCGCGCCGGCTGCCGCCGCGGCAGTCTCCTTCGCGCGGCTCAACGGCGAGCTGACGACGGCCGCGATACCGCCACGGCTCGCCAAGTACCGTGCGGCCCTCGCGGCCTGCTCAGTACCCAGCTCGGTCAGCTCGGGGTTTCCGCGGCCGGAGTACCGGCGCTGCACCGAAAGTTCGGTCTGGCCGTGTCGCAACAACAGCATCCTGGTGGGCTTGCCACGCGCCCCGGTCCAGCCCGGCGCGGTATCTGCAGGCTTGGCATCCCCAGTTTCCTTGGTTTCCTTGGTTTTCTTCGGCGCCTTCGGTTCGATGCCACTGGCGCGATCCATCGCCTCGTTGGCCAACCGGTCCGCGTGCTTGTTGCGTTCCCGCGGAATCCACTTGTAGCCCACGGATTCAAACTGCATCGCCGCGGTGACGGCCTGCTGGTAGAGCACGATCAGGTCGGGATGCTTGACCTTCCATCGTCCGGACATCTGCTCGACGACGAGCTTGGAATCCATGGAGACGCTCACCTCGGTCGCACCCAGCCGGGCCGCCTCGGCCAATCCCGCTATCAGACCGCGATATTCAGCGACGTTGTTGGTCGCGTGGCCAATCGCCTCGCACGCCTCCGCCAGCACGGTCTCGTGATCTGGGGCGAAAACCACCGCACCATATCCGGCTAATCCTGGATTACCGCGTGAACCACCATCGGCCTCGACGAGAACCTTCACAGGCGGACCAGAATCGCGCCGCACTCGGAGCAACGCACCACCTCATCGGCGTCGGCCGCCGAGATCCTGGACAGTTCACCGCGGTCCAGCTCGATGCGGCAGGCGCCGCACTTATTGCCCTGCAACAGCCCGGCGCCCGGGCCTCCCGAACGACGTTGCCGTTCATAGGTCTCCAGCAGTGGCCCATCAATGGAGGCCGCCAAGCCGTCGCGACGCTGCCGAACCTGGTTCTCCTCGGCGTCGGTATCGATGGTGATCGCACGTTGGATCCGTTCGATCTCCGCCACCCTCTCGGCGATCTTGTCGGCCTTGGCCTGCGCCGAGGCCTGTTGCCCCTGGAGCTCCTCTCGGCGCTCCATTAGCTGCAGTTCGGAGTCCTCCAGGCTGGTCTGACGACGTTCGAGGGTGTCCAGCTCATGCTGAATTTCGGTGAGTTCCTTGGGGTTCGTGCTGCCTGACGCCAGCAGAGAACGATCACGGTCCTCCCGCTGACGCACCGCGGTCACCTCGGCGTCCAGCTTGGCAACCTGTGCGTCCAAGTCTTCCAACGCGATACCGAGTGCGCCCACCTCATCGAGAATGCTCCGCTGCTGCGCCTGCAGCTCGCCGTGCTCCTGGCGTTCGGGTGGATTCGCGCGCCGGTGCGCAATGCGTATCAATTCGGCATCCACCGATGCCAGGTCGACCAGTAGGCGCTGCTGTGCCGCAACTGCTTTCATACGTGTTCTTCTTTCTCTGGACCGCCCAGGGTCCAAGGGTCTGTGCGAACTGGAGAGATGCGTGTCGTCAACTTCTCTCCGAATTCGGTGTCGAGCACTCGCGCCGCCTGCGCGCACCACGGGAATTCGCTGGCCCAGTGGGCGACGTCGACCAGCGCTACGCTACTTGCCCGGGCATGTTCGTCCGCCGGATGGTGCCGCAAGTCGGCGGTGACGTACGCGTCGACTCCGGATCTGACCGCGGTATTCAACAGCGAGTCACCCGCACCACCGCAGACCGCGACCGTCTGGATCGGAGCATCCGGGTCACCGGCGGCCCGGGTCCCCCACACTGTTGCCGGTAGTGCGGACCGGACGCGGGATACAAAGTCCCGCAGAGATTCCGGTTCGGACAACGCGCCCACCCGACCCAGTCCGATGCCGGCCGGTGCTGGCGCCATGGGCAGTACGTCGATGGCGGGCACCTCGTATGGGTGGGCGGCGCGGATCGCGGCGAACAGCTCACAGCGCAGCCGCGACGGGGCAACCATTTCCACCCTGTCCTCGACGACCTGCTCCACGACACCGTGCGCACCAATCGTCGGATCGGAGCCCTCCAGCGGCCGGAACTGGCCGGTGCCGGTGGCACTCCAGGAGCAATCCGAGTAGGCACCGATATGCCCCGCACCGGCGTCGAACATGGCGCGGCGCACGGCGTCCGCGGATGGGGTGGGCACAAACACCACCCACTTGTCGTAGTCGGCGAGCTGCGGGGCCAGCACCGAAGTCACCTCCAGCCCAAGAGCTTCGGCCAGGGCGTCGGATACACCGGGATTGGCCGAGTCCGCATTGGTGTGCGCGGTGAACAGTGCACCGCCCGAGCGAATGAGGCGATGGATCAGCGCGCCCTTGGGCGTGCTGGCCGCCACCGTGTCCACGCCGCGCAGCAGCAGCGGGTGGTGCGCCAGCAGCAGATGCGAACCGACGCTATCCATCTCATCGACCACCGCGACCGTGGCGTCGACGGCGACGGTTATGGTGTCGATCTGCTGGTCCGGGTCACCACAGACCAGACCCACCGAATCCCAGGATTCGGCCAATGCCGGCGGATACGCCGCGTCGAGCGCGCCGATGATGTCCGCGAGCCGCACACCCACTACAAGATCTCCTTCATCGCTTGCACCAGCTCCGGCCATTCGGGCCGCACGGATACCCGCAAGTAATCCCCGTCCAGACCCACAAAGGTGTCGCAGCGTCGAACGGAAATATTCTTGACCGCCAAGTGTTTTCGCATCAACTCCGCGTTGGGCACGGCCACCAGCAGGAACGGCGCGACACCCTCCGTGACCGAGAAGCCCAACCCGCGTAGCGCATCAGCCTGCTGGCGTCGTGTCTCGACGAGACGCTGCGCGTCCCCGGCGGCATGCCCAACTGCTTCCGGGGTACTGCAGGCCGCGAGCGCCTCCAGCTGCAATGTGCCCAGAGGCCAATGCGCACGCCCCCGTGCAAGCCTGCGCAACACCTCAGGATCGCCGACGGCATAGCCCGCACGCAATCCGGCAAGCGCCCACGTCTTGGTGAGGCTGCGCAACACCACAAGACCGGGCAGGCGCACCGAGGCCACCGACTCCGGCTCGCCGGGCACCGCATCCATGAAGGCCTCGTCGACCACCACGATTCGCCCCGGCCCCTGCAATGCCAGCAGCTGCTCGCGCCCATGCAACACCCCGGTCGGGTTGGTGGGGTTGCCCACCACCACCAGATCGGCAGCCACGGGCACCCGGGGAGGGCCAGCGCCGTCGAGGGTGAACAGTGGCGGCAACACCACATGATCGATAGGGACCCCGGCCTCGGCAAGGACAGCTTCGGGTTCGGTGAACCCCGGCGCGAACACCGCCGCCCGTCGAGGATTGAGCCGAGGCAGCATCGCGAAGCCCTCGGCCGCCCCGGCCAGCAGCAGCACCTCATCGTGCCCGCGACCATGGCGTTCGGCGATCGCGGCAATGGCACGTTCCTCATCGGCGCGGCGCGGGTAGCTGCCCAGCTCGTCGAGCCGGGAGACGAGCCGGTCACGCAACCACTGCGGCGGCGACGCGGCGCGCACGTTCACAGCGAAGTCCAGGACGCCGGGTGCCAGCGCCTGGTCGCCGTGATAGCGCACTCCCTTTCGCGGCCCAGTCATGTCTCGACACTAATGTAGGGGGGTGGCTCCTCCGATGCTGGTGATCTTCGATCTCGACGGCACCTTGACCGACTCTGCACCGGGGATCGTCTCCAGTTTCCGCCATGCACTCAGTCATGTCGGCGCCCCCGAACCCGCAGGTGACATTGCGTCGCGGGTGGTGGGGCCGCCCATGCACATCACACTCGGTTCCATGGGGCTCGGCGAGCGTGCCGATGACGCGATAGCCGCTTATCGGGCCGACTACGGCGAACGCGGCTGGGCCGTCAACGCGATGTTCGACGGAATTCGCGATGTGCTGACTCGGCTGCGGGAAGCCGGGGTGCCCATGGTGGTCGCGACGTCGAAGTCCGAACCGATTGCCGCGCGCATCCTGGAGCATTTCGAGCTTGCCGAGTTTTTCCAGGTTATTGCCGGTGCGAGCCCCGACGGTGTCCGCTCCAGCAAGGCCGACGTGATCGAGCACGCGCTGTCCCAGCTGGACGATGTGCCCTCGACCGGTGTCGTGATGGTCGGCGACCGGGTGCACGACGTGGAAGGCGCGGCCGCCCATGGGATCGGCACCGTCGTTGTCGACTGGGGCTACGGAGCAACCGATTTCGAAGATGATGCACCGAATTCCAGTGATCTTTCCCGGTGGATCATCGGGCGCGTGGGCACTCCTCAGCAGCTGTTGGAGGAGCTTCATGTCTGAGTTGCATGTCACCTTCGTGTGCACCGGAAACATCTGTCGCTCCCCCATCGCCGAGAAGATGCTGGCCCATCAGCTGGCCGAACGCGGACTGGGCGATCGGGTCCGCGTCACCAGCGCCGGCACCGGCGATTGGCATGCCGGGCAGCCTGCCGACGAACGCGCGGCCAGCGTGCTGGCCGAGTACGGCTACCCGACGGCCCACACGGCGGCCCAAGTCGACGACGATCATCTGAGCGCCGATCTCATCATCGCCTTGGCGCGCAACCACTCCCGAATGCTGCTGCATCTGGGGGCCGACCCCGAACGGGTGCGGCTGCTGCGGTCCTTCGATCCTCGGGCCGGCCGCGCCGCGATGGATGTCGAGGATCCGTACTACGGCAGCCGCGAGGATTTCGTGGATGTACTCACGGTCATCGAGGCGGCGATGCCGGGTCTGCACGAATGGGTCGACGAGACCCTCGCGGAGCGTGAGAACAGCTGATGCGACGGCTCGCGTTTCTGCTGCGCCCGGGATGGATCGCCCTGGCGCTGGTGGTCGTCGCGTTCGCGTATCTATGTTTCACGGTGTTGGCGCCATGGCAGCTGGGTAAGAACACCAAGACCTCCCGCGAGAACAACCGCATCGCCCAGTCGGTAGGCGCCGATCCGGTGCCACTGAAAGACGAGCTGCGGCCCGACAGTTCAATGCCCGAGGATTCCGAGTGGCGGCGGGTGACGGCGACGGGCCACTATCTGCCGGATCAGCAGGTGCTGGCCCGCTTGCGGGTGGTCGACGGCAAGCCAGCCTACGAAGCGCTGACGGTGTTTCAGGTGGACGGTGGCCCCGCGATTCTGGTGGACCGCGGTTACGTGCGCCCGGAGCAGGGCACCAGCGTGCCCGCGGTGCCCGCAGCACCGACAGAGCGGGTGACCATCAACGCGCGGCTGCGGGAACCCGAACAGCAGTCTGAGAAGGCGCCGTTCCTGGAAAACGGTCAATACCAGGTGTATTCGATTGTTCCGGTTCAGGTTTCGACGCTGTTGAAGACTCCGCTTGCCGGCCCCTATCTGCAGCTTTCCGAGAATCAGCCGGGCGGCCTGGGGGCGATCCCGCTGCCGCAGCTCGATGCCGGGCCGTTCCTGTCGTACGGCATCCAGTGGATCGCGTTCGGAATTCTGGCGCCAATCGGCTTGGGGTACTTCGTGTTCTCCGAGATCAGACAGCGCCGCGCCGCTGCCGCTGCGGTGAAAGCAGTGAAACCCGGAACGCCACAGACCACCGAGGAACGGCTGGCCGACCGTTACGGACGGCGCTGACCCAGCGCCGTCATCACCGCGGCGACGGCCGTCAGGTTCTGGACCGCGCGCGAAAGCCGCACGGCCTCATATACATCCCCGATCCGTGGGGGTGCACCATTGCCGAGCACCGGACGTGTCTCCTCGCCGTAGGGGTACCGCAGGGGGCCTCCGAGCCGCACACCAAGAGCTCCCGCGAAGGCCGCTTCCGCGACGCCGGCGTTAGGGCTGGGGTGGCTACGCCCGTCGCGCAGACAGACACGCAGCGTGGCGACCGGTGAGCCTCCGAGAAATGGGGCGGCCACCGTCGTGGCCAATGCGGTAACCCTGGCGGGAAGCAGGTTCATCAGGTCGTCCAACCGTGCTGCCGCCCAGCCGAATCGCAGGTACCGGGTCGACTTGTGGCCGATCATCGCGTCGAGGGTGTTGGCGGCGCGGTAGGCCAGCACCCCGGGCACCCCACCCAGGGCCGCCCATACCAACGGACCGGTGTGGGCGTCGGAGGTGTTCTCTGCCAAAGATTCCACGGTGGCGCGGGCCATGCCGCCAACATCGAGCAGATTCGGATCGCGGCCGCAGAGCGACGGAAGCAACGCGCGCGCATCGTCGATGTCGTTGTCATAGAGATGTTCTGACATACCCGCGCCCACCCGGGCCAAAGACGTCCCGCCGAGCGTGGCCCAGGTCGCGACGGCGGTCACGGCGACAGTGGCCGTCGCGGACCGGCGCGCAGCGCGTTCGGCGACCCATCCCGCGACGGTGACAACGGTCAGCAGTGCGGCGGTGTGGGCCGTGCCGGCGAGCTTGGAGTCACGGTAGGTGTACGTCTCCAGCGCGGCGGCGGCCTGCCCGAATCCCGCGACCGGATGGAACCGCTGGGGGTCGGCGAAGCAACGATCCAGTGCGTAGCCGAGGGCGATACCCGCGGCGCGGAATCCTCGGCGCGACACGTCGTAACCCTATAGAATTTGCTGCGCAATGAAGCACTCGCCTGCCAGGCTCGTCGACCTGGTGAACCCCGCTTCGTTGTTGTTGCCTGCCTCGAACGTCATCATGCAGCTGTCGCATCCGGGTGTCGGATACGGAGTGCTGGAGAGCCCCGTGGACAGCGGCAACGTCTACAAGCATCCGTTCAAACGGGCCCGAACCACCGGGATGTTCCTGGCGGTCGCCACGATGGGCAGCCGCCGTGACCGCGAGATAATGAAGCGTGGTGTCGATGCGGTGCACCGGCAGGTGCGCTCGACGCCCGCGAGCCCGGTGAAGTACAACGCCTTCGACCCGGACCTGCAGCTGTGGGTGGCGGCGTGCCTGTACCAGTACTACGTGCAGGCCTATGAGTCGCTGCATGGTCCGCTCGACGATGAGACGGCCGACGAGATTTACCGGGATGGCGCGCGCATCGGCACGGCGCTGCAGGTGCGGCCGGAGGCGTGGCCGCCCGACCGGGATGCCTTCAATGACTATTGGAAGCGCTCGCTGGATGAGCTGCGCATCGACCCGCCCGTACGCGAGCACCTGTTGGGGGTGGCGTCGTTCAAGATGCTGCCGTGGCCACTGAGCATGGCCGGACGGTTCAATCTATTTGCGACCAAAGGGTTTCTGCCTCCGCAGTTCCGCGAGCTACTGCAGGTTTCGTGGACGGATCGCGATCAACGGTTGTTCAATACGCTGCTGGGTGTGCTGCGGGTCGTCGATCGGGTGATGCCGGAGCCGCTGTGGACGTTGTCGTATGCCCTGCTCATCTGGGACATGCGATTGCGCGAGCGCATGGGCAAGCCGGTCGTTTAAGCTCGCAGACGTGCAGATTCTCACCGCGTGGCATCGTTTGGACGAGGGTCAAAGGCGCAGTGTCATCGGAATGAGCGTCGCGGTGATCGCGCTGCACCTTCTCGGGTGGGGCATGCTGGTTTTCCTGGTTGCTCCCGCGCATTTCACGGTGCAGGGCAGCGTCTTCGGGGTCGGGCTGGGTGTCACCGCGTACACGCTGGGCATGCGGCATGCCTTCGATGCCGACCATATCGCGGCCATCGACAACACCACCCGCAAGCTGGTGGCCGATGGTCGACGCCCGATGTCGGTGGGTTTCTGGTTCTCACTGGGACATTCCTCGATCGTGTTCATCATGGTCGGGTTGTTGGCGCTTGGCGTTAAGACATTGGCGGCCAACGTTTCCGATGAGCACTCATCCCTGCAGCAGTGGACCGGGGTGTTCGGGACCGCGGTCTCGGGGAGCTTTCTGCTGCTCATCGGGTTGCTCAATCTGGTGTCGCTGATCGGGATTTACCGGATTGCCAAGCGAATGCGTGGCGGCGAGGTCGACGAGGCGGCGCTGGAGCGCGAGCTGTCCAATCGCGGTGGCCTGAACCGGATTTTCGGGCCGTTGATGTCGACGATTCGCAAGCCGTGGCAGATGTATCCGGTGGGTCTGCTGTTCGGGTTGGGATTCGACACGGTGACCGAGGTATCGCTGTTGGTGATCGCCGGCGGTGCGGCAGTGACCGGACTGCCGTGGTACGCGATCTTGGTGCTACCCATCCTGTTCAGCGCGGGGATGTCGCTATTCGATTCACTCGACGGTTCGCTGATGAACTTTGCCTACGACTGGGCGTTCCAAGAGCCAGCGCGCAAGATCTACTACAACCTGGTGGTCACCGGGCTGTCGGTGGCGGTGGCCGTGCTGATCGGCGCGCAGGAGATCATCTCGATTCTCACCGAGAAGCTGGACATCACGACGGGGCCGCTGGCGGCGGTGGGTGAACTGGACCTGGCCGCGATGGGCTACGTGATCGTGGGGCTGTTCATCGTGACGTGGGCGGTGGCGGCGCTGGGCTGGCGGTATACGGGTGTGCGCAGGCGATGGGGCGGCTAGATGAATGGACCTGCAGAAACGACGGTCAAAATTCGATGGAACCGATCCGGGACGTCCAACGTCCTATACACATACGATGAATCTCACCTGGCCAAACCCGGCCATGAACTGAGGGGGCTTTATGTCGTTGGAGAACCTGAAACAGAATGCTTCGAATGGCAAGCTTGTTCTGCATCTGGACCACAACGCGATCAACGACGTCATCGCAGCATGCGGCACCTACTACCGCGCGCTGGAGAACCTCAAGCAGGACGCGGAGGACTTGAGCGGCTATCCGTTGGGATTTGCAGAAGGCCACCTAAGTTCTGGAGCTCAGCTCGCCAAAGCCTTCCAACAGAAGGCGGCCGGTACTGCAACAAGCGCGGCCGCTACATTCAAGTCGCATATGGCAGAGATTGAAGACATGAAGTCTCTTTTCCTTGCCATACGCGACAGCTACCAGTCGGCCGAAGCTAACAACGCCAACAACTTTGGCCCATACGACAGATAGGCGTAGGTAACAGTATGTCGCGTGCACTGTTGGCAGTGCTGCTCGCCATAACCGTCGCTGGCTGCTCGCCTTCAGTACCCGGAGCTGCGACGACGTCCTCAACTCCGACTAGCAGCGGGACATCGTCAATCCCGACAAACAGCGGCGGTCGCGCTCACATCACCTTTGATCCATGTAAGGACGTACCGGCAGGCGTTATCGCGCAGCTTCAACTCGACGATGGAACGCCCCGACCCGACACTCAGACTGACGGTGAGATCGAAAACGTCTTCTGCAAGTACCACTCCCGCGGAAGCTACTACCTGACGATCGCAGCATCGAACTACACGCTGGATATGTTGAAGAATGCTGGCAACCTATGGGGATTTCAGGAGCTTCAGATCGGTGGACGCCCAGCTCTTTTCGGGTATCGCACTCCCGAACCCAACAAAGAATCTTGTTCGCTCAACATTGCTGCCTCCACGGGGGTGTATGGCGTCTTGGTGGGGACTGGGCGCGATAGCTTTTCTCCCTTCCCAGACTGCCTAACAGCGGCTCGAACCAACGCCGAGACCTTGGTCGCTTACTTCCCTCAATGAAATCCCCAGAAGATGGAACCGAATCGGCACTGGTGACGTCAGACCAAACGAGCGAGTTCTACGCCACGACACGAAGGAGCGGCCATGAGCGGAGATGAAGACGGCTGGACCAGGGGCAATCGCGAACGCGACGCTGTGTATGCAAAGCAGCGTCAATACGGCGCGAACATCGATGGCGGAACTGAATCCGTTGGAGTCCCTGCTGAGGACTTCAGCGGGTGGTCCCACACCGCCATCAAAGCCGCATCCGACGCGTTCGAGCCTGGAAAGGCGCTCGATGCTTCGAACGACTGGGAGAAGCTCTCCTCCGGCTTCAACCATGCCTTAGACGAGTTCAAGCGGTCTTTCGACGTCGCGGTAGGTGCCCAGTGGACCGGAGAAGGCGCCGAAGCCGCCAAGCAAGGCATCTCCGACTACAAGAGTCACGCCGAGAAAGTCAGTGACGGCCTCTCGCTCATGGCCACCAAGCCTGCCGAGGTCGAAACGGCGATGACGCAGATCAAGGGCCTCATGCCGGAGGTTGTCCAGGTTCAGCAACCGCAGGAACATACACAGGCCGCCTACGAGCACTACTACGCACAACAAGCCCTCGCCGATCAGAAGCAAGACGAGGCCCGCATGATCATGAAGAACGTCTGGTCCCCTGTCTCACAGCAGGCCGGCTCCGGACTCCCGGCCCTCCCTCCAGCCCCACAGCTTGCCGATGCCTCGGCCGCTGCGGTCAACACCGCGTCATCGCTGTCTGGCTTGGGGAACGGCAAGGACATCAAGCCTGACCAGATCAAGCCCATCGACGAAGCCGCGGTGCGCGCGGCTGCCGCAGCCGCCCTGGCCGATCCGTCACAAGCATCCGTTTCCGGCGCTGGTGGAGCGGGCGCTGCCGCGGCCGCAGCGGGTGCGGCAGGTGGTGGCTCCGGAGCCGGTGCCGGTGGCCCCGCGGCCGCAGCAGCCGCAGCTGCCGGTGCGGGCGGCGGGGCTGGCACCATGCCGTCGTCGGGTGGCAGCACCACCGCGACCGGACCCAACACGGGTTCGGTCCCCGGCACTTACGGCATCGGGCGATGGGGCAAGCCAACCACCAACAAGGACGAGAAGAAGGACGACAAGTCCGATATCAGCCCCCTCGCCGCGGGGCCGATCATCGCCGGCTCGTACACAGCGGGCGCGGGCATGGGGCTTTCGGCCGCACCGACAGCTTCGCCGATGTCGGGCATGGGCATCGCCCAGCCGCCGACCATGATGACGCCTGGCGCTGCGGGACAACATCACCAAGAAGATGAGGACCAGCACTTCACCCCGGAGTTCTTGGTGAGCCTGGACAACGGCAACGAGCTTGTCGGCCCGCTGCCCAAGGTGTCCCCCGCCGTCATCGGCGTGTGGAACGAAGAACATGTCGCCTATCAGAATCCACACGCCTCGCCGTACGACCCGAAACCATACGACGGCGAAGACTAAACCGAACGGCGATGGCCAAGAACATCGTCATCTGTTTCGACGGCACGGGTAATCAGATCCGTGCCGCGGGGAACACCAATGTGGTTCGCGGCTACGACATGGTGGTCCACGATCTGACCGACCGTCAGATTTCGTATTACGACCCGGGCGTAGGCACCGATCCAGTCATCGGCACGTACGCCCCAGGAGGTCAGTTCGTCGCCCGAGTTCTGGGTATCACGTTCGGGATCGGCTTGCGCGCCAAGCTGGCCGAGGCTTACACCTATCTGATCGAGCGATGGCAACCCGGAGACCGCATCTTCATCTTCGGATTCAGCCGCGGCGCATTCTGCGCGAGAGGCCTTGCGGGGCTGCTCAACTCGGTCGGCATGCTGCGTCCCGGTTCGCAAAACCTGGTTCCTTACGCGGTGAGTCTGTACGCGCAATCGTGCGCAAGCTGGTCCGCCGAGCGATGGGACCAGCTGCACTCATTCTCACGCACTGTGGCCCGTCGGGAAGACGGGAAGTTCTCCATTCCCGTCGCATACCTCGGACTCTGGGACACCGTCAGCGCTCCCGGAATCTTCAAGCGGAGCATGCAATGGCCTTACGCTCCAAGCGTTCCTAACGCTCTCTCGGGGAGGCACGCGGTAGCCATCGACGAGAAGCGCCGACCCTATCGCGAGTACCTCATCAAATTCCTCGGCGATCAACGGCTTGTCGACGAGGCGTGGTTCGCCGGCATCCACTCCGACATCGGCGGCGACTACCCCGACGACGACAGACTCTCGGATATCGCACTGAAATGGGTGATTGAAGGCGCCGCAGAACACGGGTTGCTGCTCGATACCAAGAAATACCAACGGTATTGCTCTGTTGAACCCACCTATGCCATGGGCGAGATTCATCGGGTCAGCTGGCTCTGGGCGTTGTTGATATTCCGTCGCCGCCGCATCCCCGACGGCGCCTGGATCCATGCCAGCGTCGCCGACCGGATGGCCGAAGATGACAGCTACCGGCCAGCACTACCGCAGCACACCACCATCACCGATGCTCAATGGGCCAGTCCGGCAACTGATATCAGGATGTAACGGGCGGGCTGACCTGCAGCCCGGCCAGTATCGTTTCCCGTGCACTGTCAAAACCGCGCACGGTGTCGTCCAACGCCTGCACCGACAGCCCGACCGTGAACATCTTGGTGTTGTTCTTGACCGCGACGATCGTGGTCGTCACCCGGTGGACAGGGATGTTCCCTAATCCCATGTTGTAGGTCAACGTCTTCGACGGATATCCACAAATAGTGCCCTGAGCCTCGACCAGATCGGTGACACCGAAGGACTCCAATCCGCCACGCTCAGCGGCGAACGCATCGTCCTCGGTGCTCGCCTTGCCCGACAGGTTGGCAATCGCCACCGTGGCGTTCGGGACAAACCCGCTGGCCTGTAGGTCCGGGGCGGCCAGGTAGACACGAACCACACCACTTTCGAATCGGTTGACGCGTTCCCAACCGGAAGGCTGCGGTACCTCTACCCGTGGCTCAGAGTCGTTGTCCAGCGGCACTTCCAGCAGCGGCACCGATACCGAACTACACTTCGGGTTGGTAAGCCGCTTGCCCTCTTCGCCGGGTGTGGCAACAGCGTCTCCGTCGACCACGGCGGTGCACCCCGATGTCAGCATCGTCGCAGCGCACATCGCGGCCAGCATCCATCGAGTTGCCCGAATCACCAGCTCAGACTAAGGCAATGACTGAGTGCAAACAGTGAACCGGCGCTATGGGTGTCTGTAGCCACTGCCCCGTCCAATCAGCTAGTGCAATAGCGGTTGTTGTTCGAGGGCAAGAACTTGGTATTGGTTCCCGGCCCCACGGGCTGGCACAGTCCCCCACCCAGCAGGTTCTCCTTGGACCAGGCCGCATGCCCGTTGGCGACGTTCAGGCATGCCTCGTAGTCGGGCCCCGTCTGACCGAACGTTGCGGTGCACTGCGCGGACATGTTCGCGAACGCCTGGTTCTTGCACACATCCACCGACATCTGCGCCGGCGTGACATCCAGGCACATCGCCTGCCGTTGGCACGAGCTCAAGAAGTCA
The DNA here is from genome assembly GCF_001853795.1 of Mycobacteroides franklinii. Classification (NCBI taxonomy): domain Bacteria; kingdom Bacillati; phylum Actinomycetota; class Actinomycetes; order Mycobacteriales; family Mycobacteriaceae; genus Mycobacteroides; species Mycobacteroides franklinii. The sequence goes on from NZ_MLIK01000004.1 coordinate 133,310, forward strand.
GCCGTCCGGCCGTCTTCCGAGCGGAATTCGTTGGGCCCGGAAAGGCAGCGATCGGCATGCCGCTGCGCGTACAGCACCGGATCAACATTCCCCGGACGGTGCGCGCCACCGGGATCGACTACGTAATCCCCCGGCGCACCGATGATCTGGGCAGCCTTCTTGGCCTCCGGCGGGCCACCGCCCTCAGGCAAGCCGTCCCAGTCACTGGCCAGCTGTCCACTCGCCGGGATCGACGATGCGCGGTACGACAACGTGATTGTGATCGGGAAGGCGAAGATGTCCGCCGGCCCAAGGTCCAGGGCGAGATTGGATTGCTGATACATGTAGTCGCCGTGGATCACCGGGTTCACCTGCACCGGATTGCCCTTGGCGTCGCGCGCAACCGGTACCGATAACGTCGCGATCGTGGTGGCAGGTAGACCCGGCGCGGCGTCGGACTCGACCAGCACCACATTGCTGCCCTGGCGCACGTGGGTTCCCTCGGGAACCCGCAGGCCAAAGGTGAAATTCTCCGGGGTGAAAATGGTGCGCCGAATGATATTCACGTCGACACCGCCGCCGGCGAACGGCGAAATCCGGTAATCGGTGTCATGGGAGGTGAAGGTGACCGACCCGCCATCGCCCCATTGCGCCGGTGTCAGGTCGCGCTCCTGCGGCAGATGCAGCACGACATCTTTACCGGCGATTGCCGTCGGCAGATGCGTGCCGTCGGTGGGCGACGGCGAGATGGTGGCGTTGGAGCGTTCACGACCCGCTGCCAGCGGCCGACCTGTGCCTGGCCCCAGACCCAGCGGCGTATTGGTCTTGACCTGCGCCCCACCTATCGGAGATATGCGCGGAAGATCGTCGGGTTGCGGCACCGCATATGGGATCGGCTTGGGGGGCGGCGGCTGCACGGGATCAGCCAAAGTCCTTGGCGCAGAACCCATAACGAGCGCAAAAACGAACGCTAGCGCGGCCAAAAGCGCGGCACCACGGGTACGGGTATTCATCACAGGTCCTTGGGCTCGCCGTAGATGGTCTGGGTGTCATTGCCGTTCTCGGTGCGGATCCGGAACGTCGCAAAGGACTGGATCTTCACCTGACCACCGCAGCCGTCAGCCTCAACGTTCTGGTTACGCACTTGGGAGACCGCACGCATGTTCCGGAAATTGATCCGGTCCATCGGCAGCTGAGCCAAACCACCCGGCTTGAGCAGCACACGCATGTAACCGCCGATGTGCTCCTGGGCTCCGAGCGAGCCACCAGCTGACGCACCACCAAAGCCGCCACCCTGGCCGCCACCGCCGCCTGAGCCACCTTGGCCACCGCCGTAACCGCCGGCATAGCCCTGTCCGAACACCGACTGGGACAGCGTCAACCCGAGGTCACCGCCCAATTCCACGCCCGACGACGAGTCGGTGCGGCAACCCACGAAGTAACCCGTCTCCAACTGCGCGTCCTGAACCACCGCGGAGCCCGAACCCGTGATCGTCGCCTCGGCCCGATAGGACACGCGCGCCTGCCAGGAGTTGCTCGCACCCGCAATGTTGTCGATGTGATCAATGACCTCATTGGTCAATGTCAAACCGACCGTCCAGCCGTCGTCCGTCACAAACTGCTGATACTGATCCGGCATCCCCTGCGGATCGGCAGCAGCATCGGAAGCGCTCATCAAGATCGCCGTCGCAACGGTCATCGATGTTGCGATCGCGGCGATGCAGCTTCGACGTGCCAGATCTGGCAACTTCATGAAACCGAACCCCTCCGTGTCTCGTCCTGGCCGACACCGGCCGGACCCCCGTCCATTTGCCTTTAATTAGGCAATGCCATCAATCGCGTTTTACTGCGAAAACACATCACATGGCAATGCTGGAGAATCTAAGGCTGAGACCTTCTCTTGTCAACACGGAGACCGTTTTGTGACAGTTTGCACATTCAAGATCGCGAACTTTGCAGAGATGACCGAGAAAGCTGGCAAAAGGAACTTCAAACGATGCCAGGAAACATTGTCAGCGCAACAAGAAACACTCATCGACTGCGCAAGGCCACAACACCAGACAATGCACCCGGCCGCAGTCGCCAGATCTGGGGAAAGCACGCCCGCGATCAGTGGCTCTGCGCGACGGACGCCATCTCGAGACTCGCCAAAAGTTGCTGGCGGGCAATGACCGGACGTTTGCCCGCTAACCGGCACCGGCAAGAACGATGAGCTCCGAATCCGCGGCACGCCACGCGGACACGCGCTTAGCGAGGCGACACATCAATGCCATCGACGTGTCGAACGTGTGTTCTAATACCTGACACCGTCCATGAACTTGAGAAGGAGCTCTCACCGTGACGATGACCGTAGATACGACCACAGACACCGCGCTATCCGCCGAGTTCGGTACCCCTGAGGTGCAGGCCCCCGAGACTCCCGCCGGGGAGAAGCCCGAAAAGACAACAGCCAAGAAGGCGACCGCGAAGAGAACCAAGACTCTGCAACTGACCCTTACCGTCACTGGCACCGCAGACGGCGAATGGCAGGCCGAGCTCAAGCAAGGCACTACCTATCTGGCCCGTAACCTCGCCGTCGCCGCAGCCGCCGTCTCCCGCGCGGCCAAGGAACTACACGAGGACCTCTCCACCCCGATCGACGCGGCCATCGAGGAAGCGCGATCCCAGCAGGCAGCCAAAGTCGCCGCGCTCGAGGCCGAGCTCGAAGCGGCGCGCAAGGCACTCTCCGACTTGGATTGAGATCCGCTGACGGCGTGGCTCATAGACACGACTGGCGTCGCTGAAATTTCAACAACAAGGTTGATCAAACGCATGCAGTAACACATCTTACCTTTGTACTTTCCGGATCAACTGCGTAATCCCCTGGCGCGCTAATGATCTCGGAAGCCTTCTCGGTCTCTGGCGAGCCGCCGCCCTGGGGCAGACAGCTCCAGTCGCTGACCAGCTGTCCGCTCACCGGAATCGACCAAGCGCGGTGCGACAGCGTGATCGTCACCGGGAAGGCGAGGATATCCGCGGGCCCAAGGTGAAGATATCTGGCGCGAAGATGGTGCGCCGAATGATGTTCACGTCAACGCCACCACCGGCGAACGGTGAAATCCGGTAGTCCGGTGTCGTGGGAGGCACACCGCACACACGCCTGCGGCAGCCGGCTGCCGGGCTACGACCGAGTGTGTTTGCCCGCGACGACGAGTGGTACGTCGCGAATTACGTCGTGTAGAGCTGCAGGTGGACGTAGCGCGTGGTGGCATCACGCTCGTCGACAGCGACGGATCGGCTTACATACTTTCCGTCGGGACGCTGGATGCGATCCCCGGTCTTGAGGAGTGACGGGGAGGTGTCCAACGGTGGTCCTGCGATTGTTTTCTCGGTGACAACGTAAGTCTTAGTCAGCGGGTTCACGAAGCCGGAGGCGGTGAGTAATTTTGTAAGTCCCTGTTGATCGGTGCGTAGCGCGAGTTGATACCTCGTGTCTAGACCATTGTCGTTGCGGGCGGCGAGGACGGTGACACCGTCTGGGATCACGATTCCGCCGAAATCGGTAGCCTCCTTGGCGATATCAGCAACCGATGCTGTGGACGTTTCGGGCGACCGCCGATCCGTGCCCTGATGGTTACCGCTACAGCCGCTGATTCCGACGGCGGTAGCCACTACTCCGGCGACGAGGCCGACTGTCACGCTCTTCATCGGGTGGGATCACTCCTTTGGCCACCCCGGCCACCGGGCGCTCCGGGCAGGTCGATACTCCCGGCTTTCGGAACAGGTCCCGAATATTGCCGGACCCCACTGGAGCCGTCCATATCATATTCGCGTGCCAAGCCAGCCGTGTGTAACGCCCCCATACGCTCATCGGTTATCGTTACGCCTCCGATTTCGACGCTCTTCTTTCCGTCCCAGTTGTACCGGTCGTGCACCCAAATTTTGTACTCAACGGTAACGATCGGGTCCACGCCGCTGGCGGATTTGTGGACGGTTACTACACCCGTGGCACAGATCTGGATACCGCCCATCGCGTAGTACCAATCCTCGCTCAAGTCTGGGCCGATATAGAACCCTTGCGGCAGCCATTGGGCCTGAAATTGCTCCGGATTATCGTAGCTATCGGCTGCCACGGCGTCAGCCGCTTTTCTCCGAATCTCGCTGTCCGCCAACTGGTTCGCGACGGTATCAGCATCTGGCACGTCCCGGAGCAATTCGTCAACTTTGGGATCCAAGCCAGCGCCCGTGTTTTCCAGATAGTGCTGCAGGTGTCGAGATGCGTGGGTCCAGCCCTTCGCGTCTGCTGCGACGACCGCTGCGGCGGCTACCTTAGCGAAGAGCACGTCGTCGCCGCGACTATAGATCGGTTGAGACCCCCAGGCGCCCTGCCCCGGGTCGTCGGGAGGGTGCGGAGGCGGATCAGGAATCGATGTCATGGTCTCTACTCATTCGTCGGTACTGATTCAGCCGGGTCAGACTCGTACGTCGACCGAGGCGGGGTCGTCTTGCCACCAGACGCCACTCCCATAGCCGTATCTCTTGACACCTTGGTCTATGGCGACTTTGGTGGGTAACTCAAATTCACCCGCGTTATAGGACGGTGCACCCTGTCCGGGCTCATAATTGAGGGCACCCGAGATCCGCTCGATAGCAGACTTAATCGCATTGTGCCGAGTTGTTGCGTTCTGCTTCAGCAACTCCACGGAGGAGAAGATCTGGGACCGTATGGAACCTTGCGTGACGCCATCGCCCAGGAGTGCCCACACACCCATGGGCAGATTGAAGTTCAGGAAGCTCGCGGACTGGGTTACCGCTCCCAGTAGGCCGAGCGACTGGTTGTAGACGAGCCGCTCTAGGAGTACTCCGCCGTTTTCGACAATCTTCCCGACTGCGTCGAGATCCTCGCCGCGTTCGCTGATTGCCGCCGCGAGGCTGGTCGCGGTGATGCCAAACGCGGTCGATGCCTCACCCGACCAACTCGTCTGCACCCAGTTCGTTCCACCGGAGATGCCTTGTGCAGCAACCACGTCATTGATCCCCAGCACAGCGATCCGCTTGCCAATCTCCTGCACCTGCTCCCAATCCGCCACGAGAGGTGTCAGGTAGTCGGCGACAGGCTTGATCCCGATGGCTTGGCCGAGATGTTCGTCGTACGGCTTCAAGATGTCGATGCTCCTGGTGACAACCTGCCGGACCACGTATGTGGAGTCTTCGACGTCCAATAAGACCGGAAGCTGAAGTCCGCTGAACCTAGTGACGCCGAAGCCCGTGCTCCCTGCGTACTCAACACGTCCGTCGATACTGGCGGCATTCCGGTCGTCAGTGGCGTGGAACTGATTCGCCGCCGCACCCAAGTCGGTGGCAAAGCTTTCGAGTGCGCCAGCATCGTTCTGGTGCGCATCGGACAAGGTGCGTTGCAACTTCTGGAACGCCGGGACCAGCTCGGCCAACAGCCCCTCTGTCGCCGTCGGCAGCGACACCCTCGGTAACAGCCGGTTGGCATTGGAGGTGAAGGTAGCCTTCACGTCCTGACAATCAAGCTTGAAGCCTGCAAGCCTGGACGGTTCGACCGAAAAGTCGACCATTGCGCCCCCCTTTGTCAACGGTGGGCGCGGAGGGTTTCGAACCCCCGACCGCTGGTGTGTAAAACCAGAGCTCTACCACTGAGCTACACGCCCGGTCCACGTCGTCGCCAACGTGGGAATCAGCTCACGAATGTAGCGCGGCCAACGCTTCTACCCAACCCGCCTGGTCACGGGCTTGCCCGGGGTCCAGCATCTCGGCGAATCGGATGATTCCGTCGGCATCCACCACGAAAGTTCCGCGATTCGGATACCCGGCCTTCTCGTTGAGCACCCCGTACGCCTCGGCGACGGCCCCGTGCGGCCAGAAATCGGACAGGATCGGGAAGGTGAAGCCGCTGTAGCTCGACCAGATCTTGTGGATCGGGCCCGCACTCACCGACAACGCGATGATCTGCACATCGTCGTTCTCGAAGTCGCCGATATGGTCGCGCACATGGTCCAGTTCGCCCTGGCAGACGCCGGTGAAGGCGAGTGGGAAGAACACCAGGAGCACGGCCTTCTTGCCCCGGAAATCGCTCAGGCTGACGGGCTGGTTGTTCTGGTTGCGCAGGGTGAAATCGGGCGCGACGGTGCCAACAGGCAGCATTAGCGCCGCCCGCCGCGCGAAGTCTTGGGCTGCACCAAACGCGTCGCGCTCCAGTCCCCCAGGTTCAGCGATGACGTCTGCACCAGGCCCGCCGTCGGCGCCGATTCGGCGATCTCCGAAGGCTGCACATGGCCCGACTTGCCGGTCTTGGGTGTCAACACCCAGATCACGCCGTCCTCTGCCAAGGGAGTGATCGCATCCATCAACGCGTCGACCAGGTCGCCGTCGTCATCTCGCCACCACAACAGGACTACATCGACCACATCGTCGGAGTTCTCGTCGAGAAGCTCCGAACCGCATGTGTCCTCGATATCAGCCCGGATGTCGTCATCCGTGTCCTCATCCCAGCCCAGCTCCTGCACAAGCTGATCTCGCTGGATACCCAACTTGCGGGCATAGTTCGAGGCGTCAGCCGCCGCGACCACCGTTCGGCCCCTCCTTATTCACGGGTGCGTGCTTGCGCACTTGGGATGAATGCTCACATCGTCGCATGCCAGTGGCAATCCTCGTCAGGCACTATCGGCCTTTTGTCTGTAGAAGCGGTTCGCAGATCTTCCCGGCGCGCTCCCGCGCGTCGTTGAAGGTCCGCACCACAGCGTTGAGAGTGCCACTGCTGAGCCGATTATCGAACGCACCGGCCAGTTTTCGGGACTGTTCGACGTACTGCGTCAGCGCATCGCGCAGATCGTCCGTCTGAGCCTTCGCCTTGATGGAGTCGATTTGCCCGGCGCTGGTGTTGAGCGCATTGATCACCGGCCCCACCTTGGCCTCCGCGCTGGATCCGTACCCACCCTCGTCGTTCATGACGGAGATCAGGTCATTACCTGCCGAAACGGCGGCGTTCGACGTCATTGCGAACGTCTCACACACATCGGACGTGGCCTGCGCACGCGATGTCTCCTGACGCTTGGACTCCTCGGACCTCGACGTCTCGATGGACTGTGAGACGTACGTGCGGTACTCCGACACCGACTCGCTCGGCGCCGATGCCTGGCCTCCCGTGGTCACGGTGCAGCCAGCCACAACCCCGGCACAGATGGCCGCCAGCGCGATCACAAGCGCCGCCATACGCATCTCATGACGGTACCCGCTACGGGGCCCCGCGGGCCGGTAGACCGCATGTTGAGAGACCAGACTCGCTAGTAGCAAGTGACTTGGGGCACGATGGGGATACCGATCTGATTGTGACTGAGATCTGCACCCCCACCCCTAAGGAGCAGAAAAGTTGACCACGGAGTTCGCTCGCCAGGATCTGGCCGGAAATTCAAGTGCGCCAAGTCCATCCGAGAATCCAGGACGTGTACGGGTCATCCGCGAAGGTGTCGCGTCGTACCTGCCGGATATCGACCCCGACGAGACGGGCGAGTGGCTGGAGTCGTTTGACGGCCTGTTGGCCCGCTCGGGTCCGGCCCGGGCCCGGTACCTGATGCTGCGGCTGCTGGAACGAGCGAACGCCGGCCGGGTCGCCATTCCAGCGCTGACATCCACCGACTACGTCAACACCATCGCCACCGAGAACGAGCCCTGGTTCCCCGGCGACGAGGACACCGAGCGCCGTTTCCGTGCCTGGATCCGCTGGAACGCCGCGATCATGGTCCATCGCGCGCAGCGGCCAGGGGTCGGTGTGGGCGGCCACATTTCGACCTACGCCTCCTCGGCGGCCCTGTACGAGGTCGGCTTCAACCACTTTTTCCGCGGTAACGCCCACCCCGGCGGCGGCGACCAGGTGTTCATCCAGGGTCACGCCTCCCCCGGTATCTACGCCCGCGCCTTCCTGGAAGGCCGGCTCACCACCGATCAGCTCGACGGGTTCCGCCAGGAGAAGAGCCACGCCGGCGGCGGTCTACCCTCTTACCCGCACCCGCGGCTGATGCCCGATTTCTGGCAGTTCCCAACGGTTTCCATGGGTCTGGGGCCGATGAACGCGATCATGCAGGCGCGGTTCAACCATTACCTGCGGGACCGTGGCATCAAGGACACCTCGGATCAGCGGGTGTGGGCGTTCCTCGGCGACGGCGAGATGGACGAGCCCGAATCACGCGGCCTGGCGCATATCGCCGCGACGGAAGGCCTCGACAACCTGACGTTCGTCGTCAACTGCAACCTGCAGCGTCTCGACGGCCCTGTGCGCGGTAACGGCAAGATCATCCAGGAGCTGGAGTCCTTCTTCCGTGGCGCCGGCTGGAACGTCATCAAGGTGGTGTGGGGCCGCGAGTGGGATGCCCTGCTGCACGCCGACCGTGACGGCGCGTTGGTCAACCTGATGAACACCACCGCCGACGGCGACTACCAGACCTACAAGGCCAATGACGGCGCCTATGTCCGCGAGCACTTCTTCGGGCGCGATCCGCGCACCAAGGAATTGGTGAAAGACCTTACCGACGCTCAGGTTTGGAACCTCAAGCGCGGCGGCCACGACTACCGCAAGGTGTATGCCGCCTACCGTGCGGCCACCGAGCACAAGGGTCAGCCGACGGTCATCCTGGCCAAGACCATCAAGGGCTACACGCTGGGCAAGCATTTCGAGGGCCGCAACGCGACCCACCAGATGAAGAAGCTGACGCTGGATGACCTCAAGGACTTCCGCGACAAGCAGCGGATTCCGATCTCGGACGCCCAGCTCGAGGAGAACCCCTACCTGCCGCCGTACTACCACCCCGGCCCCGAGTCCCCGGAAATCCGCTACATGCTGGATCGACGCCGGTCACTGGGCGGATTCGTGCCGTCGCGGCGCAAAACGTCGCGTCCGCTGACGCTGCCGAGCTCGGAGATCTACGACTCGGTAAAGAAGGGCTCGGGCAAGCAAGAGGTGGCCACCACCATGGCACTGGTGCGCACCTTCAAGGAACTGTTGCGCGACAAGAACATTGGCAACCGCATCGTTCCGATCATTCCCGACGAGGCCCGCACCTTCGGCATGGACTCGTGGTTCCCGTCGCTGAAGATCTACAACCGCAACGGCCAGCTGTACACCTCGGTGGACGCCGAACTGATGCTGGCGTACAAGGAGAGCGCGCAGGGCCAGATCCTGCACGAGGGCATCAACGAGGCCGGCTCCACCGCCTCGTTCACCGCGGTGGGCACGGCGTACTCGACCCACGACGAGCCGATGATCCCGCTGTACATCTTCTATTCGATGTTCGGGTTCCAGCGCACCGGCGATGGCTTCTGGGCCGCTGCCGACCAGATGGCCCGCGGTTTCGTGCTGGGCGCGACGGCGGGGCGCACCACCCTGACCGGCGAGGGTCTGCAGCACGCCGACGGCCATTCACTGCTGCTGGCAAGCACCAATCCCGCTGTGGTGGCTTACGATCCGGCGTTTGCCTACGAGATCGCCAACATCGTGGAGCACGGCCTGCAGCGGATGTACGGCGAGAACAGCGAGAACGTGTACTTCTACATCACGCTGTACAACGAGCCGTATGTGCAGCCGGCCGAGCCAGACAACGTCGATGTCGAAGGCATCCTGCGCGGCATCTACAAGTTCCGGGCCGCACCCGAGGCCCGCACGCATCAGGCCCACATCCTGGCCTCCGGCGTGTCGGTGCCCGATGCGCTGCGGGCGGCGGACCTGCTGGCCGAGCATTGGGACGTGGCGGCCGACGTGTGGTCGGTGACGTCGTGGGGTGAGCTCAACCGCGACGGCCTGGCCATCGACCATCAGGCGCTGCGCCACCCGGATCGCCCCAAGGGTGTTCCGTACGTGACGAAGGCGCTGGACGGCGCCCAGGGCCCGAAGGTGGCGGTCTCGGACTGGATGCACGCGGTGCCCGAGCAGATCCGGCCCTGGGTACCTGGGACCTACCGGACGCTCGGCACCGACGGGTTCGGTATTTCCGATACCCGTCCGGCGGCGCGACGGTACTTCAACACCGATGCCGAGTCCGTCGTCGTCGCGGTGCTGGAGGCACTGGCCGACGACGGTGCCCTCGACCGCGAGGTCGCCGTCAGGGCGGCCGCGCAATACAAGATCGACGATGTGTCGGCCGCCGACGTCTCGTTCAAGGACACTGGCAGCGCCTAGTTCGCCCCGCGCGAGCCTGCTCAAATGTGCGGTTTTCGGGCCGATTTCCGCACATTTGGGCAGGCTCGCGCTTTTTTGTCGACACCAATTGTACTAATCGGTACAGTCGAGGACGCCCGCTCAAACCTCCCGGAAGGAATCCACCATGCGGTTCAAAGTTCTCACTGGCACAGCACTTCTGAGCATCGGCTTCGCCGTTGCCGCGTGTAACGCACCGTCTCATGACGCTCAACCGAGCGCCCAGTCGCCGCAGGCAATGACCTCACAAGCCATGACATCGCAGGCCAGCACGCGCACCGGATCGTTCACCGGGGTCGACGGCAAGCACGTCTCCGGAACAGTCACCATCGCCAACGGGCAGCTCAAGTTGACCGGGTTCTCCTCCGACAAGGGCCCCGACCTGCACATCTACCTGACGAAGGGCTCGGATCAGAACGCGGTGAGCGCGGGCAAGGAGCTCGGCATGGTCGCCTCCGACACGGCATCGCAGACATTCGACATCGGCGGGGTCGACACCTCCATGTACGACACCGTTCTGATCAACTGCGATAAGGCCAAGGAAGCCTTCGGCGCGGCAGCCTTGATGTGAGAACTCACGCACGATGGATCGCTCTTGCCGCGCCGGTCGTCCTCGGCGCGGCAAGAGTGACACTGGGCGCGCTGTGGTTGCACGAGGGAATCTTCAAGTACAGCGCACACTTTGGCCGGGCGGACATTCTGCTCATCACCCACAGCGCACAAACCAACACCCGCGTGCCGGAGTACCTCACCCTCTTCTCCAACGGCGTGCTCGGCACGTGGCCGGGACTTTTCGGCGTGGCCATACCCCTGTTGGAGACGGTGCTCGGGGTAATCCTGATCGTGGGACTGTTTCCCCGACCCGTGGCCATGATCTCGCTGTTGACCCTGCTGACGTACTGGAGTTCGGACCAGCTGATCACCCAGTACCCGGTGATGGCGGCGCTATCGGCGATCATCATCGCGTTTCCGGCAGCGAGCGGCCACTACTCGATACGGCGGCTGAGACGCGCCAAACTCACAGCTAATGTTGTTCAGGATGGTAGGTAAGTCGTCACCAACAAGTGCCACCAAGCTGCCCGCGACCGCGCACGGCCGCCGTACCCGCGCGGCCATCGTGGATGCGGCGGCGCAGATGATGTACCAAAAGGGTGTTACCGCAACCAGTCTCGACGACATACTGGCCGCGTCCAACACCGGCAAGTCGCAGCTGTACCACTACTTCAAGGACAAGTCCGATCTAGTGAAAGCGGTCGTGGAACGTCAGACCGAACTTGTCTTGCAGGCACAGCCGACGCTTCCCCACATCGACTCGATGGAGGGTGTCGAGCGATGGGCCCAAGCAATCCTGGCCAACCACGAAGTGCCCGGTGGCCCGTTCGGATGCCCCCTGGGCAGCATGGCCGCCGAGCTCAAGAACGATCCGGCATATCAGCCGGCACTTGCCGCCGCGTTTGGACAATGGCAGTCGTTACTTGCCGACGGCTTGACCCGGATGCAGGATCGCGGCGACCTCGACCGGCGCGAAGATCCGCAACGGCTGGCCGCGACGGTCCTTGCCACGTTGCAGGGCGGCATGCTGATGGGACGGGCGACCATGGACATCACCGTCCTGCGGGACAGCCTCGATCTGGCGCTCGACGCTATTCGAAGCAGACTGCGAAATCAGTCTCCGAGAGCAGAGATTTAGCAGTTTCCCACTAGGATTCGGGGGTATCTTTTAGGGATGCCCGACAATCTGGCCACCTCTCCCCGCGGGTTTCGTGCGGCACCCAAGCCCCGCGAGCGGGCCGAGGTCCCCGAGGCGCTGCTGCACCGGATCAAGCAGTACTCCGGGCGACTGTCCACCGAGGCCGTGCACGTCATGGAGGACCGGCTGCCGTTCTTCACCGACCTGGAGGCCTCACAGCGCTCCAGCGTCGCACTGGTGGTCCAGACGGCGATCAACAACTTCGTCGAATGGATCCGTGACCCCGAGGGCACCGTCGGTTTCACCATGCAGGCCTTCGAGGTCGTGCCGCAGGACCTGGCCAAACGCATCGCGCTGCGCCATTCCGTCGACATGGTGCGCACCGCGATGGAGTTCTTCGAAGAGGTGTTGCCCCTGCTCGCCCGCAATGACGAGCAGCTGGTGACACTCACCGAGGGCATCCTGCGCTACAGCCGTGACCTGGCCTTCGGGGCAGCCAGCGCCTACGCGGAGGCCGCCGAGACCCGCGGCGCCTGGGACTCTCGCCTGGAGGCGACGGTGGTCGACGCCGTGGTGCGCGGCGACACCGGACCGGACATGCTGTCGCGCGCCGCGGCCCTGAACTGGGACACCAACGCGCCGGCGACCGTCATCGTCGGCACTCCGCGACCGGAGATCATCGCCACGGCAACAACATTGGTGCACGAGGTGGCGCAGCGTCATGGGCGTGGGGCACTGGCCGTCATCCAGGGCACCCGGCTGTTGACCATCGTGTCGGGCCCTATCACCGCGCACGACAAGTTCCTGGCCGACCTGATCAAGGTTTTCTCCGACGGTCCGGTGGTGGTGGGCCCCACGACCGGAACCCTGAGCGCATCGCACACGAGCGCCGTCGAGGCGCTCTCGGGCATGGACGCGGTATCGGGGTGGCGCGGCGCGCCGCGGCCCGTCTCTTCACGCGAGCTGCTGCCGGAGCGCGCCCTGTTGGGCGACAAGGCCGCCATCGCGGCGCTCAATACCGAAGTAATGCGGCCGCTGGCAGACGCCGGCCCGGCGCTCACAGAAACACTGGACGCTTACTTAGATTCCGGCGGCGCCATCGAGGCGTGCGCGCGCGCCCTCTTTGTTCACCCAAATACCGTCCGTTATCGACTCAAGCGAATCACCGATTTCACCGGAAGAGACCCAACGTCCCCGCGTGATGCCTATGTGCTGCGCGTCGCGGCAACTGTCGGCAGACTGGTCCAGGACCACGCCGGTGCATTCACTCCTGAACCAGGAGTCACACCCGTCACAATTAATGTCATTAAGACTTAGAAGGGCTACTAGCCGGTCACCTGCGAGGTCCCACATTGCGGGACGGTATAGATCGGGTCGCAACAGATGCCTTTTTGTAGGCTTCCCACAAATAGTTAAGACAAGATTCATTTTCTCTTACACGGCGGAAACAGCCCTTCACAGTGTTCTCTTAAACACGTGATTGCACTGCTCGCTCCCGGACAGGGATCCCAGACCCCCGGCATGCTGACATCGTGGCTCGAATTGCCCGGTGTCAAGGATCAGGTTGAGCAGTGGTCGAAGGCCAGCGGACTCGATCTGGTGCGCCTGGGAACCACGGCCACCGCCGAGGAGATCACCGATACCTCCATCACCCAGCCGCTGGTCGTCGCGCTGACCCTGCTGGCCTACGACGAGCTGACCAAGCGCGGTCACCTCAACGAGAAAACCGCCAGCGGCGAAATCATCGTCGCCGGCCACTCCGTGGGTGAGATCGCCGCCTACGCCATCGCCGGGGTCATCTCCGCCGACGACGCCATCACCCTGGCCGCCACGCGTGGCGCTGAGATGGCCAAGGCCTGCGCGCTGGACCCCACCGGCATGTCCGCCGTGCTGGGCGGCGACGAGGCCGAGGTGCTGGAGCGCCTGGAAGCCCTCGAGCTGATTCCCGCCAACCGCAACGCCGTCGGGCAGATCGTCGCCGCCGGCCGCATCACGGCGCTGGAGAAGCTGGCCGAAGATCCCCCGGCCAAGGCCCGCGTGCGCCAGCTGGCCACCGCCGGTGCCTTCCACACGCACTTCATGGCCCCCGCGCAAGAGGCCTACGCCGCCGCTGCGGCCGCGATCCTGCCGGCCGAGCCCGTCACCACCCTGCTGTCCAACTTCGATGGCTCCCCCGTCACCTCCGGTGCCGACGCCATGGACAAGCTGGTCAACCAGCTCACCTCCCCGGTGCGCTGGGATCTGTGCACCGAGTACTTCAAGACGGCCAATGACGGAGAGGCCGTCAGTGCCGTCGTGGAACTGCCGCCCTCGGGTGCACTGTCCGGCATTGCCAAGCGTGAGATGCGCGGCGTCGCAAACCACGCCCTGAAGACCATCGACGACTTAGACGGCCTGGCCGAGCTGTAAGCGGCCAAACCACCAAAAAGTAGTACCCCGGATGGAGTGGGCAGAGCCGCCCTCTCGTCCAGTTCCAAAAAACAGAGTTCACCCCGGGCTGCATCCGCAGTCCACAACACCGAAGGGAGCCACCGAGTGGCCACCGCAGAAGAAAAAGATCGCATCGTCGCCGGTCTCGCCGAGATCATCGAAGAGGTCACCGGTATCGAGCCTTCCGAGGTCACCCTCGAGAAGTCGTTCGTCGACGACCTGGACATCGACTCGCTGTCGATGGTTGAGATCGCTGTCCAGACCGAGGACAAGTACGGCGTGAAGATCCCCGACGAGGATCTGGCGGGCCTGCGCACCGTCGGTGACGTCGTGAACTACATCGAGAAGCTTGAGCAGGAAAACCCCGAGGCCGCAGCCAACATCCGCGCGCAGCTGGAGGGCTAGGACCAGTGACAACCCCTTCCACTGCCAACGGTGGCTTCCCCAATGTCGTTGTGACGGCTCTCGCCGCAACGACCTCTATCGCGCCTGACATCGAGGGCACGTGGAAGGGATTGATCGCCGGGGAGAGCGGTATCGAGGTTCTCGAAGACGAATTCGTCGAGAAGTTCGGTCTGCCCGTGTGGATCGGTGGGCACCTCAAGGAGCCCATCGACAACCACATGACCCGGTTGGAACTTCGCCGGATGGCCTACGTGCAGCGGATGGCGCTGCACGTAGGCCGTCAGGTGTGGCAGAACGCCGGCACGCCCGATGACATCGACAAGGACCGCCTCGGCGTCGTCATCGGTACCGGGCTCGGCGGTGGCGAGCGCATCGTCGAAACCTACGACACCATGAATGAGCATGGCATTCGCAAGGTTTCACCGCTCGCCGTTCAGATGTGCATGCCCAACGGTGCCGCCGCGGTGGTGGGCCTGGAGATCGGCGCCCGCGCCGGTGTCATCACGCCCGTGTCGGCGTGTTCCTCCGGCTCGGAGGCCATCGCACACGCATGGCGTCAGATCGTGATGGGCGATGCCGACATGATCGTCTGCGGTGGTGTCGAGGGCATGATCGAAGCCCTGCCGATCGCCGCGTTCTCCATGATGCGCGCCATGTCGACGCGAAATGACGAGCCCGAGAAGGCTTCTCGTCCGTTCGACAAGGACCGCGACGGATTCGTGTTCGGCGAGGCCGGTGCCCTCATGGTCATCGAGACCGAAGAGCACGCCAAGGCCCGCGGCGCACAGATCATCGCCCGCGTGATGGGCGCCGGTATCACCTCCGACGCGTACCACATGGTGGCTCCCGGCCCCGACGGCGTGCGCGCCGGTGCGGCCATGACACGCGCCATTCAGACAGCAGGCTTGTCCCCCAAGGACATTGACCACATCAACGCCCACGGCACGGCCACCCCGATCGGCGATCTCGCCGAGGCCAACGCGATTCACGTCGCCGGTGTGCAGCATGCCGCGGTCTACGCGCCCAAGTCGGCGCTCGGCCACTCGATCGGCGCCGTCGGCGCGCTCGAGTCCGTGTTGACTGTGCTTGCTCTGCGCGACGGCGTTATCCCCCCGACGCTCAATCTTGACAACCTTGATCCCGAAATCGACCTGGATGTCGTTGCGGGCGAGCCGCGACACGGGGATTTTAAATACGCGATCAACAACTCGTTTGGATTCGGCGGGCACAACGTCGCGCTTGCCTTCGGTAAGTACTGAAGTCAAGCACTAGAACCAGAGAGGCTCAAGATGACGATCCTGGCTCCCGAGGCCATCGACGAATCGCTCGATCCGCGCGATCCGTTCCTGCGCCTGTCCACCTTCTTCGACGACGGCACCGTCGAGCTGCTGCACGAGCGTGACCGCTCGGGCGTGCTCGCGGCTGCTGGCACGGTCAAGGGAGTCAGGACCATCGCCTTCTGCACCGATGGCACCGTCATGGGCGGCGCCATGGGAATCGAGGGCTGCCGTCACATCGTCAACGCCTACGACACCGCCATCGAGGAACAGAGCCCCATCGTGGGTATCTGGCACTCCGGCGGTGCCCGTCTGGCCGAAGGGGTTTCGGCCCTGCACGCGGTCGGGCTGGTCTTCGAGGCGATGATCCGTGCCTCGGGTTACATCCCGCAGATCTCGATCGTCGTCGGATTCGCTGCCGGCGGTGCCGCATACGGCCCCGCGCTGACCGACGTCATCATCATGGCGCCGGAAAGCCGCGTGTTCGTCACCGGACCCGATGTGGTCCGCAGCGTCACCGGCGAGGACGTCGACATGGCCACCCTGGGTGGCCCCGAAGCCCACCACAAGAAGTCGGGTGTGTGCCACATCGTCGCCGACGATGAGCTGGACGCCTACGCCCGCGGGCGCAAGCTGGTCGGGTTCTTCTGCCAGCAGGGCGTTTTCGATCGCAACCGCGCCGAGGCCGATCACACCGACCTGCGCGCGTTGCTCCCCGAGTCGGCCAAGCGTGCCTACGACGTGCACCCCATTGTCAACGCGCTGCTCGACGGGGACGACCCGTTCGAGGAGTTCCAGGGCAAGTGGGCACCGTCGATGGTCATCGGCCTGGGCCGGCTGGCCGGGCGCAGCGTCGGCGTGCTGGCCAATAACCCGTTGCGTCTGGGTGGCTGCCTGAACTCCGAAAGCGCCGAGAAGGCAGCGCGTTTCGTGCGCCTGTGCAACGCCTTCGGCATTCCGCTGATCGTGCTCGTGGACGTGCCGGGCTACTTGCCCGGTGTCGGCCAGGAGTGGGGCGGCGTGGTGCGGCGCGGCGCCAAGCTGCTGCACGCGTTCGGTGAGGCCACCGTTCCGCGCGTCACGCTGGTGACCCGGAAGATCTACGGCGGCGCCTACATCGCCATGAACTCGCGCTCATTGGGCGCCACCAAGGTGTTCGCCTGGCCGGACGCCGAGGTCGCCGTGATGGGCGCCAAGGCCGCCGTCGGCATCCTGCACAAGAAGCAGCTGGCCGCCGCCGCACCCGAGGAGCGCGAGGCGCTGCACGAGGAGCTGGCCCTTGAGCACGAGCGCATCGCCGGTGGTGTGGATCGCGCCATCGAGATCGGCGTGGTCGACGAGGAAATCGAGCCCTCCCAGACCCGCGCGGTATTGACCCGCGCACTCGCCGAGGCCCCCTCACGCCGCGGTCGCCACAAGAACATCCCGCTGTAGACCCTGCATGTCGGAGCACCGTCGCACGTCAATCTCTGTCGACGGGCACCGTCTGGCGTATCGCCAGTTCGGTTCCGGGGACCGCGTCGTGGTGCTGTCTCATGCGTTTCTCACCTCGCACTACCTGGAGCATGCCTGGGCCAAGGAATTGGCCGCGCGCGGCTTCCGGGTGATCTGCCTGGATCTGCTGGGCACCACCGCCGATGAGCGCCCGCTGGAACCCGACCGCTACAACTCGCAGGCCCTGGGGCGTCAGCTCATTGGCGCCCTGGACGCCCTCGGTATCGAGCGTGCGGTGCTTGGCGGCACCTCCGTCGGCGCGAACGTCTCCATCGAGGCGGCGGCATTGGCGCCCGAACGGGTCGCCGGGCTGCTGCTGGAGGGACCGTTCCTGGAACGGGGCATCGGCGCCGCCGGCTATCTGTGGTCGGCCGGGCTCACGTTGTTCACCCTCGGTCGGCCGCTGATCTGGCTGGCCGGTACGGTGGCGCGATCGTTCCCCGAGACCGAACAGCCGACCTTGGGCTTGATCCGTGAATTCTTTATCGCGCCACCATCACGGTCGGCGGCGTTCATGACGGGGATGCTGGTGGGGCGCATGGCCCCGCCGCGGGCGGTACGCCGCGCGGTAAACGCGCCCACGATGATTCTCTCGTTGACCGCCGATCCGCTACACCCGGCGGCCGACGCACACAATCTCGCCATCGATATCGTTGGCGCACAGGTAGTTTCAGCCGGAACGCTGGCCACCCTGCGCTTCTGGCCGCGTCGGGTGACACCCGCGATCGTGAGCTTCCTGGTGGAGACGTTCGGCATCGACGTCACCGCCCGGCAAGCCGACGCCTAGAGGTCGATGACGATCTTTCCGTGCACATGCCGCCCGGCCTGAACCTCGACCGCGCGGCGTATCTGGTCGATCGGGAAGCTCGCCGCGATAGGTACCCGGAGTTGGCCCGCGGCGACCAGCCGGGCCAGTTCTTCCAGGGCGCCCTGCGTGGCGTTCGCGCCGTTGGCCGCCGACACGCCTTCGATCTGTGTGGCGATGGTGCAGATGCGGCCGTCGGGGACACCGAGTTCCCTTGCGGCGTGCACTGTTTCAACTCCGTGCAGGTCTATGGCGGCAGTGATACCACCGGGAGCGAGGGCTCGGACCCTGTCGGCCAGGCCATCCCCGTAGGCGACCGGCTCCGCCCCGAGACCGCGCAGGGAATCGGAGGATGTGGCCGATCCGGTCCCGATCACGCGCGCTCCGGCAATGCGGGCCAGTTGCACGGCGAATACCCCGACACCACCCGCCGCGCCACCGATCAACACTGTGTCGTCGGGGCCGGGGTTCACCACGGCGAGGGCTGCCAATGCCGTGCGTCCGGCGATCGTGAGAGTGGCGGCGGTGCGGTCATCGACATCCTCAGGGGTGTGATGGACCTCGTTGGCCGCGATCCCCTCCCCTAGGTCGATCACCACAAAGTTCGCGATCGCACGGGACAGGGCGCCCCCAAACACCCGATCACCGGGCGCGAAGCCGGTCACCCCGTCACCGACCTGGTCGATCACTCCCGCGTAGTCGGTCCCGAATCCGACCGGGAGGTTCAAGCCGAACCGGGCTGCGGTGTCCGCATCGGCGGTGATGATCCAGTCCATCGGATTCAAACCGGCTGCGGTCACCCGCACCCGAACCTGACCGGGGCCGGCCTGCGGAGCGCGAACCTCGCGAACATCCAGGACCTCGGGCCCGCCGAACGCATCGAGTTGAACCGCCCGCACGTGCATCTGTCTCCTCATGACGAAGGAATGCATGTAAACGGACTATGCTCCGTTTACATGGCCGACCGTAACACAAACGGAGCGTGTTCCGCTTTGGTTGAGACGGAGATGCGTGCGCCGCGCGCCGACGCGACCCGTAACCGGGACCAGTTACTCGCGGCGGCGACCCGCGTGTTCGCGTCGGCCGACGGCGAGCCGTCAATGCGTGCGATCGCCCGCGAGGCCGACGTCGGCATCGCCACGCTGTACCGGCACTTTCCCACCCGTGAATCGCTGGTCGATGCGGTCTATCGAGACCAGGTCGTGCGGCTGACGACCGGTGCCCACGAGCTACTCGGCCAGCTGCCTCCGGCCGAGGCAATGCGGCGCTGGATGGACTCGTTCGGTGATTGGATCGCGACCAAGAACGGAATGCTCGACACGCTGCTGGCGATGGTCGAGTCCGGCAAGATCGCCCATGCCCAGACCCGGACCGAACTGCACGCTGCCATCACCACGATTCTCGACGCCGGCCGCGCGGCGGGTGATCTCCGCTCCGATGTCGTCGCCGAAGACATCGCCGCCTCCCTCATCGGCATCTTCACCGTGGCCCCCCGGCCCGAGCATGTGGCCCAGGCCGGTCGCTTGCTGAATCTCCTCATGGACGGCCTGCGGCCCCGTCCCCTACTGTTAGAGTGACGCTTCATTCACATAATTGACAAGGGAGTCTGCGGAATGGCACTTCGGCGCAAGAAGGCACTCAAGTTGCTTGTCGACGGTCAGCCGACCGCGACGCTCGTGACGACGAAGGTCGGCCCGAGTCTTTTCCAGCGGCTGTCGGTGCTCATCGCGAACCTGATCCGCATCGGATTCCGCGCGGGCGGTGCAGGATTGGCAGCCACCGGTGTCGCGCACTTCGTCGCACCCCAGCCGTTCGAGTCCATCTCCAAGGTCGCCTTCCCGGAGGACACTCGCCGCTGGGTCTACCAAAACGGCTTCACCGAGCTGTTGCTCGGACTGGCGCTGGCGTTCCGGCGCACCCGCATCGTCGGCGGCCTCGGCGGCCTCGCCTACGTCGCGTTCCTCGTCAGCCGTGTGATCGGTAACGCCAGCAAGAGCTGACGCTCTTAGCCGACTCCGCGCAGCCAGGTCACCTCGGCGCCGTCGCCGCCGCTGCGGTACGGCTCGAGCGCGTCATCCCACGCGGTGCCGAGCATGTTGTCGAGCTCTGAGGTGATGCTGCCGGCGTCGGATTCCATCAGCCCACGCAACCGCATCTCGCTGACCATGATGTCGCCGTTGGCGCTCGTCGCGCCGCTCCACATGCCCAGCTGCGGGACGTGGCTGAATCGCTGACCGTCCACGCCCTCGCTGGGATCCTCTGTGACCTCGAAGCGCAGCACCGGCCATGAGCGCAGGGCATTGGCCAGGCGTGCGCCGGTACCGACCGGGCCCACCCAGTTGGTGACGGCGCGCAGCTGCCCCGGCATGGCCGGTTGGGCCTGCCAGCGCAGCTTGAGCGTCTCCAGGCCACGGGCCGAAGGAGCCGACGTCAGCGTTGACGTTAAAGCCCACTCGACGTGCGGGCATACCGCGGCCGGTGAGGCATGGACATACACCACGCCGGTTGTCGAGTCGGCGAACTGAGGCGACGCGTGCATTCGTAGTGCTCCTTTGTCTTCGACGAGGACGTCTTCCCCAACGACTCGCGAAGCTTCCAGAGCGTGTTACCGAATTACATCAATGTGCCTTGTGACACCATTGTGCCCCGTGGTGCGCGTGTTGCGCCAGTCCTGAGACCGAATTTGAGGTAACGGCTTCCTGAGAGTTTGGGACCGTCTCTTAGCCGAACTCGGCCAGCACGGCATCCGACAGCTGTGGCCACACCTGATTGGCCCAGCCGTCGAAGTTCCGATCCGTCAGGACGACCAGCGCCAGATCGACGGTCGGGTCCACCCAGATGAATGTGCCGGACTGCCCGAAGTGCCCGTAGGTGGCCGGCGAGTTCTCGGCACCCGTCCAGTGCGGAATCTTGCTTCCTTTGATCTCGAAGCCAAGGCCCCAATCGTTGGGGCGCTGCACGCCATATCCCGGCAGTACCCCGTCCAGCCCCGGAAACACGACATTCGTCGCGCGATGCTGTGTTTCGGCGCTGACCAGGCGCGGCCGCAGCAGATCACCGGCGAAGGCCACGAGGTCTAGCACCGTGGACGTGGCCCCATACCCCGCCGTGTCTGCCCCACCGGGCAGCGTGGTGTTACCCATGCCGAGCGGTTCGAGTACGGCCTCGCGTAGATATGTACTGAACTCGATGGTGGCGCCGTCCTCGATCGTGTGCGCAAGAACGGCGAAGCCATAGTTGGAGTAGACGCGACGGGTACCCGGCTTGGCGATCACCGCGTCGGAAAGCATTGACAGTCCCGACGCGTGCGCCAGCAGATGCTCGACGGTCGAGCCGGGCGGACCGGCCGGGGCCGCCAGGTCGATGGCACCTTCTTCCAGTGCCACCTGCGCGGCCCGGGCCACCAGCGGCTTGGTCACCGACGCGAGTGCGAATTGCTGCGTCACAGGGCCGATTTGGGCCCTGATGCCCTCCGGCCCCACCACTGCGGCGGCGACAGTGGTTACCGGCCAGTCGGCGACGAGGTCGAGAGCACCCATGGCTGGGACTGTAGCGTCATGCGCATGTCTCAAACTGTGCGCGGTGTGATCGCTCGTTCGGTGAAGGCTCCGGTGGAATTGGTGGACATCATCGTCCCCGATCCGGGCCCCGGTGAGGTCGTGGTGAAGGTGCAGGCGTGCGGGGTGTGCCACACCGATCTGACCTACCGCGAGGGCGGCATCAACGACGAGTTTCCGTTCCTGTTGGGTCATGAGGCGGCCGGGATCGTGGAAACCGTCGGCGAGGGTGTAACCACCGTAGCGCCGGGCGATTTCGTGATCCTGAACTGGCGCGCGGTGTGTGGGGTGTGCCGTGCCTGCAAGCGTGGCCGCCCGCAGTACTGCTTCGACACGTTCAACGCGAAGCAGAAGATGACGTTGACCGATGGCACCGAGCTGACCCCCGCCCTGGGCATCGGGGCGTTCATCGAGAAGACACTCGTGCACGCCGGGCAGTGCACCAAGGTCGATCCGTCCGCCGATCCGGCCGTTGTCGGTTTGTTGGGCTGCGGGGTGATGGCCGGGCTGGGCGCGGCGGTCAACACAGGCAACGTGGGCCGTGATGACACCGTGGCGGTCATCGGCTGCGGCGGTGTCGGGGACGCCGCGATCGCCGGCGCCCGACTCGCCGGGGCGCGCACCATCATCGCCATCGACACCGATGACAAAAAGCTGCAGTGGGCCAAGGATTTCGGTGCCACGCACACCATCAATGCACGACAGGTCCAGGACGTGGTCACCGCGGTCCAAGAGCTCACCGATGAGGTCGGCGCCGATGTCGTGATCGACGCGGTGGGACGCCCGGAAACCTGGAAGCAGGCCTTTTACGCCCGTGATCTGGCAGGCACCGTGGTCCTGGTCGGTGTCCCGACACCGGATATGACACTGGAGATGCCGCTTATCGACTTCTTCTCCCGTGGCGGATCACTGAAGTCCTCCTGGTACGGGGACTGCCTCCCCGAACGCGACTTCCCGACCTTGGTATCGCTGTACCAGCAGGGCCGCCTACCGCTGGATCGCTTCGTCACCGAACGCATCGGCATCGACAACATCGAGGCCGCCTTCGAAAAAATGCACCACGGCGAGGTCCTGCGCTCTGTCGTGGTGCTGTAGCCGGGCAGCCCGTTGTGATCAACCGGAGGCAGTTTGTGATCGGCGGTGCCGCGGCGGCCACTGCCACAACGGGATTGGCCGCCCTGGCAGGGTGCGGCGATGACACCACACCCGGTTCCGGTGCGGACCTGATCTTCGTCGGCGGTCCGGTCGTGACGGTCGACGGCCACGGCACCACGGCCGAGGCGCTGGCCGTGTCGGCGGGCAAGATCGTCGCCGTCGGGTCGCGGCAGGACGTGATGCAGCGGCGCAGCGCGGGCACGCAGGTCATCGAGCTCGACGGGCGCGCGGTGTTACCCGCATTCGTGGAACCGCACAGTCATCCGCTGCAGGTTGCGTTGACACTGGGCCCGCCCGCGATCGACGTTCGCCCGTTCGTGGTGTCGACCGGCAAGGAGGTGATGCAGAAGCTCGCCGACGCCATCAACGCCAGCACCGACGGCACTCAGGTGCTGCTGTACGGCATCGACGTCCTGCTGCAGCCCGACCTCCAATTGCCCACGCGCACAGAGCTGGACGCGCTGGCCCCGAACAATCCGGTGATCATCATCGCCAACAGCGGACACGCCGCCTACGCGAACACGGCATCGTTCCGGCTCGCCGGCATCACCAATGACACACCCAATCCGACCGGTGCGGAGTACGTCCACGGTCCGGACGGTGAGCTCACCGGAGAGGTGCGCGAGGCCGCGGCCCTGCAAACGCTGGCCATGCCCTACCTGCTGAAGGTCGCCCAACCCAATGCGTTCGAGAACATGCAGTGGGCCTTTGGTCAGCTGGCCGCCGCCGGTATCGCGACCTCCAGCGAGCACAGTTTCACCGCGGCCCAACAGGGCGACCTGTACCGCAAGATGGCGGCGGATCCGGATGTCAAGCTCCGGATCCGTGCCTATGAGATCGGCACGCCAGACCTCGCCAAGGACCCGGCGCATCGGGCGGGCACCCCGGCAGGGGCGGATCAGCTGTTCGCCCAGATCGGCATGAAACTCTGGGCCGACGGATCACCTTGGCAGGGAAACATTTTCACCTCATTCCCCTATCTGGATACCGCGGCGACACGGCGAATGGGACTGGAGCCGCACCACCACGGGGGCATGAACTACACGCCGGAGCAGATCACCGAGCTGGCGACGGCGTTCATCAAGCAGGGTTGGCAGCTGTCCTGCCACGTGCACGGCGATTCAGCGATCGACATCGTGCTGGACGCGTACGAGAAAGCGCGGTCTCCGGCCTCGGTGCGTTCTCGTCTGGAGCATGTCGGCGCGATGACCCCCGCCCAGTTCCAGCGTGCGGCGAAGCTGGGTGTCCATCCGAGCCTGTTCATCGAGCACGTGTACTTCTGGGGAGACCCGCTCATGGACGAGTTGTTCGGTGCGGACCACGGTGCCCACTGGATGTCCGCGAAGTCGGCTGTCGACGCCGGGCTGCGTGTCTCCTTCCACAACGACGGCAATGTCTCGCCACCCGATCCGCTGGGCAATATCGCCACCGCCGTCACGCGCAAGGCCAAGGGTTCTGGTCGAGTATTGGCCCCCGAGCAGCGGCTCACCGTTGCACAGGCCGTGCGCGCACACACCATCGACGCGGCCTGGCAACTGCATCTGGATACCGAAATCGGCAGCCTAGAGGTGGGTAAGTACGCCGACCTGGTGGTGCTCTCGGCCGATCCGCACGCGGTGAATCCGGATGCCCTGCGCGATATCACGGTGGGCGCGACCTACCTCGCCGGGCGGCAGACCTACGCCACACCCGAGTACTGATACCCAGTGCGCTCAGTGCTGGGGATCGAACATTCCCCGCGAGTTCTTGACCCTGTACAACTCGTAATCTGCCTGCTGCACAAGCGACTCCAGGTCAATCTTGCGCCCCGTCTGGGACTGCCACGCGGCGCCGACGCTGACACTCCAGGTGTCGATGCCCGCACGCGGAGTGCTCACCCGGCGAATGGTGCTGTCGATGTTCTCGGCACGGCCGGGAAACGCCACCACCAAGAACTCGTCGCCGCCGATCCGGGCAGCGATCTCACCAACCCGGGTACTCGCTCTCAGCATGGCGGCCACCTGCCTCAAGATGACATCGCCGGCGCCGTGGCCGTGGTTGTCGTTGAGTTCTTTGAGCCCGTCCACATCCATCATGACCACGACGATGTCGACGGCATCGAGGCGGCCACGATGCAGCAGGTCCACCGCCGTCATCACCCCGCGCCGGTTCAGCAGCCCGGTGAGCGGGTCCCTGTCGGCAGCCAACGCCGCGGAGAGAATTGAGTCGCGCCCTCCTTCGAGCACCAGCTGGATGATGGCGGGCACCAGTACGATCGCCGAGATCACCGGGGCGCCGTAGAAGAACTGCTCGGGCAGCCTTGCCCCGTCCACCAGCACATTCACCGCCACCAGCACGCAGAGAAGCGACGTGGCGAACGCACAATGGACCACGAATGCCCGTCTGCCGAGGAAAAAGGTGGGGAGCAGGCCCACGGGCCCCAGGTACACGACCGCGCTAATCCTGGCCGTGGGATCAGAAAGCAGCACGGCCCCGATGGCCAGCGCCACATCGGCCCACACCACGAACGCTGTCATGGCGCCCCGGCTCGGCCAGGAGAAGTTGATCCAGCACAGCCCCACCATCACCGCAGACGCGCCAACAACGCCATGGACGACCCGCGGCAACGTGCCGTGCGGTCCGAGGGGATAGAACTGCGTGATCACCTCCAAGACCACGATAAGGAAGCACAGCAGCCCAATGGCGTTCTTCAACCGGTCGAGCTGGCCGGTATCGCGCAGAGCATTAGTCACAAGCTCGTACTGGAAGCCCGTCTCTGCATGCGGCGGAGGTTGCACACCGGAATTATGGACCTTGCAATCACCGTGAGCGGGTGCCTTTCGCGCACAAGTTCACACGCCGATAGTGGCGAGCATGCCGACGAAACATGGACGTAAGGCCGCCATCATCGGTGCGGGCCAAACTGGGGCCACCGCAGCAGTGGGGCTGCTGGACAAGGGGTTTGACGTCACCCTCTATAGCGACCGCAATCAGCGCAGTCTGCGCGAGAACGTGCCCGCGACCGGCACCGCACTGATTTTCGGTGAATCGCAGCGCGCGGAGGCCAGCCTGGGGCTCACCAGCTACCTGGAACCAGGCCCCACCTCGACCGGGCTCAGCGTGCGCCTGGTCGACGGCAGCGAACCTGCCCGTCCCGAAGTCATCGCCTTTGACGCGGGTTTCGACGGCGGTACCCGCGGCGTCGCCGTCGACACCAGACTCAAGGCCGACGACCGGCTCACCCGGTTTCAGGAGCGGGGTGGCCGCTTCCGCGTGGAGCAAGTGGACCCGGAACGGCTGGACGCCATCGCGGCCGAGCACGACCTGACGCTGGTGGCGACCGGCCGCAGTGGTCTGTCCTCGCTGTTTCCGGTGGATGCCACGCGCACGGTGTATGACCGCCCACAGCGGCGGCTGCTCATGCTGACGGTCGCAGGTTTGGGGCACGGACCAGAGGTCTTTGCGCACCGAGGGCCCGCGGGTGGGCGGCACAGCGCCTTCTCGTTCATCACCGATCAGGGCGAGGCCTGGTGGGGGCCCTATTTGCACAAGGACGCCGGACCCTCGTGGTCGTTCTTGACGTGGGCCAAACCCGGCAGTGAGTGGGAACGGCGGTACGCCGACGTCGACAGCGCGGCCTCCGCACTCCAGGCAGTCACCGATGTACACCGCGACTATCTCGACTGGGACCTTCCGGAAGTGTTGTCACTCAGGGTGATCGAAGAGGATCCGCATTCCTGGATCACCGGCGCGGTGACACAGCTGGTGCGGCGCGGAGTGGGCCACACGGCCGGCGGGCACGTCGTCGCGGCGCTCGGTGACACGGCGGTGGCGTACGACCCGATCGCCGGGCAGGGCGCGCAGGGCGGACTCGTTCAGGCGGCCGCCCTGGTCCACAAGGCTGCCGCACACGACGGTCCGTTCGATAGCGCCTGGCTCACCGACGCATTCGACGAGTTCTACGACCGTCGAGCACGCGCCGCGCAGTTGGTGACGAGGCTCTACCTGGGCGACGACGAGCTGCACGACTATGGCGATCTGTTCTTCGCCGCGGCACACGTCCACGAGGGTTTCGCGTCGAAACTGTTCAGCCTGCTCGACAATCCGAAGCCCTTCGAGAAGGTCACGTCGGTCGAGACGGCCAAGGCTCTCATCACCGAGTGGGCGGGCGAGCCGGCCGACGACATTCTGGGGCGGTTCTCCCCCGCCGGCCGGTTCGCGCGATCTGATCTGGTGCGTGCCGCTTAGCGCTGCGCGGGCCGGTAGGCGGTGACGACCACCGAACCGCCGAGCCCGATATTGTGTTGTAGCGCAACGCCGTCCTTGGTCGCCGCGCCGGCCACCTGACGCTTGTCAGCCAATCCGCGTATCTGCCAGTTCAGTTCGGCGCATTGCGCCAGTCCGGTGGCACCTAGCGGATGGCCCTTGGAGATCAGCCCGCCCGACGGATTGACCACCCACTTGCCACCGAAGGTGGTGTCCTCGTTGTCGATCAGCTTTCCTGCCTCGCCCTGCTCACACAGGCCCAGCGCCTCGTACACCAGAATTTCGTTGGCGGAGAAGCAGTCATGCAACTCGATGACATCGATGTCTTCGGGACCGATCTGTGCCTGCTCGTAGACGGCGTGCACCGCAGCCTTGTTCATGTGTGCGCCGACAATTCCCGCCGCGGTTCCGTCGAAGGTGTCGGCCCGATCGGTGACCGTGGACTGTCCGACGATCTCCACCGCTTGGTCGGCGAGTCCATGCTTGTCGACGAACTCCTCGCTGGCCACGATGGCCGCGGCCGACCCGTCCGAGGTCGGTGAGCATTGCAGCTTGGTCAGCGGCGCCACGATACTCCGCGAGGAGAGAATGTCTTCCAGCGAGTACTCATCCTGGAACTGGCTGTACGGGTTGTTGACCGAATGCTTGTGGTTCTTGTAGCCGATCCAGGCCAGCTGTTCGGCGGTCAGGCCATATTCGCGCATGTACTCCTCGGCGGCAGCGGCGAACATCCATGCGGTCATGGGCATTTGCGGCGGCGTCAGTTCGCCCAGGCGGTTGAGCTGCGGTAGCAGCGGCGACTCGCGATCGGTGAACTTCATGCTCAGCGAACCGCGCTCCATCTTCTCAAAACCCGCGGCCATCACGACGTCGGATTGGCCGCTGCGAATGGCGTTGGCCGCCATGAACAGTGCGGTCGATCCCGTGGAGCAGTTGCTGTTGACGTTGTAGATCGGGATTCCGGTGTGGCCCAGCTCGTAGAGCGCGCGATGCCCGGAACACGAATCGCCGTAGACGTTTCCGACGAAAGCTTGCTCGATCTGCTCGTACCGAACCCCGGCGTCGTCGAGCGCCTTGGTACCGCTCTCCTTGACCATCGCTGGGTAATCCCAGCCCTCCCGGCTCCCGGGCTTCTCGAACTTCGTCATGCCGACGCCGATGACGAACGCCTTGTTTTTCTGCTTCATGCTTCTCCTAATCCTGTCTCGTCACAGCGACCGAGAGATGAGTTCTTTCATGATTTCGCTTGTGCCGCCGTAGATCTTGTTGACGCGTGCAGCGGCGTACGCGCGGGCGATCGGGTATTCCATCATGTAGCCGTATCCGCCGAAGAACTGAACACACCGGTCGACTACCGCGACCCCCTTGTCGGTGGCGACCAGCTTGGCAATGGACGCGGTCGCGGGATCGTTGTTGCCGTCGATGTAGTTCTGGATGCACCAGTCAACGGTTGTCTTGATGGACAGCACCTCGGCCTTCAGCTCGGCCAGCTGGAACCTGGTGTTCTGAAACTTGATGAGCGGCTGGCCGAATGCCTCACGCTCCTTGGTGTATTTGATCGACTCCAGCACGGCGGCCTCGGCCATGCCGGCGTTCCCCGAGGCGATGATGAGGCGTTCGCGCGCTAGCTGGGTCATCAGCTGGATGAACCCCTGTCCATCTTCCTCGCCGAGCCGGTTGGCCACCGGTACCCGCATATCGCTGAAGAACAGCTCGCGGGTGTCCTGCCCGTGCTGCCCCACCTTCTCGAGCACCCGGCCTCGCTCGAATCCGGGCAGGTCCTTGGTTTCCGCGACGATCAGCGAGATGCCCTTGGCGCCCTGGGAGGGATCGGTCTTGGCCACGATCACCAGCAAGTCGCAGTGTGTGCCGTTGGAGATGAATGTCTTCGAGCCGTTGATCACGTAGTGGTCGCCATCCCGGACCGCGCTGGTGCGCACCCCTTGCAGATCGGATCCCGTCCCGGGCTCCGTCATCGCGATGGCCAGGACCAGGTCGCCGCTGATGATGCCCGGCATCCAGCGGTCCTTCTGTTCGGTGTTGCCATAGGTATTGATGTAATGCGCGACGATCGGCGAGTGGACGCCCCAGCCCGTCGCGGTGTCCTGGGCCAGCGCGAGTTCCTCGGCCACCACCGCGGAGAAGCCGAAATCGCCTCCGGCGCCTCCATATTCCTCGGGAAGATCCAGGCCGAGCAGACCGGCATCGCCCAGTTTGTTCCAGAATTCGCGGTCCACCTGGTGCTGTGCGCTCCAGCGTTCCTGGTTGGGCGTGGACTCCTTGCGCAGAAACTCGGCGGCGTGCTTACGCAGGTCGCGGTGCGCATCGGTCTCCCAGGACGCGCGATAGGACGGGAATAGTGCGGACATCTTCATTGACCTCCTCGTCAAAACGATACAAGTGTATCGTTTTAGATTCGTTTGTAAAGGGGTGCGGTACGATGCGGCGTATGGCAAACCCGCGCGCGACCGACGAGGACTTGACCGCGAAGGCGCGCATTCGCAACACCGCATTGGATTTGTACGCCCAGTACGGTGAAGAACGAATTTCGTTGCGCGCGGTCGCATCCGAGGCCGGCGTGACACTCGGCCTGGTGCAACACCATTTCAAGACCAAGGCTGGTCTGCGCGAGGCCGTCGATCAGCTGGTCGTCGACTACCACATCGAGGCACTGCGATCGGTCGACGCGGAGAAGGACCCGCGCAAGCTCGCCGCGGCCCGCGACGCCGCCGTCATCGCGATGCTCAAGGCCAATCCCCCCATCGTGAACTACGTACGCCGCGCCGTGCTCGAGCCTTCCGAAGAACAGCTCAGCATGCTGACCGCGCTGATTCAGCTGACACGCGACGAGGTGGCCACCCTCCGCGAAGAGGGCATGGCCCCCACCGATCGTCCCGAATCCACTCAGGTTGTGTCCGTGATGGTTCGGCAGATGGGCGCCCTGCTGCTACAACCACTGATCGACGCGGTGTGGGACCGGCTGGAGCACGGGGACACCCCGAAACCCACGCTATCCATCAAAGTGCTCGACTAACCGCCACCGCCAGCGGTTACGGTACTGACGTGACATCACGCAGCCCCGGCTATCGGCCCACCGACGACGAGCTACTCGACTTGGTGTTACCCGTTGTGGCTGAACAGGGTTGCGGGGCAGTCACTATGGACCAGATCGTGGCGTCCGGCCGGGTGACCAAACAGACGCTCTACGCACACTTCGGCTCCAAGGACGGATTACTCATCCGACTCGTCGGACGCGAGGCAACCCTGATGCGCGCGATCTTCGACGACGTGTCCATGCCGGAAAACGTCGACCTCAATGACCCGGCCGCATCGCTGAGCAATGCCCTGAAGCCATTCTTCATCCACGCCGCCACCCGCCCACTGGGCATGCGGCTGCTGGCCGACTCCACCGCTCCACAGGTCCCCGGGTTCGATCAGCAGGTGCTCACCGACGCGGTGTCCCGAATCATGAGCATCCTCGACCTCTGGGAACCGGTGCATGACGAGGCAGAGACGCACCGGCGTCTGCTGCTGGCGACCATGAGCGCGCAAGCCATCAGGTCGGGAGTCTTGACCGCGATCGCTCACCACATCGACCCCGAGGTCTCGGTACGCACCTGCGCGGCATACATCGTCGCCGGCATCAGCAACGCCTATCCGGAATCCACCTAGCCCACACCCCTCTCGCGGCGCGCCACCGAATTTGGCTCTTGCCATACCCATTCACGCGGTCTACCGTCGAGCTTGACTCTACGTTCTAGCTCTGATGATACAGCCGAAGGATGAGGTACCGACATGGTCGTGGATTTGCTTTCCGACGATTACGTGCTCCCGGTCGATCGAGAGACGACGGCGACTGCCCTGCACGTCACCGGTGAGATACCGAAGTTCCTGAACGGACGTTACGTCCGCACTGGCCCCAATCCCCTTCCCGGGCAATATGACCCCAACAACTACTCGGTATTCGGCGCAACCGGCGACGGCATGGTGCACGGCGTGCGGCTGCGCGATGGCCGCGCCGAGTGGTATCGCAGCCGGTGGGTGCGCACGCCGAAGGTCTCCAGACTGCTCGGCGAGAAACCGAAACCGGCCAACTATCGCGCCGGTGTGACGACCGTGTCTCCGCAGACGAATGTGTATGGCTTTGCCGGCAAGACGATCGTCAGCGCCGAGGGCGGTCTGGCGCCGTACGAGCTGAACGATGACCTGGAGACCGTCGGAACCTGCGATTTCGGCCGCACGCTGGAAGGCGGATACACCGGGCATCCCAAGCTGGATCCGGTCACCGGCGAGTTGCACGCGGTCACTTACCAACTCGTCGGTCCGGCGATAGCGCGTTATGTGGTGATCGGCCCGGACGGCGCGGTGCGCAAGAGTGTGCCCCTGGACGTGCCGGGCAGGCCATTGCTGCACGACATCGCCCTGAGCGAGAGCTACGTGATGATCTTCGACTGCCCGCTGGTGATCGACCTCAACCTCCTGACGCGCAAGGTCGCGCCCACGGCGACACCCCCGTTCATCACCCGGATGGCGGCAGGGCTCCTCGGCCGATTCGAGCCACCCGCATTGCTCGGTCCGCTGGTGGCCCGCGCACCCCTACCCAAGACTGCCGAGGTCCCCCTGCGCTGGAAAGCCTCCCATCCCAGCCGCATTGGCGTGATTCCCCGCCAGGGGCCCGCGACGGTGCGCTGGTTCGAGATCGAGCCCTGCTACGTGTTCCACACGCTTAACGCCCACGAAGAGGACGGCACCATCGTCATCGACGCATGCCGAATCACCGGCCCCGACCACGATGCCGAGTACGAGATCGCAAACGTGCTCGATTCCGGGAGACCACGCCTGCATCGGTGGGAAATCGACCTTGTCACAGGGGTAGTGAAGGAATCATGGACGGACGAACGCCTCCAGGAGTT
The DNA here is from genome assembly GCF_001853795.1 of Mycobacteroides franklinii. NCBI lineage: Bacteria > Bacillati > Actinomycetota > Actinomycetes > Mycobacteriales > Mycobacteriaceae > Mycobacteroides > Mycobacteroides franklinii. The sequence goes on from NZ_MLIK01000004.1 coordinate 165,452, forward strand.
CCCCATGGTCGACCCACGGCGGGTCAGCCTGCCGCACCGATACGGCTTCACCACGAGCGTCGGCGACACCGACATCGACACCCTGCTAAGCCTCGACGACGCACGTGCCTCACTGATCCGCTACGACCTCACCGGCGGCGGCAGCACCGAACACAAGCTGGAGGCCGGACACATACCGGGCGAGTTCTCGCCCGTGCCGCGTTCCGAGGACGCCGAGGAGGGCGACGGGGTGCTCATCGGATATGAATACGATCGCAGTACCCGGCTGAGCAATATGTTGATCGTCGACGCGCAGTCGATGGAAAAGCTTGCGACCGTCCACCTTCCAGCACGGATACCGTTTCAGTTCCACGGCAACTGGATCCCGGCTTAGCCGCTCTTCGCCACGATCCGCACTCCGTCCCTACCGGAGGCCAGTAGGTCCTGGAGCACCTTCTCCACAACCTGCAGGTCGGCATTGCTGTAACGCTGCAAGAAGTCGCGCACACCATGCTCCATCTCCTCATGCAGGGTGCTGTGCACGTCGACGACGATGCCGCCGTCGACGGTCAGGATGAGCTCAATCTCCTTACGGTTACCGGGAATCGGCACACGCTCAACCCAGCCCGCGTCCACCAGCCGCTGCACATGCTTGGACACCGTGCCCTTGAGCTGGCCCGAGCGCGCCGCCAGACCCACCACGCTGACCGGCCCCTCGGCAATCGCCGCCAACAGATGTAGCGAGAGCGTCGGCAGCGTTCTGACGAGGTGCTCCATCCGGCGTGGGCATCGCTGCGCCATGAAATCGCGCTCGGCATCGGAATCTTCGTCCGGTTCGAACTTGTCCCCCACCGCGCCCACCAGCGTGTTGATGCTGGCAATCAGCGCCGACTTGGTTTTCATGGAAACCATATTGCCATCCGGCGTCGGCCGCCGTACATTGTTCATATGGTTTCGATGGAAACTATATCTACAGAAACTTTGAGGAGTGCGCCATGAAGGCAGCAGTCGTGCATGAATGGGGGCAGCAGCCCGCCTACACCGACTTCCCGGACCCGCAGCCCACCGACGGCACCGAGGTCGCCACCGTGGAGGCCTCGGCCCTGACCAACCTGACCCGGGCCGTCATCTCCGGAAAGCACTACAGCAGCATGGAGATCAGCCTTCCCGCGATCGCCGGAGTCGACGGCGTGGCACGGCTGGCCAACGGCAAGCGGGTGTACAGCGGATCGCTCGCACCGTACGGGATGATGGCCGAACGCACCGTGGTGTACCCGGCCGGTGCCGTCGAGGTGCCCGAGCACGTCGATTCGGTGACCGCGGCCGCGATCCCCAACCCGGGAATATCGGCCTGGTTGGCCCTGTCCCATGGCGCCGCCGTGCAGCCCGGCCAGCACGTGCTGGTGCTCGGAGCCACTGGGGTGACCGGCTCGCTGGCGGTGCAGCTCGCGAAATCGGTCTTCGGGGCCGGACAGGTGACGGTCGCGGGCCGTAACGCCGAGCGGTTGGACTGGCTACGCACGGTGGGAGCCGACGATGTCATCACGCTGGGCAGCGATGACCTCACCGAGAGCATCACCGCGCGGCACGCGGCGCACCCGTTCGATGCGGTGCTGGATTACTTGTGGGGCTCCCCCGCCGAGCAGACCCTGAATGCGTTGGCGGCCAGTCACCAGTCGGCACATTTCCATGCCACTCGCTTCGTGCAGATCGGCGCGATGACCGGGGAGACAATCAGCGTGAATGCTTCCACCTTGCGCAGCACCGGCATCACGTTGTCCGGTGTCGGGATCGGCAGCGTGCCGCCCGAGGCCCTGATGCAGGCGCGCGCCGAGGCCTTGCCGAAGCTGTTCGCCATGGTCGACGGCGGTGACCTGCAGCTCCAGACGCTGGCCCGGCCGCTGGCCGATATCGAGACCGTTTGGGCGGCAAAGGAGCCGTCCGGGGTGCGAGTGGTGGTCACTCCCCAGTAACCTGCCGGTCGCCTATTTCCGGTTTTCCCGTGCGCCATTCGATGGCACGGTGTTGACATGACGCACTCTGCCGAGCTTGACCATGACGAGCACTCCCGCACCGGTTTGAATGCCGACACTCTGCAGCGAGCCATCATCGACCATCTGCGGTACTCGATCGGACGTCCGGCGAGCGTGCTGACCCCCGCCCACTACTACCGCGCATTGGCCCTGGCGACCCGAGATCGCATGCAGCAGCGCTGGATCGCCAGCATGCAGACCTACCTGGATCTGAGCCGCAAGGTGGCGGTGTACCTGTCGGCCGAGTTCCTGATGGGGCCACAGCTGGGCAACAACCTGCTGAACCTGCAGATCGAGCAGCAGGCGCGTGATGCCCTGTCGGCGCTGGGCCAGGACCTCGACGAGGTGCTCGCGTGCGAGGAAGAGCCGGGCCTGGGCAACGGCGGACTGGGTCGCCTGGCCGCGTGCTACATGGACTCGCTGGCCACACTGGATCGTCCCGCGATCGGCTACGGCATCCGCTACGAGTACGGGATCTTCGATCAAGAGATCCGTGACGGGTGGCAGGTCGAGAAGACCGACAACTGGCTGGACAACGGAAACCCTTGGGAAATAGCGAAACCTGATCTCAACTTCATCGTCGGGTGGGGCGGTCACACCGAGCAGTACCTCGATGAGCACGGAAACTTCCGGGCGCGCTGGGTTCCGCAGCGTTTCCTCAAGGGCATCCCCTACGACACCCCCATCCAGGGCTACGGCGTGAACACCTGCAACACGCTGACACTGTGGAGCGCGCGTGCCGTGCAGTCCTTCGAACTGGATGCCTTCAACGCCGGCGACTACTACAAGGCCGTCGAGGACGAGGTGTCCTCCGAGACCGTCACCAAGGTGCTCTACCCCAATGACGAGCCCGAGGCCGGTAAGCGGCTGCGGTTGCTGCAGCAGCACTTCTTCGTCTCCTGCTCACTGCAGCGGGTGCTACACATCCTTGAAGACGTCGCCGAGCGGCCGGTCAACGAGCTCGCCGAGCAATTCTCCTTGCAGCTCAACGACACTCACCCGTCCATCGGTGTCGCCGAGCTGATGCGGCTGTTGGTCGACGAGCGGGGGCTGGGCTGGGATGAGGCCTGGGAGATCACCGTGGCCGCCTTCGGCTACACCAACCACACCCTGCTGCCCGAGGCGCTGGAGACCTGGCCGTTAGGGTTGTTCGCCGAGTCACTGCCCCGGCACCTGGAGATCATCTACGAGATCAACCGGCGCTTCCTCGACGAGGTCCGGTCGCGCTTCCCCGGCGATGACGCCCGGGTACGGCGCATGTCGCTCATCGGCGAGGATGGCGGCAAGAGCGTGCGGATGGCGCACCTGGCCACCGTCGGCAGCCACGCCATCAACGGTGTGGCCGCGCTGCATTCGGAGCTGCTCAAGGAGAGCGTGCTCAAGGACTTCTTCGAGCTGTGGCCGGAACGGTTCAGCAACAAGACCAACGGCGTGACGCCGCGCCGTTTCCTGGCACTGTCCAACCCGGGGCTGCGCGAGCTGCTCGACGACGCCATCGGCGAGGGCTGGATCGCGGACCTGAACCGGCTGCGCGAGCTGGAGCCATTCGCCGAGGACTCGTCGTTCCGGATGCAGTGGCGAGAGGTCAAGCGCCTCAACAAGGCCCGGCTCGCCGAGTACGTGCTGGCCACCACCGGCGTGGACCTGGACCCCAACTGGATGTTCGACATCCAGGTCAAGCGGATCCACGAGTACAAGCGCCAGCACCTCAACGTGCTGCACATCGTGACGCTGTACCACCGGCTCAAGCAGAATCCGGAACTGCGGATCGCGCCGCGCGCCTTCATCTTCGGCGGCAAGGCTGCGCCCGGATACTTCATGGCCAAGCGCATCATCAAGCTCATCAACGCGGTGGGCGAGGCCGTCAACAACGACCCGCACGTCAGCCAGTTCATCAAGGTGGCGTTCCTACCCAATTTCAACGTCAAGAGCGCGCACCTGATCTACCCGGCGGCCGACCTGTCGGAGCAGATTTCCACGGCGGGCAAGGAGGCGTCGGGCACCGGGAACATGAAGTTCATGCTCAACGGGGCGCTCACCATCGGCACGCTCGACGGCGCCAATGTCGAGATGCGCGAGGAGGCCGGGGCCGAGAACTTCTTCCTGTTCGGGCTGACCGTCGACGAGGTGCAGCGCCTGGTGCACGAGGGATACCGGCCCGAAGACTTCGTCGAACTGAACGACGAGTTGCGTGCGGTGTTGGATCTGATTGCCAGCGGCCACTTCTCGGAGGGGGATCCATCGGTGTTCGCCCCGATTGTCGACTCGTTGCGCAGCCACGACCCGTTCCTGGTGCTGGCCGACTACTCCTCGTACATCGAATGCCAGCAGCGAGTGTCCGAGGCATGGCATGACGCGACGGCGTGGACGCGGATGTCGATCCTCAACACGGCCCGCAGCGGCAAGTTTTCCTCGGACCGTGCCATCGCCGAGTACTGCGACGAGATCTGGGGTGTGCAGCCGGTCACTGTCCAGGTGTAGATAAATACGCCTTGGCACATCATATGTGTGCGCATATGATGTGTGTATGAACACGCCCGCTGATCTTCGAGATGTGCACAGAACCGCCGTCCTGGCGTCCGCCGATATCGTCGCGGCGGCCACCCGGGACGACCTGCAGCGCCCGACCCCATGCGTGGGGTGGACGCTGTCCGACCTGCTGATCCACATGACCGTCCAGCACCATGGTTTCGCGGCTGCCGCCCGTGGAGCCGGTGCCGATCCAGCAGTCTGGAACCCCGCCACCGTCACCGATGCGGTGATCGTCGACCCCGCGGGCGCCTATCGCCGCGCGGTCGACGACGTACTCGAGGCGTTCGGCGCCGACGGGGTGCTGGAGGCGACCTTCACGCTGGGAGAGCTGGGCCCGGAGGCCTCCTTTCCCGGTGCCACGGCCATCGGCTTTCACTTCATCGACTACGTGGTGCACGGATGGGATGCGGCGCGCAGCATCGGTGCGCCGTTCGAGCTTTCCGATGACGTGATCGCCGCGGCCGTCCCGATCGCATTGGCCGTGCCCGACGGCGACTTTCGTTCCGCCCAGGGGTCGGTATTCGCACGCGCGCTGAGCGGAACCGATGGCCAGGGCGATTTCGACCTGATCCTGCGTCACCTCGGCCGCTCACCGGATTGGGCACCTACTGTGGTGGGGTGACTAGCTTCGTCGCTCCCGAGTGGGACCGCTCAGCCCTGGTGGTCATCGACGTGCAAACCGAGTTTGTCTCCGGCGCCATGACGGTGCCGGGGACCGCGGACCGGATTCCGGCGCTCGGTCGACTGGTCTCGGTATTCCGCACGGCCGGGCGCCCGATCGTGCATGTGGTGCGGCTCTACGTTCCCGGCGGCACCGATACCGATTTACCCCGTCGCGCAGAGATTCTCGCCGGACGCGAGGTCGCCGCGCCGGGCAGTGAGGGTTCGCAGATTCCCGTCGAGCTCTTACCCGCCGGCGAGCAGCTGGATCCAGAGCTGCTGTTGGCGGGCGGATTCCAGGAAGTCGGTCCCGCCGAGCACATTCTGTTCAAGCCGCGCTGGAGCGCGTTCTACCGCACCGAGCTGGAGCGGCATCTGCGCGAACGCGGCGTCTCGACCCTGGTGGTGGCGGGCTGCAATCTGCCGAATTGCCCGCGCGCCACACTGTTCGACGCCTCCGAACGGGACTACCGCGCGGTGATCGTCGAAGACGCGACCTCACAAGTCACGCCCGAGCGGCTGCACGACCTGACGCTCATCGGGGTGACCGTGACCGACGTCGCGTCGGTGGAGAAGGAGTTCTAATTGACGTGGAACGGCTCTGAGCACCCGCTGAACGAGCGAAGAGTCCCGTCACCGGCCAAAGCTTCTCCGTGATAAGCGATCCGGTAGCGACCGGCGGGGGTCGCCGGGGGAATGTCCCAGGTGATTGTCACGCGGAAGGCGTGTTTCCCGGCTCGGTTCCATCGTATTTTCGTTGACCAGTCGCCGTCGTCGGCAATGGTGCTCCACTGTGTGCCCGATTCACGATTGATCTCGAGATACGTACTGCGCGTGTGGAGATCATTGTTTGGGTTGGCACCTGCGAAGGCGACGCTGACCTGCTCACCCACCCCGTAATGCGTAGCCGGGCCGTCGACCACATCGCCGAACTGGAAGCCAGACAATGGCTCGTCCACCGTTGCGGAGTGTTCCCGCCCACGGCGTGCGCTGAGATCGGGCGGCGGGGGGCCAGATACCGCGTCTCGGCCCCGCAACATGGCACCCGCAAGTTCGGCGACAACCTGCTGCAACGCGGGCAGCTGCCATTTACCGAACAGTGTGCTGCCGCCTTCGTAGCGCTGCTCCTCGTATTCCTCCGGCGTAGTGACGTAATGAAAGTAGCCGTTGCTATAGCCCGCGACGAGCACACAGTGCAGGTCCACGCCGAGGACCGCGGCAACGGTACGCCGGAGCCGAAGACCCGCGACAATGGTGGCCTCACCCGGCAGGCCGATGAGGTAAAGGCACCCAATACGCATCAGCTGAATCGGATAGCGCTGTTGAACTATCGGGAGTAGGCGCCCGGCGAGGCCTCCCGAGAACAGCAATCCTTTGGGCGCCTGGGTTTCCCGCAGTCGCGGCGACAGGCGATAAATCACCTGGCGTGCCAAGGTGTCCCAGAACCGGTTGCGGCCTTGCCGGAAACCCTTGAATCCGGGACCCTCGTCGGTACCGGCCAACGCGGCGGCACCGACTGCTGGGGCACTGGTCCGGTGTTCCCTTCCGTCTCCGGTGAACTCAGGTCGCACATGAATATCGGCGAGGTTGACATACGTCGTCAGGGCGGCCACCCCGCCCTGCAGTGAAACGCCCGGTTCCCCCGCGAGCGCGCTAGCGGCGCGGGCTTGCCGTCCTCCGATAATCCGGGTGTTCTCGAATTCGTCTTCGGTGGGCCCACTACCGGGTCGGCGATTCAGATTCGGAGACATATCGCCCGAGTTGGTCTGGGCGAAGGCGACAATCAGCGCCGGGTTGGTGTCGGCGCGGTAGTCGACGCCAGCATCCAGACGTTCTACCTGATACGCCGCGAAACCCTTGTTATCGCTACTTATCAGCGTGTTCGTGTTCGTCATGGACGTGCCGTGAGTAGCGAACCAATTGACAGCACCGATCAGTGCCCCGCCACGTTCCATACGTAACAACGTGGTGAGCGGATCAATCCGGTCCGGAAAGCAGTCGCGTTCAGGCTTCGGGTTGCGGTCGAACGCCGTCGGGGAACGGTTCACACTGGCATCGAACAGCTCTCCGTGCGAGAGCCTCAGCGTCGCCGGCGCCAGGTCTTCGTGCGCCCTCGAGACCGCATGCACAATGCCGCTGACGATTGCCTCGAAGGTCTTGACCTGGAAGCCGCCGGTAGTCGTGTTGTACAGAAGATGCTCGGAGTAACCGCCCGGCCCACAATGCGTGTGGGTGACCGTCAGCATCGAGTTGCGGTCGGTGTAGAGGCCGCCGTACAGCGCGCGCAATCTGCGTAGTACCGCGCGGTGCACACTGTCGAACATCAGCGGCAACTCACTGACCACCAGCAGCACCCGCTCACCCGTCCCCGCGTCGACGACGATGAATGCGCGCGAGCGCAACCGAGTGTGTATTCCACTGGTGATCTGATCGGCTTTGCCGTAACCGAGCATGCCTCGTCCCGAGGGCTCGCCCGTGACGTCACCGATACCGCGGCCCACCAAGTAGTCCGTCAACGCCCCTCCTTGGTCGCGCTCCGCTATCGGAGTTTCGACGTCACTGTACCTCTCGTTCGTTCGAACGAACGAGAGGTATAGTGAGGTGTGGGCATCGGCGGCAACGGCGGGAAACAGCGCGGCGCGCTCGGGGCGACCAGTGGCTGATCAACTCACGATTCGAAACAAGATCTTGCGGGTGACGCTGGAACTGATCGGCGAGCATGGCATCGCAGGTTTAACGAATCGCAGCATCGCGGCCGCCGCCGGCATCTCCCCCGGCACCCTGACCTATCACTTCCCCGGTCAAGACGAACTCGTCCGCGAAGTGCTGGAAAATTTTGTCATCGAGGAGACCTCGCGACTTCAGTCGGTTACCACGGCGCTCGAAGATGCCACAGTCGACGTCGAGACGGCCGCCCGCATGGCGGTCGCCGTGATCGAAGAAGCGGTGACGCGACGAGAACAGATCGGTCAGTTCGAGATCTATCTGCATGCTGCGCGGAATGTTGAAGTTCGACATGCGGTTTCACGCTGCTATCGCGCCTACGACGAGCTATCTGCGGCAGCACTCAAATCTCTTGGAGCGTCCGAACCTCATGTACTGGCGCCTGCGCTCACTGCGCTACTCGACGGCGTCGAGTTGCGCCGGCTGGCGACCGGCTCCAGCTCCGAGGGATTGGTGCAGCTACTCATGCTCATCGCCGCCGCCATCCATCACGACAGAACACCCGGGTAGTTCCTCACATTCGGCACCGGTGTTCGCCTCGTTGAGAATCGCCCATTCGGAAGGGATTTCATCGTTATGGACTGGCCCAAATACACATCCCAGCGCCGCGCCACGATGGTCTTCGACCAACATATGTCGGACCGCAACGCGACCGGGCGCAGCCCCGACCCCCAGCATCAGGAGAATCCGTCGATCTGGGATAGCACCCGCATCATCACCTCGTCGGCGCCGCCGCCGATGCTGAGCAGGCGCTGATCCCGGAAGAATCGTGAGGTCCACGTCTCGGTCATGTATCCCATGCCGCCATGGACCTGCAGGCACCAGTCGGCGACCTCGCGGACCAGCGGCCCGGCCGAAAGCTTGGCGATGGTGACCTTGCGGGTCACGTCCTCCCCCGCCATGTACCGGCCGGCGATATCGCGGTTGTAGGTCTCCAGCATGTCGGCCCGCGCCGCCAGCCCGGCGTATTGGTAGGCCAGATGCTGATTCTTGGTGAGCGGCTTGCCAAACACCTGGCGTGCCAACGCGTATTCCTTGGTGCGCTGCAACGCCCGGTTCACACCGGCGGGAATGCCGTAGGCGCCGAACATGCGCTCCATGACGAACTGCGACATCTGCTGCTGGAACCCTCGGCCGATCTCGCCGATGGTGTTGGCCACCGGCACCCGCACATCGTCGAACGTGATCAGCCCGGTATCGGAAGCGTGCATGCCCAGTTTGTCGAGCTTGCGAACCTCATATCCGGGTGTCTTGGTCGGCACGATGATCTGGCTCATCCCGGCATAACCGCCCTCGCCGGACGTTCGGGTCAGCACACACAGCCAGTCGGCCTGAACGGAGTTGGTGATGAACATCTTTGAGCCGTTGATCACCCAGTCGTCACCGTCGCGCCGGGCATGGGTCTTGATACCGGCCACATCGGAGCCGGCATCGGGCTCGGTCACCGCGATCGCCGCAATCTGCTCGCCGGTGAGCGCCGGGGCCAGGAACTCGCGCTTGAGCTCATCGCTGCCGTGTTTGTGCAGCGACGGGGTCGCCATCGCCACATGAACCCCGAACGCCATCGGGAACGAACCGTGGTCCACCCGGCCCAGTTCTTCGGCAAGCACCAGCGTGAAGAGATGGTCGGCCCCCTGGCCGCCGTACTCGGGGTCATATTCCAGCCCGACGAATCCGAGCTTGGCCATGTCGGCGACCACGTCGTGCAGCGGCATCATCTGCTCGCGTTCCCACTCGTCGACGCGGGGGTTGATCTTTTCCTCGATGTACCTGCGGATGGTGCTGCGGAAATCGTCGTGTTCGGACGAGAACGTCATCGGTCTCTCCTTGTGTCGGTGTTCCAAGCCATCTTGCCTCAGCCGAGCGAGCTAACATGATGGAGGACGGCCGTCGTCGCCGTCCGTTGGAGGTCTGCCATGGTGTCGCCAGTGGTCCGTATCGCGCTAATGCCGCTGTGGCTGGCCGCTATTGCTGCGTCCCTTTCCCTCCCGGTGGTGGCCCAGGCCGCACCGGTGCTGCCGGTGGGCGGCGAGTCACCGTCGCAAACCATTTCTGATCTGGAGGACGAAGGGTACGACGTCCAAATCAACTACGTGATGGGCAACAGCAATACTCCGCTGGATATGTGCAGGGTGCTTGCCGTCCACAACCCGAACCGTTCAGGCAAGCCGGTGGACACCTTCACCACCGTTTATGTCGATATCTCCTGCCCCGACTTCTGGCAGGACGACTAGCCGTCCCCGGACGTCGCCCGCCAGTTGACCGGCGCGGCGTCGATGTCCTCGAGGAATGTCGCGTCGTGACTGGCCACGATCAGCGCGCCCCGGTAGTCGGCGAGCGCCGAGACCAGTGCGTCGTAGGACGCGAAGTCCAGGTTGTTGGTCGGTTCGTCGAGCAGTAGCAGCTGTGGCGCCGGGTCGCTCAACAGCACCGCCGCCAGTGTCGCGCGGAACCGCTCCCCACCGGACAGCGCGCCCACCAGACGATCGGCCGCGTTGCCACGGAACAGGAAGCGCGCCAGTCGCGCCCGGATGGTGTTGGTATCGGCGTGCGGTGCCCGGCGCACGACATTGTCGGCGACGCTGAGATCATCAGCCAGCACGTCGAGCCGCTGCGGCAGTAGCCCCATCGGAACATGCACGGTCACAACGCCTTCGACGGGTGCGATGCGTCCGGCGATCGTATGCAGCAGCGTGGTCTTACCCGAGCCGTTGCGGCCGGTGAGCCCCACCCGCTGCGGGCCATGCAGCTCCAATTGTGCGGCCGCACCGTGACGTAGCACCAGGTTCTCGGTGGTCAGCACGACGCGACCGGTGTGTACCTCGGTGTCGGGCAGGTCGATGCGGATGGTGCGATCAACGCGCAGCCTGGATTGCGCCTCGTTGGCGTGTTCGCGGGCCTTGTCCAGCCTGTCGGTCTGGGTTTGTTTGAGCGCGGCCGCCGACTCCTGCGCGGCCCGTTTGCGCAGGCCCATCACGATCTTGGGTTCGCGCTTGTTGGCCTGCATCTTGGCGCCGTAACGCTTGCGCTGGGCGATCACCCGCTCGGCCTCCGCCAGGTCACGCCGCTCACGGCGCACCTCGGCCTTGGCCGTCGAAATCGCCTGTGCGGCAGCCTCCTGCTCGACGGCCACTTGTTCGGCGTAGGCACCGTAGCCGCCGCCGTACCAGGCGACGGAACCATCGCGCAGATCGCCGATGCGCTCGACGCGCTCCAGGAGCTCCCGGTCGTGGCTGACCACCAGCAGGGTGCGCGGCCAGGTCTCGACGAGTTCGTAGAGATGCGCACGGGATTCGCCGTCCAGATTGTTGGTGGGCTCGTCGAGCAACAGGATGTCGGGGCGGCGCAGCAGCAGCCGGGCAAGGCCCAGCCGAATGACCTCGCCGCCGGAGAGTTCACCAAGACTGCGTTCCAGCACGGCCTTTGGCAGCCCGAGACGTTCCAACTCGGCGGTCACCCGATCCGCCAGGTCCCAATCGTCACCAATGGTGTCGAAGTGTTGCTGGTCGGTGGACCCGTTCTCGATGGCCTCGATGGCCATCAGCACCGGCGTGAGCCCGAGCACGTCGAGCACCGTGTCATCGGCACGGATAGTGAGATCCTGTGGCAGATAACCGATATGACCGGAGGCGTGAACTGTCCCCGACGTCGGGGACAGCTCCCCTGCGATGAGCCGCAGCAGGGTGGATTTGCCCGAGCCGTTGACTCCGACCAAACCGGAGCGCCCGGCCGGCACCAGCATGTCGAGCCCATTAAGGGCGACGGCACCGTCGGGGTGGATGTAGGTGAGTGCGCCGCAGGAGATGACAGCAGACATGGAAGAGCCTTCCTGTGAGGTGGGGTCGCCGAAATCGCGCGATGGCGCGCCGGCGGATTGCCAGACCTCACAGATCCATGTCGTACCTTTCGTCGGGGACGAGGACGCCAGCCACACTACGTACGGCCAACCATGCGCCGCAACGGGTTTTCGGTCTAGTTGACCGGAACCTGCAGAATCGGCCGGTCCACCCCGGCGCCGGGGCCGTCGAAGTGCCACCACTCGCCGTTGTACACCTGCAGTCCACCGGCCTGCATGGCGCTACGCAGCCGCGCACGGTTGGCTTGCTGTTCGGGGCTCACCTCGTCGGTGGCGTACGCCAGCGAGCGCGGCGTGAAGTCGTCGAATCCGGTGCCCATGTCGACCAGACCGCGCGCGTCGGCCAGGGTCACGTCCACCGAACGCCCGGCTTCGTGGCTGCGGGCGTACTGGCCGGGCTTGGCGACCCAGTTGGGGTTGGGCACCACCTGGAACATGCGGACCTGCACGTCATGCGGGCGGTAGCAGTCCCAGAAGACCAGCCGCTCGCCGTTGGCACGAAGCGTGTCGGCGGCGGTCTTGAGCCCGGGCGCCATCGACTCGTGCACCAGGCACCGGGCGTCGGCCGGATACAGCTGCACGCCGGTGAAGTTGTTGGTGGTGGCGTAGCGCAGGTCGATGATCGCATCGGGTACCACGGTGCGCACGTCGAGCAGTCCGGCGGCGCGGGCGGCCTCACTCACGGGCGGGACACCGGGGTCGGCACTGGCGGGCGCGACCTGGCTGAGAGCACACCCAATACCGAGGGCAACAAGAAGAAGACGCTTCATCATCTCTTCATTGTCTTCATTCAACCTTCAGAATCCGGTATTACGCTCAATTCGTGGTCGCACAGAAGCTGGATCGCCGCATGTTTGTGGGTCTGGTCGCTGCCGGAGCCGTCACTGTGACGGGGCTGGGTGGTTTCTTGGCTTTGGAGGGCCGGGTCGGCTCCCGGTTGACCGGACGCTCGTTCATCGACCTTTTCGAATCGACGGGCGGCAAGTTCGTCGGGTATCGCCGCAATCACGCCAAAGCCCTTGCCGTTTCTGGGCGTTTCGAGAGTAACGGCGCGGGCGCGCAGGTGTCGTCGGCATCGGTTTTCGCCAAGGGCGTTTATCCGGTCGTAGGACGGTTCTCGGTGGGCGGTCAAAACCCGCATCAGCCCGATACCGGTTCCGGGCAGGCCCTGGCCCTTGAGTTTTCGCTTCCCGGCGGGCAGCAGTGGCGTACCGCGATGGCGGCGGCGCCGGTGTTTATGGCCCCGACACCGGAGATGTTCTTCGGGCTGCTCTCGGCGCGAAGTTCAGGCAAGGACGCTACGGCGGCGTTTCTGCGGGATAACCCGCCGGCTGCCGCCGCACAGAAGCTGATCGAGGCCGCGCCCAAGGCGTCGTCGTTCGCGGAGGCGAGTTATTCCAGCCTTAACGCCTTCATCTTCGTCTCGAAGGACGGTGCGCGGACTCCGGTGCGGTGGCGCGTTGTTCCCGACGGGGACGTGGCGGGGGCCCCGGCGAAAAACGGCCCCAATTGGATGTTCGAGGCGTTGGCCCAGCGGGTACGTCGCGGCGAGCTGCGGTACCGGCTGTTGCTGCAGCTCGGCGTTCCCGGACAGGATCCGACGAACGATCCCACGCTTCCGTGGCCGTCGGACCGCATGCAGATCGATGCCGGCACACTGGTACTCGGGCATGCGATACCGCAAGAGCAGGAACACATCCGGGATACCAACTTCGATCCGACAGTGCTGCCCAAGGGAATTGAGTTATCCGATGATCCGATTCTGGCGGCGCGGGCGCCGATCTACGCGGAGTCGTTCCGGCGTCGCGCGCGGGAGACGCCCGCACCGGTGGAACAGTTCGGACAGGACATCTGATGACTGAGACCACCGTGTCCACTGTTGACGAACGTTTCGGGTTGGCGGCGCAGCTGCTGCATTGGCTGATGGCGGTCGCGATCATCTCGATGTTGGTGCTGGGGGCGCTGCTGGTCGGGTCGCTCGGCGACTACCCGATGGTGCTGGCCTGGCATAAGGCCATCGGCGTGCTGGTGCTGGTGCTGGCGCTGCTGCGCATCGGGAACCGTATTTGGCACAAACCCCCATCGCTGTCTTTGGCGGGGCCGGAGCGGTTTATCGCGGCCGGGTCCGAGCTCGCGATGTACACGCTTTTCCTGGCGCAACCGGTGATCGGGTGGGCACTGGTGTCGGCCTCGGGGGTGCCGGTGGAGATCGCCGGACTGCGTCTGCCGTCGATCGCCCCCACCAGCGTCGAGTGGTACGGCTTACTGCGGGAGGCACACGCGTGGGTGGCGTATGCGTTGCTCGCCTGCATAGTTGCCCATGTCAGCGCCGTGCTGTTTCACACCATCGGGTTGCGGGACAAACTGCTCGCCAGGATGCTGCCGCGCCACTAGCAGCCAATATGGCCGGGGCTGCGCCCGTGCGCCAGGAACAACCATTATCGTTTCGGGGTGCCTCAAATGGATCGCCGCAAATTGATACTGACCATGGGCTTCGGCATGGCCGCAGCTGCCTTGCCTCTCCCCACGGCTCAGGCCGATCGGGTGCACCCGCCGGCGGCACCGCCCGACGCCCAATCCACTGGTTTTATCTTCCGCGACGAGTTCGACGGCCCCGCCGGCTCGGCCCCCGACGGCTCCAAGTGGGTGGCCGCGAAGTTCCGCGAGCGGATCAAGAACCCGGTGTTCTGGGATCGTCCCGAGAACATGGGCGAGTACCGCGACAGCCGCACCAACATCTTCCTCGACGGAAACTCCAACCTGGTGATCCGTGCGACCAAGGAAGGCAACAAGTACTTCAGCGGCAAGCTGCACGGCACCTTCCGCGGCGGCATCGGCCACACCTTCGAGGCGCGCATCAAGTTCAACTGCTTGACCGACGGCTGCTGGCCGGCGTGGTGGCTGCTGAACGACAACCCCGAGCGTGGCGGCGAGGTCGACATGGCGGAGTGGTACGGCAACCGCGACTGGCCGTCGGGCACCACGGTGCACGCGCGGCTGGACGGCACCTCCTTCGAGACGCTGCCGATGCCGATCGACAGCAACTGGCACACCTGGCGCTGCACCTGGACCGACGCCGGGCTGTACTTCTGGATGGACTACCACGACGGCATGGAGCCGTACCTGACGGTCGACGCGAATTCCCTTGATGACTGGCCGTTTAACGATCCGGGCTACACGCTGCAGCCGATGCTGAACCTGGCGGTGTCAGGCTCGGGTGGCGGCGACCCGGCGGGTGGCTCGTACCCGGCGGAGATGCTCGTCGACTACGTGCGCGTCTGGTAATCAGGCGCGCACGAGCGCAACTCAGAGCCTGCTCGAGAGTTCGAGGCCTACCGCCGCTGACAGCAGGACTATTGCCAGCACCTGAAGCGCCAGGCCGCATACGACGAGATTCGCCTTGATGCCGTTGCTTTCACGCAACGAGCTGATCGAGATGACTTGCCAATGCACCCAATTGCGGGCGGCATCGTCTGCCGTTCGGGACCAGTTGCTGTTGTTCTCAAGGCTTTTCAGCGTCTCGCGGTCCATGACCGTGTAGCCGAATCCATATGTCTGCACAAAGATCGCGCAGGTGGCCGAGGCAATGAACGCCAATAGCGCACCGAGCAGGATGATGAAGGAACAGTGATCCCGGAAGACGTAGTCCTTCCCCATCACCAGCACCGTCACACCCGTCACCAGGGTCAACAAGGAGACGCTTGATGTCACCAGGATCGCGCCCCTGGCTTCCAGCGTCTTCTTTCGATCGAACTCGGTGGCCAACAGGCTGGCCACCATCAACTGATAAACCTTGCCCGCGGGTGAGATGAATTCGGAGTCTGCGGTACTAGAACTGCTGGGTGTCTCTGCTGCCATCGGCTTGGCCGAATTTCTGCTTCTCGCTAGTGCCCCACGGCTCCCACGTGTCGTCTGACGCCGGCCTGCGCGGCGAGGAGGCTGGGGGTTTATCGGGCACTTCGTTGCTGCTCGGAATCTCGGTCATGAGACCGCGCCCTTCATGTGAATCGAATGCCAAGCAGAGGTGCCCTGGCGTGCATCAATCGTCCCACCGCCAGAGACAAGCGCGAGCCTGAATGACCAACTTTTAGCGAGGTGGGCACTGCTCGATCCCGTTGTCCTTTTTCGCGTGATACATCGCGCCGTCGGCCTCCACCAGCAGGTACGGGACCACGGAGGCCAACGAATGCGTCACCGTGCGGTCCGATTCCGGCAGTACGGTGCTGGCCACCCCGACGCTGGCGGTGACGGGTAACGGTTCTTCTCCGCCCAGTGCCTCGCTCACCGCGGTCCGGTAGTCGATATCGCGCGGCGAATCGGTGAGCGCCACGATGCCGAATTCGTCGCCACCAAGCCGGGCCAACAACGCATCCGGCCCGGCCACCGCGCGGAGGCGGTCCGCGGCCCGCTGCAGCACCTCATCGCCCACGTGGTGGCCGAAGGTGTCGTTGACCGATTTGAACGAATTGAGGTCGACGACCGCGACAACCACCTGCATGCCGGGCACGCCGACCCTGGCCGCATAAGCCTCTTGTAGGCCTCGCCTGTTCAGCAGGCCCGTCAGATCATCGTGACGGGACAGATGGTCTCTGCCGACGGCGTGTTCGGTGAACTGCGCCTTGCCGATATAGATGAGCCATCCGGCAATCACATTGGCCAGCAGCATGGTGAATACCACCGAGGTCAGCACCGTGGCACTCACGTCGTGGCGAACGATAGCTCCGCTCACCGCCAGTACGGTCCCGAGTGCGGTCACCAGTGTTTGCACCACGACCGCCACCCGACCGTGCAGCACCGACACATAGGTGTTGGCAGCTAATAACCAGGCCAGCTTCACAAAGGCGGCACCGGAGGTCGTAACCACGCAAATGCCGACAAGAATGGCGATATCGCAATACACGACGTATGCGATTGACTCGGCGTAGCTAACCTGTTTTTTCAGGGAATAGCGGATTCCCCATCCAAATGCCGGAAGGGCAATGCAGCTACACAGCGCAGGAATGATCGACAATCCCGCCGATGCCATGAGAATGGCCGAAGCGCCAATGGTACTGATCACGATGGCCGTGACCAGCGAGACCGCACGATGCAGCCGAACCTGTTCCAGGAGTTCGTTGTTGGCCTGATAGATGCGCCTACCCCGGCCGCACTGTTCCCCGTCCGCGTCAGCCCGACCCGGATATGTGGTACCCACTTATCGCCCTTACTAAAGCAACTATCGACACACCGCAAACCGACATTGCCCGACCCATCGACGGCTAGCCAACTGTGGTCACCGTCAATCCCCAATTCAGGCATAGTAGACCATTCGAACGACAGGTAACGCGGGCGCAATCCCTTTGGGCGCCGTAAGGCCAACATGGCATTGGTCAAGGGCTGAGTTGGCCCGCCTAGTCCTCAGTCTTTGGCGAAGGCGATCGCGAGTTTCTTCTCCAGGTTTTCGTACGGCTCCTCGGAGATGTCGACCACGACTTCGGCAATGGTTCCGCCGGTGAACGGGTAAGGAGCCTGGTAGTCCGAGGACACGGCCGAGCCGCTGTTGCGGCCGACGGACAGGCCGGCTCCGGCGAGACCGAATGTGCCCGGGTGGATTTCGACGCTGCCGATCGTGCCGACGGCGTGTTCGTCCATGAACAGCGTCACGTCGCCGACCGGGGTGTGGCTGCCCGTTACGGTGCCGGTCTTGGCGAAACGGGCGCCGAGCACATGGGCGCCCGACGGGACCGCATCCTCGGAGGAGACCTTCTGTTCCTTCTCCCCCATGAAGTTGTAGATGTAGTGCAGCTTCCCGTCTTGTATGAAGAGCACGTGGCCGCCGTGGGCGCCACCCTGTTTGAAGATCACGCCCTCGGCTCCGGTGTCGACGGTGACCTCGGCCAGGATCGAAAAGGATTGTCCCCGAATATCAACCATCGCACCGAGACCCACCTCGGCGCTGTTCGGATAGTACGTGAACGAGGTGCGCTCCCCCGCCAGGTACGGCCGCCATCGGGTGAGGGTTTCCAGGATGTTGAGGTCGGCCAGCGGCAGGCCGTTGTACTTGGCGGCCTCGTCGAACCAGAGTTGTTTCAGCTCTTCGAGTTTCTCGGGGTGGGCGTCGGCCAGATCGTGACACTGGCTGCGATCGGCCTCGATATGGAACAGCTCCCAGCGGTCCTTGTCGAAATGGGACCAACCGGACGGTGTCGCCGCATGCACGGTGTTGGCGAACCAGCCCTTGTGCCAGATGCCGCGGGTGCCGAGCATCGTGTAGAACTGGGTATCCTTGCCGGTGTCGGCGTTCGGATCCTGCAGCACCGCTTTGAAACTCAGACCGTCGAGTGGTTTTTGCGCGACGCCCTTGACTGCGTCGGGTGGGGTGATGCCGAGTAGGTCGTAGATGGTCGGGGTGATATCGCAGACGTTGACGTAGGTGTCGCGGACTTCGCCGTGTGCGGCGATTCCCTTGGGCCAACTGATGATTGCGGTGTCGGCGATGCCACCCTCGTGGGAGGCGTAGCGCTTGTAGAGTTTGTAGGGCGTGTTGAAGGCCATTGCCCACCCGATGGGATAGTGGTTGTACGTCTCTGGGGCACCGAGGTTGTCGTAGAAGCGCAGGCTCTCCTCGACGGTGTCGATGTAGCCGTTGAAGAACTTGACCTCGTTGACCGAGCCGTTGGGTCCGCCCTCGCCGCTGGCGCCGTTGTCGGAGATCACCACGATGATGGTGTTGTCGAGCTGACCCGACTCGTCCAAGTAGTCCAGGATGCGACCGATCTGGTCGTCGGTGTAGCTGAGGAATCCGGCGAAGACTTCGGCCATCCGGGAGAAGAGGCGCTTCTCCTCGTCGTTGAGTGAGCCCCAGGGCCGCACGGTGTCCTGCAGCGGCCAGGGTTCGCCGTTGGGGCCCTTGACGTCCAGATACGGGTTGACGGGCGATAATTCGGTATCGGACGGGACGATCCCGAGCCTCTTCTGGTTCTCCAACACGATCTCGCGGTACAGCTCGTAGCCCATGTCGAACGTGCCGGCGTACTTGTCGGCCCATTCCTTGAAGACGTGGTGCGGAGCGTGTCCCGCGCCCGGGCAGACGTACGAGAACCAGGGTTTGTCGGGCGCGATCACCTTGGCGTCACGGATGAACTCGATGGTCTTGTCGGCGATGTCCTTGGACAGGTGGTAGCCCTCTTCCGGGGTGGCGGGCGGCTCGACGGGGTGGTTGTCGTAAACCAGGTCCGGGTACCACTGGTCGGTCTCGCCGCCCATGAAGCCGTAGAACCGCTCGAATCCTCTGCTCAGTGGCCAATGCCGTTTGGTGGCAGCGAGATTGGCTTCTTCCAAGGGGGTCAGGTGCCACTTGCCGACGCAGTAGGTGTTCCAACCCTTTTCAGCCAAGACCTCGGAGAGCAGCGCGGTGTCGAACGGGATGCGCCCATTGCAGTTCGGAAAGCCGTCGGTGAATTCCTCGATGGTGGCCATGCCGACCGTGGTGGCGTTGCGTCCGGTGAGCAGTGAAGCTCGGGTGGGTGAGCAGAGCGCGGTGGTATGGAACTGCGAGAGGCGCACTCCGCGTTCGGCGATACGGCTCATGGCGGGCATCTCAACCAATCCGCCGAAGCAGTCCCAGGTGGCGATGCCGGTGTCATCCCAGACGAGATACAGGATGTTGGGCGCGCCCTCGGGCGCCGTGGGTGCCGCGTAAGGGGTCCAATCCGGCTCGGAATCCCTTATGTCCAAGGCGATTTTGCCGTTGAATCCGGTGTCTGACGATCCCGTCATGGCTGCTCCCTAGTAGGGGTTCACGATCCAAGGACGGTGTGATCGTAGCGAGGTGACGGGGCTGCCGAGAGGGCTTTGATCTCGCCGGTCCGGGCATTTGGTTCACCTTGCGAAGTTAGAGTGCAGGCGTGCCCTATTTATCCATGCGCTCGGTAAGCGTGTCCGTGCTGGTCACGGCTGCCGCCCTCTTCGGTTCTGCTGGTGTGGCGGGGGCGGCACCACACGATTACTGCGGCGACCTGAAGGGCAGCAATACCGGAAAGACGTGTGAGATCCGCCTCTCCGATACCGGATATAGCGTCGATGTCACCATTCCGCTGAACTACCCGGACCAGAAGCCGATCGCCGAATACGTGGCCAAGACGCGCGACGCGTTCGTCAACGCGGCCAAGTCTGGCGGGGCCCGCAGTACGACGGCTCAGTTGAGCATCAAGCCGACCGAATACAACTCCGACCTGCCCCCGCGCGGTACGCAGACCGTGGTGTTCAAGGTGTACCAAAGCAGCGGGAGCGGGCAGCCGCAGACGGGGTACAAGGCGTTCAACTGGGATCAGAGTTATCGCAAGCCGATTCTCTACACAATTCCCAAGGACGACAAAGACGATGCGCCGCTGTGGCGGGTGGACGATCCGCTGAAGACCGTCGCGCCGATTGTGCAGGCGCAGCTGCAGCAGCAGCTGGCACCGCCGCCGGTGGTGACCCCCACGCCGACCACGACCTCGGGGCAGCCGACTACCACCACGTCGACGACGTCCACGACTACTACGCCTCCACCACCCCCACCGCCGCTGCCGTTCTCAACGGCGACGCTCTACGACCCCTCCAACTACCAGAACTTCGCGGTGGTCAACGACGGGATTCGGTTCTTCTTCGATCAGGGTGCGATATTGCCCGACTCGTACGGGGCGTTGCAGGTGCTGGTGCCGCGGTCGGCAATTGACCCGATGATCGCGTAGCGGTTTCTAGCTTCTCCCGCGGTCACCAGAGTTAGTGTGCGGTTCGTATCCGGCATGCATTCTGTTCGCGGACCTCCACCGGCGCTACTGACGCACCACCCGACAGCTGGCATCGATGTTGTTCAAGTTGGGGCCACGCGAAGCCGAAACGCGGACGGGCACAAAACTAGGACCAACGGATTCGGTTCTGGAGGTTCTCGCCGCGTTGAAGCGAAGTTTCTTATATCCCAGTACTGCAACAGCTTCCAGTCACATCAGCGACTCAACGAGTGTGATCCATTCTAATCAAACCCCGGCCATTACTGCTGAATACCCAATGAGGAGGACATTCAACGTCGGAGACCAAACCATCGCCCGTATCAGATATCGCGACGCTAGAGGCCGCTGCACAACACCATCCGCGTCGTTCTCGTCACAGACCTGGAGCAAGAGGCATTCGGTGGCTCTCGGCCACGGCGCTGGGCAAGGTTTCGGACGTCATGGCACACGCTCCATACTTCTCAGACCACAACCCAGCGGCCTTTTGCCGTAGCCAACACCTGCAGGTCGCCTGGGACGGCGATCGTGTCTGCGAAGACGACGAACTCGGTTCCCATGTGATTCACCTGAGCCGTGTGGTTGATGTCAAACTCCGCGCAACGAAAGTCGACGTAGAGTTCGTCCGTCACGCGATCGTCAGCGTCGTAAGTCAGAAACCATTTCAGCTTCGAGTGCTGCAACGTGACGGCTAGGTCGCGGTGATCGTCAGCGCTCAGCCTGTCGAGATAAAGATCGTCTCCTTGACCGAGATAAGGCGGATCAACGTAGACGAGTACGTCTCGCCGATGCGCAGACAAGATTTTAAGGAACTCGCGAGCGTCAAGCTCTGTGAGCTCGACGCGGCGTCGGTACGACCCGATGTAGGCGATCCTCTCCGCGAGATTTTCCCGGTTGAAGCGTGCGTCGATCTTCCAACGCCCTGTCTGCTCCAAACCGCCGATCGGTCGAGCATTCAGGATTCCAGATCGGTTGCACCGGTTGAGGAAAAACGTTGCAAATCCCAGTTCTAGGTCCCCGTGCCGCTTTGGGTGGTCGTACACCTCACGCGCCGAATGCCAAGCGTCCAAAGTCACCTCGGCGTCCTCTACTCGCTTGATCAACCGCTTCGTCTGGTTGAACACGCAACGCCAAAACGCCGCAATACCAGGATTAAGGTCATTAACGTGGATAATGTCGACATGCTCCCCCACCAGGAGTGTTAGCGCACTGCCCGCCCCGCCAGCGAACGGTTCTGCATAACGGCGCGGGCGCGGGTTCTGAGATCCCAATAGCTCAGCGGCAAACGGCGCGATACGCGCCTTTCCTCCAGGATACCGAAGCGGACTGATGTACCTCATGAGTGCAATAGCATTGATAAGCAACACATCTGACCGTTATCCACGCGTTGATGGTATCGCTTGAGCTCCGTGGTGGCCACCATCACATTAGACCGTCCAAGTCCTCCAGAAGCGGTCGATACGTTTCGCTCAGTGCCCGCACGTCACTCGGCCCCGCGGTCTGAGTGAAGCTATGAACGTATGCATTCATAATATCGACGCCCAAGCCATTGGCAGCATTGTCCTTTTGGCTATCCATCCACGCCGCCGCGAGCCGTGGACCCCGATTCTGAGAATGCCCGATCTGCGGATCAAGCTGCTCTAGAACAGCTTTCAACTTGTTGCGCAATGTTGGGCGGCCAGTCACAGTCAGGGCGAGCTTGTCGACGGCCTCGGTTACGCAAAGCTCGACTATCACCCGAACCATCACGCCAGCCACCAGCGTCATGGTGTCAATGTCGAGTCGCTGTGCCTGTACGAGGGTATCGAAGGTACGTAATTGAAATCTCGCGAGCCGCAAGCCCTGGAAGATGCTCCGCTCAACCCTAGGATGGCGCCGGCGCGCGATCGGGGCCGCCGGCGGCGTTGGCAATGGCTGCTGCGGACCACTTCCACTCGTCGGAGGGGTTGCGATTCCCCTCCCGGATGACGGGGCCGAGGACTGACCAGAACTCGGGGACGGATTCGAAGAGCCGGTCAAATTGGCGGATCCATCAGGCACTTTAAAGTGACTGATGCTGGCGATATAGCCCTTAATGAGGTCTTGGTTGTTGATGTCGCGCGCGGTCATTCCTTCCGACACGTCGAAAATGATCTTTCGGAAAGCGTCCTTCACCGCCTGCTCTGGCCCGATCATATGGATAGCACCACTGCTTCGCTCAATCCTGTAACCGAATGCCTCCTGCATCTGCTTGGGCGCGATGAGTCGGCCGAGCGTTGTCACGCGGCGCCGTACCCGAGTCCCAGCAGTGTTGTATCCACCCCGGAAGATAGTCGTTAGGTGTCCCAGCAGTTGGGCATCGTCGGGGTATGCGTTCGTCATTAGATCGCGAAGCTGCATCGCGAGGCCGGTTTGGGATCCCGGCGTGGGATTGAATCGCTCGGACATATCTGTTGTCCACGGGCTCAGTCCGCGTCCTTCATTCTCACCGCTGTGTCGCAGCTCGATCCACCGTCTTGCAGACTCTCGGTTCGTGAACAGCGAGCAGGCAACGTCATCAGGCCCGGTCCCGTTTTCCGCGATAATCCCCTCAACACGCCTACGGATCCTCTGGTCGTCTATGAGTCCTGGTGACTTGAGCATCTTTAGGGCTGCGACCCGTCGGTTTCCCTCCACCACGATGTACAAGCCACCCTCGACAATGACCCCGGGCAGCTCGAACGGGCTGAGCGTGCCCGACTCGGCGATATCGCGGGCAATGTTGATCTGCTTGGCCGTATCGAGTTCGATAAGCGCATTGATTGACTCCCGCGTGGTTTCCCCGCTCTCCTCTAGCCGCGGATTCTCCTCATCTAGGACCAACTCGGCCCAAGACAGCACAATCAATCGGACGTGCCCGATGTCGGTAACCGGTAGTCCGCCCTGGCCACTAGTGATGCCATCAGTTGACATGTGTTGACCCCACCATCGCCCCCTGGATGCTCGTCCTGTGAATAGCGAGTGTAACCAGCGCGCTCACAGAACCACGGCCATTCGATGAGACGCCTTGGCTGCACCGCTGGCCCCTACGAAGAAGCACAACAGGCCTGAGTCTGGCGCCGAGGTCCACAGCGTCGTCCTTCTAGGCATTGAGATCTACCAGCATTCCGACGACTTCCGTCAGCACGATGTCGAGCTTCAGCAGGGATATGCAGTTCAATTAAGAACATTGCTAGATTTTCCGTGGGGTCACTTCAACAAGCCCGGAAAACTTGACAGCATCCACTGCATATGCGTTTCTCATCACGCCGCGAATCGCTATTTTGAAACTGTTCAAAAATTCGTTCGTCGACACGGGATTACTGTCAGTCCAATGCCTCCAAGGATTATAAGGTTTTGCGCCAGCAGAGACTAACTGCTGGATTTCATCAGACTTATAGAAACGCTTAAAAACTTCCCTTGGCTTCTTTTCTCCACAATAGGCGTCTAACCGCTTCTTTACGTCAACAGAACTCCCACTAATCTGAAACTCGTTGAGCAACTCACGTGCGGCATTGGTAAAAACATCTCGCGTAAATTGCAAATCATTCTTCCAGAATTCATTATCCGGGGTGAGATTATACAAATGCTCGAAAATCAATTGGTCTGGCGGCAAAAGCCCCGGAAGCAGGACTACAGTTTTGTAGTTCTTCCCACCGACTGCAGACTCCTGGTCCGCATCCAAACAGACAACACTCCTCTCTGCGAACTCGGGAATTTTCTTTTGAATCAATTGCAAATAATTTGAGCACCCCAGCGTTATTTCTGGCAGAGGAGCAGTGAACTTCTTTAAAGGTTGCCTGATCATCAAGGCAGCGAAAAAGTCTGCAGCCTCTTTATCTTCGAAATAGACGTTAATACGCGGCAAAGATGTCCCCGAGACAGTGTCAATAGTCTTTGTATTGATGTCCGCACTGATTTGCGACCAGGACCAATCCTGCATCACCTGAACGTCACCGTAGGTGTTACTGAGATATATTGTCTTGTAACTCCTTCCGAATTTTTTACTTTGCTCAAATGCATATTCGATCATGACAGGGGAATGCGAAGTCATCACTACTTGAATATTCAAGTTTCTGCACTCGCGGTCGAGCATCTTGAGTAGGTTTATCTGCGCAGTCGGAAAGAGTGCAGCATCGGCCTCGTCTATCAGAAGCAAACCGCCCTTATAGTCCGAGTATTCCTCTTTTAACTTCTTGAAGGACATCAGCGCCAGAATGATTTGGCCCGTGTTGTCCTCGCCAGCAGAAACGGATTCCTGATCGTAGTTTTCACCGTGCGCAACGGCCGAACTGATCGTTCCATCAGTTCCCGTGGCGTATGCAGAATTTCGATTAAGAATTTCATTGGTAAGGCTGATAAAGTCTTGCTTGTATTGATTTAGATAGCCGAAATCACCGATTGCGTAATCTCTGGCTGCAATAGGATAGAGGCGCTTTAAACTCAAAAAGATAACGGGATGTGTGAAATTTCTGCTAGCATTGTCCTTGCCGAATGCTGTACTGTTATTCCTGACTACTGGCCTTGGCAACGTATTTCCCTGCTTAGACTGGCGTTTCATCAACTCCAGCCTAGCCGTCGCGGCTTGCTCGGTATACCCATCATATAATTCGATACCTACAGTCATCGACCCTGGAAAATCGAACGTCTCGGATATTCTAAAGTGCTCACTATATTGGGACTTGAAAGGACCGCCCGTAATTTGTTCGAATGCCAGAACTTCGTTCTTGACATAGTCTCTATCGAAGCTAAAAATTTGGGCCGCAATGCCAAGAATGGACGACTTGGATGTCCCGTTTTTTCCACATACAACAGTTATGCGATCGCCGAATTCTACCTCAACGTTTATTAGTGCACGAAACTTGTCGATCACTAACTTTTTCAATTGGGTCTTGGGCACAATATTCGCAATACTCTTAACGGCCAGAAGCCTGAAGGTTGCAATCAATTTTGATAGACATTTGCGATCCTCTCATAGCCAAATTCTTCAGCTCAATCTGTTTAGCGCTATTTTTTAACTTATTCTGCACTACGCCAGAAGCAGGAAATCCTGCTACTCGCCGCTGCCAGCTTAGCCAGTGCCCGCGCCTTGAGACCAGATTTTTCGCCAGTTGGTGTGTGACCACGCTGAGTTCTGACCCACAATCTCCACCACTGGAGGCCGAACACGTCTCGAAAGAATAGTCGATTTCGGTGTATCTATTCCCACAACCTGGTGGCCAGCCGCCGATAAAATCGGCTCGACTTGCCAGCGGTGCACCCGTAATTGCGTCTACCCAGAAATGCCCCGCCACCAACGCCCCCGAAATCTTGACAAATAGCTTCTTTGTAGGGCGGGCGGGGCTCGAACCCGCGACCAATGGATTATGAGTCCACGGCTCTAACCAACTGAGCTACCGCCCCCAGCAGGTCACGACTCTAGCCGATCCCCCGCCGCGTCCCGGGAACCCAGGTCACCTGTGGTCGCGATCCACGTTGCAGGAGGTTTCCTTGACCTCAGCAGACCGCAGGTTGGCCCGGCTCACGTTGTGCTCGTACCAGGGCGCCGTCGGCCGCAACCGATCCTTCATCCGCCCCTGCACGCACACCCGCACATCCTCGGGCAGCGACTTCGTCGCCTCAAACGCGTCCGAGGACAGGGTTCCCATATACCACTGATCGATCTTGCCGGTCTGCTGGAAGAACTCGACATTGCGCTGCGCGATATAGCTTTCCGGGTTGAAGATGGCCAATCCCAGCATCCCGAACGAACCGACCGCCACCACGGCGGTGGGCAGCCACCGGGCGCTCATCCGGATACCCGTCACCAGGATCAGCACCAGCACCAGGCCCAAGCCCAGCTCAATCCAGCGCACCAGCAGCCGCTCCACGCTGTACCCGTACGCGTTCTCATACAGCGACATCCGGTGAATAGCCGAGGCCACGATCACCAGTGTGGTCAGGCACAGCCCGCCAATCAGCACCCGCAGGTACAGCCGGTCGCGAGCATCGTCGCGCCCCGCGACCCGGATCGCCACCGCGATCACGCCCAGTACCAGGATGGTGACAAACAGCAGCTGCCAAAAGCCCTGCCGCGCATACTCTGCGTAGGTCAACCCCTCAGTGACCTGCACATGCTCGTCTCCCCCGAACAGCACCGAAATCTGCACGCCCACAAACGCGATGAACAACAAGTTCAGCGCGGCCAGCGGCAGGCTCCACTCCCAACGCGGCAAACGCTTGGGCTCCGTCGGCGACAGCCGGTCAAAGGTCGGCGGCTTGGACAGCACGTAGATGGCCCCCAATGCGAATCCGCCGACCAACACCCCGACCACCACGCGCCCGATCATGTCGCCAACGGACATGAACGGCAGAACCCCAGTGACCAGCGCACTGAACCGGGCATCGGCATCGGCCAGCAGGGCCCCAAACGCCACCACCAGCGCGACCGTGACCAGCACCACGATGGCCACCCGATCCGGACTGACCTTGCGGCCGCGCGACATCGTGCGCGTGCCGCGGCGCATCCACCCCGCCACCCGCAGCGGCACCCTCGCCATCACGAGCTGCCCGTACACCAGTCCCGTCCACGTCCGCGCCGGAGCCAGTGCATAGAAGAACAATGCCAGCGAGGTCAGGACACACAGCGCGACAAGCCATCCCGCGTCGCGCACGGTCGGCACCACCGCCAAACACAGCGCTAGCACCAGCGTGCCGATGCGCGTCGGCGTCCATTGCACTTTCTGCGTCGCGAACGCGGCGAGGGCCACCGCGAATGCGGTCAGCGTCCAGCCCACGCCCGGCAGCGAGGACCGCCAGCACAGCGCCGCGACCAGCCCGGCCCCGATGCCGCTGAGCAACGCGCCCTGCGTCATCTTGGACCGGATGTCGCGCGGCCACGCCGTCAGGAACCGGGTCGGCGGCCCGAAGATCGGCACCGGCGGACGCGGCACGGGCGGCCCGGCGGGTGCGCCCGGAACCGAGGCCCCCGGAATCGGATATGGGTACGGCGGCATAGACGTCATGAATTCCCCTCCTCGTTGTCAAACTGCGGCAACGTGACCCGCACCCGGCAACCGGGCGCGTCCACGATTTCGATGCGGCCGCCATGTAGATCGACGGCCCACTGCGCGATGGCCAGCCCCAAACCGGTGCCACCATCACGCGATCCCCCGTGGGTGAATCGCTCGAACACTCGTGATCTTTCGTGCGGGGCAATGCCCGGGCCGGTATCGGCGACCTCCAACAGCAGCGCGTCGTTCTCGGTGCGCGCGAACACCGACACCTGCCCCCCGGGCGGGCTGTGTCGCGACGCGTTGTCCAGCAGATTGGCCACCACCTGATGCAGCCGAGCCGTGTCGGCGACCGCTTCCAGGTCGAAGGGCTCGACGGTCACGTGATAGCGCACCAGGCGTCCGGTCGTCTTCGCCTGCGCCACCGCGTCATCGACGAACTCCCGCACCGCGAACGATTCGCGGTGCACCGGCACCGATCCGTTCTCAAGTTTGGACAGGTCAAGTAGGTCGTCCACCAGCCTGCCGAGCCGTTCGGTCTGTGCCAGCGCGGTTTTCAGGGTCGCCGGGTCCGGTTCGGCCACCCCGTCGACAATGTTCTCCAGCACCGCCTGCAGTGCCGTGATGGGCGTGCGCAGCTCGTGCGAGACATTGCCCACCAGTTCGCGCCGGTACCGTTCGGCGGACTGCAGCTCGGCGGCCATGTGATTGAAAGCCGTTGCCAGCTGGCCCACTTCATCGCGCGAGGTTGAACGAATCCGGCGCGAGTAGTCGCCCTGGGCCATCGAGCGCGCTGCCGTGGTCATATCGCGCAGCGGCGAGGTCATGCCGTGCGCCAGAAACCACGTGACCCCGAACGACACAAACAAAGCGAGCGTGAGGGCGTACCGCAGCTTCCATTCGGCGGTGATCCACAGCAGGCAGGTGGCGATCAGCAGCGCCACCCCCACCAACACCGCCGTCTTGAACTTGAAGGAGCGCAACGGATCCAGCGGACGCGGCAGAAGTTCCAGCAGTTGGCTCATCGCGGTGCCTCCAACGCGTATCCGATGCCGTGCACGGTGCGGATCAACTCCTGACCGAGCTTGCGGCGCAACGCCTTGATGTGGCTGTCGACGGTGCGCCGCCCCGACGGCAGCCCCTCGCTCCAGCCCCACACCTGATCCAGCAGGCGGTCACGGCTGATCGCCACCCGCGGGTTATCGGCCAGGTAGGCCAGCAGATCGAACTCGGTGCGCGTCAG
This sequence comes from Mycobacteroides franklinii, assembly GCF_001853795.1. Classification (NCBI taxonomy): domain Bacteria; kingdom Bacillati; phylum Actinomycetota; class Actinomycetes; order Mycobacteriales; family Mycobacteriaceae; genus Mycobacteroides; species Mycobacteroides franklinii. The sequence goes on from NZ_MLIK01000004.1 coordinate 194,218, forward strand.
GTGCACCTCGTCGTCGCGGTGATACACGCGGCGCTCGGACACATCGATGCGCACCTGACCGATCCGCACATCAGTGCTCGGCGCCGCGACCCTATCGGTGCGGCGCAGCAGCGCGGCCACCCGGGCCACCAGCACGCGCATGCTGAACGGCTTGGGCAGGTAGTCGTCGGCGCCCACCCCCAGGCCCACCAGCATGTCGGTCTCGGTGCCGCGCGCGGTCAGCATCAGCACCGGGATGGGCGCGTGCGCCTGCACCTGACGGCACACCTCTAGCCCGTCGAGCCCGGGCAGCATGACATCCAGCACCATCAGGTCCGGTGCGTTGTCGCGGCAATGCCGCACCGCATCGAGGCCGTTGTCCTCGGTGTCTACCGCGTACCCCTCGGCGCGCAGCCGCGCGGAAATGGACGCACAGATCGTTGGCTCGTCGTCGACAACCAAGATTCTTCGCTGGCTAGGCACATGAACAGGTTATTTGACGGTTGTGGGGATGGCTGGAGCCTTTTGTGAAGGTTCCGTGGAGGTGCCACCACCGCACTCATGGGACAGCCGTTATTCCCACGCCACTGCCAACTCATTAACCATACTTTCAGTATCCGTTACATGTAGTACGGCTATTCATATACACTCCGAGCCGCGAAGCAAGCGCACGAACAAAGGCTCTTGAGCAGGAGAAACACGATGAGTAGACACGTACTGGCCACCGCCATCTCCTCGGAGATCGCCGACGTGGCTCCGCCGGCCGACGCAGGCCAGGTCGCATTGCACGCCCGCAACGTCACGTTCGACTTCTCCCGCTCTCCCCTGATCTGGATTCCGGGCGAACCGATCGCTTCCTATGCCCTCTCCGCGCTCAACCTGATGCTCCCCGTCGGCGAGCAGATGTTCGTCGACGTATTCGGCCGTGCCCTGCCGTACATCAAGGACGAACGCCTCCGAGAAGACGTCATCGGGTTCATCGGCCAAGAGAAGATGCACTCGGACACCCACGATCACGCATTACGTGAATTCTTCGCGCAACACGGCATCGATCTGAGCGTGTGGGCCAAGCATTCGGAATCGATGTTCGAACGATTTCAGCAGCGCATGGACGCGTTGCCGCCGAAACTCCAATACCGCGTCATGGTTCAGGGCCTCGCCATCATTGCCGGCCTGGAACACCTCACCTCCACCGGCGGCGACTGGCTGCTCAACTTCGACTTCGAGAAGTTCGGGGCCGATCCGGTCATCACCGACATGTTCCGCTGGCACGGCGCCGAAGAGGTCGAACACCGCAGTGTCGCTTGGAATGTCGCCCGCTACTTCGGGGCCAGCCGTACACGGCTGATGGCGTACTACCTTGGCGCCTGCGTGCCCATTGTCGGCGGACTGATAGCCGGAGGCTGGCTGCTGGCCCGCGCGGACCCGTCCTTGCCGAAGATCGGCCCCATCAAGTTCATACGAGAAGTGCGACTGGCGATGAAGCGGGAGTCGACGCTGAGTCTCGCTCTACTCGGGAAGGCCTTCAAGGCTTATCTGCGACCCGATTTCACCCCGGAGGCCATCGGCGACACAGCGCAGGCCGTCGCCTATCTCGCGAAGTCTCCAGCGGCCAAAGCCGCCGCCGTCGCATGACCAGGCCTCACCCGTCGCCACCGCACGCCCCGAGCGGGCTGGACACGCTGATGCGGTTCATGGATCGCGTGACTCCGCCGCTGTTGACGGCCTTGGACAAGGCGATGCCGGTTGTGTTGCGGTTGACGCCACTGATCACTCCCAAACCTCCCGAGCCGAAGCCGATAGACCGGACGTTGCATCTGGTGGTGCGCAGCCGATCAGTGGTGGCCGCCGATGAAAACGTGGTGAGCCTTGTCTTCACCACGCCCGACGGCAGTGAGCTACCCAGCTGGCGTTCCGGTGCGCATCTCGATGTCACGCTGCCCTCCGGTGCGGTGCGCCAGTACTCGCTATGCGGTGACCCGCGCGATCGCTCCTACTACCGGATCGCGGTGCGGCGCATCCCCGAGGGCAATGGCGGCTCCGTCGAGCTACACAACGGGGTCCGGGTCGGCGACACTCTGGAGATACACGGGCCACGAAATGCCTTCCCGCTAGCCACCACCGGGCATCTCAATACCGCCAACCGCCAGTTCCATTTCATCGCCGGCGGTATCGGTATCACTCCCATCCTGCCCATGCTGGCCACCGCGTCCGACCTCTGGCTGCCCTGGACGATGACCTATGTGGGCCGCAGTAAGGAGTCGATCCCGTTCCGCGAGGAGCTGGCCCGCTACGGCGATCGCATCACCATTCGCACCGACGACGAATTCGGGCTCCCCACCGCCGAAGACCTGATTCCCGAGCTCCACTCGAACCTGGCGGTGTACTGCTGCGGACCGGCACCGATGCTCAAGGTGGTACGGGACGCGGTCGCCGAATACCCCGGCGCAGAGCTACATTTCGAACGATTCGCCGCACCACCCATCAACAATGGGGTGGCCTTCGAGGTCGAGCTGAAGCGCAGCGGCACAGTTGTTTCCGTGCCCGCCGACCGCAGCGCCCTGGAAACCATACTGGCCACCCGGCCCGACACCGCCCACTCGTGCAGGCAGGGCTTCTGCGGCACCTGCAAGGTACGCGTTCTGGACGGCGTACCCGATCACCGCGACACCCTCCTGACCGACCAGCAGCGCGCCGCCGGAGACATGCTGATCTGTGTCTCACGCGCCGAAGGTGGACGTTTGGTTCTGGATCTCTAAGCGACTAACGAACATTCAACAACAGGAAGCATGAACGGAAGCCAGCATGACGAGCACGATCGATCCAAAAGCCACCTTGTCCGCAGACGATCTCACCGAAATAGCCGAGCACACGGTCCGCAACGGCGACATCGACGTGGCCTACTTCGTGCAGGGGAACCCCACCGGAGAGACCATCCTGCTGGCACACGGCTGGCCCGATACCCATCATCTCTGGGACGGCGTAGCCCCGCTGTTGCGGGACCGGTTCCGACTAGTGTCCATCGACAACCGCGGTGCAGGAAAAACCACCAATCCCAGGAGTTTCCGCGATTTCCGACTCACCGAAATGGCCAGCGACTACGTCGCGGTCGCCAATGCAGTCAGCCCCGACAAGCCGGTGCACCTATTGGCACACGACTGGGGTAGTGCCGCCGCGTGGGAGGCCGTGTGTGATCCGGAGCTAGAGCACCGATTCGCCTCGTTCACCTCGGTGTCCGCTCCGTGCGCCAGCCATATGAGTAAATGGGTGCGGGCCCGGCTAGCGCACCCCACCCCCAAGAACCTGGCGCTGGCGCTGGGTCAGATCGGATCTGTCCTCTACATGCTGGCATTCGGGACGCCCGGCATCCCCAACCTCGTCATGAAACTTCTGATCAACGAGAAGCGTTGGCGAACAGGGCTTTCCATCGCAGAAGGTGCACCGCAGGAACAGATTCACCTGGGGTCCACCTTCACCAGCGATATCACCAGGGCATTGCGCGTCTATCGTGCGAACGCCATTCCCGCCGTCTTACACCCCGAAGATCGCTACACGAACGTCCCGGTTCAGGTAATCGTCGGAAAGCGCGATCCCGCTATCAGGCAGTCGTGTTACGACGACGAACCCATCTGGAACAAGCAGACCTGGCGTCGGGTTCTCGACGGCGGCCACTGGCTGCCGTTCTCGCACCCCCAGGCGCTGGCGGCGTCGACCGTCGAACTGATTGACGCGGTAAGCGGCAAGCAGCCTGCGAGGACGCTGCGACGTTCCGAGATGGGCAAGAACCGCAAGCCTTTCGAGGATCAGTTGGTGGTCATCACCGGCGGCGGTAGCGGCATCGGGCGGGAAACCGCCCGCGAGTTCGCGCGTCAAGGTGCCGAGGTGGTCCTCTCGGATATCAACCTCGACGGCGCCAAAGACACCGTCGCACTGATCGAGCAGGACGGCGGAGTCGCACACGCCTACCAGCTCAACGTCGCCGATGAAGCCGCGATCGACGCGCACGCGGACGAAGTATTCGCCAACCACGGCGTGCCCGATGTACTGGTCAACAACGCCGGTGTCGGCGCCGCAGGCGGCTTTCTGGAGACGCCCGCCGCGGAGTTCAGACGCGTGATCGATATCAACCTCTACGGTGTGGTGAACGGCAGCCGTGCCTTCGGCGCCAAGATGGCCGAGCGTGGTCTCGGTGGGCACATCGTCAATCTGTCCAGCATGGCCGCGTATTCTCCGCAGCAGAAGTTTTCTGCGTACTCGACCAGTAAATCCGCGGTCTTCATGTTCTCCGACTGTCTGCGCGCGGACCTGGCGACCCACGGTATCGGCGTGACCACCATCTGCCCGGGCATCGTGCACACCAATATCATTGCCAAAAGCAAGATTTCAGGTGTTAGTGCCGAAGAAGAACGCCGTATGCAGCAAGTCGGCGACAAGGCGTACGCGATGCGCCGCTACGGTCCCGAGAAGGTGGCCAAACAGATCGTGCGGGCGGTGCAGAAGAACAAGCAGGTCGTTCCCGTGACGCCAGAAGCACAACTGCAATATCTCAACAATCGGATGGCTCCTGGTCTGGTCCGTTTCTTCGCCAGCAAGGGCAGTATGACCGATCTGATGAGCCTCATTCCCGGCCAGAAGGAGGGTCGATGACGACATTCTCCGCAGCTCGCGCAGTGGACAACGATGCCCTCCCTGCGTACAAGGATCTCTTGGTACCGGATCTGGTCGCGGTCGTCATCGGAGCCGGATTCGGCGGACTCGCCACAGGAAACCGGCTCCGCAAGAAAGGCATCGAGAACTTTCTGATCCTGGAGAAATCCAGCGGGGTCGGCGGAACCTGGTGGCACAACACCTATCCGGGTATCGAAGTGGACATCCCCTCGATGGCGTACTCCTACGCGGAAGCTCCCAACCCGAAATGGTCCCGAATGTTCGCTCCCGGCAGTGAACTTCGTCAGTACGCGCAAGACTGCGCCGACAAATTCGGGTTGAGGGATAAGCTGCGGCTCAACACCACCGTCCGCAGCGTCGTCTTCGACGAGATCAATGACCTCTGGCGCGTACGTGCCGAGGACGCCGACGGCGAATTCGAGCTTACGACTCGATTCATCGTCTCCTGCCACGGCGCCTTGAGCACACCCGCCGTACCCGATATCGCTGGGCTGGAATCCTTTGCAGGCAAGACGATCTTGTCACAGGAGTGGGATCACAACTACCCGTTGACAGGCAAGAGGGCCGCGGTAATCGGCACCGGAGCGTCCGGCATCCAAATCATTCCCGCGATTGCCGACACGGTGAAGCATCTGACCGTGTTCCAGCGCACCCCTATCTATGTGGGCCCCAAGGCGAACCCGTTGATATCCCCCTTCCTTCAGCGGGTCCTGCGATACACGCCCTTCCTGCTGCGGTCCATCAGATTCGGCGGTGGGCTCGGCGGCGATCTGGTGCAGACCGTCGGCGTGGTGCACTACAAGCAGTTCCCGTATGCCACCAAGATCGCCGGCGCCGTGGTCAAGGCCAGCATGAGGGCTCGCATCAAGGATCGCGAGCTGCGTAAGAAGCTCATTCCTGCTTATGGTTTCGCGTGCAAACGGCCCTCTGCGTCGGCCAATTATCTTGAGACATTCGCCCGCCCGGACGTCGATCTGGTCACCGATTCCATAGCCCGGATCGTCCCCGCGGGAATCGAAACTACCGATGGCGTCCTCCATCGGCTCGATACCCTGATTCTCGCTACCGGGTTCAAGGTGTTCGACCTGCCGTACAGGGTGCAGGGCACCGACGGACAGGATCTCGGCGACTTCTGGGAAGACAATCGCATGCGCGCCTACCAGGGCGTCGCGGTACCCGGATTCCCCAACTATTTCCTGGCACCCGGACCCTATGGCGTGGTCGGCTTCAATTGGTTCGACACGATCAAGATGTGCACCAGTCACGCCACCGACATGATCGCCGACGGCATTATCCGGCACGCGACGCGCGTGGAAGTCAGTCAGGATGCCTTCGACCAGTTCTTCGAACAGGCAGCGGCCGCAACCGAGAACCTGGTGTTCAAGAGCCCCAGCTGCGCGAACTCACACAGTTACTACATCAACAAAGACGGCGACACCCCATTCCTGCGGCCGTTCGCGATCGCACATTCGAATGCGATGATGCGTTCTGCGGGAGAGGCTTACATCCACTCCCGCAGATATCCCGATGCGGCCGGACGCGTAACCATCTACCCGTAGCTCGGCCGCTTCTTACTGCGCGGCGCTGACCGACGACATGTGGAAGTCCGGGATGCGCAACGCCGGCATGGCCTGCCGCGTTGCGTAATCGCTCCACTCGCGCGGCAGCGTGTACTCGGTGGCCCCCACCTGCGAGACCCGCCGCAGCAGATCGATCGGGCTCTCGTTGAACCGGAAGTTGTTCACCGCGCCCGTGATCTGTCCGTCGCGCACCAGGTACACCCCGTCACGGGTCAGCCCGGTCAGCAGCAGGGTGGTCGGGTCCACCTCGCGGATGTACCACAGCGTGGTGAGCAGCAGACCGTTCTCGGTGGCGGCGATCATCTGCTCCAGCGTCTCGCTGCCGCCTCCGGTCATGATGAGGTTGTCGGCGCCCACCGTGGGGGCGGCATCGAACTCGGCGGCGTCGGCGCGTGAGTAGCTCAGCGCGCTGATCACCCCGTCGCGTACCCAGTCGACGCGCTCGATGCCGACCCCATTGTCGAAGACCGACAGCGATTCCCGCGAAATCGGGGTCGCCACAAAGGGGCTGCTCTCCAGTCCGGGGTACGACGGGTCCGAGTACACGGTGACCGGCAGCTCGGTCAGCCGTTCCCCGATGCGGGTGCCGCCCGGCGCCGCGAAGGCGTTGCGGCCCTCGTGTGCGCCGCGCCCGCCCATGGTCCACACCAGGTACTGCATCAGGTCACCGGTGGCCGACGGCGGCAGCAGCGTCTCGTAACGACCGGCCTTGAGCTCGATCTGATTCTGTGCGGCGGTGAGCCTTTCGGAGAGCTGGCGCAGCAGCGATTCGGTCGGCACGTCCACGAATTCGGGGGTGCACACCCCGGCCCAGGCGCTGCCCACGCCGCGCTTGGCGTTGATCTCCACCTGACCCGTGGGCTGGGTGAACCGGCGGCGCAGCCCCGTGGACGAGGCCAGGAAGGTGGTCTGCCGTTCGTGCCGGGCGTATCCGTACAGGGTGTCGGGGCCGTCGAAGCCCGTTGACAGATCCGCGGCCAGTGAGCCGAATACCCCGGCGCTGGTGGGCACGATCTCCGCGTCCCAGCTCTCCCCCACGGCCTCGCCGGGTCCCAGCAGCGGCATGGCGTCGCGCGACGGCGGCGCGGAGGCGGCCTCGGCCTGGCTGGCCGCCACCAAATCGGCGAGCGCGGCCGGGTCGGCGTCCTCGGTGAGCACCGAACCCACCCGGGTCTGGTCCCCTTGCCGCAGTATCGATATCACCGCGATGCTGCGCTTGACCGATTCACCGTTGGTGGTCATGGAACTGCCCGCCCAGCGCAGCGACGCCTCGCTGCTGTCCTGGATCAGGACGATGGTGTCGTCGGCGCCACCGCGCCGCGCGGCCTCGGCGAGTACATCCTCGGCGACCTGCTGTGCGGGGATCACGCGGCACCACCTTCCTGCTTGGTGTTGAGAACATTGACGCCACGGAACAGCGCCGACGGGCAGCCGTGGCTCACCGCGGCCACCTGGCCGGGCTGGGCCTTACCGCAGTTGAAGGCGCCGCCCAGGCGCCAGGTGGATTGCCCGCCAACGGCTTCCATCGACCCCCAGAAGTCGGTGGTGGTGGCCTGGTAGGCGACGTCACGCAGCTGCCCGTCCAGCTTGCCGCCGCGGATGCGGTAGAACCGCTGCCCGGTGAACTGGAAGTTGTACCGCTGCATATCGATTGACCATGACTTGTCGCCCACGATGTAGATACCGTCCTCCACCCCGGAGATCAGGTCGTCGGTCGAGCGCTCATCCGGCGAGGCCTGCAGCGACACGTTGGCCATCCGCTGAATCGGCACGTGATGCGGCGAGTCGGCATACGAGCAGCCGTTGGAACGCTCCTGGCCCAGCCGGGGCGCGAACACCCGGTCCAGCTGGTAGCCGACGAAGATGCCGTCGCGCACCAGATCCCAGCGCTGCGAGGCCACCCCCTCGTCGTCGTATCCGACCGAGGCCAGGCCGTGCACCTCGTTGCGGTCGGCGGTCACGTTCATGACGGGCGAACCGTACTTCATGGCGCCGAGCTTGTCGGGCGTGGCGAACGAGGTGCCCGCATAGGCGGCCTCGTAGCCGATGGCCCTGTCGTATTCGGTGGCGTGGCCGATGGATTCGTGAATGGTCAGCCACAGATTGGTGGGGTCGATCACCAGGTCGGTGGGGCCGGCGACCACGCTGGGCGCCTTCACCTTCTCGGTGAGCAGCTCCGGGATCTCGCGCAGCTCGGTGCTCCAGTCCCACACCCCGTCGCTGCCGATGGCCTCCCAGCCGCGGCCCATCGGCGGGGCCAGCGTGCGCATGGTTTCAAAGGATCCGGTGGCGGCATCGACAGCGATGGCGTCCAGTTGCGACATGACCCGCACCCGCTGCTGGGTGATCGACGAGCCGAAGGTGTCGGCGTAGAAGGTCTGTTCCTTGACGGCCGTCAGCGACGCCGAGGCGTGGTCCACCCCGTCGGAGGCCAGCAGCCGCGCCGAATACTCCTGCAGCACCGCGATCTTCTCGGCCTGCGGCACCGCGAACGGGTCGATCTCATACTCGGACACCCACTGCACGTCGGCGTAGACGGGCTCGGCCGCCAGCTCCACCTGCTCGCGGTTCAGGCTGCGCAGTCCCCGCGCGACCGCCACGGCCCGACGCGCGGTCTCGGCGGCCGCCGTGCTGTCGAGCTGCACGTGGGAGGCGAAGCCCCAGGTGCCGTCGACAATCACCCGCACCGCCAAACCGATGGTGCGTCCGGAGACCGCGGTCTCGACCTGCTCGTCGCGCAGCATCAGCTCCTCGTTGATGAGTCGATGAATGCGCAAGTCGGCATAGCTGGCACCGGCGGCGCGCGCCGCGCTCAGGGCGGCGTCGGCAAGTTCGGCGCGGGGCAACGCTAGGAAGTCGGGATCTACGGACCGAGTCACGTGCCCAACGCTACCGGCGACGTCCACGGTTTAATGTTCCAGTGCACCGCTCCCGGCAGACAGCGCTGGCCTACGGGCTGCTTGCCCCAAGCCTGTTCGGGGTGGCGGCGTTTCTGCTGCTGCCCATCCTGGTGGTGGTGTGGCTGAGCCTGTGCCGCTGGGATCTGTTGGGCCCCATCGAATTCGTCGGCCTGGACAACTGGCGTTCGGTATTCACCGACGGCGCCTTCGGCCATTCCCTGCTGGTGACGCTGATCTTCGTGGCGCTGGTGATTCCGACGCAGACCGTCCTCGGACTGGGCGCGGCGACACTGTTGGTGCGTGGACTGCCGGGCACCGTGCTGTTCCGGACCATCTACGTGATCCCGTGGATCTGCGCGCCGCTGGCCATCGGTGTGCTGTGGCATTGGATGCTGGCACCCACCGATGGTGCGATCAATGCGCTTCTGGGACAACGCATCGAGTGGCTCACCGACCCCTCGCTGGCGCTGCCGGTGGTGGCGGCGGTGAGCGTGTGGACCAACGTCGGCTACGTGGCGCTGTTCTTCATGGCCGGCCTGCTGGCCATCCCCGGTGACGTGCACAACGCGGCACGGGTGGACGGTGCAACGGCCTGGCAGCGGTTCCGCCGCATCACCCTGCCGATGCTGCGGCCCACCTTCTTCTTCGTGCTCGTGACCGGTGTGGTGAGCGCGGTGCAGACCTTCGACACCGTCTACGCCCTGACAAGCGGTGGCCCGCAGAACCGCACCGACTTGGCGGCGCACCGCGTGTACGCCGAGGCATTCGAGTCGGCTCACGTCGGGCGCTCGGCGGCGATGTCGCTGATTCTGTTTCTGATCCTGGTTGTCATCACGGTTGTTCAGCACCGCTACTTCCGATCCAGGGTCAGTTACGACCTGGTGTAGCCGCGTGGGCGCTTTGCCGCGCCTCGGTTAGGACTGCACCGGCAGGTGGGGTGAAAATCTCGCAGAAATTTCTCGGGAACTTATCGGCGCCATTGTTCGACCAATCAGCGTGTTCGAAAAATGCACCCTGACCAGCAGCTTAAAGGTTCCTGTGAGTGACAGCGTCCCGCTGCCGTGACCGCGCCGATCTGGATGGCACTGCCGCCCGAGGTGCACTCGACACTCCTGTCCAGCGGGCCAGGTCCGGGTCCTCTGCTCGCCGCCGCAACGCAATGGACGTCACTGAGCGCCGAGTACGCCTCGGCTGCCAGCGAACTCACAGCAATGCTCGGTGCGGTGCAGGCCGGCGCGTGGCAGGGCCCGAGCGCCGACCAATACACCGCCGCACACGGCCCGTATCTGGACTGGCTGTTGGGCAGCGGGGTGAAGAGCACGTTTGCCGCAGCCCTGCATGAAACCGCGGCGGGCGCCTACACCGCTGCCCTGGCCGCAATGCCGTCCTTGCCGGAGCTCGCAGCCAACCACGCGCTACACACGGCGTTGGTGGCCACCAACTTCTTCGGGGTCAACACCATCCCCATCGCGGTGAACGAGGCCGACTACATCCGCATGTGGATCCAGGCCGCCGAGACCATGACCGCCTATCAGGCCGTCGCCGAATCTGCTCTTGCCGCGGTTCCGGTCACCAGCCCGGCGCCGGCGATCCTGGCGCCCGGCGGGGAGGCGGCGTCCACTGCCGCGGCCGTGCAGAGCGCGGCAGCCGCCCCGGCCGCACAGTCGGGAAGCAATCTTGACCAAGCCGATGCCACCGCAACCGCGCAGAGCACCACCTCGTGGCAGGACCAGCTGGCGGCCCTCATCCAGCAGTACACCAGCAATTTCGCGTGGCCGGTGTCCAAGGATCTGAACCCCGGCGGATGGCCCATCCCCTCGGGCCCGTTCACGTCCGGACTGATCAACCTGTTCTCGAACATCCCCGGCATGACCCCGACGCTCGCCAGCGCGCTCGCCTGGGCGACCTTCCACACCTTGATGATTTTCTGGCCGATCGGGCAGACCGTTATTCAGGCCGCAGTCATCGGCGCGGCCGTGGGCGCCGTACCCGCCGCCGTCGCGGCCACCGGCTCGCTGGGCGCCCTCGGAGCGTTGGGCGCCGTGGGTGCGGGAGCACCCGCGCCGATGCCGGCACCCGCTGCGGCCACCTCGGTGGGCGGTGCCCCGGCCATGACCACCTCAGCGCCCGCGCCGTCACCCACCGTCACGCACACCAGCAGCATGAGCAGCCCGACGCCGTCCCCGGCTCCCTCACCTGCAGGCGGTGGACCGGCCACGGGCGGCCCGGGGCCGGGTATCGGGCCGACCACGTCGAATCCGCTGGGAACGGGCATGGGTGACTCGTTCTATGCGGCGCAGGCCTCCGGGCTGGGGACGGGAAGCACGCTCGCCGAACGTCGCACGCGGCGCCGGGAACGCGACCTCGACGATGAACTTTCCCGCGACGAGGACACCGCGCTCCCCCACGACGAAGCGGCCCGCGAACGCCTCCGGGCGCACGCCCGTGACCGAGGCCTGGGCCGCGAGTACATGGACCTGGAAGACGAGGTTTCGGCCACCCGCCGCGGGATCGGCTCGCTCGGCATGGGCGCGGTGCCGCCCGCCGTCGGGAAGGTGACCGTCACCCGCGGCACTCTCGGCGGGACGCGAACCGTCCCGATGATGCCCAGCAGCTGGCATCTCGATGGCTCGGGCGGCACCGGGTGACGTTCCCGCGCTATTGATCCGGACCACTACTGTCTTCTCATGCCGGAAGACGCGGGCGTTCGGGCCCGGACCACGAGCCTCGCGGTCTATGCGCTGCTGATCGTCGGCGCCGCCCTCACGCTGGGCCCATTCCTGCTGGCGGCCTTCACGTCGGTAAAGACCACGCGCCAGTTCGCGACCGATACGCCGCTAGCACCGCCGAATCCGCTCACGCTCGCCAACTACACCGGGCTGGCCGATGCCGGGTTCGGGCGCGCCGCCCTGGTGACGGTGTTGATGACGGCGATCATCGTGATCGGCCAGCTGACGTTCTCCGTGTTGGCCGCGTATGCCTTTGCGCGGCTGCAGTTTCCCGGCCGCGACGGACTGTTCTGGGTGTATCTGGCGACGCTGATGATTCCGGCGACGGTGACCGTGGTGCCGATGTATTTGATGCTGACGCAGATCGGGCTGCGGAACACGTTCTGGGCGTTGGCCATCCCGTTCATGTTCGGCTCGCCCTATGCGATCTTCTTGCTACGTGAGCATTTCCGCACCATTCCCGACGACCTGATCCGCGCGGCCCGCTTGGACGGGGCCAACACCCTCGACATCCTGTGGCATGTGGTGGTGCCGGTGAGTCGGCCGATCCTCATCACGCTGACCCTCATCACCGTGGTGTCGCAATGGAACAACTTCATGTGGCCGTTGGTGATCACCAGCGGCGGCAACTGGCGGGTACTGACCGTCGCGACCGCCGGGCTGCAGTCTCAGTTCAACGCGCAGTGGCCCATTGTGATGGCAGCCACCACCGTGGCGATCGTGCCGTTGGTGATCCTGTTCATGGCGTTCCAGAAATACATCGTCCGCTCCATCACCCTGAGCGGACTCAAGTGATGAAGGCCTCCACGCGCGCGGCCCTGACCCTCGGATTGATCGCGCTGCTGCTGTTCGGCGTTGCGGCATGGCTCGGCATTCCGAAGAATCCGCACGGGAAAACGGTGGTCACCGTTCGGGTGTGGGACCAGCAGGTGGCCGACGCGTACCGGAGTTCATTCGACGAGTTCAGCCGGCGCAATCCGCAGATCCAGGTAGCGGTCACCGTGACGTCGTACGCGAGTTACTTCAACAGCCTGCGCACCGATGTGGCCGGGCACGGCGCCGATGACATCTTCTGGCTCAGCAATGCCTACCTGTCCGACTACGCCGATACCGGGAACCTCGTCCCGGTGAAACCGCAGGCGGGCTGGGACCCGTCCGTCGTCGCCCAATTCACCCGCAGCGGCAAGCTCTGGGGTGTGCCGCAGCTCAGCGACGCCGGGATTGCCCTGTACTACAACAAGAATCTGCTGGACGAGGCGCAGGTCGACCCCGCCGAACTGTCCGAGCTGCGCTGGGGTGTCGACCCCGAGGTCGACACCCTGCGCCCCATGCTGCACCGGCTCACCGGGCCTGGGCACTGGGGATACAACGCCGCCAACGATTTACAGGGCATCTATCTGAACTACCTCGGCTCGGCGGGTGCGGTGTTTCAGGCGGACGACAAGTTCGCGTTCGCCAATCCCCGCGCCGAGATGGCGTTCCGGTACCTGGTAGATCTCATCAACGTCGACAAGGTGGCGCCCTCGGCCGCCGACACCAATGACAACAACGACTTCTCCCGCAACCAGTTTCTGCAGGGGCGGATGGCGCTGTTCCAATCGGGCACCTACAACCTGGCCCAGATCCAGGCGAATGCCACCTTCCCGTGGGGCGTGGCGATGATGCCGGCGGGCCCGGAGGGCAGGGTCAGCGTGACCAACGGGATTGTGGCCGCGGCGAACTCGTCGTCACCCCATCCGGATGAGACGCAGAAGGTGCTGGCGTGGATGGGCAGCACCGACGGGAACTCCTTCCTGGGCCGCAGCGGCTCGGCGATCCCCGCCGTGCTGAGCGCGCGTGAACCGTACTTTCAGCACTGGGCAGGCAAGGGCGTCGACGTCGCACCGTTCTTCGACGTGCTGAGCGGCCAGCAGATCTCCGCCCCCGGCGGACAGGGTTTCGGGGCCGGATTCGCCGCGCTAAAGCCGTATTTCGCCGAGATGTTCCTGGGGCGTCTTGATGTATACACCGCGTTGCAGCAGGCGCAGCAGGCCGCGAATAGGGCTATCGAGCGGTAGATCCGCCGAGTGTGCGAGCACGAAGGGCGCGCTACAGCACCTCGAACAATACGACGGCCGTCCCTACGGCAATGACCAAAGACAACGCAATGGCGTCCCGCAGACCGGGCCGCGCCGGATGCGCCGCAATCTGTCCGGTGCCGCCGCGCGCGGTGATGGCATCGCCCATCTCCGAGGCACGTCGCAGCGCTGCGGTGATGGCCGCGGTGAGCAAGTCGACCACCTCCGTGATCCACCGAAACCCGCGCCGGCCGTCACGCACCTGCGGCGGACGCAGCCTGCGGGCGGCGATGAGCATTCGGAATTCGTCGGAAAGCATGGGGAACGAGCGCAGTGCCAGCGCCAGGGTGGCCGCCCGCTCGTCGACAGGAATCCCGAGGATCTTCAAGGGCCGACCCAGCACCGCCACCGCGGGCGCGATCTCGGAAACGTTGGTGGTCCACGACACCATGGCGCCCGTGCCGAGCAGCACCGCCGCGACCGCGGTCGTGCGGGCCACCGCAAGCACACCGTGGAATCCGATGGTGAGACCGCCGATATGCCAGAAGGGCGGACCACCGCTGAAGAACACCGTGAGGCTGCCACCGATCACCAACGCCACCAACCAGATCGGAATGGTGGGCACGGCACCGCGCGGGATACGCGCCAACCACGCGGTGAGAATCACCAGGGCCGCTACTGCGCCGATCGCCGTCCAGGTGGGGAACAACGTCAGCAGCACCGAAATGAGGAAGACCGCGAGAAGTTTGGTCCCGGCCCACAACTCGTGAATCGGTGAGGTGCCGGGCACCGGACGCAGCAGCACCACCGGACGACGCTGGGCACGTGTATTGGTCATGAGCGACTCCCCGACCCCACCGATTCGGGCAGCAGCACACCGGATTGCAGATGCACCGTGCGCGGGCACAGATCCTGCATGCCATCGAAGTCATGCGAGATGACCACGACGGTGAGCCTGTCGCGTTCCCGCAGATCGATCAGCAGCCGCAACAGGCCCGCCTGTGATTCGGCATCCAGGCCCGCGAGCGGTTCATCGAGAATCAGGGCACGCGGCGAGCGGGCCAGCAGTCCGGCCAGTACCACCCGGCGCATCTGGCCCCCGCTGAGCTGGTCGATGGGACGCTTGGCGAGGTCCGCATCCAGTCCGACGCTGGCCAGGGCCCGCACCACTCGGTCGGTGTCACGACGAGAAAACCCTGCTGCCGAGGCAATTTCGTAGTCGACCCGGCTGCGCAGCAGCTGCAAGCGGGCGGCCTGGAAGCTGATGGCCACTGCCCCCACCTGATCCGAAACAGGCTTGCCGTCCAGCAAGCACTGCCCGGTTGTCGGTTTGGTGAGCCCGGCGGCGATCCACGCGAACGTCGACTTGCCCGAGCCGTTGCCGCCGTGGATGAGGACCCCGTCGCCCTCGTGCACGGTCAACGACACATCGCGCAATGCCGTTTTCGCCCAGGGTGTTCCACTGGCGTACTCGTGGCCTACGGAATCGAATTCCAGCACCACCGGCGACTCGGCATGGGGTAGCGCGGCTGTGGTGGTCGGCACGGGCACGGTCTGGATCGCGGTGTGCGCCGTCTTGCCGTTGACCGCGCGCAAGGCGACCTCACGGTCGGCGGCCGCGGCCTCGGACTGGAAATGCGTGATGTGCACCAAAGACATTCGGTGCTGCGCGGTGAGCCGGGAGATCACCCCCAACAGATCCTGGCGCCCCTGCGGATCGACCATGCTGGTGATCTCGTCGGCCACCAAGAGTGCGGGTTCGCGCGCCAGGGCCGAGGCCACCGCCAGGCGTTGCAGCTCGCCGCCGGAAAGGGAGGACGTGCTGTGCTCACCCATGCCCTCAAGACCGACCTCGCGCAGCAGGCCGTCGATATCAACCTCGTGATCGGCGGGCAGACCCCACACCACGTCATCGGCGACCTTGGTGCCCAGGACCTGACTTTCCGGGTGCTGCATGACGATTGCGGTGCCGCCGATGGCGCCAAGGCCCACCGAGCCCGGCCGCTCGATCTGCCCTGATGTCGGTTCACGACCGGCAAGGATCCGCATCAACGTGCTCTTGCCGGAGCCGTTGGGGCCGGTGATGGCGACGTGCTCGCCGACCTCGATGTTCATGGAAAGCGGTGCCAGTGCATCGGATTCACTGCGCGGATAGCGGAAGCGGACATCGTGCAGCCGGGCCGGCACCGGGCCCACCGCCCCCGCCACCGGCGGCGGATCCAGCTGGTGCACATCCGGAATCACTGCGAGGCGGCGGATCACCCGTGAAAGCACCCACCAGCCGAACATCGTGTTCAACAGCACGAATGTGAAGACGATGCCGGCGATGAACCACATCCAGTTACGCATCGCGAAGTCGATGGCACTCGTCGCGTTGACACCCACGGCTTCGAGATGCGGGATGTTCCCGATCATCTTGAACAGGCCCTCCAGCGAGGCGCGCAACGCATCGAAGAGCAGGGTGCGCATCCGGTTCAGGAGCGTCAGCGCACCGACCGCCAGGGCCGCGATGATGGCGCTACAGATGACCCCGAGCACCGTCAGCAGGGGCATGCCGTGGCCGCGGCGGCGCACCACACCGGTGAGCCCGCCGATGTAGACGCACTGACACATGGCGATGAATCCGCCGAGCCCGGCCAGCAGGAAGGCAATGACTCCACCGGCCACGGCGGCGGCCAGCAGCACCCGCACCCGGTAGCGATAGCCCAGCAGACCCATGGGTACGGCGCCGAGCAGCTGCACGGCACCGAAGATCGGCAGGGTGATTCCGACGATGACCATGGCTGCGGTGAGCGCGGACATGACGGCGGCCTGAGCCAGTTCATCGGGCTTCAGGGGCACCCTGGTGAAATTCACTTCAACAATTCTGCCAGCACCTTTACGCGCTCTCAGGACATTCTCAGCTTCGCGCGGCGGGCGCTAACTCACCGCGACGCCGATGAAATGACCTATCACGTAGGTGGTGCCGATAGCGACGAAACCAAACGCCAACTGCCGCAACGCGCTCAGCCACGGCGGGCGCGCGGTGAAACTCCCCGCGACCCATCCGGCGATCAACAGCCCCACGCCGCCACAGACCAGCCCGGCCAGCAGTGATGCGAATCCCAACAGGAAAGGAATCAGCGGCACCACCGCACCCACCGAGAACGTCACGAAGGAGGAAATGGCCGCCACCCACGGTGACGGGGTGTCGTTGGGATTGATGCCGAGCTCCCGGGTGAGGTGAATCGTCACCGCAGTGTTCTCGTCCTGATGAATCTCGTCGGCGGCGGCCGCCGCGGTCTGCGGCGAGAGACCGACATCGCCGAGCATGGCGATCAGCTCTTGCTTCTCGGCGTCGGGATGCAGCTGGATGGCCCGACGCTCAACGCTCGCCTCATGCTCGATCTGCGAATTGGACGTCGAGACCGACGTGAACTCCCCCAGTGCCATCGAGAACGCACCCGCCACCAGACTGGCCGCGCCAGTCAGCACAATCGCGTGCGCGTCGAGCCCGCTGGCGCCCACGCCGGCAACCAACGCGGTGTTGGTTACCAGGCCGTCCATGGCGCCGAAGGTGGCCGCACGCAACCATCCCCCGGACACGTCCGGGTGCGTGTGGTCAAATTCATGCGGTAGTTCGGCAGATCCCGTAGAGCCGTCGATTGCCACGATGATTGAATCTACTTCCAGGTTGCTGAAAACGCACTGCTCAGAGGGGAATTACCTACATGAATCGCTCATTGACTGTTTTCGGCACGGTGCTCGCGACCGGCGGGCTATTGCTGGCGTGTTCGAACAACGACAAGAAGGACGAGTCCGCGGGCACGTCGGGCAGCAGCAGCGCCACCAGCTCCGCAGCGGCAGCAAGCAGCTTCGACATCGCCAAGATCGACAGCATCAAGGATCAGTTCCCCGCCGGGTACACCGTCGAGATACAGCCCAAGACCACGGTGACCCAGCAGATGCTCGATCAGATGAAGGGCATCTTCGACAAGGCCACCTTCACCCCTCAGGAGTGCGCCGACAAGATGCTGGGCGCCTTCCCCCAGGTGACCGGGACCTCGATGCAGGGCGTCACCGGCTCCAAGGGCGGCGCCGACCCCATGTCGAAGACCATGATCATCGCCGCGGCGATGGAGACGGTTAACGCGATTCCCGCCGACACCACCGGCGGCGCGTGCGACAAGTTCACCCTGTCGATCGCCGGCATGGCAGAGGGCACCGGCGAGAAGATCGACGCGCCCGCCATCGACGGTGTGAAGACCACGGGCACCTCGACCAACATCAAGATCAGTGCGCCCGGCATGGAGAAGGAAATGGCGCAGGTCGCCTATTCCGCTCAGCTCGACGAGCACCACGCCGTTTCGGTGTCAGGCATGGGTGATGTCGACCGCAACGACCTCTCCGATGTCTTCGTCAAGGCCGTCAACGCCGTTAAGGGATAGGGCGTATCGGGATGCCCGCTCCGGCCAGGGGCGGGTATCCCGGGCCTCCCCAGTAGGCGCCGGGCGGGTAGTAGCCGTAGCCGTATCCCGCCGAGGCCGGCACGCCCTCGCATCGGGTGGTGTATCCGGCGGTGGCGCAGACGGTCGCCTGGGCAGTGCCCGCAGACGGGGCGGACAGAACAAATGGCGCTGAAGCCAGAGCCCCGGCAATAAACACGGAGCAGAGAATTCGCGCCACATTATGTGGTCGCTTCATGCCTCCAGGATAGTCCTACTCCGCCTTGGGAATTACAGATCCGTGCGCCCCGGACCCAATGTCGGTCGAATCACAGCGACTTAGTGGTAAGCCACGTAACAGCGTCGAGCCAGTGTGGGCCTGCCGGGTCAATTTGGTCACCGTGGGGCAGGCAACTGAACTCACGTAGCTCGACGTCGCAGCCGCTCTCGATTGCGGCATCCCGATAGCTACGAGAGTGTTCGACAGGGACCCGTTCGTCGTCGACTCCATGTGTGATGAGCACGGGTGTCGCAACCGGCAGCTGCCACCGTGGCGACGCGGCGCGGTATCCATCCGGGTTCTGTGCCGGTGAGGCGCCCATGAAAGCCACGGCAGCTGACTCACCCAAGTCCTCGTCGTACGTGCGCAGGACATCGGTTACCGGCGCCAGCGCCAGTACCAGATCCGCATGGGCGGCGTTCAGTAGCGACAATTCCCCACCCACCGAATGGCCCACCAGCACAACGCGTTCGACGGTATCGGCACGGGCTCGCGACGCATACTCGATTCCCGCGGCGGCATCCTGAAGCGTCACCGGGTAACCGCCGCCGGATCCGACCCGCCGGTACTCGACGTTGGCCACATCCCAGCCTCGCCCCACCAGATCGGCAACCAGTGGCTCCATCACCTGCGCGCCATAGGTTGATCTCCAATAACCACCGTGGACCAGGATCGCCAGACCGCGAGCAGACGGCGACGTCCAGGTATCCACGTACTGCTGTTCTGCGTCAGCGCCGTACAGATGCCTCATGTTTGGCTCTGCAGTTCCTCGGCGAGCATCACGATGATGCCGCTGGGGCCGCGAACGTACGTGAGCTTGTAGATGTCCTCGTAGGTCGCCACCCCGCGCAGCGGATGGCAACCATGTTTCGCGGCGATCTCGAGGGCTTGGTCAATGTCGTCGACGGAGAACGCGACACGGTGCATGCCAATCTCGTTGGGTCGAGTGGGCGCCGACTCGATGGCCGCGGGATGGATGTACTCGAAAAGCTCGAGGCGGCCATGACCGTCTGGTGTCTGGAGCATCGCGATATGGGCGTGGTTGCCGTCAAGGCCGACGGCGGTCTCGGTCCACTCACCGCTGACGGTGGCACGGCCGACAACCGTGAGACCAAGGTCGGTGAAAAACGCGATCGTCGCTTCGAGGTCACGTACGGCGATACCGACGTTCTCAAGTTTGATGGGCATGTGCCGGATGCTACTCAGCGAGCACCCTCCGGTTGCCGGTCCGACAAACGATGGTCTTTGGCGGGGCAGCAGTCTCCCTCCCCTCGGCCGAACTCCTATGTCGGGAATGTCATTGCGCGACAAGCGAATGCTCGCGATTTAGGCAGAGCCGGAAAACGTGGGGATCCGTACACATCGGATTTCACAATGCGTTCCGGCTGTCCAGGGTGGCCCGGGGAGGGGTGGTGGCCTGGGGTGTGCCTCAGCGTGTGCAACGATCGCCCCATGTGGGGACGAAAGTCGGTCGAGAAGGCCCATGCTCACTGCAGGAACAATCGCGTCGCACTGAGCAGGTCGGACGTCTGCGGCTGCTTCTACTGTCTGGCAATCTACTCACCAAGCGCGATCACGGAGTGGACCGACTACGACGATTCCGCCCTGTGCCCGAAGTGTGGAATCGATAGCGTGCTCGCCGAGGATTCGGGATATCCGATCACCAAGGTGTTCCTTACAAGGATGTATGCACGCTGGTTCGCAATAGTCCATCGGGTCGACGGCGGTCAGAGCTGACGCACGCGTGTTGCGACGTACTGGAAGCTGTCTTGTCGCCGCTGCTCGTAGTCGAACTCGACGCGCTCCCCTTCGCTGAGCATCCGGAAGCCGTCACCCTCGATCGCCGTGTAGTGCGCGAACGCGTCCAGCCCGTCGGGCAGCGCAGGTGACGTGATCGCACCCCAGCCCTTCTCGGGCCTGAAGAACTTCACGATGCCCTGCGCCATATCGTCAGCATGGCTGTCGGCGTCGCTCTCATCAAGCCTCAGGCGAACAGATTCGGGCTTCAGACTAGGAAACAGACCGCATCAGCTAACTAGAATGTCGCCATGCAGAGAATTGGCCGGTGGGCTGGCGGCGTGATGGCTTTGTGTCTAGGCGTTGCATTCAGCCCTCTTGCTCACAGCGACCCAGACCTCGACGGTTTGAGTCAGGTGGACGACAAGACGTTTCACACCTACTCGACCTACGGTGCGGGTGGCTGGCTGTTCATCGCCCCTGGCGGGTTTCATTGCCGAATCATGACGTACATGCGCTGGTCAGGACCGCCAGAGGCAAAATGCTGGGGCCCACTGCCAGGTGTCGATTCAGGCGAGAACTACGCGTTCGCGATTGCGCACAGACCAAGCGGTGACAACTCCGAGCCGCTGTCGGGCGTGCAGAAACTGGCCGATATCAGCGGATTCGAGACTCGCCACGTCTACAGCTACGAACCGCGGCAAGGCCCCGATCTTGTGGACCCGAGTGCGTACCACCTGTTGCCCTCGGGGTCGAAGCTGTCCGCGCAAGGCCCTGGCGCCAACGTGACCTGCGGCGTGCGGGCTCTGGACACCATCTGTGTAGTCGAAAGCACCAACGACGGCGAGAACTGGCGCGAGGGTTTTGTCCTGTCCCCCAACGGCAGCCACACCATCTAAGCCCTCTGACGGGAAGTCATCCTCGGTCCTCGGTCCTGGCCTTGTGGTCGTTACACGACTGGCACGCTGCACGCAGATTCTTCGGGTCGACTACGCCTTGAGTCGCGTGGACACAAAACGGTCAATAATCCTTGGTCTGTCCACTCTTGAATTGCTTAGGCCGCGAAGCGTTCCCTGGCCATGCTCAAGATCTGCCGGGGCCGCCGCCGACGGGCCCGTTCATGTCGGCGGGCCCGCTGGGTGAACCGCCGGCGGCCCCGTTCACACCGGCGGGGCCATTGGAGGAACCTCCCGCCGAATCGCCGCCCGGACCACCGCTGGGAGGAACATTCATGTCGGCGGAACCGCCGATGGGACCGCTTGGTGAACCACCGATGGGACCGGTCACGTCGGAGCGGTCAGAGGTTCCAATGGGACCTGTCACGTCCGAACCCCCGGAGGAATCGCCGTCAGGATCAGCCACCTCGGAACCGCCGGGGAGCGCCACCACCGTGGAAAGGACGCCGCCGCGGCTGCCGTGGTTGGTGGCGACGGCCCCGCCGACGAACAGAGTCAAGACCCCGCACACCACCAGCGCTCGTCCCAACACCCGGTGGCGGTCTATGTGGCGTGAAGACTCACCTCTCATAGCAACAAACCCTAGTTTATTCTGTAAACAATTGCTAGCATCGTCGGACACCGGAGGTTTATTCGCTGCGTAAATGTCTTGCCGGGCAAGATCGGCGTGATTGCAGTGCGTGTTTGTTGCAAAAGATCGATCACACAACCAAGGAGAGAAGTAGATGCGCGTGAGAAAGTTGCATGCCACCGCGTTGCCCGTGGCAGTCGGTATCGTCGCCCTAGCCGCGGTGGGCTGCTCACACAAGACTGGTGACGCGCCTTCGCTCAGTTCTGCTAGCTCGGCGGCTTCGTCGGCGATCTCGTCCATCACCGCACCACCCTCGGAGAAGCCCAGCACCACACAGATTCCGGGCAAAAACGGCACTCCTTACACCGTGGAGGGGCCGATCCTAGCCAAGTGGAACACTCTGAACGATGTTCAGAAGAAGGACTTGGGCGCACCGTATGACAACCAGAAGGACACCCTGGACCGTAGCGGCGTTTATCAGCAGTTTGACGGCGGCGTGCTGATCTACCGCAACGGAGAACCGGTCTATTTCGTGTGGGGCAAGATCCGAGACGCATGGAATGACAATCAAGCCTCACAAGGCAAACTTGGCTATCCCACCGCCGATGAGGTGACCGAGGCAGACGGCTCGTTTAAGTCCAGCTTCGAGCACGGAACGATCACCTTCAAAACCGGCGATGCCGCCGCGAAAGTCTCACTCACAAACTGAGTAACTAGTAGAAACGTCAGCACTGGCGCGGGTCGTCGGAGGCCGCCGAAACACCGCCGACGAGCCGCGCTGCTGACAACAGCGGAATCGACCGGGCAGGACAGGCTGATCGTCCTTCCTCGGTCGCACTTCAGAATTATGTCGGTAGCTTCGTTCTACAAACTGTGAGAAAGGTTGGAAAACATGGGGATTGCTGATGACGCCCAGAACAAGTTCGATGATCTTAAGGGCCGCGCTAAGGAAGCCGCCGGTTCCGTCACCAACGACGATGATCTGAAAGCTGAAGGACAAGCCGAGCAAGGTATCGCCTCTGCCAAGCAAAAGATCGCTGACGCCGCCGATAAAGTCAAAGACGGTGTTGAGGCCGTCAAGGACAAGCTAACCGGAAACGGCTAACCAAACCGCAGTCACGGGTTTTCTCAACGTGAGGTTGCGCCGCGCTAATCGCCTAGCGAAAACCTCGTAGCAGGCGCACGCTGACCCTCAACTATCAAGTACTTGGCGTTGTAGTGCGCGGCGAACCGTTGCGCGAGATCGGGCACGCGCACGTCGTATTCAGTCGTCGCGGTGCCGTCGGGCTGCGGCTTGATCTGCCCCACACCGTCAATCAAGCCGGTGCACGGGATCGAGGCGTTGCAGCGCGGGCAGTAGAGCACCATCTACATCGGATCTACGGCGCGCCTGCATCTCTTCCACCCTGCGTGGTTCGGCTTCTCGTTGAGCTTGGCGACGACGTCGCCGTAGGCCTGTTCGGCTACGCCTCAGGCAGAAGGGATTCAGCGACTTGCCGTCCCTTATCGGTGAGGTTGAGCCAGGCCACGTAATCCCAGACACCGTTTTCGTCGTAGTGGCCGACGTATTCGGCCCGGATACGGTCTAGTGCTTCATCGATGGGAATGTCCCACGGGACGAAGCCGGCGCCGCGTTCTACGGTGCCGACTTGGTATAGCCCCGCACTCACAAGGTCGGCCACAGTGTTGAGCGACTCGGCTTGTAGTTCGCCGACCGACGCGTCTGGGTTGGCGAGGTAGACCAGCCGATGCACACGGTAGAAGTAAACCCAATCATCCAGGCCGTCCATCAAGACAGCGTCACGCGCGTTGTTCATACAGCGCCTTCCGAACTGCGTTAAGCCGCAGCCGCTATAACCCCTGGTGGGGCGGGTTGCCAGATTCGGTTGTCGCGCAGCAAAACCCACAGCACGTCGACAAAGGCGTTGGGCCACCTGCCCGGTCGAGCTGGACACACATCGTCATCTCGACGGCGGCAATCCGTCTTCAGACAACGGCACAGGACAATTTGCGCCGAAATTCCCTACATGTTCGTTAAAGGTGAATATCTGGTAAGTGCACCCGTCGTCTTGGGCTTCGAACGCTCTGCCTGCTGCCCACTTGCCGTAGATCGGGAACTCGCGAGCGGGTAGATCAAGCCTGGTTTGGTCTTGTTTAGTCAGTTGGCGATACTGAAAGGCGTTGTCTGACTCGCAGATCGCCACCGCCAGGCGAGGTGTTTCGAAGCTGCTGACGGTGTCCTGTCCGATGTCACACAACTCCGGTGCGGCATGAGCGGTGACCGGAACAGTACACATCACGCCCACGACCAGCAGGGGTGCCAAAGGAAACGCCGCCAGGACGTGTGGCCGCGTCATTGGACACCGAGCGCGTCAGCGATTTTCGTGGCATCGGTGATGTACCGCGTATAAACGCTCCCGTCCGTGGAGAACGATCCCTGCACTCTCTGAGCCAGCACGCCGAGGTTACTCATGTCCTGCCAGCCGGGAACTTTCAACAACGCTGAATAGAATTTTTGGGTTGATGTGGTGGGGTTCAGCAGCTCCGGCATAGTGCCCCACATGTCCAACTGCTGCTGGAACAGACCCAGTGACGCGTGATCACTAGGCACATGGCCATCTGGGTATGCCTGCGCGCCAGGGAAATTCAAGGATTCGCGGAGCCGATCCACGCTCATCCCTGACGCGATTGTATCGTGGCCGCCGTTCGCGATATTCGGGTTGTTAGCAGCCATTTTCGTCCACTGGTTCCAGACAGGCGAACCAGGTATGTAGTACGAGCCATCATTGGGCGCCGCCGGCTCCACCGGCAATGAGCACGCCAACAACGGAATCACCGGGTCCGCCCTCAACTACTCCCGCACCCTCTCCGTCAACCGCTTTCGCGCCGCCGACGATGTCCACGTCACCACCGGTCGACGTGTCGAAATTGCGGGACTTGGGCTACGACGACACACAGATCGGCAATATAGCGTCTTGTTGCCGCTTGCGCAGAAACTGCAACGTCCGCCTGCGCATTCTTTATCGTCGCCCCAGCGGGTTGCTCCGGAAGTTCTGGTAAAAATCGTCCTCGTCGAATTCGACCGGTCGCTGTTGCTGACTATCGGTCCGACGGGGCGATTCTGTTGGGCAGGTGCGTGCGGATTTTGCGGTGGATGGTGCATTGAGTTTGGCAGCAGCGACTGCCGACTCAACGTTCCCGGTCCGAAGGGCATGCACGACGGTCGGATGAAGGTCGGAGGTATCAGCCACGGCTACGCACCCCCTGCCTCGGGCCAACCCGGATCGGGCGGCAGGACCGGTGCGGGATCGGCACTCAAGTACTTATCGGGCCGGTCAGTGGGAACACCGGGCGGGTATTTGTTGTGGCATTGCGGCAGCGTCTTGTCGGTTACCAAATCGATTTTGGTGATCACCCAGGTGCCAAACACATTGCCGGAGGGACGCAGTGCCGGGCCTTTCTGATTTGCCGGAGGCTCATGCTGCTGGTCAGGCGCAACGGCAGGATCGGGACCAAATGTGAACCAATGCCCCGTGCTATTTGGGGGGCCACCCCGCTCATACCTCCCGAGGGAGTTCTGGGACAGCGCCGAAAGGTAGTAACAGACTCCTGCGACAAATTGATTCCCCTCCTGACGGAAAGACACCACCTCGTAATAGATGGTGCCGGCCCATCCGCCTCCGGCGCCGCCGGTCACGAGGGCGGGCGAGATCGAGTTGCCGAGGGCGCGGACGAATCCGGGGTAGCCGCCAGCGTCGACGGTGTCAACATCACGGCGGAGAGAATGGTCGGCTCGCTCCCAGGATTCGAAAGCCGCGCGGATGAAGGTGCCTTCTGGTGACATTAAGTCGATGGCGGGGTTCGCGATCCAACGGCCAGACACATTGGGTTTGTACTTATCAAGCCCATCCGCAGGTGACGACGTGGTGGGCTGGGGCTGATCGCCGCGATGGCATCCCGCCGCCAACAGCACCACGGCCATCACAGCAGTGCAACTGCGCACCAAACGGGTGCGATCCATGTTCAGTGGCTCCAATCCGACTTGCCCACGCCGACGTTCTCTAGCCCCTGCCAGTTGCCGATATCCACGCCATACTGGTTCCTCCCCGTCGTCTGGAACCAATCTGTCAGAATTTTGTGCGCGTTCCCGCTGCTTACGACCTTTTGCATATCGACGTGATCGCCGGTGATGAGCTCGGCAAGGGCAGGGTCTGCGGCGATGGAGGCGTCGCGTGCGATCAGACCTCTGAGGACGGTGGCCCGGTAATCAGTGGAGTTGGCCGAGGCTCCTCCTGTGTCCACGAGTTGGCGGGCGAACTCGTCGCCATGGATCAGCAGTGGATTGGGCCCCGGAGGCTGCGTGAGTTTGGCTGCCAGTTCAATGGCCGAGACTGATTCTCCGAATCCGGGGATCATGCCGAGTGCTTTGAGACTGTTTTCAACCATGTTCTTTTGGCCATCCGCTTTCTCTGCGGCTTCCCAGCGTGCCTTCTCCTGGTCGAACAGGTGCGCGTCGTTGGCCCCTTCGTTCATCGAATGAGCCAGGCGACCTGCAATCTCCAGATCCCTGTCCGGGGTGCCATGTTGGCTTGCGCTAGTCACCAGACCCTCGTATTCAGTCTTGGCGGCACCGTTAATACTGATGGCGGAGTCGTGGTTCTGATCGAACACCGAGAACAGATTCTTCATCTGATCAGCGGAGCCGAAATGCTGGATACCGGGCGAGTCGAAACCGGTCTCTGGATCTGCTCCGGCGAACTGGGCCAGATATGGGTTGACGCCATCGGCCATCGCTTTCGCCAGGCCACCGTTGACCTCGCCGAACGTTCCGCCACCTGGCATGTTCTTAAACGTGTCAGCGTGGTCAGCTACGTAGTGACCGACCGCATTCGCGGTCTCCCCGGAGATGGGGTTACCGGTGTCGTCATGGGTCCACCGGAACGCATCGCCAATCTTGCTCGATTCGTCGCCCCAGCGTTCCTGGGTCATTGCGTGTAAGAACCCGTCACTTGTGGACGGGTTGGTGGCCAGATCATGCACGCTTAAGTGGTCACTGCCACCGACCTGCACCACATCAGCCAACGCGTGTTGCAGTGAGCCGCCATGCTGATCTCCGCTGTCGAAGTGCTGAACGTAGGCGCCGGTATCGGGGTGCTTGATATCGGCATTGGCGTATTGCGTGGCAGCCTCAAGCATTGACTTGGTGGCCTCACTGCCCGAAATCGCTGCGCCCGGCCGCAGGATGTCGGCGATATCCTGCATCGCCCCAACACCATTGAGCTTGGTATGGCTCTCCGAGGGCATCGTTTCCTTGCCGATATCGCGGGCCGGCGTTACCTGTGTGGTGACGCGGTCGGTGCGAGAGAGCTCCTTGGCCATCTCTGAGGGCAGGTTGACCTTTGAACCAGTCACGGGCACGAATGTCCCTCGGGTCGCATCAGTGGCGCCCTGGGCGTACGGCTTGATCTGATCGGCACCTGCAACCTGCACATTGGGATCCGAAACGATCTTCAAACCCTGCGCCAGCGCCGCTTGGGCATCCGCGGGCAGCGTCCGCTGCAGTTCTTTGATCTGCTCAGGACTCATGCCGTTGAGCGACTGGGACATCTGATACAGGTAGGCCATCTGCCCTGCCGGGATTTCCACCTTCTCCCCGCGGGCCAACTTATCGAGATCGGCCTGCGACAATGTGCCTGCCGCAACGAGTTTCGCCAAAGCCGCCGGATCAACAGGCATACCGGTGTACTTACTCACGGCGATCGCGTCGAGAAGGTCCTTCTTGCCTTCCTCGCCACTTAGACCCGCGGCCGGTGGGGCGGCAGCATCGATATCACCCTTAGCGCCGCTGATCGCGGTCGCAGTGTCTTGATCGGCCTGCCCGAGGGCATCGGCCCGCTGCTGCAAGCTGGCGGTATTGTTTTGCGCTTCGTTGCCGCGCTCGGATTGCAGTTGGTTCATCCGCTCGGTGGCCACCGGCTCTGGGACACCGAACGCCATCATGGCGAACTTGCCCGCCCGGTAGTCGAACATGTCGGTGACCGCCCAATCCTCAGACACCGCGAACGTATCGGCCTCCAAGCCCTCGCCGGTCTTGGTCAAGTCAGCAATCATCGGCGCCATCACGGCCGCCCCGTTCTGATAGGCATCCGCCAGCGCGTTGTAGCCGTTGACCACCTGACGGTCCTGAGCCAGTTCACGATCCGCACGTCCCACCGCCGCGTCCTTGCCGTCGCCCTCCCAGTCCAGATCCGCTATCGCGCCATGCACCTTGCCCGCCGCATCCAAAACCTGAGTCCCCAACGTGCGCGTCGGCTCAGCCAAATCACCCAGCGCTGTCGCGTTCGCGCTGTACACCACACTCTTTCCTGGCCTACTCACACCAAACCCCCTGCATCACAACCACTCTCACGTGGCACCGTTCAAGTCCCCCAAGGACGTCAACCCGTTGGCCGCCAAATCCGTCAACGAAATCCGGTTCTTACCGTCCTGATGTTCATACATGTCCGCAGAGCGCCGCAGGAGCTGCCCCATTACGTCGTAGCGGCCCGAAACAACCTCCAACGAGGACTTCACACCGTCATGAGCTGCCTGTAGCACGCCGGCCGTAGCGAAACCCTTCAACCCCGAAGCCGCGCTCAGCGACAACGGAGCCTGCAGCTTGGATACATCAGAGTGCGCACCATCGACCTTGCCCGCACCCTGACGCACATTCGTCGGATCAACCTCCACAACCACCCCCGGCAGTTCCAGCAATTCTCATTCGAACTTCACGTCCCAGCCCATGGACTTGTAACGGCGGATCTCGGCTTCACGGGCCTTCTTCTCGGCTTCCTCGTTCTCACTCCAGTCACCGATCACACCGGGCGACGCCTTGATTGATTCACCGAACAGTTCGTTGCCGTTGTCGACGTTGATCAGAAAACTCGGGATTGGCCTCTCTTCATCTTCCTCACCCTTACCGCCGCGACCATGCCCGCCGGCGCCGCCCATCATGCCCATGGGGCCCCCACGTACACCGGAAGCACCCATGGCGGCGGGGTTGACACCACCGGCACCGGCACCGCCTACCGCTCCGCCGGGTAGGCCACCACCGCGCAATGCACTGAGCCCGCCGGGACCACTCAGACCGGTGGCCGATCCACCCCCGGTGGTTCCCGTCGATGACGGCGAGAATCCCGCTGCAGTCGTGCTACCCAGCGGCAAGCCGGAATCCTTAGAGCCAGAACCAAACCCGGATCCCGCACCACCGGAACCTGAGCCGCCACCCGAGCCGGATCCTTGACCGCCACCGGATCCACCACCTTGGCCAGCACCCTGCCCTTGGCCTTGGCCTGCGCCAGCCTGTTGGCCATCGCCACCGGCCAACTGAGGTTTGGTCTCTTTGTTGGCCAGGCCGTCGGACGGCGAAGGGGTTTGAGTACCCGCGCCGGACCCACCCGAACCGGAACCACCGCCACCGTTGCCTCCACCCTGATCGCCCGGCGTCGACCCCAATTGCTGGACGTCGGGATCGGTGACCTGCGGGCGATTCGCCGACATCGGATCGGTGTACACCCGCTGCGCTTCGGCGCGAATCGCGTTGAGCGCTTGTTGCTTTTCGTCTTTGGAGGCGTTCTTATCCGGGACGGGATAGTTCTGTGGCACCCGGCTAGCCGCGATCAGCGTCTCGGCGTCCTGGTCAGCTGCCTGGCCAAGTTTCCCAGCCTCGGCCGCTAATCCTGTATCTGGGTTGGCAATCTTCTTGTAGGTGCTATCCACAGCGTCGTAGGCCGAATTAGCGGCTTCCCCCGACCAAGAATCGGTATCCAGAAGCTTGCTGCGCACATTCATCGCCGTATCCAACGAATCGGAAACCTTCTGGTAGACACCGCTCCAGCGGTCGGCCTCGGCGCGCGCCGAGGCCACCCCCAGATCAGACAGTTTGGAAATGATCTCCTGGTGGGACATTCCCTGCCAGCCGTCATCAGCCATTACTCACACCCCATTTCATTTCGGGAGGGTCGGGGCCACGACGGTGGCCACCTCGGTCGCCTTCACGCACGGGTCAGACAACGACGAGTTCTTCGGATCTGCGATCACCACCACAACGGCCACTGTCGCGTGCTCCGCCGGAAGGATCACCGTGCAGACGGGCAATTGAGGAACACTGCCCTGGTACATCGCACCGGCGAGACCTCCGATATCCACCGGATGCGCGTTCGTAAATTTGCCCGGATCTAGATACGTTGAAACCTTGGAGTTCGCGACGCTTAGCTCGAGCGACCAGCCGTCTGAGGCCCATCGGCATCCTCGAAGTTGTCTGTCCTCTACACCCCGATCACTAACCCGGGTTGGATCCACGCCCCAAGATCGGATCTGATCAGCCGTGTACATAAGGCACGGGTCATAGCTAGTCCCGTCATTCCACTGATTTGGCGGCGGGTGCGGAACCGTCAGCGTGCTCGACACATGTGGCCCTGATGTCGCGGTCACCGCTGGCGTCGACGTTGAAGCGCTGACATCCGCTGGCTTAGTAATGCCAGGTGAGGTCGCGCAACCGGCAGCCAGTACCGCCACGGCGCAGGCTAATCCCAGCCGTATCATCAGTAGCCCACCGTCGCCTTTCCGTCCTTATATGGATTGATGCGTCCGGTATTGCGCTCCTCGGTGTTGCGGAACAGCATCTCGGTAGCGATGAAGTGATCAGCATGGGACTGGTAGTGATCCCTGATCTTCAACAGAGCCGAAACAGCGTTTTGCCGCTGCTTTTGATAATGATCTGCGGCAGCCTGGCCTGATGGCAGCTGGCCAAGACCAAGATCGTGATCACTACCGATGACTTCAAGCTGGCTGACGATCATGTCCCGGGCCCGCAGCATGTCCCCCGCGAGCTCCACGCCGTAGCCATCCTTGAACTTCAGCGTGGTCCGCGCAGCGTTGGCAGCCTCCTGCCGGGCATCAGGGGACATCCCGTTGATGTCGAACTTGTACTCGCCCACCGCTCACCTCGCGTTTCATGGTCACAACTGGCATTCATCTAGTACGACGACGCGGAGCTGAATTCGGTTCCATGAATCTTCGAGAAACTTGCGTCGGCCTGGCCCTGCCCAGCGGTGCCCCAAAAAAGAACACGCCAGCACAGTCTGTGCCGGCGTGGACTCGAAAAGTGCCAGATGAGGGCCGTGGATCGCGGTGGCCCTCAGGTTGCTCCCCCGCTTGGACTCGAACCAAGAACCGTCCGATTAACAGTCGGAAGCTCTGCCAATTGAGCTACAGGGGATTACCCGGTTCGCGCCGATTTATGCCGCGAGCCGAGGCATGACTCTAGCCTACGAGCGGGGGTGAAAGCCAAGTCGGTTCCCCTCTGTGCCCGCCTCTGCGCGACAAAGACGGTGAGCATTGCGTGTTGTCGCATAGAGGCGGGCAGATGTGACACTCCTGACGCAGCCGTTCACAGGTGCGTCAGGCAGGATAGGGAGAACTTCGTTAGTTGGTGGAGGGTTCGTGATTCGGGTTTTGTTGGTGCTGGCAGCCGGCTACGTGCTGGGTGCGAAGGCTGGCCGCCGCCGTTACGAGCAGATCGTCAACGGGTATCAGGCCGTCACCGGCAGCCCCGCGACCAAGAAGCTGATCGAGATCAGCCGACGGCGCCTGGCCAACTCGCTGTCCCCTGATCCGCACATGGTGGAGCTCACACCGATCGATGAGACAACCATGATCTTGGAGCCCGAGCCTCAGCTCGACAACAAGTAGGTCAGACCGACAGATCGTCGCCGCTGACCTGCTCCAGCAGACTGCGCCGGTACGCCTCCAGCGCCACCAGATCGCCGAACAGCGCGTGGTACTCGTCTGCATGATCCACCGGCGACATCCGCTGCAGCTTCGACTTCACCTCGGCCACCTGCCGCCCCACCCACACCTCTTGCAGCTTGGCCAGCACCGACCCGATGTACCGCGGCAGCCGCTCGTCGCTGTCCACCTGGATGACCTCCGCGGTCAGCGCGTTGATCAACGTCACCTGATTCTGCGACGACGCACACTGACGCACCTTGTCGATCCATTCCCCACCGACGATCCCGGCGGCAGCACCGCCCGCCGCCTCGATAGCGGTGCGCACCGCCACATATCCGGGGTGGGTGAAGCTGTCGGCCGTCAGCGAGTCGAAGACCGGACCGGCGAACGCCGGGAACTGCAGCGCCGCCTTCAGAGCCTCCCGCTGCGGCCACAACGTGGGGTCCTTGGGGTCGGGCATGCTGGCCTTGGGCGCCGCGGCGGCCTCGGCCCCACGGGGACGACGGTCACTCGACACGGAACCGCCCTTGGCGGCCTTACCGGCCTCCTCACGCACCCGCGCGAGCACCTGCGCCACGTCATCCCACCCGACCCATCCGGCGAGCTGTCGGGCGTACTCGTCGCGCAGCGTCGGGTCCTTGATCTTGGCGACCATCGGCACGCACCGTCGCAGCGCATCCACGCGCCCCTCGGCGATCTCCAGATCCGACTCCGCCAGCGCCGACCGAATCGCGAAGGCGAAAAGCGGGATTCGCCGCGCGACCAGATCACGCAGCGCCCCCTCCCCTGACTTCAGTCGCAGATCGCACGGATCCATGCCGTCCGGGGCCACCGCCACGAACGACTGACCCGCAAGGTTCTGTTCTCCCTCAAAGGCTTTCAGCGCCGCTGCCTGACCGGCGGCATCCCCGTCGAACACGTAGATGAGCTCGCCGCGAAAGTACGAGTCGTCCATCATCAGGCGCCGCAGCATCGAGAGGTGCTCGTCGCCGAAGGCGGTGCCGCAGGACGCCACGGCGGTCGTCACGCCGGCCAGGTGCATGGCCATCACGTCGGTGTAGCCCTCGACGACCACGGCCTGATGACCCTTGGCGATATCGCGTTTGGCCAGATCCAGACCGAACAACACCGAAGACTTCTTGTACAGCATGGTTTCCGGGGTGTTGACGTACTTGCCGGGCATGGTGTCGTCGTCGAAGATCTTGCGCGCCCCGAAGCCGATCGTTTCACCACTGCTGGCACGGATCGGCCACAGCAGCCGCCGGTGGAACCGGTCCATCGGACCGCGGCGCCCCTCCCGTGACAGGCCCGCGGCCTCGAGCTCCTTGAACTCGAAGCCCTTGCGCATCAAATGCTTTGTCAGCGTGTCCCATCCGGCCGGCGCGAATCCACAACCGTACTGCCTGGCCGCGGCGCCATCAAAGTTGCGCTCGGTCAGGTACTGGCGTGCCGGGGCCGCCTCGGGTGAATCCAATGCGGCGGCGTAGAACTCCTGCGCGGCGGCATTGGCGGCGACGAGCCGGGCCCGGGTGCCGCGGTCACGTTGCGTGGCCGTGCCGCCACCCTCGTAGTTGATGGTGTAGTTGAGCCGGTCAGCCAGCCGCTCGACAGCCTCGACGAAGCTGATGTGCTCGACCTTCTGAATGAAGGTGTAAGCGTCGCCGCCCTCACCGCAACCGAAGCAGTGGAAATGCCCGTGATTGGGCCGCACATGAAACGACGGGGACTTCTCGTCATGGAACGGACACAGACCCTTGAGCGAGTCCGCCCCTGCACGTTTGAGCTGGACGTAGTCGCCGACGATGTCCTCGATCCGGGTGCGCTCACGGATCGCCGCGATATCGCGATCAGGGATACGTCCGGCCATTTGGGTCAGTCTAGGCCGCTCTACCCCCAGCTGGCCTGAACACCCAGGCTATCCCTGTCCACCCGCTCCAATCGGCTCTCGGTATAAGACGCGATCTGGTCGACAACCACCCGGGTGCGGGCCGCGTCATCCGCCGCCTCCGTGTACGCGGGCAGAAACACCGGATCCAACGTGGCCGGCGCCCCCTCGGCCAGCCAGCGCGCCACCCGGTGAATGCGTTCCCGCTGACGTCCCTGCACCGCGATGTGCTTGGGATCGGACATGATGAATTGCAGGGCAAGCATTTTCAGCACCGCCACCTCGGCGGCCACCACCTCGGGCACGGTCAGCTCGGCCTCGAAGCGGACCAGCGAGCCCGTCCCCGCCACGTCCCGAGTGGCCCCGATCGCCGCCGAGGCGAACCGCCCCACCAATTCACTGGTCAACCGCTTGAGGCTGGTCGACGCACTCAACGTGCCGTCATACGGGCCGATCGCCGCGACCACCGGCAGTGTCGCCAGCCGCGCGGCGGCCTCCTCCAGCGCACCCTGCTCCAGCCCGCCGAAAGACTTCACCCCCAGCTCCGCGAGCACCTGAGCCTCCCCCGGCGATGCCAGCACCCGCAGGTCGATACGTCCGGAGATGACGCCGTCCTCGACGTCGTGCACCGAATAGGCGACATCGTCGGACCAGTCCATGATCTGCGCTTCCAGACAGCGGCGCCGCGACGGCGCCTCGGCGCGCACCCAGGTCAACGCGTCCACTTCATCGTCATAGGCGCCGAACTTGCCACCGCCCGGCGGACGTAGCCACGGGTACTTCGTCGCCGCATCCAAGGCCGCCCGTGTCAGGTTCAGCCCGGCGCTGTTGCCGTCGGCATCAACAACTTTGGGCTCCAGGCGGGTCAGGATGCGCAAGTTCTGGGCGTTGCCCTCGAACCCGCCGCAATCGACGGCCACCTCATCGAGCGCGCGTTCACCGTTGTGTCCGTACGGCGGATGGCCGATGTCATGGGCCAGCCCGGCCAGATCGACAAGATCGGGATCGGCACCCAAACCGGTGGCGATACCGCGCCCGATCTGTGCGACCTCCACCGAATGCGTCAGCCGGGTACGTGGCGTGTCACCTTCTCGCGGACCCACCACCTGCGTCTTGTCGGCAAGCCGCCGGAACGCCGCGCTGTGCAGAACGCGCGCTCGGTCCCGCGCGAAGTCGGTCCGGTACTCCGAGAACGGCACAGTGGGGATGTCGATCATCGCCGTCTTGGGCGTCTCGGTGACGACGCGTTCACGGTCGGAATCGGTGTAGGCATCCTTTTTGCGCATCGTAGGCACAGTCTGCCAGGACCGTTCGAAGCGTCTTGCGAGGCATTAGATTGGCGACCATGCGTCTGCTGCGTGCCCTCGGGGGCCTGCTGGGAGTCTTGATCGCGGTGTTTGCCCCGGCACTGCTGCTGGCACCCGGCGCGAGCGCCGATCCGCCCTTCCGGATACCGGGTTATGTCACCGATCGGGCCGGGGCGCTGAAGAATCCGTCGAAGGTACGCGCCGCCATCGACCAGCTCTACGACCAGCAGCACGTGCGGCTCTGGGTGGTGTACGTCAAGGACTTCGACGGCGCCGACCCGGCGGCATGGGCGAGCAAGACCATCACGGCGAGCAGCCTGGGCGACCGTGACGCCTTGCTGGCCGTGGCGACCGAGGAGCGCAGTTATGCGTTCCAGGTCGCTTCGGGCATCAAGAACGTCAGCGACTCCGAGATCGACAATCTGCGGACCAACACCATCGAACCCGCGCTACGTAAATCGGACTGGGATGGCGCCGCCATCAACACCGCCACCGGCCTGGAGTCGGCCGCATCATCGTCGACCTCCATTCCCTGGAAACCGGTCCTGGGCGCGCTGGCCTTCGGCGCCGTCGTGGTCGGAGCATTCATGCTGTACTCCTGGTTCCGGACGCGGTCGCGTCGTCGCGCGGAGATCGAAGCCGCCAAGGGCATTGACCCCTCCGACGCGGAAGCTCTTGCGAATCAGCCGGTCTATGCGCTCGATGGTTTGTCGAAATCCATTGTGGTGAACGTCGACAATGCGGTACGCACCAGCGAGGCCGAGCTCGCGCTGGCCGTCGAGGAGTTCGGCACCGAATCCACCGCCCCCTTCCAGCAGGCCGTGGATTCGGCGAAGAAGGCACTGGCTCAGGCGTTCTCGGTGCGCAAGCAGCTCGACGATGCGATCCCGGAGACGCCCCTGGAACAGCGTCGTCTGCTGATCGACGTCATCACCACGGCCGCCCGCGCCGACCGCACCCTCGACGACCAGTCCAGTGCGTTCGACGCGTTGCGGAACCTGGTGATCAACGCACCCACCAAGCTGGACGCCCTCACCCAGCAGGTGGTGTCCGTGACCGCCCGGGTACCGGAGTCAGAGCGGATCCTCGCGCAGCTGCGCACCGAGTTCGACCCCGCCGCACTGGCATCCATCGGCGACAACATCAAGGAAGCCACCGAGCGCGTCAGCTTTGCCGATACGCGCATAACGCATGGGCGAGAGCTGGCCGCCCGCGCGGTGGAAGGTCAGCAGATGAGCCTCGTGGACGCCATCCGCGGCGCCGAATCGGCGCTCACACAGGCCAACGCACTGCTCGACGCGATCGACAACGCCTCCAACAACATCCACCACGCCACCGACACACTGGCCGCGTCCATCGCCGACACCAAATCCGATATCGCCCAGGCAGAAGCACTCCAGAGTCAGGGCACGCTCCCGTCCTCCGAGGAATTGACCAAGGCCCACGATGCTGCCGTCGCGGCTGTCGCCGACGCCGAGCGCATCGGCGCGACGGATCCGTTGACCGCCTTCACTCACCTCGCCGCCGCCGATGCGCAGCTGGACAAGCTGCTGGCCACCGTGCAGGAGGAACAGGCTGCCGCCGAACGACGGGCCCGCGTACTCGACCAGGCGCTGGTGACCGCACGCCAACGGGTGAATTCCGTCAACCAGTACATCGCTGTGCACCGCGGCGCCGTGGGCGCCCGCACCCGCCAGAACCTGGACGAGGCACAGCGCAAGCTGGCCTCGGCCGAGCAGAGCCGCACATCGAATCCGTCCGATGCCATCCTGCTGGCCAACGGCGCCGCCGAGCTGGCCTCACAGGCCGAATCCGCAGCGCAACAAGAGGTGCAAGGCGCCCAGCGCTACTACAGCAATGGGTACGGCGGATACAGCGTCGCGGGCGACGTGGCCGGCAATGTCGCCGGCGCGGTGATCGGCGGAATCCTGCGCGGGATGATCAGCGGTGGCTCAGGCCACCACAGCTCCTGGTCAGGATCCGGATCGTCGTCCTACGGCGGCTCGTCCCGGTCCTCCGGGTCGAGTTTCCGAGGCGGCGGGGGCCGCTTCTAATCCGTGTACCCGTCGGCGACGTTCAACGCCTCGTCGATGATCGACAGCCCGCGCCGCAGATCCTCCTCGCTGATGATCAGCGGAGGTGCCACATGCGTGCGGTTGAAGTGCGTGAACGGCCACAGGCCTTCCTTCTTGCACGCCGCCGCGAAGGCGTTCATCGGGCCCGCCGCCTCACCACTGGCGTTGAACGGAACCAGCGGTTCGCGAGTTTCCTTGTTGCGCACCAGTTCCACGGCCCAGAACAGGCCACGGCCACGGATCTCGCCGACACTCGGGTGCGCCTGCACCCAGCGCTCGAGCTCCGGACGCACCACGCGCTCACCGAGGTCGAGCACCCGCTCGAGGATCTTGTCGTCCTCGAAGACCTTGATGGTCTCGACGCCGACCGCACAGGCCAACGGATGCCCGGAGTACGTCAGTCCGCCCGGGTACGGACGGTGGTCGAAGCTGGTGGCGATGGCATCGGAGATCACCACACCGCCCAGCGGGACGTAACCGGAGTTGATGCCCTTGGCGAAGGTGATGAGGTCCGGGGTGACGTCAAAGGCGTTGATGGCGAACCATTCGCCGAATCGGCCGAACCCGACCATCACCTCGTCGGCGATGAACACCAGGCCGTACCGGTCGCAGATCTCCCGCACGCCGGCCAGGTATCCGGGCGGCGGAACCAGCACACCGTTGGTGCCGACCACCGATTCCAGGATGATCGCGGCGATGGTGGGAGGCCCCTCCAGGTTGATGACCTGCTCCAGATGCTCCAGCGCCCTTTGGGTTTCCTCCTCGGCCGAGGTGGCGTGGAACGCCGAACGGTAGGCGTACGGACCAAAGAAATGCACCACCGAGTTGTCGCCCGGATCGTTGGCCCAGCGGCGCGGCTCACCCGTCAACGACATCGACGTGGTGGTGCCGCCGTGGTAGCTGCGGTACGCGGCAAGCACCTTGCGACGGCCGGTGTGGTGACGCGCCATCCGCACCGCGTGCTCCACGGCCTCGGTGCCGCCGTTGGTGAAGAAGACCTTGTTCAGCGTTCCCGGCGCGCGCTCGGCGACCAGGCGCGCAAGCTCGCCGCGCACGTCGTTGGCGAAGGCGGGCGCGATGGTGGCCAGCCGGCCCGCCTGACGCTGGATGGATTCGACCAGACGCGGATGCTGGTGTCCCAGATTGAGATTCACCAGCTGCGAGGCGAAGTCCAGGTACTCCTTGCCGGCGTAATCCCAGAATGTCGCACCCGAGCCGCCAGCGATAGGCAGCGGGTCGATCATCGCCTGCGCGGACCATGAGTGGAACACGTGCCCACGGTCGTCGGCGCGCACCTGCGCCTCGGCCGCCGGTGCCTCGATCGGCGCGCTGGCGGGATCGATTCCGATGTGATTCTGGACGTCAGTCATTTCTGCTCCTTGGCTAGCAGCCCTTGAGTGTCTTGGCGAGATGATCGGCCACGCCGCCGATCGGAATGCGCTGTTGGGTCATCTCGTCGCGGTCGCGGACGGTAACCGAGTCGTCTTCCAGCGAGTCGAAATCGACTGTGACGCAGAACGGGGTGCCGATCTCGTCCTGTCGACGATACCGCCGGCCGATGGCACCGGCGTCATCGAAGTCCACGTTCCAGTACTGGCGCAGCTCGGCGGCCAGCGCCTTGGCCCGCGGGCTCAGGTCGGCATTACGCGACAGCGGCAGCACCGCGACCTTGACCGGGGCCAGACGCGGGTCAAGCCGCAGCACGGTGCGCGTATCCACGCCGCCCTTGGCATTCGGGGCCTCGTCCTCGTGATAGGCGTCGACGAGGAACGCCATGAAGGACCGGGTGAGACCGGCCGCGGGCTCGATCACGTACGGGGTGTAGCGACGGTCCTCGGCCTGGTCGTAGTACGACAGGTCTTCGCCGGAATGCTTTGCGTGCGTGGACAAGTCGAAGTCGGTGCGGTTGGCGATGCCCTCCAGCTCGCCCCACGGGTTGCCGCTGAAACCGAATTTGTACTCGATGTCGACGGTGCCGTCGGAGTAGTGCGACAGCTTCTCCTTGGGGTGGTCGTACAGCCGCAGGTTCTCCGGGTCGATGCCCAGGTCGACGTACCACTGCAGACGGGTGTCGATCCAGTACTTGTGCCATTCGGGCGCCGTCGAAGGCTCGACGAAGAACTCCATCTCCATCTGCTCGAACTCACGCGTGCGGAAGATGAAGTTGCCGGGGGTGATCTCGTTGCGGAAGCTCTTGCCGATCTGGCCGATGCCGAACGGCGGCTTCTGCCGCGACGTCGTCACGACGTTCTTGAAGTTGATGAAGATGCCCTGCGCCGTCTCGGGGCGCAGGTAGTGCAGGCCCTCCTCGGTCTCGATGGGGCCCAGGTAGGTCTTGAGCATCATGTTGAAGTCACGCGGCTCGGTCCACTGACCCTTGTTGCCGCAGTCCGGGCACACGATCTCGGTCATGGCAACCGACTCGGGATCGTCGATGCCCTTCTTCTCCGCGTACGCCTCCTGCAGGTGGTCCTGACGGTGGCGCTTGTGACAGTTCAGGCACTCGACCAGCGGATCGTTGAACACCTCGACGTGTCCGGAGGCGACCCAGACCTGACGCGGCAGGATTACCGACGAGTCCAGGCCGACGACATCGTCGCGGCTGGTGACGACGGAGCGCCACCACTGCTTCTTGATGTTCTCCTTGAGTTCCACGCCGAGCGGCCCGTAATCCCACGCCGACTTGGTACCGCCGTAGATCTCACCGCACGGGTACACAAGTCCCCGGCGTTTGGCGAGGTTGACGACGGCCTCGATCTTCTTACCGGCGGCGTTCGGCTTGGCGGCCACGATCTGCTCAGGCTCCTCTTGAGGTCCACAAGACTGCAGTAATTGACCTGAACAGCCTAAGGGCCGGACAAAGCGCGTTTTACCTCGGTGGCCGCAAGCAGCTACTTCAGGTGGTCCAGCAGGATGCCCTCGGGGCCGAAGTACTCGTCACGCCACTTCTCGAGCAAAGGGCCGTGGTCGATGTCATCGGGATGAAATCCGGGCCGCAGATAGCAGCGGATCTTGGCCCAGAGCCCCGCGAAAAGCGGGGTGCGCGGCAGGGCCACGACGCTGCGCAGGGTCCGCACCGGGTGGCGCCACGCCCACGGGTCGGTGACGATCGAGGCCAGCAGGATCGCCGACCTGCTGAGGAAGAGCCCCAGCGTCAGCGCCATCGCCGTGATGCGCATCCGCTCGCCGCCGCCGACGTACCGGTAGACGTCGAAGGCGACTGACTTGTGCTCCATCTCCTCGATGGCATGCCAGTTGAGCATCGCGCGTACCTCGGGATCGGTCAGCTGGTGCTGTATCCAGGGCACGCTGAGCACCTGTTCCCCGAGGATGGCGGTGAGGTGCTCGACGGCGGCGGTGACGGCAAGCGCTGACCGGGCGACGGTATCCGGCAGCCGGTCCCTGTGCTGTTTCATGCGTTTGACGAGCCGGGTGCCGACGCGATCCATCAGCCCTGTTGCCCAGTAGCCACGATGAACCAGCTGGGTGTTCAGTTCACGATGCTGGATTCCGTGCGTCATCTCCTGCCCGATGAACCCGGCGACCTGCTTCTTGAGGACGGGATCGGCGATCTGCCGGTCGTAGCGCCGCACCGACTGGATGAAGAACTCCTCTCCGGACGGGAAGAAGCCGGACAGCAGCGCCACCAGATGGCTCATGGCGATATCACCGGCGACGAAATGCCGCCGCGAGGGCGCGGACCGGTCAAACGTGAACGCGATTCGGCGGGTGTGCACCGCGCGGCCCACGGCCGACGACGGACCCGATTGCCCATTGTTCACCGGCATCATTACCTCGGGGGTTCGATGGGCAGCGCCGGTCCACCGTAGGGCGTCGGGATGGTGTACCGGCCGGGCGGCGTCGGGTCGGATTTGGCACCCATGTCGGCACCGGGCGGCGGCCCGGCCGTGTCGTCCCCCGCCGGGCGCGGAGCGTTCTTGGCACCCCGCACCAGGACGGCGGGATCATCGTCGCGGCAGTACGTGTAGAGGAACGGCTCCGGGTAGTCGGCCGAGGAGGGCGGATGCCGCGGAGTGCCGTAATCGCAGGCGTACCGCGGATACAGATCGGCCGTCACCCACAGCCCATGCTCGTGCATGGTGCTGATGAACGCCTCCAGCGCCGAGCCCCGGTAGTTGGGGAACAGCGCGTTCAGCGCGGGCACTCGTACATAGGACAGCCGTGCGTTGACGGCCAGGTTGGACAGCAGCTGCACCATGGTGTCGGAGTTGTCGGTGAACAGCTTGTCCGTGGCCGCCAGCACCCGCGGCGACTGCTCGATGAGTTTCCGATAACCCCCGTCCATCGCGTTGATACCTGCCAGGGTGCTGCGCAGGTTGCGCGAGGTGGCTGCGATACCGCCGTTGACGTCGACCGCCGCCGAGAGCACCGTCCGGCTGTCCTTGATGGCGCTGACCGTCTCGGGCAACACCGAATCGAGAGTGGCCAACAAGAAGACCCCGCCGTCGACGATGTCGGTGAGCTTGCGCGGACCCGCGGAGCTCAGGCTCAGTTCCTTCTTGATGCGCTCGATCTTGGCCGGATTCACTTGAGCCAGCACGCCATCGGCGTGGGACAGCAGCTGCGCCGGGGTGACCGGGATGGCGGTGCGGTTCCGGGTGATCACATCACCCGGGTTCAGGAATGGGCCGGTATCCGATCCCGCCGAGAAGTCGAGATATTGCTCACCCGCCGGGGACAGCCCGGACACCCGCACCGCGGCGGTAGCGGGCACGCGCACGCCGCCATCGACATTCACTGTCGCGTTCACGCCGTCGCCGGTGAAAGTCAGTGAATCGACCGAGCCGATCCGCACCCCATGCAATGTCACATCCTGGTTGGGCAGCAGCCCTCCGGATTCGGCGAGTTGGACGGTCACCGGGTAACTCGATGCCAGCGGCCGCACATGCAGCACCCCGACCAGCAGGTAGGTGACCGAAACCGTCAGCAGGAGAACGAGAGACAGGCCACTGGCCCAGGCGCGGCTCATCGTCCCGGGCCCTGCACACCAAAGCCTTGTGCCTCAGGCCCCTGCCCGACGACGCGTTCTTGCAGCCGCCACAACGAGTACTTGATGGTCCCGACGAACTTGGCCCAGTCGTACCGCTTGGGGCCGTGAAAGCCCGGGTCTCCCCCGAAACCGGCGTCCGGGATCGCGCCCAGCACCAGCCGGTCGATACCGGCGCGGCCGGAAATGGCCGACCCCGCAGTGATCTTGATGAACGGCGCGTACAGCCGATTGAGCGAGAGCAGGCTGGTCTCCGGGTCCAGCACCACATCGTTCCAGGACCGGGATATCGCGTTGGCGTCGGCGAGCACGCTGCGCCCGCTGGTGTCGGTGCCCGCGATGGACGGGAACTTGCCCAACTCGTGCGCCGTATCACCCAGCAGCAGAACCAGATCGGAGATCTGACCGGCATTCTCCTGCAAGGTCGCCGTCGCCGGGGCAGCCGCGTGCAGTACCTGCCCCAGCTGCTCGCTCTTGGCATCGAGCGCCTCGGCCAGCTGAGCCGTCGCGGTCATCGCGGTATCCAGCTGCCCCGAGCGCGCGTTGAGCTTGCCCAGCAGTTCGTTCGACTTTCCGATCATGTGGCCGAAGGCCTGACCGTCCTGACCGGCCGCCCGCCCTGTGCCGTTGACGACGTTGGTGAGGTTGTGCACCGCACCCCCGTTCACCAGGATTGCCGCCGAGCTGAGCACCGACTCCACGGTCGCCGCCGCACCGGTCCGGTCGATGCCGATGGTGTCCCCGTCGACAAGAGTGCCGCCACCGGGCTGTTCGGGCGGGGTGATAGACACGAACACATCGCCAAGCGGTGTGGCCGTGCGCAATTGCGCGGTGCTTCCTACCGGAAGCGTGACATCATGCCGGATGCGCAGGGTGGTCACCGCACGGAATTCCTTGGCCGCCATCGATTCCACCTCGCCGATATCGGCACCGGCCAGCTTGACCTTGGCCCGCTCGGGCAGGTTGAGCGCGTTGGCGAATACCGCCGTCAGCCGGTATCCCCCGCCGCCCAGCCCCGGGGCGGGTAACGGCAGGTCGGCCAGTCCGCCGGTGGAACACCCCGCGCAGAGAAACACGACCGCGATGAACGCCGATAGCCTGCGCCCCATCATTTCTGTCCCATCGTCGCCAGACCGTCGAGCATGTAGGTGAGCCCGAAGTCGGGTCCGTAGTCCTGCAGTGTGCCTGTGCTGCAGCCCAGTTGGCGCAGGCCCATCAGATTGCAGATTTCCTTGGCCATCTGGCCGTCGAACACCATGCGGTCGGCCAGGAAGTGCGCGCGTATCGCGCCGTTGCGCTGATCGATGGCGTTGTACAGGTTGTCGGCCATCAGCGGCAGCACATCGAAGAACTCGGCGACCTCGCGCTGACGGTCGTAGACCGTCTGGATGCTTTTGTTGCCGTTGGCAATACCGCGGCGGATGGCATCCCTGTTGGCCTGCAGAATGTTCCCGGTCTGCTCGATCACC
The DNA here is from genome assembly GCF_001853795.1 of Mycobacteroides franklinii. Classification (NCBI taxonomy): domain Bacteria; kingdom Bacillati; phylum Actinomycetota; class Actinomycetes; order Mycobacteriales; family Mycobacteriaceae; genus Mycobacteroides; species Mycobacteroides franklinii. The sequence continues at coordinate 237,614 of NZ_MLIK01000004.1, forward strand.
TCGTTGAACTGCCGCCCGGTGCTGCCGGAACCGAAGCTCTCGCGGTCCAGGATGTCGCTGAGCTGACGCACGGTGGACCCGAACTGCCGCAGGCTCGCGTCATTGCGAGCCGCCGCGTCCAGCAGGCCGCTGACGTTCCTGACGATGGCGGTCATCTGTTCGCGCGTGTGCGCCCCGCCGTCGGCGCCGAGCCGCAGCGCCCGGGACAGCTCGTCCAGCGCCGTCTTGATGCGATCGCCGTTACCGGCGGCCACACCGTCACCGGCGTTCAGCACCGCGGCGATGGGGCCGGCCCCAGCGCCGTCGCCGTGCAGGGAACCGGAGAGCTTGTCGAGCATGCCGAGGACCCGGTCGAATTCGACGGGGGTGCGGGTCCGGTTCAGGCCGATGGTGTCACCGTCATGCAGCACCGGCCCACCGCGGTAGGGCGGTGACAGTTCGACCTGGCGGTCGGTCAGGATCGAGGTCGAGAGCGTGACCGCTTGCGCATCGGCGGGAACCTTCACCTGGCTGTCGACGGTGAACTCCACCTCGGCGTAGCCGCCCCGGGCCGTGATCTTGGAGACCTGTCCCACCGGCATGCCCAGCACGGCCACCACGTTTCCGGGATACAAGCCTGCGGCACTGTCGAATTGGGCCATGACGGTGATAGTCCCGCTGGCCCGGGTGACGGACCACGCCGCACCTGCCGTCGTCGCGGCGACGGCCAGCCCCAGACCGATCAGGAGTATCTTGCGCATCGTGGTCACTGGCAGTCCTTGAAGTACTCGATCATCCCGAATTGCTTGGCACGGCCACTGATCGCACACATCCACGAGTCGATGAGCGCGCCGCCGCCGGGGTTGCCTTCGATCGAGTTGCCGAACCCGGTGGCGTTGGCGATCTCGCGAATGGGCACCGGCGCGATCTGAAGCAGGTTGCGTAACAAGGCATCCTGCTGCGCGAGCTTGCCGCTGAGTTCGTCCAAGGTGCCGATGACGCCGTCGAGCGCGCGGTGATCACCGACCACGATGGTGCGCAGGGACGCCACGATGCTCTGCAGCGAGCGCATCATCGCGTGGAAGGCGGCCGAGCGGGCCACGAACTCCCCCACCAGCTCCTGCCCCTGATGGATGAACGTGCCGATATCGGACTGCTGGCGGCGCAGCATGCTGGTGACGCTTTCCGTGCTCGTCAGCAGTGTGCCCAACTGGTCGCGCCGTTGCGCGATGACCGAGGACAGGGCGCGCACGTTCTCCATGGCCTGTGGTACGACGTTGGGTAGCCCGTCAAGCTGGGTGCCCAGCACGTTGAGCGACGAGGCAATCCGATCGGCGTCCACCTGTTCGAAGGTGCGGGTGGAGTCGGCCAGCGCGGCCTGCAAGTCGTACGGAACCTCCGTGCGTTGCAGGTCGATCCGGCGATCTGCCGGCATGCCACTGCCCGCCGGTCGCAGGTCGACATACCGGGACCCGAAGAGGGTGGTGATCTTGATGGCGGCGCGCGACTCGGCACCGACCGGCATGTTGTCGCGCACCCGGAAGGTGGCCTCCACGCGGTCACCTGCCAACCGCACACCGGTGACCGAACCGACCTGCACGCCGGCGACGGTGACGATATTGCCCGGTCGCAGCGCGGCCGCCTGCAGGAATTCGGCGGTGAATTGCCGGTATCCGATTCCCAATTCCTTCACCAGCAACAGACCACCGATGAGTGCGGCGATCACGGCCACGGCGATCACACCGAGCCAGGTCTTGCTGTAAGAGTCCAGCGGTCTGATCATCAGCCACCATCTCCTGCGTTCCGGCACCGTGCGGTGTGCTTGGCCTTGTTTCCCGGTGTGGCCGCGTCAACGATGATCGGGACGACCTCGTTGAGCCCCGGGAAGAATCCGTAGGGGTTCACATCGCAGGCGTACGCGTTCATGTAGGCGCCCTCACCGAACATGCGCGCCAGTCCCTTGAGGAATAGCGGTGTGTTGAGTCCCGTGTAGGCGATCTGCGGTTCGATGTTCAGCATGTGCCGGGTGTAACCGGGTTCGCGCGTGAGCAATTCGTGCACCGACGGGTCCACATCCTGGGCGATCCGGGACAGGCTCCTCACTACCTCGGTCATCTTCCCCACCGAGGACACCAGCTCGGGACGGCGGCTGTCGAATTGGCCCACCACCTGACGGGTCGCGCCGATGGCATCCTCGAAGTCCCGGTTCTGCGCCGCCAGGCTGCCCACCACGCTGTCCAGGCTCGCTATCACATGATCCAGCGCATCGTCGCGGCCCGTGAATGTCTTTGTCAATGTCGATGTCTGGTCCACCAGGGTGGCGAAGGATGCGGTATCCCCCTGCAGCGATCCGATGACGGCCTGGGTGAGGTTGTTCACCTGCGCGGGGTCCAGCACCGCGAAGAGCGGCTCGTATCCGTTGAGCAGGGTACCGATATCGAAGGAGGGCTCGGTGCGCTCGACGGGAATGACGGCTCCCGGGGCCAGCAGTCCGGCCGGACCCGAATTTGTCTGTGCCAAAGCGAGATAACGCTGACCCACGATGTTCTGGTAGGTCACCGACGCGGTGGTGCTGACCGGCAGACGCTGGTTGTCCTGGATGGCGAAGCTCACCTTGGCGGTGGTGCCGATGAGCTCGATGTGCTGGATCCGTCCGACACGCACGCCGGCGATCCGCACGTCATCGCCCTCCCGCAGCCCGAAGACATCGGTGAACATGGCCGCGTAGGACACTGTGGAGCCCTTGACATCCCGGCGCAGCGTGACGTACACGAGCCAGGTCAGTGCCGTGGCGATCACCAGGAAGACGGCCAACCCGATCACCGGGCCGCGCGTAGCCGTGCCTCTCATCGAGCGCCTCCTTCACCCTGCGGGTCCTCGGTGCGAGTCACGATGGCGCCCCGGGCGATAGGCCCGAGCACCAGCTGTTGCGCCGAGGTGACCGGTTGCCCCAGGATGCGGCCCAGCTGGCCGCGTTCCTGCGCGCTGCCGACGGGACCCACGGTGCCGCCGAAAGATGCCGGCGCGATCGCGGTTTCCCCGGGGTCGGCGCTGCCGGGCACCGGCGGTGCGGGACTCAGCCAGGACGGCACCGGCGGGTTGGGGTCACGCAGGTCCGGATTGGGGTTGATCAGTGGCGGCCCGACGGCGACGGGGTTGCCATTGGGGCCCAACACCGTTCCCGGTGGCGGCGCCAACCCGGCCGGCGGGCGGTAGTTCTGCGGCAGCAGTACCTCCGGAAGGTCGGGCCGCACCGCGATCTGCGGCGCGGTAAAGCAACTGGGCCCCTTGAGTTCCCCGTAACGCGGGCAGTCCGCGCGGGTGTACGAATACGACGGGGTGAAGGACAAGTTGACCCGCCCCTTGGCGGTGGCCAGTTCCGGGTCCCACACCTCCTGGAAGAAGGTGTCCGAGAACCGGCTGATGCGCCGGGTGATCGGCACGAAGTGCTGGGCGTTATCGGCCAGCACACCCAACACGGGCGTCAGATCGGTGGTGATCTGGATGAGCTGGTCGGTGTGGTTGTGCAGCGACTCCACCACGGTGCCGGTGGTGTGCACCCCGGCACCGATGAATGCCCGCAGCTGGTCTCGTTTCTCGGCGAGAGTCTGCATGGGTCTCACCGCCTGATGCAGGGCGTCGACCAGATCCGGTGCGGTCTGCGACAACCCATGTGCAGCCTGCACCAGCGCCGATACCGTGGACGGTCCCTGATCGGTCGCGACGATGGCGTTGAGCTGATCCAGTATGCGATCGAGTTGCGTTGCGCTGGTGAGCAGTTCGACGCGGCGATGATCGGTGGCGGCTCCGACGGCCGCCAGAATCCCCAGGCTGTTGTCCTCGCGGCCGCGGCCCGCCGCGGTGAGGATTTCGCGCAGTTTGTTGACGGTGCTCTGGAACAGCACGGTGGGCAGCCGGGTGTCCTCGGCGATATGCCCACCCTCGCGAATCGGGGCACCGGGCCCGTGGTCCACGAGTTGCAGCGCCGAGACGGCGAACACATTGCTCGGCACCACGCGAGCGGTCACCGTGGCCGGAATCGACTTGGCATACGCCGGTTTCAGCCGCACGTGCACCTGGTTGGGCTGCGCCTGTACCGACGGAGTGACGCCGTCCACGGTACCGACGAGCACACCCCGGTATTTCACATCCGAGCGCGGCGGTAGGCCGTCGCCGACGTTGCGCAGTTCGGCGACAACGTTCACGTATCGGTCCAGCACGCCGGTCGACTTGACCAGCAGCGCCGAGGTGATGGCGGCGACGAGAGCCAGCGCGGCGCCCCCGCGCACCAGCAGCTGGCGACGCGAGAAGACGGCACCATCCAGATCGTGATGACCATCGGGGCGATTCAACATGTCATCCACCGAACCTGGCGCCGGAGTCGACACTCCACAGCGCCATCGTCAGCAGCATGTTGACGATGATCACCGCGGTGATGCTGGCGCGCATGGCGTGCCCGGCGGCGATGCCGACACCCTCCGGACCCCCGTCGGCGCAGAAGCCGTAGTAGCACTGCACCGCCGAGGCAATCCAGACGAAGACGATGGCCTTACCCACGGAGTAGGCGATATCGGTGCCGCTGGCCAGCAGCGTGAAGTAGTGCAGGTAGGGCCCCATCGAGCCGCCGCTGACAATGCCGACCATGATCTGACAGGACAGATAGCTGACGGTCAGGCAGGCCACGTACAGCGGGATGATGGCGACCACGGAGGCCAACAGGCGCGTCGTCACCAGATACGGAATGGGCCGGATGGCAAGGGAATCCATCGCATCGACTTCCTCTGCCATGCGCATCGACCCGAGCTGTGTGGTGAAGCGGCACCCCGCCTGCACGGCGAAGGCCAGCGCGGCCATGATCGGGGCCAGCTCACGCGTGGTCACCAGCGAGGAGATGACTCCGGTGGCCGGCCCCAGACCCATCAGCTCCAGGAAGTTGTAACCCTCGATGGCCACCAGGGCACCGGTGGTGATGCCGAGCACCAGCACCACACCGGCCGTACCGCCACCGACGACAATCGAGCCGTTACCCCAGGTGATATCGGACAGCAGCCGCAAGAACTCGCGACGGTAGCGGCGCAGCGCAATCGGGATCGCGAGGAACGCATGCACGAAGAAGGTGATCATATGGCCGAAGCGCGCCAGCGGCCTGGCTGCCGTTTCCGCGGAAAACGCCATGGGGCGCAGGCTCTCCCGACGGGTTGGCAAGGTGAGGGTCATAGCACCGCCCTGGGAAACAGCATGGTGTAGACCTGGCTGATCACGACGTTCACGATCATGAGCAGCAACACCGACTCGACGACCGCCGCGTTCACCGAGTTCGCCACACCCGTCGGCCCACCATGGGAGGCCAGCCCCTTCTGGCAGGCGATCACCGCCACGATGGCCCCGTACACCGCGGCCTTGAGCAAGGCCAGCAGTAGGTCCGCAGGGGTCGCGAACGATGCGAATGTAGCGACGAAACTTCCTGGGGCACCGCCCTGTACGAACACGTTGAACAGGTAACTGGCCAGGAATCCCACAAAGCAGACCACCCCGGTCAGGGCAATACCGACCACGATCGCCGCGGCGAAGCGCGGCACCACCAGGCGCCGCACCACCGATATCCCCATCACCTCCATGGCCGCCGTCTCCTCCCGCATGGTCCGGCAACCGAGGTCCGCGGTCATCGCCGAGCCCACCGCCGAAGCCAGCAGCATCGCCGCCACCAGCGAGGCGGCCTGCCGCACCACCGCCAGGCCACTGGCGGCGCCCGCCAGCGACGTGGCGCCGACTTGCCCTGCCAGCAGCGCGAATTGAATGGACAGTGTCACCCCGATGGGCAGCGCCACCAGCACCGTCGGCATCACCGCCGTGCCCGCCATGAATGCGGCCTGCCGCACGAACTCGGCCCATGGGAAGCGGCCCGTCATCAGGTCGGTCGCGAAGTACCGCAGGGTGTGCACACCGAGGACGAACTGTTCGCCGACGGTGGTGAGCGCGGCGATCGGATGGTGCCGCAGATATCTCGCGCCGCTATCACCAAGTGTGCGAATCCCTTTGGGCATTTTGCTGCCGACACGGACTAGTTGATCCCGTGTCGTCATCGGGCGGGTTCACACCTCTTCAACCGTTCGGAGGTGGCCCGCCGACGCAGCTTCCCGGAGGATGTCTTGGGAATCCATCCGGCCGGCACCACATGGACGTCACGCGGACTCACCCCAAGGGTGCGATACACACAATCGGCCACCTCGGCACGAATGCGCTCACTCTCGGTGGTGTTCGCGTGCAGCGCCGATTCGGCGACCATCGCGAATCCCTCGCCGGCTGCCGCCGTGTGCAGGCGTACCGCCGCGATGCCACCGGAACGAACTCCGGATACCCCGGCAACCGAACGCTCGATGTCCTCGGGATGCACATTGCGGCCCGAGATAATCAAGATGTCCTTCTTGCGGCCACAGATCACTGGCTGACCGTCGTGGGTGAGATAGCCGATATCGCCGGTGGACAACCAGCCCTGCGCATCAAGCATCGGCTCGAATCCGGACACCGTGCGATACCCGGCGGTGACGTTGTCACCGCGGATCTCCAGCTCCCCGATTGATTCCGCGGGCAGCACCGCACGGTCCTCGGTGACCACCCGAACCTCACATCCCGGCAGCGGAAGACCCAGTGGGACACGGGCGCTGGCCTGCGCACCCTCCGCAGCGACGAGATCCGGATGGGGCGGGCACACCCGATATCCCTCACCACGGCGCACGAACGAGACCGCTAGCGTGGCCTCCGCCATACCGTAGGCAGGCACGATGGCATCCGGACGCATGCCGAAGCGGGCGCCCTCGGCGACGAACCGGTCGAGGGTCGCGACATCGATGGCCTCGGCACCACTGAGCGCGAATTGCAACGAGGACAAGTCGTACGCACCGTCGGGTGCCTTGCGCAGCCGACGGGCCAGCAGCGAGTACGCGAAGTTGGGGCCCGCCGTCATGCTGCCGCGGTAGGTACTGATCAGCTTCGCCCACAGCAGCGGATCACCGAGGAAGTCCATCGGTGTCACGCTGACCGTGTTCATCCCCTGGCACATGGGAACGATGAGATAGCCCATCATCCCCATGTCGTGGAACAGCGGCAGCCAGCTCACCACCACATCCGTTTCGGGATCCGCGCCGGATGCGCTCACCATGGCCCGCAGATTCGCCTCGATATTGCGGTAGCTGATGCTGACAGCCTTCGGGGTGCCGGTGGACCCGGAGGTCAACTGCAAGAACGCGATAGCGTCCTGATCGGTCTCCACAACATCGCCGGGTGCACCGTCCAACAGCGCGGGCAGCTCCAGGACGCGCGCGGCGACGGCCCCGAACTGACCGGCCGCGGCCATGAACGGGTCGCCCACCACGACCGTCGAGGAGCCGACGGCTGCCAGCGCCCGGCCGGTGTCTTCGACCCAGAGCTGCATATCGGAGCGATGGGTGGGCTGGTGCAACATTGTCACCGAGGCGCCAGAGAGCCAGATGCCCTGCACCAGTGGCGCGATTTCCCCAGGCGCACCGGCCAATACCGCGATCGCGTCACCGGGTCGCACACCCGCGGCCTGCAGCGCACCCGCAATACGTAGCCCGGCCTGGTGCACCTGCGCCCACGGCACGGTACGCAGCTCTTCCAGCAGTGACGTCCCGTCGGGAGCGATCGGTGCCGAGGTGAGGCCACGGTCTGTGAGGCCGGCCCCGGCTCGCAACCTGTCGATCACCGGGTTCGACCCAGAACGTTCTTCGCGCACGCGGCTCATCACAACCGACTCTCCACCAGCTCGATCAGCGCACCGAGTGTCTTGCATTCGAAGACATCGTCCTTGGTCAGCTGAATGCCGAAGCGGCCCTTGATCTCCGAGACGCCCAGGGCAAATGACAGTGAGTCGAAACCGAGATCACCGACCAACTCGGAGAAGTCGTTGACATCCGCGGTGGGCAGCTCGAGCTCCTCGGCGATGAACTCGATGAGGAATTCACGGACCTGTGATGAGCCGCTCGCGCGAAGCACATCGGGTTGTGACGGGGTTTCCATATTTTTCTCTAAACCTTCTACTTGCCGATTTTCCGGCGGATCACCAGATGGATGGGGATTTGCAGCAGCGCGAACATCCCGACGGCCACCAACACACCCTTCACAACCGACATCGCGTCGAATTCGCCGTACATGATGGTGGAGGCGGCGGACACGATGTGGGAGAAGGGGTTCGCGTTGATGCTGATCCGGAGCCAGTCGGACAGGAGCACCGACGGCATGAGTGCCTGGCTGACGAACAGCACCGGCAGTGCCAGCGGCAGCATCGCCACCGGCGCCTGCGGATTGAGGGTGCGCAGCGCCACCAGGTAGAACAGCGAGCTGTAGGCGGCGGACCACAGGAACATCACCAGGACCAGGAAAACCCCGGTCATCAGTCCCGCCCGCAGCGGCGCGTCGAGGAAGGCCAGTAGCCCGATGACGATGACCGCCGCCGGCAGGATGCGGAACATCTCAAAGCCGATCTTGGCCGCCATGATCTGACCGGTGGATACGCCGTAAAGTCGCAGCCGATCGGTGAACCCCGACCTGATCTCGTCGATCAACGTCCCGGCACCGTACCCGGCTCCGAGCATCGGGATCAGCATGATGAGCCCGGGCGCGATGTATGCGGTGTAGGAGGACAAGGGGAATCCGGGGAGGTCCGCGACCCGCTGGAACATCGATCGCACGAAGATCACCAGAACCACCGGGAACACGATCGGGAAGATGAACCCGAACACCGGTTGCCGCAGTCCCACGACGACATACCGGCGGAACAGCCGCGCGGTGTTGGACAGGGCGTTCACTGGGTCACCTCCAGGAATGCGTCGCGCAGCGAGGTAGACCGCACTTCGATACTGGCCGCACCCAATCCGACGCGATCGAGTTCCGCGCCCAATGCCGCCAGGTCCGACGCCGACGCGGAATCCAATGTCCCGGACAAGGTTCCGGAGTCGGTGCACTGCACGGCATACCCCGCGTCTGCCAGGCGCCCCGCAGCCTCCTCGGGTATCACACCGTCCGAAGAGATCTCGATGGCGTAGCCGTGGCTACGGGTGAACTCCTGCGTGGAGCCCGAGGCCACCAACTGACCGCTCTTGACGATGCCGACCTCATCGGCCAGGGACACCGCCTCATCCATATCGTGAGTGGTCAGCACCACGGTGCGCCCTTCGGAGCGCAGCAACCGGATGGCATTCCAAACCTCCTGTTTGCCTTCGATATCCAGCCCGCTGGAGGGCTCGTCCAGGAACAACATCTGCGGGTTGTGGGCGACTGCAAGCGCGACATCGACGCGGCGCCGCATGCCGCCCGACAGCGCACCCACCTTGCGATTCACGTAGCTGCTCAGACCGAACTGCTCGATGAGCTCTTCCTCACGCGCCTTCCGGCGTGCCTTGGGCCACCCCGCGATGGCCAGGCTCATCCGGATCTGCTCGACCGGTGACATCCACAGGTCCAGTGCCACCTCTTGCAGTGCCACTCCGATCAGGGGGCGTAGCTCCTTGGTCTTGTCGACGGGAACACCGAGCACCTCGAGTTCCCCACTGGTGGGGGCCAGCAGCGTGGTCGCCATGCGGATGGTGGTGGTCTTGCCGGCACCGTTCCTGCCCAGCAGGCAGTAGACAATCCCCTGCGGAATGGTCAAATTCAGCCCGTCCACCGCCCGCGCTTCCGACCCCGGGTAGGCCTTGACCAGATCGGTCGCACGCAGCGCCGGAGTCTTTGTGTCCGTTGTCATGGATCAGTCCTTCACTTTCGGGAGGACCTGACGCTGCAGCTTCTGGGTCAGGCTGATGCCCTGCGCGGTCATGTTCACGTCAATCGACGTGGTCAAGGGGAAGCTGCCGACCGTGCCGTCCCGGGGAACCTCGTTGACCTGATGAATCTGTCCGCTGCTCGCACCGGTGACGGTGAGATCCACGACGGTGCGGATCAATTCGACGGGCCTGTCGCGCCAGGTCACCTTGCGGCTGCCGTCGGCCCTCACGTGCCCGTGCGCCTTCGATCCCCCACCGCATGTCCCGGTGAGCTCACGCTCACCGTCGATGTCCGCCAAGGCGATTCCGCCGTCAACAGCGCATTGCAATGTCACCCGCGAATCCAGCGGGTTGACAATGGTGATGGCATCCAGGGTGCTGGGCTTGCCCTCACCACCCGACACGATTCCGGTCTCATACGGGAACCGGTCTCCTTGGTAGTACTGCTCGATCTTCAGCTCGCCACGCCGTGGGCCCGGCCCGATGGTCATGACACCCGCACCGGGCAGCGCGGTGGTCTCGCCGAGGTACGTCACCGAACCGGAGACTTCCAGTGCGTAATCACCGAACGGCGACTTACCCTGCGGTTGTGCTGCCGGATCCGACTGCGCGACGGGGTACTTCAACAACTGAAAGGCGTGGCCGACGGGCTTGCCGGCCTCCTCGTTCACCGGCGCGCACCCGGCGGCCGCCGTCACCGCGAGCAGCGCGGCCGCGCTTGTGGTGAGGCGCCTCATCGCGGAACTCCGGCGGCGGACAGGGTGCGGCTCAGTCGCCGATGCCGATGCGTGAAGAAAGCGGCGAGGATCCTGCTCAGCAGCCGGCCCCATCCGGGGATGAGACCCATCGGCGCCTGCGGAGCCAGGGTGACTTCGTCGGTGACCCTGGTCTTCTCGCCCGTCTCAGACGCCAACGGTTCCAAAGTACGGTGATGCACCCACACCCGCATTCCGGTCATCAGCGACTCCTCCCGGAACATCCGGCCGGGCTCGACCCGCGCCACGGTGATGTCGTCGAACCCGAACGGAAGCACGCCGAACAGCAGCAGGAAGCTCTTGCCAATGCGGGTACCCGGCGTGACATCGGCGATGGACTTGCCCCGGAACTGCTTGGGCATGGTCATCTTCATGTACGGGCCCATCTCATCGTTGATGCCCTCTTGACTGGTCACCCGTTCCCACACTTTGTCTACGGGACAGTCGATCTCGCTGACCTTCCGGAAAACATGCTCTTCGGTGTGAATCGATCTCATCGGACTCTTTCTTTCTCGGGGGACGAGGAGTTGGCGCTGGCGGCCAGCAGCGAGCCGTTGTGCACGGCGTCCGCGGCGTCGGGAACGAAGGACCCGCTGATGTCGACGACGGCCGGCACGCTGTCGGCACCGACGTAGTTGGGCAGGATGTCGCCGATCTGGTGGAGCCGGTCCGGTAGCAGATGCTGGTACCAATCGAACAGCGGCACCACCAGCGCCACCGTCACGAACTGGACACCCTCGGCGGCCAACCCGCCGAAGAACTCTCGCCAGATCTGCTCGACCATCCCGGCGCGACGGTGCTTCTTGCGCACGCCCTGGGTGGCCAGCTCCGCGATGCGTTCCGGGGCAACTCCGTCGAAGAACGAATCCCAGTGGGGGTACAGGTAATTGCGGGCATCCTTGGTGCCGTCCCGGTAGCTTCGGGCGTCACGCAGGGTGCTGAAGCTGCCGAGCCCCAGCTCGGGGTCGTGACGCAGTGATCGCAGTACCCCGACGGGATGCTCCGGTGACTCCGCGGAGAAGCCGACGTAAATCTCCGAGGACCGCTCCCAGGGCCGGTAGTGCACCATCTCCCCAGCCGCGATGTCGACAGGGTCGGCAAAGTCGTTCTCCAGGCCGAAGATCGAGAACTCGACATTCTTGGCCCAGCCGAAGCGGGCATCGGAGGCCGCGACGCGCTCGACACGTACCAACTGATTGCTCATACGGCGCTGACCTCCGGGGTGCGCGCACGCCAGATTCGGTTGCCGTGCGCCGCGATCTCGGAGACCATGGCGCCCGCCACGGAAGCCGTGACCAAGGGATTGACGAAGGTGAGTTTGATCGCTTGTCCGCCGGCCGCGCTGGATCTGCCGACGATCGCCCTGCCGGTGTGGGCTAGTTCCGCCCGGATCGCTTCGTTGACATCATCGCGAGCCTCCGATGTCAGTTCCGGCTGTCGCCAGCGCAACACCACGGTGTTGGTGCACACCGGCACCGCCAACTCCACGTCCGGATGCTCGGCCGCCACCTGCGCCGCAGCCCACGCCGCCGCACAGGTGGCATCGATCATCGCGGCGATATGCCGCCGGCCCACGGCCCGCAGGGTGACCAGCACCTTGAGTGCGTCGAAACGGCGGGTGGTCTGCAGCGACTTGCCTACCAGGTTGAGCACATCGTGCTCGGCATCGCTGGCCGGGTTGAGGTAGTCCGCATGCGCGGCAAGCACGTCGAAGCTCGCCCGGTTGCCCACCAGCAGAGCACTGCAACTGATGGCCTGGAACAACAGCTTGTGGAAATCGATGGCGACCGAATCGGCCTGCTCGATACCGCGCAGCAGGTGCCGATACCGTTCACTGAAGATCAGGCATCCGCCCGCACAGGCATCCACATGGACCCAGATCCCGTGTGCCCGGGCGATCTCCGTGGCAGCCTGCAGTGGGTCGATCGCCCCGAAATCCGTTGTCCCGGCGGTGAGCACGAGGGCAAACACCGGCGTTCCGGCACGCTCGGCGTCCTGAAGGATCTCCGGCAGCGTCTCGGCACGCAGTCGCCCGGCGTCATCGGTGGGTACCTCGATGATGGCGGCCGTACCGAGCCCGAGCAGGCGCAGTGCCTGCTGCACCGAGAAATGCGTCTGCCGCGTGCACAGCACCCGCCATGAAGCGGCCTCCGGCGGCAGTCCGCGTGCCGCGATATCCCAACCGGATGCGTGTGCGAACAGATCGCGGGCCAGCAGCAGAGCCTGCAGGTTGGACTGGGTGCCTCCGCTGGTGAACGTGCCGTCCGATTCTGGGCCGTACCCCATTCTGGCGCACAAGTATTCGATGACCTGCTGCTCGATGGCGGTGGCGGCCGGCGCCTGGTCGAAAGAGTCCATCGATTGGTTGAACGCGCTGATGAGCACTTCGGCAGCCAACGACGGCAAGGCGGGTGGGCAATGCAGATGCGCCAGGTACGCCGGATGGGTGACCACCACCGACTTTTCAGCGAGCAGTCCCGCCGCTTCGTCCAGCGCCCGGCTCAGCCCCACACCGTCGGGGTCGTCGAGATCTAGCAGTCCGACATCATTTTTCAGCGCGACGTACCCATCCACCAGTCCCGGCGCGACGGCACCACCCAGTGCGGCGCTCGCCCGGTCGGCTGCCAGCGCGATGGCTTCGCGATACGTCTTTTCACTATCCCCCGTGAGAAATTCGCTCACGAAGGGACTCTGGTCGGCCATCACCGCGCACGCTCCACCGCGGCCAATGCGGCGTCGAACGCGTTCAGCGCCGCGGCGATATCGGGCTCTTCGATGGTCAGCGGCGGCAGGAAACGCACCACGTTGCCGTACTGCCCGCCGGTCTCGACGATCAGACCGTGTTGCAGGCAGGCCTGTTGAATACGCGCGGCGAGTTCGGGTGCCGGCGCGCCGGCGTCATCTGGCCACGGTAGGTCGGGGTCCACAATCTCCACACCCAGCATGAGCCCGACTCCGCGCACATCACCCACCAGTGTTGAACCGGAGGCGATCGCGTTCAGGCCATCCAGGAAAACCTTGCCGCGGGCGGTCACGTGCCCGCGCAGGCCGTTCTCCCGCGCGAAGCGCATCACCGCACTGGCCGCGGCGAAGGCCATGGCGTTCCCGCGGAAGGTGCCCGTGAACGCACCGGGTTCCCACACGTCGAATTCCTTGCGCACGACCAGGACCGCGATGGGGATACCTGAGCCGAGGCCCTTGGAGATGATCACCATGTCCGGTTCGATACCGCTGTGCTGAAACGCCCAGGCCGGGCCGGTGCGGAACACACCCGCCTGCACCTCGTCGGCAATCAGCGGTACGCCCAACGTCGATGCGGTGCGGCGCAGCGCCTGTCCCCACCGCGCCGGAGCCGCAATCACGCCACCCTCACCCAGAACGAATTCGGCGATCAGCGACGCCGGTGCCGTCACACCGCTGTGCGGGCGCGCGACGGCGTCGGCCGCCGCAATCGCCAGCTCGACGCCCTGCTCGCCACCCACTCCGAAGGGGCTGCGGTAGTCCTGCGGGTACGGCAGAAAACTCGCCTGCGGAGATAGCACCACCGGCTGCTTGCGCAGGCCACCGCCTGAGCTCGCGGCACGTGCTGCCCGGGTGCATCCGTGGAAGCCGCCTTGCACACCAATGTGTTCGCGCCCGCCGGTGGCGATCTCGGCGAGCATCAACGCGGCCTCCACCGCGCTTGCCCCACTGGGCGAGCACAGATGAATGCTGGCATCCGCGGCAAGCCGGACCGGCAGGATGGAGAGCAATTCCTCGACAAAGCGGTCCCGGGCCGGGGTGTGGAAGTCCAGTGATAGCAGCGGCTCCCCGGAGGAAACCGTCTTCATCACCGCCTCGTTGACAACCGGGTGGTTCCAGCCCAACGACATGGCCCCTGCCGCGGCCAGGCAGTCAACATACCAGCGGCCATCATCGGCACGTACCCGCGCACCGCGCGCCTCGACGGGCCGTATCGGCAACCGCCGGGAGTAGGTCGTGGCCCCGGATTCTCGTGCAGTGGACATGAATTGACTTGTGGTCATACCGCCTCCTTACGCGGGTGGGCGAGCAGCCGCCGCAGCGATGAGGCGAGTGAACGGTCTTCGGTGGACCAGTACCCGGCATCGGGCGGGATCGCCGCCATCAGCCGGCGGCGTGCCTCACCGAGCTGGTGGTAAGGCAGCTGCGGGAAGAAGTGGTGCACCGCGTGGAAACGCAAACCGACCGGCGCCCACAACGGGCCCAGCACGGGCACCGACGGGTGGTCGATGGAATCGAGAACCTGCTCCGGGAAGGTCATGCGCTCGCTGCGGCCCTCGTACCGGTGTGCCACCAGCACGCGCAGCCAGTTCACGAACAGCGCCAGCGCCATCACCAGGTAGGCCTCCACGAGCCTGTTCGGTGAGTAGACGCCCAGGAGCAGCAGCACCAGGAGCGCCGATGTGTATGCGAAACAAGCGATTTCCTGCACCAACCAGGAGCGGGGCGTCCCGGCCGGCGGCAACGGACGCTCGAAATCGGCGTCGATCATGAGTGAGGACGCCCGGGTGAGCACGAGGGGCCGGATGGCGGGAACCAGCCAGCTCAGTGGCGCCAGGACCAGGAACCGGAAGACGAAGGCCAACGGCCCACCCAGTGCCGTGAACGGTAACAGGACGATCCGCCAGCGCGGCTCGCTGGCATAGGTCACGTACTCCCCGTCTTCGGCCGTCCCGTAGGTGCGCGACGCGTGGTGTTCGTGATGGAACTCGAAGGTGAATTTCGGTGTCAGCAAAGGAATTCCACATACCGCGTGCCACACCACCGAGAACCAGTGCAGATCGTGTTCGGCGTGCACGAGTTCGTGGACAAACAAGACGGCGCGATAGAACGCGAACGCGGCCACCACAATGCACGCCACCGCCGGCAGCGAAAGCAGGTTCTCGGCAGGGCACAGCAGGAACGCGGTGTATCCGATTGCCACACAAGCGGTCAAATCCAGCCAGTAGATCCACTGGCGACGCGCGGTGAGGTCGGCCACCAGCGCACGCGCATCAGCCATCGAGATGCCCAGGGCTTCCTTGGAGCCGCCCTGCACCTGCCGTGGCTCGACCGTCAACCTTTCCTGATGCTCTTCGCGCATGCTGGGGGTACCTCCCGCTTGTGGGGGACTCATCGCACAAACTCCGCTATCAATTCGTCGTTGGAGACCTTGGGAATTCCCAGTTCTCGCACCGCCCTGTCGGGCGCGTAGTACAACTCACGGGCCATCAGTTCGACGTTCTCGGTAACCAGCACGTCGTCGGGGTCGAAGCGCCCGGACACGTCGCGCAGCAACCTGTTTCCCCGTCCCGCCGCCCGGAACAGCCCCATGGGCGCGGACCGCACCGGGTGCTCGCGTCCCACCGCGGCCACCAGCAGCTCCCCGATCTGCCGGTAGGACAGGTTGGCGGTACTCAGGATGTACCGGCGTCCTTTGTCTCCCTTGGCCATTGCAGCAGTGATGCCCACAACGAAATCCCGTGCCGAACATACCGCGGTTCCGCCGGGAGGCACCACCCGCAGCAGGCCCCTGCGCGCGGCGACCAGCAGCCCCTGCCAGGACCGAGCGGGCCCCGCCCCCGGCGCGAACACCGCGGCAGGATTCACGACAACAACGTCCAGACCGCGTTCGGCGAAGTCCAGCACCAGCCGCTCCCCCGCACGCTTGGTCGCCGAATACACGTTGTCGAGCACAGAGTTCCGCGGGTCGAAGTCTTCGTCCGCCACCACACCGTTGGGTGGGTATCCGATGGCCGCAGTGGATGACACGTGCACCACTCGCTGCACACCATGCTGCAGCGCCGAGCGCGCCACGTGATATGTGCCCAGCACATTGGTCTGCCAAATCCTGTGCCCAAGGCGCGAATTCGGCGACGCGATACCGGCTAGGTGATACACGTGGGAAACACCCCGCATCGCGTCGTCGACGCTGGGCGCGTCGGTGATATCCGCGCGGGCCGTCTCTACATGTGGACCCAGCTCCTCGGGAAGCGCGACCGCGTCGTATGGGTTCATCAGGACGGTGACCCGCTCGCCTGCGTGCACCAGGGACGTGACGAGGGTGGATCCCAGGTACCCGGTGGCCCCGGTGACCAGTGTCCGGCCGCCCATCACAGTGCCTTCTGATAGACCCGGTGGATCTTCTCGGGCTCCGTCTTCATCTGCGAGGTCAGCGAATTCGACCACACGTTGTCCTCGTGCACCCAAGTGGTCGCGACCGAGGAGTACCCGCTGCCGGTGATCGTCCGCACGATCTCCCCCGCCAGCACCCTGCCGATCCCGGCGCCGAACTGGGTCTGCACCGCACCGATGAGCACCACGACGGCGGTGTCGATTCCGCGGATGCGGCCGTCGCACCGGGCCGCCAGCCGGGCCAGCAGTGTCGGGGTAAGCCGACCGGAGCGCCCCACGATCTCGTTCACATCGGGCAGCATCAGCAAGAATCCGACTGGTACGCCTTCGGATTCGACGATCCGAACGATGTTCGGATCGATCAGCGGACGCATCTCCGCGGCCATCCCCGAGAACACCTCGCGGCTCAGCGGAACATTCTCGGGGTGATGGGCGAAGGAGTCGTTATAGAGACCGCGCAGCATTTCCAGCTCGTCGGTGTAGTGCCGCATCCGCACTGAGCGCACCGTCACGCCCTGATCGCGCATCACCGCATCGGCCCGTCTCAGCAGGCGCTGCCGGACATCCTGGCTGCCGTCGACATGCCAACGGTACGAAGCGGTATCGAATTTCTTGCGGTATCCGGATGCCTCCACCAATCCCGGGTAGTAGCGGGGGTTGTACGGCTGCATGAGCGCAGGCGGCCGGTCGTATCCAGAAACAAGCAGACCGACTTCCTCGCGGGAGGTGTAGCTGAACGGGCCGACCATCTTGGTGACCCCTCGACGCGCTGCCCATTGCTCGGCCTCCCCGAGCAGAGCGCGGGCAATCGCGTCGTCGTCCTCGCTTTCAAAGAACCCGAAGAATGCGCAGTCGCCGTAACGCTGCACGTATGCCGAGTCGATCGCGGCGGAGATACGTCCCACCGGGCGGCCGCCGCGATAGGCGACGAAGTTCTCGACCTGGACCTCTCCATGTAGGGGGTTGTGCTTGGAATTCATCTTGGCGTGCATGACGCGGCGCAGCGTGGGGCGCCAGCGGGGATCGTCGCCGTAGATACGCCATGGCATCGCGACGAATTGCTTGGCGTCGCTGTGGGACTGGACCCGCCGCACCGATACCGGCGGGCGCCCCTGCCGCTGCCCGGCCGGCTGCTCGATCAGTCCCCTATCCAGCACGGACAATTCCCAGGTCATGGGCGAGTTCCGGGTTGCCCTTGCTCTTCCACAGTGCGCCGTCCATGTAGAAGTGGTGCAGCACGAAGGTCAGCGGGATCGCGAAGATGACGGTGTCGAGCTGACCGGCGAGGACGCCCAGGCCGCCCAAGAAGGCGACGTACAACGGCAATGCCTTGCGCGTCGAGAGCCGTGCCAGCAGCAGCTTCTTCTCGCCCGGATCCTCGGTGCGTGCGAAGCGCGTGTTGTTCCGCGTCCAGTTGATCAAGTGGTACTGCAGGCTGTGCGTCGTCGTCGCGATCAGGATCAGTGCGAAGAGATCCGAAACCAGCAGGTAGGACAGGTTGTAGGACAGCGCCGCGATCACAAAGGTGGCCACCGACATCGCCGGCAGGGTCCGCTGCCCGGCCCGCTTGACCTGGAACTGCTCCCACACCGCAGCGCCCAAAAAGACTGCTGCACAGACGAATCCGATGATCACCAAGAAACCGGGAATCGGCGGCACCGGCACGCTCAGATTCGAGAACGGCAAGCGGTGACCGAACACCTCGTACTCGGAGAAGTTCAGGCCGTGGCTCGCCCGGTACAGCACCGGGGCCAGGCAGACGGCGTACAACGCGTATTTGATCCGGTTTCGCGGACCCTTGTAACCGTTCTTCGCTGCGTAGATGTTGATGATGCCGAAGTGCTGTTTGAGAACGTGGAAGACCTGCCAGTAGGCCCAGATGGCGAGCAGTGGCACCATCCAGCCGCCGAACCACAGTGTGCCGACGATGGCGCCGACCACGATGAAGCTGATCACGTAGTGCGCCCAGTACCGAGATCGTTCGCGCGGATCCATCCATACCCGGGCGGTCGTCGTCAACACATGCGGGAGGTCGGACAACAGCGAGAACACGACCGCACCCACGAGGAACACGCCCTTATGCCCGTCGGCCGCGAAGAGCACCGCGGACAACAGTGCGCCCAGCCCGAAGACAAACAGGATGTCGACGCGTCTGCTGACGAACCATCCCGGCCGACCTTGACCGTCGATGTTCTTCAGCTCATTGGTGTCGGTAGCAAAGGTGGCCATCACGATCATCCTCGGGTAGGCGTCAAAGTCTTAATTGGTAATGATTATCGTTTTCATAACGTAGAGATCGCGAGGTCTCGTGTCAACGCCGCGGCCTGTGAGCACGCTGTGACACTGCTCACCCGAAATACAGCAGTTAGGACGCATATTTTGATGGGAATCGACCCCGGACGACCGCGGCACACGGCCGGAGTGAACCGAATGCCCCGACGGCATGAAATACCGGTTTGCGCGGCACTTGCAGGCCCTTTCGTACCCGTATCCGCGCCTCGCGACGACGAATCTCGAGACGTCAGCAAATATCAAAGGCGTGCAGGGATCGGCCCGGCCCCCCTGGGTGTCAGTGCAGTGCCGGGACCGCCACGGCCGCACCCTTACCCCCAGATCGGCAATCGGCCACTACCCTCAATAGATGGGCCCGGTTTGCCGCCGGACTCGTACATTGGGTCTCCGGATAAGCCGGGGCGTGATTCAGGTTGAGGTAGACCGCCGTGGTGAACACCGTGCTCAGTTCCGCACATGACGAGCCACCGCATGCTCCGCTGACGCCACCGGGACCGCTGCCCCCGCGCGAGATCCTCGAACAGTCCGGTGAACTGCTCCGCGCGCTTGCCGCGCCGGTGCGCATTGCCATCGTGTTGCAGCTGCGCGAATCGCAACGCTGCGTCCATGAGCTGGTCGACGCGGTGGGTGTGGCCCAGCCGCTCATCAGCCAGCACCTGCGGGTGCTCAAGGCCGCCGGAGTGGTCTCCGGGGAACGTCAGGGACGCGAGGTGATGTACCGCCTCGTCGATGATCACCTGTCCCATATCGTCGTCGACGCGGTTGCCCACACCGAGGAACAGAGATGACTCCCACGCAGGCAGGGGGTCCCCCCAGCGTCCGCGAGGACAGGCCGGCACTGCGCGGGACGGTACGTTCCACCCGTCAGCGCGCGGCCATCACCGCCCTGCTGAAGCGCACCGATGAGTTCAAGTCCGCGCAGGAGCTGCACGACGAGCTGAAGCGCACCGGCGAGGGCATCGGCCTGACCACCGTCTACCGGACCCTGCAGTCGATGTCGACATCAGGCGAGGTTGACGTGCTGCGCAACGACACCGGGGAGTCGGTGTACCGCCGCTGTTCGGACGGCCATCACCACCACTTGGTCTGCCAAAGCTGCGGTTTCGCGGTCGAGGTGCAGGCCGGCGCGGTCGAGAAGTGGGCCACCGATATCGCCGAGGAGCACGGTTTCACCGAAGTGCACCACACGGTCGAGGTCTTCGGTTTCTGCAGCCGCTGCACTGCCGAGCGCCGCAACTCTTAGTTGCCCAGCGCCTTTCGCGCGTCGGATCCGGTGGCGAACACCATCATCAGCAACGTCATCAACGCGTCATCGTCGTCGATACCGGTGGCCGGAAAGTTGTAGCGCAGCAACACATCTGCCTTGCGTCCCTTGGCGATCAGCAGGATGTTCCCGAACAGGGACTTCTGGGCGAGCCCATCGACCAGATGCCGCGACTTGGCGTTGACGGCCACATCCCACGCCAGTACCTGCGACAGCGACACCACGTCCAGCCCGGTCACGATGGTGACCACGCGGATCGAGGTCAGCGTGCCCTCGTAGTCGGCCGTCAGCGCTCCGTCGGACTCCCTGGTGACCGGGAGCACCGGATGCAGCACGCGGTACACGCGATCGAGGATCTCGTCGGCACCGCTTTCGGGATCTGTCATCACGCCGACCCGAATCGCCGGTCACGCTGCGCGTACTCCAGGCAGGCCGCCCACAGGTCGCGGCGATCGAAGTCCGGGTACATCTTTTCCTGGAACACGAACTCGGCGTACGCCGACTGCCACATCATGAAGTTGCTCGACCGGAACTCACCCGAGGGCCGCAGGAACAGATCGACATCGGGCATATCGGGCTCATCGAGATACTTGGCGATGGTCTCCTCGGTGATGCGGTCCGGTTTGAGCTGACCGGATTCCACCAGACGGGCGATTCTCCTTGTCGCCTCGGCAATTTCGGCCCGACCGCCGTAGTTGATGCACGTCGTCAACGTCAGGGTGCTGTTGTTCTTGGTGAGCTCCTCGGTGATCTCGAGCTCCTTGTAGACGCTGCTCCACAACCGCGTCTTCTGCCCGGCCCAGCGGAACCGCACACCCATGTTGTTCAGATCGTGGCGGCGGCGCTTGACCACGTCGCGGTTGAAGCCCATCAGAAAGCGCACCTCATCCGCGGGGCGGCGCCAATTCTCCGTCGAGAACGCATAGGTGGTGAGCCACGGGATGCCCATCTCGATGGCACCACAGACCATGTCCATCATGGTGGCCTCGCCCATCTTGTGGCCCTCGGTGCGCGGCAACCCACGGGCCCGCGCCCAGCGCCCGTTCCCGTCCATCACCACCGCGACGTGCCGGGGAACCAGTTCCTTGGGAATGACCGGGGGTACCGCACCCGACGGATGCTTGGGCGCGGGATGCGGCCGGGTGCCACCGGGGCCAGAACCAGGCAACAGCTTGGGGAAAACCGCAGGAAAAACCGTCTTGTCCGGGAACGTCGGGTTATAGCCCTGAGGGACATCGGCCCAATCCGTGAAGTACTTATCCTGCTGCGGATCGGGCTGACTGCTCTTCACCATGGCTCATATTTAACCTGCTGCCACGTTCGACGAGCGGGAGTGTCCGCAGCTTGCGTTCCAGATGCCACTGCAAATGCGCAGCGATCAATCCACTGGCCTGCGTGCGCTGGGTCTGCGGCACGTCATCGGTGGCCGCCCAGTCGCCGTCATGAAGTGCCGCCATCAGCTCCAGCACACCCTGCGGCGGGGTCACCGCACCCGCCGGACGGCAGTGCACACACACGCTGCCGCCCGCCGCCACATGGAAGGCGCGGTGCGGGCCAGGAGTGGCACAACGCGCGCATTCGCTGATGGCGGGCGCCCACCCGGCAATGCTCATGGCGCGCAACAGATATGCATCGAGGACCAGCTCGCGGGAACGCTGTTGATCGGCGATGGCCCGCAGCGCGCCGACGGTCAGGCGATGCAGGGCGAGGGCCGGGGCGCGCTCCTCACCGGCAATCCGCTCCGCGGTCTCCAGAACGGCGCAGGCGGTGGTGTACCGGCCGTAGTCACTGACGATGTCCGCGGCGAAAGCGTCGATGGCCTGCACCTGGGTGACGATGTCCAGATTGCGCCCCGGATGCAGCTGCACGTCGATATGCGCGAATGGTTCCAGCCGTGAGCCGAACTTACTGCGGGTGCGGCGCACCCCCTTGGCGACCGCCCGCACCAGGCCATGTTGGCGGGTCAGCAGGGTCACGATGCGATCGGCCTCGCCGAGCTTGTGCTGTCGCAGCACGACAGCACGATCCCGATAAAGCCGCATTCGAGTAGTTTCCCATCTGGTACCGACGAATCCCCGCATTGACGCACGATTTCGACCGCTTACCCTTCTGGTCATGTCGGGCTTTCCCACGCTGACTTCCCAGGCCGCAGCGCTGGCAGAGGGTTCGGTCAGCTCCATTTCGTTGACCCTCACGGCGCTCAACGCGATCAAGTCAAGCCAACCGACCCTCAACGCGTTCCGGGTGGTGTGCACCAAGAGCGCTCTCGCCGACGCCACCGAGGCCGACAAGCGGTTAGCCAGGGGCGAACGGCTGCCGTTGCTCGGGGTGCCCATAGCCATCAAGGACGACACCGACTTGGCGGGCACCCCAACCGCATTCGGTACCGCCGGAGCCGTCGGCTCGGAGTCCGAGGATGCCGAGCTGGTGCGCCGATTACGGGCCGCGGGTGCGGTGATCGTTGGCAAGACCAACACCTGTGAGCTGGGCCAGTGGGGCTTCACCAGCGGTCCCGGCTTCGGACACACCCGCAATCCATGGAGCCGCGGCCACACTCCCGGCGGATCCTCGGGCGGCAGCGCCGCCGCCGTCGCGGCCGGGCTCGTCGCCGGTGCCATCGGCTCAGATGGCGCCGGAAGCGTCCGCATTCCGGCCGCCTGGACGCATCTGATCGGTATCAAGCCCCAACGCGGCCGGATCTCCACCTGGCCATTGGCCGAGGCGTTCAACGGGATAACCGTCCACGGACCCTTGGCCCGCACGGTTGCCGATGCCGCACTACTGCTGGATGCGGCATCGGGAAACGTCTCCGGCGACTTGCACAAGCCACCGCATGTGCGGATTCTCGATGCCGTCCACGAGGACCCGGGACAGCTCCGCGTCGCGCTATCGCTCAAGATTCCGTTCTCCGGCTTTTCGGCGCACATCCATCCCACGATCGAGGCGGCCACCCGCTACGTCGCCCATCAGCTGCGCTCCCTCGGGCACATGGTGTCCGAGGGCGACCCGGACTACGGCGTCGGACTCGGCCTGAACTTCCTGCCACGCGCGACCGCCGGGCTGCTGCCGTGGGGGGATCGGCTCGATGCCGGGGCGCATTGGGACCAGAGGACATTGACGAACATGCGCACCGGCCGCCGATTGGCAGGCTGGGCGCTGCGGCGGGCGCGGGCGGCCGAGCCGCGGCTGCAGGCACGGGTCGGCAAGATCTTCGGCAGCTTCAACGTGGTGTTGGCACCGACCACCGCCCAGCCGCCGACGGGTATCTACGATTTCGACGATATCGGCAGTCTCGCAACGGATCGCGGGCAAGTCGGTGCGTGTCCCATGACGTGGCCGTGGAATGTCCTTGGCTGGCCGTCGATCAACGTGCCCGCCGGGTTCACCCAAGACGGGCTGCCGATCGGCGTGCAGCTGATGGGCCCGGCGAACAGCGAACCGCTGCTGATTTCCCTTGCCGCACAGCTGGAGTCGGTCAACAACTGGGCAGCGGAGACCCCCGACCCCTGGTGGTGAGGGACGCCTCCCCTTTTGCGCCGACACGCCGTGTTGTGGCGGTTTCGTATCGCACAAGTTCGCCACAAGCGGGCGTGTCGAGATCAGGCGGCCTGTGCTCTGGCCCGGTAAGCGGATCTGACCCTCGCGACGACGGCACCTGGGTCGTTGGCCAGCTGATCGCGGCTCACCCTGATGAGCTTCCATCCCATGGCCGCAATGAACTCCTGCCGTTCGATATCGCGACGGTGTTGCGCGGAATCTCCCCAGTGTTGCGCTCCGTCGAACTCGGCTGCCAAACGTTCGGCTCGCCAACCCATATCGAGGCGAACCAGCCGTCCGCCGGTACCCCGGAGCTCTATCTGAGTCTCCGGGCGCGGTAGCCCAGCGCCCACAAGGCACAGACGTAACCGGGTCTCCTGCACCGATTCGGCCCCCGGGTCTGCCAGGAACAACACGTTCTGAAGACGTCGGAGTCCGCGTGCGCCGCCATGACGGGCGATCAGGGCATCCACCTCGGTGGCGTCGCAATCGCGAAGGAGTACATCCGTCAGTTCAACGGCCCGGTTCGTCTGCACTCGTCGACCTATGTCGAAGATGGTCCGGGCCGGCGTCGTCACTGCGACGTCACCGACGATCGTGCACTCGTCGGGAAAGAGACGATCCCCCCGGATCACGATCCCCTTCGGCGCGTTGCGCCGCTGCCGGTTCAGCTCCACCACGCGTTCGGCGGAGATGTAGGGGTTGCCGAGCAAGGCCGCCGCTGAAACTCCGCAGACCACTGCTTCTCTGCCCGCCCACAGATATGCCGCCTTGGCCCTCAGAGCCGCGGTGAGGTCGGCCCCGACCGGGAGATAGACGTCACGGAACACCGCGTCGTAATGCTGACGAAGCTCATGCCGTGTGAGCACCCCCGCAGCGATGGCCTCGCTGCCCACAATGAGTTTGTCCATGGGCGGACCCTGCCACGGGCCACCGACAGAAAAACGCAGTCGCCGACACGCCTGTTAGTGGCGAACTTGTGCGATACGAAACCGCCACCAGACGGCGTGTCGGCGCGAGGGATGGCCGCGCGAGGCGGGGCCCCGCCGCTTAGAAGCCCAGCTTGCCGAGTTGCTTGGGGTCACGCTGCCAGTTCTTGGCGACCTTGACGCGCAGATCCAGGAACACCTTTGTGCCGAGCAGCTTTTCGATCTGCACTCGGGCGTTGGTCCCGACCTCGCGCAGCCGCGATCCGCCCTTGCCGATGACGATGCCCTTTTGGCTGTCCCGCTCGACGTAGAGGATCGCGTGCACGTCGATGAGCTCGGAACCCTCGGGACGGCCCTCGCGCTCGTTCACCTCGTCGATCACCACGGCCAGCGAGTGCGGCAGCTCATCTCGCACACCCTCGAGTGCGGCCTCGCGAATCAGCTCGGCCATGAGCACCTCTTCGGGCTCGTCGGTCAGCTCACCGTCGGGATAGAACGCCGGCCCCGGCTGCAGCTTGGACGCCAAAACCTCTGTCAGCACCTCGACTTGGGCGCCCGAGATGGCAGACACCGGAACGATGTCGACATCCGGCCCGACGAGTTCGGACACCGACAGCAGCTGCTCGGCCACCCGCTCCTTGCTCACCTTGTCGATCTTGGTGACAATCGCGATCAGCGTGGTGCGCGGCGCGATGAGCTTGATCTGCTCATAGATCCACTTGTCGCCCGGCCCAATCCCCTCATCGGCCGGAATGCACAGCCCGATCACGTCCACCTCGGAATACGTATCGCGCACAAGGTCGTTGAGCCGCTGACCGAGCAGCGTGCGCGGCCGGTGCAGCCCCGGGGTGTCGACGAGCACGATCTGGAAATTCTCGCGGTGCACGATTCCGCGGATCGTGTGCCGGGTGGTCTGCGGCCGGTTCGAGGTGATCGCCACCTTCTGGCCGACCAGCGCATTGGTCAGCGTCGACTTGCCGGTGTTCGGCCGCCCGACGAAACAGACGAATCCCGAACGAAATTCGGGCGAGCTCACAATTGCCCCGCAGGTACGCCGGTGCGATCGGTCACGATGACGGTCGCCGACGGCGACAGTTCCCGCACAGCGGCGATACCCGGGTCTTCATGTGAACCGCCGACCAGTACGGCTGCCTCGATGGCCGACGCGCCACTGGACACCGCCGCCGCGACGGCCGCCTGCAGAGCGGTCAGTGACAGCACCGAAAGCGCTACCGGCGCACCGGCATAGGTGCGGCCATCGCCATCGCGCACCGCAGCACCCGACTTCGCCTCGGCACGCCCCATCGCTCCACGGGCCAGCACGACGAGCTTGTTATCTTCCGCGTCCAACTCAGTCATCTCTTTCCTCCGCTTTCTCGTCGTCTGTCGCGTCCGGGTCAGGCTGCACCAGAATCGTGCCGATGCGCACCCGGCCACGCGTGTTCGGACCACCCTCAGCCTGCAACAAAAGTCCATGCGAGGCGACCTTGACGCCCGGCAGCGGCACGCGGCCGAGGTCGAGCGCCAGCAGTCCGCCCACCGTCTCGACGTCGAGATCCTCGTCGAATTCGATGCCGTACAGCTCCCCCAGGGCCTCGATCGGCAACCTGGCAGAGACGCGGAACGTCTTGTCGCCCAATTCCTCCACCGGAGCGACCTCGTCCTGGTCGTATTCGTCGGCGATCTCTCCGACGATCTCCTCCAGCACATCCTCGATGGTCACCAAGCCGGCGATCGCGCCGTACTCGTCCACCAGCAGCGCCATATGCTTGCGATCCTGCTGCATCTCACGCAGCAACTCGTCCAGCGGCTTGGAGTCCGGGACGAACACCGCCGGCCTCATCACCTGCGCCACGGTGACATCACGTCCACCATTCACCGAGTAGTACGTCTGCTGCACAAGGTCTTTGAGGAAGACCACACCGACGACATCATCGACGTTCTCCCCCACCACCGGAATACGCGAGTGCCCGCTGCGCACCGCGAGCGAGGTGGCTTGACCGGCTGTTTTGTCGGATTCGATCCACACCATCTCGGTGCGCGGCACCATCACCTCACGGGCGGGGGTGTCACCCAGCTCGAATACCGACTGAATCATCCGGCGTTCGTTATCGGCCACCACACCACGCTGCTGCGCCATGTCGACGACCTCGCGCAGCTCGATTTCGGAGGCGAACGGACCGTTGCGGAAACCACGTCCGGGTGTGACCGCGTTTCCCAGCAGGATGAGCAGCCGCGAAATGGGGCCCAGTAGTACCGAAATCACCTGGAGCGGCACCGCGGCGCCCAGCGCGATGGAGTACGCGTGCTGGCGTCCCAAGGTCCGCGGGCCCACGCCAATCGCCACGAAGCTTGTCACCACCATGACGATCGCCGAGATCATCAGTGCGGCGCCCAGACTCATCCGCGCGGTCAGGTACCCGACCAGAAACACCGTCGACAAGATCTCGCAGGTGGTGCGCAGCAGGACGACCAGGTTCACATAGCGCGGGCGCTCCCGGATCACCACGGAAAGGCGTACCGCCCCTGGCCTTTCCTCGCGAACCAGTTCGTCGACACGCGCCGAGGACACCGTGTTGATGGCGGCATCGATCGCCGCGAAGGCACCGCCCAGACCGACCAGCGCAATCGCCGCCAGCAGCAGCCCTATGCCCGACATCACTCGTCGAAGTTGCGCGACTTGTCGAGCAGACGGCTATCGCGGTACAGCTGAGCCTGCTGCTCGTACCAGTCCTGCAGCAGCTGGTTCTGCAGAGCGAACATCTCGCGCTCTTCCTCGGGTTCGGCGTGGTCGTAGCCGAGTAGGTGCAGCACACCGTGCACGGTCAGCAGCGCCAACTCATGTGCCAGCGAATGACCCGCCGCCTCAGCCTGTTCGGCCGCGAACTGCGGGCACAGCACGATGTCCCCCAGCATCGACGGCCCCGGCTCGGGAGCGTCGGGACGCCCGCCGGGCTCCAGCTCGTCCATCGGGAACGACATGACATCGGTGGGGCCGGGCAGGTCCATCCACCGCATGTGCAGGTCGGCCATCGCCGCGAGGTCGACGAGCATCATCGAAAGTTCCGCCGCGGGATGGACATCCATTGCCGCGATGGCGAATCGCGCGACGCTGACCAACTCGCCCTCGGCGACGTCGACACCCGACTCGTTGACGACCTCAATGCTCATCTGTGCCGGCTCCGGTTCCCCGATGCGCGCCGCTGCGCGCGGTTACCTGTCAAGTCTGAATC
The DNA here is from genome assembly GCF_001853795.1 of Mycobacteroides franklinii. Lineage (NCBI taxonomy): Bacteria > Bacillati > Actinomycetota > Actinomycetes > Mycobacteriales > Mycobacteriaceae > Mycobacteroides > Mycobacteroides franklinii. The sequence goes on from NZ_MLIK01000004.1 coordinate 265,517, forward strand.
CTCGAAACGCGCATAGGCATCCACGATCTCCGACACCAGCCGGTGGCGCACCACATCGGCACTCGTCAACTCCGAGAAGTGAATTCCCTCGATGTTATCGAGAATGTCGACCGCGGCCCGCAGCCCGGAACGGGCACCACCGGGCAGGTCGACCTGCGTGACGTCACCGGTCACCACGATCTTGGAACCGAATCCCAGCCGGGTGAGGAACATCTTCATCTGCTCGGCCGTGGTGTTCTGCGCCTCGTCGAGAATGATGAAGGCGTCGTTGAGGGTCCGGTCGCGCATATAGGCCAGTGGCGCAACCTCTATCACCCCGGCGGACATCAGCTTGGGAATCAGCTCGGGATCCATCATGTCGTGCAGCGCGTCGTACAGCGGCCGCAGGTACGGGTCGATCTTCTCGCTCAGCGTGCCGGGCAGGAAGCCCAGCCGCTCCCCGGCCTCGACCGCCGGGCGGGTCAGGATGATGCGGGTGACCTGCTTGCTCTGTAAGGCGTTCACCGCCTTGGCCATCGCCAGATACGTCTTGCCGGTGCCGGCCGGGCCGATACCGAAAACCACCGTGTTGGCGTCGATGGCATCCACATAGCGCTTCTGGTTCAGCGTCTTGGGGCGGATGGTCTTGCCGCGCCGCGACAGGATGTCCAGGCTCAGCACCTCTGCGGGTGACTCGTCGTCGTCACCGGTGAGCATTGTCGCCGTGTGCCGCACCGTCGAGGGCGTGAGCTGCTGGCCCCGACGCGCGATCACGATCAGCTCGGAGACCACTCGCTCGGCCAGCGCCACATCGGCGGGCTCCCCGGTGAAGGTGATGGTGTTGCCGCGGGCGTGGACATCCGCGGTCAGCAGGTCCTCGAGCTCGCGCAGGTTTTCATCAGCAGAACCCAGCAGGCCCATGATGAGATCGTTCGGAATCTCGACGCTGCTGCGTACATCCGAAGACGGCACAGCGGCACCTTGTTCTCGGCTCGTCACGTGGTTAAGGTCGCCTGCTTTCTTGGGTTGTGAAGTTGCTTCGAGTTTACCGCTGGCAACCGTCGGCCTCCACGCGATTAGCGCTCACTGGTGCGCCAGCGGGCCACTGGCCCACCGATCCGTCAATACCCCGAGTGCCCCCAACGCCACGGCAGCGGCACTGGACGTGCGCAGCACCGTCGGCCCCAGACGCACCGCAGCGGCACCCGCCTCGACCAAAACTCCCAGCTCCTCGTCCGCTACGCCGCCCTCGGGACCCACGATCAGCACCACCGATGGCGCCGACGAGAGCCGCTCACCCAGGGCGCTCAGCCCGGAATCCGCCGATTCATGCAGCACCAGTACGACGGCCCCGTTCGCGGTCCGCGCACGCACCACATCGGCCAGCTGCGCCGTCGAGTGCAGATCGGGCACCGTTGGCACAAAGGCCCGACGGGATTGTCGCGACGCCGCGCGCGCCACCGCCTCCCAGCGTCGCCGGCCCTTGGCCGCCTTGTCCCGGTCGTTCTGCGCGTCCCAGCGCGATACACACCGCTGCGCCTGCCACGGGATGATCTCGTCGGCTCCCGCCTCTACCGCCAGGTCGACCGCCAGCTCGGAGCGATCCGATTTGGGGAGTGCCTGCACCACAGTCACTTTGGGGCTCGGCGCATCGATGCTCCAGCGTCCGGTCACCTCGATCGTCAGGCCTGCGCGATCGGCGGAAGCAACGACACCGTCACCGACCTCGCCGGCACCGTCGCACACCATGACGGACTCACCGGCCCGCATGCGCAGCACCCGCGTGGCGTGATGGCCCTCATCCCCGTCGAGCACCACCGATTCACCGGCTGCGGGAACGCGATCGACGTAGAAGATCGTGGCGGCCGCCATCGATTAGCGACCCGTGAAGGCCTCGCGCAGCCGCGAGAACACGCCGCCGGACGCGGACTCGGCCCATACGACCTCGGAGCCCTCCTTGTTGCGGGCCCTGAAGTCCTTCAACAGCTCGCGTTCCTTGGAGTCCAGCCGCGTGGGAACCACCACGTCGAGGTGGGCGTGCAGGTTGCCCCGCACACCGGTACGCAGGTGCGGCATGCCCTTGCCGCGCATTGTCACCACCGAACCCGGCTGTGAGCCCGGCTCGATCTTGACGACGGTTTCTCCGTCGATGATGGCCTCGACCGAGACGCTGGTGCCCAGCGCCGCCTCGACCATCGGTACGCGCACCGTGAAGTGCAGGTCATCCCCGTCACGGATGAACACGTCATGCGGCTTCTCGTGCACCTCGACGTACAGGTCACCGGCCGGTCCACCACCGGGACCGACCTCACCCTGAGCCGCCAGCCGCACCCGCATCCCGTCGCCGACACCGGCCGGGATCTTGACGGTGATGTCACGACGCGCACGCACCCGGCCGTCGCCACCGCACTTGTGACAGGGGTCGGTGATGACCTCTCCGGCGCCTTGGCACGTCGGGCAGGGGCGTGATGTCAACACCTGGCCGAGCAGCGAACGCTGCACTGTCTGCACCTCGCCACGACCACCACAGGTCTCACAGGCGCTGGGCGCCGAGTTGCCGTGGGTGCCCTTGCCGGCGCATCCATCACACAGAATCGCGGTATCAACAGTCACCTGCTTGCTGACGCCGGTCGCGCATTCCAGCAGGTCCAGACGCATCCGCAGCAGTGAGTCGGACCCGGGTTGCACGCGGCCACGCGGACCCCGCGATCCGCCCGCCGATCCGCCGAAGAATGCTTCGAAGACATCACCCAGGCCGCCGAAGCCCGAACCGAAGCCGCCGAACCCGTTGCCTCCGCCGCCGTTCTCCAGCGGGTCGCCGCCGAGGTCGACAATGCGCCGCTTCTCCGGGTCGGTCAGCACCTCGTAGGCGACGCTGACCTCTTTGAAGCGCGCCTGCGCCTGCTCGTCGGGGTTGATGTCGGGGTGCAGCTCGCGGGCGAGCTTGCGGTACGCCCGCTTGAGCTCGCTGTCGCTGGCACCCTTGCTGACCCCGAGGATGCCGTAGTAATCACGCGCCACTGTGTTGATCTCGTTCCGTTGCTATCTGTCTAGTTCACATGCTGCTAGCGGTTGGCTAGCACTTCGCCGATATACATGGCAACCGCCGCGACGTTCGCGATGGTTCCCGGGTAGTCCATCCGTGTGGGCCCCAGCACACCCATACCGCCGAATACCGCTCCGCCCGCACCATACGGGGTGGAGACGACGGAGGTGCCAATCATCTGCTCAGCGGCGGTTTCGTGACCGATGTGCACGGTGACGCGACCGGCCTCCTGCTGCGCGGCGAGCAAGCGCAGCACCACAACCTGCTCCTCCAGCGCCTCCAGAACGGTACGCAGCTGGCCGCCGAAGTCCGCCGCGTTGCGCGTCAGGTTGGCGGTGCCGCCCAGCAGCAGACGTTCCTCATGATGCTCGACGAGCGTCTCGACCAGGACAGTCGCCGCACGCGTGAGCGGATCACGCAGGTCGTCATCGGACTGATCCGCGAGCTCCGCGACGGCCACCGAGGCCGCCGACAGCTTCTTGCCGTCCAACGCCGCGCCCAGCAGCACTCGGAGCCTGCTCAGCTGGTCATCGCGGATGACATCGCCCAGCTCGACGATGCGTTGATCGACCCGCCCGGAGTCGGTGATGACCACCAAGAGCAGCCGGGCCGGGCTCAGCGACACCACTTCCAGGTGGCGCACGCTGGACGAGGACAGTGTGGGGTACTGCACGACGGCGACCTGACGGGTCATCTGCGCCAGCAGCCGCACGGCCCGGCGCAGCACGTCATCGAGGTCGACGCCGCCCTCCAGGAAGTTCAGGATGGCCTTGCGCTCGGCGCCCGAAAGCGGTTTGACGTCCTCGAGCCGGTTGACGAATTCGCGGTAACCCTTTTCCGTCGGGACACGCCCCGAGCTGGTGTGGGGCTGGGCGATGTAGCCCTCGGCCTCCAGGACGGCCATATCGTTGCGGACGGTGGCGCTGGACACCCCGAGGCTGTGCCTGTCGACCAGGGCCTTGGAGCCAATCGGCTCCTTGGTGGTGACGTAGTCGGCGACGATGGCGCGCAGCACCTCAAAGCGTCGGTCATCGGCAGTGGCCATGGTCACCTCCCTCGCACGTGATTTTGCCCTTATTTTACGGGGCCAGGCCGCCCCGGCCCGCTGCCATGGCTGTTCACGCTAACCTCAGGTGTTATGACGGCCGAGACGGTGGATCTGATTCGGACAGATTTGCAGTGATATTCAAAGGCGTCCGGGAGGGAAAGCCCTACCCGGAACATGGGCTATCGACCAGGGACTGGTCACGCATCCCACCCCGGCAGATTCGTCTCGATGAACTCGTCACCACCACCACGGTGCTCGCATTGGACCGTCTACTCAGCGAGGATTCCACTTTCTACGGGGACCTGTTCCCGCATGCCGTGAAATGGCAGGGCGTCATCTATCTGGAAGACGGCCTGCACCGCGCCGTCCGGGCCGCGCTACGCAATCGGGTCGTGCTGCACGCCAGGGTTTTCGACATGGATCAGCTGCGGCCGGTCTAGGCGGCGCTCAATCCAGGATGGTGCGGACCACACCGTCGGCAAGTAGCCGCCCCTGATCGGTGAGCACCAGCCGATCGTCCACCAGCCCGGCCAGCCCGCGGTCAACCACCGCGGGGACGCGCCCGCGTTCTTCGAGAGTCAAGTCCGCCAACGCAATTCCGGTATTGAGCCGCACCGCCAACAGCACGTCCTCGGTATGCCGTTCGACGGGGCTGAGGATTTCGTGCCCGCCGACGGGCAGCCGCCCCTCCCCCAGCTGTTTCGCATAAGCGTTGGGGTGCTTGACATTCCACCACCGCACACCGTTGACGTGTCCGTGTGCACCCGGCCCGGCACCCCACCAGTCACCGCCCGCCCAGTACCCGAGATTGTGCCGGCACTGCCCGCCGGGTCGCGCCCAGTTGGATACCTCGTACCAACCCAGTCCCGCCTCCGACAACGCGGCGTCCAGCAGCTGATACCGGTCGGCCAGTGCGTCCTCGTCGGGATTGGGCAGTTCACCGCGGCGTACCCGCCGCGCGAGGGCGGTGCCCTCCTCGACGACCAGTGCGTACGCCGACACGTGATCGACCCCGGCCTCGAGCACGGCCGCGATGGACCTACGCAGGTCGTCGTCGGTCTCGCCGGGGGTGCCGTAGATGAGGTCGAGGTTGACGTGCCCGAGACCTGCCTCACGCGCTTCCTGCGCGGCCGCCACTGCCCGTCCGGGCGCATGCACCCGATCCAGCGTCGCCAGCACATGCGGGGCCGCCGACTGCATGCCCAATGAGACGCGGGTGTACCCGGCGGCGCGGATCGTCTCGAAGAAGGCGGGTGAGGTGGATTCGGGATTGGCCTCCGTGGTGACCTCCGCCCCGGGCGCCAGCGTGAAGTGGGCGCCAATCGCAGCAAGCACCTCGGCCAGCCCGGCACCACCCAGCAAGGACGGCGTGCCGCCACCGACGAACACCGTCTGCACCGGCGGGTTGCCGGCCAGGGTTTGCGCGGCCAATCCGAGCTCGGCGCGCAATGCCTCCAGCCAGCCCGCGGGCGAGGTCCCGTCGCCCAGCTCGTCGGCGGTGTAGGTGTTGAAATCGCAGTATCCGCAGCGTGTGGCACAGAACGGCACATGCACGTAGATCCCGAACGGACGCCCTGCCGCCGGCACCAGGGGCGGCAGGGTGGCAATCGCTTCGGGCCTCACCCGTCAAGTGTGTGCCAGGCGCGACGGGAGAAAAAATCAATGTGCGCGGTGGCGGGAATCCCCCACACCGATTGGAGGTTTTGCTCACAATGAGCGGAATTACTGCCCGGTGGCGTGGGGTCCGGGCTGTGCATGGCACAATTGGCATCGTGAGCACACATCAGGTCCCACTTGTCGCGCGGCGGCATATCGACCTGAAGCGTGTCTGTAGCGCGTGTTGTCTCCCTTACTGACGTAGTCCTGCCCCGTCTGCCACCCGAACGGTCGTGAGGATCTGCGCCTCCGGTCAGCCCCCGGTGTGTCGCCCACGACTGTGCCTGCCTTCGTTAGGAGCACCATGACAACCAGCGAGACCCGCCCGGCTCGCCCCAAGCAACAGCGCAGTGAAGGGCAATGGGCCCTTGGTGAGCTCGAGCCGCTGAACCCCAATGAGCAGGCCAAGAAGGACGACCACCCACTCAACGTGCGCGAGCGCATCGAAACCATCTACGCCAAGCAGGGTTTCGAGAGTATCGACAAGACCGACCTGCGCGGCCGGTTCCGCTGGTGGGGCCTCTACACGCAGCGCAAGCCCGGATACGACGGCAGCTGGACCGGTGACGAGAACACCGACATGCTCGAGGACGAGCACTTCATGCTGCGGGTCCGTTCCGACGGCGGTGCGTTGACCGTCAACGCTCTGCGCACCCTGGGTGACCTGTCGACCAAGTACGCCCGGGATACCGCCGATCTCTCCGATCGGGAAAACGTCCAGTACCACTGGATCAGGGTTGAGGACATGCCGGAAATCTGGCGCCGCCTGGACGAGGTGGGTCTGCACACCACCCAGGCATGCGGCGACTGCCCGCGTGTGATCCTCGGGTCCCCGTTGGCCGGCGAATCCCTCGACGAGGTGCTGGACCCGACGCCTGCCATCGACGAGATCGTGCGGCGCTACATCGGGAAGAAGGATTACGCGAACCTTCCCCGGAAGTTCAAGACCGCCATTTCCGGGTTGCAGGACGTCGTGCACGAGATCAACGACGTCGCGTTCATCGGCGTCGTCCACCCCGAGCACGGCCCCGGCCTGGACGTGTGGGTGGGTGGCGGTCTGTCGACCAACCCCATGCTGGCCCAACGCCTGGGCGTGTGGGTGCCCCTGGACGAAGTTCCCGACGTCTGGGAAGGCGTCGTCAGCATCTTCCGTGACTACGGCTACCGGCGGTTGCGCGCCAAGGCCCGGTTGAAGTTCTTGGTCAAGGACTGGGGCGTCGAGAAATTCCGCGAAGTTCTCGAGACCGAGTACCTCAAGCGCAAGCTGATCGACGGGCCCGCACTGGTGCCGCCGCCGCATCCCATCGACCACGTGGGAGTGCAGCGTCTCAAGAACGGGCTCAACGCCGTCGGCGTCTCCCCCATTGCGGGCCGGGTATCGGGAACGATCCTGTCGGCTGTCGCCGACCTCGCCGAGAAGGCCGGATCGGACCGCGTTCGGTTCACGCCGTACCAGAAGCTGATCATCCTCGACGTACCTGACGACAAGATCGGCGAGCTCACCGAGGGACTCGACGCGCTCGGGCTGCCCTCACGCCCGTCGCACTGGCGCAAGAACCTGATGGCCTGCACCGGTATCGAGTTCTGCAAGCTCTCGTTCACCGAAACCCGCAAGCGCGCACAGGATCTGGTACCGGAACTGGACAAGCGGCTGGACGATTTGAACGCGCAGATCGACACCCCGGTGACCATCAACATCAACGGCTGCCCGAACTCCTGCGCCCGATCGCAGGTCGCCGACATCGGCTTCAAGGGTCAGATGGTTGACGACGGAGACGGGAACAGCGTCGAAGGCTTCCAGGTACACCTCGGCGGAAGCCTGGGCCTCGACAGTGGATTTGGCCGGAAGCTGCGTCAGCACAAGGTCACCAGCACCGAGCTTGGCGACTACATCGACCGGGTGGTGCGCAACTTCGTCAGCCAACGCACGGACGGAGAGCGCTTCGCGCAGTGGGCCGTTCGCGCTGAGGAGGCGGACTTGCGATGAGCACGGAGACAACCAGCAAGGATCTCGACGCACTTCGCGCGCTCGCCGAGCGGGGTGCCGCCGAATTGCAGGATGCCTCCGCCGAGGAACTGCTGCGGTGGACCGACGAGAACTTCGGGAGCGACCCGCACACCTACGTTGTCGCCTCCAACATGCAGGACGCGGTGCTGGTTGACCTTGCCGCACAGGTGCGTCCGGGCGTCGACGTGCTGTTCTTGGACACCGGGTATCACTTCGCCGAGACGATCGGCACCCGCGATGCGGTGGAGTCGGTGTACGACATCCACGTGGTCAACGTGGCCCCCGAGCAGACAGTGGCGCAGCAGGACGAGCTGGTGGGCAAGGACCTGTTCGCCAGCGATCCCGCCGAATGCTGCCGGCTGCGCAAGGTGGTACCGCTACGCAAGTCGCTCGCCGGATACTCGGCCTGGGTGACGGGGCTGCGCCGCGTCGATGCGCCGACCCGCGCCAACGCACCGTTGATCAGCTTCGACGAGGCATTCGGGCTGGTCAAGATCAACGCGATCGCGGCATGGACCGACGAAGACATGCAGAAGTACATCGACGAACACGGAACCCTGGTGAATCCGCTTGTGGACGAGGGATATCCGTCGATCGGCTGTGCGCCGTGCACGGCCAAACCGGTTCTCGGCGGCGACGCACGCAGCGGACGCTGGCAGGGCCTCTCCAAGACAGAATGCGGGTTGCACGCCTCATGACGACTCAAATCGGAACGGAAGCTGCGTTGAATCAGACAGAGACACTTACCGATCTGGAATCCGAGTCGATTCACATCATCCGCGAAGTGGCCGGCGAGTTCGAGCGCCCGGTGCTGCTGTTCTCCGGCGGCAAGGACTCGACGGTGCTGCTGCACACCGCGCTCAAGGCCTTTTGGCCCGCACCGCTGCCCTTCGCGCTGCTGCATGTCGACACCGGGCACAACCTCCCCGAGGTGCTGGCCTTCCGCGACGAGATCGTGGAACGCCACAACCTGCGCCTGGTGGTCGCGAACGTCGAGGACTACCTGGCCGACGGCCGTCTGACCGAGCGGCCCGACGGAATCCGCAATCCGCTGCAGACCATTCCGCTGCTGGAAGCCATCACCGACAACAAGTTCGACGCGGTGTTGGGCGGCGGGCGCCGCGATGAGGAGCGCTCGCGCGCCAAAGAGCGAATCTTCAGCCTGCGCAATGCGTTCGGCCAGTGGGATCCCAAGAAACAGCGCCCCGAGTTGTGGAGCCTGTACAACGGTCGGCATGCCCCGGGCGAGCATGTCCGGGTGTTCCCTATCAGCAACTGGACCGAGCTGGATGTCTGGCGCTACATCGCGCGGGAGAACGTTCAGCTGGCCAGCCTGTACTACGCGCATGAGCGCGAGGTGTTCAACCGCGACGGAATGCTGCTGACGCCCGGTCCGTGGGGCGGCCCGCGCGACGGCGAAGAGCTGCAAACACTTTCGGTGCGCTACCGCACCGTGGGCGACGGCTCGACCACCGGCGCCGTGCTCTCGGACGCCATCGATGTGCAGGCGGTGCTTGCCGAGGTGGCTTCCTCACGGATCACCGAACGCGGCGCGACCCGCGGCGACGACCGAGTATCCGAGGCGGCCATGGAAGACCGCAAGCGAGAGGGCTATTTCTGATCATGAGCGATCTTCTGCGCATTGCCACCGCAGGCAGTGTCGATGACGGTAAGTCCACCCTGGTGGGCCGGCTGCTGTACGACACCAAGTCGGTGCTCATCGACCAATTCGATGCCGTCACAAAGGCTTCCGAGTCACGTGGACTCGACGCTCCCGACCTGTCGCTGTTGGTTGACGGGCTGCGGGCCGAACGCGAGCAGGGCATCACCATCGACGTGGCGTACCGCTACTTCGCCACCCCCAAGCGGTCGTTCATCCTCGCTGACACTCCCGGGCACGTGCAGTACACCCGAAACACGGTGTCCGGCGCCTCTACCGCGCAGCTGGTGATCCTGCTGGTTGATGCGCGCAAGGGTGTCATCGAGCAGACCCGTCGCCACGCGGCGGTGCTGGCGCTGCTGGGTGTGCCGCGGTTGGTGCTGGCGGTCAACAAGATCGACCTGGTGCCTGACAGCGCCCGGATCTTCGAGGCCATCAGCGCGGAATTCAACGAGCTGACCAGCTCGCTGGGCTGGAAGCCCGAGAACGTCGTCGAGATCCCGGTCTCCGCGCTGCACGGCGACAACATCGCCACCCGCAGCGAGCGGACCGGTTTCTACAGCGGACCCACCCTCATCGAGCACCTGGAATCGATTCCGGCGCATGAGGAGTCCAGCACGGTCGGGCTGCGTTTCCCGGTTCAGTACGTGATCCGCCCACGCACCGCCGAGTATCCCGATTACCGCGGGTACGCCGGCCAGGTGGCCGCGGGCACGGTGCGGGTGGGTGACGAGGTGGTGATCTCCCCCGCCGGGCAGCGCACCACGGTCGCGGGCATCGACACCGCGGACGGTCCCCTTGAGGTGGCCGAGGCGGGCCGCAGCGTCACCTTGATCCTCGCCGACGACGTGGATGCCTCGCGTGGCGATCTGATCGCATCAACCGATGTGCCAGATCCGGTTTCGGAGATTGATGGCACGGTGTGCTGGCTGGCCGACAAGCCGTTGAAGGCCGGCGCGCGCCTGCTACTCAAGCACGGCACTCGCACGGTTCCCGCGATCATCGGCGAGCTGGTGGAGCGCTTCGACGAGCAGAATCTGTCTGCCGATGCCCAGCCGGAGTCGTTGGAGCTCAACGATATCGGTCAGATCAGCATTCGCCTGGCCGAGGCGATCAGCGTCGATGAATACGCTGACGACCGGACAGCGGGAAGCTTCCTGCTGATCGACCCGTCGAGCGGTAACACGTTGGCGGCAGGGCTGGTCGGCGACGCCCTGCGCGCCGTCGAACTGAATCGTGCGTAATCCGACGCTTATCGCCGTCGCGCACGGGAGCCGCGACCCGCGGTTCGCGGAGAATGCGCGCCGATTGGTTGGCCGGGTCCGGTCGCTGCGGCCGGATCTGGACGTGCGGCTGGCGTTCCTCGAGCTGTCCGACCCGAATCTCGGCGACGTGCTGGGCCAGCTGAGCGGCGATGCGGTTGTGGTGCCGCTGCTGCTGTCGGACGCGTATCACGCGCGGATCGACCTGCCGACGGTGCTGTCCTCGGCGCCCCCGGGACTGCGGGTGACACAGGCTGCCGTGCTCGGTGCGGACCGCCGGCTGCTGCAGCTGGCTCGGCGCCGGGTGATCGAGCTCGGTATCGACAACCCCGGCGTGATTCTCACCGCTGTCGGCTCCTCGGATTCCACGGCCAATGCGCGCACACGCGCCCTGGCCGCGCAATGGACGCTCTCGACAACGGTGTTTGCCACCGGCGCCTCGACGAGCCTTGCCGACGCAGCCGACGCACTACGAGCCCGCGGCGCGACGGAAATCGTTGTGGCACCGTGGTTTCTCTCCCCTGGCCTGCTCCTGGACCGGGTGCGGGCGGAAGCCGCGCAACTGAATACCTCGGTGGCGGCTCCGCTTGGCCCCGATCGGCTGGTCGCCGAGGTGGTGGTCGAGCGCTACTCCGCGGCGGTCTTGGCACCGGTCCCGGTAACGCACTAGTGAACTCTCCGCAAGATCCCGGCGCCCCCTCTTCAATGCATTGTTATATGCGCATGTTCGCTATAGCGTTAGGCACATGACCAGCACCGAACACGAAACCCACAGCCACCCCGATCATGTTCACGGCCCCGACTGCGGTCACGAGGCAGTCGCTCACGAGGATCACGTGGATTACGTCCATGACGGGCACCGCCACGCTCCGCACGGCGATCACTACGACGAGCACTAGAGTCCGATAACACATGGCCCCCGGAGAACCGGGGGCCATTTTCTTTGCCACGTGCGTTTCAGGAGCATTCTTCGTCGTGCCCGGCTACGAGCGACAACAATGCCTCTTCGCGCTGCAACATTCGATGCTCGGTGCCACGCGGAATGCCACCGGGGCCATAACTCCCCTGGCCGTAATGGATCACCCGGCCTCGGCGCACCTCCCAGCGCAGGGCATCAGATATCGCCTTCGATGTCCGTCCGCTGGTGTCGAACCCTCTGTGGTCCAGCATCTGCGCCAGTTCTGACACGGTCCGCGCACCAAACCTGTGCAGGTACAACGTCAGCAGATACCGCAGCTCGATACCGTGCACCCGTTTCTTTCCCGCCATCACCGCACGATGACACGTGCCACCGACAGAGTCACCTGTGTCGCTCGTAGCCGGGCACTTGCAGGTGTACTTCGAAAGCGCGGAGAACGTCCTAGGACGCGACCTCAGCCAACTCACCCAAGTCGGGAACCCGTGTCACCCGGACATACACGTGATCACCCTCGTGCAGTCCGAGCGCCTCGGCATCACCACGGGTGATCTGGGCGGTGAACTGCTCGCCGGTCGCGGCGCTGGTCAATTCCACCCGCACCTCGAAGCCGAGATGCACGACGCGGTCCACCGTCGCCTTGGTGACACCGGTGGTCTCCCCGGTGCCCTCCGCGGCAGCCCGAGACAGATCGGCATTGCGTCCCACACGAATATCGTGTGGGCGCACCAGGATTCCGTTCAGTTTGGCCACCGGGCCCAGGAACGACATCACGAAGCTGTTCGCCGGACGGTCGTACAAGTCGTCGGGAGAACCGACCTGCTCGATGCGGCCCTTGTTGAGCACCGCGATCCGGTCGGCGACATCCAGTGCCTCGGCCTGGTCATGCGTCACCAGTACCGTCGTGACGTGCACCTCCTCGTGGAGCCTGCGCAGCCAGGCCCGCAGGTCCTCACGCACCTTGGCATCGAGCGCGCCGAACGGCTCGTCCAGGAGCAGCACCTCGGGGTCGACGGCCAGCGCGCGGGCCAGCGCCATGCGCTGACGTTGGCCGCCGGAGAGCTGATTGGGGTAGCGGGTCTGAAAACCGCTCAGTCCCACCACTTCCAGCAGATTGTCGACCTTCTCCTTGATCTCCGCCTTGGGCTTCTTGCGAATCTTGAGGCCGAATCCGACATTCTCGCGCACAGTCAGGTGCTTGAAGGCCGCGTAATGCTGGAACACGAATCCGATTCCGCGCCGCTGTGGCGGGACGCCGGTGACATCGCGGCCGTTGATGGTGATCGTGCCGGTGTCGGGCTGATCCAGGCCGGCGATCGCACGCAACAACGTCGACTTGCCCGAGCCGCTGGGCCCCAGCAGCGCGGTCAGCGAGCCCGACGGCACCTCGAAGTCGATGTTGTCCAGCGCGGCGAAGTCGCCGTAATGCTTGTTCGCGCCGCGAACGGTGATCGCGTCAGTCATTTTGTGGCTCCTTGCTATTCACTATTGGCTTTTGCTCGTCGCGCATCGATGACCACCTGGACCACCAGGACGATCACCGCAACAGCCATCAGCAGCGCCGAGACGGCATAGGCGCCGTATTCGGCGCCACGGTCATGACGGTCGGATACGAGCAGGGTCAGGGTCTGCGAGGTGCCCGGCAGGTTCGACGACACCATGATCACCGCGCCGTACTCACCCAACGTACGGGCGATCGTCAGCACGATGCCGTAGGTCAAACCCCACCGGATGGACGGCAAGGTGATGCGCCAGAACGTCTGCCATGCCGTGGCTCCCAGCGTCGCGGCGGCCTCTTCCTGCTCTGTCCCCAGTTCGTGCAGCACGGGTTCGACTTCCCGGATGACGAACGGGATCGTGACGAAAATACTGGCGAGCACGATGCCCGGGAACCCGAAGATGATCTTGAGGCCGAAATCGTGCTCGACGAACCCGAACACGCCCGCCGACCCCCACAGCAGGATCAGCGCGACACCCACCACCACGGGCGAGACCGCGAACGGGAGGTCGATGATCGACTGCAGCACGGCTTTGCCGCGGAACCTGTTCCGCGCCAGCACCAATGCGGTGGGGATGCCGAAGATCACGTTCAGCGGCACCACAATGGCCACCACCAACAGCGATAGCTGCAAGGCCGAGATGGCGGCCGGTGTGGAGATCGATTCGAAGAACGCTCCGATGCCCGGCTCGAAGGTGCGCCACAGAATGAGACCCACGGGGACGATCACCAGGATGCCGACATACAGCAGTGCCACGTATCGGACCAGGTAACGAACGACCGGCGACGGGGTCACGGTGCCAGCTCCTCTCGCTTGGCCGCACGCGATCCGATGGTGCGCAGGATGAACAACACGACGAACGAAATGATCAGCAGAACGATCGAGATGGCCGCGGCACCGGTCCGGTCGTCATTCTCGATGAGCGTCCTGATCCATTGCGAGGACACCTCCGTCTCGCCGGGCACCGCCCCGCCGATCAACACCACGGAGCCGTATTCACCGATGGCGCGCGAAAAGGCCAGTCCCGCACCCGATAACAGTGACGGGAGCAGCGCGGGCAGGACCACCGCCCGGAAGATCGTCCAGTTGTCGGCCCCCAGCGACGCGGCGGCCTCCTCGACGGATTGATCGAGTTCGAGCAGGACCGGCTGCACGGAGCGCACCACGAAGGGCAAGGTGACGAACAGCAGCGCGATGCCGATACCCCACCTCGTGTGCTGAATGTGGATGCCTACCGGGCTGCCCGGGCCGTAGAGCGCGAGCATCACCAGGCTCGCCACGATCGTCGGCAAGGCGAAGGGCAGGTCGATGACGGCATCCACCAGCCGCTTGCCGGGAAAATCGTCGCGAGTCAGCACCCAGGCCACCAACAGCCCGAAGAACAGGTTGACCACCGCCACCCCGAACGACACTCCCAGCGTGACCTGGAATGAGCTGATCGCGGCATTGGAGGTGACCGCATCCCAGAACGCGGTCCACCCACCGCCGGCCGACTGCCAGATAATCGCGGCCAGCGGCAGCAGCACGATGATGCTGAGCCAGATGGACGCCGCACCGATACGCAGCGAGGTGCTGCCGTATCGGCGCGTCAACAGGCCGCCCGATCGCCCGGCGCCGACCTCGCGGTCGGGCCGGGCGGCCGATTTCGGCTCGGAGGCCGGTTCCGTCGACTGTTCCGTTGACGTTGTCATCCAGTGGCCTTCTTGTAGATCTTGGTGATGCTGCCGTTGTCCTTATCGAACAATGCCGGATCGACGGTCTTCCAGCCACCCAGTTCGGCGATGGTCCATAGCTTCTCCGGTGTGGGGAAATCCTTGGCGAAGTCTGCCGTAACGGCCGGATCGACGGGGCGGAAACCTGCCTCGGCCCATAGCTTCTGCGCCGCCGGCGTGTACAGGAAGTTCTTCAGGGCGGTCACCTTGTCCAGGTGGGCACTGTTCTTCACGACGGCAACGGGATTCTCGATCTTGAACGTCTGCGGCGGGTTGACGTGCTCGACGGGCTTGCCCTGACGTTCGACGTTGATGGCCTCGTTCTCGTAGCTGATCAGCACGTCACCGCTGCCCTGCAGGAACACATCGGTGGCCTCACGCCCGGAACCGGGGCGCTGCTTGATGTGCTCGCCGACGAGCTTGCTGATGTAGTCGATACCCGCCTGCTCGTCACGGCCGCCGTCGCTCTTGGCCGCATACGGCGCCAGCAGGTTCCACTTGGCCGAGCCCGAGCTCAACGGGCTGGGGGTGATCACCGAGATGCCGGGCTGCAGCAGATCGTCCCAGTCCTTGATGTTCTTGGGATTGCCCTTGCGCACCACGAGCGAGACCACCGATCCGAACGGAACCCCCTTGGTGGCATCGGCATTCCAGTCCTCGGAAACCTTGCCCGCCTTGACCAGACGGCTCACGTCGGGTTCCACCGAGAAGTTCACGATGTCGGCGGGCTTGCCATCCACCACGGCGCGGGACTGGTCCCCGGACGCCCCATAGGAAGTCGTCACCGCGACGCCCTTGCCCTCGGGAGTACTCGCGAAGGCGGGAATGATCTTCTGCCAACCCGGCTCCGGCACGGCGTAGGCAACCAGCGTCAGCGTGGTGTCCGCGTTCGAGTGTGAGTCGCCTCCGGCGACATCGCTGGCTCCCCCACCGCAGGCGGCGAGAACTGTTGCCGCTGTGGCAAGAACTCCGATGTGGCGCCACCGGCGGGCGCCGACCGTCTTCGCGACGTTGATCAAGGGGGAGAACATGGGATGCCTTTCGTGGGATAGCGATTACCTGGACGGATATCTCATGAAATCCCGTAACGACAGAAAGGTAGCGAAACAGCCAGTGGGCTTCGAACTAGCCGCTACCGACACCAAACCGCGAACGGGATGGGTTTAGCGACAACAGTGAACGTCTGCGACCGCGCATGTACCGACCGCAATGAGCGCCAGAATGTGGCGCACACGGTTACCCGGGGCTGCGGAATGCATGAGCGGAAGCGTAGCAGAGGCCCTTGATGCGGTCTTTACGGTCGAACCGGCAGGTAGAAGCACTATTACATCAACAGACAGTGACTACCGGCTCAACAGCCAGGCGACGATCACCAGAAGCGCCAGCGCAACCAGCGCCAACGTCACCCGGGACTGCGGCATGCCATTCATGAAAGCTCCCCCGGGCTGACCACGGCTATCGAATTTTCGATGCGATGCCGGCGCGTCGCCTGGTAGAACCGGCCGACCCGATTCACCAGGCTGAGCAGCATAAATAGGATCCTGTCACCGGCCACGGCCATGACATAGGCCAGTGACAGCACTACCGGCATCACGATGATCGTTTGAAGAATGAAGCCGCGCCCACTCAGCCACAGCTCGACACCATCCCACCAACTCAGGAGGCCGATCACGCTGTCGCTGTTCACGCGGGCCAGTTTAGGCGGACCACACCGCCGTCCTGTCGGCGCAGGGCAGACTGGACCCCGATGACCCGCCTGCGCACGACATGCCTATTGCTGGCGCTCGCACTGTTCACACTGTTCAGCGGTACCAGCGTCGCGGCGGCCGACTCCGCGACCGCAGGTGCCGACGTGCAGGTCGCCCAGAGCCTCGGTCAACGTGAACTGACCGTCGTGGCCCGTCGCGTCACCGGCATTCCCGGCCCGCTGCACGTCGACATCATCACTCACCAAGGCAGCGCCGGGGGGCCGCTCCGGCTGCAGCTCGTGCCCACCGGCGCCGGCACCGAAGCATTTGACCCCGCACCGGGTGTCCCCACGTCGACGGCGATCGTGGCCCTCGGCGAGAAACCCGGCCCGTACAGCGCGACCCTCGATGTTGACCACACCGGTCCGGCCGACCTCACCATCAGCGACGGCGTGCACACTGCCCGCATTCCGCTGGTCCTGATGGGTCAGGCGATGTCACCACCCGAACGCGTGGCCTATCTCGGCCTGGCCGCCACCGGGCTGCTGCTGGTGGTCTCGCTGGTGGTGGCCACCCGGGTACGTCGCGGAGTGTGGATCGCAGTGCCCGTCACCGCCACGGTGACGGCCCTCGCGGTTGCCATCACCGGCGCGGTGCTGTCTGCGTCGGCACCGCCCCCGCCCGAGCCGGGCCTGCAACGGGACCCGACCGTCGACAACACCGCCAACCCCTACCGACTCGACCGCCCCGCGGTCACCGACTATTCGCGGCCGTCGGCAATGCTCATGGCCGAACAGTCCGAGTTGGATTCGGGACGCGCCACGGACATCAATTTCTCACTGATCGACACCGCCACCGGGCTCGTCGCCGACGATCTGGTGATCCACGACAGCGCATTGATTCACCTCCTGGTCGTGGCCCCGGACGGACGGCTATCCCATCTGCATCCGATAAGGGTTGCGCCCGGCCGCTATTCGGTGCCCAAGTCCGCGGCGGTGGCAGGGCGATACGCGGTCTCGGCCGAGTTCGTGCGGCGCGGCGGCGGAGTCCAGACGGTGCGCCTGCCCGGCGGACTCACCGCCGGTACCGGGAAACCCGCCGCACCCGTACCGTTCGACGGGCCGGGCATGCGCATGATCGACGGGCTGCACGTGCACGTGAACGCGACTGGACTGCGCGCGGGCCGGCCGACGACACTGTCCGCGACCATCGGATCCGACCCGGTGCTGCAGCCGTGGCTGGGCATGCTCGGCCACCTGGTGATCGCCGGCCCGATTCCGCACGACACCCCCGCGGGCGGCCTCGGCATGGCGGTGCAGGACTCAGCGGTGTGGGCACACGCTCATTCCATGGGCGGGCACGGTGACACCGATATGCTAGGCATGCCGGGCATGAATCATGGTTCCAACAGCACTGTCACGCAAGATGATTCGATGCTGCCCATGGTAGGCGTGCCACCACTCAACGGTGATAGTCCGCCCGACGAGACCGTCGCCGCCTTCGGACCCGATGTGCCGTTCACCTTCACGTTCCCCAAGCCCGGCCGGTACCTCGCCTGGATTCAGGCACAGCGCGACTATCGGGTGCTGACGATCCCGGTACGACTGGACATCTCATGACCCGTCGCGTGTGGGCGGGACTGGCCCTGATCGTTGCCGCGGTGCTGACGTTGACCTGGATCGCCTGGCCCAGCCCACCCAAGGCCGTCACCCTGTACTCGGGTACCGAGCACTACTCGGTCACGATGACGGTGGACAGCCCGCGCGTTGGCATGACCGCGCTGGAAATCGCCGTCGAAGAGAGGGAGGATCACGACCTCCCCGAATCCGAATCGGTGACAGTCGAATTGGTCATGCCACTGATGGGCCACGCCATGCCCGCGCTGCGGGAGGTCGTATCGGGCCGTACCAAGTTCGATCAGGTGATGTTGTCGATGGCGGGCCCGTGGGAGGTAGTCGTGACCATCACGCCGCCGTCGGGTGATCCCGATGAGCGCGCGACGATGCCACTATGGGTGAGTGGAGGGTAGGTGGAGGTTGAGATGAGCCCCGAGACAGACGTGGCGCGTTCCGGCGCGGAACAACGGCCGCGGATCGCGAGCGCCGTCATCGAGAAGTACGCGCCGCTGGGGGCGTATGGGGTGCTGCTGGGCAGTCTGGTGGGGGCGACCGGCACCACTTGGGACGTCCAGTGGCACAACGATGTGGGCCCCGATACGTTCTTTACCCTGCCGCACCTGTTCTTGTATTCGGGCAGTGCCATCAGTGGAATCGCCAGCCTGGCCATGATTTTGATGGTCACCGGCGCCCAACGCGCGGGCGAAGCGGTACCGCGCTGGGTGGGAGGTGTCCCCATCCGCGTGTTCGGCGGCAGGTTCACCGCTCCCCTGGGCTTCCTCCTGTCCGGCTGTGGGGCCGCGTCGTTCCTGCTGTACGGACTGCTGGATCTGTGGTGGCACACGGTGTATGGGTTCGACGCGATCTTGGCCTCACCGCCGCACTTCGCGCTGTTTGTCTCCGGGACCGTCACCGATTTGGGCAGCGTCGTCACATTCGCCGCGGCACGCCGATTCCGCTGGGGAACAGTCGGTTTGATGGCGCAATCCTCACTGGTCGCGGCGATGACGGCGGTGCCGTTCAGCGCGCTGTTCCTCTTCAAATTCGACTTCAACCCGATCTCACTGGGATCGGCATTCATCGTTCCGTTGGTCCTGCTGATCGTCGCGGGTGTCGTGCGTTCTCCGGTGGCGCCGTTCGGCGTGGCGCTCATCATGGGCGCTATCCAGGCTGTCTTCTGGTGGTTCTCGCCCTGGGCCGCACGCGAATACGCCGCCGCGGTAGGGCTGCCGCTGCGCGACGACCTGTGGGGTGGAGCCCCCGCGATACCGGCGATGATGCCGACCTTTCTCGTGGTTTTCGCCGCCCTGGCCGCGGGGCTGCTGCACCTCGCCAAGGATCGCGCATGGCAGCGGCGACCGATGACCCTCATCGGCGCAATCCTCGGCTCGGTTGCGGGCATGGGATATGTGCTGCAGGGGGCGCTGCTGTACCGACAAGGGACCGAAACGATCAGCAGTTACATCACCGTCGGTCTGATCGGCCTGGTGTTGGGTGCGCTCGCGGGGTTCCTGGCGCAGCGCATCGCACTCATGCTGCGGGTGCCCGGAAACGACGCCGAACCGGCGGAGGCCACAGCGTGAGACGTCTGCGAATCCTGTTGGCCTTCCTGGCTGTCGTCGGCCTGTCCCTCACCATCAGCGCTCCCGCCAACGCCTACGCGCCTGTCAACGTGGTACACACCGAACAGGTCGCCGCCGGCCCCTACGCACTGACGATCGGCTTCTCGACCTGGCCGTTGCGCGCCATGCAATCGCTCGACTTCACCTTCATTCCCTCCGACGGGATCGCCGGGAAGTCCGGCACGCTCACCGTAGTCCCGCCCGACGGGCGCACGTGGCCCACCGAGCCCCTGGCCCGCCATCCGCGCAAACGCGAGGTCTGGGGACTGGATATCAAGGCGCTGCAAGAGGAAGGTCATTTCCAGTTCGTCTTCGATATAGACGGACCGCGAGGACCGGGGAAGGGCACACTCAACCTCGACGTGCTGCCCCAGCCGGGGCCGCCGTTGGCACTAAGTTGGACGATCTCGTTGATCCCGCTGTTCGCGTTGGTCGGGGTTCTGATCGTGGCGTGGAGGAGGACCCGTGACCAAACCTGAGCAGCCACAGAGCACCACCTGCGCCATCGCAGGCGGTGGACCCGCCGGAATGATGCTGGCGCTGCTGCTGGCGCGAGCCGGCGTCGACGTCACCGTTCTGGAGAAACACCCCGATTTCCTGCGGGACTTCCGCGGCGACACCGTGCACGCGAGCACCCTGAATCTGATCGACGAGTTGGGGCTAGGTCCCAACTTCGCGGCCATGCCGCACAACCTGGTGGAGCAGGTCACGGTAGATCTGGGCGAACAGACATTCCGGTTGGGTGACCTGAATCGGCTTCCCGGACCGCACAAGCACATCGCCATGGCACCTCAGTGGGACTTCCTGGAAATGCTGGCCAGCGCCGCGGAGACCGAGCCCACCTTCCATCTGTGGCGTAGCACAGAGGTCACCGGCCTGCTCCGCTCCGGCGACCGCATAGCCGGAGTCGAATATCGCACCGCCACAAGCGAAACCGGCCAGCTCAGGGCCGATCTCACGGTTGCCTGCGATGGGCGCGGCTCGGTGTTGCGCGCGGCGGCGGGAATGCGCCCACGGCAGTTCGGGGTTCCGATCGACGTCTGGTGGTTCCGCCTGCCCAAGCATCCCGACGATCCGCAGGGACCGCGCGCACGGGTGGGCACCAACCGATTCATGGTGATGCTCGATCGGGGCGACTACTTCCAGTGCGGATATCTCATCGGCAAGGGCACCGACTCGCAGATGCGCAGCGGCGACGTGCAGGTGTTGCGCGACCGGATCGCCGAAATGGTGCCGCGGCTGGCCGACCGGACCAACGCCATCGCCAGCTGGGATGACGTGAAACTGCTTGACGTGCAGCTCAATAGGCTCCGCAAGTGGTACCGCGACGGCCTGCTGTTCATCGGTGACGCCGCACACGCCATGTCTCCGGTCGGCGGGGTCGGCATCAATCTCGCGATCGCTGACGCGGTCGCCACCGCACGCATCTTGGCCGAGCCGCTGCGCACGGGCACGCTCACGACCGCCGATCTTCGTAAGGTTCAGATCCGCCGGTGGGGACCGACCGCACTGATCCAGCGAATCCAGCGAGCCGTGCACCGACGGGTGTTCTCGGCGGTGGACTCGACCACCACCGTCACCCCGAGCACCAAGATCGCGTCGGTGCTGTCCATCGCCACCAAGTACCCATGGCTGCAAGCAATTCCGGCCTATGGGGTGGCGATCGGGCCACTGCCCGAGCACGCACCCGATTTCGCCCGCCGCTCCCCTACTGGCTGAGGATCGGCACCATCGCGGGTGCCACCTGGTCGCGAATCTTCTCCCACGGCACGGTGACCGGCACATAGTCTCCGGCGACGTGCGGAACGGAGATGTAGAACGTCAATCCCTTGGGTGCCGGAACCCACTGCAGGAACTGCTCGGACTTCATGTCTCCTGCCGCCTTGATGCGATCAGGGGGACCAAGTTCCTGGGCCAGCTTCCGCAGCTTTTCCCGGCCAGCCTCCTGGTCGGAAAAGACGTCACCGAACATGATCGGTTGCGCCGTATCGGTATTGATGGTGATGGTCGCCACCATATGGCTGGGATATGGACCACCACTAGACCCCAGGAACACCGCCACCCCCGACAACACATGGGGACCGATGAATGAGACCCGGCTCGATTCCTGTGCCTGTAGCTGTCCGTCACCGATGGTCGCCGGCTTGGTGAGTTTGGGATCGTCCCGCACCCGCACCGCATCGTTCAGTGCCGTACGCATGCCTTCGTTGAAGCGGTCCCGAGCGGCCGCCTTATCTCCGGAGACTTGAGGCAGTTTGACCTTGCACTCGACATTCCCCTTTTTACCGCTCACCTCATCCAGCATCGGGGTGAAGCCGAATGCCGGCTTCGCGGTAGGCGGTGCCGCCGCCGGGGTAAGCGCCACAACCGGTTTCGATGGCGGTGGGCTGGTGGATGGCGGCGTTTCCGAGGTCTGTGCGGGTTGCGGCGGAGGCTGGAGGCAACCGGCGACGACGCCGCACGTCAACACCAACATCGACACAAGACCACGCTTCACGAACAGGACCCCCAACTATTGACTCAACACCGGCACGATCTTGGGATCCACCAGATCACGAATCCTGTCCCAGGGCACCGTAATCGGCACAAAATCACCGGCAGCATGCGAGACGGGCACATAGAACCGCACGCCGGTCGGTGCCGGTAGCCACTGCTCGAGTCGTACGTTGACGTTGTCCGGCCGCACCCGTCCCGTCGGGTCCAGACCGGGTAACACCTGCCTCAGCCGCTCCATCGCGGCATATTGATTGGGAAACAGGTCGTCATAGGTAATGGGTTGCGCGGTATCGCCGTTGATCACCGTCGTCGAGACCGACTGGTTGGGGTGGGCGGCGCCGCCCGCGTACCAGAGATACACCTGGATACCCGCCACCACATGCGGCCCGATCACGGCGACGCGGGTGGTCTCGGGGCCGGGCCCAAGATCACCGTCATCGATCGACACCGCCAGATCCTTGCTGGGGCCGGGCAGGTTCTCGACCAGATCCTGCAGCGCAGAGCGGATTCCGTCGTTGAATCGGTCGCGCACGGCGTCCACCCCGCCGGACAGCTGCGGTAGATGCACGTCGTAGGTGACCGTCCCCTGCGCACCCTTTTCTGCTGTCAATTCGGGGGTGTACCCAAAAGCGGGTGATGCGGTAGGCGGGGCGGGCTCCGTGGGGGCGGGGTTCACCGCTGAACTCGACGACGTTGTCCCCGAAGGAGACTCGGACGCGCCGGTCGTCTGTTCAGTCTGGTCGGCGGCGCGGCCGCAACCAGCGGCGAGCACGCACATCACCACCGCGACCGCGGCGGTGCCGCCCCGCACCGTCATGTGGGTGCGTTCGCGGGCTGGAAGGTGCCACTCACGTCTGCCTCCTCTTCGGCGCGAATGACGTGCACGACAGCATTGATCAATGCCAGGTGGGTGAATGCCTGCGGGAAGTTGCCCAGGTGTCGCCCGGTGCGCGGGTCGATCTCCTCGGCGTAGAGCTGCAGTGGGCTGGCGAAGGACAGCAATCGCTCGCACAAATGCCGAGCCCGGCGCACCTCGCCGATCTCCACCAGAGCCGACACCAACCAGAACGAACAGATGGTGAAGGTGCCCTCCTCACCGGAAAGCCCGTCATCGGTCTCCTCCACCCGATAGCGCAGCACCAGGCCGTCATGGGTCAGCTCATCGGCGATCGCCAACACCGTCGCCCGGATCCGCGGATCGTCGGACGGCAGGAAGCGGTTCAGCACCGCCAGCAGCAGCGAGGCATCCAAAGCCGTTGAACCGTAGCGCTGTACCAGCACCCCACGTTCATCGACGCCGTGCTCGAGGATGTCTTCCTTGATCTCGTCGGCGACACCACGCCACTGTTGGGCATAGCTCTTCTCGCCATGCATCTCGGCGAGTTTGGCGCCACGGTCCATCGCCACCCAACACATGATCTTGGATGAGGTGAAATGCTGCGGCTCCCCGCGCACTTCCCAGATGCCACGGTCCGGTTCACGCCAGTGCCGCGCCGCCTCTTCGGCCTGGTTCTTCAGGATGGGCCACAGCGTCGCGGGAATCTGTTCCCGCGACCTGGCGTGCACATACACCGAATCCAGCATGGTGCCCCAGATGTCGTGCTGGATCTGGTCGAAGGCGCCGTTGCCGATTCGGACCGGTCGCGCTCCGTCGTACCCGGACAGGTGAGGCAGCTCGCCCTCGGTCAGCGTGCGCTCGCCGCCCACGCCGTACATGACCTGCAACGGATGCTTCTCCCCGTTGTTGGCGCCCGACGCGTCGGCGATAAACGAGAAGAAGTCGTCGGCCTCGCGATCCAGACCAAGGGTGTACAGTCCCCACAGCGCGAAGGTGGAGTCACGGACCCACGAGTAGCGATAGTCCCAGTTACGCACTCCACCAGGGGTTTCCGGTAGCGACGTGGTGGACGCCGCCAACAGCGCTCCGGTCGGCGAATAGGCCAGACCCTTGAGAACCAGCGCACTGCTCTGCAGATACGAGCGCCACGGATGATCCGGAAATTCGCCGATGTTGATCCATTGCCGCCAGGCCTCGGCGGTCTTCCACATCTTGTCGGCTGCCTCCGCATACGTCTGTGGGACAGGGTGTTTCGACCAGCTCAGCGCGACGAACGCGTTATCACCTTCGGTGAGCCGGGTGCGGGCGCGCGCTTCTCGGCCTTCCAGTCCCAACCGGAGATTCGTGGTGAGCTTCAGCGTCGGATTGGCGTCGGGGTTCTTGGTGGCCCGACATATCGCCTCGCCGTATCCATCGCCGGAGTACTCCCAGGTGGCCCCCTCGCGGTGATAGTCGAAAGCGGGCTCGCAGTTCATGAGCACCTCGACCGTCCCGCTGACGCAGCGCACGGTACGCAACAGGATGTGTTCGGCATCCCAATCGGTCGGGGTGCGCTTATGGGTCTTGGAACGGGAATCGACGTCATGCCAGGGCCCCAGTACCAGCGCGTCACGCACGGTGAGCCATCCGGTCTTGGTCTGCCAGGTGGTCTCCACCATCAAGCTGCCCGGCAGGTAGCGGCGCGAGGCCGGCACGTTGTGCCCGTACGGCCCGATCCGGAAATGGCCCGCCCCGCGATCCAGGATTGCCCCGAAGATGCTCGGTGAGTCAGGCCGCGGAACGCACATCCACTCCACCGACCCATTGGAGGCGATCAGGCAGGTGTTCTCCCAATCCGAGAGGAAGGCGTAGTCGGCAATCGGCGGAAACGGACCGCGCCGCTGAACGGGAGACTGACTGGAAAGCAGTCCTTCTAGCGACAGCTCGGGATCAAGAGACGACACCATCTGACCATCGTAGGTGGGATCTGGTTACGCGCCCGGCTCATTTAGCGCCTGCGGAGTAGGTAGATGCCGAGGCCACCGAAGAGCAGCACGTTGAACACCAAGAGCGACGCAAGGACACCGGTGGACCCTCCGCTACGGGGACCCGCCAGGTAGATGATCAGGTCGATGCCGACCAATAGGCAGGCGGCAACGAGCACGGTCCAGATCAGGGTGGCTGGTTTCATATGCGTACCTATCCTCGAGCCGCGGCCAGTTCGGCGCCCAATGTGGCCATCAATTCAGCCACCGGCAGCGCGCGGGCTCGGTGGTGTTCGGTGCCCGCCCACAGTGACATCACATCCGGGTCGCCACTTGCCCGCAGCTCCTTGGTCGCCGAGTTCAGCGCCGGGAAACTCACCGGGGCAACCGATTCCATATCGCGCTGGAATGCGTTGGAGATACTGCGGGCAGGCCGGCCGGAGAAGACCCGGGTCACCACCGTGTCGGCCGGTTTCAGCAGGGCGTCCTTGTAAATCTGTTTAGCGCCCGACTCGTGGGTCACCACCAGCGCGGTCCCCAACTGCGCGGCCGTGGCTCCCGCCGTGAGCACCCGAGCGATATCGGCGCCATCCATGATCCCGCCGGCGGCGACGATTGGTAACGCGGTCACCGCCCGAACACTCGCGATCAGTCCCAGTAGCGGCTCCTCGGGTGCGCCCGCGTCGAAACTGCTGCGATGTCCACCGGCCTCCGGGCCCTGGACAACAAGCGCGTCGGCGCCGATCCCCTCGGCGATGGTGGCCTCGGTGGCACTGGTCACGGTGATCCACACCTCGGATCCGGCGTCGCGCAGCCGGTGCGCGTCCGCCGCGGTGGGCACGCCAAAGGTGAAGGACACCACCGGTACCGGATTGGCGACCAGGTACTCGATCTTCTCGGCATAGGCGTCGTCGTGCCAGACCGGGTCACCGGGAGCGACCTCGAGTTTGTCGGCCCAGATCTTCAGCTTGTCCAGGTACTCGCCGAGGTCGGCCCCCTGGTCCGGAGTGGGCACGAACACGTTGAAACCGAAGGGCAGCTCGCCCATGGCCTCGCGGTCCTGCCGCAGTTGGGCGACGGTGCGGTACCCGGCGGGCATGAGGCCGAATCCTCCCGCCGCACTCACGCCGCGTGCCACCGCCGGGACGGTGATGCCACCGGCCATCGGGGCACCAACCACTGGAAGACGAAGCCCGGCAAGCACGGTACTCATACATCTGAGCGTATCGGCGCGATGAGTTTCGGCACTCGGGCGGGTCGGTATCGGTATGAGCACACCGACCGCTTACCCCGATGTCGCAGGCCGCGAAGAATGGCTGGCGGCGCGCAAGAAACTACTGGCCCGTGAACGGGAGGTCACGCATCTACGTGATGCCGTCAACGCCGAAAGACGACGGCTGCCGATGGTGAAGATCGAGAAGGACTACCGGTTCGAGGGGCCCGGCGGCCAGGTTCGGCTCCTTGACCTGTTCGAGGGGCGGCACACCCTGTACATCCACCACTTCATGTGGCTGGACGACGTCAACCGCGGCTGCCCCAGCTGCACCGGCGCCGCCGATATGACGTTCACCGAGCAGGACATCGCGCTGTTGCACGACAAGGGCGTGACCTTCGCCTGCGTCTCCCGTGCGCCGTATGCGAGCATCGCGCGCTACCGCGACGAGCATGGCTGGACGTTCCCCTGGTACTCCACCGACGACGGCGATTTCAGCTACGACTTCCATGTCACGCTCGACCCCGCGCGGGTTCCGATCGAATACAACTACAAGTCCCTCGCCGAGTTGCACGCCGACGGGTTCACCGACGAAGACCTGCGCGGGGACTGGCCCGGTGCCAGCGTCTTCTTGCGACGGAAAGACGAGGTTTTTCATACCTATTCGGCCTTCGCGCGCGGCCTGGACCACTCAGCGGTCGGGTACCCGTTCCTGGATCTCACGCCGTACGGACGTCAAGAGCCATGGGAAGACTCACCTGCCGGATGGCCACAGGGCGGCGCCGTCGTCGGCATGCCGAGTCAGGAGTGCAAGCACTGAGCCCGAGTGTGCCGATACGGTCGAAATTCACCAAAATATCGACACTATTCGCACGCTCGACGAGGTTGGGTCAGCCGCCGCCCGAACCTCCGCCAGCACTACTTCTTCGGTTTGTCGGCCGCCGACTCGGTGGACAACGCCGCCACGAAGGCCTCCTGCGGTACCTCGACCCGCCCGATGGTCTTCATGCGCTTCTTGCCCTCCTTCTGCTTTTCCAGCAGCTTGCGCTTACGGGTGATGTCACCGCCGTAGCACTTGGAGAGCACGTCCTTGCGGATGGCCCGAATATTCTCGCGCGCAATGATTCTCGACCCGACGGCAGCCTGCACCGGCACCTCGAACTGTTGGCGCGGGATCAGCTCCTTGAGCTTCACGGTCATCTTGTTGCCGTAGGCGCTGGCTCCGTCTTTGTGGACGATGGCACTGAACGCGTCGACCGCCTCACCCTGCAGCAGGATGTCGACCTTGACCAGGTCGGCCTCCTGCTCGCCGGCCTCCTCGTAGTCCAGGCTGGCGTAGCCGCGCGTACGCGACTTCAGCGAGTCGAAGAAGTCGAAGATGATCTCGCCCAACGGCATTGTGTAGCGCAGCTCGACGCGCTCCGGTGACAGATAGTCCATGCCGCCGAGCTCGCCGCGGCGCGATTGGCACAGCTCCATGATGGAACCGATGAACTCGCTCGGCGCGATGACGGTCGTCTTGACCACCGGCTCGTATACCGAGCGGATCTTGCCCTCGGGCCAGATCGACGGGTTGGTCACCATCATTTCGGTGCCGTCTTCCTTGATCACCCGATACACCACGTTGGGTGCGGTCGAGATCAGGTCAAGGTTGAACTCGCGTTCCAGGCGTTCCCGGGTGATCTCCATGTGCAGCAATCCCAGGAAGCCGCAACGGAATCCGAAGCCCAGAGCCACCGAGGTCTCCGGCTCATAGGTGAGCGCGGCATCGTTGAGCTGCAGCTTGTCCAGTGCCTCACGCAGGTTCGGGTAGTCGGAGCCGTCCACCGGGTACAGCCCGGAGTAGACCATCGGCCTGGGTTCGCGATAGCCGGTGAGGGGCTCGGTCGCACCCTTGCGCGCGGAGGTGACGGTGTCACCGACCTTCGACTGGCGCACATCCTTCACACCGGTGATCAGATAGCCCACCTCGCCGACCCCAAGACCCACAGAGGGTTTGGGATCCGGCGAGACGATGCCCACCTCAAGCAGTTCATGGGTGGCGCCCGTCGACATCATCGCGATCTTCTCGCGCGGCGTGATCTTGCCGTCAACCACACGGACGTAGGTGACAACGCCGCGGTAGATGTCGTACACCGAGTCGAAGATCATCGCCCGCGCCGGGGCATCCGGATCACCTTGCGGCGCGGGAATCAACCGCACCACCTCGTCGAGCAAGGCTTCGACGCCCTCACCGGTCTTGCCGGACACCCGCAGCACGTCGGACGGCTCGCAGCCGATGATGTGCGCGATCTCTTGCGCGTAACGGTCGGGATCGGCCGCAGGCAAATCGATCTTGTTGAGGACCGGGATGATCGTCAGGTCCTTGTCGAGCGCCAGATAAAGGTTGGCGAGCGTCTGCGCCTCGATGCCCTGCGCGGCGTCGACCAGCAGCACCGCACCCTCGCATGCCTCCAGGGCACGCGACACCTCGTAGGTGAAGTCGACGTGCCCAGGAGTGTCGATCAGATGCAGGACGTATTCGGCGGAATCGGCATCCGTGCTGACCTTCCAGGGCAGCCGCACGTTCTGCGCCTTGATGGTGATGCCGCGTTCGCGTTCGATATCCATCCGGTCCAGGTACTGGGCGCGCATCGACCGCGCGTCGACCACACCGGTCAGTTGCAGCATCCGGTCGGCCAGCGTCGACTTCCCGTGGTCGATATGGGCGATGATGCAGAAGTTACGGATACGCGCCGGGTCCGTGAACGTCGTGTCGGCAAAACTTGGCACCGCACCATGCTCCCATGCCGACGGACGTGCTCCTGACACACACGTCGTCGGGGACTACCGGTCAGTATGCTCGCACCATGGCGTCACAGTGGCAGACGCTCGGGCGGAGGCTCGGGAAGCTCGCGGTGGACACTCTCGAACAAGTCGTCTTCCGCGAAGGCCCGAAGGTGCTGCGGCAACTACAGGGGTCGGAATTGGTCCAGCGCGGACTCCAGCGCGGGCTAGAGGCGATCGGTGTCGTCGAGCCGGAGCAACAGACCGCCATTCCGGGCCGCCCGGTGACCAACCGTAGCGTGCCCACGGCCCATCGGGCCCGTCGCATCGAATACACGCCTGACCTGGATGGCCGCGCCGATCCCGGAGAGATCGTGTGGACCTGGGTGGTCTATGAAGACGACCCCTCCCAGGGCAAGGATCGTCCCGTACTGGTGGTGGGACGCGACGGCACGTTACTGCTGGGCTTGATGCTCTCGAGCCAGGAACGCCATGACACCGACCCGGACTGGGTGGCGCTGGGCAGCGGAAGCTGGGATTACGACGGGCGCCCCAGCTGGGTACGCCTCGATCGGGTACTGGACGTCCCCGAAGCGGGGATCCGGCGCGAGGGCGCGATTCTCGACGTGGAACGTTTCAACGTCGTCGCCGCACGTCTGCGCGCCCACTTCTCCTGGAGCTGACCACTGACCCGACTGGGTCAGCGCACTTCAGTGTTCTACGGAGTTGCGCACCGGCAGCGGCGTGAACATGGCCTGATCAACGAACTGAGCGGTGTATTCGGCCAGTTCCTCGCGCTCCAGACGCAGCCGTCCGTCGAGCCATGCCAACACGGTGCCGGCGACCCCGGCGGCCAGCGCTTCGGCCTGCACCGCGGTGTAGTTCGGATCAGCATCCGGATCGAACTCGGCGCGCGCCGCACCCAGCATCAATGCCATGTAGTGCGTCAACCGCATACGACGGCGAGTAAGTCGCTGACTGCCCATCGCCTCGGTGGCGATCACACGGGCGCGACGGGGATCGGCGGTCAGTGCGGTCACCGCACCCACGACGCCGGCGTGCACCTGTGAGCGTGAGTCCTTCTCGGCAGCGGCCATCGCCGAGCCTGCCGTGGCGATGCTGTCCTCGATGATCCAGTCGAAAACCGCGACCAGCAGCTCGTCGAGGCCGTCGAAGCATTCGTAGAAGTAACGAGTGTTCAGTCCGGCGGTCTTGCAGATCTCCCGAACCGTTGTCGCTGCCCAGCCCGAGCTGGCCATCACCTCGAGCCCCGCCTCAAGGAGGCGTCGCCGCCGCTCCGCGCGGCGCTCGTCTGCCGTTCGTCCGCCGTATAGCCCGGTAGCTTGTTTGGTCACCATGGTCTACGCATTATTACTCTTCTTGCCAGACACCTGTGCAATAACTGGCTTTTCTGCGGTGTTTAGGCGAGTCGTGTTACTTCGACCACAACGTCCAAATCGGTCGAGCCACCCCCTGAATAGATGCCCTTGAGAGGACTAACGTCCGAATAGTCTCGCCCAATGCCCACGGTGACGTACTGCTCGTTGATTTCGCTGTCATTGGTGGGGTCGTAGTCCCACCAACCTCCGGCCCAGCCCTGGATCCAGGCATGGCTTTGCCCATCCACGGTTTCACCCACGGCCGCGTCTGGCTTCGGGTGCAGGTAGCCCGATACGTAGCGGGCCGGGATGCCCATGCTGCGCAGCAGCACCAGGGTCAGATGCGCGTAGTCCTGGCACACGCCCTTCCTCTCCCGCAGCGCATCCAGCGCCGAGGAGTGCACGCCCGTGGTTCCGGGCACGTAGTCAAGCTCGGAGTGAACCCATTTGGATGCCGCGATGATGGCCTCGGCGGGGGTGGCGTCCTTGGCGATCCTCTTGCCGACCGCTTGCACCTTCTTGCTGTGCGGAACGTACGCGGAGGGCGACAGATATTCATCGAATCGGTCGATCACCGCCGTGGTGTGCACCTCGCCCCAGTCCACCTCTTCCTCGGGTTTCTCGGCGGTATCGGTCTCCACCACCGACAGGCCCGTCACCTCCAACTCGGTATGCGGGGCGTGCAGATCGAACGTCGTGACGGCGGTACCCCAATAGTCGACATACCGATACGAGCGGGTGGCCGGGACGGTCTCCACGCGATTGAGAATGACGTTCTGCCGACCGTCACTGCGCGGTGTCAACCGAGCCTCGTTGTAGGAGGCGGTCACCGGTGTCTTGTACGCATACCCGGTCGCATGCACTATTCGCAGGCGCCACATGTCAGATCTCGCCTTCCTCGATGGGCTCCAGATCGTGCGCACCACCGGCATCGGACCACGCCACCCATGGCGCGGCGTGGAAGTACTGCAGTGCCACCGCCTCACCCAACTCGCGGCACGTCTGCTGCAGCCCGGCCAGCCGGGTGGGCAGATCCTCCAGCAGCACACCGGGTCTCATGAACTCCAACTCGCTGCGGGCGCGCCCCAGGAGCCGCTGCGCCTCCGCGCGCGCACCGACTCGGCTGTGCGGCCGGTGATCCAGCTCGTCAAGACTCAACTCGGCCTGGCGCAGCGAATGGAACACCGATCGGGGAAACAGCCGGTCCAACAACATGAACTCGACCACCCGATTCGCGTCCAACACCCCGCGGTAGGTACGCAGATAGGTGTCGTGGGCCCCCGCGCTACGCAGCAGGGTCACCCACGCGGGAGAGGACACGCGGTCGCCGACGCGCGACAGCAGGAGCCGCACCGTCATATCCACCCGTTCGATGGACCGGCCCAGCACCAGGAAGCGGTAGCCGTCATCGCGGCTCAGGGTGGAGTCGGCGAGCCCCGCGAACTGGGCGGCACGCCCCTCCACATAGGTGAAGAACTCGTGCGGGCCGAGCCGGCGAGCGGCGCGTTCGCGGTCCGGCAGGGCGTTGTACGTCGTGTTGAGACATTCCCACATCTCGGTAGAGGTGACTTCGCGTGCGCCACGGGCATTTTCCCGGGCAGCCGAGATGGAGTCGACGATCGATCCACCCTGTACTCCCCTGCTGAACGCGACGAGTTCGGTCACCGACCACACGTCGAGCACAATGTCCGGCGCATCAATGCCCAGCACCCGCAGCAGCACTCGAGAGGCATGGTCGGGGTCCACGCTGGCATCCTCGAGCAACTGATGCACCGTCACATCGAGGATGCGCGCGGTGTCATCGGCCCGCTCCACATAACGGCCAATCCAGTACAGCGACTCAGCATTTCGAGCCAACATCAGCGCATCCTCCCTTGCTGCTGTTGCTGTTGCTGCAGGTGGTGCTGCTGCAGGCCCGCAGTGGCCGCCTCGGGCCCCTGCTCAACCTCTGTGGCCTCCGGGAGTTCGGGTACCGGCTCGGCGCCCGCGAGCTCTCGCTCGGCCACCGATGCCCGCGAGGCCAGCACCCAGGTGTCCTTGGATCCGCCACCCTGGCTCGAATTCACCACCAGCGAGCCCTCGGGCAGCGCCACCCGGGTGAGCCCACCGGGCAGCACCCACACGTCGTCGCCGTCATTGACCGCGAAGGGGCGTAGATCCACGTGCCGGGGCACCAACTGGTCGCCGATCTTCGTGGGCACTGTGGACAACTGCACCACCGGCTGGGCCACCCAGCCGCGCGGATCGGCCCTGATCTTCTTGGCGATCACGGCGCGTTCCTTCTCGGAAGCGTCGGGCCCGAAGACGATCCCGTAGCCGCCGGATCCTTCGACGGGCTTGATGACGAGATGCTCGAGGCGGTCCAGCACCTCCTCGCGTTCCTCGTCGAGCCAACATCGGAACGTATCCACGTTCGCCACAATGGGTTTCTCGCCCAGGTAGTACTCGATGATGGTCGGCACGTAGGTGTAGACGAGCTTGTCGTCGCCCACGCCGTTGCCGACAGCGCTGGAGATCACCACGTTGCCCGCGCGTGCTGCATTGAGCAGCCCCGCGACTCCGAGCACCGAATCGGGGCGGAACTGCATGGGATCCAGGTAGGTGTCGTCGATGCGGCGGTAGATCACGTCGACTTG
This sequence comes from Mycobacteroides franklinii, assembly GCF_001853795.1. Lineage (NCBI taxonomy): Bacteria > Bacillati > Actinomycetota > Actinomycetes > Mycobacteriales > Mycobacteriaceae > Mycobacteroides > Mycobacteroides franklinii. The sequence goes on from NZ_MLIK01000004.1 coordinate 298,521, forward strand.
ACGCTCGCCCTCGGTGGTGCGCATGTAGACCTGGTTGTCACGGCAGAACAGGTCGCGCCCCTCGACAAGCTCAACACCCATCTGGCGTGCCAGCAGCGAGTGTTCGAAGTACGCCGAATTCGCGACACCCGGCGTGAGAACCACCACGGTGGGGTCGGCCTCGTTGGTGGCGGCCGACATGCGCAACGCCCGCAGCAGATGCGAGGAGTAGTCATCCACCGCCCGCACCCGATGGGTGGCGAACAGGTCCGGGAAGACGCGCGCCATGGTGCGACGGTTCTCCATCACGTAGGACACCCCGGACGGCGACCGCAAATTGTCCTCCAGCACCCGGAAGGTGCCTTGGGCGTCGCGAACCAGGTCGATGCCCGCGACGTGAATCCGTACACCGTTCGGTGGGTTGATCCCGGCGGCCTCACGATGGAAGTGCTCACAGGAGGTGACCAGCCGGCGCGGGATCACGCCATCGCGCAGGATCTCCTGATCGCCGTAGATATCGGCCAGGTACATCTCCAGTGCCCGCACTCGCTGGGCGATGCCTCGCTCCAGCCGCGACCATTCCGCGGCGGCGATGACGCGCGGCACCAGATCCAAGGGAAATGGGCGTTCCTGACCCGACAGCGAGAACGTGATGCCCTGATCGACGAAGGCCCTCCCCAGCGCGTCTGCCCGCGCGGCCAGGTCGGCGGCATCGGTGGGGGCGAGCTCGGCGTAGATGCCCTTATAGGGCCCGCGCACGTTCCCCTCGGCGTCGAACATTTCATCGAAGGCCTTGGAGTAGGCCCCCTTCTCGGACACAAGTTCGCGGTATCCGCCGAATATCTGGTCGTCACGCCGGGTTAGCCGTGGCGTCGACGCCGCGCGTGCCGGCCGCCCCGAATTCGGCATCACTGTTCGCAGGCTCACCTTGCCTATGCTGCACTAACTCAGCGGATTCGGCAGTGCGTGCGCGGTATCTTCGATACTTGCTGGCCACCTGGACGCCACCTCGCGTTGTGCGCTCAGCCGCCGGTTTCAGGTTTTGAGCGCTCCCCTGGTAGTCTCTTCCCTTGCGGCGCTGCTCAGTCGCCCCGGATCCAATGATCTGGAGGCCTGCCGCCCCACCAGACGATTTACCGAAGGATTTAAACGCGTGGCCAATATCAAGTCGCAGGAAAAGCGCATCCGCACCAACGAGCGTGCCCGGTTGCGCAACCAGGCGACCAAGTCGTCCCTGCGCACGGCCATCCGCGGCCTGCGCGAGGCGATCGCAGAGGGCGACAAGACGAAGGCGGGCGAGCTGCTCGCTTCGGCCAGCCGCAAGCTGGACAAGGCCGTCACCAAGGGCGTCATCCACAAGAACCAGGCCGCCAACAAGAAGTCGGCGCTTGCCCTGGCTCTGAACAAGCTCTGACCCAAGTTTTCGATCGACGCCGAGTGCCCGCGTACGGGCGCTCGGCGTTTTTCGCGTCTTGAGGCTCCGTCGATACGTCAGGTAGTGACGAGTTCCGCTACCTTGCGCACCGCCGACTCCAACGCGTAATCGGCATCGGCCGCCGCTCCCTTCACATCGGCGTTGAGCGCGGCCACCACCCGCATCGCCTCCGCCACCGCGTCACGCGTCCACCGGCGCGCCTGCTTCTGCGCCTTCTCGATGCGCCATGGCGGCATACCGAGCTCGGAGGCCGCGGAGTAAGCGTTCTGCTTGATGGGGCCTACCCGCGCGATGGTGTGGACTGCTTCGGCGAGCGCGTCGGCCAACAACACATGCGGGACACCCCGTTGCATCGCCCAGCGCAGCGCCTCCGTCGAGCCGGCAATGTCGCCCACCACGGCCTTGTCGGCGATGTCGAATCCGGATACCTCGGCACGGCCGGAGTGATAGCGGCGTACCGCGGCCTCGTCGACGTTGCCGTCGGTATCCGATACCAACTGCGAACAAGCAGCCGCCAATTCGCGGATATCGGAACCGACGGCGTCGATCACGATGGCCACCACGTCGGCATCGACCTTCTGCCCCAGACGGCGAAATTCCTTGTGCACAAAGTCGGCCCGCTCGGCGGCCTTGGTGATTCGTGCGCAGTTGTGCACCGTGGCACCAAGGTTCTGCAGTGTGGTCGCCAGCGCCTTGGCGCGGCCGCCGCCCGAATGTTGAACGAGCAGAAAGGTCCCCGGCGGCAGATCGGCGGCAGCCTGCTCGATGAGGGCTACGGAATCTTTGCCTGCCTCGGCGGCCGCCTCGACGACGATGACTCTTTCGTCGGAGAACAACGAGGGACTCAGTAGCTCGGCCAGCTCCGCCACGTCGACCTGTCCGGCGCGCAGACGATTGACGGGGATGTCCGCATTCGCCTTGCCGCGGACCGCATGGAGCACCGAGGTCACCGCACGCTCGACCAGTAGTTCTTCGTCTCCCAGGATGAGGTGCAGCGCATCGGTCACCCGTTGATCGTCCCACGGCATGACGACAGCTCCCCCGACTGGCCGCTCGACCTTACCGAGACATAAATCTAAGGCTTTTCTAAGAAAATAAGAGAACGGTAAGGGTAGGGTCCATCGGGACGAAAGGATCATCGATGACACCTGAAAAGCGGGAACGCAGAGATCACGCGGTTGTCCTCGGCGCCGGCATGGCGGGACTGCTCGCCGCGCGAGTGCTCTCCGAGACGTACGAATCGGTCACGGTGGTCGAACGCGACGAGTTGAGAGCCGCCGCCGACCCGCGCAGTGGCGTGCCCCAGGGGCAGCACATCCACATGTTCATGAGCTCCGGCACGCAGGCGTTGGACCAGTTGTTCCCCGGAATCCGCGACGAACTCCGGTCCAACGGTGCCACGGTGTGCGACGAGGGCGACCTGTCACGCATCAGGATGCTGATCGGATCGCGTGAGATGTTCAATCGGTCCGGGACGTTCAGCGATCCGGAAACATTCAAGCTCTATCTTGCGACCCGGCCTTTCTTGGAACTGCATGTACGCCAACGTGTTCAGCGCCTGGGCAACGTGAAGTTCCTGGACGGACATGACGTCATCGAGCCCATGACCGCGGACCAGCGTGTCACCGGCGTGCGGGTGGCACGGCGCTCCACCGGCCTGGTGACAACGCTGATCTCGGACGTGGTGATCGATGCGACCGGACGTACCCCACGGACCCAGACCTTCCTGGACCGACTTGGCTACGCCCGTCCGGCCGAAGTCCGCATGGCATCACCGGTGACCTATGCGAGCCAACTGCTGCACATTGCCGACGACGCCGACCTGGACAAGCTCACTTTCTTCAACCCGGCGCCCGGGCGCCCGTACGGCGGAGCCATCGCCCGCTGCGAAAACGGCACCGTCATGATGACGCTGGGCACGTTCAACCTGGACGATCCTCCCGCCACCTTCGACGAAATGATCTCTTTCGCAGAACAATTCGTACCCGACGAGCTCCTGGACACCATCCGTGCGGCGGTGCCGATAGGCGATGTGCGCATCTTCCGGTATCGCGAGGCGGTATGGCGCCGCTATGACCAGATGGAGCAGTTCCCGGAAGGTCTACTGGTGATAGGTGACGCGATCTGCAGCCTGGACCCCATCAAGGGTCAGGGGATGACGATGGCGGTCTTCGAAGCGGTCGCCCTGAGGGACTGCCTCTTCGAGGGCGACACCGGGCTGGCCCACCGGTACTTCCACGCCGTCGGGCGTCGCATCAACGCGGTGTGGCAGCAGAACAAGCTGTCGGCCCCACTGTTCACCGAGATGCCTGCCAACGCACCCTTCTCGCATCGGATGCTGTGGAAGCTGATCGCATGGTGGTCGGCCAAGATGATGATCGCGGCGCGCAACGACATTCGGATTACCGAGACAATCCTGCGCGTCAACAATCTGCACGACTCCCCTTCGTTGATGCGTCGGCCCGCGTTCTCGTTGCGGGTACTGCGGCACTGCTGGCGGCGAGACGAGGCGCCCGCCGTGCAGGCACCTCGGCGCCACCTTGCCCTCTCCGGGGCGTAGTCCGGTCGTTCCGCTAGCTCACCAGTCGCGCCGAAATCACCAGCGCGAGCACGCACAGTGCCCCGGACCAGGCCAGCCCCCGGAACCACCGTCGGCGCCACAACCACACCGAAACACCAAGCACCGCAGCCACAACGACGAAACCAACCGCACCCGACGGCACCGGAATCGCGGTAGATCCGCCTCCGGACGCGTAATCGGCGACTCTGAGCAACCACCACAGTTCCGGGCCGCAGAACCTCACCAGCAGACCCGCGGCCGGCGGGGAGATGACGGTGAGTGCCGCGGCCGCAGTTCCGAGAATGGTGATGGGGGCGATGACCAGCCCTGCGATCAGATTGGCGGCGACGGAGGAGACACTGAAACTGCCCGAGATGGCGGCAATCAGCGGCGCCGTCACCACCTGCGCGGCGACAGCGATGCACAATGCGTCGGCCAGCGGTTTGGGCCAGCCCCGCGCCGTCAGGCGCATCGACCAGCGTGGTGCCAACACCACCAGCGCCGCCGTCGCGACCACCGACAACGCGAAACCGATGTCGACGGCAAGACCAGGCGACACCGCAAGAAGCACCAAAACCGTTGCCGCCAAGGCAGGTATGGCTTGGCGGCGCCGCGCCGTCAATAGGCCAAGCAGCCCGATCGCACCCATCACCGCGGCGCGCAGCACACTCGGCGACGGCCGTACCAGGACAACGAAGCCCACCAGCACCAGTCCTGCCAACACCACCGAGGCCCGCAGCCCGATCAGCCGTCCCAACAGCAACACCGCCCCACACACGATGGACACGTTGGCTCCGGAGACGGCCATCAGATGAGTGAGCCCCGACGTCCGAAATGCCGCGACGGTTCCCGCATCCAGTGCGCTGGTGTCCCCGAGAACCAGCGCCGGCAACAGCGCGGCTTCATCGGGCGGCAGCGCGGCGCGCGCAGCGTCGACAAATCGATCGCGAATGCCATTGGCCACACTATGAATCGGTGAGTGATCCTCTACCGTGGGTTCCCCCACCGCGGTAAGGGTCGCCACTGTCAGGTCATGCCGGGTGGGGCGCGCAACCGTCGCTCGCACCCGCACCGTGTCACCCACAGCGACCGCGCCCAGCAGCGAGGACGACCCGAAGACCACCACCGAGCCGGTCAGCGCCTGCACCGGATCACCCACTCCGACAAGGTCGGCGCGCATCATCGCCCGGCCACCCGCAATACTCTTGGGATCATCGGTCACCCGCAGCTGTGCCGCGACGACCTGCCCCACCCTGGAACGCAGGGGATGGCTCTGCACCCCGTGATATCGCATCGCGGCCGCCACGGAGAAGCCGATGCCTGCGACGAGAACGGCGAGCATCACGGCAACGACGGCCTTGTCCAACCGGTGACGACACAGCCGTAAGCCAACCGCTCCGACGGCCAGCGTCGCGGCCATGAAATAGCCTATGGGCCAAAGAATTCCGATCGTCGTCGCGGCCCAGCCGACGATCGCGGGTGGCACCAGTCGTAGATCCAGCAGCGGCTCACCGGCCTCTTCCGACTTCACAGCACGACGAGAGCACGGAGCTTGTCCAGCCGCGACGGACCGATCCCATCCACCTCTGCCAGCTGGTCGATGCTGGTGAACTTGCCATGTTCGGATCGCCACCGCACGATCGAGGCCGCCATGACCGGCCCCACGCCGGGGAGCGCATCGAGCTCGGATGCTGTTGCCGTGTTCAGGTTTACCCGTCCCGGTGCAGGCCCTGTGGGGTTCGCGCCCCCGGTCGGCGCCTGTCCGGCGGCGACAATCGAACTCGCCATCCCCACGGGTTGCCCGGGCATCGGTGACAGACCGACCACGATCTGGTCGCCGTCGACAACCGGCCTGGCCATGTTCAAGGTGATCACATCGGCGCCGTCCACCGCTCCCCCAGCCGCCGTCACCGCGTCAGCGACCCGCGCACCGGCGGTCAGGGTGACCAAGCCGGGGCGTTTGACCAAGCCGACCACACTGACCACCAATGAACTCGATGCCGACACCGAGCTCGACGACACCGGTTGCACCGGAGGGAGATTCGCGCTGACAGGAGCAGGCGGCTGACGCATCACGGTGAAGACGGTGACCAGCACCGCCAACACACCAATCGCACCCAACGCGAGAACACCGGCACGGCCGGGGTCGGTCCGGACGGACTCCAGCCAGCCCCGGGTGCCACTCGGTGTCAGCGAATCCGGAAGCCAACGCAGTGCCGACTCGGACTCGAGTCCGGGCGCCGTCCCTACGACGTCGTCGTCATCGCCATCAAGCTCACGTTCGGCCGGTGCCAGACGCCGGTGCAACAGCTCCGATTCCATGTCTCGACGCTAGAAAGCGGCACAACGACGGGCCAGCGGTAGATCGGCAATTGTGGATCAATACGGAATTGTGGACAAAACCTCGATCAGTCCACCGGTTCAGCGCATACCCCGACGGCACCGGGACCCACATGCACCGCAAGCACCGGCCCCATCTCCGAAATCACCGGATCATGGGCGGTCACCAGCCGCGAGCACACCAGCTCGTTCACCTTCTCGGCGGTTTCGGTGTTGTCGACGTGGTGGATTGTCACGGAGACCCGACGCTCACCCACGAACTCGACGATGTTGTCGACCATCGCGCCGATCGCCTTGGTGGCGGTACGCACCCGCTGAGCCAAGACGAGCTTGCCGTCCTCGTCGATCTGCAGTACCGGCTTGAGCGCCAGCGCGGTGCCGAGCCAGGATGAGGTGGCACTGATACGTCCGCTGCGTCTCAGGTGATCCAGCTTGTGCACCACCATCACACACCGGCTGCGCCCCACCGCATCCCGTGCGGCCTGGTACGCCGCACTCAGATCAGCACCGGCGGCCGCGGCCCGCGCCGCGGCCAGGGCGACGAAACCGCTACCCATCGCGGCCGATCGCGAATCAACGACGTGCACCTGCTCGCCGTATTCACGGGCCGCCTGCTCGGCGGCCTCAAATGTGCTCGACAGCCTTCCCGACAGATGGACCGCGACGACTCCGTCGCCGCCGCTGTCGATGAGAGCCTGCCGGTACACCGCAGCCAGCTCGGCCGGCGACGCACCGGCGGTGGTGGCACGGCCCTTCTCGTACACCGAGGCGGGGATGGGATCCACCCCGTCACGCAAGTCCTGATCACCGGTCAGTACATGCAAGGGCACCAGCCGGATACCCAGCATCTGGGCGTCTTGCGGCTGCAGCCGCGCCCCCGAATCCGTCACCACGACAACCGGCATGGGTCACCGAACCCCGAGCTCGGGCAGCGCAGTCTGCAGTGCGTTGATCATCAACTCGGCAACGCGTTCGTGTGCGACAAAGTTCCAGTGGATCCCGTCCGGATTTCCCCGGCCCGAGAAGATCTCCTCGCCGACAGCTTCCTTCAGGTCCACCACGGGCATCTTGTGCTCGGATGCCCAGCTTTGGATGGCCGACGCGGTGGCTTCTCGGCCGGAGTGCACCCGGCCGTACGACTCCGCGATGTGCACCGATGGCAATGAAGCGATCATCGGTAGCCCTGGACGGTTGAAATCGAGTGCACCACGGGTCTTTTCGAGGTATTCCACGGTGAGTTTGGGCGGCAGCGCAACCCGCGCAATGGGCGACAGTCTCGGCTGCAACCAGCCATATCCGTCACGGACCCAGCTCCGCAATTTTGGGGGGCGAATCAACCGAATGGACTCGCGCAGCGCGGTCGGCAGCGGCGACGGCAGTGAATCCATCCCACTGGTCGCGAAGATCACCGCTCCCGCGCGGGGTACCGCTGCCCAGGCGCGTGGATCCTGGATGGCCGCCCACCACACGTCGCGGCACGTCCAACCGATCCGTGCGATCAGTTCCACATCCCAACCGAGATGCTGCCCAACGATATTGGGCCAAATCCTGGGATCATCGGCGGGCAGGCCGCCGGTGGGACCGTAGTAGGACAGCGAATCCGCGAAGATCAGGAGCTTCTTGCGCCCTGCGTCTTCGTCAGAGGACGTCATTGGTCACCTGCGCCGAGGCGTTCCACACGTCCAGGCGCCAGCGGATGTCGTCGAAGCCGGCGCCGTCGGCCGAATGTCCGCCCAGCTGAACCCAGCTCGCGTTACCCATCCCGCCGAGCACCGGCCAATTGCTCACATCCAACCGCAGCAAGGCGGCGGTGAGCGCGGCAATCAAGCCGCCATGCGCCACCAGAACCACCGGGTGATCGCGCTCGTCGGTTCCCCACTCCGGTACCGCAGCAACGAGTTCGGCGACGACAGGCACGCTGCGATTGGCCACGTCGATGCGGCTTTCTCCCCCGTGCGGTGCCAGCGTCGCGTCGTCACGCCATGCGGCGCGGGCGCCCGGGGCGATGGCGTCGACCTCATGGTGAGTCAGGCCCTGCCAGTCGCCCAGATGTGTTTCCCGCAGCCGCTCATCGACCGATACTTCGACGTGACAGCGGTCTGCCAGCGCCGTCGCGGTGTCATACGCGCGCTGCAGATCCGAGGACACAATGGCCAGCGGCAGTCGCTTGGCCAACACCTCGGCAGCCGCCACGGCCTGGGCGCGGCCCAGATCAGACAGTCCGGTGTCGAGCTGTCCCTGCATCCGGCTGTCGGCATTAAAGGTCGTCTGCCCATGCCGCAGCAGCACCAACCGCCGGATCATGCGCCTTCCTCCGTGTCGGCGGCCGTCTCGGTGGAGTACTCGGCCGGCAGCGCGTCCAGGTCAACCGGGATGACCGGGCAGTCACGCCAAAGCCGTTCCAGGGCATAGTAATTACGTTCGTCCTCGTGCTGTACGTGTACCACGACGTCCACGTAATCGAGCAGTGTCCAGCGTCCCTCGCGCCCGCCTTCACGTCGCACCGGCTTCTGGCCGGCCCGACGCAGAACCTCCTCGACCTGATCGACGATCGCATTGACCTGGCGCTCATTGGCCGCCGAGGCGATGACGAAGCAGTCGGTGATGACCAACTGCTCAGAGACGTCGATGACGACGACATCGGTGGCAAGCTTGGACGCGGCGGCCTGGGCGGCCAACGTGGCCAGCTCAACGGCGTCTGGGGCGGCGGTCATGCGGCGTCTCCTCGATTTTGGCTGTAGAGCTGGTGCTTGGCGACGTACTGCACCACCCCGTCGGGTACCAGGTACCAGATGGGCCGCGATTGGCCCGCCCGTATCCGGCAGTCGGTCGACGAGATGGCGAGCGCCGGCACCTCGACAAGTGTGAGCCCGTCCGGCGGCAGCTCGGCATGGGCGATGTGATCGGAACTCAGTTCGTATCCGGGCCGGCTGACGCCGATGAACTTGGCCAAGGTGAACAGCTGCTCCCAGTTCTCCCACGACAGGATCGATGCGAGCGCGTCCGCGCCGGTGATGAAGTACAGGTCCGCGTCGGGATGCGCATCCCGCAGGTCGACGAGGGTGTCGACGGTGTAGGTCGCGCCGCCGCGGTCGATATCCGCCCGGCTGACGGTGAACCGCGGATTCGACGCGGTGGCGATGACCGTCATCAGATACCGATGTTCGGCGGGACTGACCTTGCGCCCCTGCTTCTGCCACGGCTGACCCGTCGGCACGAAGATGACCTCATCGAGCTCAAATCGATCGGCGACCTCGCTAGCGGCAACCAAGTGGCCGTTGTGGATGGGATCGAACGTCCCACCCATCACCCCAAGTCGTCGTCGCTCAGATTGCACGAATTGCCAGCTTACTGGAGTGATAGGCCACGCTAAACCGGTAGCAGGTTGTCGATCACCGCGGCCAGCTGCTTGGCCGAACGGCATTCATGCATGGTGATGGCGTCCTGGTACCGCGTGGCCGCCGAATCTCCGGTTCCCCAGTGGTTCTTGGGCTCGGGGTTGAGCCAGTGGGCGTGGCGGCTGGACGACACCATCGAGGACAGCACCTCGACGGCGGGATTGCGGTAGTTGGTGCGTCCGTCACCCAGGATGAGCAGCGCGCTACGAGGAGACAGCACCGTCGGGAACTTCTCGACAAACGTCTTGAACGCGTGCCCGTAGTCGCTGTGCCCGTCGCCGGTGAACACCTCCGCCTCCCGGGTGATCCGCACGATCGCCTCGGCCAGGTCGGTATCGGGGGTGAACAGGTGGGTCACCTCGTCGGTGGTGTCGATGAAGGCGAACACGCGCACCCGGGAGAACTGCTGGCGCAGCGCGTTGACCAACAACAGCGTGAAATGCGAGAAGCCGGCCACCGATCCCGAGACATCACAGAGCACCACCAGTTCGGGACGTGCGGGCCGGGGCTTCTTCTGCACGACGTCGATCGGCACGCCGCCCGTGGACATGGACTTGCGCAGCGTGCGACGCAGATCGATCTGGCCGGTGTGGGCACGGCGGCGCCGGGCCGCAAGGCGGCTGGCCAGCATCCGCGCCAGCGGGTGCACCACCCGCCGCATGTTGCGCAGCTGCTCCCCCGAGGCGCGCAGGAATTCCACGTTCTCGGCCAACTGCGGCACCCCGTACGCGGTGACGCGTTCTCGCCCCAGCTGTTCCGCGGTGCGGCGTTTGGTCTCCGCCTCAACGAGCTGACGCACCTTCGAGATACGTTCTTTGGCAATCGCTTTCGCCACCGCCCGATCGGTCGGAGATGCTGGGGCATCTGAGTCCCCGTCGCCGAGCAGACCCGCCAGCAGTTTGGCCTCGATCTGATCCAGGGACAGCGACTTCATGGCCTGATACGCCGAATAGGAGGTTCCCCGGGTGGAGTTGTACTTGCCGTAGGCCTCCACGATCTGCGCGATCAACGAATTCAGCGGCCTGTCTCCGGCATCGGAGGACAGCAGGTCCACCAACTCATCGCGTACCTGCTCGATGTCCTGAATGTCCAGAGGTGTCGATTCCTCCGGATCCACCTCGACGAAGCGCGCCCCGAGCCCGGGCGGGAACCACAGGTCAAACAGCACATCGAAGGTGGGGCGATGATCGGAGCGGCGCAATACCGCGCAGGCCAAGCCCTCCCGAAGTTCGGTGCGGCTCTGCAATCCGAGCACGGTCATCACCCGGCCGGCGTCCACGGTCTCCGACGGACCCACCGAAATACCTTGTTCGCGTAGCGCTTCCACGAAGCCCACCAGATGACCCGGCAGCCCGTGCGGCGCCAGGGGCAGCACCGCCCTCGGAGGCTTACGCGGGGGCATTAGCGCCGTCTCTTCTTCGCGCGAGCGCTCATCAGTTCAGCCTCAGCTCTCCGGCGGCACGCTGTTGATCGGAGTGATGTTTGAGGATCACGCCAAGGGTCGACGCGATGACCGCGTCGTCGAGGGTGTCCAGCCCGAGCGCCAAGATGGTGCGCCCCCAATCGATGGTCTCGGCCACCGAGGGCACCTTCTTGAGCTGCATGTTGCGCAGCACACCGATGATCCGCACCAGTTCCTCGGCCAAGGCCGCGGGAAGCTCGGGAACCCGCTTGAGCAGGATGCGCCGCTCCAGCTCGGCGTCGGGAAAGTCGATGTGCAGGAACAGGCAGCGCCGCTTGAGCGCCTCGGACAACTCGCGGGTGGCATTGGAGGTCAACAGCACGAAGGGCTTTCGGCTGGCCGCGATCGTCCCCAACTCGGGGATGGTGACCGCGAAATCGCTGAGCACCTCCAGCAGCAGGCCCTCGATCTCGATATCGGCCTTGTCGGTCTCGTCGATGAGGAGCACGGTGGGGTCCTCGCGGCGGATCGCCGTCAGCAGCGGCCGCGACAGCAGGAACTCCTCGGCGAAGACATCCGTCTTCGTCTCATCCCAGTCACCCGATCCGGCCTGGATACGCAGGATCTGCTTGGCGTGGTTCCACTCGTAGAGAGCGCGCGCCTCGTCGACACCCTCATAGCACTGCAGACGCACCAGACCCGCACCCGTGGTTTGCGCTACCGCCCTGGCCAATTCGGTCTTGCCGACACCCGCCGGGCCCTCCACAAGAAGTGGCTTGCCCAGTCGGTCAGCCAGGAATACCGCCGTCGCCGTGGCGGTGTCCGCCAGATATCCGGTCTCAGCCAGGCGTGTGGTGACGTCATCGATGCTCGTGAACATCGGCGCGGTCTGGGTTCGAGACTGCGATGAGCCGCTCGGGCGAAGAGGATCAGACACGGTGCTCCAGGTGTTAGGCGGGACGGATCTGACCGTCGCCGAGGACGATCCACTTGGTGGTGGTCAGTTCGGGCAGGCCCATCGGGCCACGCGCGTGCAGCTTCTGGGTGGAGATGCCGATCTCGGCGCCAAATCCGAATTGCTCGCCATCGGTGAACGCCGTAGAGGCGTTGACCATCACGGCGGCACTATCCACCCGATCGGTGAATTCCTGGGCCGCACCGAGATTCGCGGTGACGATGGCGTCGGTGTGTCCGCTGGAGTACCGCTCGATGTGGCGGATGGCGGCATCGAGGTCGTCGACGACAGCTGCCGCGATGTCCAGGGAGAGGTATTCGGTGCCGAAATCCTCATCGGTCACCGGCACCACACCCGGCACGGCAAGATCGGCGTGCACGGTGACACCGGCGGCCTGCAGTGCGCCGACGAGTCGTGGCACCGCAACGTCCGCAATGGCCCGGTCGATCAACAGAGTCTCGGCGGCGTTGCACACGCTGGGTCGACGAGTCTTGGAGTTCAACACAATCCGCTCCGCCAGAGCCAGATCGGCGTCGGCGTGCACGTACACGTGGCAGTTGCCCACGCCGGTTTCGATGGTGGGCACCTGCGCATCGCGGACCACCGCGTCGATGAGGCCGGCCCCACCGCGCGGGATCACGACGTCAACCAGTCCACGTGCCTGAATGAGATGGGTGACGGTCAACCGGTCCCGGCTGTCGAGCAGCTGGACCGTATCGGCGGGCAGCGCGCTGGCGACCAGCGACTCGCGCAGCACCCGCACGAGTTCGGTGTTGGAGGTTGCGGCCGAGGAGCTGCCGCGCAGCAGCACCGCGTTGCCCGACTTGAGGGTCAACCCGAATGCGTCGACCGTGACGTTCGGTCGTCCTTCGTACACCATGCCGACCACCCCGAGTGGCACCCTGATCTGGCGCAACCGCAGTCCGTTGGGGCGGGTAGAGCCGCGCAGGATCTCGCCGACAGGGTCCGGTAGACCCGCGACCTGGCGCAGGCCGTCGGCGATACCGGCCACTCGGCGTGCATCGAGGGCCAGGCGGTCGAGCATGGCTTCGTCAATATCAGCATCCCGTGCGCGCTGCAGGTCATCGGCATTGGCCGCGATGATCGAATCGGTGGCTGCGACGACGGCATCAGCCGCCGCGAGGAGCGCGGAGTTCTTCGCATCGGCCGTCAGCCGGGCCAGGTCACGGGCCGCCACACGCGCCCGCCGGGCGGCATCATGAACGCTTGCGCGCAGGTCCTCGGCGTCGCCCGAGAGGCCACCCGCGGACCGCCCAGATCCGTAGGCCAACTCGTTGGTTGAAACGCTCATCGTGTCAGGGTATCCGGGTGGCCGAAATGTAGCTGCGCCAGGACTAACCTAGGCGGGTGACTGAGTTAGCCACGGTATGCGTCCTCGGTAGCGTCAACATGGATCTGACGTTGCGGGTGGAGGAGCTGCCTGCCCCTGGAGCGACAGTGCTGGCGACATCGGCCCTGCCCGCTCCGGGAGGCAAGGGCGCCAATCAGGCCGTGGCGGCGGCGCGGGCGGGCGCTTCGGTGCAGTTCATCGGCGCGGTGGGCTCCGACGGCGCCGCACCGATGCTGCGATCTCACCTGGCGGACAACAATATTGGTCTGGATGGGCTCGTCGAGGTCGACGGACCCAGCGGAATGGCCACCATCACGGTGGAGGATTCCGGCGAGAACTGCATCGTGGTGGCCCCGGGCGCCAATAGTGACTTCACACTGGACGAGAAGCTACACAAGGACATCATCTGCTCGCACGATGTGCTGCTGTGCCAGTTGGAAATCCCCGTAGAAGTGGCGCTGACGGCGGCCCGCTGGGCCGCCGAAGCCGGAAAGCAGTTCGTGCTCAACGCATCCCCGGTACCCGAACGTTCGCCCGACCTGGCAGAGCTGGCCTTTCGCGCCAGCGTGGTCGTCGTCAACCAGACCGAGGCCGCATCCTGGTTGTACCCGTCACGGCATCTGGTCACCACCCTGGGCGACGAGGGGTCGCGCTATCGCAGCCCGCAGGGTGAGCTCACGGTGCCGTCGTATCCGGTGCGTCCGCTCGACACCACCGGCGCCGGTGATGTTTTCGCGGGTGTGCTGGCGGCCTGGTGGCCGCTCGGAGCGGAGACGGCCCTGCGGCACGCGAATGTGGCAGGCGCGCTGGCCACCCTGCGCTCAGGGGCCGGAAACTGCGCCCCGTCCGCTGCCCGGATCGAGCTGTCGCTCAAGGGGTCCTGAGTCAGCGGACGGTGATCACCGGATTGCAGTAACGCCAGGCGTCGCGCTCGTAGGTCAGATACCAATCAGAGGTTGTGGTCTTGGGTGAGTCGTTGCCCCACACCGACGATGTGGTCACCGTGACCGTCGCGTTCTTGGCCTCGATGACATTGACCTTGTCGATATTGGTGACCGTCAGATGCGCGTTCTCCCGCACCACCGCAACCGACGCTTGCCGAAAGGCAGCGGCGTCCTTGCGTTTGGCGGCATCGAGCAGCTGGTCCAGTGTTTCCTGGGTGAGTTTGGGGAACTTGGCGTACAGATCCGAGGGCTTGACGAAGTCGTCCCAGGTGGGAATCCGCGACTCGTTGTTCGCCATTTCCCGGTCGCGGTACTTATCGCACGTCAAGTCGCCGATCTTGTTGGTGTCGACATCGTTGTACGCCTTTTCCCAGGCCCGCACGTGTTCTGTCACCGCGTCCCGATTGGGTGCCGCGTGCACCACGGGTGCACCGAGCGCAGCCAGCGCGGCCACAGCCACGCCGACGGCCAGCATTCGCTTCACGGTTCCCTCCCCTGATTGGCGGTACTTCACACCACGTTATCGCCGCGGAACGCGGCATCCGTTACGGTCGGTCAGCTACCCGAACCCGGCGGATTGCAATCGAGCCACTTGCCGTTTTCCTTGATGAATTTGACGGTCTGCTGCTCACGTTTGGCCGGTTTGTCCCCGGTGGTGGTGGTCACCGTCAATTCCGCGGTGGCCTGATCGCCCTTGATCTCGATGTCCTGGACTTCGGCCTTGACGACGATCAGCGACTTCAGCAGATTGCGCATGGCCGTCTGATACGCCTGGTCATCCTGATTGACGAGGCTGTCCACGACGGCGCTGACGACGTCGGGCGGCACCGTGGGGAACTTCTGCGACAACAATCCCCGCAGCGCGTCGCCCGCGCCCGGCGCGGTGGCGATCTCGGGCGGGACGATCTCGTTCATCGCGGGAATGGGCGGTCCGCTCTGGGCGGTGGCGTCCCGGTACTTGGCACACTTGGTCTCGGCCAGCTTGGCGAAGTCGAAATTCGCGGCATAGGTGTTTTGCTGCTGGACCAAATCGTTGATCTGTTTCTCGTCGTGCACAGTGGCCAGCGCCTCGGCGTTGGGCTGACCGTCACCGTCGACAGTTCGCGTGCAACCCACACCGCCCAGCAACAGGGCCCCCACCAGCGCCGCTCCGGCCCATCTCCGGCAAACCATGACTACCCTCGCTCGTATCGATCACTTGCCCCTGAGCTAATTTCTATCAGTCCAGATCAGCTCGTGCACTCCCACCGAGCAAACCTACCAGTCAGCGCGGCATGAAAATCGCGTTCACCGGCCGGTCGGAGACGTTTTCGCGAGGGGATTACTCCCCTGTCAGCGGGGTATCCAGCAGACCCTGTCGGCCCTGGCCGCCGACAATGCCCTGCGCGTTGTCCTGCTCCGGCGGCGCCGTGCAGTCCTTCCAGTCCTGGCCCTCTCGGATGAGATCCCAGCGCTGATTGGTGCTTGTGCTGCCGACGCGAACCGCGACAATGGCCTCGGCATTGTCGCCGGTGACATCGACACTCTTCACCCGGTACGACAGCTTCGCGAACGAGCTGGCCCACAGCTGGTGCCACGCGGTATCAACCTCGCTCTGGTCCTCGTCGCCGACCGCCTGCACAAAAGCCTCGACCGCATCGCTGGATGCCATCGGGAAAATCTCTTTGGTCTTGGCGCGTAGCTTCTTGACGTTGGCGCCCGCAAGCCGCGTCACGTCCGGCGGCGTGAACATCTGGCTGTGGTCGGCCTCCACCTTGTCGCGATAGTCAGCGCAGTAGGTTGCGCCGTAGGCGGCGGCATCGACGGCCTGCAGCGCGGACAGCTGGCCCGCGATCAGACTCCTGATGTGAGTCTCAGCGGTGTCAGGTGCGGCGCCTGCCACCGCCACCGAGCTGAACAATCCCACTACCAACGCCACCGCGCTCACGAAAGCGCTGATGATCCCCATGCTCCGGCCTGTCATCTGATCCCTCCCCACACGAAGCCCAGGCGATATCCCCCCAAGCTGAGAACTAGCTGAACGTTTCTATCAGGCGCGCAGACGCCGCGCCACTCTTTTCGAGCAAATACGCGAAGGGCTCAGGTGACGAGGTCGTCGGCATGCACGGCGGGGCGCCGCAGATCCTCGGGAAGTTCATTGGTGGAGCGGCCCAGCATGGTCGCCAATTCTGCCACGTCGTAAGCCACCACGCCCCGGCCAACCATCGAACCCTCGACATCGCGAAGCTCGACGACATCACCCCCGTGGAAGCGCCCGGATACCCCGGTAATCCCGGCGGGCAGCAACGACCGTCGCGAAGTCACCACCGCACGCACGGCGCCGGCGTCCAGCGTCAGCGAACCGGTCGCCTCGGCCGCGTAGCGCACCCAGAACTTGCGAGCGGACATGCGTTGCGGCCGCGCCGCGAAAACCGTTCCGCAGGAGCCGTCACCCAGCGCCGCAGCCGCTTCTGTCGCCGAGGCCAACAGCACCGGGACACCGGCGTCGGAAGCCAACAGCGCCGAGGAGAGCTTCGAGGCCATTCCCCCGGTGCCGCGCGAGCCACCGGGGCCGGCGATCACATCGGACAGGTCCTCGGGCCCGCTCACCTCAGATATAAAGCGCGCGTTCCCCTTTCGGGGATCGGAATCGTAGAGCCCATCGATATCGGAGAGCAGCACCAGCGCATCGGCGCCCACGAGATGAGCGACGAGCGCCGACAGGCGATCGTTGTCTCCGAAACGGATCTCGTTGGTGGCCACGGTGTCGTTCTCGTTCACGATGGCGACCGCGTGCAGGGTGCGCAGCCTGTCGAGCGTGCGCTGCGCATTGGTGTGGTGCACCCGCATCGAAATGTCATGAGCGGTCAGCAGCACCTGCCCCACGGTGCGCTCATAGCGCGCGAAGGCGGCGCTCCAGGCGCCGATGAGCGCCACCTGACCCGCACTGGCAGCAGCCTGCTTGGTCGCCAAATCTGTTGGACGCTTGGTCAATCCGAGCGGAACCATGCCGGCCGCGATCGCTCCGGAGGACACGATCACCACATCGGATCCGGCCTTCATCCGGCCCTCGATGACCTCGACGAGGTACTCCATCCGGTCAGCGCTGAAGGTCCCCGTCGCATCGGTGAGCGCAGCGGTACCGACCTTCACCACCACGGTGCGTGCAGACTGAACGGCCTGGCGCGCCTGCGCGCCCGCACTCAGTGCACTGACCGCAGGCCGCTCATCGCCACTCACTCCGGCTCCACTTGACCGCGGCGCACCCGCCTGGCCTGGCGACGCTCTGCGGCACCCACTCGATCAGTCTTGTCGATACGGGCATCGGTGCCGCGCCCGCTCATGGTCACGTCGACGCCTGCCGGTGTCTGCGGCTCCCAATCGAAGGTCATGTCACCGATGGTGACCGCGCAACCGGGCTGTGCCCCAAGTTTGAGCAGCTGGTCTTCGACGCCCAGACGCGCCAACCGGTCGCCCAGATAGCCCACGGCCTCGTCGTTTTCGAAGTTGGTCTGACGAATCCAGCGCTCGGGGCGCACACCGCGGACCACAAAACCACCGGGGTTCTCCAGGTCCGCAGACACGGTGAATCCGCTCTCATCGACAGGGATGGGGCGAATCACCGCGCGGGTCTTCACCGGTTCGGGCCGGGCCGCACGGGCCGCCACGATCATCTCCCACAGCGCGAAAGTCAACGGCCGCAGTCCGTCCCGAGTCAGGGTGGACACCTTGAAAACTGGCCAGCCGCGCTTCGACACCTCTTCGGTGACAAAATCGGCGAGCTCGTCGGCCTCGGCTACGTCAATCTTGTTGAGCACCACCGCGCGGGGCCGGTCGGCCAGGTCACCCAGCACTGAATCATCTTGCAGCGTCGGCTGATACCGCGCCAACTCATTTTCCAGCGCGTCGATATCGGACACGGGATCGCGGCCGGGTTCCAACGTCGCGCAGTCGACAACGTGAACGAGTACCGCGCAGCGTTCGATATGCCGCAGGAACTCCAGACCCAGCCCACGCCCATCGGCCGCGCCGGGAATCAGACCGGGAACATCGGCCATCACAAAGGAGTGATCGCCGGTGGTCACCACACCGAGATTCGGGACCAGCGTCGTGAACGGATAGTCGGCAATCTTCGGCTTGGCCGCCGAAAGCACGGAGACCAGAGAGGATTTGCCAGCCGACGGGAATCCCACCAGCCCCACATCGGCGACTGTTTTCAGTTCCAGAGTCAGGTCGACTTCAGCCCCGGTCTCGCCCAGTAGGGCGAATCCGGGCGCCTTGCGGGCGCGTGATGCCAACGCCGCGTTGCCCAGTCCGCCTCGACCTCCGGCGGCGGCGTCGAAACGCGCACCCGCACCAACCAAATCCGCAAGGATCCGTCCGTCGTTGTCGAGCACCACGGTGCCGTCGGGCACCCTGAGAATCAGGTCGTCGCCGTTGGCGCCGTTGCGGTGACCGCCCATGCCCTGAGTACCGTTGGGTGCCTGCAGATGGGGGTGGAAGTGGAAGTCCAGCAGGGTATGCACCTGCGGGTCCACTTCGAGGATCACGCTGCCGCCGCGACCACCGTTACCACCGTCAGGCCCACCGAGCGGCTTGAACTTTTCACGATGTACCGAAGCACAGCCGTGACCGCCGGTACCTGCCTTGGCATGGATGACAACGCGATCAACAAAACGAGGCATCTAAGCCTCCTTCACACAGTTCTGCGCCCGGTCAGACGCCGAACACAGAACGAAATTAAGCGTCGACCGGGAGGATGTTGATGACCCGGCGGCCGCGCTTGGCGCCGAACTCAACGGTGCCCGCGGAGGTCGCGAACAGGGTGTCGTCACCGCCACGCCCGACGTTGACGCCGGGGTGGAAGTGGGTGCCGCGCTGACGGATCAGGATCTCGCCGGCCTTGACGAGCTGGCCACCGAACCTCTTGACGCCAAGCCGCTGCGCGTTGGAATCACGACCGTTGCGCGAGCTGGACGCGCCCTTCTTGTGTGCCATGTGTCAGACGCTCCTACTTGATTCCGGTGACCTTGAGCACGGTCAACCGCTGACGGTGACCCTGCCGCTTGTGGTAGCCGGTCTTGTTCTTGAACTTGTGGATGCGGATCTTCGGGCCCTTGGTGTGCTCGACGATCTCGCCGGTCACTGCAACCTTGGCGAGCTTGTCGGCATCGGTGGTGACGGTGGCGCCGTCCACGACCAGGGCAACGGGCAGCTGCACCGAGGAGCCGGGCTCCGAGTCGATCTTCTCGACCTTCACCAGGTCGCCGACGGCAACCTTGTACTGCTTGCCACCGGTCTTGACGATTGCGTAGGTCGCCATCGTTGCGTCTACCTCTGCTCTGCTGTTCGGACGCGCGCAACCAGGTCGGTTGACGCATCTGGATCGTGGGGTGGGCCCGCTCAGTAATTCCACTGGGCCACATGCCGCGGGCCGGAAGCCTCGCGACAACTGCTCAAGGCTACTTGACCAGCGGCCTAAGGGTCAAACCGGCTCGCGGAGCTGCAAAGCCAGCGGGACCCGGCCGCGGCCTAGTGCTCTACCGGCGGTCCCGCGGCCCGCGCAGCTGAACGCCTGCGCCTGGGCCGTGTAGGCGCCTTAGCAGCTGGTTCGGGTGCGGCCTCCGGCTCGTCGGGCTCCTCGACAGCTGCCTCGGACGCGCTGTCGGCCTCGGCCTCCTGCACAACGTCGGCGATAGCCGGCGCGGGCTCGTGCTCAACCTCGGGAGTATCGGTCTCGACACTCTCGAAGGTCTCCACGGTGTCCACAGTCTCTTCGACCTCGTCGAAGACGTCGTCACCCAGCGCATCCTCGGCCACATCGCCGTCTTCACCGTCCTCGCCGTGGCCATTTGCCGCCGCCATCGCCCTGAACATCGGGTGCTCACCCTGCGGGTGCGACGGCGTGCGGGCGACCACGACTTCCGGCTCATCCGCCTTGCCCTTGCGGGAACGCTTGGCACGGCGGCCGGTTTCGGGCTTCTTGGCTCCCCCGGCCGCGGCACCGGCATTGTCGACGGGGTCGACATGCAGCACGATTCCCCGGCCCGCGCAGTGCGTGCAGGTCGACGAGAACGCCTCGATCAAGCCAGTGCCCAGCTTCTTACGGGTCAGCTGCACCAGCCCGAGCGAAGTCACCTCGGACACCTGATGACGAGTGCGATCGCGCCCCAACGCCTCGGTGAGACGCCGCAGCACCAGGTCACGGTTGGATTCGAGCACCATGTCGATGAAGTCGATGACCACGATCCCGCCGACATCGCGCAGGCGCAGCTGCCGGACGGTTTCCTCGGCGGCTTCCAGGTTGTTGCGGGTGACCGTCTCTTCCAGGTTGCCGCCGGCGCCGGTGAACTTTCCGGTGTTGACGTCGACGACCGTCATGGCCTCGGTGCGATCGATGACGAGAGTGCCGCCGGAGGGCAGCCAGACCTTGCGGTCCAGCGCCTTGGCCAACTGCTCGTCGATGCGATGCACCGCGAAGACGTCGGGACCATCCGTGGGCTCGTACCGATTGATACGCGAAAGAAGATCGGGGGCAACGCTTTTCACGTAGTCATCGATGGTGCCCCAGGCGACGTCACCCTCGATGATGAGCTTGGAGAAGTCCTCGTTGAACAGGTCGCGAACCACCTTGACCAGCACGTCGGGCTCTTCGTAAAGAGCCATGGCGGCGCCGGAGGCCTTGGCCGCGAGGTCGGTGGAACGCTGCTCGATGTCCTGCCACTGCTCCTGCAGCCGTTGGACATCGGCGCGAATGTCCTCTTCCCGCACGCCTTCTGAGGCGGTGCGAATGATGACACCGGCATCCGACGGGACGATATCGCGCAGGATCTCCTTGAGACGCTGCCGCTCGGTGTCGGGCAGCTTGCGGCTGATACCGGTCGAGGACGCGCCCGGTACGTAGACCAGGTAGCGACCCGCCAGCGAGATCTGCGTGGTCAGCCGGGCGCCCTTGTGTCCCACCGGGTCCTTGCTGACCTGGACCAGGACGTAGTCACCGGACTTGAGTGCCTGCTCGATCTTGCGGTTGGAGCCGCCGAGACCGGCGGCGTCCCAGTTGACCTCACCGGCGTACAGCACACCGTTGCGGCCGCGACCGATATCGACGAAGGCTGCCTCCATGGAGGGCAGCACGTTCTGCACGACGCCGAGGTAGATGTTGCCCACCAGCGAGGCAGACGCGGCCGACGTCACGAAGTGCTCGACGAGCACGCCATCCTCGAGAACGGCAATCTGTGTGTAGCGGGCGCCCTCATGTGGCGACTCGGTACGGGTCTTGTCCCGCACCACCATCACCCGTTCGACAGCCTCACGTCGAGCCAGGAACTCTGCCTCGGTCAGGATCGGGGGACGGCGCCGTCCGGCATCGCGGCCGTCGCGGCGGCGCTGGCGCTTGGCCTCCAGGCGGGTAGATCCAGATATGCCCTGAATCTCGTCGCCTCGCTCGGCACGCGGCTTGCGCTCGTGCACCACAGTGTTCGGTGGATCGTCTTCCGACGGACTGTCACCGTCGTCACCACTTCCGGTCTTGCGACGACGACGCCGGCGCCTGCGGCGGCTGGCACCCTCGGGGGTGTCGCCGTCCTCGGCATTCGACTCGTCACCCTCGGTCGTCGAGGAGTCGCCCTCGGTGCCCTCGGTGGCCTCGGCAGCGTCATCACCATCGGCAGCGTCGCCGCCCTCGGCATCGGCATCCTCGGATCCCTCGCCGCCGGCCTGCTCACCACGGCCACGACCACGGCCGCGCCGGCCGCGCCGCCTACGGCGTGCCGGGCGATCGCCATCGCCATCACCATCGCCGTCACCGTCGGGATCGTCTCCCTCGGCGACATCCTCATCGACGTCCTCAGCCTTCTCGGCACGGACGGGCGTGGGGCGTTCCTGCGGCTCGGGAGCCTGCGGCGCCACGAAGAGCGGGCCGTAGTCGTACGCGGTGGGGCCCGGTGCCGCCTGCGGTGGTACCGCGGCGGCCTCGATGATCGTCGGTTCCGCGACCAGGATCGGCGCGGTCGGCGGGTTATCGGGGTCCTCTACCGAATTCTCGGCGACAACGGCAGATGTCTCCTCGACTACAGCCGAGGCCGGCGTCTCGGCGACAACCGGAGCCAGCGCCTCTACCGGGGTGGCTTCCGCCTCGCTGGCAAGCACCTCGCGAACCTTCGCCGCGTCCTGCTTGTCGACATTCGAGTGCGGGCTGCGGGCGCGCCCGTCCAGTTTGGACAGCGCGTCGAGCACGCGGCGGGTGGAGGTTCCGAGAACGCGCGCGAGGGAGTGCACCCTCAGCTTCTCGGGCAGTTCCCCTTGCTCAGCAGGGGGTTGCGGGGTGTCCGGCGCTAGCGCGGCTTGTTCCCCTTCTGGAGTGCTGGTGTGTAGGTCTTCTGGTAGCTCATAGTCGGCCACTTATTCTCCTCAAGCCCCCGGGCGCGTCTTCAGACGCGGCCACGCGAGGGCTTTCTCTCTATGTACCCGGGCTAGGTCCGGGTTTGTGGTGGTCTTGCTCCGAGCGATCCGTAGCTGCGATACCGCAGTTCCGAACCCACCCAGTGCCTGGCTGGAATGATGGCTTGACGTGCTGCAATGGTGATCGCGCTCGCCGTGTCGTCATTCGGGTCGGTGGCTGGCCGGTTGTGGCCGCATGTGCCGTGACCCACATTCAGTATCCCATACGAATCAGGTAGCGGGGACCAAGACACAAACTGTCCGCGTCTCCCGGCCCCCATACGTAATCGAGTGTGCGGTTTACGTCGAAAATCCAGAAGGAATCGACGCAAACCGCACACTCGTGGGGTTCAGATCAGATGGATTGAGATCAGAGGGCGGGGAACCAAAGCGCGATCTCGCGGGCGGCGGACTCGGGAGAGTCGGAGCCATGCACCAGGTTTTCCTGGGTCTCCAACGCGAAGTCGCCGCGGATGCTGCCGGTTGCGGCCTTCTCCACGGGATCGGTGCCACCGGCGATCTGGCGGAACGCGGCGATGGCGCGCGGTCCCTCCAGCACTACGGCCACCAGCGGACCCGAGGTGATGAACTCGAGCAGCGAGCCGAAGAACGGCTTCTCCGCGTGCTCGGCATAGTGGGCCCGGGCCGTTGCGTCGTCGACGTTCTTCAGTTCGAGAGCGGCCAACTTCAGGCCCTTGCGCTCGATCCGATTCAACACCTCACCAACAAGTCCCCGCTGCACACCATCGGGCTTGATCAAAACCAGCGTCCGCTCAGTCACGGGCGACAGCCTACTGGTCGGTAGCGCTGCCCCGCTGACCCGGCAGCTCCCCGCGGCTCTGACGGTCACGGACCTGGTTGCGCATGTACCAGATCAGCAACCAGACGCCGAGAAACAGCAGCCCGACGAAACCGATCGCGGCGTTCACGAAGTATCCCGCGACCAGGACCAGCTGGAGTGCCAGATTGGCCTGTAGCGCCCACGGCCGGCCCTGCATGCCGGACAGCAGGATCATGGCCACGACAACCCCGATGAGGTACGTCAGCGACAACGGCGAGAGCCCGCCGCCCACCATCTTCACCACCGGGATCGCCAGCAGCACCACGATCGTCTCGAGAATGAGCGTGCCCGCCATCACCCCGCGGAAGCTCCGCCATGGATCTGGCGGAGCCGCACCGCCGGGGACGTTCTGGTCCGCTCCGGGGTCGATTCCATCCTCGGGATTGCTCACTGCGGATCCTTGCCGAACAGTGTCCGGGCCGCTCCCGCGGTGACAACCGAGCCGGTGATGACGATGCCGGTGCCGGAAAAGCCTTCCGCTCCCCCGTCTTCGGCGGCCTCCTCCACCATCGCGGTGGCGGTCTCGATGGCATCGAGCAGGGTGGGCGCCACTACGACGCGGTCTTCCCCGAAAAGTTCGATGGCCATGCCCGCCAGTGCATCTGTCTCCAGCGCGCGGGGAGAACCGTTGTGCGTCACCACGATCTCGTCGAACGCCGGCTCCAAGGCGGCGAGAATTCCCGCGACGTCCTTGTCTGCCATCACACTGACAACACCGACCAGACGCCGGAAGTCGAACTCTGATTGCAGGGTGTCGGCCAGCGCGGCCGCGCCATGCGGGTTGTGGGCGGCGTCCAGGAAGACCGCGGGCGCGCTGCGCACCCGCTCCAGGCGTCCGGGAACGATCACCGACGCGAATCCCGCTCGTATCGCATCGATATCAAGCTGACGCTCGGAGCCCGCCCCGAAGAACGCCTCGACCGCGGCAAGCGCGAGGGCCGCGTTATGCGCCTGATGCTCACCGTGCAGAGGCAGGAAGATCTCCGAGTACACCCCGCCCAGACCCTGCAGTTCCACGAGCTGGCCACCGATGGCGACCTGCCGCGACAGCACCGAGAACTCCGAGCCTTCGCGAGCCACGGCCGCGTCGGCTTCCACGGTTTGGCGCAGCAGCACTTCCATCGCTTCGGGGGCCTGCTGGGCAATCACGGCGACGGTATCGGCGCCGGCCTCGCCGGTCATCGCATCGAGCTTGTGCCGCTTGATGATTCCGGCCTTCTCGTTGGCAATCGAGGCAAGGTCTGGACCCAGGAACTCGACATGGTCAATGCCGATGGGGGTGATGACGGCAACCGGTGCGTCGACGATGTTGGTGGCATCCCAACTACCGCCAAGCCCGACCTCCACGACCGCAACATCGACGGGCGCATCCGCGAAAGCGACAAAGGCCATGGCGACCAGCACCTCGAACTTGCTCATCGCGGGCCCGCCCTGTTCCTGCGATTGCTTGTCGACCAGCTCCACGAACGGCTCGATCTCGGCGTAGATCTCCACATACTTCGCCGGTGAGATCGGTTTCCCGTCAATGGCAATGCGTTCTACCGCGGACTGCAGATGCGGGCTGGTGGTCCGACCGGTGCGCCGGTGCAGTGCCATCAGCAGCGCGTCGATCATCCGAGTCACCGAGGTTTTGCCGTTGGTGCCGGCCACGTGGATACATGGATACGCACGCTGGGGTGAGCCCAGCAGCTCCATGAGCGCGACGATGCGGTCGGTCGACGGCTCGATCTTGGTTTCGGGCCAGCGCTGATCGAGCAGATACTCAATCTGCAGCAGGGCCGCGATCTCGTCGGGTGTCGGCTCCAGACTCAGTGACTCGCTCACGCCAGACCCGCCAAACGAGCGGTGATCCGCTCGACCTCCTCGGTGGCCACCTGCTGGCGGGCACGAATCTTCTCGACGACCGCGTCCGGGGCCTTGGCCAAGAACGCGTCGTTGCCCAGCTTGCTTGTGGTGCCGTCGAGTTCCTTGCGTGCGGCGGCAAGGTCTTTTTCCAGCCGCCGGCGCTCTGCTTCGACGTCCACGGTGCCGGAGGTATCGACCTCCACGGTGACGGTGCCGCCGGAAAGGCGCACCTCCACCGACGCTGTCGGGGTGAAACCCTCCTCGGCGGGGGTCAGCCAGGCAAGCGCCGTCACGGCGGCGAGCTGGCTGTCCAGCCCCGCCTCGGCGACACCGGCCAATCGGGCCGCGACCTTCTGCCGGTCGCCCAATCCCTGATCGCTGCGGAACCGCCGAACCTCGGTGACCAGCTTCTGCATATCGGCAACGCTCTGCGCGGCCGCGCTGTAGGAGCCGTGCGGGACAGCATCGGATTCGGTTGGCCAGGCGGCGATGACCACCGACTCCTGGCCGGTAACCGCCTTCCACAGCACCTCGGTGACAAATGGGATCACCGGATGCAGCAACCGCAGCAGGGTGTCCAGCACCGTCGCCAGCACAACGCGGGTGCCGTCGGCGCGGTCGACCATCTGAACCTTCGCCAATTCCAGGTACCAATCACAGAATTCGTCCCACGCGAAGTGATACAGCGCCTCGCAGGCGACGCTGAATTCGTAGCGATCCAGCGCGGCATCCACGTCGGCCCGCACCTGTTCCAGGCGACCCAAGATCCACCGGTCGGCATCGGTGAGCTCGTCGGCGGGGGGTAGCTCGCCCAATGCCGCACCGTTCATCAGCGCGAATCGGGTGGCGTTGAACAATTTCGTGGTGAAGTTACGTGAGGCGCGTGCGGCGTCCTCGCCGACCGACAGGTCACCACCGGGACTGGCACCGCGCGCCAGGGTGAAGCGCAGCGCGTCGGCACCGAACCCTTCCACCCAATCCAACGGGTCGATGCCGTTGCCCTTCGACTTGCTCATCTTCTGACCGAACTGGTCGCGGATCAGGCCGTGCAGGAAGACGTTTCGGAACGGCACCTTGCCGCCATGCAGCTCGGGATCCCCGGCAACGAATGTGCCGAACATCATCATCCGCGCCACCCAAAAGAAGATGATGTCGTAGCCAGTGACCAAAACGCTTGTCGGATAGAACTTCTCCAGTTCTGGTGTAGCGTCCGGCCAGCCCATGGTGGAGAACGGCCACAGCGCCGAGGAGAACCAGGTGTCGAGCACATCCGGGTCCTGCTCGTAGCCCTCTGGGGCGGTTTCGTCGGGGCCCAAACACACGATCTCGCCGTTGGGCCCGTGCCAGATCGGGATGCGGTGACCCCACCACAGCTGGCGGGAGATGCACCAGTCGTGCATGTCATCCACCCAGGCGAACCAACGCGGCTCCAGGCTGGCCGGGTGAATCACGGTGTCGCCGCTGCGAACCGCATTACCGGCGGCCTTGGCAAGTGGTTCGACCTTCACCCACCATTGCATGGAAAGACGGGGCTCGATGGGCTCACCCGAGCGCTCGGAATGCCCGACGCTATGCAGGTAGGGGCGCTTCTCGGCGACGATCCGGCCCTGCTCGGCCAATGCCTCACGCACCTTGACGCGCGCCTCGAAGCGGTCCATACCGTCGAATTGCGTTCCGCTGTCGCAGATCCGGCCATGGGTGTCCATGATCGTCGGCATCGGCAGGCTGTGCCGCAGCCCGATCTCGAAGTCATTGGGGTCGTGGGCGGGGGTCACTTTGACTGCGCCAGTGCCGAATTCGGGATCGACGTGCGTGTCCGCGATGACGGGTACCGACCGACCCTGGAACGGGTGCGCCAGCTCGGTGCCAACGAGGTGCCGGTAGCGCTCGTCATCGGGATGCACGGCGATGGCGGTATCACCCAACATCGTCTCGATACGTGTGGTCGCGACCACCAGATGCGGTTCGTTGTCATCGAGCGAGCCGTACCGGAAGGAGACCAGCTCCCCCTCGATCTCCTTGTGGTTGACCTCGATATCGGATAGCGCCGTTTGCAGTTCTGGTGACCAGTTGACGAGCCGTTCGGCGCGGTAGATCAGCCCCGCGTCGAACAGTTTCTTGAAAATGGTGCGCACCGCGCGCGAAAGACCCTCGTCCATCGTGAACCGGTCTCGGCTCCAGTCCACACCGTCGCCCAGCCGTCGCATCTGCGCGCCGATAGTCCCCCCGGACTCGCGCTTCCAGTCCCACACCTTCTCGATGAACAGTTCACGACCAAAGTCCTCTTTGGTCTTGCCGTCAACGGCGAGCCGCTTCTCCACCACGCTCTGGGTGGCGATACCGGCGTGGTCCATGCCGGGCAGCCACAGCACCTCGTAGCCCTGCATGCGTTTGCGCCGGGTCAACGCGTCCATGAGCGTGTGATCGAGCGCATGGCCCATATGCAGGCTGCCGGTGACGTTGGGGGGCGGCAGCACGATCGAGTAGCCGGGCTTGTCGCTGGACGGGTCGGCGGTGAAGTATCCGGCATCGACCCAGCCCTGGTAGAGCTCCGCCTCTACCGCTCCCGGATCCCATGACGTGGGCAGGGAGCTGGCGGCGTTCGTGTCAGGGCTTTGGGTCACCCATCAGATTCTAGGGTTGCCGGTCCACCACAATTTTCACGGGCATTTTCACGCGCCGAGCCCCAGCACGACGAAACCACCCGGGCCGTGGGGCGCCGGGTGGTTTTCGTCGGATGCCGAGTGGCTACTTCTTGCCGCCGAGCAGCCCACCGAGAATGCTGCCCAGAGCGTCACTGCCGCCCTTGCTGCCCAGCACACTGCCCAGAATGCTGCCCAGCGGGTTGTTGCCGCCCGCGGCGGCCCCGCCGCCGACAGCGCTGCCGAGGATGTTGCCCAGAATGTCTCCGATGCCGCCGCTGGCCGCCGGCGCCTCTGCGGGCGCGGCCGCCGCGCCGCCGCCGGTGAGCTTCTTGGCGACGAAGGCCAGGACGATCGGGGTCAGGATCGGCAACAGCTGCTTGATCAAGTCACTGTTACCGGCTCCCGCACCCGCCAGCTTCGCGGCAACATCGTCCGCGTTGTTGTCGCCGAACAGCGAGGCGACCACCGCGTTACCCGCGTGCTGATCGACGTCCTCGACATTGACGCCGCCATCGAGGAGGGTGCTCGGAGCGTTGTTGACATTGGCCTGCAGATCGGCCGCCTTGTCCGGGTCGTCGGCGTTGGCCTGCAGTCCGCCCACCAGCAGCGGGACCACGGACTTGATCGCCTTGTCGGCCGTCTCGTTGTCGACCCCGAGCTTCGCTGCGATCTGTTCGGTGGGGATTTCGTTGAGTAGCTCATCGAGTGTGGCCATGCGTCTCCTCCTAGATATCTGGGGTTTGGTGAACCTTAGCCAAGCAGATCAGCCCCGAGTGAACGAATGCCGAACATCACAACCCCGGACCCTTTACCACTGTGGGGTCCACCCATAACGTCAAGCTATGAGCGACCACATCGTCGTGGTTGGCGCCGGCATTGCCGGGCTAGCCACCGCAGTCGCGTTACAAGAGTCCGGGCGTGACGTCGTGGTTCTTGACGACCGGGACGGAACCTCCGCCGGATATGCGATTACCTTGTGGCCCAATGCATTAGCTGCGTGCGACGCCCTCGGCATCGGAGCCGAGGTGCGTGATGCGGGCGCACGCGTAGAAGCCGGCAAGGTGCGCTGGCATGACGGGCGAATTCTGCGAGAACCCGCAAGTGGGCAGTTCACCGCGGCCGTGGGTGAGCCTGTCGTGGTCACCGATCGCAATCAACTCCTGGCGATTCTGGCCGACCGGCTGGCGCCGGGAACCGTACGCTACGGCGCCCGGGTGAGCCATGTTCGCGACGGGCTACACGGGACCTCGGTCGAACTGGCCGACGGCCACTCACTGACGGCGGCCGCGGTCATCGGCGCCGACGGAATCGGATCGCTCGCCGCGCAATATCTCAACGGACCGCTCGCATTCCGATACTCCGGCTACACCGCCTGGCGGGGTATCGCCGATATCACGATTCCCGACGAGCTGGCCGGGATCACCGTGGGACCGGGAATCGAATTCGGGCACCTGCCGCTGTCCCACGGCCGCACCTACTGGTTCGCCGCTGAGCGGTCCCAGGAAGCACGACGCGCCCCCGACGGCGAAATCGCATACTTGGCACAGAAATTCGGCACGTGGGCCGAGCCCATCCCCGATGTGTTGAGCCGGAGCAAGGAGTCCTCGGTACTGCGCGGTGATGTCTACGACCGCGGGCGTCTGCGGCGGATCGCCGGCGGACGGGTCGTGCTGGTGGGCGACGCGGCCCATCCCATGCGCCCACACCTGGGCCAGGGCGGATGCCAGTCACTCGAAGATGCCGCGGTACTGAGCATCGTGGCATCCGAACGTTCCTCTCTACCAAGCGCTTTCCGCGAGTACGCGCGCCGAAGGAGATCCCGCACGCGCGCTGTCGTCAACCGGAGCCGTCAAATCGGTCACGCGACCTTCGCCCGGCCCGCCGTACTGAGCGGACTGCTGACGCGGGCCTCGGCACGGATCCCGGCCGCTGTGTTCTGGCGACAGTTGGGCAACATCGCCGGATACACCGCCGGTGATCTTGCAATTCGCACATAGGATTCCCCTGTGCCTCATCCCGAGCTCGAGCCCACAGTCAGTGCCAGTCTCAAGGATTTCTGTTTCGACGCCACGATGCCCGGACCCGTCGCCAAGTTCTGGGCCGCGGCCATCGGCGGCGAGGTCGATGTCGACGAGGCCGGAGAGGCGCTCATCCGGCGCGGCAAGTCTGTCGACATCTGGGTCAATCGCGTTCCGGAGGCCAAGACCGTCAAGAACCGTGTCCATTTCGATGTCTACGTGCGCGCTGCGGAGGATCTCGTCGCGCTGGGCGCAAAGGTACTTACCGAGTACGGCCAGGACCGGGTGGTCCTGGCCGACGTCGAAGGCAACGAATTCTGCGCATTCCTTGATCCTGATCTCGAAAGTGATACGCCTGCAAGACTCTTCGCGGTATGCACCGATAGCGACAGACCAGTCGAGCTCGCCCTGTGGTGGCACGGGCTGATCGGCGGCACGATTACCCCCGGCCCGGACGGGACACTGCGCTGGTTGCGCGACGGCGCCGGGTGGGGCGACCTGATCTGGAAGTTCGTGCGGGTTGCCGACGAGCGCGTGGTGAAGAACCGCTGGCACTGGGACGTGCGTGCCGATGCCGCTGAATTGGTACACGAGGGCGCCCGCGCGCTGCGCGGCCCCGACACCGACATCCGCTGGACCGTGCTCACCGATCCGGACGGAAACGAGTTCTGCGCCTTCGGTTAGGCCGCCGTGCCCGCCTTCGGTGAGGCCGCCTTGCCCGCCTTCGGTGAGGCCGCCTTGCCCGCCTTCGGTGAGGCCGCCTTGCCCGGTGAGGCCAAGGCCGCCGCAATGGCGGTCGTCAGCGGAACCGACAGCACCAGCGCGATGCCGCCCACCGCGGATCGGGCGATCTCAATCGCCACACCCTCGCTTGTCAACACATCCCCTAGGGATCGGTTGGCGACGCTGAACAGCAGCAGGAGGGGTAGCGAGTTGCCCGCGTACGCCAGCACGAGTGTGTACACGGTGCTAGCGATGTGATCGCGCCCCACCCGCATGGCACCCAGGAACACGTCTTTGCGGCTAGAGCCATCGCCCAGTTCCGCCAGTTCGTAGACGGTGGACGCCTGGGTGACCGTCACATCGTTGAGCACACCGAGTGATCCGATGATGAATCCGGCAAGCAACAGCCCGGATATCGACACTCCGCCCATGTATGCGGCGACTTCATTGTTCTGCTCATCAGAAAGGCCGGTCAGGTGGGTCAATTCGATGACAGCCCACGACAGCCCGGCCGCGAACAACATCGCCGTGAGGGTGCCCAGTAGGGCCGCGCTGGTGCGCATGCTCACGCCGTGGGCTAGATAGATGACGACAAAGAGGATCGTCGCCGACGCGACCAGCGCCAGCGGTAGCGCCGGACCGCCATCGCGCAACGCGGGAAGCAGGAAAACGGCCAGCACCAGGAAGGCCACCACGATGCCCACCAAGGCGCGCAACCCACGCCAGCGCGCCACCAGGCAGATGACGATCGCAAAGGCCGCGGCGACGGCGATCAACGGCCAGGTGCGCTCGTAATCGTAGAAGCTGTAGCTGGTAGCACCCTGCGCATCGACCTGCCTGGTGATCCGGATATGTTCTCCCGCAGCGAGATTCGGCTGCCCACCGCCCGTGGTGAACTCCAGCTGGGTCTTGGCACCCGAGTTCGGGCCGGAGGTGATCGCGATGAGGTCCAGTGCACACGTCGATTCCGGCGTCTGTCCCGCCGTGGGATCGGCGGTGAGCACCTGTCCGGTGGAGGGGCTGCCGCACTCGCCCAGGCGCGTCGACAGCACCGTGCCCGATTCGGTGGTCACCGCACCGCCGTGAGCATTTTGATACGGCAGCGGGATGTCCACGGTGCGATGCTCAGGCCACAGGGTCACCAACCCGATGAGTACCGCGATCCCCATCACGGAGAGCAAGCCCACCACGATGCGGGCGGCAGTGGAACCGAAGGGCGCGGTTCCATTCGGCCCGAGGCCATGATGAGCGTGGGAGTGCGTATGTGAATGCGACACGACTGTCAGGGTAAGGGTGGCAACGCGGCCAGGTCTGCCGCTGTGTTCACGTTCACGATCCATTGAGGGTCTGATATCGAAATTCGTTGGGCACCAACGCGCTCAATGAGCGCGCCCAGTCGGCGTTCCCCGGCGGAGGCCAACTCATCAATGGTGCCGCATAGGCCTACGTCATAGACGGCGGCCAGGTAGTGATCCCGGCCGCCCGCGGTGGCCAGAGCGATGCGATCGCTACCAACCGCGAGTTCGTCGATGAGCGCCGGGGCAATCAGGGGCATATCGACGGCGCAGACAAATGCCCTGGCGGCTCCCCCTTCGGCGGCTGCCCGCAGCCCCTGCCCCAACGCCACCAACGGCCCCTGGCCGGGGTCACGATCCTCGATCACGGTCGCCTGCACGTCCGTGATCTCCTGATTGGGGGCCCGCACCACGATCACCGGAGCGCATCGTGAGCTCACCGACTGCACGACGCGCTGCACCAGCGTCTCCCCACCCAGGCGGATGGCCGCCTTGTCGCGCCCCATGCGGCGCGATGCGCCGCCGGTGAGCACGACCGCCGCGAGATGGTTCATGACTGAAAGGTACGCACAAATGCCAACACGCCCCCAAGAAGCGGCTATCCGCTCTTAGGGGCGTGTTGGGGTGGTTCTGCGTTCTTCGGGCTTAGCCGCGCCTTCCACAGACGGGCCAGGCACCGATTCCCTGACGGGACAGCACGTTTTCGGCAACCCGGATCTGCTCCTCGCGCGAGGCAAGGTGCGGGGAGCCGGAGCCGCCGTTGGCACGCCAGGTGCCCATGTTGAACTGCAGGCCACCGTAGTAGCCGTTTCCGGAGTTGATCCCCCAGTTGCCACCGGACTCGCACGCGGCGATGGCATCCCAGTTGACCGGATCCGCACTCGCTGTTCCAGCCAGTGCCATCGGAGCCGCGACAAGCGCGCCAGTGATGGCCGCTGTGGTGAGCGTTTTGCGGATGTACTTCATGTGTTTCCTCTCGCCGGGCACGCACCGACCAACACCCGCTCGCGGAACCGCAGCGGGCTCTGGCACGCCTCCAGGTGAGGCGGACTTCTTCGTCGGATCGCGCCGTCTCGGTCAGGCGCGACAAGGGAGGCGGTCGCTGCCTCACCGGCTCGTAGCGGCCGGCGGCCAGATACCGCCTAGCGGCGTTCCTGGCCCCATTTACACACAGGGTTCACGGTTCGGAGTTTTGCTCCGATTTGTTGACGTTCGGACCGTACGGAACCATTCAGCGAAAGTCATCTCACGACACGCGCATTCCAAACCAATAACGAAACAATTACAGAACCCTTTTCCAGCGACTAACCCCAGGTCGCTTAGGAAATTCTCAGGTTCCCTTAGGGTCGCCCCTACCTGGTATTAGTGAGTCAGATCACGCCAATTTTGTGAGCCGTGCCACGATTGCGGCAAATCACTCAAGTCACATTAGGAACTTCAACAACATACGGCGTGGCGAATTGACAAATTCACTGTATTCACTCCTTTATCAGGAGTAACACTATTTGCCATTTGCCATTTGCGGCACAATTTTTACATAAGACAACGCAGCTATGTCCGGCAATTCTCAATAACCATGCGAAAGGTGTTGGCATACAAGCTGATTCACCACAGATGAGCCCACGCATGCCAGCGTCCCTGCAGAGCGGTCTGCTCAGCAGCGCAGGGCGACCACGGCGATCTTGCGCTGAGTCACCGGCACGGTCGTCGGATAGTTCTGGGCATCACGTCCGGCGCCCACATCCGTCACCGGAGACTGCTTTTCCACCGAGGTGACCGTGCACTTGCTCATGTCACCGGCGCCGCTCTTGGTGATGATCACCCGATAGCCGTTGGCTTTGAGCTCGTTGATGACATCGTTGGCGTTGCCACCTCCGGGGGCGGCCGCCGCGGTGGCTGCGGCACCCAGGGAGGCACCGATGGCCGCCACTGCTGCCACTGCCGCAATGAGCGACTGTCTCACGGCCTTCTCACCTCATATCTCGGGCATGAAGGTTGGGTTCCCACGCCGGCGTCGCCGGTCAGGAACATCAACGTCATTGCATCTTACGAGAGCAACCGCATATCGCGCGCGAAGAGAAGCCCAGGCACGCCGGATATCAGACGGTGAGGACGCCAAAGTGTGTGCTGCCGACGCCGTTTCCCGGCAGCACGGGTGAACCCGTCTAGCCGACAGTCCAGGTGTCGCGGCCGGTCAACAATGCCTGCAATGCGGCGGTGTCGCTCGGCTTGGCGGCCGCGGCGACCTTGAGCTGCTCACGCGCCAGATCGTCGTAGGTCGGTCGCTGCACGCTGCGGAAAACACCCATGACGGTGTGCTCAAGATCCTGCTCGGACAGCCGCGACAACGCGAAGGCGTAGGCCGGATCATCCGAATACGCATCGTGCACCACGATGTCCTCCGCCTTCACGTCTGCGGTCTTGGCCACTTCGAGGCCGAAACCCGAACGGATGACGCACAGTTCACCTTCGGCACCGAAGGTGATCGGCTCGCCGTGGTGCACGTTGATGACGCGCTGCTCGGCACCTTCCTTGCGCAGAAGGTCGAAGGACCCGTCGTTGAAGATCGGGCAGTCCTGCAGGATCTCGACCAGCGCGGCCCCGCGGTGTGCGGCCGCGGCACGCAGCACCTCGGACAGACCCTTCTTGTCCGAGTCCAGCGCCCGTCCGACGAACGTGGCCTCGGCGCCCAGCGCCAACGACACCGGGTTGAACGGGTAATCCAGCGAGCCCATCGGCGTCGACTTGGTGACCTTTCCGGTCTCCGACGTCGGTGAGTACTGCCCCTTGGTAAGGCCGTAAATCCGGTTGTTGAACAACAGGATTGTCAGGTTCACGTTGCGGCGCAGCGTGTGGATCAAGTGGTTACCACCGATGGACAGCGCGTCGCCGTCACCGGTCACCACCCACACGGACAGGTCCTCGCGAGCCAGCGCCAGACCGGTCGCAATGGCGGGAGCCCGTCCATGGATCGAGTGCATGCCGTAGGTGTCCAAGTAATACGGGAAACGGCTGGAGCAGCCGATACCGCTGATGAACACGATGTTCTCGCGCTTGAGGCCCAGCTCCGGCAGGAACCCACGGATGGTGTTGAGGATGACGTAGTCACCACAACCGGGGCACCAGCGCACCTCCTGATCGGAGGTGAAGTCCTTCGACTTCTGCTCCACGTCAGTGGTCGGCACCAGAGCATTGGCGCTGAGGCCAAGGTCAAGTCCGTTCAGGCTGCCGGTTCCGTTCAAAACGTCGGTCATGCTCGATCCCCTACGGCCACCGCGGATTCACGCGCGAGAACAGCCTTCTGACTTTCCTTTTCGGCGAGCGACCCGTCCAGGGCCGCATCGATGATTTCTTCGACCTCGTCGGCGAGGAAGGCCATACCCTGCACCTTTGTCACCGATTGCACATCCACCAGGTACTTGCCGCGCAGCAGCAGCGAGAGCTGCCCGAGGTTCATCTCCGGCGCCACAACCTTCGGGTACTTGCGCAGCACCTCCCCCAGGTTCTTCGGGAACGGATTGAGATGACGCAGGTGCGCGTGGGCCACCTTGAGGCCCTTGCGACGAGCACGGCGGCACGCCTCGCCAATGGGGCCATACGAGCTGCCCCAGCCGATCATGAGCAGCTGCGCGTCCCCAGTCGGATCGTCAACCTCCAAGTCCGGCACGGTAATTCCGTCGATCTTGAGCTGACGCAACCGCACCATGAGGTCGTGGTTGGCCGGGTCGTACGAGATGTTGCCGGAGCCGTTGGCCTTCTCCAGACCACCGATACGGTGCTCCAGACCCGGTGTGCCCGGAACAGCGAACTGACGGGCCAGCGTCTCCGGATCGCGGTTGTAGGGCGCGAAGTCCTGGTCGGGCGAAGCGAACGTGTGCTCGATCGCCGGATAGCTCGCGATGTCCGGGATGGCCCACGGCTCAGAGCCGTTGGCGATCGCGCCATCGGACAGGATCATCACCGGGGTCCGGTAGGTGAGCGCGATACGCACCGCCTCGACTGCGATATCGAAGCAGTCCGAGGGCGAACGCGGGGCCAGCACCGCGATGGGTGATTCGCCGTTGCGGCCGTACAAGGCCTGCAGCAGGTCCGCCTGCTCGGTCTTGGTGGGCAGACCGGTCGACGGTCCGCCGCGCTGCACGTCGATCACCAGCAGCGGCAGTTCCGTCATCACCGCAAGACCTACTGCCTCGCTCTTGAGCGCCACACCGGGGCCGGAGGTGCTGGTGACACCGAGCGCGCCGCCGAACGAAGCGCCCAGCGCCGCACCGATTCCGGCAATTTCGTCCTCGGCCTGGAAGGTCAGCACGCCGAAGTTCTTGAGCTTGCTCAGCTCATGCAGGATGTCGGATGCCGGGGTGATCGGGTAGGTGCCGAGCACCACCTGAGTCTTTGCAAGCTGACCCGCGGCGACAACGCCGTAGGCCAACGCCGTGTTACCCGAGACCTGGCGGTACTCGCCGGCAGGAAGAGACGCCTTGGCGACCTCGTAGGTGGTTCCGAAGGCCTCGGTGGTCTCGCCGTAGTTCCAGCCCGCCCGGAAGGCCAGGATGTTGGCCTCGGCCACATCGGGCTTCTTCGCGAACTTCTCCCGCAGGAACTGCTCGGTGCCCTCCAGCGGACGGTGGTACATCCACGACAGCAGCCCCAGCGCGAACATGTTCTTGGTGCGCGCGCCGTCCTTCTTCGAGACCCCGGCGGGCTCGACGGCGCCGAGCGCCAGCGTGGTCATCGGAACCTGATAGACCACGTAATCCGACATGTCGTCGTGCTCCAGCGGATCGGACTGGTAGCCGACCTTGGCAAGGTTGCGCTTGGTGAACTCATCGGAGTTGGCGATCACCATGCCGCCGCGCGGCAGGTCCCCGATGTTGGCCTTGAGCGCCGCCGGGTTCATCGCTACCAGCACGTCGGGCCGGTCGCCCGCGGTGAGGATGTCGTAGTCGGCAATCTGAATCTGGAACGAAGAAACGCCGGGAAGCGTGCCCTGAGGGGCCCGGATCTCGGCGGGATAGTTCGGCTGGGTTGCGAGGTCGTTGCCGAAGATCGCGGCTTCGGAGGTGAATCGGTCTCCGGTGAGCTGCATACCGTCGCCAGAGTCTCCAGCAAACCGGATGACGACTTTTTCCAGCTTCTCCGATACGGCTCCGTCGCCCACCGGTGACCTACCTTTCACGACGAACTCTGGCGGTGACGGTACGTACGCCACCATTCAGCAGAGTTTTCTGTCACTCTCGGTACCGATTATTGCACTTTCACACCGCTGACCTTGCCGAGGGCATACCCGCAGGTGCAGAACTTGACACCTGTCGAGCCATTCTCGCTGCCTGGCCAGTGTCGTTGCCGCGCTACCCGCGAGTAGACGTGAGGCAAATCACAAGGATCAGCCAAGCATCTGCTTGGTTACTCCCGAACACCGTCTGGACGAGAAATGCCATCTCGGGGTTGTGGCGCCCAGGGTGAACGACGGGTCCAGAATGAGAACCATGACCGGGCACCGGATACCGACGGTTCGGCGAGACATGCAGACTGAACCGGGCGCGAATGCCGAACCCGATATCGCCGTCACCGGGGCGAAAGACGTCGCAGCGGGGATGACCGCGGTCGCGGTTTCCCTGCAACGCGGTCTCGAACAAATGGGCCCGCTGCGCACCGCCGCGACACTGACCAAGCTGAATCAACGTCACGGCTTTGATTGCCCCGGCTGCGCATGGCCCGAAACTCCTGGCCACCGCAAACTCGCCGAGTTCTGCGAGAACGGCGCCAAAGCCGTCGCCGAAGAGGCCACAACGCGCACCGTCACCCCTGCGTTTTTCGCCCAACATTCGGTCGAAGAGCTAGCGGAACTCCCCGAGTACTGGCTCAGCCAGCAAGGTCGCCTAACCCACCCGATGGTGCTGCGCGCCGGCGATTCGCACTACCGCCCCATCGATTGGGACGACGCATATGCGCTGATCGCCGACGAGGTGAGGGCGGCCGCGGACCCGGACCGACTGGTGTTCTACACGTCCGGGCGCACCAGTAACGAGGCCGCGTTCTGCTACCAACTGTTGGTGCGCAGCCTGGGCACCAACAATCTGCCCGACTGCTCCAACATGTGTCACGAATCGTCGGGCACCGCACTGACGGACTCAATCGGAATCGGCAAGGGCTCGGTGTCGGTGCCCGACATCGAGCACGCCGACGTCATCCTCATCGCCGGCCAGAATCCCGGCACCAACCATCCTCGGATGCTGTCGGTGCTGGAGAAGGCGAAAGCCAACGGCGCCAAGATCATTGCGGTCAACCCGCTCCCCGAGGCGGGACTGCTCCGGTTCAAGGATCCGCAGAAGGTCCATGGTGTCGTCGGACATGGCGTGGCGATCGCCGACGAGTTCGTGCAGATCCGCCTCGGCGGGGATATGGCGCTGTTCGCCGGACTGGGCAGGCTGCTGCTGGAGGCCGAAGATGCCAACCCGGGGAGCGTCGTCGACCGCCAATTCATTGACGAGCACTGCGCGGGTTATCAGGAATGGGCCGCGCGCACGCGCACGGTTGACTGGGAAACAGTCAGGCGGGCAACGGGCGTCGAGATGTCCCAGCTCAAGACCGTTGCCGGGCTCTTGGCCGAATCGAAGCGCACCATCTTCTGTTGGGCGATGGGCCTCACCCAGCATCGGCACGCGGTCGCCACCATCGGCGAGGCGACAAACCTGCTGCTGATGCGCGGCATGATCGGCAAGCCAGGTGCCGGAGTGTGCCCCGTTCGCGGCCACTCGAACGTCCAGGGCGACCGCACCATGGGCATTTGGGAGAAGATGCCCGAAACATTCTTGGCCGCATTGGATTCCGAGTTCGGTATCGCCAGCCCCCGCACGCACGGTTTCGATACCGTCGACGCCATCCGCGCCATGCGGGACGGCAAGGTTTCTGTTTTCATCGGGATGGGCGGCAACTTCGCTTCCGCCACACCCGACACCGCCGTCACCGAGGCCGCACTGCGCAACTGCGCCCTCACCGTGCAGATCTCCACCAAACTCAATCGCAGTCACGTGGTAAACGGGCGTACCTCGCTCATTCTGCCGACCCTCGGCCGCACCGACAAAGATATCCAGAAATCGGGCAAACAGCTTGTTTCCGTGGAGGATTCAATGTCCATGGTGCACCTGTCACGCGGAGGTCTACACCCCCCGAGCACCCAGCTGCGCAGCGAGGTCGCCATCGTCTGCCAACTGGCGAGCACCATCCTGGGGCCCACGCATCCCGTGCCGTGGGAGCGGTTCGCCGACGACTACGACACCGTCCGCGACGCGATCTCACGGGTAGTGCCCGGATGCGCCGACTACAACACCAAGGTGCGCCAACCGGATGGGTTCGCGCTGCCGCACCCGCCGCGCGACGATCGCCAATTCCCAACCCACACCGGCAAGGCCAATTTCTCGGCCGCACCGCTGGAGTGGGTGGCGGTCCCCGAAGGCCGGTTGGTGCTGCAGACCCTGCGCAGCCACGATCAGTACAACACCACCATCTATGGCCTGGACGACCGCTACCGCGG
Source organism: Mycobacteroides franklinii (assembly GCF_001853795.1). Classification (NCBI taxonomy): domain Bacteria; kingdom Bacillati; phylum Actinomycetota; class Actinomycetes; order Mycobacteriales; family Mycobacteriaceae; genus Mycobacteroides; species Mycobacteroides franklinii. Next base: position 338,204 of record NZ_MLIK01000004.1, read on the forward strand.
CGTCAAGGGCGGTCGGCGCGTGATCTTTGTCAACCCGGAAGACCTTGCGGCATTTGGGTTGTCCGAGGGTGCGCGGGTCGATCTGGTGTCCGAGTACCCGGGTGCCGACGGAGTGATCGAGGAACGTCGAGCCGAGGATTTTCTGGTGGTGCCGTACTCCACTCCGCGCGGCAACGCCGCCGCGTACTATCCAGAAACCAATCCGCTTGTGCCCCTTGATCATGTCGCGGATAGATCCAATACTCCGGTGTCGAAGGCTGTCGTGATCCGATTGGTGCGGCGTGGGTAGGGTCACCGACAGGCGCAAGATCCGTCGCATCGAGGGTGACGGACGCAATGACCGCAGCGAGACGCTCGTCGTCGAAGAACCGCTGGAAATTCGGGTGAACGGGCGCGCGGTGGCGGTCACCATGCGTACCCCGGGATCGGATGTCGAACTCACCCAGGGCTTTCTGCTCACCGAGGGAGTGATCTCCAGCCGCGACGATCTGTTGACCGTGCGCTACTGCCAAGGCGACGGGCCCGACGGCCTGAACACCTACAACGTTCTGGACGTAACCCTGGCCCCGGGAGTTGCCGCCCCCGACCCCACGGTGACCAGAAACTTCTACACCACCTCCTCGTGCGGTGTCTGCGGTAAGGCCTCACTGGACGCGGTGCGCACCATCAGCCGCTTCTCCCCCGGCGATGACCCGTCCACCATCACATCGAGCACACTGGTCGGCCTGCCCGACAAACTTCGTTCGGCGCAAAAGGTTTTCGCGACCACCGGTGGGCTACATGGCGCCGCGCTGTTCACCGTCGACGGGAGCATGTTGACGGTGCGTGAGGACATCGGCCGGCACAACGCGGTGGACAAGGTCATCGGGTGGGCACTCGAAAACGACAGGGTGCCTCTCACCGGGACCGCGCTGCTGGTCAGTGGGCGCGCCTCTTTCGAACTCGCTCAGAAAGCCACCATGGCGGGCATTCCGATCCTGGCCGCGGTGTCGGCACCGTCTTCTCTGGCAGTGGATCTCGCGGCGCAGTCGGGGATGACGCTGGTGGCGTTCCTGCGCGAAGACAGCATGAACGTGTACACCCGCGCCGACAGGGTCGGCTAGCACTCCGGCACCTCGACGGCGATCTCCCTGCCCAACGAATAACCAGGCGCCAGCGGCAGATTGTCGCCGCTCCAGAACGATCCCGGATCGAAGTAGTTCGACCGCTTCTCGGTGATGAGCAGTCCCATCTCCTCCATCGTGATCGCCACCGTCTCGGCACAAAACGCGGTCTCCAGCCCGGCCTGCCGCTTTTCCATGATGTCCCGCTCGGCCACCTCGCGAACCTTCTTGTGTACGAAAGGAAGTCCGCGAGTGAGGTCACTGATCGTAGGCAGCCGGCCCCGCATCCAACGGCCGGTCAACCGCGCGGTCGCCGGAAACGGTGTCCCGTCCATGCGCGCCACCACGCGCAGCGCAGCGTCCTCCTGCTCGCGAGTCACCCGCGGACCGAGCTGCCGCAGCCAACACCGCTGCCCGTATACGTGCGACCAACGCTCGATCGCCTCACGGGCATCGTGCAGCTGCACTCCCCGGTGGTTATCGCCTGTCCACACGTCGGTCAGCTTGTTGCCGAGTTCGGCGTGCCACATCAGCGGCGGCAAATCGTCGATCGCCAACGTCATGCCGACATGGTTGACCGGACTGTTCGACAATGCCTGAATCAGACGATCGGGACCCGATCGTCCGCGGAACACCCAAATGTCGCCGGTCCGTGTCGCATCGAGGGCCTCCTCGATCGACACGGACCCATTGTCTTCGCGCAAGCGGCTCATCCTGTCGCATTCCCGTCCACTCCCGCACCGTAGCCTGGACCGATGGCCAACATGTGGAAGTGGGTCGGGCTCGCGGGGGCCGTCGGGGTGGCAGCGGGGGGCGTGCTGGTCGCTCGTGATCAACGCAGACGCGAGGCGTACACGGTGGAAGAGATCCGTGATCGGCTACATCAACGACTCGGCGAATCGGAGCGTCGCGGCTAGCGCGGCACCGACTTCCAGTTCTGCAGGCCAACAAAGGCCATCGTCAACGCGTTGGTGGCGCCATCGACAACCTCAGCAGTGTCGGCATCGGGCTGCACCAGTTCGGCCACCGCATTGGCGGCGATCGACAGAATCAGGTTGGCGGCCGTCGTGAGATCGGCGGAATCCCATAGCCGCATCTGATCGCGTCGAGCCAGATCGATCGCCAGCTCTCCTGCGAGCAGGCGCATCTCGATACTCACCGCCCGCCGCACCTCGGTGGGCGCCGTGTACCGCTCGGTGACGACGAACCGCAGCTGATCCGGGTTTACCCGCACTTGCTCGGCGAGGATGCGCATGGACTCCGTCAATGTGGCCGGTTCCGCTCGACGTATTTCCCGAGCGATCCCTCGGGCGATGCGCATGCCCTCCTCGGCCAGCGCTACCCCCAGATCATCCAGAGATGAGAAGTGCCGGTAAAACGCCGTCGGCGAGATTCCCGCGCCACGGGCGACATCACGCAGGCTCAGCCCGGCGAACGACTGTGTGCGCGAGAGCTCGAGCGCGGCTTCCATCAAAGCGGTGCGGGTGCGCAGTTTCTGCTCACCGCGAACCGAGTCACGCCGGGAGGAGGCACCCGCATGCGATCCCCGTTCCCGATGACTGGTCATGTCGATCACTGTATCGCTGTGATGACCGACACGGTGATTACGGCTTGACTGAGTGGGGGCATGTTGGTTCACAATTTTCAGTGTACATTCGTTAACCTAACGGAGGGAGTTCGAATGACATTTCTAACTAAAGCCACCCGACGCATCCTCACGCCCGAGTCGTCACTGGGCCGGCTGCTGACAGCCGCCCTCACCCCGCACGCCGTCGACCGTTATCTCGAACTCGTCGACCCGATGATCACCTGGGAAGAGGCTCGCGCCCGCGTCATTCGCGTGCAGCGCCGCACCACCCGTTCGGTGACCCTGACCTTGCGCACAACCCACCAATTCAAGGGCTTTCGCGCAGGTCAGTTCGTACAACTCGGCGTCGTGATCGACGGCGTACGGCACGTCCGCTGCTTCTCACCATCGTGCGCCGACGACGCCCGGGACATCATCGAGCTGACCATTGCCCGCCGGCCTGAAGGACTGGTCTCGAACTATCTGTACAAGCACGCCGCCGTCGGTGACGTGTACAGCATCACCCCGGCCGCGGGTACGTTCGTACTCCCCGCGCCGCGCCCCATCCGGACGGTACTAATTGCCGCCGGAAGCGGGATTACACCCGTTCTCTCAATGGCGAGAACACTCATCGGCAATGGGTACCCTGGCCAGCTCGCCGTGCTCTATTACGCCCCGACAGTCGCAGATAGCGCCTACGCGAATGAACTCGCCGCTCTCGGCGAGGTGCCGTCGGTGACGGTGCACACGGAGTACACGCGGGACGGCGGCCAGCATTTCAGCGCCGAACAGCTGCAGGCCGTGGCGCCCTGGCATGCGGACGCTCAGACGTTCCTGTGCGGACCACCGTCATTGCACGAGGCGGTGACCGCCCTGTACGCCGAACGTGGACTCTCCGACCGTCTGCACACCGAGGAGTTCACCCTCGCCACATCCGGCACCACCGGCGAGGCCGGGGGCGTGCTGCGCTTCGCGACATCGGACATCACCGCCGAGAACGATGGACGGCCCATCCTCGAACAGGCGGAGGCCGCCGGACTGCAGCCTGAATTCGGCTGCCGGATGGGAATCTGCTTCGCCTGCACCGCGGTCAAGACATCCGGATGCACCCGGAACCTGCGCACCGGAGACGAAAACGACGATCCCGATCAGCACATCCAACTCTGCATCACCGCGCCTGTCGGTGACGTCTCGATCAACCTCTAAGTCCAGGAGATAGACGATGACCAGCAACGAAATCACCATCAGCGCAGCGGATATCGAGGCCCTGGGCGAGGACCTCGATGCATTGCGCGAGCGGATCGTCGCCGATCTGGGCGAGCGCGACCGCGAGTACATCTACTCGATCATCAAGACGCAACGCGGTTGCGAGCTCGCCGGGCGCGCCATGATGTACCTGGGCTTCATCCCGCCGGTATGGCTCGCCGCGGTGGGCGCACTGTCCATCTCCAAGATTCTCGACAACATGGAGATCGGCCACAACGTGATGCACGGCCAATACGACTGGATGCGCGAAAAAGGCCTCAACTCACGCGACTTCGAATGGGACACCGTGTGCCCCGCCGATCAGTGGCGGCACTCGCACAACTACATGCACCACACCTATACCAACATCGTCGACATGGATCGCGATGTCGGCTACGGCATCCTGCGGATGGCGCCGGAGCAGAAGTGGAACCCGTACTACCTGGGCAACCTGGCCTGGGCGACCGCCCTCATGGTGTTCTTCGAATGGGGCGTCATGGTGCACGAGCTCCAGGCCGAGAACATCGTGCGGGGCAAGCGCAAGTGGTACGACCTCAAGCCGCTGATCAAGGGCATGTGGCGCAAGGCCAGTAAGCAGGTTCTCAAGGACTACGTGATCTTCCCGGCGCTCACCGGCCCGCTGTTTCCGATCACCTTCCTGGGCAACATGTCTGCCAACTTCGTGCGCAACCTGTGGACGTTCTCGATCATCTTCTGCGGACACTTCCCTTCCGGAACCCAGACGTTTTCCAAAGAGGAAACCGCCAACGAGACCCGGGGCGAGTGGTACGTCCGGCAGCTACTTGGCTCAGCGAACATCGAGGGCAGCAGGCTCTTTCACATCATGAGCGGCAACCTGTCCCACCAGATCGAACATCACCTGTTCCCCGATCTGCCCGCCAACCGCTACCCCGAGATGGCCACCGAGGTACGAGAGCTGTGCCAGAAGTACGGCCTGCCCTACAACACGGGAGGCTTCTTCGCCCAGCTCTCGTCCACCTGGAAGAAGATCGCGCGCCTCTCGCTGCCCAACGGCTGGTTCCGTGACGACGAGGAGCTCGTCGTGCACATCGAGCGAGACGCACGCAAGCAAGCTGCCACCGAGCCCGAGGTTGTCGTCATTGACGAGCGTGGGAACGTGATGTCACCGGCCAGCAGCCGCGGCGAGCTGGTAGACGCGTAAGTTAGGGGATGTGGTGAGCAAGTTCGAACGCAACAAGGACCTGGCCCAAGAGGTCGTGTCGTCCGCTGCCGACCACGTGGGTGAGATCGCCAAGATCATCACCAACGCGGTGGTCGACGTCACGAGGCAGATCGGCGAGATCGCCACGGATGCCTTCGAGATGCGTGAGGCAGCCAAGCGCGCCGAGCAGGACCACTCTCGGGACGTCACGGACGTCGACGAGGACCCTGCTGCGCACTGATCGTCAGCCGACGGGCGCGACGTTCTGCTCGACAGCGAGCGTCGCGCTCAGTCGGAGGCATCCCGCCAGTCGGCGGCTGTGATGGTGAAGTACACGTAGTCCTCGAGCGCGCCATTGCTGCCTACCCGCTTCTGGCGGTGATGCTCGTGAGCACCGATCTTGGCGAGCGCTTTTTGTGACCTGAGATTAGTTGCCCCCACGTGGAACCACACCAGGTCGGCGTTGATGAACGCGTAGTCCAACATGAGCGTCTTGAGCTCGGCGTTGACGGTGCCGCCCCAGTATTCGCGCGCGATGAAGGTGTACCCGATCGCGACTTCACGCTTGTTCGGATCCCACTCATAGAATCGCGACGACCCGATCATCTCCCCCGTTGAGTGATCGATGATGACAAGCGATTTCGCGGCCAGCGCTTCGGTGAACCACTTCTCGAAGACCGGCCGCTGGTAACGGTCCGGGCTGGGGTGTTGCGCCCAGACGAGCGGATCGCTGGCGGCACGATACAGCGGCTCAAGGTCGTCTTCTTCCAACGGACGCAGGGTGAGCGTCGGCCCCTCTAGCGTCGGTTGGCTCATGAACTCGGTGGACATCACTATCAGCTTACGAGCAGTTACGAAATATGTTGCGCCAGGGTTGATTTACCGGGCCCATCCAAGTCCGCCAGCGCACATGGGCGGGCCGCCATCGCCATCAGCAGCGCCTCCGCCGGCCCGCTCACCTCGGGCCCACTCCCCCGCGACCAGTCCAGATCGGTGGCCACCAACCGCACCCCACGGGCCCGTATCGCTCCGCGTACCGGCGGTGCCCAGCGTGCGAAATCCATGGCGACCATCAGCCGGTCGCCGGGAATCTCGCGTGCGATGCCCAACGGGCGCCGAATGTCTTGTTGATGGATGATCCCGTCCAGCAAGGCAATCCGGCCACCGAAACCTGATGTCAATACACCCGGCGTTTGCGCAGCCCGAACCATCTCCAACAGCTGCTGCGGGGTGCGATCGGCCAATTCGGCGACGCGATTGGCGTTGGCCTTATTCGGGTTGAAACCTGCCTTGGCCAACCGGGAGTAGAACTCCGTACCGCTGAGGTCTTCATACCCGATCATGTGCGTGACAACATCACGCACCCGCCACTTGCTACACAGCGATGGCGCGTCCCACTGTTCGGTAGTCAACCCCGCCAGAAAATTTGCGAGGTCGATACGCTCGGCCCGCGCCAGTCCCATGGCGCTCTGCACAGCGACCTAAGCGGACTTATCGCGCCGCTCGGTACGCGAGGGCTTGCGCGGCACGATGGTCGGCAGCACGTTGTCGATGACGGTCTCGCCCGTCACGACGACCTTGGCGACATCGTCGCGGCTCGGGATGTCGTACATCACCGGCTGCAGCACTTCCTCCATGATGGCGCGCAGACCGCGGGCACCGGTGCCACGGTGGATGGCCTGATCGGCGATGGCCTCCAGCGCATCCTGGCTGAATTCCAGCTCGACACCGTCCATGTCGAAGAGGCGGGTGTACTGCTTCACCAACGCGTTCTTCGGCTCGGACAGGATCGTGATGAGCGATTCGCGGTCCAGGTTTGTCACCGAGGCCACGATCGGCAGACGACCGATGAACTCGGGGATGAGCCCGAACTTGATCAAGTCCTCGGGCATGACCTCGGCGAAGTGGTCCGTGGTGTCGATATCGGCCTTCGACTTGACCTCGGCACCAAAGCCCAGGCCGCGCTTGCCGACGCGGTCCGACACGATCTTCTCCAGGCCCGCGAACGCACCGGCCACGATGAACAGCACGTTGGTGGTGTCGATCTGGATGAATTCCTGATGCGGGTGCTTGCGGCCACCCTGCGGGGGCACCGACGCCTGCGTGCCCTCCAGGATTTTCAGCAGTGCCTGCTGCACACCCTCGCCGGAGACATCCCGGGTGATCGACGGATTCTCGCTCTTGCGGGCGATCTTGTCGACCTCGTCGATGTAGATGATGCCGGTCTCGGCGCGCTTCACGTCGTAGTCGGCCGCCTGAATCAGCTTGAGGAGAATGTTCTCCACATCCTCGCCCACGTACCCGGCCTCGGTCAGCGCGGTGGCGTCGGCGATGGCGAACGGGACATTGAGCATCTTGGCCAGTGTCTGCGCCAGGTAGGTCTTGCCGCAGCCGGTGGGGCCCAGCATCAAGATATTGGACTTGGCCAATTCAACGGTCTCACCGCGGGCGTCACGGGCCTTATCGCCGGCCTGGATGCGCTTGTAGTGGTTGTACACGGCGACGGCAAGCGTCTTCTTGGCGTTGTCCTGGCCGATGACGTAGTTCTCCAGGAACTCCCGGATCTCCACCGGCTTGGGCAGCTCATCGAGCTTGACGTCGTCGGCGTCGGCCAGCTCCTCTTCGATGATCTCGTTGCAGAGGTCGATGCATTCATCGCAGATGTACACGCCGGGGCCGGCGATGAGCTTCTTGACCTGCTTCTGGCTCTTTCCGCAGAACGAGCATTTCAGCAGGTCGCCGCCGTCTCCGATACGTGCCATGGTGGCCAGTCCTACTTCCTGTCACACGGTGGTGGATCGTGGTGTCAACACGTCCTCTGACCTGTTGGTCCCGACGCTACCCGCTATCTCGGCCGCACCGCGACCGATAAAGCGAATCGCACCGACGGCATTTACGCGCTGCCGTGCTGGAGAACATATCGCCTCGCACCGACTGGAACCCCGGATGACGCGCACCGGAGACCGGTGTGTTGCAACTGTTATCCGGGGCCGCCGCCCGGCAGCTACGAAGCTGCCTGAGCGGAGAGCTTGCGGTATTCCAGAACGACGTCGATGATCCCGTACTCCTTGGCCTCCTCGGCCGTGAAGATCTTGTCGCGGTCGGTGTCCTTGCGGATGACCTCGGTGTCCTTGCCGGTGTGCCGCGACAGTGTCGTCTCCTGCAACACGCGCATTCGCTCGATCTCCTTGGCCTGGATCTCCAGGTCAGTGAACTGTCCCTGGATCACGCCGGACAGGGAGGGCTGATGGATGAGTACACGAGCGTTGGGCAACGCCATCCGCTTACCGGGAGTACCGGCGGCGAGCAGCACGGCCGCGGCCGACGCGGCCTGGCCCAGCACCACCGTGCGGATATCGGAGCGTACGTACTGCATGGTGTCGTAGATCGCCATCAACGAGGTGAACGAACCACCCGGGGAGTTGATGTACATGGTGATCTCACGGTCGGGATCCAGCGACTCGAGCACCAGCAGCTGGGCCATGATGTCGTTGGCCGAGGCGTCGTCCACCTGCACGCCGAGGAAGATGATGCGCTCCTCGAACAGCTTGTTGTACGGGTTCGACTCTTTGACACCGAAGCTCGAGTGCTCGATGAACGAGGGCAGGATGTAGCGCGCTTGGGGCGCCAACTCGGGGTTGAGGTGCTTCGAGATCACTTGGATGCTCCCTTGCTGCCGTTGAGATCGCCGCGGGTGATGATCTTGTCGACGAACCCGTACTCCAATGCCTCCGGCGCGGTGAACCAGCGGTCGCGGTCCGAATCGGCCTCGATCTGTTCGACACTCTTGCCGGTGAATTCGGCGTTGAGGCGGAACATTTCCTTCTTGATGACCGTGAACTGCTCGGCCTGAATGGCGATATCGGAGGCGCTACCGGTGACACCACCGAGCGGCTGGTGCATGAGGATGCGGGCGTGCGGCAGCGCGTGGCGCTTGCCCTTGGTACCGGCCGCCAACAGGAACTCACCCATCGAGGCCGCCATGCCCATCGCGTAGGTGGCGATATCGCACTCCGACAGCTCCATGGTGTCGAAGATCGCCATGCCAGCGCTGATCGACCCACCGGGCGAGTTGATGTACAGGTGGATGTCCTTGGTGGGGTCCTCGGCCGTCAGCAGCAGGATCTGCGCGCACAGCTTGTTGGCGATGTCGTCGTCCACCTGCTGGCCCAGGAAAATGATGCGCTCGGAGAGCAGACGCTCATACACCGAGTCGATCAGGTTGAGCCCGGCTGTCGCCGAACGCATTTCAGTCACTATGCAACCTGCCTTCGTCTAGCTCTTCGGGGTTCGTATGAAACCAATCTTGAGAACCACTTTGCGTACTGCCGACATTAACCAACATCGGCCGCTGCGCACTCCCCGCCACGGGCGAGTTCGCTCAGAGCGTGACGCGGACTATTCGCCGTCCTCGTCCTTGCTCTTCTTCTTGGCCTTCTTCTCGGCCTTATCGGACTTGTCCTCGTCCTTGGTGTCCTTGGCCTTCTTCTTGGCCTTCTCCGCCTTGTCCTCGGTCTCGGCACCGGCCTCGTCGGCTCCACCGCGACGCGGTCCCAGCACGGCGTCAACATCGACATCGGCACCGGTGGAGTCGGTCACCTTTGCCTGGCGGATCACCTCGGCGATGGCCTTGCCGCGTCGCACGTCGACGTACAACCCGGGCAGCTGCTGCTGCTGGGTGAGGTACTGCACCAGCTGCTGCGGCTCGATGCCGTACTGGCGCGACATGAGCACCAGACGCTCGGTGAGGTCCTGCTGGTCGACGTTGATGTCGAACTTGTCGGCGATCACGTCGAGCAGCAGTTCGGTCTTGATGGACTTGGTCGCGGACTCGCGCATGTCCTTGTCGAACTCTTCACGCGAGGTACCCTGCTCAGCCAGCAGCTCGTTGAGGCGCTCCTCGTCGTGATCCAGACCGTGAACGGCCTCGTGCAGGCTGTTGCCGATCTGCTCCTCGAGGATCTTCTCCGGCACCGGAATCTCGATCTTGTCGAGCAGCGCGGTGATGGTCTCGTCGCGGATCTCGTCGGCCTGGGCGATGCGCTTGCGGCCCTTCACCTGCTCGACGAGGCTGTCCTTGAGCTCGCCGATGGTGTCGAATTCACTTGCCAGCTGGGCGAAATCGTCGTCGGCCGCGGGCAGCTCGCGCTCCTTGATGGAACCGACCTTGACGGTGACCTCAGCCTCTTGCCCGGCGAATTCGCCGGCCGCCAGCTTGGTGGTGAACACCTTCTCCTCGCCGGCCTTCAGGCCGATGATGGCCTCGTCCAGGCCGTCGATCAGCTGTCCGGAGCCGATCTCGTGCGACAGACCGGTGGTCGCGGCTTCCTCGACCTCCTTGCCGTCAACGGTGGCCGACAGGTCGATCGAGACGAAGTCGCCGTTCTCGGCGGCACGCTCCACGCCCTTGAGGGTTCCGAACCGCGCACGCAACGCGTCCAGCTCGCCCTCGACCTCGGAATCCTCGACGGTGACGGGCTCGACGGTGACGGCCACGGTGCTCAGGTCGGGCAGCTCGATCTCCGGGCGCACATCCACCTCTGCGGTGAAGGTCAGCTCCTGGCCGTCCTCGATCTTGGTGACCTCGATCTCGGGCTGGCCGAGCGGCTTGACGTCGGAGGCGGTGACGGCCTCGCTGTAGCGGGCGGGCAGAGCCGAGTTGACGACCTGCTCCAACACGGCGGCACGGCCGACGCGGGCCTCGAGCAGCTTCGCGGGAGCCTTGCCGGGCCGGAATCCGGGCAGACGAACCTGCTGAGCCAGTTCTTTGTACGCCTTGGAGAAATCCGGTTCGAGCTCTGCGAAGGGAACCTCGACGTTGATGCGAACCCGGGTCGGGCTCAGCTTTTCGACGGTGCTCTTCACGTGCGGTGACTCCTTCAGTCGTTCCTAATAGGCACAGCAGATCGTCCTGACCTGCGGTTCTTCGTGCTGTCGTGCTGTCGGGGTGACAGGATTTGAACCTGCGACCCTCCGCTCCCAAAGCGGATGCGCTACCAAGCTGCGCTACACCCCGTCGGACCTGCGTCCATACTTCCGGCAAGACGAGGCGATCTTACGGCCTCAACATGCAACGGTATGAATTGGATTTGATCCGCCCCGGCGCTGTACATTCGTCAACGCGTGCGGGACAACCTCGCACGCATGCGGGTGTAGCTCAATGGTAGAGCCCTAGTCTTCCAAACTAGCTACGCGGGTTCGATTCCCGTCACCCGCTCCACACATCAGTACGGTGGGTGCCATGGAAATCATCCTGGGCCTGCTTCTTGTCGGCGTGATCGTCGGCGGCGCGATCATCTACACACAGGGGTCGAACCGCAGGCGTGGCGAGCAGCTCGAAGACGCCAAGGCCGACGCTCGCCGCGTCACCGAGCGTCTGGGTGGACAGGTTCTGGGTCTGGGCGGAACCGACGACGCTTCCCGTCAGGCACTCGCCGACGCCTCTGAGCGCTACACCGCCGCATCCTCGGCCATCGAGCAGGCTCGCACCCCCTCGCAGGCGGCACTTGCCAAAGAGAGCGCCATCGAGGGCCTCTACTACGTGCGGGCGGCTCGACTTGCCATGGGCATGGACCCGGGTCCAGAACTCCCCTCGACCGCCGGGCAGAGCCGGGCCGGCTCGGTCACTGAAGAGCGGCGCATCAACTTCGAGGGTCGTGACATCGAGGCCTCCCCGGAGCCATCGGGCCGCACCCCCAACTACTACCCCGGCGGCACGGTCGCGGGGCGTCCGGTTCCTGCCGGCTGGTACTCCGAGCCATGGTGGAAACCCGCCCTCGTCGCCGGTGCCTGGGGCGTGGGTTCCGCACTGCTGTTCAACTCGCTCTTCTCCGGTATGCACGGCGTGGGATACGGCGCACAAGGCTTCGAAAGCGGCTTCGGCCAAGGGTATTCGGACGGCTATGACGCCGGGCGCAATGCCGGAAACGAGAGCGGAGTGGACCAAACAGGCTGGGATCAGGGGTCAGGCGCCGATCAAGGCGGCTGGGATCAGAGCGGTGGCGGTTGGGACCAAAGTGGGGGCGGTTGGGACGGCGGCGGCTGGGATAGCGGCGGCGGCGACTTCGGTGGCGATTTCGGAGACTTCTAGGACTCCAGGGATAGCTACCGCGCCTGGATGGGCACATTGGGCGTGAGCAGAATGGGCGCGAAGGTCTCACGCGCCAAGGCCCGCACCTCTTCGGTGTTGCTGAGGTCGATGGTGGTCGCGGGCGCGGCCAGGTATCCCAACACCAGGTGAATGAGGACATCGACCTGTCGCCCGGAATCTCCCGGCGGAATGCGCCCTTCCTCGCGCATCTGGTCGATCTGAGCCACGAGATAGATCCGCGCCAGCTCTATCGGAGCTGGATCGCCCTGAGTGATCGCTTCTATCGCAGTCATCCGGGCCACGAGCGAATCACCGCGCAGCAGAGGATGATTCACAACCTCGATACAGACCGCGAACCCCTCGGCAACCCGCTCGCCAATATCGTCGAAACCACCCGCACGCTCCTGCAGCTCGTCCAGGAACTTTTGCATTTCTTGAGTGAGCGCCCGCTCGAATAACTGGTCCTTACTGGAAAAACGCCGAAATACCGTGGCGCGGCCCACTTTCGCGCGCCGCGCCACCTCGTCGATAGTGGCCGTCTGGGTGCCCCGCTCGGCGAGCACCTCAATGGCAGCGTCCAGCAACCGGGTCTCGATATCGTCAGGTTCGGGGTGCGAGCCAAGTCCGCGGACCGCGCGCGCCATGAGCTTTCCCAGTGGCGCACCCGGTCGCGTCATAACCTCCCCTTTCGGGTTATTGGTACTCGCCGTCCCATTCAGTGCAGTTTACAGCCGGTTGCGTCATCGCGGCGGTCATCAGCGAATTTGACATGACGGGCACCAGAACAGATTTCGCGCGTCCATCTCCGCGGTGAGGATGGGTGTTCCACAGACGCGGCACGGTGCGCCCGCACGCCGGTACACATAGGTCCGGGGGCGATCCGGGGCGTATGACGGATCGCCACGATCGTGTTCGGGATCCACGATGACGATCTTGCCGACCCGCAGCCCCACCCGCATCCGGTCCACCAGCTCACCCCAGAGCGCCACGAGTTGTTCTGGATCCAGCCGGCTGCCTTCCCGGTACGGGTCGATTCGCTGACGGAACAGCACCTCGCTGCGATACACGTTGCCCACGCCGGCCATCACCTTTTGATCCATCAGCAGTGCGCCGATTGGCCTGTGTGACTTAGCAATCCGCTCAAATGCGGGCGACGGATCGGACCGGGGACGCAGCGGGTCTGGGCCGAGACGGGCCAGAATCGCGTCGACCTGTGGAGCGTCGATCAGCTCACACGCCGTCGCACCACGCAGGTCGGTACCGAACTCGGACCCCTCGATACGCATCCGCACCTGACCGATGGGCAGACCCATCGGCACCGGCAGTTCGGTGAAGGTGCCGTACAGCCCCAAGTGGACGTGCACAACGCCTGCCGGACCGTAGTCGTGGAACAGGTGCTTGCCCCAGGCATGCGCCTTGACGAAGGTGCGCCCGTTGACCGCCGCCGCGCCCTCGGTGAACCGCCCCTGCGGGCTGCTCACCGATACCGGCGAACCGGCGAACCGGCGCTGATGCAACCGGGCCAGCCGGTGCAGGGTATGCCCCTCCGGCACAAGCGTTTACGCGCTAGCGCCCGGTACCGGCGGCGCTTCGTGGGTAGCCTCATACGCGGCCAGAATGTCGATGCGGCGCTGATGGCGCGGCTCCTCCGACCACGTGGCCGTCAGGAACGCGTCGACAATGGCGAGGGCTTCCGGCTCGGTGTGCATCCGGCCGCCAATCCCGATCAGCTGCGCGTTGTTGTGCTCGCGCGCCAACACCGCGGTCTCCAGGCTCCACGCCAGCGCACAGCGGGCACCCGGAACCTTGTTGGCGGCAATCTGCTCACCGTTACCCGAACCGCCCAGCACAATGCCGAGGCTGCCCGGATCGGCGACGGTGCGCCGGGCCGCATCGATACAGAACGCCGGGTAATCGTCCTGCGGATCCAGCTCAAAGGCACCACAGTCCACCGGCTCGTGACCGCGGCCACGAAGATGCTCGATGATCTTCTGCTTCAACTCGTATCCGGCGTGATCGGCTCCCACATAGACGCGCATGCCCCAATTGTGACAGCCGCGTTGTGCCAGGTTGCCCTGCGGTCGGTTACCGTGGCGCGCATGTACCCGGTCGGACTGCCCCAGTACACCTATCCCCCGCGCCGCCATCCGTGGGAGATCGGGTTGCTCGTCGTCGTGATCCTGTTCACGGTGCTGCTGTACGTCGGCGCGATTTTCGGCATCATCAGCTTTCTCGCAGATCCCGAGCACGTCCAGCTGAACATCATCATCCTGGCGCTGGCCGCCACCCCCCTGACCCTGTTCATCGGTCGAGGCATTCTCTACGGGCAGCAGCGGGTCAATGGCGTGAAAATGTCGCCCACCCAGTTCCCTGAGGGATACGCGATGGTGGTCGAGGCCGCGCAGCGGTTCGGCCTACACGAGATACCCGACGCCTACGTGGTGCTGGGCAACGGTCAGATCAACGCGTTCGCCAGCGGGCACGGCTTCCGTCGATTCGTCGTCGTCTACAGCGACCTGTTCGAGATCGGGGGTGACGCCCGGGACCCGGAAGCCCTGGCCTTCATCATCGGCCACGAGGTCGGGCATATCGCTGCCGGGCACGCGTCGTACTGGCGCCAGTTCGCTCAGACGGCGATGAACTTCGTCCCGTTCTTGGGTACATCGCTGTCGCGGTCCATGGAGTACACCGCCGACAACCACGGATACTCCATGCGCCCTACCGGAATTCAGGGTGCCATTGGGGTCATGGCGGCCGGCAAGTACCTGCTCAAGCGGGTCGAATTCGACACCCTGGCCAACCGCGCAACCCTGGAAACGGGATTCTTCGTCTGGCTGGTCAACATGCTCTCCAGCCACCCCGTGCACACCTGGCGGGCGGCGGCGCTGCGGAACCGGCAGCAGGCCGGATCGTTGTTCTTCCGACCCAAGCTGCTGCCGCCGACTCCCATTCCTCCGGTGCCGCCGGTACTACCGCCCGCACCGCCGCCGATCCCGCACGGCTACATGCCGCTTCAGCAGGGGTACACGTACGACAATCCCCCGCCGCGCTACTAGTCGAACGTCGGCGGCTCGGTGCGCGTGCGCTTGAGCTCGAAGAAGTGCGGGTACGAGGCGAAGATCACCGACGCGTCCCACAGCTTTCCGGCCTCTTCGCCGCGCGGGATCTTGGAGATCACCGGGCCGAAGAAAGCCACGCCGTTGACGTGGATGGTCGGGGTACCGACGTCCGGGCCCACCTTGTCCATGCCTGCGTGGTGGCTGACGCGCAGGGCCTCGTCGTAGTCGGTCGACTCGGCGGCGTCGGCAAGCTCCGCCGGCAGACCCACCTCGGCGAGGGATTCGGCGATGACGGCAGGCAGATCCTTGTTGTCCTGGTTGTGGATCCGGGTACCCATGGCGGTGTACAGCGGCTCCAGGATTTCCTGACCCTTGGCCTGCTCGGCGGCAATCGCAACCCGTACCGGCCCCCAGGCCGTCTTCATCAGTTCCTGATAGCGCTCCGGCAGATCGTCGCGCCCCTCGTTGAGAACCGCAAGGCTCATCACCCGGAACTTGACCTCGATATCGCGAACCTTCTGGACCTCCAGAATCCACCGCGAAGTGATCCAGCACCACGGACATAGCGGGTCAAACCAGAACTCGGCGAGGTCCTTCTTGCCTGCAGACATAACGCGCCTTTCGCATATGAGTTGGGTGGGACGGGTCTCCGTCCATCCCAACTCACCATCCTGCCGTCGTGTTCCCGCCGCCACCAGTGGCTACCCCCACCCCTTCCGCGCTGCACCCGCTACGTTGGGTACGTGGCACTCCCTAACCTCACCCGTGACCAGGCCGCGGCCCGCGCCGCTGCGATCGACGTCGAGCATTACGCAATCACCCTCGACCTCACCAATGGCGAAGGTGGTCCGAGCGAAGAGACCTTCCACTCGTCGACCACCGTCACCTTTACCGCGCAACCGGGGACATCGACGGTCATTGATATCGCCGCCCGCACGGTGCGCCGTGTCGAACTCAACGGCAGCGAGCTGGACGTCAGCAGCTACGACGAGGAGCAGGGCATCACGCTGCCCGAGCTCTCCGCCACCAACACCGTGGTGGTCGAGGCCGACTGCGAATACTCGCACACCGGTGAGGGCTTGCACCGCTTCGTGGACCCGGTCGATGATGAGGTGTATCTCTATTCGCAGTTCGAAACCGCCGACGCCAAGCGGATGTTCGCCTGCTTCGACCAGCCCGACCTCAAGGCCACCTTCGATGTCACGGTGACCGCCCCGGCCCACTGGCAGGTGATCTCCAACGGTGGGCCCCTGTCGGTCGCCGACGGCGTGCACACCTTCGCGACCACCCCGAAGATGAGCACCTACCTGGTGGCCTTGATCGCCGGGCCATACGCACGCTGGAACGATGCGTACTCCGATGACCACGGCACCATCGATCTCGGCATCTACTGCCGCGCCTCGCTGTCGGAATTCATGGACGCCGATCGCCTGTTCACCGAAACCAAGCAGGGATTTGGCTTCTACCACAAGAATTTTGGAGTTCCGTATGCCTTCGGCAAGTACGACCAGCTGTTCGTACCGGAGTTCAACGCGGGCGCGATGGAGAACGCCGGCGCGGTGACATTCCTGGAGGACTACGTCTTCCGTTCCAAGGTCACCAAGTACTCCTACGAGCGCCGCGCCGAGACCGTGCTGCACGAGATGGCGCACATGTGGTTCGGCGACCTGGTCACCATGCGCTGGTGGGATGACCTGTGGCTCAACGAATCTTTCGCGACGTTCGCGTCGGTGCTGTGCCAGGCCGAGGCCACCGAGTACACCGAGGCGTGGACCACCTTCGCCAACGTCGAGAAGTCGTGGGCGTATCGCCAAGACCAGCTGCCCTCCACTCACCCGGTGGCCGCCGATATCCCGGACCTGGCCGCCGTCGAGGTGAACTTCGACGGCATCACCTACGCCAAGGGCGCCAGCGTGCTCAAACAACTTGTGGCGTATGTCGGTTTGGAGAACTTCCTGTCGGGTCTGCGCGCGTACTTCACGGCACACGCTTTCGGCAACGCGACCTTCGACGACCTGCTGGGCGCACTGGAAGAGGCGTCGGGACGCGACCTCTCAGACTGGGGCACCCAGTGGCTCAAGACCACCGGACTGAACACGCTGTCGCCTGACTTCGAGGTCGATGCCGACGGGAAGTTCACGCGCTTTGCCGTCAAACAGTCCGGCGCCGCGCCGGGTGCCGGCGAGACCCGCGTGCACCGCCTGGCGGTCGGGGTCTACGACGACGTCGACGGTAAGCTGGTGCGGACCCATCGCGAGGAACTTGACGTCGAGGGTCCCACGACGGATGTTCCTGCGCTGGTTGGTGTTTCCCGCGGCAAGTTGATCCTCGTCAACGACGACGACCTGACCTACTGCTCGCTGCGGCTCGATGACGAGTCCCTGGAGACGGTGCTGTCACGGATCGCCGATATCGCCGAGCCGCTGCCGCGCACGTTGGCATGGTCGGCCGCCTGGGAGATGACCCGCGAGGCCGAGCTACGAGCTCGTGACTTCGTGGCACTGGTGTCCTCCGGTGTGCACGCGGAGTCCGAAGTCGGTGTGGCACAGCGTCTGCTCCTGCAGGCCCAGACGGCGCTGAGCTCGTATGTGGAACCGCAGTGGGCACGCGAGCACGGCTGGCCTGCCTTCGCCGACCGGCTGCTGGAGCTGGCCCGCGCCGCCGAGCCGGGCTCGGATCATCAGCTGGCCTTCGTGAACGCCTTCACCAACTCGGTGTTGTCGGCCGGACACACCGTGGTGCTGCAGGCGCTGCTGGACTCCGATCCGGCGACGCTGGATCTGCCCGGCCTGACAGTGGACACCGACCTGCGTTGGCGGATCGTCAACGCGCTGGCCGCATCCGGCGCGTTGGAGCCGGACGCATCGGTGTTCATCGACGCGGAGCTGGAGCGCGACCAGACCGCCGCGGGTAAGCGCCAGGCGGCGCAGGCCCGTGCGGCCCGGCCCGTGGCCGAGGTGAAGGAGGCCGCGTGGAAGCAGGTCATCGAGGATGACTCCCTGCCGAACATCACCGCACGCTCGGTGATCGCGGGAATCGTGCAGCCCGGACAGGCCGAGCTGTTGGCGCCGTTCGCCAGCCGCTACTTCGATGCCATCGAGAAGGTGTGGGCGCGCCGTTCCAGCGAAGTGGCCCAGACCGTGGTGATCGGCCTGTACCCGTCCTGGGACATTTCATCGGAAGCCGTTCAGCAGTCGGACGGCTTCTTGGCCAAGGAGATTCCGTCGGCGCTGCGCCGTCTGGTTTCCGAGGGCCGCGCGGGGATCGTCAGGTCACTGCGGGCCCGCGAGTTCGACGCTCAGTAACTTCGCACCGAGCGTGAAGCTATTGCGGGATTCCGGCTGGTTTCCCGCAATAGCTTCACTGTCGGCTGGCCAGGGCTTCACATACCCGGCGAATGATGTCGTCGGGGTGGTCCTCGGCGACCACTCTGACGATCAGCCAGCCCAGGCCGTCGAGCATTTCCAGCCGCGTGATGTCCTTGCGGTATTGCCGACGGTCGCTGCGGTGCTGATCCCCGTCGTACTCGACGCCAACCATGACGTCTTCCCAGCCCATATCGATGTACGCCAGCGCCACGAAATCGCCGTTGTGCACCAAGATCTGGGTGGTCACGGGTGCAAGCCCGGCATCGCGAAGCAATAGCCGCAGCCAGGTCTCCTTGGGCGACTGCGCACCGGCGTCCACCAGATCGAAGGCAGCACGCGCCCGGCGGATTCCACGCATCCCGCCATGCCTGGACGCGAGCTCGAACATCTCGGAGATCTTGAGCTCGGTCGCGCGGCACAGCGCGTCGATCGCGGCCACCGCCGGCCCCCGGCGATAGCGACAAGCAAGGTCGAGGGCGGTGCGCGCGACAGTGGTGACCCGCATGCCATCGACCACGCAGATCTCGTCGGGTGAGATATCCCCCGACCAGACGATGATTCCCGGCTGCCGATGCCGATTGCCGTGGATCACCTCGGCGTTGCGCGCCGAATCCACCCACCGTGCGCCATGTAACGCGGATGCCGAGTGGCCGGCAAGAATTCCGCTTCGCCCCGTCCACAACCAGCAGGCACGCGCGCGCACGCGCGGTGTGAGCTCCGTACCGGGTGGCAGATAGACGTCACGATGTAGGGCCACAAAGCGGGTGCGTAGGGCATGCGGCGTCAGCCGGCCGGATCTGATCGCCTCACTGCCCAGAAATGGTTCCCCATGCGGGCAGTGTGCGCTTACCCGCTGACATGCAACGAGCGTGAAGCCACTGCGGGAAATGGACTCAAATCTCGCAACAGCTTCACGCTCGACACAAAGCGGTGCGCGGGGACCCGCGCGAAGAACTAGGGACGGGCGATGGCGGCGCTCATGACACGCACCGCGCTGATGATCCCGTCGAGCAGGTTGCCCTCTTTGAAGGACGCCAACGCTGCGGCAACACCAAGATCGGCGGCCGATTCGGCCCCGCGTCCCTTGAGTCCCTCGCCGTAGACGACCTCCACGACGTGCTGGTCCGGAGAAACGGCGATCAGCACGGCTTCGTCAGGCGTCGGCACCTCGAGGAACACCTCACGGGCGCCCTTGTTGGTGTCGTTGCCCAGGTCACCGATGTACACGGAGAAGCGGGCCTTCGACGAGCGACTGCCGTACGTCAGAGCGTCGTCCAACGTCGCCAGCTCGTAGTTGGGGAACGGGTACTTAACCGACAGTTCGCCAGGCTCGGTAACACCCGAGAGGCGTCCACTTACGGTCTCGGCCCAGCCGCGGGGCAACTGGGCGGGAGCAGTCTTGGTGACCTCACCACTTGCCACTTGCGGACCCTCCAATCGCCTCGACGCCGGCATGGCCATGGCCGTGCCCGTGACTATCACCGATGTTCTCGTCGACGGCAGCCCACAGGATCGGGGCATGCGTCCAGCCGTCGTTCATGTTGTAAGTCGCGGGGTGCGGCCCCTTCTTGCGCATCGTCCACAGGCCGACGAGCACGAGGAAGACCGGTGCGATCAGGGCTACCCAGACCGGCATCCCGATGTATGTGGGGCTGTTGAGGAAGCTCACAATGCAAACCGTAGCCGATGCGTCATGCCGCACCCTCGCCTAGGTATCGCACCCACGCCGGGTCCAGTTCCTTGACCGACGACAGCAGCCGCCAATGTTGGCCCTTGGGCGGCATCGGCGTGGTGTGTAGCGACCAGCCCAACTCCGCCAACAACCGGTCGGCCTTGCGGTGATTACAGGACGAACAGCAGGCCACACAGTTCTCCCAGGAGTGCGTGCCGCCCTTGCTGCGCGGAATCACATGGTCGATCGTGTCGGCCCGTCCACCGCAGTAGGCGCAACGGAACCGGTCGCGATGCATCAACGCGGCCCGCGTCATCGGAACCCGCGCCCGGTAGGGCACCCGCACAAAGGTGCGCAGTCTGATCACCGACGGGACCGCCACCGACGTGGTAGCGGAATGAATGATGGGGGCAGCGGGATCGTCGTGCACCACATCGGCCTTACCGCACAGCAGCATGATCACGGCGCGACGCATCGGCAGCGCGGTGAGTGGCTCATACGTGGAGTTCAGCAATAACACGCGACGCCGGCCCCATAGGGAACCGGCGTCGTTGGACTGCTGCGGGGGCATCGCCCCAGGCATCCTGCTTTCAAGGACTCCTGGGACGCTGTGCAGTATTCGGGCCGTCCCGTTTTGGGTCGGCCCAGCGCTGGCACTGTTGTGCCGGTGCCCACGGCTCTTCTTCTGGTGCGCCATTACCACCAGTGCACCACGATTCGGCGGTCTTCGCACGACAATTTGCACTGTGTTCCCAGGTCAATCCAATGAACATCACGTGACCAACCCCGCTGACCGGCCAAAGGACGTACCGGCACAATGACCAGCACAATGGACAATGTGGCAGCCCCAACCCCTGAAAACTTCTACGACGCCGTCGGTGGCGCCACCACTTTCCACGCGATTGTGGCCCGCTTCTACGAGCTCGTTGCCGACGACGAGGTGCTGCGTCCGCTGTACCCGGAGGAAGACCTCACCGGTGCCGAGGATCGCCTGCGAATGTTCCTCGAGCAGTATTGGGGCGGCCCCCGCACCTACTCAGACCAGCGGGGACATCCCCGGCTGCGGATGCGTCACGCGCCGTTTCGGATCGGCCCCATCGAACGCGACGCGTGGTTGCGCTGCATGCGCACCGCCGTCGACTCCGTCGACCGAAATACCCTCGACGACGACCATCGTGCCCAGCTGTGGAGCTACCTGGAAATGGCGGCGCAGTCAATGGTCAATTCACCGTTCTGACAGTCGATCGCGATTCGAGGCCTGAGCCGCCGTGGTGCAGAATGATCAACCGTGACCGCCGCCTACTTGGGCCAACATGACGACCCCTGGTGGTCGCGGGCCGTTTTCTATCAGATCTACCCGCGGTCGTTCGGCGACAGCGATGGCGATGGCGTCGGCGACCTCGACGGCATCTCAGCAAAACTTGGCTACCTTGATCTGCTCGGCATCCAGGGGATCTGGCTAAATCCTGTTACCAGATCGCCGATGGCCGACCACGGTTACGACGTGTCGAACCCGCGCGAGATCGATCCGCTGTTCGGCGGGCTGACCGCGATGCACCGGCTCATTGCCTCCGCCCACCGACATGACATCAAAGTGATCATGGACCTGGTTCCCAACCACACCAGTTCCGAGCACCGCTGGTTCATCGAGGCTCTCGCCGCCAAACCCGGTAGTGACGCCCGCGCCCGTTACATCTTCCGGGACGGCAAGGGCGCCAATGGCGAACTGCCGCCCAACAATTGGCCTTCGGTGTTCGGCGGTCCGGCCTGGACACGGGTGACTGAGCCGGACGGCACTCCCGGCCAGTGGTACCTACACCTGTTCGCACCCGAACAGCCCGATGTCAACTGGGACAACCCTGAGGTGTTCGACGATTTCGCCGACACCCTGCGTTTCTGGCTCGACCGTGGCATCGACGGATTCCGACTCGACGTCGCCCACGGTATGGCCAAGCCGCCGGGCCTTCCCGACATCGAAGACACCGAAACCTCGATGCTGCATATCACCGACGAGGACCCGCGCTTCAACAACGAGGGCGTGCACGAGTACCACCGCAAGATTCGCAAGGTGCTCGACCAGTACCGTGACGTGGTCGCCGTCGGCGAGATCTGGGTCAACGACAACGCCCGCTTCGCCGAGTACGTCAGGCCCGACGAGCTGCACCTCGGATTCAACTTCAAACTGGTTGAGGCCGACTTCGACGCCGACCAGATCCGTGCCGCCATCGAAAACTCGCTTGCCGCAGTGGATTCAGTGGGCGCGACACCCACCTGGACGCTGTCCAACCACGACGTGGAACGCGAGGTGACACGCTACGGCGACGGCCAGATCGGCCAGTGGCGCGCTCGGGCCATGGCGTTGGTGATGCTCGCGCTGCCCGGAACTGTCTTCATCTACAACGGTTCCGAACTCGGACTGCCCAATGTCGAACTGCCGGACGAGGCGTTGCAGGATCCGGTGTGGGAGCGCTCCGGCCACACCGAGCGGGGCCGCGACGGCTGCCGGGTGCCGATCCCCTGGGAGGGCACCGATCCCCCGTACGGCTTCTCGAGTAACGACCAGACCTGGTTGCCCATGCCGCACAGCTGGGCCGAATTCACGGTGGAGCGCCAGCTGGAGCGCACCGACTCTATGCTGTCGCTGTATCGGCGGGCCATCGAATTGCGCAAGAACCGTGCGGAATTCACCGGCACCAGTCTGGAGTGGTACGGCAGCCCACCGGGAGCGCTGGCGTTCCGCGTCAAGGGCGGCGGCCTTACCTGTGCCCTGAACGTCAGCAGCGATCTGGTGGATCTGCCTGCGGGCGAGGTCATCTTGACCAGCGGCCCGCTTGTCAACGGCAAGCTGCCACGCAACACCGCGGCCTGGATCGTCTAACGAACCCGCAGCGATAGATCGTTCCGTCTGCGGTACACCGAGCCAAAACGGGCGTCCAGCCGCAACCACGACGGCACGGCGCGCACGCGTACCGGCTCATCCTCGGCAGGGTTCGCCGGGATGAATCCCATTGCGGTCAAGGCGAAAACGCAACGCATCGGCACGTCGACCTGCTCGCCGTCGACCCCGTCGATCGTGACGACCGGCTGATCCAGCAGCGATACGGGCGGCCCGTGCGCGCTGCCGTGTTCACGAGCCAGCTCTCCCCCGCGCTGCGCCAGTTCAAGCACGGACCGCGCAGGAATATCGTCGAGGTACTCGAATCCGTTGTCGGCGGGCAGCGCACCGCGCCACGCGGAGTCCATCGGGAATCCTGTGTGCACCGATCCGTCCGCCTCCGCGGTCTGCAGGCCGCGCAGCACCTCGTCGACGGCGGCGCTGATGTCGGGCGTTCTCAGATCGCCGCGTACCGCACGGCAGACCAACACATCGAACTGTGTTGCGGCCCATACAACTACGCGATCATCTCCCCGAGCACGCAGCCGCACCACGGCCGACTCGTCAAGTTGCGAGACACGGGCCAGGAAGGTCGCCAGATCCTTACGGTCGGAGGCGTCCGGAACCCGCAGTGCGGCCTCGCTCACGGCCGCGACCACCGTTGCAGGTATTCGCGATGGGTGTCGGTAAGACGCAGCAGAGTCTGGCTGTCGAGGTGGAAGGTCACCAACTGGGTGTCCGCGATCACCGCGGGTTTGGAGTCTGGCGCCGCGTTCACCGAGCGGACTTCGTAGTTGATGGTGAAGTCCACCGCACGGATCTTCGACACCCACATGGTCACCTGCAACGGCGAATCGGCGAGCCGTACCTGCCCCTTGTACTTGACGTGGACATCTGCGATGAGCAGACCCGTCGTGGTGATCTCGGCGCCAAAAACATCACGCAGGAAGGGCACTCGCGCCTCTTCCAAGATCGTCACCATCGTCGCGTGGTTCACATGCTGGTACATGTCGATATCGGACCAGCGGACCGGTACCGCCGCGACATAGCCGGGCTTCTCAGAACTCATCGGCGTCTGATGGTCTTCGCTAACGCTCATCCCACCATCATGCAGGACCGGTGATGCTGCTCCTGATCATCCCTCTGATCTGGCGTGCTGCCACCGACAGTGTCGCCAGGTCCGGCTCCCCCGAGGCGAAGATCTCCGCCAGGGTGCCGCGAGCCCGCTCCAGACGCGAAGCGTTGGTGAACTCCCACTCGGCGATCTTCTGCTCACCGGTCTCATCGGGTTCACCGACGGACAGCACGTCCATGGTGAGCGCCCGCAGCGACGAATAGATGTCATCGCGAATCGCCAACCGGGCCAACGAATGCCACCGGTCATTGCGCTCCAGCTGCGAGACGGCGGTCAGCAGATCGTCCACCCGCAGGTCGTCCATCAGGGTGAAGTACAGATCGGCAACCTCGGCACCATCACGATCGGCTATATCGGCGATGTCGATGACATCCAGCAGGCTGAATCCGTACAGGCAGCTGGCGACATCGCTGGCGATGTCGAACGGAACACCCAGCGCCACCAGGTCTTCGGTCTGCTTGGTGACAATCTCCAGATCATGTCCACGCAACCAGGTCGGGAGCTTTGGACTCAGCTCGGCGATGCCCGCGGCGAAGCGGTTGATCTCGGCGCCGACTGCCAGGGGTTGCGGCCGGTAGCTGATGAGCCAGCGAGAGGCCCGATCGAGCAGGCGGCGCATGTCCAGCGTCAGCCGGTCCGACACCGCGACCGGCACATCGGCATGACGGATGCGATCCCACAGCGAACGCAGCCCGAAGATCGCCTCGACGGCCACGTACGTCTTGAGCCCATCCACCGAACCTGCTCCGGCGTCCTCGAAAAGCCGGTACACGTAGGTGATCCCACCGCAGTCGACCACCGAGTTGACCAGCATGGTGGCGTAGATCTCTTTGCGCAGCGGATGTTGACGGATCTCGGCGTCGAACCGCTCGCGCAGCACGTCCGGGAAGTAATGCACCATGCGCCGTAGCGTGACCTCTTGGTCCGGGGCGTCGCTGGCCAGTAGATCGTCCTTGAGCCCCAGCTTGACATGCGCCATGAGCGTCGCCAGTTCCGGTGAGGTCAAACCGATCCCGAGCGCGGCGCGGCGCTCGATCTCCTTCTCGGAGGGCAGCGCCTCCAACTCACGGTCAAGGCCACGCTCGTTGACCAGGTAGGCGATCTGGCGGGCGTGCACGCTCAGCAGTGAGGCCGCATTGGCACGGCTGGTGCCCATGAGGTTGTTCTGGGATTCGTTGTCGGCCAGCACGAGCGTGGCGACGTCGTCGGTCATCGACTCCAGCAGCGCCGTCCGCTCGGAAGCTTGGATCTTGCCGGCGCTGACCAGCGAGTCGATCAGGATCTTGATGTTGACCTCGTGGTCAGAGCAGTCTACGCCGGCAGAGTTGTCCAAGGCGTCGGTGTTGACCCGGCCACCGTTCAGTTCGAACTCGATGCGGCCCCGCGATGTCAGACCCAGGTTGCCGCCTTCACCGATCACCTTGGCGCGCACCTGGTTTCCGTTGACGCGGACGGCGTCATTGGCCTTATCGCCCACGTCGGCCTGCGATTCGCTCTCGGCCTTGATGTAGGTCCCGATACCGCCGTTGAAGAACAGGTCGACCGGTGCGAGCAGGATGGCGCGGACAAGCTGCGGAGGCGTCATCTCCGTGACGTCGCTGTCGATTCCGAGCACGTCACGAACCTCAGGGCTGATCGGTATCGACTTTTGTTCCTTGCTGTACACGCCGCCTCCGGCGCTGATCAGTGCGGAGTTGTAGTCGGCCCAGCTGGAGCGTTCCAGCGCGAACATCCTCTTGCGCTCGGCCCACGAGGATGCGGGATCCGGGTTGGGGTCCAAGAAGATGTGCCGGTGGTCGAAGGCGGCTACCAGCTTGATGTGCTGGGACAGCAGCATGCCGTTGCCGAACACGTCGCCGCTCATATCGCCGACCCCGGCGACGGTGAAATCCTCTGTCTGGGTGTCGATCCCCATTTCCAGGAAATGGCGTTTGACGCTCTCCCAGGCACCTCGGGCCGTGATGCCCATCGCCTTGTGGTCATACCCGACGGAACCACCGGAGGCGAACGCGTCGCCGAGCCAGAACCCATACGACAGCGCGACATCGTTGGCGATATCGGAGAAGGTCGCGGTGCCCTTATCGGCCGCGACGACGAGATACGGATCGTCGCCGTCGCGGCGGCGCACGCCTTCGGGCGGCACAACCGCGTTGGTGGTGCGATCGCGGTTATCGGTGATGTCGAGCAGTCCGCCGATGAAGCGTCGGTAGCACTCGACACCTTCCGCGCGGAACGCATCGCGGTCGGCCGCGGCGTCTCCGGTGGTCGCCGGAGGATTCTTGACGACAAACCCGCCCTTGGCGCCGACAGGCACGATGACGGCGTTCTTCACGGCTTGCGCTTTCACCAGGCCCAGGATCTCGGTGCGGAAGTCCTCCCGACGGTCGGACCAGCGCAGGCCGCCGCGGGCGACCGGACCGAATCGCAGGTGCACACCCTCGACGCGTGGCGAGTACACAAAGATCTCGAACCGGGGCCGCGGCTCGGGCAGCTCGTTGACCTCGCGCGGATTGAGCTTGAAGGACAGCACACCCTTCGCGCGCGCCGAGTCCTCCTTCATCACAAAGTAATTGGTGCGCAGGGTGGCCTGGATCAGACCGAAGAAGGCGCGTAGCACCCGGTCGGTGTCGAGGCTGACCACCTTGTCGATCTCCGCCAGCACATGCTCGGCCTTGGCATCGGCCACGGTGTCGTCGGTGTTGGCCGGATCAAAGCGGGCCTCGAACAGCTCCACGAAATCGCGTGCGGTCTGGGAGTTGTCGGCCAGCACCGTCTCGATATGCGCCTGGCTGTACGGGAAGCCGGCCTGTCGCAGGTACTTGGCATATCCGCGCAGGATGGTGATCTGGCCGGCGGTGAGCCCGGCGCGCAGCACCAGCTCGTTGAACCTGTCGGTTTCGACACTGCCATGCCACACCGCATCAATGGCGTGGGTGAGCAGGTCGGCTCGGCGCGCGGTGCCCTCCGCATCGAAGCTGCGTGCTATCGCCGGATGCACCACGATGCGGAAGGCGTAGAGCGACACGGCCAGGCCGTCGGGTCGAGTGAAGTGGTATGGGCGCTCCTCCATCACGTCGACACCCATGCTGTGCAGCACCGGCAGCACCTGACTCAGGGACGCCGAGCGTCCACCGAGGTACATGCTGAGTACACCGGTGCCCAGCGCGTCGGCGTCATACGCCAGATCGATGGAGTCCTCGTGCAGCCCTTCGATTCTGGCGATATCGGCGATGGCCTCGGCGGGCGGGACGTTCTGCTTGAATACCTCGGGCAGGATGACCGAGTACCGCTCCGCGCATGCCCTGTCGATCGGAGAATCGGGGCGCACCGCACTGACCAGGCGATCGCTCCAGGTGCGGGTGGTCTGGGTGAGCAGCGCCTGGATGCGGACCCGGTTGGCCTCCGAGGTATCGATACTGGTGTGCACGCTGTGCTCCGGCATGCGCACCGTGAAATGAACCAATGCCCAAGGCGATTCACTGACACGGGCGGTGTAGTCGATACCGGTGCCGCCGAGCTCTCGCACCAAAATGTCCTGCATGGCCAGCCGTACCGTGGTGGTGTAGCGGTCACGGGGCAGGTACACCAGCGCGGTCACGAAATTGCCCAGCTCGTCAGCCCGCAGGAACAGCAGCGAACCTGGATGCGCGCCAATGTTTCTCACTGCGGTTACCAGGTCGTACAGCCGGTCGACACTCGATGCGAACAGCTCCGCCCGGGGCAGGTTCTGCATGAATTCGATCAACATGTGACCCGCTAGCGAGTCCTGGTTCGTGTCCGAACGGCCTAGTACCTGGTGCACCCGGTCGGAGATCACCGGGATGGCAAGCACGTCGGCGTTCATCGCGGCAACAGTGAACACACCGACGAGGCGATGCTCGATGGCCGGTCCGCTGCCGTCTTCTTGCCTGATCACCACGATGTTCGGGTAGATGGAGTATCGCAGGTACGTGGGTGTGGTCGCCTGCGCGAGCACCAGTAGCTGATCATTGTGGGTGAGCTGTGGGAGCACCTCCTCGCGTCGTTTGAGCAGGCCAAGCCGGCTCGACTCGTCGGCGGTGGCGCGCCCGTTCTCCACGGTGCAGCGCTGGTATCCGAGCACCGTGAAGTTCCCGTCTACCAACCAGCGCAGTAAATTCGCGACCTCGGTGAGCTCGGCTGAGGAGAACCTGGCATTGCCCGCCGAAGCGTCCAGGTCACCGGCCAGTTCAATGACCGCATCGCGCATCGCATCGGCATCGGCGGCGACGTGGCTGCCATCCTCCAGAGTGTGGGGAAGCTGTGTTTCGATGAACGCCAAGCGCTCGGCATCAATCGACGGTGGCAGCTGCAGATGGATCCAGCACTCGGTATCGGCGGCGACGTCAGTTTGCGGTTTGTCCACCGATTCCGCCGACAGCAGCGTGCCATCGGCGGAACGCCGCACGGTGAAGACCGGGTCCATGAGATCGACAATCGCTACACCCAAGCGCCGTAGCAGCACCGTGATGGACTCGGTCAGCAACGGGGTGTAGTCGGTGACCAACTGCAGGGCGGTACCCAGTCCCGCATCATCGCCATTGCGATAGGTCGCCATCGCGATCTCGTGGGGCTGGCGCCGCGCGGCCAACCGCAGCAGCGCGCGCATGAGCACCTCGCGCACCGGCGGCACCGCGGGTGCAGCGTGACCGTCGGGGTCCAGCGACTCGTCCCAGTCCATCTCCCCCGTATACCGAGCGTGGCTGAACGCAGCCTCCAGCGCCTCGATGGTCGGGACGCCAGATCCATTGGTAGATGGCGTGTTTTCGGAAGTGGTGGTCCCTGTGTTAACAGTCACGCAACGCTCCTGGCCGATGTTGCGTACCGGGTTTCGGCACGCAACATCACCCTAGTCGCGTGTCAGGCGGCGGTGGGTAACTCTGTGAGGTCTGGCCGCATCGATACCCAAACGTTCGACCTTGTTCTCTTCGTACGCCTGGAAGTTGCCCTCGAACCAGAACCAGGAAGCGGGGTTATCGTCGCTTCCTTCCCACGCCAGAATGTGCGTGCACGTGCGGTCCAGGAACCACCGGTCGTGCGAGATGACGACCGCGCAGCCCGGGAACAGCTCCAGCGCGTTTTCCAGTGAGCTCAGGGTTTCGACGTCCAGGTCGTTGGTGGGCTCGTCGAGCAGGATCAGGTTTCCGCCCTGCTTGAGGGTGAGCGCCAGGTTCAGACGGTTGCGCTCACCACCGGAGAGCACGCCGGCCGGCTTCTGCTGATCCGGCCCCTTGAATCCGAAGGCCGAAACATAAGCCCGGGAAGGCATTTCATTCTGACCGACCACAATGTGGTCAAGCCCGTCGGAAACGACCTCCCAGACGTTCTTCTTGGGGTCGATACCGGCCCGGCTCTGGTCGACGTAGCTCAGCTTGACGGTCTCGCCCACCTTGACCTCGCCACCGTCGGGGTTCTCCAACCCCACGATGGTCTTGAACAGGGTGGTCTTACCGACACCGTTGGGGCCGATGACGCCGACGATGCCGTTGCGGGGCAGCGTGAACGACAGATCCTTGATGAGGGCACGTTCCTCGAACCCCTTGTCGAGATGGCTCACCTCGACCACCACATTGCCCAGCCGTGGACCGGTAGGGATCTGAATCTCTTCGAAGTCGAGCTTCCGCGTCTTCTCCGCCTCGGCAGCCATCTCCTCGTACCGTCCGAGCCGTGCCTTGTTCTTGGCCTGGCGCGCCTTGGCACCCGAACGCACCCACGCGAGTTCTTCCTGCAGTCGCTTGTGCAGCTTGGCGTCCTTGCGCCCCTGCACGGCGATGCGCTCCGCCTTCTTCTCCAGGTAAGTGGAGTAGTTGCCCTCGTAGGGGTACGCGCGACCGCGATCCAGCTCGAGGATCCACTCGGCCACGTTGTCCAGGAAGTACCGGTCGTGGGTTACGGCCAGGATGGCGCCCGGGTAGCTGGCCAGGTGCTGCTCGAGCCACAGCACGCTCTCGGCGTCCAGGTGGTTGGTGGGCTCGTCGAGCAGCAGCAGGTCGGGCTTCGACAGCAGCAGCTTGCACAGGGCCACCCGTCGGCGCTCACCACCGGACAGATGCGTCACCGGCTCGTCCGGCGGCGGGCAGCGCAGCGCGTCCATCGCCTGCTCCAGCTGAGAGTCGATATCCCAGGCGTCGGCGGCGTCCAGCTCTTCCTGGAGCTTGCCCATCTCTTCCATGAGTTCGTCGGTGTAGTCGGTCGCCATCAACTCGGCGACCTCGTTGTACCGGTTGAGCTTGCCCTTGAGCGCCACGCCGGACTCGACGTTCTCGCGCACCGTCTTCGTCTCGTCCAGCTGCGGCTCCTGCATCAGGATTCCGACGCTGGCCCCGTTGGCCAGGAATGCTTCACCGTTGTTCGGCTTGTCGAGCCCGGCCATGATCTTCAAGACGCTGGATTTACCGGCGCCGTTCGGACCGACCACACCAATCTTGGCGCCGGGCAGGAAGTTCAGGGTGACATCGTCGAGGATGACCTTGTCGCCATGCGCCTTGCGGACTTTCATCATCGTGTAGATGTACTCAGCCATTGCCGCGCTGTCGCCTCTCCTCTAAGTTCTTCGTCGCAGCTCACGACCATTCAGGTGAGCTGCCCGAACCATCCTAGGTGAGAGGCGACCGCGCGGTCGCCGGTGTCAGCCCCGGATCACGCGCTGAGGCGCATGTTCACCGAATCCTCGCTGCTCTCGTCTGCTTCTGCCAGCTCGGTTGTCGATTCTTCGGCACCCGAACCGGGTTGCTCGGCCCCTTCGGCGTCCTCTTGCTTGCCGGTGTATCCGGCCTTCTCTATCCGGGCGATGGTCCGTGATAGATCCGGCCCGACGGCGATGGCTTTCATCTCGGTGATCTGGCGGCGGTTGCCGTCCTTGTCTTCGAACTCACTGGTGTGCAGGTGACCGTGCACGATCACCGGCGCTCCCTTTCCCAACGCGGCACCGACCCCGGTCACCAACCGGCCCCAGCAGGTCACATTGATGAAGAGGGAGTTCGCATTCACCCAACTACCGTCCTCACGCCGACGGCGCGCATTACTGGCGACGCGGAACTTGATCATCTCGTCGGAGCCGACCTGGCGTCTCTTGAGGTCTCCGACGATGGAGCCGATCACAGTCACTGGAGTTTCAAACATGGTCCGTGCCTTTCTTGTCTATCTCTGCATCTCTCCTCAGCACCTCAAACCGGTGCCCCTGGTGGCTCCAGTAACCCGGCAGACACCGACACCGCGAACCGACATGAGGGCGGGTTCGGGCGGCGGTTGTGGATGAACATCGGATTGGGGATAAGTGGCCGATGAGTCCGCCCACCCGTACCTTCCTTGACATGACGGTTTGGATCACGCGACGCCCCGAGAACGAAATCGCCTCTGAATTGGAGGGCTCATCAGGGCCGTTGGCGGGGGTGCGACTCGCAGTCAAGGACAACGTGGACGTCGGCGGCGTGCCTACCACCGCCGCCTGCCCCGAGTACGCATACATTCCCGAGCGCGACGCACCGGCAGTCGCGGCCCTACGTGCGGCGGGTGCCGTCGTGGTGGGCAAGACAAACCTCGATCAATTCGCGACCGGACTGGTGGGTACGCGCTCGCCCTACGGCCCAGTGCCCGACTCACGCCGGCCCGAATACATCAGCGGCGGTTCCAGTTCGGGGTCCGCGGTGGCCGTCGCCACCGGGGAGGTCGATATCGCGATCGGCACCGACACCGCAGGGTCAGGACGTGTTCCCGCGGGGTTGCAGGGCATCGTCGGCATCAAACCGACCGTCGGCGTCATCTCCACCGACGGCGTGGTTCCGGCGTGCGAATCCTATGACTGTGTCACCATTTTCGCCTCCTCACTGACCACCGCCAACGCGGCGATGGCCGCCATGGGAACGGCAGCGGGGCCACGACTCTGGCCCGCCAACACCCGACTGGCCGCTCCCCCACAGCCCACGGTCGCCATCCCGCGCGAGCTGCCCGCTCTGGACGAGGTGTGGCGCAACGCGTTTCATGCGGCTGTTGAAGACCTACGTGATGCCGGCGCAACCATTGTCGAGATCGATCTGGCACCCTTCTTAGCGGCCGCAAAACTCCTGTACGAAGGCGCGTTGGTCAGTGAGCGCTATGCGGCGGTAGGCGAATTCATCGACGCGCAACCCGGGGCGTCATTGGATCCGACTGTCTCACAGATCATTTCCGGCGCACGCGACATCCCCGCGCACCGTCTCGTCCGCGATCGCGCCGAGGTGCAACGTCTCCGCGAGCAGGCCTTGACCTCGCTGGGCGGTGCAGATGCGCTGCTGGTGCCCACCGCACCGCTGCATCCGACGATCGAACAAGTCGCGGCGGACCCGATTGGTGTCAATGCGGCCATGGGGACCTACACCAACTTCTGCAATCTGTTCGACCTGTGCGCGGTGGCAGTACCGGCGGGAATCGCGGGTGAGGCCCAGTTCGGTGTGACGGTCGTGGCGCGCGCGTTCGACGATGCGGTGGCCTTCGACATCGCCGGGCTGGTCACTGGAGACCCCGTCGAGAAAGACGTTTGGCCTGCAGCAATCACCCTGTCACACGAGCTTGCGGTATTCGGCGCGCACCTCAAAGGCGGCCCGCTGGAGTTCCAGCTCACCGACCTGGGCGCACGGTGGGTCGGTCCGATCCGGACCGCACCGAAGTATCGGATGGCGGCGCTGCGCACCACCCCGCCCAAACCCGGCCTCACCCGCTCCGAAGAAGACGGGGTAAGCATCAGCGGTGAGATCTGGCGGCTGTCTCCCGCCGCGCTGGGCACCTTCCTCGCGCAACTGCCCGAACCCATGCTGCTGGGCAAGGTCGAATGCGACGACGGCTTGTGGCGCACCGGCTTTGGCTGCGACGGCGCCGCCGCACAGTCCGGAGTCGATGTCAGCGAGCACGGCAGCTGGCCGGCCGCCATTGCCGCGGGTGCGGTCTAGCCGCGCGTTTTCTCGTCTTGCTGGGCCATTTTCGCGAGCATCGCGTTGTAGGCGGTCAGGTCGGCATCGTCATCACGGTCGGCGGCGCGGTCCTGGCGGCGGGCCAGGCGCGCATCCGAGCGTGACCACTGGACGAGCAAGGCGATCATCACCACCATCAGCGGCAACTCCCCCGTCGCCCAGGTGATGGCGCCACCCATGTGTTGATCGGCGGCCAGATCGATCCGCCAGGGCAACGCGAGATTGCTGTAAAACTTTTCGCCGAGAATCGATTTCGTGCCCATCAGGATGACGCCGAAGAAGGCGTGCAGTGGCAGCGAAACCAGCACGATGCCCAGTTTCGCGATGGGAGGCAGGCGCCGCGGAGCCGGGTCGATGCCGATGACCACCCAATAGAAGAGGTATCCGCTGAGCAGGAAGTGCAGATTCATCGCCAGGTGCGCAGCATGCACGTCAACGGAGGCATCGTAGAGCCCGCTCAGGTACAGACCGTAGAAACCGCCGATGAACAGCGACGTCGCCACCAATGGATGGGTCAGGAAACGAGAGAACTTGCTGTGCAGCGCCAGCTGCACCCATTCACGCAGTCCCGGCGGATCGTCACGACCCGCGGCGGGCAGCACCCGCAGCAACAGCGTGACGGGGCCACCGAGGACCAGGAGCACGGGCACCAGCATCGACAGCATCATGTGCGCCACCATGTGGATGCTGAACATGGCGGGCATGTACCGGCCGACTCCTGAGGAGGTGGCGATGAGTAAGAAGCCACAGCCGAACAACCAGGAGATGGTGCGGCCGGCGGGCCATTCGTCGCCACGGCCCTTGAGCCGATGCACACCCACCAGGTAGGCCACGGCGAAAACGATCGCGGCCGTTCCGAAGATCAGGTCGAAACGCCAGTCGAACATCAGTCGCTGCGCGGTCGGCGGGCCGTCGAGGTTGTATCCGATGGCGACTTCGACCGGCGACGGGTTGAGGTTGACCGGTGGAGGAGGCGGGGTGCGCCCCAATCCGACGGCGATACCAAAGGTGACCGCGAAGATCACAGCTTCCACTCCGGCCAGCCGAATCAGCGGCCGACGGTTCTGGGGGTCCTTGTTCAATGCCGTTATCGCCGTGCGGCGCTGAAGATACCCCAGCACGCCCAAAAGCAGTAGCGCGGTGGCCTTACCCACCAGCAGCCAGCCGTAGCGGGTGGTGATCAGGTCGGAAAGCTGCACTCGGATAAGCGCGTTGATGATTCCGCTGAGGCCTATCGCGACGTAACACCACAGCGCCAACATGGAGAACCTGCGGGCCGCCACGTTGAGGTGGCCGCCACCGCGCAACGCGTGTATCAGTAGCGCGACCAGCCCGCCCGCCCACAGCGCGGCCGACACCAAATGGATGATGAGGCTGTTGGTGCCCAGGTCATGTGCACCGCCGGTGGCCGAATGGCCCACCAGGGCCAGCGGCATCAGCGTCGCCACCGATCCGGGCACCAGCAGCGGCGTCCATGACCAGCGCAGCACCACGCGGCTAACGATCGCGACGCCAGCGGCGATGAAGGCCATCCAGCGCCACGCGTTCACGGTCTCGATCTGTCCGGTCAGCGTCCAGAGCTCGCCAGGACCGAAATCGCTTACCGGCTGACCAGCCACATCGGATATCGACAGCGGCACCATGGCCGCCGAGAGCACCGCCAGCGCGACCGATGCCGCCGTGCCGATGCGCAACGAGCGATACCCGTCCACGTCGAGCACCCCACTGGTTTGTGGGGGGACGAAAAAGGCCGCGACCAGGAACGCGCCGACGGCGAGAACGGCTGCGATTTCGGCCGCCGCTCGCACGAACGGCAGACCGTAGGAGGTGACCGGGCCGGGGTTGGGCAGACCGGTCGCGATCAGCGCGTCCGTGAGTGACAGGGCGCCGATAGTGGCTGCGACCAGGCCCGCCAGTACCGCAAGGCCGACGACGATCGTCCATATCGGCGAATCGGTCTTCCTGGCGGTGGGAGTGGTCGTCACCAGTCAAGGGTATGGCGAGATGCGATCCACACCGCCACCGGTTCGATAGACTCCCATCCGGCTAGCGCCACATGCCTCCGTAGCTCAGTCGGATAGAGCAAGGGCCTTCTAATCCCTAGGTCGCAGGTTCGATTCCTGCCGGGGGCGCTGGTTCGACCGTATTTTCTGCGATCGCCTGTATCCAAGATCGGGTATCGCCCCAAGGCGGTAACCGTGGTGATCGTCGCGGCCATGAATCAGCCGCGTCGGGGCAAGAGGTCCGGCGCGAGTCGTCCGGTGATGTCGAGCCGATCTAGCCTGCTCAGCGTTGGGCATCCCCAGTGCTCGCGGTTGCCGCAGATCTCAACACCCCACCCGGAAGGCCCGAGTTGTTCCAGACTTAGATCGCGCATTCACGGCGACGGTCTCAGCTGAATCTGCGGGGATCCACTGTCGCCCCAATCAATAACAGGCTCAACATGATCGGGCCCAAGAGGCCCGTCTGTGGCGCGAGGTGGCCCAAACCGTCACCGGCACAGCAGATCCACCACTATCGCTGTAGTAGAACTGCTGGCCGTTCGCGTTGACACGGGGAGTTCACATCAACTTCAACCCGCTCACACTGCGAAATAACTGAGTGTGATCTTGTTTCGAAGTAAGGTCTGCAGACCAGGGTTTGGAGGGGAAATGCTGGGACGGATACTCGATCCGCGAAACAACGCGCTGAACGCATGGCGCCTCATATTTGCCACCTCGGTGATTTTGTGGCATACATGGCCGCTCACCGGGCACGAAATCCCTGCTCGCCCAGTAACTCAGCTGCTCTCGCAAGTGGGAGTGGACGGATTTTTCGCGGTCTCCGGATATCTCATCACCTCCAGCTGGATGCGAAACCCTCAGCCGCGCATCTACTTCACCGCTCGCGCGCTACGGATCCTTCCCGGCCTATGGGTATGCGTGCTGATCACCGCGTTCGTCATCGCCCCGATTAGCGTACTGATTCAACATGGTTCGATAGCGGCGCTGATGAAGTCGGGCGCCCCCGCTGCGTACGTGCTGAACAACGGGCTGATGAACGTGCTGTTCTATCCCGGTATCGACGGGACACCCAGGAACATTCCGTGGCCAGGGGTATGGAATGGATCGTTGTGGACGTTGGCCTTTGAGGCGGGCTGCTACATCGTTGTCGCGCTGTTAGGAGTTGCGGGACTACTCAAGTACCGGTGGACAATTCCCGCGGCTTTCGCGCTAACATTCCTAGCCACAGCGGTTTTCGGGTTTCCAGCGTTCGCGATGTCGACCATCCCGCAGATGATCTCCAGATTCGCCGTCATGTTCGCGGCTGGGGCTTTGATCTACCGTTACCAGGACAAGATCCCGGCACGCTGGTCCCTGGTCGCGCTGTGCGGCGGGATCGTTCTGTTGTCCGGGCTACTGCCCAATTATCGGGTGTTGGGCGCAATCCCATTGGCGTACTTGGTGATCATCTCTGGCGCGTTGCTGAAGCGCCCAAACCTACGCAACGACCTGTCCTACGGGGTGTACATCTACGCCTTCCCCATTCAACAGCTGCTGGTGATCATTGGCCTGGGAACTTTGGGCGTGTTCCCGTTCTTCGTCCTGGCAACACTCGTGACGCTTCCGCTGGCCGCAGCCAGTTGGTTCCTGGTGGAGAAACGTGCACTTGTCTTCAAGAAGAGTCGTGCCGCCCAGCGAACAGGATAAGCGTGCACCCCAGGCCATATCGCTGCACAACAGCCCGTCAACACAACGCCTGCACCATCTGCCGGGTGGCGACGTCGACCTGTATGGATATCCGCGGGGAAAGACTCAACTCCCCCACCTGAGGCACATCGAAGACCGTGGTGACCACGCCCGGACCATCCGATTCCCAGCGCGCACCGTACCGATTCAGAATGGTGCGCATCGCGTAGTTCTCCGAGAGCACCGAGGCGGTGAATCGGCGCACACCGCTGGCATGCGCCGACACCGAGAGCGCTTCCATCAGCAGTGTGCCGATTCCGCGGCTCTGATAGTCATCGCCGACCGTGAATGCCAACTCAGCACTGTCGGGTTCGTCGGCGTGCCGGATAAATCGAGCATCAGCGACGACCAGACCGTCCAAACCGTCTGGCCCGTCGGTGAGCGCCCACGCGAAATGTTCGAGGTAGTCCACCTCGAACAGGTAGGTGATCATCCGCTTACTGGGGACCCCCATGAAGCGGCGGTACACGGTGCGCGGGGAAAGCCTCGCCAGACGCTGACTGTCGCCAGGGAGGATAGGCCGCAGATAGAACTCGGCACCATCACGCAGCCGCACGGCAATCGGCGTGACGAAGGTGGCTAACCGCTGACGCGCAGTCCACACCAATGCCTCTGATACACCGGGGATTTCGAGCATCGCGGCGAATGCGTCGCAACCACCGGCCCAGCCCCGCACCGGCTCGGTCGCCACGACAGTCGCCGTGCGGGCGGTCCCACGCAGGAGCGCGATCTCGCCGACAACGGTGCCGGGCATCAGGTGCGCGACCACAGAATCCCCGCTCGGGCCGGCATGGAGGATTTCGCCGCCACCCGAGCCCACGAGCAGGAACCAGTCTGCCGCCTCCCGTTGGCGCATCAGCACCTCTCCGGGGGCCGCCTGCAGCGGCGAGAGCATCTCGGCCAGCGGGGCGAGGGCACCAACCGAGTTGCCCGCGAAGAACTCGAGTTCCGCGAGCTCGGCCGCGTCGACGCCGACAGATCCGGGCCACGCTCCGTCCACGATATGCACCGCCCTAGCCCGTCCAGCTGAGTCAGTTCGCATGGTAATCACTACCGTCACGTCCGATCAGCTATTCACGGAACCGCACGCGTAGTCAGTCGAGGCGCACGTGTCCTCACGCCACCAATGCAGCCAAGCGGTCCAGCTCGCGCAGCGTGGTGTCACGGGACGCCACCGGCAGCAGGCCCAGCAGCACACGGTGCACGCCGAGGTCGGCGCGGCGTTCGATATCTCCGGGCCGCGGCGCCAGGATGGTCGCGGTCACCGGAACAGT
The DNA here is from genome assembly GCF_001853795.1 of Mycobacteroides franklinii. NCBI lineage: Bacteria > Bacillati > Actinomycetota > Actinomycetes > Mycobacteriales > Mycobacteriaceae > Mycobacteroides > Mycobacteroides franklinii. The sequence continues at coordinate 376,466 of NZ_MLIK01000004.1, forward strand.
CGGCTTGCTTTGTTGCGCCGCCAGCACGTTGAGTTCGCCGATTCCCTTACCAAGCTCTTCCACCCCAAGCGTTGTCGGTGCCATCCAGCCGTCGGCATGATCGAGCACTCGCTCATGAGTAGACGGGCCCCAGCCCCCCAACCACACCGGTGGATGCGGCCGTTGAACAGGCTTGGGCCACGAGAGAATCGGGTCGAACGCCACATACTTGCCGTGGAACTCGGCCTGCTCTTCCGTCCAAATCTTTTTGACCGCGTGGATACGCTCCCTTTGTAATGCCACCCGCGTGCGCGGATCGGTGCCGTGATTTCGTATCTCCTCGCGCAGCCACCCGACGCCGATTCCCAATTCCAGCCGCCCGCCCGATGCCCTGTCCAGGGTCGCCGCTTCTTTGGCGAACGTGATCGGATCTCGCTGCACAAGCAGCGCCACCGCGGTACCGATACGGAGGTCTCGAGTCGCAGCCGCCGCGAACGACAACGCGACGAACGGATCAAGGCTGCGGCAATAGTCCCGGGGTATTTCATCCCATCCGGCATGGATGGCTTCGATCGTCACCGGTATGTGCGTGTGCTCGGGCACAAAGAGGGATTCGAACCCGCGTTCCTCGATCTCGACCGCCAACTCGCCGGGCTCCATGCCTTCGTCGGTGATCGCGGTGAAAATGCCTATCCGCATGGAACTCTCCGGCTATTCGTTTCGGCCGTCGGGCAGCGGCACCGCCGCGGACAGGGCCTCGAACTCGGCATCACTCAGTGCGATGTCCGCAGCGGCAACGTTCTGGGCGAGGTGCGCTTCCGACGATGTTCCCGGGATCGGAAGCACAATCGGGGAGCGGCGAAGCAGCCATGCCAACGCAATCTGCGCCGGGGTACGGCCGTGTGCGTGCGCGATGACATCCAGAGCGCTGCCTGCGCCATCCAAACCTGCGGTAGCGAGCGGGAAGTACGGGATGAATGCGATGCCGTGAGCGGTGGCGTAGTCCACCACATCAGATGCTGACCTGTTGGTGAGGTTGAACAGGTTTTGCACGGAGGCGATGGGCACGATCTGCCGTGCCGCGTGCAACTGATCCACGGAAACCTCGGAGAGCCCGACGTGCCGGATTTTGCCTTCGTCTCGCAGCAGCTTGAGTTCGCCGATCTGGTCTTCGAAGGGAACGGTGGGGTCGACTCGATGCAACTGGAGCAGGTCGATGCGCTCCAGCTTCAGGCGCCGTAGGCTCATTTCCGTCTGTTGGCGCAAGTATTCGGGCCGCCCCAACGGAATCCAGCCCCACTCCGCCGGGCCAGTGCGCGCGAGACCGACTTTTGTGGCGATCGTGAGATCACCGGGATACGGGTGCAGCGCTTCACGGATCAGGTCCTCGACGATCTGCGGGCCGTACGCATCCGCGGTGTCCAGGAAGTTCACTCCCAACTCGATCACCCGTATGAGCAACCGCACCGCGGATACCGGATCTCGCGGCGGCCCCCATACCCCTGGGCCGGTCAACTGCATCGTGCCGTAGCCGAGCCGATTGACGGTGATGTCACCGCCGAGGGTAAGAGTTCCTGCTCCAACGGGCTGTGTTGATGTCACGATTCGATCCTGCGCAATCTGAACTCAAGAGGCTGCGAATATCGCTTGCCTCAAAGGGATTTGGATGTGGTTCCTACTAATCGGGCTGCTGGTCCGCCGCAAGTCGGGCCAGTAACTCAAGCCCATCGGCATCGGCACTACCGGGGTCAGCCGAGTAGATGAGCAGCTGCTGCCCGGGTGCTCCACCGACCGCGAAGCTGTCGTACTGAAGGCTGATCTCACCGACCTGGCTGTGGCGGAATCGCTTGGTCCCGCTTGTTCGCGGCCGAACATCGTGCTGCATCCACACGAACGTGAAAACGTCGCTCTGAATCGTCAACTCACCCACGACTTCTGCTACACGAGGGTCATCGCGAAACGACACCGACATAGCACGTAGATTTCGGGCGGTATCCCGCGCGATGTCGTCCCATTCGGCGTAGAACTCATTGGCCACAGGGTCAAGAAACACCATGTACGCGAGGTTGTCCGCCCGCGAGAAGTCATCGTAAAGCGCCTGCGCGTGAGCATTCATAGCCAGAATGTCCAGTGCCGGGCTGATGACCAGCGCCGGGGCGTGCACCACATTGTTGACGATTCTCATCGTCCCCTCGCTGGCGTCGCGCTGGCCGCCTACATCGGCCGCTGCCCCAGACGGCCGGGAAAGGCCGGCGAGATGTTCAGTCGCATGGGTATCCAGCTGCAGCGCCCGGGAAATCGCCCGCAACACTTGCTCTGAGGGATGCCGCTCACGCCCCTGTTCAAGCCTGCTGTAGTAGTCGGCGCTCACCCCGGCCAGCGCGGCAACCTCTTCCCGGCGCAAGCCCAAGACGCGGCGCGGCTCGTCCTCCGGCAGCCCCACTTGTCGCGGCGAAACCAGAGCACGGCGCGCCTTCAGAAAGTCGCCCAACTCATTTCGCCGATCCATGTCCTCAACATACTCACGGCAACTCGCGCCAACCAGGGTGTAGTACACCCACCCAGCGGCGCGTCACTTCAGCCGCACGGGATGCCCAGGTAGGAGTAGCGCACCCTTCCAGAGCAGCGAGCGCGAATCTACGCTGAAAATCAGCCGGATAGGGATGAAACATAATGCGGCCGAAGGGAAGAGCAAAAACTATGGGCATACTGGCAGGCAAGACAGCACTTGTTACGGGTGCGTCGAAGGGAATCGGCGCGGCTATCGCGCGCGACCTGGCGTCCGCGGGAGCACATGTGGCAGTCCACTACTCGTCAAGCAAGAGCGGAGCCGACCACGTGGTGAAGTCAATCCTGGATGCCGGAGGCCAGGCCTTCGCCATCCAGGCTGATATCTCCGATCCGTCCAGCGTCAGAGAACTCTTCGTTCAGCTCAGAACTCGGATCGACAGGCTCGACATCCTCGTCAACAACGCCGGGGTGTACGAGATGGGCGCTGTTGAGTCAGTGACCCCAGAAGAACTTCAGCGCCAGTTCAGCCTGAACGTCTTCGGCCTGGCGACCACGATCACCGAAGCACTCGGCAGCGCCCTTGGTCCCGGCGCGAGCATCGTCAACATCGGGTCAAGCGTCACCAGCTTCACGCCGGCCAACTCGCTGGTGTACACCGCGTCGAAGGGGGCCGTGGACACGATTACCGGCACGCTCTCCAAGGAGCTCGGCCCACGGGGCATCAGGGTGAACTCGGTCAATCCCGGGTTGACCGTGACCGACGGCATGCAGTCCAGTGCCTTCTCAAGCCGCGAGTTCCGCACCGAGATTGAGAACATAACCCCCCTTGGCCGGATTGGCGTGCCGGAGGACATCGCACCAGCGGTGACATTCCTAGCCTCAGACCTGGCTTCGTGGATCACCGGAGAGATCCTGGTCATCGGCGGCGGCCTGAACTAAGGCGTCCTAGGAACTGCTCTCTTCGCAATTCGGCACTGCCGGACCCGCCCCATGGCAATAATGCTGGTGACCGGAAGGAATACAAGGATGTACAAGCTCCGCACCAGGATTGTCGTCGGGATCGCTGCCATTGGCTCTTCGGTTGGCGGCCCGTTCGGCGCCGGGATCGCACAGGCGAATGACCACACGTTCCTGGACAGTCTGCGCGCCGCGGGGGTCTACATCCACAAGGATGCCGAGCCGTACGTGATCCAAGCGGGACATCAGGCATGCCGCGATCTGCACAACGGAGTCCCGCCCGAAGAGGTGGGCAATTCTTTCCCCTGGGGTAACGGCGTCGCGCCCGCTCCGGCCCCTCAGGTGTACCTGGACATTCTGCAAAGCGAGCTGTGCCCGAATGCACTGAACCCGGCGCCACCGCCACAAGCGTAAACGGCCAAGCGCCAGTATTGATTACACCTTGACCGCGTCCCACGCCGCCTGTCCGAGAACCGGCGCCGCGGCAAGCACATCGAAGTCGGCCGACCTGGCCAGCCATAGCCGGGCATATTCGACGCAGGGCCCCATCCACAATGCCTGACACAACCTGGGCGGCAGCGGCTTGATGCGCCGCTTCTCGACGTGCGGTTGTAACCATGCGCTGGCCTTACCGTAGAAGTCCTCGTGCAGCGCGGTGATCGTCGAGCGCGATTCCTCGATCACCTCGAACTCACGACAATGAAACAGAAAACGGGCCCGCATCTCATGGGCGGCCACCCACTCCAGATGGAAGCGCACCGCGGCCACAACCCCATCGCGGGCACCTGAACTCGCTTGCAGTGCAGCAAGATACGCGTCGTAATAATCGCGCAGTGCTTCCAAGTACAGCTCGGCGGCCACGCCTTCCTTGCTGCCAAAGAAGTGGTAGATACTGCCCACACTGGCCCCGGATTCACGATGCAGCGCCTCGACCGTGGCCCCCGCCACCCCGCTTTTCAGGAAGGACGCGAGCGCCGCGTCGAGGATCGCGCGCCGACGGGCGACGCCGGCATTCGAAGCGGTGGGCACCACCGAACAATACTGAACCACCCCTTGACTAGAGAATTTTTCTAGAATAATTTTCCACCCGACGGCGAACCTCACGGCGGGAAGGACTGCGACAGATGAGCGCGGACACCGAGAACCACACGAAAAACGAAGCGCGACGGGCCAGCCCGATGGATATGGCTCTTGGCATCGCCTGCGTGGTGTGGGTGGTCATGACACTCTGGTCGGGCATTTCCACCGGCGGCGCCGGACTGCCCGTGATCGCACAGACGATCACCTCGCTGGCACTGGTGGTGGCGGTATTCGGCCATATGCTCAAACATCTGGGCGTCAAGCTCGCGTCGGCCTACTTCGTCATCGCATCCATCGTCGAGTGGGCGTTCGAGCAGGCGAACATCAGTTTCGGCGGGTTTGTGTGGGGAGATCTGCGCTACGGCGACATACCGATGATGGGCCCACATATCGGCAGCGTTCCCCTGCTCGTCCCCGTCGGAATGGTCGCCTTGCTGTGGCCGATCTACGTGATCATCAACGTGATACTCGACGGCAAGATCGTGGTGAACCCGCGCACCCTGCGACCGTGGCAGGTCGTGTGGCACTGCGTGTTGTACGGCATGCTGCATGCCTGGATCGCCTTCTTAGCCAACGGTTTTTGCACAAAGTTCGGTATCTACGAATGGGTCGGGAAATCCAAGGCGCTGGCAGCGGAGGACTCGTTCTTCGGCGATCCGGCCCTACCCATCGGGTGGGCAATCTGGGGCTTCCTGATCACCCTCATCATCTCGTTCGTGCTCCTGCCGCTCCTCGGCAAGGACGCGCTCACACTGTCCGAACAACGTCCGCTCAGCTGGGTTGATGCCGCACCCATCGTGGTCATCGGCGCGTATGCGTTCGGCTTGTTCCTCAACCCGGTCAACGAGTCCGTCGGCAGCGTCATCCTCTTCATGTTCGGATTCATCTCACTACTCGCCCTGTACCGCTTTTCCGCGGTCCTCCTGAGCCACGACGACACCAAGCCTGAGGACTAGCTGCGAAGTAGCTGGCAACTACTGACCAGGCCGTTTCGGCCGAACAGCTCACACGTGTCGACATTGCCGAAATCCACGCACCGATGTTCATGCGATTGGCAACCGATACGCCCCGTTTGCCGGGTAGGTTGTCGGCGTTCGACTCACCGATAAGTCAACGACCAAAGGACAGTGTGATGAAAAGATTGGCGACTGTTGCGGCAGTGAGCGCGGCCATGATGTTCGGTTGCTACGCACCGACTGCGATCGCGGATCCCAGCACCCCCAGCCCGGCGCCGAGTACCGCCACCCCGAGCGCAGGCAAGTTCTGTTCTAAGGACATGGAAGACAAGACGGGCAAGGCCAGCGACGGCTCCGTGCTGACCTGCACCAAGGGCGACGACGGCAAGGACCGCTGGACCGCGTCCACCGATTCTGCCGGTGCCGACAAGGCGAGTGCCGGGAAGTTCTGCGCCAAGGATCTCGAGGGTAAGACCGGCAAGGCCAGCGACGGCACCGTCCTGACCTGCACCAAGGGCGACGACGGCAAGGATCGCTGGGCCAAGAAGTAAGTCCGTCCGGCTGTCCTGTTCCCGGGTCGACAACCTGGGAACAGGACGGCAGGGGTTTCACCCACAGTCGTACTGCACTCCAATACCGCGCGGCGGTGTCGCGCGCTTCGTGCACCCGAACACCTCAAGCTCGTCACTCATCCTGATGGCCGAGTGGTGCGGATAGTTCACGCAATACAGACCCTTCTGGTCCGATCTGCATTGGTAGTCACCGAATTTCAGGCGCTTGCCGTACTCAAGCGGCAGCCCTACGCCGGCGATGAACGGCCCGGGGTCACCGTGGCGACTACCGATCGTGACAGTGGCACCGTCGAAGCTCACCCAGCCCCCGATCCATTGGCCCGGCAGATCGGGCGGACGGCGCGGCGCGTTGCGAAGCCCCGGCAGACACGACAACGGCTCCTGGTACTTCATCTCCGTGATGCATCCGCCAACCGTGCGGGGACCGAGCTCACCGGGCGCGCGGAAAGCCACGTCGCCTTCCGGCAGCTGACCTGGCGTGCCGTCTTGATCGACGGTGCGGAATTTCTCGGCAGCGACGGGATCGCCCGCCTCGATCCACCGGGTCACCGACTCCACAGACGCCCGCGGCCCCGGCGCGGGGGCACGCGACGTTGTTGTCGTGGTCCTCGAGGTGGTTGTCGAAGTCGTTGTCAACGCCGTCGACGAAGAGCTGGTGGACGTCGCCGAGGACGAGGTTGAGGGCGTCTGCTGCCGGTGTGGTGCGCATCCCGCAACCAGCAAGATCAGGGCCAACACGCTCCAGACACGCACCCGGTGAGCGTAGCTTGTCCCCAACATTGGGTAGGGTCCCTCGGCGTGACTCAGAGCGTGACCGTGAAATCTGTAAATGCCCGCCTCGCTGCTGAACTGGAAGTCGCCGAGGCCCAGGTCGCGGCGGCTGTGCGGCTGCTCGACGAGGGTGCCACGGTCCCGTTCATCGCGCGTTACCGCAAGGAGGTCACCGGCAGCCTGGACGACGGGCAGCTGCGCAGCCTCGAAGAGCGGCTGCGTTACCTGCGGGAACTCGACGAACGACGCGCCGCGGTGCTGTCCTCCATCGAGGAACAGGGCAAGCTCACCGACGACTTGAAGGCCGCGCTGCTCTCGGCCGACACCAAGGCACGTGTCGAGGACATCTACCTGCCCTACAAGCCCAAGCGGCGCACCAAGGCGCAGATCGCCCGCGAAGCCGGCCTGGAGCCGCTGGCGGACAGGCTGCTGGCGGACCCGAGCCTGGTGCCCGATGAGGTGGCCACCGAGTTCCTCACCGAAGACGTCGCCGACGCCAACGCCGCCCTGGACGGTGCCCGCCACATCCTGATCGAGCGCGCGGCCGAGGATGCCGAGCTCGTCGGTGCCACCCGCACCAAGTTCTGGGCGGATGGCGCCCTGCGCACGGCCCCATGGTCCGAGGACGCAGCGAAAACCGAAGCGGCACAGAAATACCGCGACTACTTCGAATTCTCCGAATCCCTGGAGAGCATGCCCTCGCACCGGGTGCTCGCGGTCATGCGGGGCGAGAAGGAACAGGTCCTGTCGCTGAACTTCGACGGCGGCGACGACGCACCCTATGAGGCAATGGTCGCGCAGTCGCTCGGGGTGAATCTGACCGCCAAGACCCCGGCGACGCCGTGGCTGGCCGGTACCGTCCGGGTCGCCTGGCGCGCCAAACTCATGTTCTCCGCCTCCGTCGACGCGAGGCTCAAGCTGCGCCAGCGCGCCGAGGAAGACGCTGTCGGGGTCTTCGCCCGCAATCTCAAGGATCTGCTCCTGGCCGCGCCCGCGGGCACGCGCGCCACCCTGGGCCTTGACCCTGGCTTCCGCACCGGCGTCAAGGTGGCGGTCGTGGACAGCACCGGCAAGGTGGTGGACACCTGCGCGGTGTACCCACACCAGCCGCAGAAGAAGTGGGACGAGGCCAAGGCCACCCTCGCGGCGTTCGTCGCCCGTCACAATGTCGAGCTGATCGCGGTCGGCAACGGAACCGCGTCGCGTGAAACCGATGCGCTGGCAGCAGAACTCATCGCCGATATCAAGGCCGCAGGCGTGAAGGCGCCCACCAAGGCGATGGTGAGTGAAGCCGGCGCGTCGGTGTACTCGGCTTCCGCCTACGCCGCACACGAACTTCCCGGCCTCGATGTGACATTGCGCGGCGCGGTGTCGATCGCACGACGACTGCAGGATCCGTTGGCCGAGTTGGTCAAGATCGAGCCCAAGTCGATCGGCGTCGGCCAGTACCAGCACGACGTCACCCCCGGCACGCTCGCCCGCAGCCTCAACGCGGTCGTCGAAGACGCGGTGAACGCTGTCGGCGTCGATCTGAATACGGCCTCGGTACCGCTGCTCGCGCGTGTTTCCGGGGTCACCGAGTCCTTGGCGGAATCGATCGTCGCGCACCGCGAGAAGGCGGGCGCGTTCCGTAGCCGCAAGGGGCTACTGGAGGTTCCCCGGTTGGGCCCCAAGGCCTTTGAACAATGCGCCGGATTCCTGCGGATCCAGGGAGGCGACGACCCCCTCGACGCGTCCGGGGTCCACCCCGAGTCGTATCCGGTGGTGCGCAAGATCCTGGACCGCTCGGGGGTGACCCTGGCCGAGCTGATCGGCAACGAGCGGTCGCTGCGGTCGCTCAAGCCCGCCGACTTCGCCGACGACCGGTTCGGAATTCCCACCGTCACAGACATCCTCGGCGAGCTGGAGAAGCCGGGACGCGACCCGCGACCGGCGTTCACCACGGCTACGTTCGCCGCCGGCGTCGAGAAGGTGTCGGATCTGAAGGTCGGCATGGTGTTGGAGGGCGTCGTGACGAACGTGGCTGCCTTCGGCGCGTTTGTTGACGTCGGCGTGCATCAGGACGGCCTCGTGCACGTCTCGGCGATGTCGGACCGGTACGTGTCCGATCCCCATGAGGTGGTCAAGTCCGGTCAGGTGGTCCGGGTCAAGGTCACCGAAGTGGACATCCCCCGTCAGCGCATCGGGCTGACCCTGCGCCTCAACGATGACCCGCAGCAAGGCAAGCGCTCCGAGCGTGTCGGCGCTCCCCGTCGCGACGACAAGAACCGCGATGACAAGAATCAGGGGCGGCGGAACCCCAACCGCGACAAGAATTCCCGCCAGCGAGAAGAAGCCCGCCCGACGGGTTCGATGGCGGACGCGTTGCGCAACGCGGGGTTTGGACGGTAGGAGCTCGGGGGATCTCGCCGGGCTTGCGGATCATGAGGCCTACGGGGATCACACCTGGCTCGATATCGAGAATTCGTGGAGCACCGTCGATGTACCAAATCACGACCTCGGTGCCATCAATCAGTGCATGTTCCCCTTCGCAAATTGTCCGATCGCCAAGTTGCGCCCCATCCACGATCACAGCCTTCCCATGCCCGGTGATAGTGAATCGGTGCATCGCAGTCAGCTCGATCATCTACCGCCCTCGATGCTCTCGTGGCGGTGCAGAAGCGATCTTGCGCTTCATCCGCCCCTCAGAACACCCAGCTGCCCGAAGCGGCCAGCACAAAGCCGTGCGGAGGGAAATCGGCCTCGCCAAGGCTTTTCCAGGCATGGCAGGCGAAGATGAAGTCCTCCCCATTGCCGCTGCCGCACGACATCAGAATGCTCCGAACATTGAGAAACACTTGCAATTGTTTCCCGGCAGAAAAGTGCGGGTATGTTTTGAGGTCCCCCAAGGAGTTAGATCCCTTGAGGAATCTTGCCTGCGGGGCGCCTGAGGTGCCGATGTCAATGCGGGCGATGTTCTCGCCGTTCGGCATTCCAGGCAGCTCACCCGCGCAGGCGACATCCGCGGGTGGCATTTGGAAGGTCCCCCACGCCTGCAGACGCAACCGGCAGTACACCCCGTCGGCGGGCGAGAAGATGTTCTCGATTGGCCACTGTTTCCCGTCGGTCGGGTCGAAGCCCGCGGGATATTTGATCGAGGCCATGGGCAGTGAGTCGATGTCCGGGAACTCGGGAGCCGCGATCGCCGGCGCCGCGGAACAAAGTGGTCCGATCAGGTTGATGGTCGCCACTGCCGCCGCAATGGCTAACTTGCGCATCCCCTCGAGCCCCATGCCGGGTGATGGTACCGAACACCGAACACTTTCGAGGCACAGAACCGGGTGATCTAACGCCGTTGACGCTCTTCGGTGGCGGCGCAGAAACGATCCCGTGCCTCGTCTGCCGTGAGACCGATGCGCGCAAGGTCGTACACCTTCTCCAACCGACACCGACTCATGCTGCCGTCCAACCGAAATCCATCGTTCTGAACCGACACGATAGGAACCAACTGACTCCCCTCGAATGTGTAGATCCGCGTCAGCCAGCTGCGCGTGGGACCCGTCCCGTACTCCGCGACGAGTCCATCCCCCACCTGCCAGAAGGAGCTGCCGAACAACGCTCCCTCGCGATGCATGATGTCGTCCGGCATCCCGGTACGAACCGCGCGGAACTGCGTGGAATCGCCGGTCGTGCGCCACAACGCCCACTGCGAATTCGGGTGCGCACCACCGGTGTCCAGTGAAAGGAGCAACTCGTCGCGGCCGTCGCCGTCCAGATCTCGCAGGAGCATGACACCTGACTCGGCGGAACCCTCGATCTTCGAGCTGACCGTTTGCACCATGATCCCGCTTCGGGTGAAGATGCGAATCTGAGCGGACGTGCCAGCCACCCATTTCTCGAATCGGAGCCCTACCGAATCGGCTGAGGTGAGCTGACAATTCTTCGCATCCATTTGGCTGAAGACGTTCCGGCACTGCGCAAGAGAATCGGCGCCCGTCCGGCATGCCGAAACTCCCGTGACACACAGCAGTACCGCAGTCGCCATCAGCATCACCCGGAACACAGTCGCAGCGTATCGCCACTTGTCGGCACCCCCGGCTAACCTGGCCGCGTGTTGACAACCGTCGCCGTTCGGGGATACCGATCGCTGCGCGATCTTGTACTGCCACTTGCCCAACTGACGGTCGTCACCGGCGCCAACGGCACCGGAAAGTCATCGCTCTACCGAGCCTTGCAGCTACTGGCCGATTGCGGCCGCGGCGAGATCATCGGCTCACTGGCACGGCAGGGCGGCCTGCAATCGGCCATGTGGGCCGGGCCAGAGAACCTCAAAGGCGCGCGCCGCACCGGAGCCGTCCAGCCCACCATGCGCACTCGCCCAGTGTCAATTGAGTTAGGTTATGCATCAACTGATTTCGGCTATCTCGTCGATCTCGGCCTGCCGATACCCAGCGAATCCGCGTTCGGGCGCGATCCGGAGATCAAGCGTGAGATCGTCTTTGCCGGACGGTCCCTTCGCCCCAGCGCGACCCTGGTGCGAAGAACTCGCCCGGTGGTAGAAGCTCGCTCGGATTCGGGGCGCGGATTCGAGGGATTCAGCCGCTCGCTACCGACGTATCGCAGCGTGCTCTCCGAATTCCCCGGCAAATTCCCGGAGCTGGGTGGTGTCAGGGACACGCTCCGCGGCTGGAGGTTCTACGACGGATTTCGCGTCGACGCGCTCGCACCGGCACGTCAACCTCAGATCGGCACGCGGACAACGGTGTTATCGAATGACGGCAGCGATTTGGCGGCAGCCATCCAGACCATCATCGAGACGCGCAGCGACACCTTGGACAAGGCCGTCGCCGCAGCCTTTGATGGCGCGTCGGTCGCGGTGACCGTCAGTGAGGGGATGTTCGATCTTCAGGTGCAGCAGCCCGGCATGCTGCGCCCGCTGCGTGCGGCGGAATTGTCCGATGGCACCCTGCGCTTCCTGCTGTGGGCCGCTGCGCTGCTCAGTCCCGAGCCGCCATCGCTGATGGTGCTCAACGAACCCGAGACCTCCTTGCACCCCGATCTCATCGCTCCGCTCGCAACGCTCATTCGGGCCGCGGCCGCCAAAACTCAGGTGGTGGTGATCACCCACGCGAACGCTCTAGTGGATCACCTTGCCGCCCGCCCATTGCGCGACGTCCTCGCCGGCGAGCAAGACCGATTCGACGACGTGGGGACGGCGGTACGGCTTGAGCTCATCAAAGATTGGGGCGAGACCCAGATCGTGGGACTCGAGCCGCTCAAGGCACCGCCCTGGCATTGGGGATCACGCTGAGCAGTAGCCGTTCGTCGTGAGCCGAAGGATTGCCAGAAACGCAAGGCACACTGTTCTCTGAAGCGTTGAACCTCGGGAAGGGAGCACAGTGGCCGAAGCGTCACGGGACAATGTTCTGATCGTCCATTGGCATGACCTCGGTCGCTACCTGGGCGTCTACGGGCACCCCGATGTGTCCAGCCCACATCTGGACCAGCTTGCCGCCGAAGGCATCCTGTTCACCCGCGCACACGCCACCGCGCCGCTGTGTTCGCCGTCGCGCGGTTCCCTTTTCACCGGGCGATATCCGCAGAGCAATGGCCTTATCGGTCTGGCACATCACGGCTGGGAATACCGCGCCGGGGTGCGCACGCTCCCGCACATTTTGTCCGGATCGGGCTGGCACACAGCACTGTTCGGAATGCAGCATGAATCGGCCTATCCGGCGAAGCTGGGATTCGACGAGTACGACGTCTCCAACTCGTATTGCGAATACGTGGTGGAACATGCGACCCGCTGGTTGCGCAATTCTCCCACTGCCCCGTTTCTGCTCACCGCTGGATTTTTCGAGACGCACCGCCCCTTTCCCCCGGAACGCTATGAACCCTCCGATGCCGAGACGGTGAATGTCCCCGACTATCTGCCCGACACCCCTGAGGTGCGCGATGATCTTGCCGAGTTCTACGGCTCCATCACGGTGGCCGACGCCAAAGTCGGTGAACTGCTCGAGGTATTGACCGAGACAGGATTGGACCAGAACACCTGGGTGGTCTTCATGACCGACCACGGCCCGGCATTGCCACGGGCCAAGTCCACCCTGTACGACGCCGGCACCGGCATCTCGTTGATCGTGCGCCCCCCGCGCGGCCGCTCCACTGAGCCGCGTCGGTACGACGAGCTCTTCAGCGGGGTCGATCTGCTGCCCACCCTTTTGGAACTACTCGGTGTCGACATTCCCGAAGAGGTTCAGGGCATTTCCCACGCCGGCAATATCAATAAACCATCGGGTGAACCCGAAGAGGTCCGTTCCGAGGTATTTACCACCAAGACTTATCACGATTCCTTCGACCCTATTCGGGCTATTCGAACAAAGAATTACAGCTATATCGAGAATTACGCACCTCGGCCCGTTCTGGATCTTCCGTGGGACATTGCCGACAGCCCACCGGGCCGCGCGGTCGCCACCCACATCACCGGCCCTCGGCCACACCGTGAGCTCTACGACCTCCAGGCCGACCCCGAAGAGGCACATAACCTGCTCGGACTCGACGCCAACGAGCAGTCCGAAGCCATCGCCAACGATCTGTCGCTGCGCCTGAACGACTGGCGCGAGCAGACCTTCGACGTGATCCCCTCCGATTTTGCGGGCACACGCATTTCCGCTCGGTACACCGAGACATTCCTACGCATCCACGGCAGACCGGGAGCTAACCGTTCCGCCATTGCGGACGAACGCGGTATCGAACAATAGTTTTGTTCGATGTGATTGCAATTCATGGCGAACCCAATTATTCGAATGCAAAACAATTACCGTTAGGCTACTGCGCATGTCCGACCATCCCACCGCATATCTGGTGCTCGCGTCCCAGCGCAGCGGCAGCACCCTGCTGGTCGAATCCCTGCGCGCGACCGGCGTGGCCGGTGAACCGCAGGAGTTCTTCCAGTACCTGCCGACCACGAGCATGTCCCCGCAACCGCGCGAATGGTTCGCCGACACACAGGACGAGTCGATCCTGCGCCTGCTCGATCCGCTGGACGAAGGCAAGCCCGACCTGGCACCGCCCACCATCTGGCGCGATTACATCCGAACCGTTGGACGCACCCCGAACGGAATCTGGGGCGGCAAGCTCATGTGGAACCAGACCCCGCTGCTGCTGAACCGCGCTGAGGGACTTCCCGATCGTTCCGGTGACGGTCTGCTCGCCGCGATACGCGATGTCGTCGGCAGCGATCCAGTATTGGTGCACGTGTACCGTCCGGACGTTGTGTCCCAGGCGGTTTCGTTCTGGCGCGCGGTGCAGACCCGGGTATGGCGCGGACGCCCCGACCCGGTGCGTGACGCCCGTGCCGAATACCACGCCGGCGCCATCGCGCACGTCATCACGATGCTGCAGGCGCAGGAAGCGGGATGGCGCCGCTGGTTCGCCGAGGAGAACATCCAACCGATCGATGTCTCGTACCCGTACCTGTGGCGCAACCTGACCGAGGTGGTCGGCACCGTACTGGAGGCACTCGGCCAAGACCCCCGGCTGGCGCCGCCACCGGTGCTGGAACGACAAGCAGATCAGCGGTCCGACGACTGGGTGGACCGATACCGGATCGACGCGGAACGAGAGGGGTTGCCGGTATGAGCGATACCGCGACGACACCAGATTTATTGCAGGTCAACGAGCTTCGGCTGTTAGAGGCCGAAGCGGTACACATCATCCGCGAGGTGGCCGCCGAGCTGCAACGCCCTGTGCTGCTGTTCTCGGCAGGCAAGGACTCGATCGTGCTGCTGAGGCTGGCGGAGAAGGCCTTCCGTCCGGCGCCACTGCCGTTCCCGGTTCTGCACGTCGACACCGGACACAACTTCCCCGAGGTCATCGAATTCCGTGACCGTCGCACCACCGGACACGACCACAAACTGATCGTCGCCTCGGTGCAGGAAACCATCGACGCCGGGCGGGTTGCCGACCCGGGCCCGGGTGCGTCGCGCAACCGTCAGCAGACCCGCACCCTCTTGGATGCGTTGGAGGCCGGCGGTTTCGACGCGGCATTCGGTGGCGCACGACGCGACGAGGAACGTGCACGAGCCAAAGAGCGCATCCTGAGCTTCCGGGATGAGTTCGGGCAGTGGGATCCTCGGGCCCAACGGCCCGAACCGTGGTCGCTGTACAACGGGCGCATCCGCAAGGGTGAGCAGGTCCGCGTGTTCCCGCTGAGCAACTGGACCGAACTGGATATCTGGCGCTACATCCAGCTGGAAGACCTTGAGCTGCCGTCGATCTATTACGCGCACCAGCGTGAGGTCTTCGAGCGTGACGGGATTCTGCTGGCCACCTCCGAGTACACCACCCCGACCGCGGACGAGACAGCCGCGACCGAATGGGTGCGTTACCGCACTGTCGGCGACATGACCATCACCGGTGCCGTGCGTTCCCAGGCCACCGAGATCGAAGGGGTGATCGCGGAGATCTCCGCGGCCACCGTGTCCGAGCGCGGTGAGACCCGTGCCGACGACCGCACGTCCGTGGCCGCCATGGAAGACCGGAAACGAGAGGGCTACTTCTGATGAGCACCCACACCGCGGTGGATACCCGCCAACTACTGCGCATCGCCACTGCCGGTTCCGTGGACGACGGCAAGAGCACGCTCATCGGGCGGCTGCTGCACGACACCGACAGCCTGCCGGTCGACCACCTGGAAGCCGTCACCGATGACGAGGGAAACGCCGACCTCGCCGCGCTTTCCGATGGCCTACGCGCCGAACGCGAACAGGGCATCACGATCGACGTGGCCTACCGCTTCTTCTCCACCGAAAGCCGTAGCTACATCCTGGCCGACACCCCCGGCCACGAGCGTTACACACGCAACATGTTCACCGGCGCCTCCAACGCTCATGTCGCGATCCTGCTGGTCGACGCGCGCGCCGGAGTACTGCGTCAAACCCGTCGCCACGCCCGCATCGCAAAGGTGTTGGGTATCAAGCACTTCGTGGCCGCGGTGAACAAGATTGACCTGGTCGACTTCGATGCACAGCGGTTCGCGGAGGTCGATCGCGAGCTGCATCTACTGGCCGACAGGCTCGGCAAGGTGGACATCACCGTCATTCCCCTCGCCGCCAAGCACGGCGACAACGTGGTGCACCGTTCCGAGAACACACCCTGGTACTCGGGACCAACCTTGCTCGAATACCTTGAAGGCATCGAGCTTTCGCCCCCGCAGCCCGAGGCCGCGAAGCTGCGCCTGCCCGTGCAGTGGGTCTCGCGCCCCACAGCCGAACAGCGTCGCCGATACACCGGCCGGCTGGCCGCGGGCACGCTCAGCGTCGGAGATCAGGTGGTGAACCTGCCCTCGGGCACCCGATCAACGGTGACGGTGGTCGACACCCTGGACGAAAACCGCTCCACCGGTGTGGCTCCGCTGTCGGTTTCCATCGAATTGGCCGACGACATCGATGTGGGTCGCGGCGATGTCTTGGTGAGCGGTGCCGAAGACGCGGTGTTACCCGTGCTGGCCCGCGAGCTGGATGCGACGGTCTGCTGGTTCACCAACGGCCCGCTGCGCGCGGGCGATCGGTTGGCGCTCAAGCAGGGCACCCGGACAGTGCGCGCCACCGTTCAGGCGCTGCATACTCGCCTGGATCCGGAGACACTCGACGAGCTCGACGGACCGGTCGAGTTGGCGCTCAACGACATCGGCGCGGTCACCTTGCGCACCAGTTCTGTCGTGGTGGCCGACTCCTACGCCGATAGCCGAGATAGCGGCGCGTTCATTCTGATCGACGAGGCTTCCAACGACACCGTCGGCGCCGGAACCATTATCGAGGCGCGCGAGATCAAACCGGAGACGCACTCGCGTACCGACATCCGCTGGCATCCGTCGGCGCTGGACCGCGAATACCGTTGGGACAGCACTACGCAACGCGGAGCGATCATCTGGTTCACCGGCCTACCGGCATCGGGCAAGTCGACCATTGCGGTGGCGGTGGAACGCGCGCTGGTGGAATCCGGGCAGGTCGCGTATCTACTCGACGGTGACAACCTGCGTCATGGACTCTCCGATGACCTCGGATTCTCTCCCGGTGACCGGGCCGAGAACATCCGCCGGGTGTCGCACCTGACGCGGCTGTTCGCCGACGCCGGAGTGGTGGCCCTGGCATCACTGGTATCGCCGCTGCGCTCCGACCGCGAGACCGCACGCAGCATCAATGCCGCGGCGAAGCTGCCGTTCATCGAGGTGTATATCGCCACACCGCTGGCCGAATGCGAGAAACGAGACCCCAAGGGTCTGTATGCGCGGGCCCGCGCGGGTGAGTTGAAGGGTTTGACGGGTGTCGAGGCACCCTATGAAGCCCCGGAGAACCCGGAACTCATCCTGGACACCACCGGGGCCGATATCGACGAGCTGGTGGCTCAGGTACTCGACGTTCTTAACCGCGCTCGCTGAGCGCGGTTAAGAACGAACCGGCTTAGGTGCGGTTGGCTGCGCGTTCCAGAACGGGACGCTGCTCCGGGCAGTACTCGTCGATGGACGCGGACAGGAACTGCCACTTCTGCTCGGTGGAGCTCTTCCGGTCAAGGTTCTTGGCCAGGAAATCGGTGGACTGGTAGGCGTCCTTGTCCAGGCCGGTGTCCAACCGGTGGCAAGTGATCTTGCCGAGATAAGCAGTCTTGTCCGGCGGCGCGTAGATGCCGTAGGAGTGCAACGTCTCGTTGAAGCTGACATCGTCGGCGTGTGCCGGGGAGGCCATGGCGATCGCCGCAGCACCCGCACCCATCGCGATCATCGCAGTAAGACTGAGTCCCTTCATGCGGGTGAGTCTACATCCGTTGACCTGATTGGACATAGGTTCGCCGATGTCATCGTGATTGACACCACTGTCCCACTCCCAGGCGCTGCCATATTCGGGGCCTCAAGATTGCGTAAAGAACCACGAAAACGGCCATGTCTCTGCCTATTTTCCCCCGGTGGTTTCAGCCCCTCCCACCAAGCCCAGACCGCAGCGCGTAGCCGACCCCCGGCTGCGCCGGGTCCTCAAGGACGACGCGCACAAACTGACCGCCGTAGGCGGGCTCGCGGCGCTCTCCCTCGACGCGCTCTCCTCGGTCGCCTATGGCCCCGAAGCCATCGTGCTGGCCTTGATCGCCGGCGGTGTCGGCGCCATCTCCTTCACGCTCCCGGTGGCCATCGCCATCACTGTGCTGTTGATCGTGCTGGTGTTCTCCTACCGCCAGGTGATCGCCGTACACCCCGAGGGCGGCGGCTCGTACGCCGTCGCCAAGAAGGATCTCGGCCGCGGCGCCAGTCTGGTGGCGGCAGCGAGCTTGGTCGTCGATTACGTGTTGACCGTCGCGGTGAGCCTTGCCGCGGGCGCGGCGAGCCTGGCGAGCGCCTTTCCCTCGCTGGCGCCGCATCTGTTGTCCATCACGTTGATAGGCCTGGCGATCCTGACGGTGATCAACCTGATCGGGATCAGCGAGTCGGCCAAGGTACTGATGCTGCCGACGTTCCTGTTCATCGTCTGCATCATCGCGGTGATCGTCTTTGGCCTGATGCACTCGACACCGGTGGCCGTCATCGGCAAGGATCTCGGCCCTGTCGAGCCGGTGAGCGCGCTGGGAATCATCCTGGTTCTGAAGGCCTTCGCGGCAGGCTGCTCCTCCTTGACCGGTGTGGAAGCGATCGCCAACGGCGTCCCCGCGTTCAAGACCCCCGCCATCAAGCGAGCCCAGAACACCGAAGTTGCGCTCGGAATCCTGTTGGGTCTCATGTTGATCGGCCTCAGCGTCCTCATCAAGGCCCATCACGTGGTCCCCCGCGGCGACGTCACTATTCTGGCGCAGCTGTCCGCCGCGGCGTTCGGCACCGGATGGCCGTTCTATGTCACCAACGTGACCGTGGCGTTGATCCTCGGATTCGCCGCCAACACCAGTTTCGGCGGACTGCCCGTGCTGATGAGTCTGCTGGCCAAGGACGACCGTATGCCGCACCTGTTCGGACTGCGGGCCGAGAAGCCGGTCTACCGCTACGGTGTCATTGCTCTGGCACTGTTCTCCGCGATCATTCTCGCCGCGAGTGATGCCGACACCCACCGGCTGCTGCCACTCTTCGCGATCGGTGTCTTCATCGGATTCACCATCAGCCAAACCGGATTGGTCAAGCACTGGTTTGGCGTTCGCACAACCGGCTGGCAGTGGAAGGCCGCGCTCAACGGGTTCGGCGCGATACTGTCCGCCATCGCGATGGTGGTGTTCTTCGTCAGCAAGTTCACCGAGGGCGCCTGGGTGCTCCTCATCATCATCCCGTCACTGGTTCTGCTGTTCGGGCGTACCGAGAACTACTACCAGGGCGTGAAACGCGAACTGGCCCTGGACGAATTGCCGGCCCTCACCCCTAACCCGCCGGATCAGACGCCGCTGGTGATCGTGCCGATCGATGACATCAACAAGCGCACCGTCCAGCTCCTGGAGGCTGCGCTACATCTCGGGGGTGAGGTAGTCCCGGTCATCATCAGCCGCACCGACCAGAAGGCCGAAGCGATTACCAAGCGCTGGGAGGAATGGAATCCGGGGTTGGAGCTCGTCGTCCTGCCCACCAAGCACAGATCACTGGTCACCCCGCTGGTCGAGTACGTGAAGAAACGTCAGTGCGACGGCCGCCAGGTGACGGTGCTCATCACGGAGATCAAGACCAAGCGCCGCTGGCACCAGATCCTGCACAATCAGACGGGAATCGTGTTGACCGCAAACCTGATTGATCGCACCGACGCGATTGTCGCCAACTACCCGTACCGAATGAACTAATACCGCACGCCCGTCAGGTGGCCGCCTGAGCGGGCACCTTCTCGGGCTCCGCGGCACCGGCGTGATCGTCGAGCATGGTGGATTCATCGAACGGATCGTCACCAGACAGCACTGCCTTGATCCGGTCGCGATTCATTGTCTTGGTCCACGTTGCGATGAGCAGGGTGGCCACCGCGTTACCGGAGAAGTTGGTCAGCGCCCGCGCCTCGGACATGAATCGGTCGATGCCGACGATCATGCCGACCCCATCGACCAGATCGGGCCGGTGGCTCTGCAATCCACCTGCGAGCGTGGCCATTCCGGCACCGGTCACGCCGGCCGCCCCCTTCGAGGCGATCATCATGAACGCCAGCAGCGAGATCTGCTGCCCCACCGACAGCGGCGCACCCATGGCGTCGGCGACGAACAACGAGGCCATCGTCAGGTAGATCGCGGTCCCGTCCAGGTTGAACGAATACCCGGTCGGAACAACAATTCCCACCGTCGACTTGTCGACACCCAAATGGGTCATCTTCGCGATCAGCCGAGGCAGTGCCGATTCGGAGGATGAGGTCGAGACGATCAGCAGGTACTCGCGGGCCAGATAGCGCACCAGCCTGAAGATCGATACCCGCGACACTGCCCACAGCAGTGCCCCCAGCACCCCGAAAATGAAGATCGCGCATGTCACGTAGAAACCCAGCATCAGGGTGCCCAGCTCCTTGACCGCATCCCAGCCGGTCTGGCCCACCACATTCGCGATGGCGCCGAAGGCGCCGATGGGCGCCAACCAAAGCACCATGATGAGGACCTTGAAGACCAGCTTTTGCAGCATCCCGACACCGCGCACTATCGACTCGCCGGTAGATCCCAGCGCCTGCGCCGCGAAGCCAACCAAGAGCGCGATGAACAGCGTCTGCAGCACGCTGCCGGAGGTCAATGCCGAGAACATGGTCTCCGGCACAATCGATTTGATGAAATGCCACGTTCCGCCGGCGGCATGAGCCTGGTCCGCGTACTTGGCCCCGGCCCCCTGATTCGCGCCGGAAAGATGTAAACCCGTACCGGGCGCGAGCAGGTTGCCGACAACGAGTCCGATCGCCAACGCAACGGTCGACATCGCCAGGAAATACACGAACGCCAACCCACCGACGCGGCCCACGCTGGCGGCCTTGCGCACCGATCCGATGCCCAGCACGATCGTGCAGAAGATCACCGGGCTGATCATCATCTTGATGAGGCTGACGAATATCTCGCCAAGCACACCCACCGACTTGCCGAATCCCGGCCACAGCATGCCGACGATCACACCGAGCACCACCGCGACTATGACCGCGATATACAGCCAATGCGTACGGTCCTTGTGTTTCTTCGGTGGCGTGCTCTCGGAAGCCGCGGATTCGGTCACTGTCATGACCCCTATCGTGCCGTACCGTGACCGGGATCACAGCGCAACCCCGCCATTCACCCACATCCGGCGATAACCACCGAAAACACGGCCGACCGGCTTTCACCTGCATTGATAGCTTGACGGGTACCCTGACGGCCATGGACAGCAACCGTCGCGACGACGCGGCCGCCGCAAGCGGCACCACGTCATACGGTTCGTGGCCGCAGTCCAACCAGCCGTTGGACTACCCCGAAGATCCGGCGTACGCGTCGCAGGCATTCGAGTATCCCGCGCTCTCCGGCGCTGCCCAGCCGAACCAAACGGCGGTGCTGCCGCAGCGGTACGGGTCGTACGGCCCTCCGCCGCAGGATCCCGAACCGCCACGCCGATCGAACACCTTCTGGCTGTGGGTCGTGGGGATCGGCGCGCTGGTGGTCATCATCGCGCTGATCATCACGTTGGTCGTACTGATTCAGCGCCAAGACGAGCGGCCCCCGACCGTTGTCACCACTCCGTCCACCCGGACCTCGACGACGACAGCGCCCAGCCGGCCGACCATCCCGCCGCTTCCGAGCTTCACGATTCCGCCGATCCCGGTCAACCCGCCCACACAACGAAGCCAGGCCGCAACGGAGAGCGTCGTCTACGAGGTCGCGGGCCACGGACCCGCCCTCAACGTCACCTACTTCGATGCCAGCGGATCGCTGCAAATGGAGTTCAACGTCAAGCTGCCCTGGCGCAAAGAGGTCAAGCTGAACACCGAGCAGGTGACGAACGCCGTGGTGATCGCCGCCGACTTCTCGCACGACGTGTCCTGCACCCTGGTGGTCAACGGGGCGCAGAAAAGCGCCACCTCGGGGAAGATGGCAACCTGCAGTACCTTGGGCTAGCTTGCCCCGCTGACGTTTTCACCAAGGACAGGGTCGTAGCGGGGAACCTTGACGAGCATCACCGCGACCAGTCCCAGAGCGATCATCACCACCGGCCCGGCGATTCCCGCCCTGGTGGCGTGGAATAGCAACGCGAATGTGGCGAACAGCCACGGGCCGACGAAAGAGACCGCCCGCCCGGTCATGGTGTACAGACCGAATACGAAGGCCTCCCGACCAACCGGCGCCATCCGCAGCACCAACGTTCGGGCGGCTGACTGAGGTGGCCCGACGAATGCCGCGATGGCGAGCCCACAGACCCAGAACGCCGATTCACCCGTCAGGCACATCATCACGACCCCGAGGGTGACGATCGCGGTCAGCGATCCGATGATGATCCCCTTGGAACCCAACCGGGTGTCGACCAGTCCGCCCACCACCGCACCGACTGCCGCCATCACGTTCCCGGCCACCCCGAACAACGTGATGTCTGCTCCGGACAGGTGGAATACCCCATTGGCGATGACGGGTGTCAACGCGAACATCGCCACCATCCCGTCACGGAAGATCGCGCTCGCCGCCAGGAAATAGATGATGCGCCGATCCATATGCCACTGCTCGACCAGATCGCGCCACAGCTCCCGGTACACCCCGAGCAGCCCGGGCGAGCTGGCCGGCGGGGCCCCGGGATCGGCCAGCGGCCGGGTGAGCACCAGCGGCAAAGCGAACACCGCGAACCACGCCGCCGCCAGGAGCGCGGACACGCGCACGTCGTATCCGTCGGCGGCGGGTATGTGAAAGAGGCCGCGGGTCGGGCCATCCCCCGAGATGAAGCCCAGGTAACACACCAGGAGGACGACGACACCGCCGATATAGGCGGCCGCCAACCCCAGTCCGGAGACCCGCGAGGCGTTGGCCGGTGTGGTGAGCCCGTGCAGCATCGCGTTGTAGGGAACCTGGGCCAGCTCGTTGAATACCGAACCCGCGCAATACAATCCGAGGCCCAGCCAGAGGTAGCGGTTGTCTTCGCGCACCATGCTCATCGCGGTGGCCACCACCACTACCAGCGAGGTCAGCGTGCCCAGCGCAACACGCCTACGCCGCGGGGTGTCCGCCCAGACACCGATCACCGGTGCGAGCAGGAAGACAAGCACACCGCCGAGGCCCATCATCCAGCCCAGCAGGCCCTGCGGCACGCCGTCGGGCATACCCGCACCGACGCGGCCGGTCAGGTAGGGCGTGAAGATGAACATCACGATGACCGTGTTGAAGGCCGCAGAACCCCAGTCGAATGCCGCCCACGCGGCGATGCGACCACGTGAGGTGGGGGTGTCCAATTGTCGACCGGGTCCCGGGTCTTGACGCCCCACAGGCTCTTCGACCCCAGGGATACTCATTACCGACCAGCGTAACCTGGCCGGTTTACGCCGCCCGATGCTCTTCGCGCAAGCGCTCATCGCCGCGTGACGCTCTTCGCGCAGGCGCTCATCGCAAACCCTTTACGATTGCCCCATGCCGATACCCGCACCAAGTCCCGAAGCCCGCGCCGTCGTCACCGGAGCCTCCCAAGGGATCGGAGCGGCGCTCGCCGAAGAGCTTGCCGCCCGCGGACACAGCCTCATCATCACCGCCCGTCGCGGCGAGATTCTCAACGACCTCGCCAATAGCCTGACCGAGAAGACGGGTGTCATCGTCGAGGTGCGCGCGGTAGACCTCGCCGACCCCGGCGCGCGCGATGCGCTGTGCAAGGAGCTCTCGGAGCGCAACATCTCGATCCTGTGCAACAATGCGGGAACCGCGACGTTCGGGCCGATCCGCGGCCTGGACCCCGAGGGGGAACGCAAGCAGGTGCAGCTCAATGCTGTTGCGGTGCATGACCTTACACTGGCGGTACTGCCGGGAATGCTTGAGCGCGGAGCCGGCGGGATCCTGATCTCCGGATCGGCGGCCGGCAACTCCCCCATCCCCAACAACGCCACCTACGCAGCCACCAAGGCATTCGCGAACACCTTCTCCGAGTCGCTACGCGGCGAACTCAAGGGCACAGGTGTGCACGTCACGCTGCTGGCGCCCGGACCGGTGCGCACCGTCGAACCCGACCCGGCCGAGGCTTCGATCGTCGACAAGGTGGTTCCGGACTTCCTCTGGATCAACGGCGAATACACCGCACGCGTGTCACTGAATGCGCTGGACCGCAACAAGATGCGCGTCGTCCCGGGCATCACCTCCAAGGCGATGTCGGTGGCCGCGGGCTACGCGCCGCGTGCCATCGTCGCCCCGATCGTCGGCAGCTTCTACAAGAAGCTCGGCGACTGACCCTCGCCCCGCAAGTCACGTAGCGTGGCGCCGGCGGTCTCGACTCTGCCCTGATCAAGCGCTTGATCGGGGTCGACGATGATCCCCTTGGACCGCAGGAAGACATCGACCGAGGCCCACAACGTCTCGGCAAGCCGTTGGCCCACAGCCTCATCGGGTGCGGCACCCTGTGCTGCTTGCCATATCGCCGTCGTCGCCGCCGTACCAATCAATGCCGCGGCCAGCTGATCGACACCGGCGGGATGCACGTTGACCCGCTCGAGGAACGATGACATCGCCGCGGCCAGTTCGGCGATGGCCCCATCGTGCCGAAGCGCCGGGGCGAACTTTCCGCGCACACTCACCATCTGATGTTCGAAAAGGAATCGGGTCGACTGCGGATACCGCTGCACCAGCTCGATGAAGCGGGACGCGGCGCGCTGCGCGGATTCTCGCGGCGGGATGGCGATGTCGACGGCCGAGGTCAGTCGCCGCCGGATGGCGCCCATCATGGCCTGCGCCACCGAGCCGAAAAGGTCGTTGCGGTCTTCGAAGTGCCTGTACAGCTTGGGTTTAGCGGAGTGCGCTGCGCGGACGACATCCTCCACTGTCGCCGACGGGCCGTTTCTCTCGATTGCCACCACCGCCGCCGAGACAAATTTTCGGCGCACCCGAACCTTGTGCTGAGCCCATCGGTCGCGCCGCGCATCGCCGCCTTCCGCCATACCATTGACGATACGCGAAGTACCCGGTACTTTTCGGTACTACCTACGGAATGGCGGACTGAGCAGTGGGAGGCATGTCATGTCGCAAACGCCTATCGATCACGACGACTCACCCATCGAACGCGCGGCGGTGCGGCTCCTGCGCTCATCGGTCGAGCGTTCCTACAACCCGGAAGTGGATGTCGATTGGGACGCCCCCGACGTGCCGGGCCTGCGCTACGTGCCCGACAAGTACATCTCGCTGTTCGGCACGAAAATGTTCGAGCGGATGACCGAGGACGAGAAAATCACACTCGGACGCCTGGAGGCATCGGCCCTGGCCAGTTGGGGCATTCTCGCCGAGAGCGCCTTGATGCATCCCATGCTCAAACTGGCCTCGGTCAGCGATCCCCGCAGCGCCACAGCGCAATACGCTCTGACCGAAGTCGCTGACGAGTGTCGCCACTCGGTGATGTTCGGCCGCCAGATCAACACACTGAGCGACCGCAGCTATGACCCGCCCAAGATCGCCCGGGCATTGGTGGGCATCACCGCGCTCGCACCGTTGTCCGCGACGATCTTCTCGATGATGCTCATGGTCGAGGAGATACTGGACCGATTGCAGCGCCAGACCATGAATGACGAGACGCTGCAGCCCCGCACCCGTGCGATCGCCAAGATTCACGTCATCGAAGAGGCTCGCCACATCAGCTACGCCCGCACGGCGCTGAACCGCGCGGTCACACGAACGGGCCGCGCCCGAATGGCCGTCGAGCGCGTAATCGTCGCCGCCGGGGCATCGGTAATCCCACTGGTTATGGTGCAACCGGCCGTGTACCGCGACGCCGGGCTTCCGCCCCTCAAGGCGACGTGGGCGGCACTACGCAATCCGCACTATCACGCAAATCTGCGGTTCTTCGGCGAGCGCCTCGTCCGCGTCATGGATGAGGCCAACATGCTGGAGGGCCGCCTGGTGCAGTTCCTCTGGCAGCGCTCCCGAATGCTGCCCGAAGGCTTTGTGCCACAGTCGAAACGGACGGCGGACGCCTAGGTCCCAGCGGCGATTACGCGCGATCTGTCGCGACTTACTTCTTACCCATATTGCGTATGAGCTGCTTGCCCAGAGCGCTGAGGAAGCTCTGAAAGCTCCTGTTGCTGAGCAGACGCCGCCACCAGCTGGGCTTCTCGGGTGCGGGCTTGACGCCCTTCTT
Organism: Mycobacteroides franklinii; assembly: GCF_001853795.1. Classification (NCBI taxonomy): domain Bacteria; kingdom Bacillati; phylum Actinomycetota; class Actinomycetes; order Mycobacteriales; family Mycobacteriaceae; genus Mycobacteroides; species Mycobacteroides franklinii. The sequence goes on from NZ_MLIK01000004.1 coordinate 402,517, forward strand.
CCCCGGAGCCTGGTCAGCAGGAGTCTGGTCGGCCGGGGCCTGCTGCGCCGCCCGCTCTTGCAGGATCTCGTAGGCGGATCGTGAATCGACCGTCTGTCCGTACTTGGATTGCAGGGGGCTCGCCGCGGCCGCGGCCTTGATCGCGTCATCGCCGATGGCCCCCATCAGCGAGCGCGGAGCGCGGAGCCGGGTCCACGCCACCGGGGTGGGCGCGCCCACCTCCGAGAGCACCGTCACGATCGCCTCACCGATACCGAGCGAGGTCAGGGCCTTCTCGAGGTCGTACACACCCGTCTTGGGGTAGGTGCGCACCGTCTTGGTAAGCGCCTTCTGATCGTCGGGTGTGAACGCGCGCAACGCGTGCTGAATGCGCGCACCAAGCTGCGAGAGCACGTCGTTGGGGATATCGGTGGGCAACTGGGTGCAGAAGAAGACACCGACACCCTTGGAACGGATCAGCTTGACCGTCTGCTCGACCTGCTCCAAGAACGCCTTGGATGCGTCGGTGAACAACAGGTGCGCCTCGTCGAAAATGAAGACGAGCTTGGGCTTGTCGACATCGCCGACCTCAGGCAGGACAGTGAACAGGTCGGCCAGAATCCACATCAGGAACGTGGAGAACAACGCCGGGCGCGCGGCCTGGGTGCCCAGCTCCAGCAGCGTGATGATGCCCCGGCCGTCTGCGGTGCGCATCAGGTCGGCGGGCTGGATCTCGGGCTCCCCGAAGAACGTATCGCCGCCATCGGCTTCCAGATTCACCAACGAGCGCAGGATGACACCGGCGGTCGCCGCGGACACTCCACCGATCGATTTCAGATCCGCCTTGCCCTCGTCACTGGCCAGGTAGGTGATGACCGCACGCAGGTCCTTCAGATCCAGCAGCGCCAGCCCCTGCTGATCGGCCCAGTGGAAGATCAGGCCCAGCGTTGATTCCTGGGTGGCGTTGAGCCCCAACACCTTCGACAACAAGATGGGGCCGAAGCTGTGGATGGTGGCGCGGATCGGAACTCCGATACCCGTCGTCCCGAGCGACATGAATTCCGCCGGGAACCCGGAGGGCGCCCAGTCGTCGCCGGTGCCCTTGGCGCGGGCGGCGGTCTTGTCATTCGCCTCGCCGGGCTTGGAAATGCCCGAAAGGTCGCCCTTGACGTCAGCCATGACGACGGGAACTCCGGCGGCGCTGAGCTGCTCGGCGATCACCTGCAGCGTCTTCGTCTTGCCCGTACCGGTGGCACCGGCGATCAGCCCGTGGCGGTTCAGGGTCGCTAACGGAATGCGGATCCGCGCAGCCGGGTCGACGGTGCCGTCGACGATGACAGACCCCAGTTCAAGTGCTTGACCCGTGGTGGCATATCCAGCGGCGATCTGCTGTGCGGGGGTGGTTCCAGCGGTGGTCGGCTCGGCCATGGCAACGACCCTATCGGCTCACCGCCGAGATGACATCTGTGCACACGAAACACGAAACACCCCGTTCGTGGAGTCATCTCGGCGTCACCGGCAGCTCCGACCGCTACTGTGGTCAGACTGTGAGTGCTCCACGCGAAGAACTGGTCTGGATCGACTGCGAGATGACGGGGCTCGACCTCGGCTCGGACAAGCTGATCGAGATAGCCGCCCTTGTCACCGACGGCGATCTCAACATCCTCGGCGAGGGCGTCGACGTCGTCATTCATGCCGATGACGCCGCCTTGGCCGCGATGCCGCCGGTGGTGGCCGATATGCATGCCAAGTCCGGGCTCACCAACGAGGTCCGTAAGTCGGTGGTCACCCTCCAGGAGGCCGAGGCGCTGGTGCTCGACTACATCCGTCAGCATGTGCCATCGGCCAAGACCGCTCCCCTTGCCGGAAACTCCATCGCCACCGATCGTGGATTCATCGCACGGGATATGCCGGAGCTCGACGGCTTCCTGCACTACCGGATGATCGATGTCAGCTCCATCAAGGAGCTGTGCCGTCGCTGGTACCCGCGGATCTACTTCGGCCAGCCCGACAAGGGCCTGGCCCACCGCGCACTCGCCGACATCAAGGAATCGATCCGTGAGCTGCGCTACTACCGTCGCGCGGCCTTCGTGCCCGACCCCGGGCCGTCTACCAGTGACCTTGTCGCGATCGTGGCGGACCTGGACAACGCGCCGGATACCGATTCGGCCTAAGGCACCATCACCGGTTAAGATCTTTCACGCCGCTTCACGCGGCAATGGTGGCTGTAGTTCAGTTGGTAGAGCACCAGGTTGTGATCCTGGCTGTCGCGGGTTCGAGTCCCGTCAGCCACCCCAGCGCGGAAACGCCGTCTACTTCGGTAGGCGGCGTTTTCGTATCCAGAGTCTGAATCGCCTCAAACATCCGCGGCCGAGGCGTGACACCCGAAAGATGAAGTTAGACAGAAGCCGTACCTTTCTCCTTGCCACCACACTGATCGCCTTCGTCGTACAGAACTCCATCGCGTGGCCGTACGTCCGCCAGCGCGGGCCGAAGAAGGCGGCCGCGGACTTCTTCAAGCCACCAAGCAAGGCGCCGCGGCCCGCCATCCGATTCATCTATTCGGACACCTATCTGATGGGCACCGCATTCCAGGCCTGGTCTTTCGCCGAGGCCCGACGGCTCGGCATCCTGCGCTGGTGGGTGGCCTCTGTGCTGATGACCTTCGGTATCGGCGCGGGCACGGCCCTGCCGTTCTTCCTGCTGGTCCGCGATATGGCCGCCGCACGAACCGCCGCCACCAGCTAGATACCCCGTACCGCGATCGGGTAGTCAGCACCATCGCTACTTGAACTTGCGCGATCACGTTCGATTTCAGGAAACCTCGCACATGGGCAATACGTTCACAATTGAGTCCACGGCAAATCACACGCCACAAAAACACGGCGCCCACAGTGATGCCCAAGAAGATTGCTAGCAAATGTTTGCCGCAATCAGTTGTGGCCGTGGCGAATCCGCAGCCGGCATGCTGTCATAAATCGGCGCCGGCAGCATTTGTGAAAATAGACGCCGTGACCAGGTGTGTCAGATGTGAGCAATCTGGTTACGGCTCGATCCACTATTTACCAACACCGCTATACGAGAACTGGTAACGCGTGTAATACTCTTCGCGGGCTAACGCCCTTCTCCTACTTCCCTACCTGTTTTCAAGGGGTACAAGTGACCGCGACCACCACCAATGAGTCCACCCGGAACTTCACGCGGACCCGCAACGGGTACGACCCGATCGAGGTCAACGAGTACATCAGCCGGCTGACGATCATGCACCAGTCGGGGCTGAACGATGTCGAGACGCTCAAGAGCCGGCTCGAGGACGCCACCAAGCAGATCGGCTCCCTCAAGGATGAGGTGTCCAACCTCAGCGACACCTCCCCTTCCGCACACGCGATGACCGACCGCATGGCCAAGATGCTCCGCATCGCCGTCGACGAGGTCTCCGAGATGCAGAGCGAGGCGCGCACCGAATCCGCCGCCCTGGTCGCCGCCGCCAAGTCCGACGCCGAAGCCATGCGCACCAAGCACAAGGAAATGCTCGCCGATATGGCGGCCCGGCAGAGCGCACTGGAGACCGAATACACCGAAGTGATGGCGCGGGCCCGTGAGGAAGCCAATCAGATTGTCGCCCAGGCGGTCAGCGAGTCCGAACGCCTGCGGGCCGCGGAGGCCAAGCGGCGCGAGAAGGCCGAGACGGAGCTGGACGAAGAACTGACCAAGCTGCGCACCGAGACTCAGTCGGCCGTCGACGAACAGCGGCGCGGTACCCAGGCCGAGTGCGAGAAGCGGCTTGCCGATGCCAAGGAGGAGGCGGACCGTCGCCTGCGCCTGGCCGACGAGCAGATCGAACGCCGCCTGGATCAGGCCCGCCGGTCCGTGGAAGAGGTTGGCCAGCAGCGCATCTCGATCCTGGAACAGCTGATGAGCGTGCATGGAAAACTCGAGAGCATCCCATCGATCCTGGAGTCGGCCTACCGCGATCGCGACAACTCCAAGTCGATCATCATGGTGCCGTCCAAGCGGGTACTCGACCAGAAGGTCATCGAGGGGTAGGTACCACGAACGAAAAGCCCCCGCGCGCTCGAGGCGCCGGGGGCGTTTTCGTCTGCGGGCCGCTACTGCTGCCGGGCGTTCCCGGCCTTCCACTGCGCCCACGGGATGTTCCAGTCGCCCAGACCCTCGGTACCGGGTAGTACCGGCCCGACGGTGTTCGAGACGATCACCACGTCGCCGCGTTTGGTGTTCTCGTAGAACCACTTCGCGTTCGCGGTGCTGACATTCAGGCAGCCGTGGCTGGTGTTGGTGCGGCCCTGCGCACCGACGGACCACGGCGCGGCGTGCACGTAGATCCCGCTGTACGACATCTGGGTGGCGTACTGCACCTTGGTGCGGTAACCGTCGGGCGAGTTGACCGCGACGCCGTAGGTCGACGAATCCATGATCAGATCCTTGAACCGCTCACCGATGATGTACGTGCCGTTGTTGGTGGGCGCCTTGTCCTTACCCATCGAGGTGGGCATGGTCTTGATGATCTCGCCGTTGCGCTCGATATTGAGGACCTTGTTCGTGTCATCCACCCGGCTGATGATCGCGTCGCCGATGGTGAAGTGGGACGACACATTGTCCTGACCGAACACGCCGCTGCCCAGGTCCACCCCGTAGGTGTTGACCTTCACGTCGACCGCCGTGCCAGAATCCCAGAAAGATTCAGGGCGCCAACGCACTTCGCGGTTGTTCAGCCAATAGAACGCGCCCTCTACAGGCGGGGTGGTGGTGATCTTGATGGCCTTCTCGGCCGCGGCCCGGTTCGGAATGTTCTCGTCGAATCGGATGGCGACCGTCTGGCCGACACCGACAACCTCACCGTCGCCCGGCACGACATACGGCATGGTCATGTTGTCCGGGGAATGCGTACGGAACGTCGCGTTCGCACGAGCCACACCACCGAGCCCGCGGGCATCCGCGTTGATCGTGTACTGCTTGTCGTATCCCAGCGGTTCGGTGGTCGACCAGGTGACACCGTCGGGGCCGACTTCGCCAGCGATCTCTTTGCCATCGGAATTCACCATGGTGACGCTGCCGAGCACACCTTCGCCTGCCGTGACCGTCACCGATGCATCGACCGACACACCAACGGCCCCGTCCTTAACTGACATTGCCAGCTTAGGCACCAGCAGATCGGCGTAAGGCGTTGCCTTATCAATAACTTTCGGCGGTTCCTGCGGTGCAGTACTGGAGCATCCGGCCAGCACAGCCATTGCCACAACAGGGAGGACCAATGCGGTTACCCACCGCCGACGCGCGCCAATCAACAGGCGTGGACGACACTGGGTCATGCTTTGCTCCCTTTGAATCTTGATGCATGCAAACTCAACGATGATTGTACGGGTTCACGATGGTCGGCGACGACCTCAACAACCGCGACCGGGCTATCGCCGAGATTACAATTTTCGTTACGGGCTCCGAGGCTGCTAAGGTCTTCCACGCACGTTCACGCGCCGTTAGCTCAGTTGGTAGAGCAGCTGACTCTTAATCAGCGGGTCCGGGGTTCGAGCCCCTGACGGCGCACAATGCAGGACGGTGTAGGCGGGATTTAGTCCCGCCTACACACCCTCCAATTCCCACGGTTCGTGGTTCCTTGGTCACAGGCCAGATTCGCACCGACTTCGATGATCACGTCGCGGCGGTACGGCCATGCCGCGCAAGCACATCGAGCTCATACCGAAGGCTGGAACGCGCGTTCTTGCTACCCCTCGGGCAGACCGCAGGTCAACGCTCGTTTACATTGATCCTATGCCCATCTCTCCCGATCTGATCGGCACTCACCATCGCTACCCCTCCACGTACGTGGTCGAACGCGAGAAGATCCGTGAACTGTCCCTGGCTATCCAGAACCATCACCCCGCACACCACACGCTGTCCGCAGCCAACGCCCTCGGACACCACCAGCTGGTGATACCCCCGACGTTCCTGTGCATCCTGGGATACCGCGCCCAAAAATGGTTTCTGCAACACAGCGGCATCACCATCAACGACAAGAAAATTGCGCAAGTAGATCAGCAGTTCACGATGTTGCGCCCGATCATCGCCGGGGACGTCCTGCACTGCGAGGTCCACATGCATGACATCCGCACCGCGTTCGGCGCCGACATCGTCACCACCAAGAACGTCATCACCACCGACGACGGAACGGCCGTACAACTCGGATACACCACCCTCATGGGCCAAACCGGAGACCAACCGGGATTCACTCAACTCACGTCAGCCGGCGTTTCTGCAGGTTCATAGCCCAGACGGCGCGACACGCCGAAGTGCTTACCCCTGAGTCCAATCCGTCACCAGGCAAACCTGCGCGTCTGGTGATCCAACCTGGTGCCCGCCTCTGAACCCCATGCCCGGGAATACTCGAGAGCGCCCTGCGTTGGGTTGACCGTGACGGTTCCCCAAGTAGTGCCCAATGTGACCCTCAATTCCGGTACCACGATTCCCCAGCTGGGCTTCGGGGTGTGGCAGGTGCCCAACGACGGCGCCGAGGCGGCCGTGTCGACCGCGTTGCAGGTCGGATATCGCAGCATCGACACCGCGAAGGTGTACGAGAACGAGGAGGGCACCGGTCGTGCGATCACGGAGTCCGGCGTTCCGCGCGGCGACGTCTTCCTGACCACCAAGCTGTGGAATGGCGATCAGGGTTACGACAGCGCGCTGCGCGCGTTTGACGCCTCCCTGGAGCGCCTAGGGACCGATTATGTGGACCTGTACCTCATCCACTGGCCGGTGCCAGAGCTCGATGAATACGTGGCCAGCTTCAAGGCCCTGCAGCGGATCCAGGCCGACGGACGCGCCAAGGCCATCGGAGTCAGCAACTTCACCGTCGAGAACCTCCAGCGACTGATCGACGAGACCGGCGAGGTGCCCGCCCTCAACCAGATCGAGCTACACCCTCGGTTCACCCAGCCCGAGTTGCGCGCGTTCCATGCCGAGTACGGTATTGCCACGGAGGCGTGGTCGCCACTCGGTCAGGGCACGATCCTGGAGGACGCGACGCTTGGCGCCATCGCCGAAACCCACAATGTGAGTGCCGCACAGGTGATCCTGCGCTGGCATCTGCAGCTGGGCAACGTCGTCATCCCCAAATCGGTGACGCCGGCGCGCATCGCCGCCAACTTTGATGTCTTCGGGTTCGAGCTCAGCTCCGACGAGGTGGAGCGCATCACCGCGCTGCATACGCCGGACGGTCGCATCGGCCCGGACCCCTCGACGTTCAACCTGCGCTGACGCGCATCACTGCAGGATGTAGTGGCTCTCTTCGGGAGATGCGAGCATGCGCTCCATCGTCTTTCGATCAAAGGGCCATAGGTCGACGGATCCGTCGTCGGTGAGGTACCAGGAGTTACACCCGGTGGCCCACACGGTCGGCTTCATCGCTTCGCGCGCTTGGTCATTGAACTCATCAGTGGCCTCGCGGCTCACTTCCACGGTGTTGATCTCGCCGCGGGCGAAGCGATGAAGCCAGCTGATGATGTATTCGGCGGTGCGCTCGGCCGTGTGCTGAAGCCAAATCGAGCCGGTCGGTGAGTTGGGGCCAAGCACGGTGAAGAAATTCGGGAAGCCGGGGATCGCGGTCATCCGGTAAGCCTTGGGACCCTTCTCCCACGCCTCGTCAATCGAGTACCCGTCCTTGCCAACCAGATTCATAGGGCGCATGTAGTTGTGCGCCTGGAATCCGGTCGCCAGCACAATCACGTCGAAATCACGTTCGACACCGTCGACCGTAACGATTCCGGTTGGCGTAACCCTGTCGATGCGATCGGTGACGATCTCCACGTTCGGCTTCTGGACGGCCCGATGGAACGACCCGGACAGCACCTGCCGCTTGCACAGCGGCTGGTAGTCCGGGGTGAGTTTCTGACGCAGCTCCTTGTCGCGGATCAAGTGCAGGCACGCGCGTGCGTACTGCTGCACGAGACGCCGCCCCCAGCTGGGCCGGGTCACAATGTTCACCAGAGCATCGGTGCCCGTGAGCGCGGTCAACCGCACGATGCGTTGAGTCGGCAACGCCTCCAGCACCTTGGTGACAAACTTTGGCTGCCGCATCGCCATCGGCGCCCACAGCACCCACTGCGGAGTCCGGATGAAGGACGTCACCTGCTCGACGATGGGTTGCATCGCCGAAACAACCTGCACCCCGGTGGAACCCGTTCCGATGGCAGCAACGCGCTTGCCTTCCAACTGCACCGAATCGTCCCACCGTGCGGTATGCACCACGTTCCCCTGGAAGCTGTCGAGCCCGGGGATGTCAGGAATGTTCGGGTGGTGCAGCACTCCCGTGGCGGCGATCAGAAAGTCGCACTCGAGCGTCTCCCCTGCCGCGGTGGAGACCCGCCAGCCGGCCCCGGTGAACTCCGCGGCCGTGACTTCCTGCCCGCACCGAATATGCGACATCACACCCAAGTCCTCGGCGGCCTTGCGGTGATACGCCTGAATCTCGCCACCGGTGGCGAACAGTCGCGGCCAGTCGGTCCGGGGCGCGAACGGGTACTGGTAGGCCTGCGACGGCACGTCACAGGTCAGCCCCGGGTAGCGGTTCCAGTACCAGACACCGCCGACGTCATCACCCTTCTCCAGAATGGTGAAATCGTTGAAGCCGGCCTCTTTGAGCTTGTGTCCCACGGCAATTCCGGCCATCCCCGCCCCGACGACGACGACCTTCGGGTCACGCCCATCGCTCATTTCTGATGCTCCTTGCTCTGACGCTCGATGCGTTCGATATAGGCGCCGCGGGCGTTCAGGTCGAGCGATGTCAGCGCACGACGGTCATCGATGAGCCGGCGGGCAAGTCGCTCAACCGGTTCGGGCACGAAAAGATCCACCAGCCCCCATCCGAAGGCGAGCCAGCCGGGCACCGAAATCTGTGCGCGACGGGTATCGACGCTGCGAACAATCGCGGCCGCCACATCCTCCGGATCGACGGTCGGCATTCCCTTGCCCAGCGGCGCCCCCGAGGCCAGTTCGGTCCGGACCGCGCTCGGCAGTACGCAGCTGATGCTGACGCCACTGTTCCCGTATTCCTTGCGCAGCGCCACCGATAGTCCGACGGCACCGAACTTGGAGGCGTTGTAGGTGACCATCCCGGGAACGGCCAACTTGCCCGCCATCGACGCCACGTTGACGATGTGTCCACGCCCGCGGGCCACCATCTCCGGCAACGCGGCCCGCGCACCATTGAGCGGACCGCGCACGTTCACGTCGAGGATCAAGTCGGTGGTGCGTTCGTTCTCTTCGACAAACCCGCCCAGCGGCATGACACCGGCGTTGTTGATCAGGATGTCAACGGGCCCGGATTCACTGCGCACGCGGTCGAGGAACGCGGCCCACGACTCGGGCTTGGTGACATCGAGGGCACCCGCCTGCGCATTGCGGATGCCGTGCGCTGTCTCCTTGGCGACCACGTCATCGACGTCACCAATCCACACGTCGGCGCCCCTGTCGGCGAAGAGGCGCGCGGTCGCCGCGCCGATTCCTCGGGCCCCGCCGGTGATGACGACCACCGCGCCGGCCAGCTCAATTTTCGGATAACGACTCACATCAACCTCCAGCGGAACGGAATGGCGTGTCAGTTTCGGAATGATATGTCATTCTTGAGATGTGTCAAGGTCGGTAGGATCGCCCATCATGTCGATAAGTCCGGCTAGCTCCCCCGCGCTCAGTCGCGCAGAGCGCAAGAAGCTCGAAATGCGGCAGGAGATCTTGGACGCGGCGTTCGCGTGCTTCTCCGAGCAGGGCTACCACGCCACCGGTGTGGCGGATATCGCCGGACGGATCGGGATCGGCCATGGGACCTTCTACCGGTACTTCAAGAGCAAACGAGACATCATCGAGCATGTCATCGATGACGTCACCGGACAGATCTTTGAGGCGATCGGCGCCGAGAACGCCGCAGGACTCGCGGACGACATCGAGCAGTACCGGCAACAATCGGTCCGGATCGGCGCAGCTCTCGCACACCTGTTTCGCGACAACCCGCATCTACCACTACTGCTCCTCGAAGCAGGTTCGGTGGACAGCGAGCTGCGCGAGCGCGTCTTCGGCATGCTCTCCACAAGCGATCACCTCACCGAGGCATACCTACGGCACGGAGTCGAAAAAGGTTACCTACGCGCCGATCTCGACACCGAATACACCGCCCGTGCAGTGACGGGGATGATCCTGGCCAACGGACTGCACGCGTCACGGGGCGGCGAGGTACAGGACACCGAGCGATTCTCGGCCGCCGTCATCGCACTCATGTACGGCGGAATCGGCCCCTAACCACCCAACTCGCGACACCGGCGCACGGCCGCAATGGGGTTACCCCCTAACCTTGCTGTCATGGCCGCAGTGAGCAAGGTGTTCGCAGCCAGGCTCTCAGGCCTGGTTGTTCTGGGCCCGGACGGCGAGTCGATCGGACGGGTTCGCGATGTCGTGATCGGCATGGGCGTTGCCCGAAAACAGCCGCGCGTCATCGGGCTCGTTGTCGAAATGCTCACGCGCCGAAGAATCTTCGTGCCCATGCTGCGGGTCACCGCCATCGAGCCCGGATCGGTGACACTGAACACCGGAAACGTCTCATTGCGCCGCTTCGAACAACGCCCCAGCGAGGCATTGGTCCTGGGCCAAGTCCTGGACACCACCGTGCACACCGACGATCCCGAGCTCGAACAGTTCGCCGGAATAGATCTCACCGTGGTGGACCTGGGACTCGAGCAGACCCGCACCCGCGACTGGGTGGTCACCCGCGTGGCGGTGCGAAGCCCGCGACGGCTGGGACGGCGCAGCGGTGTACAGGTCACCGAATGGAGCCACATCCAGGGATTGACGCCCTCAACCCTGAACTTGCCCGGGCAGGGCGTGGCCCAGCTGATGCTTCAGTTCGAGGGCATGCGGCCGGTCGAGGTGGCCGATGCCATCCGCGAGCTTCCGCCCAAGCGACGGGACGAGGTACTTGGCGCGTTCGACGACGAGCGGCTGGCCGACATCCTTCAGGAACTTCCCGAGGATGATCAGGCCGCGGTGCTGACCAAGCTGGAAGACGAACGTGCCGCGGATGTGCTGGAGGCGATGGATCCCGACGATGCCGCCGACCTGTTGGGTGAACTACCACCCGCAGAGGCCGAATCACTTCTGGCGCTGATGGATCCGGAAGACTCCGAGCCGGTCCGCCGACTGCTCACCCACTCCCCCAACACCGCCGGCGGCATGATGACGCCGGAGCCCGTGATTTTGAGCCCCAACACCACCGTCGCCGAAGCACTTGCCCGCGTGCGTGATCCGGACCTGACACCCGCACTGTCCTCGCTGGTGTTCGTGGTCCGACCGCCGACGGCGACCCCTACCGGCCGCTACCTGGGATGCGTGCACCTGCAGCGGCTGCTGCGCGAACCTCCCTACGCGATGGTTGGCGGCATCCTCGATGCCGATCTGCCCTATCTGGACGCGGAGGCGCCGTTGGCCGAGGTGACTCGTTACTTCGCCGCCTACAACCTGGTGTGCGGCCCGGTGATCGACAGGGAGGACCACTTGCTCGGTGCTGTCACCGTGGACGACGTGCTGGATCACCTGATGCCCGACGGCTGGCGCGCCGAGGAGCCCGAGTCTGTCACGGGAGGTGACCGCTTATGAGTGAGACGTCGGCACGACAAAGGCTCGATACCCCGCGCACCTCGCGCGGGCTGTCCCTCGGTCTCGACGTGGAAGCCGTCGGACAGGTCAGTGAAAACATCGCCCGCTTCCTCGGGACCGGGCGATATCTCGCCATGCAGACGATATTCGTCCTGGTATGGATTGCGTTGAACCTCTTCGCGGTTGGACTGCAATGGGATCCGTACCCGTTCATCCTGCTCAACCTGGCGTTTTCCACCCAGGCCGCCTACGCGGCGCCACTGATCCTGCTGGCTCAGAACCGACAGGAAAACCGCGACCGCGTGTCACTCGAAGAGGACCGCAGGCGGGCCGAACAGACGAAGGCCGATACCGAGTACCTGGCCCGGGAGCTCGCCGCCCTGCGGCTGGCGGTTGGCGAGGTCGCGACCCGTGACTACCTGCGCCGCGAGCTGGAACAAATACACGAGGCACTGGAGAAGATCCGCGAAAAGGACCTGCTGTAACCCTATTTGGGGGTCACGATGCCGTGATCGTAGGCGTACACGATGGCCGCAGCCCGATCGCGCAGATCGAGTTTGACGAAGATCCGCCCGATATGACTCTTGACGGTCACCTCCGATATCACCAACTGTTCGGCGATTTCAGAGTTGGTGGCGCCGGAGGCGATGAGCGCCAACACATCCAGCTCCCGCGCGGTGAGTTTGCCCTCGGCATCTCCCGAGGCCGCGGCAGGCGCCCGCCGATAGTCGTTGAGCACACGCGATGTCACCGCCGGATCTAGATACGCCTCTCCCCGGGCCACCGCGTGCACCGCACGGACCAACTCCTCGGCGGGCGAGTCCTTCAGAATGAATCCGGCAGCACCGGCACGCAGCGCGCCGGAGAGCAGCTCGTCGTCGTCGAATGTGGTGAGCGCCAACGCCGGTGGACCCTCGCAGGCGTGAAGCAAACGAATCGCCTCGATACCGCTCATCTGCTTCATCCGCAGATCCATGACCACCACATCGGGCCGCGTATGGACCACCGCCGCCGCTACCTCGCTGCCGTCGGCGCACTCCCCCACAATCGCGAATCCGTCTTTGCGGCGCAGAATCCGGCGCAACCCCGTACGAACCAACTCCTGATCGTCCACCAGCAGCACGCCCACTTCGGTGTCAGTCATGGCGCCACAACGCCTTCCGTCGCGAACGGCATGGTGACCCATCGGACGCCATGGGAACCATTGCGGAAACCGTCCAGCCGTCCTCGCCCATCCCGGCACGGAACTCACCGCCGAGCGTCTCGATGCGCTGGCGCATTCCCGAAAGCCCACCTCCCGAACACACATCCAGACGGAATCCGGCGGCCAAGTCGTTACTCACGGTCAGACTCGCCACCGAGTCGTTGATATCAAGGAGTACCGCGGCCGACGACTTGGGCGAGTGCTTGGCGATATTGGCCAAAGATTCCTGAGCCACTCGATACAGTGCCAAACCCACGCCAGCGCTGACAGACTCATCTGCCCCGTAGATATGCGACTCCACAGCCATCCCCGCCGCGGTGAAATCGGCGATCAGGTCAGGGATGTCTGCGATCCCGGGTTCCGGAGCCAACCGCATCGGCTCGACGCCGCCAGGTCCCGCACTCAGCAGACCGACGGTTCCCCGGATATCCGACATGGCTTGACGACCAAGACGTTCGGCATCGAGCAGTCCCGCGACGGCGTCGTCCACATCGTGGTCCTCCTGCAACACCCGCCTGGCACCGGTCAGATGGAGCATCGTCACGGACAGGGAATGCGCTATCACGTCATGGATTTCACGTGCGATGCGGCGGCGTTCATCGGCGGCGGCTTGTTCCTGCATGCGGACCTGTTGTGCGCGTTCCTGCAGGAGTAGGCGTTGTTGCAACTGCATGATGCGGCCGATCAACCACCCACAGATCACGAAGAACATCATGAAGAGCGAGAAGGTTCCGAGATGATTCAGCTGTTCGGCCACCACGAGCAATGCCACACAGGCGCCAATGGAAGCCAGACCGGCGCGGACCGATGCCAGCGCGCCGACCTCCCCCACCGTGAACATCAGCAAGAAGGGGGCAGCGTCCACGACATTCGATGGCCAGGTCAGAAATAGTCCGACCCCAGCAAGAGCGCACGTCACGGTCCAGAACGTGTTCAGTTTGTAACCGGCACAGATGAACACCAGTATCGGGGTGAGCGCGAGCAGGCTCGCCACGATCGACAGCCACGGGCGGGTCACGTCTCGCTGTATCACCGCGCAGCCGACGATCAGCAGCGTGCTGCCGTACATCACCACGGGCACGGTCCACGGAAACTCATACGGCACCAAGGCACGGCGCTGATACGCCCATTCTCGGAACCGGTCCATCAGGCCAGCGTAGAGGCGGTCGCCGGGTCATACATCATGCTTGGCGCGGATCCGCGTCTCCTACCACGGTAGGAGAACAAGTCTCGCCCGCAGCACGACGACGACGCCCGGCCTCCTCCGTAGCGTCGGCAGGCATGTGGGACGCCATCGCAAGGTTCTCCAGCCGCTACGCGGTTCTGATCATCGGACTATGGATGCTGGTCGCCGGGGCGGGAAATCTACTTGTGCCGCAGGTGGAAAGCACGGCACACAACCATGCCCGCGGCTTCCTGCCGAAGGACGCACCGGTCAACGCCGCGGGTGCTGTCATGGGCAAGCAGTTCCAGGACGGTGCCGGTAACAATCTCAATTACCTGGTGCTGGAAAGCGATCACAAGCTTGGACCCGTCGAACACCAGTATCACGATCGGCTGCTGACCAAACTGCGTGCCGATGCCGCTCATCTGGACTCCGCGATGGACCTCTGGTCCGACCCGTTGACCGCCGAGGGGGCGCTCAGCCCTGACGGCAAGGCGGTCTACACCATGCTGCGGGTGAACGGTGAGCTCGGCGCCGCGAGAGCTAACGACGCGCTGACTGCCGTTCGCAAGATCGTCGCCGACGAATCCGCACCCACCGGGATGCACGCCTGGGTCACCGGTCCGGGAGCCACCATTGCCGACGAGCTCACCGCCATCGACACACAAATGCTGATGATCACCGGTGTCACCGTGGTACTTATCGCGGTGCTCTTGTTCGTTGTATACCGATCCGTCATCACCGCGGCGATTCCGTTGCTGACCGTGGGCCTTGGGCTCGCAGTGGCCCGCTCCATCGTCGCGTTCCTCGGCGAGCGCGATCTCATCGAGGTGTCCATCTTCTCGGTATCGCTGCTCGCCGCATTGGTTCTCGGCGCGGCAACCGACTACGGCATCTTCCTGCTCGGGCGCTATCACGAGCAGCGCCGCGCGGGAGTGGATCACGAGCAGGCCCTCGTCATGGCGAATCGTTCCGTGGCGCCGGTCATCGCGGCTTCCGGGTTGACGATTGCCGCAGCCCTTTCCTGCCTGCTCTTCGCACAGGTCGGCATGTTGCGCAGCGCCGGATTACCTTGTGCCATCGGGATACTCACCGGAATGGTGGCCTCGTTGACGCTATTGCCCGCACTTATCGGACTGGCGGGCCGCCGGGGCCTGGCGCAACCACGTGCTCTGCAGCAGGGATCAAGCCAACCCGGGCGCCGCTGGCGCCGGGTAGGCGCCATGGTGGCGCGCTGGCCGGGCCCGGTCCTGGCCGGATCGCTGCTGGTTCTCGTCGTCTGCGCGCTTCCCGTGGCCGGCCTGCGTCTCGGGTTCGACGAGCTTGCCGCCCAACCGCTTTCCACGCACGCCAACCGCGGATATCAGGCGATGGACCGGCACTTTCCAGCGAATCGGCTGCTACCGGAAATCGTCTCGATCGAATCCGACCACGACCTGCGCAACCCTGCCGGAGTGATCGGTGTTGAGCGAGTCACCAAGAAGCTGATGGAGATTCCCGGGATTCGTATGGTGCAGTCGGCCTCGCGACCAGCAGGCTCAATTCCGGAACAGGCTGCGCTGACCGAACAAGCCGGGATCATCGCCGATCAGTTGAACGACGGCACCGCCCAGATGAGCCAGCGTTTAGGGGCCGTCGACCAACTCGCAACGACACTCAGCCAGTTCTCGGGGGCCATCGCCCAGTTGCAGAAGGGCCTGGCCGGCGGGGTGAGCGGACTGGGCGAGCTCAACGGCGGCATCGGTGACATGCACTCGGGAATGAAAGCGCTGCAGGACAACGTGTCCCAGGTCTCCGGGTACATGGAACCACTGCGCAACTTCACCAACGGCAACCCCAACTGCGCCAACGACGGCATCTGCTCATTGGTGCTCAAGGCCGTCGAACCGATGGATTCCGTGGTGGCGGCGACGGCGACGCTGACCGCCAGCACCGACAAGTTCGGCGCCGGTGCCCAGGGAATGCAGAAATCGTTCTCCGGTGCCGTGGATTCGGTGAAGAACATGAGATCCACCGTCGCGCAGCTCAGTGCGGTCACCGATCAGCTCACCAAGGCCGTGGGTGAGACGCGGACCATGTTCTCTGGGCTCACCGAGTACCTACGGGCCATGCGCGAGGATTTCCGTAGCAGCGGCGAGGGAGGTTACTACCTGCCGCAACGCGCTTGGCAGGACCCGCGATTCCAGCGTGCGGCCGGGCTCTACTTCGGCCCGGACGGGCGCTCCACGCGCATGATGGTGTTCGGCGACGGCCAGGTATTCGGCGCCGACGGCGCACATCGGTCTCCGCAGATCATGCTCGCGGTGAGCGAGGCCACCAAGGAGGGCACCCTGGCGGGCAGCTCGGTGAACCTCACCGGATTCGGCACGGGCACTGCCGAATTGCGCGGATATGTCAGCGAAGATTTCCTCCTGCTGGCGGCGGTGGCACTCGCGTTGGTCTTCCTCATCGTGCTGATCATGTTGCGTAGCCCGGTCGCGGCCGCAGTGGTGATTGGGACGGTGATCATCTCGTATGTGTCGGCCCTCGGTGTCACCACGCTGATCTGGCAGGACATGCTGGGTCGCGACCTGCATTGGGCCGTGCCCTCCATCGCCCTGATCGCGCTGGTCGCCGTCGGTGCCGACTACAACCTGCTTCTCACCATGCGGATGCGCGAGGAGGTGTTCCTGCACGGAGCGGGCTTGCGTACCGGCATGATTCGCACGTTCGGCGGGACAGGTGGGGTCGTCACCACGGCCGGAATCGTCTTCGGGATCACCATGTTCGCGATGCTGTCCAGCGACGTGCTGAGCATTGAACAGACAGGCACGACGATCGGCGTGGGCCTGATGATCGACACACTCGTGGTCAGAACGTTCGTGGTGCCGGCGATGGCGGGCGCGCTGGGCAAGTGGTTCTGGTGGTCGCCGGTGCCGTTGTTGCACGGCCTGCTTTTCCGGTGGTCCAAGACGCGCTCGCCCCGCACCGCCGGTGTGCTCTCCTACCTGTTGACGAGGCCGTCGCGGTTGGAGAGAACCCGGGCCTAACCGTCTGGCTCGGCGTCCCTGTCGATGAGGCGGCGCGGAAACGCCAAGATGCCGGCCACCGACAGCAACCATGCGCACAGGCGCATCACGTCGATTCCCACACCGGGCGCGGAGGTCTGGTCGATAACCCAGGTCGACCGGGCGTCGAGCGCGAATGCAAGAACCACACCGAGCGCGACCGCCATCGAGATCCGATCGAACTCTTCGCGCTCCGGCCAGTAGTGCAATACCGTCGCTGCGATCCCGACCAACAGCACCACGGCAAGGCGCACACTGTCGACACCATAGAACACCGTGAATGCGAACCCGACGACATAGAGCATCATCGCCGAGGCCTTGAATGCGGTCGCGTCGAGCCGTAGACCAGCGACGATTATCATCGAAACCCGGCCCGTGCGCAGATACTTTGCACGGGGTAAGACTACCCAGGTAGCAGTGCAATAGTGATGTGTTGCAGCGAATATTACCCAATCGGGAATGGCTACCCCATTCTGCGCGCGAGGTCCTCCTGCGCCGATTTTGCCTGCTCAGGGGTGAGTAGCGGGTTGGCGTACACATCGACCAGCGTGGCGGCCATCTTCAGATCACCCTCGGGCGAACCGACATCCACTCCCAAGCCACGCGAAACATGTTGCTGAAGCAGCGGGACCGCCAATGCCATGGCAGTGATGACCGTGGCGCGGGATTTCACGTCGACCTCGGGGGGATGGGCGCGGTTTTGGTCCGCAGCAGCCAGCCAGCCTTCGGTCATCGCGACCATCTCGTCGAAGACCTGCCCCGCGGAGCCTTCTACCAGGGCCCTGGTGATGTAGGCCTGGTATTGGCCGATGGGAATGCGCGCCGAGACATAGTGCACATCACCGCGTTCCACGTTCGAGCGCACCTGCTCGTTGATGGTGCGCATCGTCTTGACGAGGTATTCATCGCAGGCGTCCCGCAGTTCCTGCTTGGACCCGAAGTGATGCCGCAGCAGCCCGGAAGACACTCCGGCGCGGGCGGCGATCCCCCGAATGGTCGCGCCGTCGTATCCCTTGTCGCCGAACTCGCGCAGTGCCGCATCCCGTATCCGGGCGCGCGCGGTGAGGTCGTCGGGATCCACGGTCTCCATCGCCATATTTTACACGGCTGGACAATTGACTACACGCTTGTATAGTCGAGTCATGGGCATCGACACGAGCGGAGTTACCCCCGAGGAAGAGACCGCCTTTCTCACCCTGAAAGCACGGGCCGTCAACGACGGTTGGCAGCGGCCGATCCTGTCGGACCCAGGCGCAGCGGCGGCCGTCGCCCGAATCGACTACGACTTCGACGCACTCGGCGTGATCGCCCCTGTTGTATGCCAATCATCGCTACGCGCAAAGCTTCTCGATGACAGGGTGCGTACCTTTGTCACCGCACACCCGAACGCGGTGGTAGTCGATCTGGGGGCGGGTCTCGACGATGGATACCGGCGCATCCAGCCGCCGGCCGCCGTCGACTGGTACAGCGTCGACCTGCCCGGAATGGCCAGGCTGCGCGATGAGGTGATGCCGCCGGGGCCCAACGAGCACACCATCGGGGTATCCATCACCGACCCGGCGTGGATCAACGGGATACCGTCGGATCGTCCGGCCATGGTGATCGCCGATGGATTCTTCGCGTTCCTGACCAAGGAACAGATCATCGCGACGATGCGGGCCGTCACCGACCACTTCCCCACCGGGCAGCTCGCATTCAACGACTATGGCCGCATGGTCGTGGGCGTGTGGATCTCAAAGCTGTTTCCGCAGAAGATGTTCAAGAAAGTCAATCAGGTGCGAGGGTTCGAGGGCTACAACGATCCACGCACCCCGGAACGATGGAACCCTCGGCTGCGGTTTGTCGAAGAGTTCAATCTGGTGGACGCGCCGGAGATCGATCTGTTTCCGACCTGGCTGCGAATCTCCTCACGCATAGCGCAGCACAGCGCGTCGATGAGACGGTCCGCCCGCATCCTGCGATTCGAGTTCTAGGCGCGGTCGGCGAACAGCTGGATCAGTCCTTGCGGAACTTGCGCACGACCTTGCGGACCACCAGTGCGGCAACCACGGCGCCCACACCGAGGATGGTGAATTTGATGGCCGGCTTGTTCAGGGTCGCGAGCACCGACGCCTTGGCATCCTCGGCCAGACGCTGTGGGTTTGCGCGGTCACTCAGGGTGTCGACCGTGGCCGCGAGTTGATCGCGCGCCTTATCGATGTCGGCCTTGATTGCCTCTGGATCCCTGGCCACGTGTACTCCTCCACGTCAGTGGTTGAAACTCAAGCAACTACCCTAGGGCAACAACTGTACGGGTCAACAGAAAGGCACCGGTGATGGCGGAAACCAAGCGGCTCGAAGTTGGCGACAAGGCCCCAGCGTTCACCCTGCTCGACGCCGACGGCAAGAAGGTGTCACTGTCCTCCTACAAGGGCCGCAAGGTGATCATCTACTTCTATCCCGCGGCCATGACCCCAGGCTGCACCAAACAGGCCTGCGACTTCCGCGACAGCCTCGCCGAGCTCAACGAGGCGGGTCTCGACGTCATCGGTATCTCCCCCGACAAGCCCGAGAAGCTCGCCAAGTTCCGCGAACGCGACGGTGTGAACTTCCCACTGCTATCCGATCCCGACAAGGCGACGCTGACCGCGTACGGCGCCTTCGGCGAGAAGAAGCTGTACGGAAAGATCGTCGAGGGCGTCATCCGATCCACGTTCGTCGTGGATGAGAAGGGCAAGATCGAGGTGGCACAGTACAACGTGAAGGCCACCGGTCATGTCGCCAAGCTGCGCCGCGACATCTCCGTCTAGACCGCCAGGGAGGGCAAATGCCCGACATTCTCGTAGAGGTCAGGGGTTCATGGCTCGAGGGAAAACAGTCCGAGTTCCTTGACGCGGTGCATCGCGGCGTGGTCGAGGCACTCGCCACGCCGGCCGACGAGCCGCTGGCACGCCTCATCGAACACGCCGCGGCCAACTACGCGATTCCGCACGCCGCCGGTGATCGGTTCACACGGATCGAAATCGTGCTGTTCCAGGGACGCTCGCTAGAGGCCAAACGCGACCTGTATCAGGCCATCGTGCGAAACCTCGAAGTGTTCGGCGTACCTCCGGGCGATATCAAGGTCGTGCTGATCGAAATCCCGTCCGAAAACGTCGGATTCAGGGGCGGCAAGGCCGCCTGCGATGTCGACCTCGGATACTCGCTGAAAGTCTGAGATCTTGCCACTGATTGACATCACCTGCGGTCCGCGGGTTACCGACGCTGCCCGCCTCGAGCTGGCAGAGATCCTTCCTCACGCGGTCTCCCTGGCGGTGCAATGCCAGGACGAGCCGTACGACCAGCTCCTGCAGCCCGGTGATGTACTGATCCGCTTCCACGAGATCGGACCGTTCGACCGATTCGACATTGATGTTCTCGTCGAGGTGAAGTCGAAGTGGTTCTCCGATCGGGCCGAGGACCGTCAGCGTCGTGCTGAGGCGATCCACGACGCGGTCCGCACCGTCATCGAAGACGGCCAGAGTGCCGGTGTCTATCTGACCTTGCCTGTCGCGGCGTGGGACCAGAGCGACCGTGAAGCCCCCGAACAGTGAGGACTGCCCTGCCAGAAAACGCCCGCAAGTGGCTCGGCTTGGCCGCCATCGCGTTGGGCGTGGCGCTGATCGTCGTCGATACCACGATCGTCAACGTCATCATCCCGTCGATCGTGCGCGACCTCGGCGTCACTTCGGCACAGGCTCAGTGGGTGCAGGAGTCGTACGCGATCGTGTTCGCGGCGCTGTTGTTACTCGTTGGGCGCATCTCCGACATTCTGGGCGCCCGCAGCGTTTTCCTCACTGGTGTAGTGGTTTTCGGCGCAACGAGCCTGCTCGCTGGTATGGCCGCCACCGGAGGGTGGTTGGTACTGGCCCGCTTCCTGCAGGGTGCCGGAGCGGCACTGATCCTGCCGACATCACTAGCTCTGCTCAACGCGCAATTCACGGGAAAGGAACGCGGTCAGGCATTCGCCGTGTGGGGATCCACCATTGGTGCTGCCACGGCTCTGGGCCCTCTACTGGGCGGCTGGCTGTCCGAGCATGCCTCGTGGCGTTGGGCTTTCGGAATCAACATCCCGCTTGTCGCGGTGATCTGCATCGGCGCGCTGGTCTTCATTCCCCGCTCGCAGCGCACCCAGGCGAAAGTGGATGTGACCGGAGCTGTGCTGTCGATCATCGGTTTGGGCTTGCTCGCCTTCGGACTCATCGACGGTCGCACATACGGATGGATACACAGCACCGAGCCGTTCGAGTTATTGGGCGTTCGGTGGACGTTCGATCTGTCGCCGGTATTCGTGGCGCTTGTCCTTGCGGCACTTGCCCTCATCGCCTTCGTGCTCCGGCAGGTGGCGCTGACCCGGGATATCGATCCAGGACAACCGACAAAGGCGTTGATGGATGTGCGGCTCTTCTCCATTGGTTCGTTCCGCAACGGCAACATCGCGACATTGATTATCGGGATGGGCGAGTTCGGGATAGTGGCGGTGCTGCCGCTGTGGCTGCAATTCGCGCAGGGGTACAGCCCCGTCCAAGCCGGACTCGCCTTGGTACCGATAGCGCTCGGCAGCTTCGCGGCCAGCGGCGCCAGTTTCGCGATGACGTCACGAATCTCCGCGCTGGGTTTGGTCCGCATAGGTCTGGCGCTGGAAGCACTGGGGCTGGCGGCGGTCGGATTCATCGCGCGGCCCGATACCGCGTGGTGGATCCTCGCCTTGGCGCTGTTCGTGTACGGGATCGGTATCGGCTTTGCCACCGCCCAGGTCACCAATGTGGTCCTCAGCGATGTCCCCGACCGCAGTTCCGGGCAGGGGTCCGGCATGCAGAGCGTGTTCCGTCAGCTGGGTTCCGCTTTGGGCATCGCGGTACTGACGACTGCCTTCTTCAGCGTCATCAGCAGCCAACTCGCCCGGACCCTGGCAGATTCGGGTGTCCCGCCCGATCAATCCGATTCCGTTGCGCGCACGGTAGTCCGTAGCGCCGGGGCCGCCATCGACGAGTTCGCCCGTCAACCGCAGACCGCCGGAATCGCCGACGCGGCCCGACAAGCAATGGCCCATGGCGTGGAGTTGGGCAGTTACTTGGCCGCGGCATTCCTCGTCGTTGGGCTGGCTGCCACATTTCTCATCTCGCCGGCCACTACTGCAGAGCCTGCGCCGCTCCCCTAGTCCTGCGGGCCGGCGATATCGAAAACCGTGGCGACGCTATCGGTATCCGCCGCAAGCTCGATCCGGCGACGCATGTCCTCGGCCATATCCGGCATCGCCGCGATATCGAACCACTGCGCGGCGACGTTCTCGCCATCGGCCGGGTAAGGCGATCCAGAGAGCCAGTCCATTCGGAACACGTGGTCCAGGTACTGGGCGTGATCGCCATTGACATGCACCATCGGCCGGCTCACGTGCACCCACACCAATCGCGTGGGCAGAGCACGAACACCGGCCTCTTCCCATACCTCCCGGATGGCCGAATCTGCCGGGTTCTCGCCCGGGTCAACGATCCCGGTGACCGCGGTCCACGCACCGTTGTCGGCACGCTTGACCAGGAGCACCTGCTCGTCGCGGATCACCACACCGGTCACACCCGGCAACCACAGCGGCGCGTGCCCCATGTGCCGACGCAGTTCGAGAACGAATTCGGGAACAGGCATAGGCACTTCTTAACAGACGGCACCGCATCCCACCGGCGGCCCGCCGCTACGAGGAGGCTTCGCCCTCCTGCTCGAGCACGACGAACGCCGCTGCGGTGTCACCGTCATGCGTCAAGGTCACGTGCATCGTCATATCCGCCAGGTACTCGGCGATCGCCCCGGAAAGCCGGATACGCGGGCGGCCCCAGGTGTCTGTCACGACTTCGATGTCCCGGTGGATGTTCTCCGGCAACACCGGCCGCTGCGAATACCGCGACCCCGACCACGCCTTGATGACTGCTTCCTTGGCCGCCCATCGAGCCGCCAGGTACCGTGCCTCACCACCGGTCTTCGAGGCCGCGTCACGCCGCTCCCCTGGCGTGAACGCGGACCCGAAAGCCGTCCCGGGACTGGCTAGTTGCTCTCCAAACTCGGAGATGGTCACTAGGTCGATCCCGATACCGACAATCACCGGTGGTAGACCTCGTCTTCACTGAGACGCGCACCCGGATCCAGCAGCATCGCGGCTTCCTGACGCTTCTCCGACTCGTCGTGATCGTGGTCGAAGCGACGACCGTCCGGCCGCTCGTACATCGGCCGGCCACCGGCCATGGCCGAGGCCAGACGGCGCTGGCCGGCGAGAATACGCTCACGCGAACGCTTCTCGTAGTCAGCACGATCCTCCGGGCGCAGCGAGGCAATGAACGCCTGTGGGTGCACCAGTGCCACCAGACCCGACACGTGACCGAAGCCGAGGCTCGTCACCAGGCCCGCCTTCAGCGGCAGCTTCTCCTTGAGCGGCAGCGACTCCCGCAACCACACGAAGTGCTGGCTGGTGGACAACTCGTCGTCGACACAGTCCAGGCTGCGGTTCGGCGGGATGACCCCGTCGCGCAGCACCTGGCACAGGCCCAGCATCTGGAACACCGCGGCACCACCCTTGGCGTGGCCGGTCAGGTTCTTCTGCGAGATGACGAACAGCGGCGCACCATCCGAGCGACCCAGCGAGGCCGCGAGCCGCTCATGCAGCTCGGTCTCATTGGGATCGTTGGCCAGCGTGGACGTGTCGTGCTTGGAGATGACGGCGATGTCATCGGCGGTGACGCCCAGCTTGTTCAGCGCGCGCGCCAGATCCGAATCCTTGCCACCTCGCCCAGCGGCCAGCGCACCCAGGCCCGGCGCCGGGATGGAGGTGTGCACACCGTCACCGAACGACTGGGCGTAGCCCACCACGGCCAGCACCGGCAGGCCCATCTTCAGGGCCAGGTCACCGCGCGCCAGCAGCACGCTGCCACCACCCTGCGCCTCCACGAAGCCGAGGCGACGGCGGTCATTGGCCCGCGAGAACCGCTTGTCCGCAATGCCCTTGGCCCGCATCATCTCGGTGTCGGCGGTCGCGGCCATGTCACCGAAGCCGATGATGGCTTCCAGCGTCAGGTCGTCGAACCCGCCGGCCAGCGCCAGATGCGCCTTGCCGAGCCGGATCTTGTCGACACCTTCCTCGACGGACACCGCCGCGGTGGCGCAGGCCGCCACCGGGTGGATCATCGCGCCATAGGAACCGACGTATGACTGAACCACGTGCGCGGCGACGACGTTCGGCAGTACTTCCTGCAGGATGTCGTTCGGTTTGTTACGGCCCAACAGGTTTCCGTGGTACATGGTCTGCATCGAGGTCATGCCACCCATGCCGGTGCCCTGTGTGTTGGCCACCAGGCTCGGGTGCACCCAACGCATCAGTTCGGTCGGGGTGAAGCCCGCCGACAGGAACGCGTCCACGGTGGCGATCATGTTCCACAGCGCCACCCGGTCGATGGAGCTGACCATGTCCGGGGTGATTCCCCACACGGTCGGATCGAAACCGGTCGGGATCTGTGCACCGACGGTCCGCGACAGCTTGGTCTTGCGCGGCACGCGAACCTCGGTACCCGCCTTGCGCGTCACCTGCCAGTCGCTGCCATCGGGCAACGGCTGGATGGTGGTGTGCTCGGGATCCCACTTCACGAACTCGCGGGCCTCAGCCTCGGTGGACACCGTGAAGGTGAAGTCCTTGTCCAGGAACACCGAAACCAACAGCGGCGACGCGTGATCGGGGTCGATCGCACCGTCGTCCACGAACTCGCGGACACCGATGTTGCCGACCACCTTGTCGTGGTAACGCTCTACCAATTCCGATTCGGGAACCAGCTCACCGGTTTCGGTGTCATACCAACCGGCCTCGGGGTCGTTCTCCCACTTGACCAGTCCGGTGGTCCAGGCAAGCTCCAGGACGCCGGCCGCCGACAGCTCGTCGTCAACCTCCATCTCGTAGCGGGTACGCGAGGAGCCCAGCGGACCAAGCTCACCACCACCGACGATTACCACCAGGTCCGCGGGGTCGACGTCGAGGTCGGCCCACTCAGGCGGCAGCGTCGAGGTGTAACCCCGCGGCGGAGAAGGCAGTGCCGCAATGAAGTTGGGGTCATCCTCCTCATCGAACGTCGCTGCGGCTTCGGCCTTGGCCTTGGCCTCCATGTCCTCACGGGCCTTGGCGGCCAGCTCGGCCATATCGAGCTCAACCTCGGCCAGCCCGCCGGTGAGATCCTTCTCCACCGGCGCCTGTGCGGCCTGCACGCGCGCCTCCGCGTTGCACAGCGCCAACAGCATCGAGGCCATATCCGCGGTGGAGTACGTGGTGACTCCGGCTTCTTCGACGGCGGTGACGATGGCGTCGTTGTGACCCATCAGCCCGGTGCCGCGGGTCCAGCCGATCAGGGCGTGCGCCAAGCTGACTCGCGACGCCCACGACGATTCCGCCTTCCAGCGGGTGACCAGCGCATCGAGAGCCGCCTTGGACTCGCCGTACGCGCCGTCGCCGCCGAACATGCCGCGGTTCGGCGAACCGGGAAGCACCACGTGCAGACGCGAGGCGATGTCGCGCTCGGCACCGATGGCCGACAGGCCGCCGATGAGCCGCTGCACGGCCCACAGGAGCACCTTCATCTCCATCTCGGCACGCGACCCTGCCTCCGACAGATCCCCGACCACCTTCGGTGCGGCGAACGGGAACAGCAGCGTCGGGGTCTGCGCATCCTTGAGGTGAATCGACATCGGCCCAAGGCTTTCGGACTGCTCGGTGCCCACCCACTGCACCAGCGCGTCGATGTCGGCGTACGAGGCCATGTTCGCCGGCACCACCCACAGCTTGGCGCCGAACCGTGCGCTCTCGCGGTACAGGTTGCGGTAGAACACCAACCGGGCCTCGTCAAGACGCGAGGTGGTCGCGATGACCGTCGCACCGCCGGAGAGCAGCGCGGCCACCACCGAGGCGGCGATCGAGCCCTTGGACGCACCGGTCACTACCGCGACCTCGCCGCCCCACTTGCCCTGATCGGGGCTCTCGGCACCTGCGGCGATGCGACCGTACAGCGAGGCGTGCACATTGCGGCCCTGCGCCAGCGACTTGCCCTGCCACCAATTGGCCTGCGTGCCGACGGCATGCCCGGCACCTTCAAAGCTTTCGGCCAAATGTGCCCACTGGCTGTCGATCTCGTCTTCCTCGGTGATCCACAACCGCGCCAGGTCTTCACGAGCACTGGCCCAGCGGTCGTCGAACACCACTGCCTTCTTGGCATCGAAGCTCGGCGCCACCAAACGCGGCCAGTCCGAACCCAATTCGGCAGAAACCAGCTCGACGAGTTCGGTATCGGCAGCGCCATCGGGAGTCACGACCGGAGCCGACAGGCCCAGCTGGTCGAGCACCAGACGGGCAGCCGAGGCCAAAACGCCCTCGCGGCCGGTGATCTGATCGGTGAACTCACTCAGCGCGGCAGCGTCGACGGTCGCACCGGCGCCACCACCCGCCGACGGCAGCGACACACCGACACCGCGACGGCCTGCCACCGCGGCAACGGCAGCATCGATCGCGGCATCCACGGCATTGCCATCCGCCAGCGTGCTGGGGGCCAAGCCACCGAGGTCGCCACCCCGGACGCTGGTGCCCTCACGGGTACCCAGGGACAGCTCGACAGTGACGTGCTTGACCCAGCCCGGGCCGAGTTCCCACGTCTTGGTGACCCGCTCGGCGATGGCGGTGGGGCGCTTACCCGACGGCCCGAAGACGGTCTTGAGCTGATCGTTGATCGAGTCCGAGAGCACCGGGCCGAATGGCTTGTAGGTGCGCGCCAACTTGGTGACCTGCACCCGCAATCCGGACAGATCCGCTTCCGCGGCACCGTCGATGGCGCTCAGGTTCAGCTCGGAGCCCAGGTCGACCAGCAACTGGTTACGGCGCGAAGAGGCACCGTCGGTGAGGCTCTCGATGGAGTCCACCGGCTCAATCTGGTCGATGCGCATCTTCGTCGAAAGCGCGATCAAGGCCAGCGTCGCATCAGAGGCATCGAACCCGATGTCGTCCGGACGCGGACCGCCGCTCGGCGCCGCGGGGGCGGCAGCGGGAGCCGGAGCCGCCTCGGCGGATGCGGAGGAAGCCGCAGTGTTCTCCACGGGTTCTTCGATTTCGGGCTCGGGTTCCGGATCACTGTCCGTGCCGAACAGCACCGCATGGTCGCGTTCGACGTTGAGCACCTCGACCGAGCTGTGGCTGAACTCGGGCAGCTTCAGGGTGTTGTTGGCCAGACCGGCGACCGTCGGCATCGACTTCACGCCAACCTCGACGAACCGCTCCACACCGAGACCGCCCGCGGCCTCCTCGGTGAACAGCAGGTCCTGGGTCTCGATCCACCGCACCGGGCTGGCGAACTGCCATGCCAGCAGCTCGATAAGCACCTTGCGGCACAACAACACCGGCTTCTCGTTACGCCACGTGTCGTAGTCGGCGAGCACCTCATCGAGCGGCTCGGCCGGAACCAGATCCCGGATCTCCTGGATGAACTCGCGATCCAAGGTGAACGGCTTGGGCACCAGGTTCGGGATGTACTTGCCGATGATCAGGTTCGGATCGCCATCCATGGGCAGAACTCGCTCGAGGGAACGGCGGAACTCGGCAACGCCTACCCGCAGCACCTCGGAGTGGAACGGCACATCGATACCCGGCACCATGATGAAGGAGCGGCGGCCGCCGAACGCCTCGCGCCGCTTCTCGACCTCGGCCTCCAGCAGCTCAAGGCCGCGCACCGTGCCGGCGATCGCGTACTGCGAACCCCGCAGGTTGAAGTTCACGATCTGAAGAAACTCTCCGGAATGCGCCGCGATATCGGCGACGAACGCCTGGACGTCGGCGTCTTCTAGCCCGATCTGCGACGGACGGATCGCCGCCAGTCGGTAGTTACTGCGCCCCTGCTCATCTCGCGGCACGATGTCGTGCATCGCCGACCCGCGGTGGAAAACCACCTCGAGCAGACCGTCCTGTGGAATGACCCCACTGACGGTGGCCAGCGCGGTGTACTCACCGACGGAGTGACCACAGGTGATCGCGTCCTCCACGAACGACCCGGATTCCTTCATCTCGGCGATCTGCGCGGTAGCCAAGGTAGCCATGGCCACCTGGGTGAACTGCGTCAGGTACAGCACGCCCTCGGGGTGCTGATAGTGCACGCCGCCGGCGATGAGACTCGTCGGGTTGTCCTTCACGACGTGCAGCACCGAGAAGCCGAGGCGCTCACGGGTGAACTTGTCGGCCTTGTCCCAGACCTTGCGGGCGGCCTTGGAACGCGAACGCACGTCCATACCCATGCCCTTGTGCTGAATGCCCTGACCCGGGAACGCGTAGACCGTCTTGGGCGCGGCGAGGCGTGCGGTCGCCGACATCACCAGATCGGTGCCGACCTTGGCCTGGACCTCTACAACCTCTGCGCCGGAATCGATTCCGACACGATCCACGCGCACATCAACCTGGTCGCCCGGCTGCACCATGCCCAGGAAACGAGCCGTCCAGCCGATGAGCGTGCGCGGCGGGGTGCTGGAGCCGTCCGCGGAGGTGACCACGTGCTGTGCGGCAGCCGAGAGCCACATGCCGTGCACGATCGGCGATCCCAGCCCGGCCAGCAGCGCGGCCGACTTGTCGGTGTGAATCGGGTTGTGATCGCCCGAAACCACCGCGAACGCCCGCATGTCGGTCGGCGCGAAGATCTTGGCGTCACGACGACGGCGACGAGTGGTATCCACCTCGTGCTCGGAGAGCGCACCGCCGGCCCGGACCGGGTCGGTCAGCTCGGCTGCGCCGTTGCGCCCGAGGATGGCGAACCGCTCCCGCAGGGTCGCCAACACGGTGCCGTCGGCTGTCGCCACGGTGACGTCGACGGGGACGACCCGGCCGACCTCGGTGTCGGTGGCAGCAGAAGCTGTTGCAGTGACGGTCAATTCGGCGCTTTCGGCAGGAAGCGCCGAGAGCAGGTGCGCGGCGTGGTCCAGGTGCACCAGGGAGAGCAGACCCTCGATTACGCCGGTTCCGTCCTCGGTCTTGGCCTCGCCGATGGCGGCGAACACGGCCGGCCAGCACAGGCCGACCAGCGCGTCCGGCACGGTGGACGATCCGGGGGCCAATGGCGCGGGCAGCACCGCGGTAACGCCGGTGTGGTCAGCGACGCGCTCCGGATCCCACTGCGCGACAACACGTGCGGTCCCGTTCTCGACCAATGACGCCGGGCCCGCTGCATCGTCGAACCCGCCTGCGACCGCGAGCACGGTCCGCATGGCGGCGGCCGCCGCCTCGGTGGTCACCACCGGGGTGCCACCGTCTCGCGTGGTGACGGGCAACGTCAGGTCGATGTCGACCCAGGTACCCGACAACGGGACGCTCAGACGCACCGAGTCGTCGCCGGTGACCTCAAGACGGGCGCCGGTCGAAGGATGTGAAGCGGTGCGGTCTTCGAAGACCTGCCAGGCTCCGTCGGGAGCGATCCGATGCACCGGGTTGACGGCAATACGTCCGGACCACAGCACATCTGGCGCGTCCAGTACTGTCGCCAACGGGCCCTCGACATCCCAGCGGCGACGCAGGCGCGTGCGCACCGGCAGCGGTTCGACGCCGGTGGCGACGACCTCGTCGATAGCGGTCTGTTCGAACCGGTTCAGCAGCTCGCCCACCGGCTCGTCGACCCGGGTGATCCCGGCAACCGCGGCGGTGCCAGGAATGATGCACACCTGCTCGGCGGTGTAGCGGGCGTCGTGCGCCTGCCACAGCGAGTCACTGCGCCACCAGCGGCGCACATCCTTGTCGATGACGGGCACGAAGTTGACGGGCTTGCCGAGGGTCTTGCACAGCGCGACGAAGAAGGGCACGTCCGCCGGGTGCAGCTTGATGGCGTCGGCTTCCGGGTAGCGCTGCAGCAGGGCCGCGATGGCATCGGCCGGGCGCTCCAGCAAGGCCTCGTCGACGAACAGGGTCTCGACGGGCCCAAAGTCCTTGGGGTGCAGCCGGGCTTCGGCACGCTTGAGCATCTGCTCGAACCGATCCCGCCAGGTGATGTCCAGCCACGGCGAATGCGCCACGGCGGTGTCGGCGGTGCTGTCGCCGTCACCGATGGACAGTTCCACATACCGGTTCAGCCACTGCGCGTACGTCATCTCCGTGACGTCGCCGAAGTACTGCTTGGCGGTCAGCTCCATCGCGGCGATGATCTCGTCGCGGCGCTTGGCCACGGCATCCGCGTCACCGGCCACGTCGTCAAGCAGGCGGCCACAGCGCGAGGCTGCGTTGTCGATCTCGTGGATGTCGGCGCCCAGCTGGCTGCGCCCGGAGGCCATGCCGCCCTGCGCTTTTCCGGCGGGCACCCATTCCGGGGTGCCCTGGGTCTCGACGAGCATCTGCTTGACCGACGGCGAGGTGGTGGCCTCCAGGGTGGCCATGGCCGCGGTGCCAACCAGAATGCCGTCGACCGGCATGAGCGGGAATCCGAACTTCAATGCCCAACGGCCACTGAGGTACTCGGCGGCCTGCTCCGGAGTTCCGATGCCGCCACCGACGCACACGGTGATGTTGGAGCGCGAACGCAGCTCCGAGTAGGTGGCCAGCAGCAGGTCGTCGAGGTCCTCCCATGAGTGGTGTCCGCCCGCGCGGCCACCCTCGACGTGCATGATGATCGGCCGGGTCGGAACCTCGGCCGCGATGCGCACCACCGAGCGGATCTGCTCGACAGTGCCCGGCTTGAAGACGATGTGGCTGAAGCCGATTTCGGTGAGCTCGTCGATAAGCGCGACGGCCTCTTCCAGCTCTGGGACACCGGCGGTGACGACGACACCGTCGATCGGCGCACCGGCCTGACGAGCCTTCTGCACCAAGCGCTTCGAACCCACCTGCAACTTCCACAGGTACGGGTCGAGGAACAGCGAGTTGAACTGGATCTGACGACCCGGCTCCAGCAACCCGGTGAGCTCTTGCATGCGGGCGCTGAAGATCTCCTCGGTGACCTGCCCACCACCGGCGAGCTCCGACCAGTGACCCGCATTGGCAGCGGCCGCAACGATTTTCGCATCGACGGTGGTCGGCGTCATACCCGCCAACAGGATCGGCGAACGCCCGGTAAGACGGGTGAACTTGGTGGACAGCTTGACCGAGCCGTCCGGCAGCGACACCACGGTGGGCGCGAACGAGGTCCATGCCCGGGCAACCTCGGGTACCGCACCGTGCATGAACAGGTTGCGCTGCCCGCCGCGCGTGGCGGTGGGCACGATCCCGATTCCCAGGCCGCGGATGACCGGGGCGGTCAGGCGGGTGAGGAGATCACCGGGGCCAAGGTCAAGGATCCAGCGAGCGCCGGCATCGGCGACGTGATTGACGTCATTCACCCAGTCGACCGGGGTGACGAGGATGGACTCGGTCAGTGCCTTGGTCAACTCGACATCAAGGCCTGCCGCGGCCGCCCAGCGACCGGCGATCTCGACGCCGTCGGCCAGGCGCGGGGTATGGAAGCCCACCTCGACATCGACCGGGTCGAAGACCGGGCTGAACACCGCGCCACCGCGCACCTTGTCCTTGCGCTCGGCGGTCTCACGCTCGGCGATCTGCTCGCAGTACAGCTCGAACCGCGAGAGCTGTTCGGGCGTACCGGTGATGACGACGGAGCGACGCCCGTTACGGATGGACAACGCGGGCGGCTGAACGGTGCGAACGTCCTGAGCGAACTCGTCGAGAAGCGCCTTGATGCGTTCTGGGTCGACATTGGTCACCGACACCATGGGCGTGCGATTACCGCGCACCACGATGCCGCGGCGGCGTGCGACCAAGGTGGCCGCCGCACCCACCAGCTGAGCAATGGCCAGCAGCTCGACATCGCGAGCGCCATGAGCCTTGAGCGCCTCGACGGCCAGCACGCCCTGCGAGTGTCCGATGACGGCGACCGGCGGCAGCTGGGCCAGATCCAGACCCTGGATCTTCAGCGCGCGGATCGCGGCCAATTGAGCCAGCAGCACGCCGGGCATGGAAACTGCGGCCGAGGTCAGCTGAGCGGCGGCGGGCACGGGCTCTTCCGCGGTCAGTGCACGCACCCAGGTGAGTGGTGTGAAGCCGACGGGACGCACCACGACCAGTTCCTTGGCGACGGGTTCCAGCCGCAGCTCGGCCTCGCCGGCGAGGGTGGCCAGCTCCGATTCGATGCCGGCCGAGGCCGCCAGATCCGCGAGAGATTCCAGCCAGTCACTGCCCTGGCCACCGAACGCCACCGCGTAGGGCTCACCGGACTCCAGACGATCGATCAGCGCCGGACCCGCACCGGGACCCGGATCGACCGCACCGTTGGCGTCGGGGTCCTCAGAGCTGGTCACCTTGTCGTATTCATTGATCGTCACGTCGCCGCCTACCCGTCTTTTCCGTCAGTCGTGATTCCAGCCGCGCCCGTGTCGTCGTCTCTGTCGATCGGGGCGTGTTGTGGCACGTTCCATCTGCACCATCACCGCAGGTCTGGATTTAAGAGTGTCATAAGAGGGGTGGCGATTTCTTCTGACGTAATAGTTACTGCCGAGTTCTACGCGGGAGTAACCACCGCTTACGTAACAGCAGGCCAGCCGCTGGCTACTAACCGCCGAATCAAACGTGCTGCGTGCAGGTGGTTACGGTCGAGTAGGTATAACATCGCAGATCAGACATGGATTGTTATCTAATCGTTATGTTTGATTGAGGTGGCGCCGACCACATTCGCGCGTGTCGCATCCGGCGGCTCCGAGAAGGCCGTCACAACCCCCAAAACTGAGAACGTGTGCCGAAAGTTTGCTGATACTGAAACACGGTTTCAACTTGCGTGACGGGTGTGACTGGTGATGTTTGTCCAGCGACACCTCAGACCGTGTGGACACCGCCTCCATCCGGCAGCACCGAAGATCGCGGACCTCACCGACCTAGGCCTGGACACGAGACTCCGCATCGGCCAGCATCCTGGGGGTTCAGCAA
The DNA here is from genome assembly GCF_001853795.1 of Mycobacteroides franklinii. Classification (NCBI taxonomy): domain Bacteria; kingdom Bacillati; phylum Actinomycetota; class Actinomycetes; order Mycobacteriales; family Mycobacteriaceae; genus Mycobacteroides; species Mycobacteroides franklinii. Next base: position 435,528 of record NZ_MLIK01000004.1, read on the forward strand.
TACCCGTCGGGGTCAGCGGTTTCGGTATCAACCGAGACATTCCACCAGTCACTGACCACAGAGCATCCGGTGCGCTCGCGACGTAGTGGCCCGTGTCGCGTCAGCACACACCCACCAAGGATGCCGTCCACCTCGGGCACGGCACGCCAGGCCGGTGCGACGACACACGGGCTCGTCAAGGCGTTCGCTGCGTCAGGCCCTAGACCCACTGCCCAAAGCTGGGCTTGAGAATGTTGTTCAGGTCTACGCCGATTCCGCCGACCTGCCGCTTGTCGATCTCGAACTGATGCAGGTGCGCCTCGGGATGCACAAAGCCCTTGGGGCTGCCCCAGTTGTGCTGCCAAAAATACGAGCACAGTCCATCCTGCAGAGCCCAGTCGATGGTCTTGGAGTTGCCGTACAGACCGGTGCGGGCATGCCCCAGCACCGACTCCCATGCCTTCAGGTACGGAGCCACCTGATTCTTGTACTGCTCGGGGGTCGGGTTGTCGTCGACCGAAACGTAGATCGGCACGTTGTAGGAACCACCGGCGGCGACGTGTAGCTGCCAACCGCGCTGCGCGTGCTTGATTCCCGCGTCGTGACCGCCGAGCCAGTCGGCGGTGTCCTGCTTGCCGTACTGATAGTTGGAGACAATCTTCAAGCCGGCCCGGTACAAATCGCGGGCCTCGGTGAGTCTGATCGGTTTACCCGCCGACAACCCGGGACTACGTGGGTCGGACACATACCGAATAGCGCCGAGGTGCCCTGCGGCCTTGATCGACTCGGGAGTGGGAATACCTCCGGCGTAGTCGACAAGTGTTCCCAGTGACTCGGCGTTCGCCCATGGGGCTGTCGCCGCAGCGGCTGCTCCGCCCAGCGCCACCGCCGCCGGCATGGCAGCTGCATATCTGAGGACATCCCGACGGGATATGGACACCACTGCTACCTCACCAGGCCGCTCCGAGCACGTGAACAACTCAGGCCTCAGATTACGACAACCACCCCAGCAAGCACGGCAGCCACGCTTGTCACATGCGACACATCGGCGCCTAGGCGCCTAAGCGTCGGCGATCCGAAACACCTCGTCGGCGATCAAACCCGGTTCGGTGAGCACCACTTGATGCCCGGATTTACGGGCCACGACATGGCGCGCCCCGAGCCGATGCGCTGTCAGCTGATGCGCGGCGTTCAGCTCCGATCGTGTCTCCTCATTGAGAAATTCCGCGCGCGCTCCCGAGATCACGGTGACCGGGATGCCGTCAAGGACAGGCGGGTTATCCCGCAGCCCGGTCATCCCCGCGACGAACCGGCGGTCCTCCTCGTCGGCGGCACGCCGGGCCCGTGATGTGAGGTCTTCGGACACCATGTCGTCGAGGACATCGCGCGGCATCCGGGGCATCATGCGGCGAACGAGATGTGGCAGCACACCCACGCGGCCCATCGCATCGAGCGCCGCGCGGTGAAGTACGCCAACGAGCCGAAAGCCGCGCGATGCCGGACGGTAGTAGGCATCGAGATTCTCGTCAGAGTGGTCGATGAGAACGACGCCCGCGATGCGCGACGGGTCGGCCACCGTAGAGGCCAGCGCGATGGTTCCGCCGTAGCTGTGGCCCACCAAGATGTACGGACCTGAACCGAGTGCCGCCAGCAGCGCATCCAGATCCTGGGTGATTCGTTCCAGCGTGCGCGGCTGGCGATCGTCATCGCTGCGCCCCAGGTTCGCACGGTCGTAGACCACCGACCGAAAACGCTGGGCGACAAGGGGTTGTACGAGGCCCCAGGCCGTTCGCGAGAAGCCCATCCCCGATTCGAAGACAACGGTCGGTTCACCGCGGCCGGCCACCATGTAGTGCAAGGCGCGCCCGTCGGCAGTGGTCACGTAGTTGCTCGACCCAAGGGTGTGGCTCACCCCCGCCACCGTACGGAATATCGGCCCCTGCCGGACGGCCCGCTATGCCCCCGAGTGCAGCAGCGGCCGCAGCCGCGCAGTCTTTTCCGGTGTCCATCCGGGTGGCTGCAGAATCGCGGCCCACGCATCGGCGACTGCCTTGACGTAGACGTGGCCATGCCCGTCGGGAACGTTGACCGCGACCGCCATATCGGCGGACACCTGCAAGAAGGTGACGAACGGTATCCACTGCATACTCGGCAGCACGTCATAGCCGCGAGGTTCGCGCAGCCAATCGGGCTTACTGAGGATCAGATCGGGATTGAACCAGGCGATGGGGTCCGAGGCGTGCTGCAGATACACGATGCGCGGACGCCCCCAGGGATCAGCGGGACGATTGAGATCCTCTGGGCGCGAGACGAATCGAACGTTCCTACCGTTGTCGTAGATGGGCAACACCTCCGGCGACCCGTCGTCACGATTATGCGTGGCCTCAAGCCACATGGAGTTGTTAAACGTAGGACCGGAGAAGAGCGCACCATCGGTGCGGGCCACGATGTTGTTCACCGATAAGAACGGCGCCTCGCCGCCGAACGATCCGAGGCTCTCCCCGAACACCACCAGCTTGGGCCGCACGGCCTCCGGCATGGCGCGGACCCGTGCCGACACGGCCTCGAACAGTGCCTGCCCCGCCTGACGCGCGTTCTCCTTGTCCACCAGGAACGAAAGCCAGCTGGGCAGAAATGAGTACTGCATGCTGACGATGGCGGTGTCGCCGTTGTACATGTATTCGAGGGCATCCGCCTCTGCTTGATTGATCCACCCGGTGCCTGTTGTGGTGGCCACCGCCACCACCTTGCGGTGCAAGCCGCCTTCGCGTTCGAGTTCTTGCGCGGCGAGCTCGGCCGTCGCCTTGATGCCATCGGCCGACTCCAAACCCGCATACGCCCTGATCGGTTCGGTCGCCGGAGCATTGTTGAACGCCGAGAGCTGCCGCGTGGTGGCACCGCCCCCGATGAAGGCCCGGCCTTGATTGCCGAGGGACGCCCAGGAGACCAACGAACCCGGACCACCCGAGCGCAGCGACGTGGTCGGTGCCGGATTGTCCGGACTCTCTTCGTTGTTCACCGCCGAGAAGGTGTTGTTCAAGAAATCCATCGCCACCCTGACGACGACACCGTTGATGAGCGCCAGCGCGAGAGCCACCACCAATGTGACGGCCACCACCGCGGACACGCGTTTGGGGGCAACACGATCGAGCTGCGCGATGAGGAACAGGATCAGCCGGCGAATCTGCTGGCCGATCTCCACCAGAACGAACAGCACGATGATCGACATCACTGCCGTCTGCGGATGTGCCCAGAAACTCAGTCTGGGCACGCCCATCAGGTCGCGTACACGGTCCTGCCAGAAGTGGAACCAGACGATCATCAGGACGGTGCCGATGAGTCCGATCACGATGAGAATCCGCCACGCGAACGGCGGCGCCTTCGGACTCGAGTCCTTCGACCGCATGTAACGCACCAGCCATACCGCCAGCACGCCTAGCCCGTACCCGATCGCACCCGAGCCCCCGCTCACCAATGCCTGGAACAGCGGGCCGCGCGGAAGCAGCGACGGGGTCATCGACAACCAGAGGAAGACCAGGCCGACCGCGGTACCCGTGAACGTGTACTGCCTCACCCACCACGCGGCCCTTGGGGGCTTCGACGCTACGGCTGAGCCGGCTCCTGACTCCTTGTCCTGGTCGTTGTCGATATCCCTGTCAATCGCCATTGCCACACCCTTCTTGATGCCGCCAGCCCGGAAGTCAATGGTGCCCGCACGTCGGCGCACCGCACAGGGGTATTACCAGATCAGCAAGACAGGTCCGACGGCAAGACGGCGGCGCCACCAAGCGCGACAATCCCGTTGCGCAAATCCCCGGAAGCAGCCCTGCTGCAGCAGCGCAGCGAACTGGCGACGACAGGGAGCCGACCGTACTGCCACGTTTCTGCGGTATCCTGCCAACTTGCTATCAGGGCCTTCAAAGGTAGGACGGGGACAGAGCTACGCAACGGGGGCACGACGAGGATTACACATGCGACATGCCGGTGTCGGCCGCGAGGCCACGACGACCAGCGCACAAAGCCCCAAGCGGGAACGGCGACGCCGCGGCTCCATATCGGCCGAGGACATCATCGCCGGAGCATTCGAGCTCGCCGAGGAAATTGGGATATGTGGGCTGAGCATGCCGCTGCTAGCGAAGCATCTCGACGTCGGCGTCACCAGTATCTACTGGTACTTCCGCAAAAAGGGTGAGCTGCTCGACGCGATGACGGACCGCGCGACCAAGCAGTATCACTTCGCCGCACCGTTCATTGGCGACGAAACTTGGCAGGACGCCTTGCGCGGCCACACCCACCGGATGCGTCAAGCGTTTCGCGAGCGCCCAGTACTGGTCGAGCTCATCCTGATGCGCACCAGTGAGCTCAGCAATGAAGCCCTGCAGGCGAGCATTCAGAACCTGGAGTCACTTGTCCGGACCCTGATCGGCGTCGGCTTTAGCCCGGACAACGCCCTGGACGTGTACTTCGCGCTGTCCTTACATATCCGAGGTGTCGTGGTGCTAGAACACATGGACACCGTCATGCCCGCGTCCGGTAAGGCGCGCAATCTGGTGCCGAACGCCACCCTCGCCCCCACCCTGCACGAGCTGGCGGTCCGCGGTCATTCCATCGCGACGATCTCCGATGCCAATTTCGATTTCACTGTCGAGGCCATCATCGAACGGGCCGAAAACCTGCTCGCCCAGGACATCGCGGCCCGCGAAGCGTCCTGACTGGGGCTCAGGCCTTGGAGTTCAGCAGCTCGTCGATCTTCTGAAGTCGCTGATTCGACAGCGCTTGGTTGTCGATGGATCGATCCGGCGAACAGGTGACGAGCTGCGAGATCACGTTCGCCTTGGCGATCACGGTGAAGTCGCAAACCCATTGATCACCAGCAAGATTCGTAGACCATCGCACCATGTCCGGAGAGCTCGGAGTCACCGGGCCCGGCGTGACCAGGTTACGTTTCTGGTCATCGCCCCAGGCAGCGACCGAACGCTGGCATTTGGACACTGTCGTGCGGACCGAGTCCAAGAACTTCGTCGCCTGGAAATCACCCGGGTATGTGGCCGAGACCTCGAGAAGTTGGTGCTGGTTGGGATATTGGTTGTCGGTCTGGGTTCGCGCCTCACGCCCGGTGTAGTTCGTGGGAAAGAGCGGATGGCGGCCGTACCCGACGACCCCCTGACACTCCGCGGGATCGGCACCGATCCACAGCACCGATTGCATGTCGGTTTCGAACAGCGGCTTACCCGGCGTGACGGTCAACGACAGGGCCGGCGTCAGGAGTTGATCCAGCTGAGCAGGTTGAATCGGCCCCGCCGAGCCGGCTCCCCTTTCCGCTGTCGCCTCTCCGTCGACCCCCTGTTGGCAGCCGGTCGCCGCGAGCAGCAACACGAAGACGAGCGGTACGGACCACCTCATATCGGCAAACTTTACCCGCATCCAGCGCTCGCTTGGATTTCCGCATTGTCCCGTGGCGGGCATGCGATCTCGGGTAAGAAGAGTCCAGCCGATGTGACGAGTCGGTAATGCGATCAGGCACCACGACCCGAAGAGGAGCGCGCGGTATGTCCACCAAGCTGGCGACACCACAGGAGCTGCTGTCCCTGGGCAGAGTCGAATTGGGTACCAGCAGTTGGGTTCAGATCACCCAGGAACAGGTCAACGAGTTCGCAGACGCGACGGGTGACCGGCAGTGGATTCACATCGACACCGAGCGTGCCAAATCCGGCCCGTTCGGGGGGACCATCGTGCATGGATACCTCACACTCGCGCTTGCCCCGGCGTTCCTGGACGAGGTTCTGGAGATTGCGTCATACGACGCGGTGCTCAACTACGGAGTGAACAAGGTGCGATTCCCCGCACCACTGCATGTGGGCGCGAGAGTTCGCGGGCACGTCACCCTGCTGTCGGCCAAGCTGCGCGACAAGGGCACCGTCGAGGCGACGTACGGAATCAAGTACGAGATCGAGGGCAAGGATCGGCCGCCCTGCGCCGCCGAAAGCGTTTACCTGTACCAGTAGAAGTCACACCGTATCGCGTGTCGTACGCGTCGGAGACGATGCTGTCTATCGAAGTGCCGCTTTCCCGCGAACCCTGCCCACCAGGAGTAGCGCGAGCAGTGTGACCAGAAGCAGCAGTGTCGTCGATGCCGCGGCCGAAAACACTTGCCCACGGTCCGAGAGGCCGAAAATGGTCACCGGCAGGGTTCGCCAGGTGGCCGGGTACACCATCACCGTCGCCCCCAACTCGCCCATTGACAGGGCGATGGCCAGCCCTGCCGCCGCACCCAACGACGGCATCAGCAGCGGCAGTGTCACGGTCCTCAGAACTCGCGCCGACCCGGCCCCCAACGACTCCGCCACGTGACGGTAGGCCGGGTCGAGACGCTCCAGCGCTGCCGAAACCGAACTGAATGCGAAGGCCAGTACCAGCGCGGTATGGGCAACGATCACAATCCATTTCGTTCCGCCGAGCAAGAAGGGACGTTCGTTGAAGGCGGTCAACAGCCCTAGGCCGATTGCCACAGAAGGGATCGCGATCGGTAGATGGAAGACGGCGTCCACGGTTCGCCGAAGCCATGAGGGCACTTCGCGCACGCTGAGTGCGGCCCAGGTACCGAGTATCAATGCAAGGCCACTCGAAATGATCGCGGTCTGTAGGCTGACCGCCAAACTTGCGAGATCATCTCCACCCAAGGCTTTTTCGAATCGGCCAAGGCCGAGTTGCGACGGCATGGGGCCCGTCCACTCGCCGGCGAATCCGGCGAGTATCACGGTGGCAATCGGCGCGACGAAAATCACCGTGACGGCGACCGCGAAGACCGTCCACAGGATGTATCTGCTCCGCCTGTTCCACAGCAGCACGTCAGAACCCCTTCGGGTGGGTGGCCGCTCGCTCGGACAGCATGCGCGAGAAGATGATCCGGTAAAGGCCGTATAGCGCGAGCGAGAGCACCACCTGAATGGTCGCGAGGACGGCAGCCCCGGGCAGATCGAAGGTGACAATTCCCCGGGTATAGATCAGCACGGGCAGGGTCACGACCTCTTTTGCGCCAGTGAACAGCACGATGCCGAATTCGTTGAGCGCCAGCAGCAGCACCAGGCTGCCGCCGGCCATCAGCGCCGGCCAGGCCTCCGGCATCACCACCTTGCCCAATACTCGCCACGGCGAGGCTCCCAGGCTGGCCGCGACATCGAGTTGTTCGCGCGGGACTGTCGCGAACGCGGCCAGCAAGGGTCGCACCACAAACGGGGTGAAGAAGGTGATCTCGGCCAGCACCACTCCGGTGGGGCTGGACAGAAATCCAAGCGGTCGCGAGCCTCCCGAGATGGTCGCGATCACCGCGTTGACCGCGCCGGCAGTGCCATATAAGAACGTGAACGCGAGGGTGATCAGAAAGGAAGGAAGCGCCAGGACTGTGTCGATAAGCCGGCCTACCAATTCAGATCCGGGAAACGGCACGAATGACAACACAATGGCGATGAATGTGCCCAGCACCAAAGCGCCTACGGTGGTGAGGACAGCGATCTGCGCAGTTGCCAGCAGGGCACGCTGAAACATCGTGGATTCCAATACCGCGGTCCAGGTGCTGTTCCCCTTTCCTTCAACGGAATTCGACAGCACGCGCACCAGCGGGTAGACGACGATGACGAGCACCACCAGAAGCGGTGGCAGTGCCCACAGCATGGGTGCGGTAGCCCGCGGATCCTGTCGTGGTTGTGCATCGAACGGATCAGCGCGCTCAAGAATCGCGGTCATCGCGGCTGCCCCGGAACCGTGACGAGCACTCCGGCCGGCTCCGGAAATTTCACGCCTACCCACGAATCCGGTGGGAAGTCGCCGCGTCCCGGCATGTCCGCATCGATCAACTGGTCGGGAAAGCCGTCTATCGCCAGCGACAACCTGGTCGATGCCCCGCGCCACACCTGTGTGGCCACCCGTGCGCGCAACGCACCCGGCTCTGTCGCGGCGACCACAGAGAGCGCGTGCGGACGCACGCATATCAACGCATTCGCGCCGGGCGCCCAGGGATCCCGGCCGATTTCGGGCTTCGGCGCCACGACGCTGAGCATCTTGTCTCCCACCGAAACCAGCGCGGACTCGCCCGACACCCGCCCTATCGTGCACGGGATCAAATTGGCGCCGCCCAGGAAGCCCGCGGTGAAATCGGAGGGCGGCCGTGCCCAAAGGTTCTGAGCCGTATCAACATCAACAAGCTCCGCGTTACGCATGACGGCGATCCGGTCGGCCAACGCCAGTGCCTCGCTCTGGTCGTGGGTCACGTAAAGCATGGCGGTATCCGACAGGGTCTGCTGCAACTGCTGCAGCTCGGCAATCATCGATTGACGCAGCTGAGCATCCAACGCGGCGAGGGGTTCGTCCAGAAGCAGCACCCGGGGCCGGATGGCCAGGGCGCGTGCGATGGCTACACGTTGCTGCTGGCCGCCGGACAATTCGCGCGGATAGCGGTCGGCGTACGCGGACATGCTCACCATCGCCAGCGCCTCCTCGACGCGCGCCGCAACACGGTCAGACTTCGTTCCGCGAGCCCGCAGCCCGAACGCAACGTTGTCGCGCACCCGCATGTGGGGAAACAGCGCATAGGACTGCACCACCACCCCGATTCCCCGTTTGGCCGGAGGTAGATCTGTGACATCGCGTCCGTCCAACCGAACCGTGCCGAAGGAAGGGCGCACGAACCCGGCGAGTGCCTTGAGCGCGGTGGACTTTCCTGATCCGCTGGGCCCCAGCAGCGCGACCGTCTCACCGCGGGCGATACGCAGGTTGAAGTTTCGCAGTGCGTCCGATCTGTTCTTACCGCGGCCGTAGGAGACTGTCACGTGGTCGAAGGTGATGGCGGGCGCAGGCGTCTGGGCCCGTCCGGGCTGTGCTGATTCGGTGGGACTACCCGCGAGAACGTCGCCGACAAGCCGCTTGGGCGAGGCGAATTCGGCACTGCTGTCCATGTCAGCTCCCTGTTGCTTTCTGGTAGGCGATCAATGACGCATCAAGGGTGTCGACCACCTGGTCCCAATCCGGATGCCAGATGTTCACTCCCTCCAGCACTTTCGCCGGTGTGTTGGGGCCCGCTTCGGGTTTCACGTCGGGGCGCACCGGCATGCCCAGCGCTTCGCGCGACACTGTCTGCTGCACGGGTACAGACAGCAGGTAGTTCAGCAGTTGCTTCGCGTTCTCTACATGCGGTGCGCCGTTGGTGACTCCGGCGACATACGGCAGGGAGACCGTGGAACGGACGCTGTCTGTGGTCGCGGGAATGAACACCGAGAAATTGGAGTGGTCTTCACGGATCGAGGCAAGGTTCATCTGAACATCCCCGTTGGCCACCCATAGTTCGGCATTGCTGACCTTCGGCTGAAGCTTGCCGGTGGAGCTGGACGGTCCCACGTTGTTGCGCTGCAGCTTGCCCAGGTAGTCAAGGGCGCCCTGATCGCCCATGAGGTGCTGAAGAAGAACCAGCATGGCGGTTCCGTCACCCGCCTGCCCCGGCGTCGAATACTGGAGCTTGCCCTTGAATCGGGGATCAAGGAAGTCGTCCCAGCGCGCATCACGCAGCGCCGCTGCGGGGTTGGCGATGAAGGTGAGGTAGTTGTCGACAACGGCGACGTATCTGCCGTCCTTGTCCCGATTGTTCTCGGCGACCGCGGAGAAGTCGACCCCGGCGCCAACGAGTAGTCCACTGCCCGCGGCCTTTTGGATGAAGGGCGGCAGCGTCACCAACAGATCGGCCTGCGGATTGGCCTTCTCCTTGGCCACCCGGGACACCACCTCGGCGGAACCTGCCTCCACGAGATTCACCGAAATTCCCGTGTTGTGGGTGAACTCCCCGAATCGGGCCTTGTACCACTGCCCCAGCCCGTCCGCGCTGTAGACGGTGACAGATCTGGGGCCGGTTGCACCGCCCGTACCGCCGCACCCGCTCACGGCGACAGCAAGCATGAGGACCGACGCCCACACCAGTGCCCGCATCCGTGTCCGTATTCGCGGAAGGTCCTTCACGCCTGCTTCTTTCAGATCCGACGCAAGACGATGTCGGCGAACTCGCCAACCGAACGCACGATGTGTGTCGGCTGTGCAGTACTGAGCTGGGCCGCATCATGCGCACCCGTAAGCGTCCCGGCCACGATCTGTGCCCCCGCGCGACGGCCGGCCAACACATCGCTCGCGGTGTCGCCGAGCACCGCGACCTCGCGAACATCGTTGACTTCCAGGCGAAGCACAGCTGTCAACACCAGGTCGGGGAATGGCCTTCCCCGACCTGCTTCTGACGGAGCCAGCGTCAGGTCCGCGATCTCGGTCCACCCGAGCGCCGCCAACAGCTTTTCCTTGGTCGAGGCGCTGAAGCCCGTTGTCAGCGCGACCTTGACACCCGCACCCCGCAGCGCCGAAATCGCCTCCACGGCACCGTCGATCGGGTGGGCATTGCCGTCGCCGATCAGCGCATCGTAGGCATCCTCAAAGGTCCGGTTTGCGTGCTGTGCCCTGTCTTCGTCACCGAGTAGGTGACGGAACACCACGATCTTGGATTGCCCCATGGTGTCGATGACGTATTGGCGAGCGCGATCCCTTTCGGGACCGGACTCCTCGATACCGCCGGCGGTAGCGGCAGTCTCGAATGCCTGCAGCACCAACCCGCCGTCGGCCACCGTGGTACCGGCCATGTCGAGTACGGCAAGTCGAATAGGAATGTCGGACATTGTTTTTCCTTCCTCAAGGTCGTCTGGGCTAGAGATTCATCAGGTCGGCGCTGTCCGCGCCGATGGCGGGACCGAGCGTCATTCCGCGGCCACCCGGACCGGTCACCACCCAGACCCCCGGCGCCGCCTGATTCCGGTAGACGATCTGGTTCAGATCTGTGCACTGGGAGTAGACGCCCGCCCAACGCCGCACGACCGGCGGGAGCTTGCGGCCCAACAGTTCCTCGGTGGTGTTGATGAGGTGACGGTAGGGAGCCTCGTCAACATCGAACGCGAACGGTTCGGCGTATTCATGGGTGTCACCGATGGTGAGCCCGCCGTGTAGCCGTTGCACGCAGAGCAGCTGCATCTTGTGCTCGGCCGCGGTGGGCTCCTGCAGTTGCGCGGCGTTGAGCGCGTCAAGCGCCTTACCCGCGAATGCCGGGTAGTACCGCAGGCTGTCACCATCCGCGACCGCCGTGGTCAGTTCCTCGCCGAGCGGGGCAGTCTGCATCATCTGCAGCCGTACCCGGCGAACCGGGAACTCGCCCAGCAGCTCTCGCGTCAGTCCGCCGTGGGTCGCCCCGGCACACACCACAACCGCGTCTGCGCGATGCATCTCGCCGTCGTCGGTGCGGACGCGGACTCCGTCGGACGTGGTGTCGATGCCACGGGCCTCTCGGCCGGCCCAGAATGAATAGCGGCCGGTTGCCTTCAGATGCAGCCGCATGGCGGGCAGAGCCACCCGCGATTCCACCGCCGCATCACGCGCGCAATGGAGCCCGGCAAGGAACTTGCCCCGCAATGCGGGGTTGTGCCGTTGCACTGCCTCGGATTCGAGCAAGGTGAACCCCCGCTCGTCCGCGTCACGGCGGGCCATAACCTCTTCGGCGACCGCCACCTCCTCGGGAGTACGCAACAGCGTGACCGATCCCACCGCGCGAAAACCAATACCCGGAACCAATTTCGCGATCTTCTGCCACAGGTCGCGGGACCGCTGCGCGACCTCGAGTTCCCCGACCGATCTACCTGAAACCCACACCAGACCGAAATTCCGGACGGTCGCCCCGCGCGCTTCGGCCTCACGCTCCAGCTGCACCACATGGTGTCCGCGTTCGATCGCCGCCCATGCATGAGCCGTCCCCAGAATTCCGCCACCAATCACAATCACTCGCACGCAGCCAGCGTGCCCCATTGGTCTAGACCAATCAATAACGCGCGATCAAACGCCGGATGAACAATTGGTATAGACCAATTTGGCGTACGCTCCGTGTGTGGACGCCGTCGACGAACTCGAAGCGATACTGATATCGCTGGATGGGATATGGGACGAGGAAGCCGTTGACGAACTTGCTCATGCCCTGCAAGCCGGATACCTCGCCCGTGCCGACCACGCCGACGACGAGCTCGTGCTCGCATCGGTTCTGCACGACATCGGGCGCAGTCCACTCCTCGGCCCCGCCCAGGACCATCGACACGACGCCGTCGCACGCCACTGGCTGGCCCCCCGTTTCGGAGAGCGAGTCGGATGGCTCGCGGGCTCGCACGTGGCAGCCAAGCGATACCTGGTCCTGACAGATCCCGACTACGCGACCCGGTTGTCCGCTACGTCGATCGCCTCACTTGCCCACCAGGGCGGAGCCGGTCTGGACAGCCGTTGGACCGACCACCCATGGTGGCCGGATGCACTGCGGCTGCGCCTGTTTGACGACGGAGCGAAAGTTCCAGGAGCCGACGCTCTTTCCATCGCCGACGTACTCGCACTGGCCCGAAAGGTGGTAGCGCGGCATGACCGCTGACCTGCGACTCCCCAAGCACTATCGGGTCCGTACCGAGCTGGACCACATCCTCTCGACTCTGAATGAGGGCGATTCGGTTCCGCCCGAGCGCGACCTTGCCGAGCGGTTCGAGGTGTCGCGGGAAACCGTGCGACAGGCACTACACGAGCTACTGGTGGAAGGCCGCATCGAGCGACGCGGAAGAGGAACCGTGGTCTCCGCACCAAAGCTGGTGCAACCATTGTCGTTACGTTCGTACACCGAGGGCGCACAAAGCCAGGGCCGCACCCCTGGGCGACTGCTGGTCACCTGGGAGGACGTCACCGGCGATGCCGAACTATGCCGAGACCTCGGCGTCCGAAACGGGTCGGCGGTGATGCACCTGGAGCGCGTCCTACTGGCCGACGGTGCCAAGCTCGGCCTGGAGAGCACATATCTGACCAAATCCCGGTTTGGCGCGTTGCGCGACACCTTCGATCCCGGCACCTCGCTGTACGCGGCGATTAGTGCGTTGGGAGTTCAATTCGGCAGTGCCATCGAACGTATCGAAACCGTGCTCGCCTCGCCACGGGAGGCATCACTACTGGATACTTCGACCGCCATGCCCATGCTGCTCATGCATCGACGCACGCTCGATACCGAGGGGCAACCGATCGAACGCGTTCGCTCCCTGTTCCGTGGGGACCGCGTGGCGTTTGAGGCGGTATTACGGGAGTGACAGTAAGTGTACGTTATGCGTACACTTAGGGCATGGTTCCCCGCGGAGAAGCGCGCAGCGCAGCAATACTCGACGCCGCACTGCAGGTGCTGATACGCGACGGATATGACCGCTTTTCCATGGATTCTGTTGCGGCACAAGCCCATGCCAGCAAGACCACGATCTATCGCCGATGGAGCAATAAGGCCGAGCTGGTCAAGGCGACACTGGACGCCCACGATGCGAGCTTCAACGAGGAGATTCCCAGCACCGGAGGACTACGCACGGACCTCGTTGCGACGCTGAACATGCTGCGCCGCAAGGCCCAGGCGGTGCCGCCAAGCCTGTACGCGGATCTGATTCGCGCGATGGCACACGACACAGAGCTGGCGGACGCCATCAGCCGGCACCTCGCCGACCCGGGACTCTCTCCCTTCGATGCTCCACTCTCGCTAGCGGTCTCGCGCGGTGAGGTGTCTGCCGATATTGACCGCGAGCTCATCCACGACGTCGCCGAAGCGATGCTTACCCGCCGGATGACCTTGGGCCAACCTCTTGACGATGCGTTTGTCGACCGACTCGTCGATGATGTCTTACTCGTCCTCATCCGGGACACGCCCTGATGACCGTGGTGATCGTGGGCGCGGGACCCACCGGTTTGACGCTAGCGTGCGAATTGTCGCGGCGCGGCATCCCGTGCCGGGTGCTCGACAAGGCGCCCGGCCTGTTCCCCGGTTCGCGCGGGAAGGGATTGTCCCCACGCACCCAGGAGGTGCTCGACGATCTGGGTGTCGCGGATGCGATCAGGAGCGGAGGTATGGCCATGCCGTCCTTTCGCATCTATGCGGGGCACGAGATAGTCGCCGAGCGCACACTTCTGGAGATGCTGGGTACCGCTATCCCGTCGGGACCAGGTGTTCCCTACCCGGGATTTTGGCTGGTACCGCAGTGGCGTACCGACGAGATCTTGCTGGGCCGGCTCCGTGAACTGGGTGGTGACGTGGAGTTCGGCTGTGAAGTCACCGGTTTCACACAGGACGCGCACGGAGTGACCGTCACGCTGTCCCGTGGCGGGACAGTCGAGCCCATCCGCGCCTCGTATCTTGTCGGCAGCGACGGCGGGCGCAGCACGATCCGCAAGGCTCTCGGCGTGGGTTTCGCCGGAGAGACCTTCGAGAGCGAACGCACGTTGATCGGCGATGTCCGCGCGGACGGTTTGGAAGGTACGTTCTGCCACGTTCTGACACGTGGTGGCCACGTGTCGGAACGCTTTTCGCTCTGGAACTTGCCGGGCAGTGACCACTACCAGTTTGTCGCGAACATGGCCACCGAGGACGTTCCTCCGCTGACCCTCGACGCGATTCAGAAACTACTCGTCGAGCGCTCCGGTCGTGAAGACATCGTGCTGCGAGATCTGAGGTGGATCTCGCTGTATCGGGTGAACGCACGGATGGTGGAGAGATTTCGGGTGGGCCGAGTGATACTGGCCGGCGACGCCGCCCACGTGCATTCCTCCGCGGGTGGGCAAGGGCTGAACACCAGCGTCCAAGACGCCTACAACGTGGGCTGGAAGCTGGCGGCGGTCATCTCGGGCGCCCCCGAGGCACTGCTGGACACCTATGAAGAGGAACGCATGCCCGTCGCCGCTTCGGTACTCGGGTTGAGCACCGATCTGCATCACCGTAACTTCGCGCCCTCGAACGATCCTGCCCCACAACTACATCAGATGGACATCAGCTATCGCGGGGGTTCGTTGGCCGTGGACGATCGTCTCGCTCGCGACGAGCTCCAGGCTGGCGACCGAGCGCCCGATGCCATGGCGCAAGGGGGTGTGCGCCTGTTTGATGTGTTGCGGGGCACGCACTTCACCCTGTTGACCTTCAGTGACCGAAGCCCCGCCATCGCCGGTGTACGCATCCAGCAGATGGCGCCATCACCCGACTACGACGTCGCGGAATCGACACTGGTACTGGTACGTCCGGACGGGTACATCGGCGTCATGACCGAGTCCGAGAGTACGGTCCGCGAGTACCTCGCCCACGTGTGTTAGACGGCGGCGGTCAGTGTTTCCAAACGCGCGGGGACGTGCTTATGCCAAGGCGTTCCGGCGTATTCGTCACGCCAGGCCGATGACGTGAGCGCATTCGGCGCCACGCCAGGTGTGTGCGTTTGCCCGGCCTCGTCGGTGTAATCGAGGCCGAACCCATTGGGCAAGGAGGCATGGCCGGGCTGCATCATGTCGCTGATCTCGACGGTGGCCTCGGCCGCACCGGCGGCCGTCGAGATGCGGACCCGGTCGCCGTCGGAGATACCGAGCTGTTGTGCATCCTCCACGCTGATCCGCAATGCGCCCTGCTGATCGCGCTTGCGCCACGAGGGATTGCGCAGGATGTCGTTTGCGGTGTACGCCCGCCGTTCTCCCGCGGACAGCACTATCGGAAACTCCGGTGTCGTGAGCTGTGCCGGTCGGGATGCCAGTCCTCTTATCTCGTTCAGCATTTCGGGGATGGCAAGGGCTATCTTGCGGTCCGCATGCGTGATGAGGGCGAAGTCGTCCTCGTAGTCGTGGACGGTGAAGGTCACGCCGGATGGGCTGTTCAGGATGGCATCGAACAGCGCGTTGCCGTCGGGATGCCCCGCCCGCGCCACCGCCTGCGGATAGGTCATCATCGCCTTCTGCGCCAGGCCCCACAGCGCGGCGGCACCCTCCAGCCCCTTGGGAAGCGTCGGACCGAGGGTCTCGTACAGGACATAGGGAGCCAGCGCGCCAAGTACCGGATTGGCAAGCACCACGAAGAACGCCTGCAGGTAGGCATCCCGCCCCTGTGCGGCGGCTTCGCGCAGCGGCTGCAGATCCCTATCGTCAACCACCTGCAGCGCCCGGACCAATCGCGCCCAGATCTCGGGCTCGGGCAGGGTTCCGGGCTCGGGTTCGAACAGCGGGTGCCGCAGCTGAAAGGTGTTGTGCGGGAATTCAAGATTGAAGAAGGTGGCCTCCACCTTCTCGAACTGGGTAGCGGCAGGCAACACATAGTGCGCAAGCCGCGCGGTCTCCGTCATCGCCACGTCGACGACCACGAGCAGCTCCAGGGCTCCGAACGCCTCCTTGCATCGCGCCGAATCAGCGAGGGAATGCGCGGGATTGCTGCTCTCGACGATCATCGCGCGGAAGCGATCCGGATGATCGGTGAGGATTTCCTCAGGAATGACATTGGAAGGCACCAGGCCGCCGATGATGCGCGCTCCGGTCACCGGGGTACTGCCGAAAAACCCACCCATGAGCGGCGCCATCCACGAATGCAGATGCTGTCCACCGCGCTTGGCAAAGCTCCCGGTGAGAATCCAGAGCATTTTGTTCAGGTAGGAGCTCAGGGTGCTGTTGGGAGCCTGTTGAATTCCCAGATCTTCGAAAACCGCCACGCTCTCGGCGGCGGCAATCCGGCGGGCAGCCCGCCGAATGAGATCTTCTTCGACACCGCAGCGTTGTGCGTAGTCCGCGATCGGCACCGTGCGCAGCACATCCCGGACTTCCGCGGAGCCGGTGACATGCTCGGCGAGAAAGGCTTCATCGCACAGGTTCTCCTGCTCCAGCACCGCCGCCAGGGCGGCAAGACACCATGCGTCGGCGCCGGGGCGCACCCGCAGATGAAAGTCGGCCATCTTGGCCGTATCGGTGATCACCGGGTCGATGACGATCATCGAGCGCTGCGGATCCTTGGCGATCTCGTTGAGCACCACTCGAGCTCGCGGAAAGCTCTGCGACATCCACGGGTTCTTGCCGACAAAGACCGACACCTCGGCATGCTCGAACTCGCCGCGGGTATGCCCGCCGTACAGATTCTTGTCGATCCAGGCCTCCCCCGTCTTCTCCTGCGCCAACGCGTTGGAACGGTACTTAGACCCGATGGCCTTCAGGAACGCGCCGCTGTAGGCGCCACCGAGGTGATTGCCCTGACCGCCCCCGCCGTAATAGAAGATCTTGTCTCCGCCATAGCTGTCGCGGATGTGTTTGAAACCCTCGGCAATCTCCACGATCGCCGTGTCCCAATCGATTTCCTCATAGCTGCCGTCCGCACGGCGCCGCATGGGCGACGTCAGTCGGTTCGCATTGTTCTGGTAGTGATCCAGACGCAGTGCCTTGTTACACGTATAGCCCTTGCTTCCCGGATGCTCCTTGTCGCCGCGGATTTTCGCGAGTGTGCGCCCCTCCGTCTGCACAACGATGCCGCAGTTGCATTCACACAATATGCACGCGGTGGGCAACCATTCAGCGGTCACCGTCCGGCCTCCTCGATAAGTGTGCGTAACTGCTTGTGCACCACATCGATTGGTGTGATGTCGTGAGTTGATCGCGCGATGATGATGGCCCCCTCCAGGGAGGTCGTCATCAGCATCGCCAGCTCGTCGGCACGTGCACGGGCCACACCGGCGGCAACCAGTTTGTCGGCGATCAGGTTGATCCAGCGCCGGAACACGGCCGCCGAATGCTCGATGAGCTTCTGATTACTGGCAGGGCTCTCCGGATCGCCGGCCTCGACAGCGACCGCCACCACCGGGCATCCCGCCCGAAAGTCGCTCCGCACCAGTTGCTTGCGGTAGGACGTGACCAGAGAGTCGAGGGCATCCATCGCCGAGGGTTTGGCATCGATCATCCCGGCGATGTACTCGCCCGCCAGATCCACTGCCTCACCAAGCAATTGAGTACGGCCACCCGGGAAATAGTGGTATGCCGAGCCACGGGGTGCGCCGCTGTGTTCGAGAACGTCGGAAATCGCCGTCGCGTGGGCACCGCGCTCGCGGATCAACAGGGCGGCCGAGGCCACCATTCGTTCACGCGGGGTGCTCAATCGTCGTCCTTCCCGAGGAATTCCTTGCTATGTATGATGCTCTACATAATCCGCCACCGACCCGGAGAAGTCAATGTCTGACTACGAAACCCTGAGCATTCGCCGCGACCGATATGTCCTGGTAATCGGCCTGAATCGGCCCGCCAAGCGCAATGCTTTCGACAAGACCATGCTCCAGGAGCTCGCGCTGGCCCTGGGCGAGTTCGACGCCGATGCCGAGTTACGGGCCGCGGTGCTGTACGGCGAGGGTCCGATGTTCACCTCGGGGCTGGACCTTGCCAGCGTGGCCGCCGAGATTCAGGGCGGCGCATCGCTGACGCCCGAGGGCGGAATCAATCCGTGGCAGGTCGACGGACGGCAACTTTCCAAGCCGCTGATCGTCGCCGTACACGGCAAGGTGCTGACTCTCGGCATCGAGCTGGCGCTGGCCGGCGATATCGTGATCGCCGATGAGACGGCGACATTCGCGCAGCTCGAAATCAGCCGTGGCATATATCCGTTCGGGGGCGCCACCATCCGCTTCCCCCGCACCACCGGTTGGGGCAACGCCATGCGGTGGATGCTGACGGCCGACACCTTCGACGCCGCCGAGGCTCATCGCATCGGGATCGTGCAGGAGATCGTGCCGGCCGGTGAGCACGTCGACAAGGCGATCGCCATCGCTCAGACCATCGCCCGTCAGGCACCACTGGGTGTGCGGGCCACGCTGCGCAACGCCAGACTGGCTGTGCGCGAGGGTGATGCCGCCGCTGAGGAACAGTTGGTCCCCACGGTCCGCGAGCTGTTCGCCACCGAGGACGCCGCGCTCGGTGTGCAGGCATTCCTGTCCCGCACCACCGCCGAGTTCCTCGGTAGGTAGCGCAGGTCGTTAGCGGGCGTTCACTGCCTTGCGCACATCACCGAGTTCACCGATCGGCACCGTGCGCGTCGAGGCAACGGGCCGCACACCGGGGCCGTCCGGTTTGGACACCATGACCACACTGTCGATGTAGGGCTGGATGGTGGTGGTGTTCTGCACGGTGGCAACGATCACCAACTGGAAGCCGAACTTACGGAACGCCGACAGCGCCTGCTGCGCAAACTGCGGGTCCGATTTCGAGAACGCCTCGTCGAGCATCAGCTGCGCGAAGACCGGCCGGTTATCCCCTGTTTCCGGATTGGCCAGGTTGAAGCTCAGCGCACCGGCGAGGCAGAACGCCATCAGCTTCTCTTGTTCACCACCGGAATTCGCGCCCGCATTGCTATAGGTGCGGATCGCCTCGCCGGTGGTGGCATCGCGTTCTTCGCAGTACAACACGAAGCGGTTACGCACATCCAACGCATCGCGCGTCCATTGGCGAGCCTCGGGAGTCTCGGCCGCCAGTAGGTTCCGCAGCTGCAGGATGTCCTGGTACTGGTCGTGGATCGCCTTCTCGTCCCCCATGGACACTGCCACCGCGCGGGCCGAAATCCGCCGGGCGCGCTCGTTGAGCTCGCCCACCGCCTCGAGCGCCTTCGGTTCGGCGCGCAGGGTCAGTCGCGTGCCCCGGTTGAACTCCACCGAGCCCAGACCGCTGTTGACTCGGTCGATCTGGTCGGTGATGCGGTGCGCCTCCTCCTCGGCAAGCTGGTGCAGCCGCAGCACGGCGGTGGGCGCCTGCTCGGTGATGAGCCGCAGCATGCGCTCATAGGCGGCGGGCAGGTCGCGCTCGTCGATCCGGCGGCACAACGCGACATAGTCGTGGATCTTCTCGTCGAAGTTCTCGCTGTCGTTGGGAATCGAGTCGGGGAAGTCCCGGTCATAGGCATTCAAGATCCGGTTCAGCTCGTTGCGCGAGCGGGTCACACTCTCCCGCAGCACCGACTGATCCTTCTCGATCTGGCGCCACAGCTCCAGCCGATAGGCATCGGGCTCCAGCACGTCCAGGCTGGAGGAGAGCTGCGGTACGTAGGCCTCGATACCCGATCGGGTATGCCCGCCCACCTCGCGCGGGTTCAGATTGTCCAGCAGATCCAGCAGCCGAGTACGGCGTGAATCATGCTCGGATTCTTGCCTTCTCAACGCTCCGATGCGTTCGGAGAGCTTCTTGATCTCGTCGAGATACGAATCTGCCTGCTGCTGCAAACCGGTGAGATCGGGGTTGGCTTCCAGCATCGCGTCGTACTGATCCTGTAGCCGCCCAACGGCCGCCTCGGCCGAATCGGTGTCGATCTGGCTCCAATACTCGTACTGGCTATGCAGTTTGGACCAGCGCACCACCTCCGAGCGCAGCTCCTCGCGCTTGGTATCCATTTCGCCGATGAACTTCTCGGCATCACCGACGGCCTGCTGCGCTTCGACCACGTCATCGGAAAGCGCAGCCCGCTTGTCGCCGGCGTTGCCCTGGTAGATGTACTGGGACGCACGCAGTTCCCGCCGGTCGTCCTTGACCGCGCGCCGGTCGCCGTCCTTGCGCAGCCCCTGGTCGGTAACCGCCCGGCGGTGCTTGCTGAACTCATCGGGGCTGTCGACCAACACGTAGTCGCCCACACCGGCCACCAAATTCATGGCTGCGCCGGCACATTCGTGGTTCGGGTTGGTCACGCGCAGGCAGTCGGCAAGCGTGCCCGGCTCCGCCCGGCGCGGCGCACCGGAGGGGATCACCCGTTCCATCTGCAGGTAGCCCCGCATCGGGTTTTCATTGACGTAGCGCAGCACCTGCCGGTGATGCTGATCGGGCACCAGCAGGCAGAGTCCGGTCGAGCGCAGCACCTTCTCCACGGATTTGCGCCACCGTTCCTGCCCTGGGCGCAGATCCATCAACTCACAGACGTACGGCAGATCCTTGGCGGTCAGACCGAGCGCCGCGGCGATCTCCCCACGCATGCGGTCTTCATCCGGCGGCACCGGCGTGCCCAGATGCTCGACCCGCTTGAATTCGGTGGAGGCGGCCCGCAGTTGATCGCGTGCCGTCGACAGCGCACCGGCGGCCATGACATAGGCGTCATGGCCGGCTTCGAGCTCGGCATTGATCCGGGTGACCGCACGCAGGCTCTCCACCCGCATGGCTTCGAATTCCTCGGCAGATTCGATGTCCTCGTCGTGGCCCAGATCCCATAGCGCGCTGTCGTAAGCGGTACGACGGCGCGATACCTCCTCGGCGCGGGCGCGAGCATGAGCCAGCTCGCTCTTGAGCGGCGCCAGGTTGCTGTCCGCGGCCGCGATCCGGCCGAGCAGCTTGTCTCGTTCACCGGTGAGAATGTCTTGGCGCGACTGGATTTCGTCGCATTCACCGCCGAGGCGGGTGATCTCGGTATCCAGCAGGTCGATCTCCGGACCCGCCAGAGCCAGGCGCTGCTGGTCGACATAGTCGCGGACGGTGTGATGGTCCACCACATCGACGGTGGCCAGCTGTGCGGCATCGCTGGCGTAGGTCTGTTGGATCTGTTCGATATCGCCCAGGGTCTGCCGCTGGCGCTGTGCGACCGCGAGCGCGGCGCGCGCGTCGACCAATGGCGTGATCTGGCCCAGTGCTTCGGAAATCGCGGCCATCGACTCGGGCTCGTCGAGCATGTACTCGCGCACGAACTGTTCCAGGCCGCCCACGCTCTTGAGCGACTTGGCCTTACCCAACAGCTGCTGGGCGGCGGAGGAACCCTGAATACCGACGGCGGCGTACAGCTGCTCCAGATACCAGCGTTCGCTCTTGTGACCACGCCAACCCGCACCCTCGAACACCGAGCCGGCGTATCCCTTACTGGCCCAGGCATTGCACAGGTCACGGATGTCGGCGTCGGCATCGATCAGGTAGTAGCGACTCGAGGAGTCCGAATCCGAGCCTGGGGCAAGCCACTTGAGTACGAGGCCGGTGATCACGCGGCCGTCGGTACCCGAGTAGGTGACGGCGATGGCCGACCAGGCCCCGCCCTTGCCGCGCAGGAACATCTGCTTGGGCCGCTCCCCCGGGTTCTTCAGTTCGCCCCACAGACCGCGCACATACTTGTCCACGGTGCGCTTGCCCATACTGGAGCCCGCGGCGGTGGTGTCGCTGGAGGCGTTGAAGTTACGGCGGTTCGAGGACAGAAACGCCAGTGAGATCGCATCCAGCAGCGAAGATTTCCCACTACCCGAGGAACCGGTGATCAGCGTGCCACGGCGGCTGAACTCGATGCTGTGATAGCCGTCGAACACACCCCAGTTGATGACCTGCAGCCGGGACAGCCAAAACTGCTGGGTCGCCGCATCACTCATCGTCATCGGTCTCGCCATCTTCTTCGTCGGTGGAGTCATCTAACGAGGCGGCGGTGTCGTCCAACGCTCTTCGCGCCAGCGACTCATCGCCACGCTGCAGCAGCTCGTATTGGCGTTGCAGCGCCTCGATCATCTGCGCGGACATCAGCGCGTTGATCACGGGGCTGATGGTGTAGCTGTGCTCGTCATCGCGGGTACGTTGCAGGATCTCGGCCTTGGACAACCGTTTGATCGCCTCGTCAACACGGTCACGCAGCATCGCCTCGTCACGGTCGATGTCGTGGCTGACGTTGGCGAATAGCTCGTGAATATCGTCGCGGCTGACCAACACGTGCTCGTCATGCGCGGTCCGCGCGATCTTGGCCAGGTGCAGCGCCACGATCGATGCATAGGTACCCAAGGGTTCCCGGCGCAGCACCCGGGCGCCATATGCGCTGGGATTCTCCAGCGGGGCGGGTTCGGCGTACGCGACCTCGAGATCGTCGAATACCCGTAGCCGTAGGTCCAACTCGGACAGACGCGAGGCCAGCACCTTTCGGTGCTCGATCATCGACGCCCACAGTTCGGGCTGGCCGTCCTTGCTCAGGTAGCGTCGAGCCACCAGGTTCTGCAGTGCCCAGCAGGCCTTGTCGGGCAGCTCGCTGGTATCGCCGTCGAACCGCGGACCCTTGACCGTTCTGGGCGCCGAGGCGTCGGGTTCAACGCCCGGGAGGTCGTCAAAGTTGATGTTTCCCAACGGCATCCCTGAAGTCTGCGTCGTCACAGCGTCGCCGCCTCTTCCTCGAGGGTGTCCAGCACCGGTTCACGGAACATCAACTGAGGTACCTCCATCACCCGGTCCTGCCCGTCGAGGGACCGGAACTTCACCTTCACCGATTCACGGTCGGCAGTGTTGTCCTGCTTGAGGGCCAGCGACCACAGCACGATGACATCACCCAGATACGGCGCGTCGACATGAGAGATCATGTCGGGCAGGGAAACTGGGCCACCGGCAACAGCGCTGTTGACGGTCTCGGCCAGTGCGGCCATGTCGACCTGCGTGGCCAACGCCGAGAATCCGCTCAAATCGAGTGCCCCCGACGGCGCATCCTGCGCGAGCACCGGCGGCGCGGTGTCCTTGATGGTGAACGAGAGAGCGCCAATGGCGGCGGCGGCGGAACGGCCGATGGGTAGTTCGGCATCGATCGGCGAATCCGCCGTCGACACCTTGAGCAGAGCATGCCCGGCGGCCAGCGCGTCGTTGAGCTGACGCGCGCGCCCACGTGCCTGCTCGGTGGTGCCGGCGGCGAAGAACCGCCGGATGCGCTGTGCGCACCGTTGTTCGATGCGGGAAACCTCCGCGATCTGCTGGGAAACAAGCTTGAAGAAGTTCTTCATGACCTCGCGCAGGCCGGGATCAAGTTCGGGCAATCCCTCAGCGACGCAGGCGATATCGTTGCGCAGCGCGGCACGCTGATCCGGATCTTGGATGGTCCGCGTGAAGGCCGAGAAGGAAGCACGCTCTCGGGAATCGAAAAGGGCGTCGTAGTCGGCGAACATCCGGCGTGCGCGGTCGCGGAATCCGGAATCCGAATCCTCGGCGGCATCGATCAACCCGGCGGTGATCTCGTTCTGCATGCTGCCGTAACGCACGATATCGGTGATCACCTGTTCCATCTGGTACGCGATGGCGCGGGTCTCGTCCTCAAGGTCGACGATGTCCGGTTCGGGACGGTATCCGTCGTCGATGGCGTGCAACTGGGTCTGCAGCTCCGCGATCTGCGCTTCGATATCGGCGCGCATGCGGGACGGGTCACCGTCCAGCTGCGTGGCGACCCGCTTGAGGCCCGCGGCGATACCGGCGATGGAACCGCCCGTGGCCACGGTGTCGGCCCGGCGCAGCCGGCGGACGAACGCCAGCGCACTGCGGGCGTCCTCGGTCAGCGAGCAGACGTTCTCGGCGTCGGGACCGGTGCCATCCGATGCCCGGTGCAACCACCCGTCGCTCGCCCAACTCTTGATGAGGGCCAGCCCTGACTGCTCCCCCAGCCCGACGGCCCCCAGATCTCTGTCCAACTTGGCCACCAGCAGGGGTTCGGAGACCTTCGCGCTGCGGTCCAGGTGGCGTTCCATCAGGGTGATGTACGGCGCCAGATTCTTGGCGGCCAGCAGCCGGACCGCGCGGGATTTCTGCACGTCATCGTTGTGCGCGAACAGCTCTTCGACTGTCAGATCATTCATCGCACACCTCCATCACATCGCTAGCGGCTTGTCCCCCGGCCGCGCAGCCGTCACAGCCACTGGCCCGGAAAACCTACCGGGCCGACGAGGGCGTGGCGAATGGGCTCGCTGACGTGGGACAAATGAGGCAAATGAGTTAGCTGGGATCTCAGTGAACGCCCAACGTGCCATCCAGGTACTGGCGGCGGCAGGCTCGCCGCGCCAGTTTTCCACTGGTGGTGCGCGGGATGGCCCCGGCCGGAAGTAACCGCACGTCGGAGGGCTTCAGTCCGTATTCGGTGTCGATCGCGACGCGGATCGCGTCGATGGCTTCCTGCGGGTCTGCCTTGGCGGTGCGGGAAGCACGCTCGGCGACGATGACGAGGCCATCATCGGCTGTGAATGCGGTCACGTATCCGCGCCGCACGATCGGCGAGGCATCGGCCACGGTGGCCTCAATGTCCTGCGGATAGTGGCTCTGCGCATCGATGGTTATGTGATCGGCGAGGCGGCCGGTGACGTACAACTCACCCTCGAGATAAAAGCCCAGATCGCCGGTGCGCAACCAATTGCCCTCGATATTGGCTTTGGCGGCATGGCTTTTCGCTTGTGTTTTGCCAAGCCGCGCGTGAAACGCCCTCTCCGTGTCTTCTGGTCGACCCCAGTATCCGCGTCCAACGTTGTTGCCCTGCAGCCAGATTTCACCGACGTGACCGTCCGGAAGCTCATCTGCGCCCTCGGCATCGACGATGACGCCATGCAGACTGCGGGCAAGCTGACCGCAGGAAACATGGATGGTGGCGTTGGCCGCGTCGGGAGTGGTTGGCACCGCACGGCCTTCGGCGAGCCGTGCGCGATCGAGGTACACGACGGAGGGTTCGGCATCCGGCGCGATGTTCGCGATGAACAGCGTCGCCTCGGCGATACCGTAGGAAGGCTTGAACGCGGTCGACGGTAAACCGAAGGGCGCGAAAGCCTTTTCGAAGGTGCGGATGGCGTCGATGCTGACCGGCTCGGAACCGATGATCATCACCACCTTGCCCAGATCGATATCTGCGCCATCCTTGGGCACACCACGTTGCGCCGTGTACTCGTAGGCGAAGTTGGGCGCGGCCGTGATCACGCGACCTTCTTTGCAGCCGTCGGAGAGCGCCTTGATCCAGCGCTGCGGACGTCGGACGAAGGCCGTCGGCGACATGAGCGTGGAGTGACCGCCGTACACGGTCGGGAAACCGATCATCGACAGGCCCATGTCGTGATAGAGCGGTAACCAGCTGCAGCCGTGCGTGTTTCGATCCAGCAGATCGATGGACAGGATCATCTGCGTCAAGTTGACGCCGACGGCCCGGTGGGTGATCTCCACGCCCACCGGAGGGCGGGTGGCGCCCGAGGTGTACTGCAGATGCGAGACGTCGTCATCCACGAGGTGGACATACTCGAAGGCATCCCCCGCTTCGTCGGGAATCTCGTCGATGACGAGCACGCGCGGAGTTTCCGGACGGCCATCAAGGAACTCCTCGACAGAATCCCGCGCCGCCGCCGTGGTCAGAACGACCGTGGGCGTGCAATCTCTCAGGGCGGTGTCCAGCCGTTCGGCGTGGCCGGGCAGCTCGGGCGCGAAAAGCGGCACCGCGATGGCGCCGGCCTTGATGGCGGAGAAGAAGCCGATGACATAGTCGAGGCCCTGTGGGGCCAAGATGGCGACCCGATCACCGCGCGCCATGTGGTCTTGCACTCCAGCCGCGACGGCGTTGAGGCGGATGCCGAGCTGCGACCAGGTGAGTTCGATGGCCTGCCCGTCCTCCGAACTGGTGAAGTCCAGGTAGCGGTAGGCGACGGTGTCCCCGACATTCCTGATGTTCCGCTCGATGAGGGATATCAGTGTGGTGCCGGGCGGCAGCCCGATGTTTCCGTCGGCGTCTAGGCAATCATCGATGTCAAGCAAACCGTCACTGCGAACCACGTTTTCAAGTCTAGGCGCGGCTGGGGTGGGCGCCGAGATCTACGTTGTGCACGCGCTCACTCGCACGTTGTCTACACAACGTCGATTTCGACGCAATACGGCGAAGAACCGCGCAGCGCACCAGCATGGACATCGATTCGTGCGGGCGGAGGGACTCGAACCCACACGCTCTTTCAAGCACTGGCACCTAAAGCCAGCATGTCTGCCAATTTCATCACGCCCGCAAGGCAGGTCAATCTTACAGGCCGGACCGAGCCCGCCGTTGCTACCGCGAAACGGCCACGTCGCCCCGCGAGGAGTTCCTCGGACCTAAGCGCTGACCAGGGGCGTTGGCATCTGCACCTACCTCACGCGGTACCGTCAGAAGGTGTCCACTACACGGCGTCGGAGACCGGCACTCATCGTGCTGGTCGGCGTCAGTGTGGTCGCATTCCTCTGCCTGGCCTACTGGCAGTTCCAGCGCTTCGAGTCCGTGACCGGCGACGGCCAGAACCTGGGTTACGCGCTGCAATGGCCGCTGTTCGCGGCCTTCGTGATCTGGGCCTACCGCCGCTTCGTCCAATACGAGGACGAGGGCCCGCCCCCGCCGCCCACCGATCGGGTCACCGAGATACCCGAGGGTCTGTTGCCCACGCGCCCGGCCGCCGCCACGCCCGACCCCGCCGACCGCACTCTCACCGAGTACAACGCTTACCTCGCCGCCCTGGCCGAACAAGATAGGAAGCCCACCCCGTGACCGAGCCCGAAGCCACCCCCGACACGCCCGTGGTCACCACCCCGGTGGAGAAGATCCGCGGCGCGCTGTGGCGCTACCGCATCCTGGCGTGGACCACCGGCGTGTGGCTTATCGCCCTCTGCTGGGAGATGTGGCTCAAATACGTTGAGCAGGTTGCGCATCCGCCGAGCTGGATCGGCATCGTGCACGGGTGGATCTACTTCGTGTACCTGATTTTCACCACCGATCTGGCCGTCAAGGTGCGCTGGCCGTGGCCGCGCACCATCGGCACACTGCTGGCCGGCACCATCCCACTCCTCGGATTCATCGTCGAGCACTACCGCACCAAGCAGGTCAAGGAACAATTCGGCCTCTAGTCAAAGAAAACCCTCATGTCAGGAATACTGACATGAGGATGAGGCTTGGATAGCGATATGACCACCACACATGCAGTTGTCGCTACCGCGTATGGCGCATCCGACGTCCTCGAACTCCGCGAGGTACCCCTCGACGGCCTCGGTGAGGGCCGGGTCCTCGTCGACGTCAAGGCCGCCGGCGTCAATCCGATCGACTGGAAGTTGTACTCGGGCGCCTTCGGCACCGATCCCGACAACCTCCCGATGCGTCTGGGGCTCGAAATCTCCGGCACCGTCGCCGCCGTCGGCCCGGGTGTCGACGGGCTCAAACCCGGTGACGACGTCATCGCGGCCGGGCAAATCGGCGGTTACGCCGGTCAGATCATCGCGGCCGCGGACGAGGTGTTCAAGAAGCTGGCGAGCTTGTCCTTCGACGAGGCCGCCGGGTTCCTCCTCACCGGACAGACCGCGGTCCATCTTCTCGAGGCCACCAACGTCACCGAGGGCGACACCGTCCTGATCCACGGCGCCGCGGGCGGCGTGGGCCTACTCGCCACCCAACTCGCGAAGGCTCGTGGCGCCACCGTGATCGCCACCGCCAGTGCGGCACGACACGACCAGTTGCGCGGATACGGCGCCATTCCCGTCGAATACGGCCCCGGTCTGCAAGAGCGGGTCAACGCGATCGGGCCCGTGGATGCCGCGCTCGATCTCGTCGGCACCGATGAGGCCGCCGATGTCTCGTTGGCGCTCGTCGCCGATAAGGACCGCATCGCCACGATCGCCGGATTCGGCCGTGCCGCAAGCGATGGCTTCAAAGCACTGGGCGGCGGTCCCGGCGCCGACCCGGGCACCGAAGTCCGGCGCGCGGCGCGCCCCGAATTGATCCGCCTGGCGGGCAACGGCGAACTGAAAGTCACCGTCGACCGCACCTATCCGTTGGCCGAAGCTCGTCAGGCCCACGAGTACGGACAGACGGGTCACGCCCGCGGCAAGATCATCCTGCAGCCATAACCCTCGCGAGCAGTTCCCCGCCAGGGGGCTGCTCTCCAGGAGAGGCTACGGCGCGGTGCGGCCCAGATTCACCAGGTTGCGCAGCATCGGTAGCAGCGCCGCCAGCGCGCGTCCGCGATGCGATACCGCGTCCTTCTCCTCGGCCGTCAACTCCGCGGCGGTCCGTAGGCCACCACGGGGAAGGAAGATCGGGTCGTAGCCAAAGCCGTTCTGCCCCGCGGGTACCCGTGCGATCGAACCCTTCCAGCGGCCCTCGACGACGACCTCTTCACCTTCCGGTGTCACCAGCGCGCACGCGGACACGAAGGCCGCGCCGCGGCGTTCGTCGGGCACATCCGAAAGCTGCGCGAGCAGCAGCGCGGTGTTGGCGGCATCGTCTCCGTGCCGCCCACTCCAGCGCGCCGACAGCACCCCGGGCATCCAGTTCAGCGCGTCCACCGCGAGACCGGAATCGTCGGCAACACAGGCCAATCCGGTGTGCTTGGCACCCTCGCGCGCCTTGATCAGTGCGTTGTCCTCAAAGCTCGCACCCGTTTCGGGCACTTCCTCGTACTCCGGAACATCGGCCAGCGATACCAACTCGACACCGGAAACACCCGATGATTCGAGCACCCGTGAGAGCTCCGCGAGCTTCTTCGGATTACGGCTTGCGACGAGTATTTTCATGGCCCCCGCCTACTACGAACCGAATGCCTTTTTCTGGGGCGCGTCGGGCAGTACCCCGGGGTACGGCAACGCGAGTGCTTCCTTCTGCAAGACGAACAGCTGATCTGCGGCGCCCACGGCAGCGTCGAGCAACTTGTCCAGGGTAGACCGCGGGAAGGTGGCACCCTCGCCGGTGCCCTGCACCTCCACCAGGGTGCCGGTATCGGTGGCCACCACGTTCATATCCACCTCGGCGCGCGAATCCTCTTCGTACGGAAGGTCGACACGCACCCGACCATCCACCACGCCGACACTCACGGCGGCGATCGCACACGACAGCGGCTCGTCATCTGCCAGCTTGCCGTGTGCGGCCAGGTACGTCACCGCGTCGGCCAGGGCCACATAGGCACCGGTGATCGCGGCGGTGCGGGTGCCGCCATCGGCCTGCAACACATCGCAGTCAATGGCAATGGTGTTCTCCCCCAACGCCGACAAGTCGATACATGCCCGCAGCGAGCGTCCGATCAGGCGGCTGATCTCCTGGGTACGACCGCCCACGCGCCCCTTGACCGATTCGCGGTCGCTACGGGTGTGCGTCGATGCCGGCAGCATCGCGTATTCGGCTGTCAGCCAACCCAGTCCGGAGCCCTTACGCCAACGCGGTACACCCTCGGTGGCGCTGGCGGTGCACATCACCCGCGTCTGGCCGAACTCGATGAGTACCGAACCCGCCGGATGGGCGGTGAATCCGCGGGTGATGGTTACCGGGCGCAGCTCGTCGTCTTGTCTGCCGTCTTCTCGTCTGGACACGCCTTCGACCCTATCGTCTCCGCGGCGGCGCCGAGTCCGAGTGGCAGCGCTACAGGTCGATGCTCTCCCCGGCGACCACGGCACGGACCGGTCCGTCGAACGCCGACTTGGCCTCCGCGATCACGTCCTCGCGCGAGGTCCACGGCGGGATATGGGTGAGCAGTAGTTCCTTCACACCCGCACGGGTCGCGATCTGCCCCGCTTCGGTCCCCGACAGGTGAAGGTCCGGCGGACGGTGTCCCGGCATATGCGTCCACGACGCCTCGCAGAGAAACACATCGGCATCGCGAGCCAGCTCGACCACGGCATCGCAGATACCGGTGTCTCCGCTGTAGGCCAGGACGGCGCCCGAGGCATCCTCGATCCGCAGCCCGTACGACTCCGGCGGGTGCGCCACCCTGGTGGGAGTCACGGTGAGTGACCCGAATTGGACGGGCACACCCTCGCTCCACGCGTACAGGTCAAAGATGTCGGTGAAATCGTCGACCTCACCCCCGATCTCGGCAGAGGCCGCACCGACACGCACCAGGGTGTCCGCGGGCCCATACATGATCGCCTTACCCTTGGGCGGATTCGGGTGATAACGGCGCCACACGAACAGACCGGGCAAGTCCAGGCAGTGATCGGCATGCAGATGCGACAGCAGAACGGACACCGATCCGGGATCGGCGAAACGTTGCAGGGAGCCCAAGACACCACCACCGAAGTCGATGACCAACGGTGGCGCATCCGGTGCCGTCAGAAGGTAACCAGATGCCGGTGAATCCGGTCCGGTGACACTGCCTGAACAGCCGAGCACGGTGACTCGCACAGCCCTAGCTTGCCACGCCTGGCAAGCGTCTCGGCAGAGGGGCGCAGGGGTGTCTAACTGGACGGCGTAATTTCGGTGTAACCCGGAACACCGCTAGCTCGAGTTTGCACCGCTGTCACAGCCGGGCCGAGGAATCGGGCCGCCAGAGTGCGGAACGCATCGGGGTCGCCGGTTGCCTCGAAAATGCGGTTCGGACGCGAGGTGCTCGGGTTATCCGGATGCGGCCGCAGCAGATCGCGCTCCGACAGCACCCGCAGCAGGTCCTTGGCGGTTTCCTCGGCACTGGACACCAGCGTCACGTCCTCGCCCATGGCCAATTGGATCAACCCGGACAGCAACGGATAGTGGGTGCAGCCCAGCACCACGGTGTCCACCTGTGCCCGCTGCAGCGGTTCCAGATAGCCCTCGGCAAGCTGAAGTACCTGCCGTCCGCTGGTGATGCCGCGTTCGACGAAATCGACGAAACGCGGACACGCCACCGCCGTGATCTCGGTATCACGCGCGGCGGCGAACGCGTCCTGGTAGGCACCCGAGGCGATGGTCGCCTCGGTGCCGATGACACCAATCTTGTTGTTGTGCGTGGTGTGCACCGCCCGTCGCACCGCGGGCAGCACCACTTCGATCACGGGCACCGGCGCGTACCGTTCACGGGCATCGCGCAGGCACGCTGCCGATGCGGTGTTGCAGGCGATCACCAACGCTTTCACCCCGCGTTCGACGAGGTCGTCGCCGATCGCCAGCGCGTGCTTACGGATCTCCGGAATGGTCAACGGACCGTACGGCCCGTTGCCGGTATCGCCGACGTAGAGGATGTCCTCATCGGGTAGCTGATCGATGATCGCCCGCGCCACGGTCAATCCGCCGACCCCCGAATCGAATATCCCGATCGGGGATGATCCGCTCGCGCGAATACCGTCCGATGCCGCGCTCGGCCCGCTCACGTGGTCAGCCTCGGCGGCGCCCCCGGACCGCGTGTGGCCTTAGCCTTGCGTTCCCTACCGGAGAGCCAATAGGCGGCGAGCACGCCGGCGATGGCACCACTGAGGTGTCCTTGCCAGGACACTCCGAACTGGCCGGGCAACACACCCCACAGCACGCCGCCATAGAGGACGATCACGATGACGCCGATGAGGATCTGCGCCACACTCCGATTGAAGAAACCTCTGACAACCACATACGTGAGCCAGCCGAAGATCAGACCCGACGCCCCGATGTGATTGGTCTCGTAGGGCGATCCGATGTTGCCGATGAGCCACGTGCCGACTCCACCGAGAACCCAGATGATGGCGGTGGCCAACAGGAAGCGCCCCACGCCCGCGGCTGCCGCCAAGAAGCCCAGCACCAGCGCGGGCACCGTGTTGGCAACCAGGTGCCCCCAGTTGGCATGCAGCAACGGCGCGAACAGGATGCCGTCCAGACCGTCGGTCTCCAGGGGCCGGATGCCGTTCTCGTCGAGGCGGTGGCCGCTGACCGAATCGATCCCCTCGACGACATACAACAGGGCGACGAACGCGACGACCAGGATTCCGCCGGTGACCCACTGCGGACGGCCGGGCCGCTCGGGACGGGATGCAGCGGACCCCGAATACTCGGATCCACTGCCGTATCCCGTCACGCCCACAGCTGCCCTTCCAGTGCATCCTCCGCGTCATCCACGGTACCGGCGTACGCACCGGTCGACAGATACTTCCAACCCGCATCGGCCACCACGAACGCGATATCCGCGCGCTCCCCGGCCTTGACGGCCTTGGCGGCCATGCCGAGTGCTGCGTGCAGGATGGCCCCGGTCGAGATGCCCGCGAAGATGCCTTCCACCTGGACCAGCTCCCGGGTGCGGCGCACCGCGTCGAATGACCCGACGGAGAAACGGGTGGTGAGCACCTCAGGGTCGTACAGCTCGGGCACGAATCCCTCGTCGATGTTGCGCAGTGCGTAGACACCCTCGCCATATCGCGGTTCGGCGGCCACGATCTGGACCCCCGGCACGTTCTCGCGCAGGAATCTTCCCGTACCCATGAGGGTGCCGGTGGTGCCGAGCCCCGCGACGAAGTGTGTGATCTCGGGCAGGTCGGCCAGAATCTCCGGCCCGGTGCCACGGTAGTGCGCATCGGCATTGGCCGGGTTGCCGTACTGGTACAGCATCACCCACGAAGGGTTTTGTGCGGCAAGCTCTTTGGCCTTGGCGACGGCGGTATTGGAGCCGCCCTCGGCCGGGGAGAAGATGATCCTGGCACCGTAGAGCTCGAGCAGCTGACGCCGTTCGATGGAGGTGTTCTCCGGCATCACGCAGATCATCTTGTAGCCCTTGAGCTGTGCCGCCATCGCCATCGAGATACCGGTATTACCGCTGGTGGGCTCTAGAATCGTGGCGCCCGGCTCCAATAGTCCATCCTGTTCGGCTTGTTCGATCATCCGCAACGCGGGCCGGTCCTTGATGGATCCGGTCGGGTTGCGGTCTTCCAGCTTGGCCCACAACCGCACGTGCGGAGAACCGTCACCACCTGAATCCCACCGAGGGGACAGCCTCTGCAACCCCACCAGCGGGGTGTTCCCGAGAGCCTGCAGTAACGAGTTGTATCGGGTCATGCGCCGCTAGCCACCGGCCACGGCAGGCAGGATGGTGACCGAATCGCCATCGGCGATCACGGTGTCCAGCCCACCCGAGAACCGCACGTCCTCGTCGTTGACGTAGATGTTGACGAAACGGTGCAACTTGCCGTCATCGACGAGCCGGTCGGAAATCCCTGAATAGTTGGATTCCAAATCCGCGATCACTGCCTGCAGGGTCGAACCCGTTGCCGCGACACGCTTCTCACCGCCAGTGTGGACGCGCAGGATGGTCGGGATCGATACTTGAATCGACATGGTGGACGGTCCTTTTCTCTAATACTGCTCGACGATGGCGATGTCCTCTTCGGTGACCACCCCGTCAACGATCCGATAGCTGCGCAGCTCGTGCTGCTCGGGATCACGAGTGGACACCAACACGTAATGGGCATCGGGCTCCGCGGCCAGGTTGATATCGGTGCGGCTGGGGTAGGCCTCGGTTGCGGTGTGGGAGTGATAGATAACCACCGGCACCTCGTCGGCGTCATCCATCTCTCGCCAAACCCGAAGCTGCTCACCGGAATCAAAGCGATAAAAAGTCGGAGATCGCTCGGCGTTGATCATGGCCACATGCCGTTCGGCCCGGTCGGAGCCCTCCGGACCGGCCAGCACCCCACACGCCTCATCGGGGTGGTCGGCACGGGCATGCTTGACCATGGCGTCGACCAGGTCGGCACGTATACGAAGCACTACCGGTCCTTCCTACCCTCTGGGGCCGCGACGGCCACTACGAAAACGCTCCAGGCAACACGTCACGATATGCGGGTATTCCGGCCACGCTCGCGGCGCCCACCACCGCGCGCACCACGGCCCGCTCGACACAGTCGGCGGCGGCGATCCCCACCGCGGCAGTGAGGGCATCGGCATCACCCTCACTCGTTCCCGTCGCGAGCACATACAGCGTGTCCCCGTCCATCGGGGTATGCGCGGGCCTGATGGCCCGGGCCAACCCGTCGTGAGCGGCAATGGCGACACGGCGGCACTGCGCCTTACTCAAGCGGGCATTCGTTGCCACCGCACCGATCGTGGTGTTCAGCGACACGGATTTGTCCGGCAAGCCGCGCAACGTCTCGACCTCATCGGCCGGCGGTGCGCTCAGCTCGGACAGAATATCGGCGGTCCAGGGCAGTCCCGTCGCCGGATTGATCACCAGTCCAACGGGATTCGCAACGACGAGGGCACCGACGATGATCCCGTTGCCCAAGCACACACTGGCCGAACCGACGCCGCCCTTGAGTGTTCCGGCCCTGGCTCCGGCACCAGCACCCACCGCACCCCAGTCGGGCGCATCATCGGCGAGCGCTGCCGCTCGGTAGCCGAATTCGGCGTCGGGCCGGTTCTTCCAGGCACCTACCGGCAGATCGAAGATGACCGCCCCCGGGACGATGGGCACCGTGCCGCCGGGCAATGCCACTCCCCTGCCCCGCTCCTCCAGCCAGCGCATCACCCCGTCGGCGGCCGCCAATCCGTAGGCGCTTCCCCCGGTGAGCACGACGGCGTCGACCGTCGAGACCGTGTTGGCGGGATCGAGTAGATCGGACTCGCGGGTTCCCGGCGCGCCACCGCGCACATCAACAGCGCCCGTGGTCCCCGGCGGCGTCAGCACCACGGTGGTGCCGGTGGCCCAACCCGATCCAAGGGTGGCATCGGCGTCCACCCGCTGGTGATGACCCACGAGGATTCCCGGAACGTCGGTGATCGCCCCAGAGAACTGGCTCATACCGCCGATTTCCCCATCAACGCGAGC
Organism: Mycobacteroides franklinii; assembly: GCF_001853795.1. Taxonomy (NCBI): domain Bacteria; kingdom Bacillati; phylum Actinomycetota; class Actinomycetes; order Mycobacteriales; family Mycobacteriaceae; genus Mycobacteroides; species Mycobacteroides franklinii. Next base: position 470,585 of record NZ_MLIK01000004.1, read on the forward strand.
ACTAACAGCTCCTGCATCACGGTCAGCCAGTGGTAGATGTCCATGTGCCCGGCCATCGGATCGTCGACGGGCAGCTCCTGCGGTCCATCGCTGTCGATCCCGAGCATCGCCCCCAGCGCCAACCGCACATCGTTCAGCGCGGTCAACCATGCCCGCGCGTCGGCTTCGGACAGCTCAAAGCGTCCGCCGTCAGAGGGAAGCGTGCGCAACAACCGTTGACCGGCCTCACGTTTGGCGTCGATGATCTCCGGCTCGTACAAGCTGCGCAATGCGCTGTTGAGCCCGGTGACCGCCTCGATGCTGCTGGTGCCATCCTGGTCGGGCCGGTGAAAGTCCGGCAGGAGCCGCCCCAGGGTGACGTCGGTGGGGGCCTCGGTGTTTCCGGTACGGATACCGGTCAGCTGTGCCAGTTCGTCGCTGGGCGCTGCCGATTCGCGCTCGTCCAGCATCGCAAGCATCGATGTGACCATCGATTGAACCAGTGCCGCCTCATGCGGCTCCATCTCCGAGCGCAACCGAATTCCATCGGAGGCGTTGACGCGCTTCCATTTTCGCACGAATCAGCGGCTCATCGGTCCTGCTGCAGGGTGGCCCACAGGCCCGCAGCGTGCAGCTTGCTGACATCGATCTCCATCGACTCGCGCGCACCGCACGACACCACGGCCTTGCCTTCGTGATGGACCTGCAGCATCAAGTTGGTGGCCTCTGTCTCGCTGTAACCGAAAAGCTGCTGGAACACGTAGGCGACGTAGTTCATCAGGTTCACCGGGTCATCCCAGACGATGGTGACCCACGGCGACTGGGTCTGGTCGACATGTTCGACAGACCTCTCCGCGATAGTCCCTGGCAAGGCTCGCGCCGGCGCACCCATGGCCCCAGAATACCGGGACCGCCAACTCTGTCAGTACGAAGTTCTGAGTTTCCCGCGACTGCCCGAGACCAGCGAGCAGCCGGTCATACCCCGGCACATCCCGCTAACGTGGCGCACATGACGCACCCGTCCACGTCATTGCTTACCGACAAATACGAGCTCACCATGCTTGCCGCAGCACTACGCGACGGCACTGCGGGGCGTCGTGCCACCTTCGAAGTGTTCGCCAGAAGGCTCCCCGACGGCCGCCGATACGGGGTGGTCGCCGGGACCGGCCGGTTGCTCGAGGCACTCGCCGAGTTCCGATTCGGATCCGACGAATTGAAATCGCTATCCACATTTCTGGACGGTGATTCACTTGAGTACCTCGCCGCATACCGATTCAGTGGCGATATCGACGGCTACCCCGAGGGCGAGCTCTACTTTCCCGGCTCCCCCGTGCTCACCCTGCGCGGCAGCTTCGCCGAGTGCGTCATTCTTGAGACGCTGACCCTGTCGATCCTGAACCACGACAGCGCCGTCGCCTCCGCTGCCGCCCGCATGGTGTCGGCGGCCGGGGGCCGCCCGCTCATCGAGATGGGGTCTCGGCGCACTCACGAGCTGGCGGCGGTGGCCTGTGCCCGCGCGGCCTATCTCGCGGGATTTGAGTCGACGTCGAATCTGGAGGCGCAGCGCCGCTACGGTGTGCCCGCACGGGGCACTGCCGCGCATGCCTTCACCCTGCTGCACGCCAAGGACGGCATGAGTCCCGGCGAGGCCGAGCGAGAGGCATTTCGGGCCCAGGTGGAGGCGCTCGGCGTCGGCACCACCTTGCTGGTCGACACCTATGACATCACCGCAGGAGTGGAGAACGCCATCGCCGTGGCGGGACCCGGGCTCGGAGCGGTGCGTATCGATTCGGGCGATCTGGGCGTGCTGGCCCGGCAGGTTCGGGCGCAATTGGACACGCTGGGCGCGCATCGAACCCGCATTGTCGTCTCCGGAGACCTCGACGAATACTCCATTGCGGCGCTACGCGCCGAGCCCGTCGACATCTACGGGGTGGGCACCTCGGTGGTGACCGGCTCGGGAATGCCGACCGCCGGCATGGTCTACAAACTCGTCGAAATCGACGGCATCCCCGTGGCTAAACGCAGCAGCCACAAGGAATCTCACGGCGGTCACAAGTGCGCCCTGCGCATCGCCAAGCCGACGGGCACCATCACCGAAGAAGTGGTGTACCGCGCGGCCACTGGTCAACCTGTGGTCACCGAGCCGCACCGGACGCTGACCAGCGCACTGGTGCGCGGCGGCACGCCCGTCGCGACCGATTCACTCGAAGACGCGCGCGAGCGCGTACGCACCGGACTGTTGAGCCTGCCGTGGGAAGGGTTGGGCCTTTCCCACGGGGATCCTGCGATTCTCACCCGCCTGGTGGGATAATTCGGGGCCGGAGGTCACATGGCAGCCAGAAGGCAATGGGCGGGAACCACTCCCGAGGAGCGTCGAGCGACGCGTCGACGCGCACTGCTCGACGCGGGTATCGCCGCGCTCGGCGCCATCGACGGGCCGGCCCTGACCATCCGCACCGTGTGTCGATCTTCCGGTGTGTCCGAACGCAATTTCTACGAAGAGTTTGGTGACCGAGACGACTTCGTGCGTGCGGTGTACCAGGACGTGCTCGAATCGGTGATGCGAGTCGTCACCGAATTCGCCGCAGAGGGCGATGATTTGGAGACTCGCGCAGTGGAGACCTTCATCGGGGCCACTGTCGACAACCCCGTCTACGGACGCATCCTGATGGTGGCCCCGTTCACCGAGCCGACCCTCGGCAGCGCCGGGTTCGCGGGTTCGCTTGCCTTCGCCTCACTTGCCGAGAAGGCGCTGATCGATGTCGATGATCCGGGACGCCGCCGATTCCTGTCGGTATCGCTCGTCGGCGCCGCCTCGGGTGCCATCATCGACTATCTGCGCGGAGATCTGGCCATCAGCCGTGACGAGCTCATCGACTACATCTCGCGCATGGGGCGCCAGGTGTCGGCAATCTTCGATTGAGCCCCGACCGGGGTACCGTCGATCCATGGGTAGGGCACTTATCGTCGTCGACGTGCAGAACGACTTCTGCGAAGGCGGCTCGCTGTCCGTTCCCGGCGGCGCCGCCCTTGCCCAGACGCTCAACGCTCTCACTGGCTCCGGCGTCTACGACGCGGTGGTGGCAACTCGCGACCACCACGTGAACCCCGGCGATCACTTCTCCGAGGCACCAGATTTCCAGACGAGCTGGCCCCCACATTGCCGGGCGGGCACGCCCGGCGCCGAGTTTCATCCCGACCTGGACCTGGCCCCCGTCGATGAGGTGTTCTCCAAAGGCGCATACAGTGCGGCATATTCGGGATTCGAGGGCGTCTCCACCGACGGCACCACACTGTCGACATGGCTACAGAGCCGCCAACTGAACAGCGTCGACGTGGTCGGTATCGCGACCGACTACTGCGTGGCCGCCACCGCCCACGACGCGGCACGCGAGGGACTGCACACTCGGGTACTTACCGCGTATTGCGTTGGTATTGACGCAGAATCGGTGGATCGCGCACTGGACGAGCTCCAGGGTGCCGGCGTCGAGGTGATCCGCTGAATCAGAAATTGGGCGACGCATCCGCATCCGCGACCGGCCTGCTCGCCACCGCTGTCGCGGCACTCGGCGGCACCGAACGCGCCGGACAGCTCACCATGGCCACCGCCGTCGAACATTCCCTGTATAGCGGTGAGCATCTTGTGGTCCAGGCAGGTACCGGCACCGGGAAGTCCCTGGCATACCTGGTGCCGGCTCTAGCGCACGCGATCGAAACGTCGTCTCCGGTGGTGGTCTCCACGGCGACCATTGCGCTCCAACGCCAGCTGGTCGATCGCGATCTGCCTCGCCTCGCCGAGGCGCTGACACCTTCACTGGCCCGCAAGCCGAGGTTCGCGATCCTCAAGGGCCGGGGAAATTACCTGTGCCTCAACAAGTTGCACAACGGTGCCGCGTCCGACCAAGAGGCGCCCGACACCCTGTTCGAGCCCTTCGCGGCCAGCGCCCTCGGCCGCGACGTCCAGCGGCTCAACGAATGGGCGGACACCACCAAAACCGGGGATCGGGACGAGCTCAAGCCCGGTGTGCCCGACCGGTCCTGGTCGCAGGTCAGCGTGTCGGCGCGCGAATGCCTCGGCGCCACCCGGTGCCCGTTCGGCACGGAGTGCTTCGCCGAGCTGGCACGGCTCGATGCCGGACAGTCCGATGTCGTGGTCACCAACCACGCACTGTTGGCCATCGATGCGATCGCCGATATCAACATCCTGCCCGAGCATGACGCGGTGATCGTCGATGAGGCACACGACCTTGTCGACAGGGTCACAAGCGTTGCCACCCAGGAACTCTCGGCAGTCGGGCTCACCGTCACCATCCGGCGCATCGGCCGCCTGGTGTCACCCGAGACGGCGAGCCGGTTCGAAGCGAGTTCGGCGACATTCTCTTCGCTCATCCACGACAGCAGGCCCGGCACCATCGACCGCGCGGACGAGGAGACCGTCACGTACCTGACCGCGCTGCGCGATGCCGCCGCCGCGGCACGCACCGAGATCCCCACGGGCCAGTCCACCGACCCTGCCACGGCCTCGGCACGCACGGAAGCAGTTGCCGCACTGGACGATATCGTCGATGCGGCTTCCCTCGCATTGAGCTGCTGGGCCGAACCGGACATCACCGCACGCCCCAACGTGGTGTGGCTGGATCACGAGGACAACCGGGGCACGATACGCCCCGTCTTGCGGGTTGCCCCGCTCTCGGTCGCCGGTTTGTTGCGCACCCGCCTATTCGGGCAGCGCACCGTCGTCCTGACCTCCGCGACCCTGGCTCTCGGCGGGAAATTCGACGCGATGGCGGCGTCCTGGGGACTGCCCGCCCGAGAACCCGGCAAGGGGCTGGACACCGACTCCACCACCACACCCAGGGCCACCTGGCACGGTATCGATGTCGGATCCCCCTTCCAGCACGAGAAGTCCGCGATTCTCTATCTGGCACGGCACCTGCCCGCCCCCGGGCGCGACGGTCTCGGTGCGGCCACACTCGACGAGATCGAAACCCTCGTCCGCGCGGCAGGGGGCCGCACCTTGGGGTTGTTCTCCTCGATGCGCGCCGCGAAGGAGGCGTCCGAGGAGATGCGTACCCGGCTCGACACCCCGGTGCTGTGCCAGGGCGACGACGCGACATCGGTTCTCGTCGAACAGTTCAGCGCGGACCCCGAGACCTCGCTGTTCGGCACCCTGTCGCTGTGGCAGGGCGTCGACGTCCCTGGCCCCTCGCTGTCCTTGGTTCTCATCGACCGAATCCCCTTCCCCCGCCCCGACGATCCGCTCCGCGCCGCCCGGCAACGAGCGATCAGCTCGCGCGGAGGTAATGGATTCATGGCGGTAGCGGGTACCCAGGCAGCACTGCTGCTGGCACAGGGAACCGGCCGACTACTGCGCAGCGCACATGACAGAGGTGTTGTCGCGGTGCTCGATTCGCGCATGGCGACGGCGGGATACGGCGGATTTTTGCGCGCGTCACTGCCACCGTTCTGGTCCACACATGATCTGTCGGTGGTCACCGCGGCACTGCAACGCCTGATGACCAAGCACAACGCGACCTATGCTGGAGGAGGCTCCCGCACACAGGGATAGCCAGTACAGAGAGATGGCCATGTCGATTCCGGGCAAGTGGTTCCACATGCCGGCGGCGATCCTGGCCAGCTGCGTTCTCGGGCTGTCGGCGTGCTCGAATGCCGTTGACGGCACCCCCGTTTCACAGCTCGGCAACGCCTACCAAATCGCCGGGCTCCCCGTCGTCAATGGTCCTTCCGGCCTGCGCCCCAACCCTAAACCGGTCAGCAGAGCCGCGCGCGGCACCGATAACGGCGAGATGGACCGGCTCGCGGTCAACGCCGTCTCGGATATCGAAGACTTCTGGCAGGAGGCCTATCCCAAGACGTTCTGGGCCACGTTTCATCCCGTCGCATCGTTGGTGTCGTGGAGCAGCGACGGCCCCGATGCCACAGAGTTCTGCGACAGTTCGACGATCGGCTTCGACAACGCCGGATATTGCATCAGCCAGAACAGCCTCGGCTGGGACCGCAGCGTGCTGCTACCCAAACTGGTGCGAATGTTCGGTCCCATGGCGGTTCCCATGACCTTGGCCCACGAGTATGGGCACGCCGTCGCGCACCAATCGGAAATGGTCGATTCGCGGACACAGACACTGGTCGGCGAGCAGATGGCCGATTGCCTCGCCGGCACATATCTGAGGTGGGTGGCGCAGGACAGCTCACCTCGTTTCACGCTGAGCACCGGCGACGGCCTCAACAACGTCATCGCGGCACTCATCGCCTTCCGGGACGACCCCATCGAGGCAGGTGACGCCATCGAATCGCACGGATCGGCATTCGAGCGCGTGTCCGCGTTCCAGCGCGGCTTCATGGACGGTCCGACCGAATGCAGTCGGATCGACATCGCCGAGATCACCAAGCGGCGCGGTGGGTTACCGGTGAACCTGACGTCAGGAGAATCCGCGGAGATACCCGTTTCCGCCAACAACCTGGGCACACTGATGACGGTGCTGCGGACCGTCTATACGCCGACGGGAAACACAGCGCCCCCGCGCCTCTCGATGACCGGCGCCGCATGCGACGAGCCCGGCCACCGCGTGCAATCACCGCCGGCGGTGTACTGCCCGAACTCCAACACCATCGCCCTGGATCTGCGCCAATTGACCAATCTCGCGCGGCCCACCCACGACCAGGGGCAGGTAACCGGTGATTTCACCGCGTACTCGGTGGTGATATCCCGGTACGCGCTGGCGATCGAGAACCAGCACGGTCTACCGCTCGACAACGGGCAGAGCGCGTTGCGCACCGCCTGCCTGACGGGTGTGGCATCGGCGGCAATGGCCAGGCCCACCACGCCCACTCAGGAACCGAATCCGATGGTGCTCGGTGCCGGCGACCTTGACGAAGCGGTGTCGGGCTTGCTGACCAACGGCATGGTGGCCAGCGACGTCAACGGAGCCACCGTCCCGGCCGGCTTCTCGCGGATCGAGGCCTTCCGCGACGGCGTGGCCGGATCCACCGACCGCTGCCTTACCCGCTACAGCTGATCTGGCCGTTAGTGTTCCAGGTCGCTGGCGGCCAATACCGCCAGCCCCAGCTCGCTGTCGCTTGCCAGCAGCGGGTGGTGCGGGAGCACCCGCACCGTGTAACCCACAGACCCCGAGACCGGCAAGGTGGTGGTGGTCGAGAACGTCTCCACGCCGCCGCCTCGGCTACCGGTGTGCGTCATCGGGACGATCTCCGAGTCGGAAAGCTTGTCGTCCAGGTCAACTCGCCCGATCACGGCCTGCACCGCGACCTCGGAAGGCGCCAGCCCGGCCAGCTGTACCGAAGCGGTAAGCGTGAACGGTGACCCCAGCAGCGGGGTGTCGGGCAGACCCGAACTGTCGACCTCCGTGATGACCAGAGACGGCCACACTTGTTGCACCCGTTCCCGATAGCGCGCCAACTCCTTGGCCGGGGTGAACGAGTCCCCCGTGCCTACCGTGGCGCGCAGCGACCTGGCCGCGGGAGCGTAGTAGCCCACCGTGTAATCGCGAACCATCCTGGACGCCAACACCTTCGGACCCAACTTTTCCAAGGTGTGGCGAACCATCTCGACCCACCGCTGCGGTGTGCCGTGCTCATCGCGCTCATAGAACTTGGGTGCCACCTTTTGTGCCAGCAGCTCATACAGCGCCGCGGCCTCCAGATCGTCGCGCCGGTGATCGTCGGTGACCCCGTCGGCGGTCGGTATCTCCCAACCGTTTTCGCCGTCGTACCACTCGTCCCACCAGCCGTCGCGGATGGATAGGTTCAGCCCGCCGTTGAGTGCGCTCTTCATCCCCGACGTTCCGCACGCCTCCAACGGACGCAACGGATTGTTGAGCCACACATCGCATCCGAAGTACAGGTATCGGGCCATCGACATGTCGTAATCGGGCAGGAAGGTGATGCGGTGCCGCACGTCGGCCTGGTCGGCGAACCTGACGATCTGCTGGATGAGACCCTTGCCGCCATCATCGGCCGGGTGCGACTTGCCCGCCACGATGAGCTGCACCGGCTGCTTCTCGTCGAGCAGCAACTCGCGCAGTCGTTCCGGATCGCGCAACATCAAGGTGAGCCGCTTATACGTCGGGACCCGGCGGGCGAAACCGATGGTCAACACGCCCGGGTCGAACGCACTGTCCACCCAGCCCAATTCGGCCTCGGCAGCGCCGCGCTGCAGCCAGGATGCGCGGATGCGCCGACGCACATCCTGAATCAGCTGCTCACGCAGCTGCGATCGGATCCACCAGATGTGGCCGGGATCAACCTCGTGAATGCGTTCCCATCCACTGGCGTCGTTGAACGCCTCGGCACCGACCAGCTGCTGTCCCAGCTCCAGCCATTGGGGCGCCGCCCAGGTGGGCGCGTGCACACCATTGGTGATCGACCCGATGGGGACCTCAGAGGCATCGAATGACGGCCACAGTCCGTTGAACATCGACCGGCTCACCTGGCCGTGCAGCAGGGATACGCCATTGGCACGCTGCGCCAACCGCAGCCCCATATGAGCCATGTTGAACGTGGACGGGTCGTCCTCCGCTCCCAAGGCGATGATCCGGTCCACCGGCACGCCCGGCAGCAGGGTGGAATCCCCGGACTCCCCGAAGTACCGACGCACCAGGTCGACGGGGAATCGGTCGATACCCGCCGGAACCGGTGTGTGCGTGGTGAATACGGTGCTGGACCGCACCACGGTCAGGGCAGTTTCGACATCCAGTCCGTGCTGTCCGATGTACTCGCGGATTCGCTCCAGGCCCAGGAATCCGGCATGCCCCTCGTTGGTGTGGAACACCTCCGGCGATGGCGAACCGGTCGACTCGACGTACGCACGAATGGCGCGCACACCGCCGATCCCGGCCAAGATCTCCTGCTTGATGCGGTGGTCCTGATCACCGCCGTACAACCGGTCGGTGACGTAACGCAGTTCGCGATCATTCTCGGCGATATCGGAATCCAAGAGCAGCAGAGGAATCCGGCCCACCTGGGCAATCCAGATCCGGGCCGAGAGCTCCCGATCCTGCGGCATGGGCACCGTGATGAGAATCGGGGTGCCGTCGTCGTGCGCCAACAGCCGCAACGGCAGACCGGCGGGGTCGATGAGCGGATACTGCTCGGTCTGCCAGCCATCGGCGGTCAACGACTGCCGGAAGTACCCGGACCGGTAGTGCAGCCCCACCGCGACGAGCGGCAGCCCTAGATCGGATGCGGCCTTGAGGTGATCGCCCGCCAGGATGCCCAAACCACCCGAGTAGTTCGGCAGTACCTCGGAGACGCCGAACTCCATCGAGAAGTACGCGATCGCAGTGGGTAGAGCCCCACCGTCCGCGGTCTCATCGCCGTCGTCCTCGCCACGCTCCAGCTGGCGCTGGTACCACATCGGCCGGTTCAGATAGTCGTGCAGATCACCCGACAGGGCTCCCACCCTGTCGACAAATCCATCATCGGCGGCCAGCTCATCGAGCCGCTGCGCCGGCACCGACCCCATCACCGCGACCGGGTCGTGGTTGGTCTGCTCCCACAGTTGGTGGTCGATATCGGCGAAGAGATCCCGGGTGGGTTGGTGCCATGACCAGCGCAGGTTGTTGGATAACTCGCCCAGCGCCGCCAATCGCTCCGGAAGATGGGCACGAACCGTGAATCGACGTAGGGCTTTCACCCTTCAGAACTTTACTGAGATTTCGGTTGCGCGCATGCCCGGCGGCAAGATAGCCCGTCTACTACGGTGGACGTGGTGACCGGACGCATAGGCATCGACGATGTCGCCCCCGTCATCTCGGGTGGTCGCTATCCGGCCAAGGCCGTCGTGGGCGAGGTAGTACCCGTCGCGGCGACCGTCTGGCGCGAAGGCCATGACGCTGTCGCCGCCACTTTGGTGGTGCGCTGCCTGGGCCCCAGTTACCCGCAGCTCGCGGAGGGACCTTTGCGCCGCATCTCGGCCCCTCGCGATAAGGACAAGACCGCGACGCGCATCAAGCCGGTGCACATCCCGATGCACGCCGGCGGGGCCCTGGATCGATTTCACGCCAGCTTCGTCCCGGATCGGGAGGGGTTATGGACCTTCCGGGTCGACGGGTGGGGTGATCCGATCGCAACCTGGCGTCACAACGTCGCGGCCAAGCTGGAGGCCGGGCAGGGTGCCACCGAATTGGCCAACGATCTGGAGATTGGCGCCCGGTTGTTCGAGCGCGCGGCGGCCGGAGTGCCACGCAAGCGTCGCCAGCCGCTGCTGGATTCCGCGGACGCGTTGCGCACCCCGGAGGATCCGGGGGCACGGTTTCAGCACGCGCTGTCCGGGGAGGCCCTCGACTTGCTCGACGAGTTCCCGCTGCGCGACCTGCTCACCCGTGGAACCCAGTACGGCATCTGGGTGGATCGCACCCGTGCGCTCTACGGCTCGTGGTACGAGCTGTTCCCACGTTCCACCGGCGGGGTGGGGCCGGACGGGCGGCCCATGCATGGCACCCTCGCGACCGCTGCCGCCGATCTCGCCCGAGTCGCCGAAATGGGATTCGATGTGGTGTACCTGCCGCCGATTCATCCGATCGGCGAGATAAACCGCAAGGGCCGCAACAACAATCCCGTCGCCGATCCGGGCGAGGTGGGCTCACCGTGGGCTATCGGCAGCACCGCGGGCGGCCACGACGCAATCCATCCGGAGCTCGGAAATCTCAAGGATTTCGACCGGTTCGTCGCCACCGCGCACAAACTGGGCCTGGAGGTGGCATTGGATCTCGCGCTGCAGTGCGCGCCAGATCATCCCTGGGTGAGCGCGCATCCCGAATGGTTCACCGAGCTTCCCGACGGGACCATCGCCTATGCGGAGAATCCTCCGAAGAAGTATCAGGACATCTATCCCCTGAACTTCGACACCGATCCGGCGGGCCTCTACACCGAGGTACTGCGCGTGGTTCAACACTGGGTTGCACACGGCGTCAAGATATTCCGAGTAGACAACCCACACACCAAGCCGCCCGACTTCTGGCAATGGCTGATCGGCGAGGTCAAGGCGGCAGACCCCGATGTCCTGTTTCTGTCCGAGGCATTCACCCGGCCGGCCCGGCTCTACGGCCTGGCCCGACTGGGCTTCACGCAGTCGTACACCTACTTCACCTGGCGCACCGGCAAATCCGAGATCGAGGACTTCGGCCGAGAGATCGCCGCGCAGGCAGATCTGGCGCGCCCGAATCTCTTTGTGAACACCCCGGACATCCTGCACGCCAGCCTGCAGCACGGCGGGCCGGGCATGTTCGCGATCCGCGCCGTCCTGGCCAGTACCTTGAGCCCCACGTGGGGCGTGTACTCCGGATACGAACTCTACGAGCACGTTCCACTGCGCGAGGGCAGCGAGGAGTACCTTGATTCAGAGAAGTACCAGCTGCGCCCCCGCGACTACAAGGGTGCCGCGGCACGGGGTGAATCGTTGGAGCCGTTCATCACTCAGCTCAATGAGATCCGCCGGCTGCACCCAGCCCTACACCAGCTGCGCAACATCACCTTCCATCACGTCGAGAACGATGCGCTGTTGGCGTACTCGAAGTTCGACCCGGTGACCGGTGACGCGGTCCTGGTCGTCGTGAATCTGGATCCGTTCGGTCCCGAGGACGGCACCATCTGGCTCGACCTGCCCGCGCTCGGTCTTGATTGGCACGAGACCTTCTGGGTGCGTGACGAACTCACCGGCGAGCAGTACCGCTGGGGCCAGGCCAACTACGTGCGACTCGACCCGCTCACCCCTTCTCGGCAAGTGGCGCACATCCTCAACCTGCCGCAGGTACGCGAATCGGCCCGATCTCAGCTGGTGTACCGCCCATGAGCGCATCTTCCGCATTCCTGAAACCGGATGCCGCCGATATCACCCGGCTGGTGGCCGGCACCCATCACAACCCGCATTCGATCCTCGCTGCTCATGAGTATCCCAGCAAGAAAGGCAAGGGATACACCGTCATTCGTGCGTTCAAGCCGGGTGCCAGCGCCGTCGCCGCGGTGGTCGGTGACGAAACTCACCCGATGACCGATCTCGGGTCTGGACTGTTCGCCGTGGCACTGCCCTTTCTGAACCTCCTGGACTACCGCCTCGACGTCGATTACGGCGGCACCTCACTCGTCATCGCGGACGCGTACCGATTCCTGCCCACGCTCGGCGAGGTGGACCTTCACCTGTTCAACGAGGGCCGGCACGAGCGGCTCTGGGAAATCCTTGGCGCACATCCGCGCTCATTCGTCACCGCCGATGGCGAGGTCAGTGGCATCTCGTTTGCCGTTTGGGCTCCCAACGCACGCGGTGTCTCGCTCATCGGGGATTTCAACGGGTGGAACGGAAATGACGCCCCCATGCGCACTCTCGGATCCTCCGGGGTTTGGGAGCTGTTCTGGCCAGGCATGACACTCGGGGTGTTGTACAAGTTCCGAGTGCACGGCGTAGACGGATCGGTGACCGATCGGGCCGACCCGTTCGCCTTCGCCACCGAGTTGCCCCCGGCCACCGCGTCTCGGGTCACCACCTCGTCGTACTCCTGGGAGGACGGCGAATGGATGTCGCGGCGCACCTCGGGCAATCCGGTATTCGAACCGATGAGCACCTACGAGGTACACCTGGCATCGTGGCGCCCCGGGCTCACCTATCGCGAACTGGCTCGCGAGCTGACCGAATACGTGCTGGCGCAGGGGTTCACCCACGTCGAGCTGTTGCCGGTGGCCGAGCATCCCTTCGGCGGATCCTGGGGTTACCAGGTGACCTCCTACTACGCGCCCACCTCGCGACTCGGCACGCCCGACGACTTCCGGTACCTGGTCGATGCTCTGCACCGGGCCGGGATCGGCGTGCTCGTCGATTGGGTACCGGCCCACTTCCCGAAGGACGCGTGGGCGTTGGCCCGCTTCGACGGGACACCCCTGTATGAGCACGCCGATCCACACCGTGCCGAGCAGCTGGACTGGGGCACATATGTTTTCGATTTCGGGCGCCCCGAGGTACGCAACTTCCTGGTTGCCAATGCCCTGTTCTGGCTCGACCAGTTCCATATCGACGGACTGCGTGTCGATGCTGTCGCGTCGATGCTCTACCTGGACTACTCACGGCCCGAGGGTGGCTGGACACCCAACGTCTACGGCGGCCGCGAGAACCTTGAGGCCGTCCAGTTCCTGCAGGAGATGAACGCCACGGTGCACAAGCTGCATCCCGGAATCGTCACGGTGGCCGAGGAATCCACCTCCTGGCCGGGCGTCACTCGCGCGACCAACCTTGGCGGCCTTGGCTTTTCCATGAAATGGAACATGGGCTGGATGCATGACACCCTGGGTTACCTGGGACGCGATCCCATCCACCGAAGCTTTCACCATCACGAGATGACCTTCTCGATGTTGTACGCGTTCAGCGAGAACTTCGTATTGCCCATCAGTCATGACGAGGTGGTGCACGGCAAGGGCACGCTGTGGACCCGGATCCCGGGTGACGACCATGCCAAGGCCGCCGGTCTGCGCTGCCTGTTGGCATACATGTGGGCACATCCCGGAAAACAGCTGCTGTTCATGGGGCAGGAGTTCGGCCAGCGCGCCGAGTGGTCCGACGAGCGCGGCGTCGACTGGTTCCAGCTGAGCGAGGACGGATACTCATCGGGAATCGGGGCGTTGACCGCGGATCTGAACGCGGCATACCGGCAGCGGCGCGCACTGTGGTCACAAGACACCGCGCCCCAAGGGTATTCGTGGATCGACGCCAACGACTCGGCCAACAACGTGCTGAGCTTCCTGCGCTTCGGTGACGACGGCTCGGTGCTGGCGTGCATCTTCAATTTCGCCGGCGTCGAGCACAGCAGCTACCGAGTGGGATTGCCCCTCACCGGCCGCTGGCGCGAGGTCATCAACACCGATGCGCTGCAGTATCACGGCAGTGGAGTGGGGAATCTTGGCGAGGTCATCGCGTCGGCGAACCCCTGGCACGGCCGTCCCGCCTCGGCCACGCTGGCGCTTCCGCCGGCCGCGGCCATCTGGCTGGAACCCGTCTCGGAGCCCCGCTAGAAAACATTAGGATGCGCTAAACGCACGCTCGCGTATCTAAAGGGGTGGCTCGGATGTCCAAACGCTGGATGGCACTGCTGGTGGGGTTGGCGCTGGTGATCACATCGTGTGGCCGTCCGCTCGGCGGGCAAGCGCAATCGATCTACGCCGACCCCCTGCGGGTGGCGGGTATGCCGGCGGTCGACGGCCCGTCGGGCATGAAACCCGGAGTGCAGGTTCCCAAACGCAAGATCGAGAACACCGACAACGGCGAGATCGACGATTACGTCAAGGTCTCCCTGGCCGATATCGAGGACTTCTGGACGCAGTTCTATGGAGATTCGTTCGCGAACTTCCGGCCCGTGTCCCGGCTCATCTCGGCCGACTCGCGCAAGAACAACGACAACCTTGAATTCTGCAAAGGCAACCTGACCGACTTCATCAACGCCGCGTTCTGCCCGCTGGACAACTCGTTCGCCTGGGATCGCGGTCAGCTGTTCCCCTTCCTACGCAAGCAGATGGGCGATATGGCCATGAATACCGTCATGGCCCACGAGTACGGGCACTCGATCCAGTTCCACGCCCAGCTCATCAATCCGATCGATGATCCGAAGATAAGCAAGGACCAGGTCGAATACCTCTTGGCTCTCAACCAGGAACAGCAGGCCGACTGCTTCGCCGGGGCCTACCTGCGCTGGGTCACTCAGGGCGATTCGCCGCGATTCACCCTGAACACCGCCGACGGGCTCAACAAGGTGATGGCCGCGATGATTGCGATCCGCGACAACGACACCAGCAAGAAGTGGGCCATCCATGGCTCGGCGTTCGAGCGGGTGTCGGCCTTCCAGTTCGGTTTCACCGACGGCCCCATGGCCTGCAAACGCATTGATTCCCAAGAGATCCTCAAGCGCCGCGGCGAACTTCCCCGCGGTTTGGGAGTGGGCCCCAACGGCGACAACTGGCCGATCAATCCGGACACCATCGGCGCGGTGCTGGCCGCGGCTTCGCAGGTGTTCCCCATGGACAACCCGCCCAAGGCGGTCTACGGCGACGGGAAGTGCTCGGACGGTTCGGGCACGGCACCGGCCTCGTATTGCCCCCAGGACAACACGATCGCCATGGACCCCACGGCCCTGCAGAAGATGGCGAAGCCTGCGACCGAACGCGCGCTGTTCTCGGCGCAGGTGAACGGTGACTACTCGGCGTTCAGTGTGATCGTCTCGCGTTACGCGCTGGCAGCGGAGAAGGCCGCCGGGCTCGAGACCGAGGGCATCTTGACCGGGCTGCGGACCGCGTGCCTGACGGGATACTTCACCTCGCGCGCCGCGGGCAAGGGCATCGTGACCCCGCGCGCGCCGGTCATCCTCTCCGGCGGCGACCTCGATGAGGCCGTCTCCGAATTGCTTTCCAGCGGTAGAGCTTCCAGTGATGTGAAGGGCCAGACGGCACCGGCCGGGTTCTCCCGCATCGATGCCTACCGGATCGGCGTGCTGGGCAACGATCAGACCTGCGCCAAGCGCTTCCCCTGATCCGGGCGGCCGGCCGAACTAGAACAGGGCGTTGGCGAGCTTGCGCCGCCCCGCAACCACCGCGGGATCGGCGGGATCGAACAGCTCGAACAGCTCCAACAAGCGGGCACGCACCGTGGCCCGGTCCTCGTCGCTGGTCACACGAATCAGCGCGACCAACCTATCGAAGGCCGAATCCGGCAGCTGGGAAAGCACTTCCACATCGGCGGCGGCCAATCCTGCCTCGATGTCACGCGGTGCCGCATCGGCGACAAGCACCGCATCCTGGCGTTGACCCGTCGCACGGATCAGGAACCCGATCTGGCGCACCGACGCCGTCGCCTCGGCGGCCACCACACCGGTGGCACCGGCGTCCAGCAGACCTTGATAGGCGGTACGGGCCGCCTCGAAGTCTCCTGAATCCAGGGCGTCACGCGCGGCGGCCAGCTCGGGGTCGATATTGTCTTCGGCCTCCTCGGCCTCTTCGCCCTCCCGCGTATCGGCGTCGGGCAGCTTGCCGGCGACCGCATCGAGGATCGAGCCGAGCCAGCGCCGCAGCTGATCGGCCGGCTGCGGTCCGGCGAAGCTGGTGATGGGCCGTCCGGCGGCCACGGCCACCACGGTCGGCACAGCCTGCACACCGAAGACCTGCGCGATCTGCGGATTGGTGTCGACATTCACCCGCGCGAGGGCCCACTTTCCGCGGTCCTCGGCCACCAGATCACCCAGTGTCGCGGCAAGTGCCGCCGAGGCCTCGCTGCGCGGCGAACCCAGCAGCACGATGACCGGCACGCGGTTGGACTGCTCCAGCACCTCGGCTTCGAGATTCGCCTCGGTTACCTCAACGGTCCAATCACCACCGGCCGCGGGCTCACGAGGCACGGCAGGCTCCTGCGCGCGCTGTTTGAGAGCAGAGAGGTCGACGGCTCCGGACATGGCGGCAGCCATCGCGGGACGTGGTCGGGTCACGCTGTCCAGTCTGTCACGGCTCGCGGTCCGCGCACTACGGCGCCGTGTCACCCGCCGGCGCGCTGCCCGCAACGGGCAATTTGCCCGCCTTATCGGCCCATATGACAAAGATCACACTGCACAATGGGGCAATTCCAGCTAACAGTGCGAGCAACCACGTGAGTGGCTTCCAACGGTATTCACGCCCCGCCAGGAACGCCAGCACCAAGTACGCGATGAAGACGATGCCGTGGATCCACCCGAACACCTTCACGCCGATCTCGTTGCCCGGGTCCGGCACGTACTTGAAGAACATCCCGGTGAGCAGACCCGCCCAGCTGAGGGCTTCGAGCAACGCCACGGTGCGGAACCTGCTGGCGGTGCTGCGCAGGTCGAAAAGCTGAGTCATGCCCTCAGTCTGCCCGATGGGGTGACCGGCACCTCAGCGGACCTACTACAGCGCGTCGTAAATCACACCCGCACGATCAGGGCGTCGCCCTGACCACCGCCACCACACAACGCCGCCACACCGATTCCGCCACCGCGGCGCTTGAGCTCCTGCGCCAGATGCAGTGTGATCCGGGCACCCGACATTCCGATGGGGTGACCGATCGCGATCGCGCCACCGTTGACGTTGACCTTGGCCGGATCGATGCCCAAGTCCTTGATCGAGGCCAGCCCGACCAGAGCGAAGGCCTCGTTGATCTCAACCAAGTCGAGCTGCTCGGGGGAAATCCCTTCCCGCGCACAAGCCTTCCGAATGGCGTTGGCCGGCTGCAGCTGCAGGCTGGAGTCGGGGCCGGCGACAACACCGTGCGCACCGATCTCAGCGAGCCACTCCAGGCCCTCGCGCTCCGCGCGTTCCTTGCTCATCACCACCACGGCGCACGCGCCATCGGAGATCGGCGACGACGACCCCGCGGTGATGGTGCCGTCCTTGCTGAACGCCGGGCGCAGCGCCGCCAGAGAAGCTGCGGTGGTGTCGGCACGGATGCCCTCGTCCTCGGCGAACTCGATCGGATCGCCCTTGCGCTGCGGGATCTGCACCGAGACCACCTCGTCGGCGAAGACGCCGTCCTTCCACGCGCGAGCAGCATTCTGGTGCGAGCGGGCCGCGAACTCGTCCTGCTCTTCGCGGGTGAACTTGTCGGAGACATTGCGCTGCTCGGTGAGCAGGCCCATCGCCTGGTCGGTGAACGCGTCATGCAGACCGTCAAAAGCCATGTGATCGATGAGTGTCACGTCGCCGTACTTGAACCCGGACCGGCTCTTGGGCAGCAGATGCGGCGCATTGGTCATGGAT
Source organism: Mycobacteroides franklinii (assembly GCF_001853795.1). Taxonomy (NCBI): domain Bacteria; kingdom Bacillati; phylum Actinomycetota; class Actinomycetes; order Mycobacteriales; family Mycobacteriaceae; genus Mycobacteroides; species Mycobacteroides franklinii. The sequence goes on from NZ_MLIK01000004.1 coordinate 488,339, forward strand.
TCCTGCCCACCGGCGACCACCACCTCGAACTCCCCGGCCCGAATCAGCTGGTCAGCCAGGGCGATGGCGTCCACACCAGACAGACACACCTTGTTTATGGTGAGCGCCGGGACATCCATGCCGATTCCGCCGGCAACCGCGGCCTGGCGCGCCGGGATCTGCCCCGCGCCGGCGGTCAGCACCTGGCCCATGATCACGTAGTCGACTGCCGTCGGCGACACTCCGGCCTTCGCTAGGGCGCCCGCGATAGCGATGCCACCAAGTTCGGCACCGGAGAAATCCTTGAGAGAACCCTGGAACCGGCCAACGGGCGTGCGCGCTCCAGCAACAATTACAGACGTGCTCATCGGGTCTCCCTAGTACTTCTCGATTGGACGCCGTTTTCTGCAACGCGTTACCGTTGCGTTATGACGACATCGTCTCCTCTTGATGTCCCGTCGATCCTATCGACCGGGCTGGTAACCGCTGTCGACCACGTCGGTGTCGCCGTGCCCGACCTCGATGTCGCCATCGAGTGGTACCACGAGCACCTGGGCATGATCCTGGTGCACGAGGAGATCAACGAGGGTCAGGGTGTCCGCGAGGCCATGCTGTCCTTCCCCGGAGCCGAACCCGGCAGTACACAGATCCAGCTGATGGCCCCGCTCAACGAGGCCTCGCCCATCGCGAAGTTCCTGAACACCAAGGGCGCCGGACTGCAGCAGCTGGCCTACCGCGTCACCGATATCGATGCGCTGACCGACCAGCTCCGCGCCGCCGGCGTGCGGGTGCTGTACGACGAGCCGCGCATCGGCACCGCGAACTCACGGATCAACTTCCTGCATCCCAAGGACACCGGCGGCGTGCTCATCGAGCTCGTCCAGCCGACGCAGTCGCACTAGCTCTCGTCAGCTCCATCGGCGCGTCGGACCTCGGTTCGCGCGGTTGCCCCAGCATGGCGTATGCCAGTGCCGACGGTCGTCCATTGCCCTGTCCGGGTTGTCCCCGGCGGGCCACACCACGACATGTGCGACCCCTATCGCGATCTCGTGGTCACATCCGGGGCAGCGGTACACCTTGATGGCGCGTGCTCCGGCGATCCGGCGCACGTGATAGTCGAAACCATCGGTGCCCTGCTCAACCTGGTCGCCCCCGATCGAGAGCGCCGCCGGGGTGTCGCGGTGCGGCGGTTGACGACGCTTTCCGTGTCGGACCATGTCAGAACAATCGGAACTCGTCTGAATCCATTCCCCGCATCGCGTCGTAATCCAACGTGAGACAGCGTATCCCGCGGTCCTCGGCAAGTGTGCGAGCCTGTGGCTTGATCTGTTGCGCCGCGAAGACGCCAGCGACCGGTGCCAACGTGGTGTCACGGTTGAGCAGTTCGAGATAGCGGGTCAGCTGCTCGACACCGTCGATCTCGCCGCGGCGCTTGATCTCCACCGCCACCGTCGCACCATCGGCGTCGCGGCACAGCAGATCCACCGGGCCGATAGGAGTCATGTACTCGCGGCGCACCAGGGTGTACCCGTCACCCAGCAAGGCGACATGTTCAGCGAGCAACTCCTGTAGGTGCGCCTCGACCCCGTCCTTGACGAGCCCGGGGTCGACTCCGAGCTCATGCGCGGAGTCGTGCTCGATGTTCTCGATGGTGATCCGTAGCTGCTCGCCCGCCTTGTTCTCCACCACCCAGACGGTCGAGGCGCCGGCCTCGCCCGCATCGTCGCTGGCCTCATCTTCTGTCTCGGTGAGCCAGCACGGCGGACTCATCCAGTTGAGCGGCTTGTATGCACGATCGTCGGCGTGCACGCTCACCGAGCCGTCGGCCTTGATGAGCAGGAGCCTCTTGGCGGACGGGAGGTGGGCGGTCAACCGACCAACGTAATTAACGGTGCACTGAGCTACGACGAGACGCACCGGCCCACTGTATAGGGCGTTAGGCTGACGACAACTATGGCCAATATCGGGGCAAAGGATTCGATTCGCGCTTTATCGCGGCGAGTGGGCGCGGCGCTCGCCGCCGTCACTGGGCAGACCGGCCGACTCGAGGCCGGCGCCGGCTACGGTTCCTGGCTGCTCGGCCGGTATGACGAGAGCACGCTGATCCAGAGAATCCGGATCCAGCTGATCCTCACGGTGTTCGTGGTGGCCGCCAACCTCATCGGGATCGGAGTCGTCCTTCTCCTGGTGATTGTCGCGATCCCAGACCCCAACGTGTTCGACGCGCCGATATGGCTCAACTTCATAGTGGTTCCGGTGTACGTCTCCCTGGCCGTGCTCATCGGAGCGATCTGGGGCACGCGACGCATTTTCAAGGCGGTGCGCTGGGCCATAGACGAGCGCACACCAACGAAGGCAGACCAGCGCAACACTTTTGCGGTGCCGTGGCGGCTGACTGTCGTCGAGGCGATCCTGTGGGTGGGAGGAACCGCCCTCTTCACTACGCTCTACGGACTGCAAAATCCTCTCTACATTCCCAAGATCTTCTTCGCCGTCGGATTCAGCGGGATGGTCGTCTGTGCCGCAAACTACCTCTTCACCGAGTTCGCAATGCGCCCCGTCGCCGCACGCGCCCTGGAAGCAGGGCCGCGCAACCGCAGGCTCGCCTCCGGAATCATGGTTCGCACGGTCCTGGCATGGACACTGGGCTCGGGCGTCCCCGCCGCGGGCATCATGCTGACCGCCTTCGGCTCGCTGATCTTCGGTAACTTCACCATCGATCAGCTAGCGGTCGCGGTCATCATTCTTTCGTCCTTCCCGGTCGTGTTCGGCCTCATCCTCATCTGGATCGCATCCTGGATGACCTCTACACCGGTCAAAGAGGTGCAGGCGGCCCTCAAGCGAGTCGAGCAAAATGACCTGGATATCAATCTCGTCGTCTACGACGGCACCGAGCTGGGTGAGCTCCAGGCTGGTTTCAACACCATGGTGGAGGGGCTCCGGGAACGCGAACGCGTTCGCGATCTCTTTGGCAAGCATGTCGGCCGCGAGGTCGCCGCGGCTGCCGAGCAACAGAAGCCGGAGCTCGGCGGCGAAGAGCGCCATGTCGCAGTGCTATTCGCCGATATCGTCGGATCCACCCGCCTGGCAGCCAGCCGCCCCGCCGTCGAAGTGGTCGCGCTGCTCAACCGGTTCTTCACCGTCGTCGTCGAGGAGATCGACCGATTCGAGGGCATGGTCAACAAGTTCGAGGGCGACGCGACCCTCGCGGTCTTTGGGGCCCCGGTCCGACTGGACCGCCCGGAGAGCCAGGCGCTGGCCGCCGCGCGTGCCATCGCCCGCCGGCTCCGTATCGAGGTGCCCGAATGTCAGGCCGGTATCGGAGTGGCCTCGGGACAAGCGGTGGCCGGAAACATCGGCGCCCATGACCGATTCGAGTACACGGTGATCGGCGATCCCGTGAATGAGGCGGCCAGGCTCTGCGAATTGTCCAAGGCTGTACCAGGGCATCTGGTGGCGTCCCTCAACACCGTGTTGCGTGCGCACCATCGCGAAGCCCTACATTGGCGCTCGGGCGATACGGTGACGCTGCGCGGCCGTACCGAACCCACCGAGCTTGCGGTGCCGGTGGCCTGAGCCGCCTAGTCTGACTGTTTCCACCAGGCCTCGACATAAAGCACCATCGCCACCACCAGTGCGATAAGCACCCAGAGCACCAAAGCCTGGTCTATCCAGGCGCCCGGAGGCGGAGCGCCGGGCAGGATGTTCCGCAGCGGAACGATCGCGAACAGCATCGTGCCGAACCAGGTGGTCAGTGGTGGATGGAACTTCTTGACCCCTCGTACGGTCTCGATCGCGACAATCAGCGCCATCGTGGGGAGCGTGATCAAGACCAGACAGATGCCGACATCGAAAGCCAGGGTGCCACGGGCCCGCACCAATCTGACGGTCGTCTGATCCCCCTTGCCCGCCGGCGCCTGCGATGTCTCCGTCGACACCCGCCAACCACCTAAACTTCCGATCACTTCGATACGCGCGGGTACAGGGCGGCGGCCTTCGCCATTGCCCACCATGACCTCCGCGCGCAGATTTCCCGTCGAGTACTCATCAAATGGCCACGACTGCGCATCGCCCGTCGCGATCAGGGTGTCATCCATAGCCGCCGGCAGCGTGCCCCGCGGAAAATACCGCTCCCCATAGTCCAGCGAGGACACCAGGCGGACGGACATGTCGGCATTCAACAAACCGAACGCATCGAGGGTCGTTTTCGCCGGTAACACCACCACCTCGGCATCAAGCCGATTGTTTACCGTTCGCAGGTCCTGCAGATCAATGACCACCACGGTCTCGTTGTCACGGGACAAATCCAGGTCGGCCGACGGCGGCCCCGAGTGATGATCCAGTATTCGATAAATCGCGAGAAATCCCACGTAAATGACCAGCACGAGTACCACTGCACCCACTGTGGTGACAGTGGGCTTCAGCTTGAAGCGGCCCTTGAACACCTGCAGAAATCTACCGTAGAAATGAAAATGCCCCCCAGTTTCCTGGGGGGCATTTCCAATTTATGTTCGGCGGTGTCCTACTCTTCCGTTCCGTGTTAAGAACAGTACCATCGGCGCTGAGAGGCTTAGCTTCCGGGTTCGGGATGGGACCGGGCGTTTCCCTCTCGCTGTGGCCGCCGTAACTCTTTCGTGTGATTAACACACAAGTTATCTGGTGGTGGAGTGTGATCGTCAAAAGACGAAGAATAGTGGTTGCGGTTTTATTAGTAAGTTTTCGGTCGATTAGTGCCAGTTCCCTGAACGTATTACTACGCTTACAGGTCTGGCCTATTGAACCCATAGTCTGTGGGTGACCTTATCCCTCTAAAAGGGTAAGAAACCTGGTCTTGGAATAGGTTTCCCGCTTAGATGCTTTCAGCGGTTATCCTGTCCGAACGTAGCTATCCAGCCGTGCTCCTGGTGGAACAACTGGTACACCAGAGGTTCGTCCGTCCCGGTCCTCTCGTACTAGGGACAGGTTTCCTCAAGTTTCTGACGCGCGCGGCGGATAGAGACCGAACTGTCTCACGACGTTCTAAACCCAGCTCGCGTGCCGCTTTAATGGGCGAACAGCCCAACCCTTGGGACCTGCTCCAGCCCCAGGATGCGACGAGCCGACATCGAGGTGCCAAACCATCCCGTCGATATGGACTCTTGGGGAAGATCAGCCTGTTATCCCCGGGGTACCTTTTATCCGTTGAGCGACACCCCTTCCACTCAGAGGTGCCGGATCACTAGTCCCGACTTTCGTCCCTGCTCGACTTGTAGGTCTCGCAGTCAAGCTCCCTTGTGCACTTGCACTCAACACCTGATTGCCGTCCAGGTTGAGGGAACCTTTGGGCGCCTCCGTTACATTTTAGGAGGCAACCGCCCCAGTTAAACTACCCACCAGGCACTGTCCCTGGACCGGATATACGGTCCGAGGTTAGAGGTTCAATACGATCAGAGTGGTATTTCAACGATGACTCCACAAACACTGGCGTGCCTGCTTCACAGTCTCCCACCTATCCTACACAAACCGAACCAAACGCCAATACCAAGCTATAGTGAAGGTCCCGGGGTCTTTTCGTCCTGCCGCGCGTAACGAGCATCTTTACTCGTAGTGCAATTTCGCCGAGTCTATGGTTGAGACAGTTGAGAAGTCGTTACGCCATTCGTGCAGGTCGGAACTTACCCGACAAGGAATTTCGCTACCTTAGGATGGTTATAGTTACCACCGCCGTTTACTGGGGCTTAAATTCTCCGCTTCACCCAAGGGTTAACGGGTCCTCTTAACCTTCCAGCACCGGGCAGGCGTCAGTCCGTATACATCGTCTTGCGACTTCGCACGGACCTGTGTTTTTAGTAAACAGTCGCTTCTCACTGGTCTCTGCGACCTCGTCCAGCTCGCGGAGCAAGTCCGGTCACCAAGCGAGGTCCCCCTTCTCCCGAAGTTACGGGGGTATTTTGCCGAGTTCCTTAACCATAGTTATCTCGTACGCCTTAGTATTCTCTACCTGACCACCTGTGTTGGTTTGGGGTACGGGCCGTGTGTGAACTCACTAGAGGCTTTTCTTGGCAGCATAGGATCACTGAATTCGCCTCAATCGGCTATGCGTCACCTCTCAGGCTTATGACATCCGGATTTGCCTAGATGTCGCCCTACGGGCTTGCTCCGGTATAACCACTAACCGGTACAGCTACCTTCCTGCGTCACCCCATCGCTTGACTACTACCACCGAAGGTCCCACGCAGCGGGTTCACGTCGCACTCCGAAGAGATTGATCTAGAACCTTTTGGGTGGTTAGTACCGATGATTCATCATGGGCGCGCACACACGGGTACGGGAATATCAACCCGTTGTCCATCGACTACGCCTGTCGGCCTCGCCTTAGGTCCCGACTTACCCTGGGAGGACTAGCCTGGCCCAGGAACCCTTGGTCATTCGGCGGGCAAGTTTCTCACTTGCCTGTCGCTACTCATGCCTGCATTCTCACTCCCGCACCCTCCACTGCTGAATCACTTCGCAGCTTCGCTGGGTGCAGGACGCTCCCCTACCCATCCATGCCACTGCCCCGAAGGGAATGTATTGCATGAATGCCGCGGCTTCGGCGGTGTACTTGAGCCCCGCTACATTGTCGGCGCACAATCACTTGACCAGTGAGCTATTACGCACTCTTTCAAGGGTGGCTGCTTCTAAGCCAACCTCCTGGTTGTCTTCGCGACTGCACATCCTTTTCCACTTAGTACACGCTTAGGGGCCTTAGCCGGCGATCTGGGCTGTTTCCCTCTCGACGTACGGAGCTTCTCCCCCGCCGTCTCACTGCCGCGCTCTAACTTGTTGGCATTCGGAGTTTGGCTGACGTCAGTAACCTAGTAGGGCCCATCGGCCATCCAGTAGCTCTACCTCCAACAAGAAACACGCGACGCTGCACCTAAATGCATTTCGGGGAGAACCAGCTATCACGGAGTTTGATTGGCCTTTCACCCCTACCCACAGCTCATCCCCTCAGTCTTCAACCTAAGTGGGTTCGGGCCTCCACGGCGTCTTACCGCCGCTTCACCCTGGCCATGGGTAGATCACTCCGCTTCGGGTCCAGAACACGCCACTATGGGCGCCCTATTCAGACTCGCTTTCGCTACGGCTACCCCTCACGGGTTAACCTCGCGACGTGTCCCTGACTCGCAGGCTCATTCTTCAAAAGGCACGCCATCACCCCACAAGGAGGCTTTGACGGATTGTAGGCACATGGTTTCAGGTACTATTTCACTCCCCTCCCGGGGTACTTTTCACCATTCCCTCACGGTACTAATCCGCTATCGGTCACTAGAGAGTATTTAGGCTTACCGGGTGGTCCCGGCAGATTCACAGCAGATTCCACGAGCCCGCTGCTACTCGGGATGAAGTACGAGACAGGTGTCGGATTTTCGCGTACCGGACTCTCACCGTCTGCGGCGGGCCGTCCCAGACCACTTCCGCTAATCACGACACTTTTTTACTGTCCGCCGGCCTGGTAGAACCGACAAGTACAACTCCCACAACCCCGCACACACAACCCCTACCAGGTATCACATGCATGCGGTTTAGCCATCTTCCGCTTTCGCTCGCCACTACTCACGGAATCACGGTTGTTTTCTCTTCCTACGGGTACTGAGATGTTTCACTTCCCCGCGTTTCCTCCCAAAGCCTATATATTCAGCAGTGGGTAACACGACATCACTCGTGCTGGGTTTCCCCATTCGGACATCCTCGGATCAAAGCTCGGTTGGCAGCTCCCCGAGGCTTATCGCAGCCTCCTACGTCCTTCTTCGGCTTCTAGTGCCAAGGCATTCACCATGTGCCCTTAAGAACTTAGCTAATAAAATTGCAAAAACCAGCCTCACTCGAAAACGAGCGAGGCTATGTTTAGATGCTCGCAACCACTATCCATAAGTCAAGGACCACACCCCACCACCAAGCAGGGTGACAACACAATGTGTTGCCTCAGGACCCAACAGTGTGCCAGCGTTTCAATTCTTATGACAGTCCGACGTTTTGCCGACTACCTATCCACGGGGTGGACAGGATTTATAAAACATATTCACCAAGCATGTATCCACTACAGATACTCGCTTTATGTTCCCAGTTCATTCGACTGAGAAATGGTGCTCCTTAGAAAGGAGGTGATCCAGCCGCACCTTCCGGTACGGCTACCTTGTTACGACTTCGTCCCAATCGCCGATCCCACCTTCGACAGCTCCCTCCAAAAGGTTAGGCCACTGGCTTCGGGTGTTACCGACTTTCATGACGTGACGGGCGGTGTGTACAAGGCCCGGGAACGTATTCACCGCAGCGTTGCTGATCTGCGATTACTAGCGACTCCGACTTCATGGGGTCGAGTTGCAGACCCCAATCCGAACTGAGACCAGCTTTAAGGGATTCGCTCCACCTTGCGGCTTCGCAGCCCTCTGTACTGGCCATTGTAGCATGTGTGAAGCCCTGGACATAAGGGGCATGATGACTTGACGTCATCCCCACCTTCCTCCGAGTTGACCCCGGCAGTCTCCTACGAGTCCCCGGCATTACCCGCTGGCAACATAGGACAAGGGTTGCGCTCGTTGCGGGACTTAACCCAACATCTCACGACACGAGCTGACGACAGCCATGCACCACCTGCACGCAGGCCACAAGGGAATACCTATCTCTAGATACGTCCTGCGCATGTCAAACCCAGGTAAGGTTCTTCGCGTTGCATCGAATTAATCCACATGCTCCGCCGCTTGTGCGGGCCCCCGTCAATTCCTTTGAGTTTTAGTCTTGCGACCGTACTCCCCAGGCGGGGTACTTAATGCGTTAGCTACGGCACGGATCCCAAGGAAGGAAACCCACACCTAGTACCCACCGTTTACGGCGTGGACTACCAGGGTATCTAATCCTGTTCGCTACCCACGCTTTCGCTCCTCAGCGTCAGTTACTGCCCAGAGACCCGCCTTCGCCACCGGTGTTCCTCCTGATATCTGCGCATTCCACCGCTACACCAGGAATTCCAGTCTCCCCTGCAGTACTCTAGTCTGCCCGTATCGCCCGCACGCCCACAGTTAAGCTGTGAGTTTTCACGAACAACGCGACAAACCACCTACGAGCTCTTTACGCCCAGTAATTCCGGACAACGCTCGGACCCTACGTATTACCGCGGCTGCTGGCACGTAGTTGGCCGGTCCTTCTTCTGTAGGTACCGTCACTTTCGCTTCGTCCCTACTGAAAGAGGTTTACAACCCGAAGGCCGTCATCCCTCACGCGGCGTCGCTGCATCAGGCTTGCGCCCATTGTGCAATATTCCCCACTGCTGCCTCCCGTAGGAGTCTGGGCCGTATCTCAGTCCCAGTGTGGCCGGTCACCCTCTCAGGCCGGCTACCCGTCGTCGCCTTGGTGGGCCATTACCCCACCAACAAGCTGATAGGCCGCGGGCTCATCCCACACCGCAAAAGCTTTGCACCACTCACCATGAAGTGTGTGGTCCTATCCGGTATTAGACCCAGTTTCCCAGGCTTATCCCAGAGTGCAGGGCAGATCACCCACGTGTTACTCACCCGTTCGCCACTCGAGTACCCCGAAGGGCCTTTCCGTTCGACTTGCATGTGTTAAGCACGCCGCCAGCGTTCGTCCTGAGCCAGGATCAAACTCTCCAAACAAAATTTAATCCCGGCAAAACAACTGTCAAAAGAATTGTTATCGACATAAAATGTCTATATAAACACTGACACACTATTGAGTTCTCAAACAACACATTTAATTTGTTGTGGCACCGAATTCCGGAATTGCTTCCCTCATTCTCGCCTCCGCCCTTCCGGGCGGCTCGGAAACCGTATCAAGTTCGTGAACCTGAGTCAAATTCCCGGTTTTGGCTGGTCACCTGCGCACCATCCGATCGCCGACATTCTGGAATTTCTTCCTGAATTCCGACTTTCACTCTTCCGAGTGACTGGGAAACCGTATCAAGTTCGTGAACTTGAAGCAAATTCCCGGTTTTGGCTGGTCACCTGCGCACCATCCGATCGCCGACATTCTGGAATTTCTTCCTGAATTCCGACTTTCACTCTTCCGAGTGACTGGGAAACCGTATCAAGTTCGTGAACTTGAAGCAAATTCCCGGTTTTGGCTGGTCACCTGCGCACCATCCGATCGCCGACATTCTGAAATTTCTTCCTGAATTCCGACTTTCACTCTTCCGAGTGACTGGGAAACCGTATCAAGTTCGTGAACTTGAAGCAAATTCCCGGTTTTGGCTGGTCACTTGCACACCATCCGATCGCCGACATTTCCGAATTACTTCGTTAATTCCGGCTTTTGCTCTTCATGAACAACCCGAGAGCTAAATCAAATTCAATGAACTTGAGTCGTACTCTGGGTTTTGACTGGTCAACTGCGCACCAGCCTAGAACCGGAATTTCGGAATTGCTTCCTCGTCCCGGCCTCGCTCTTTCAGGGCAACCCCACCACTGTACCAAGTCCGATGGACTTGAGTCAACTTCGGGTTAGGGGCTTGGCCAGCGCTAGCTGACCCGCTCGACTTCGGCACCCAAGCTCTGGAGGTTCTCCACGAACAGCGGGTAACCGCGGTCGATATGGAAGACATCGTATACCTCCGTGACGCCATCCGCCACTAGACCCGCCAGCACCAGGCCCGCGCCGGCACGGATGTCCGACGACCAGACCGGTGCACTGGACAGTTGCCGGATACCGCGAACCACCGCATGGTGTCCATCGGTCCGCGCATCTGCCCCCAACCGCATCATCTCCTCGACAAAGCGGAATCGGGCCTCGAAGACGTTTTCAGTGATCATGGATGTGCCGTCGGCTATCGCGGCAAGGCCAATTGCCATGGGCTGCAGGTCAGTTGGAAATCCCGGGAACGGCAGCGTGGCCACGTTGATCGCTTTGGGACGCTCGTACTGGACGACACGGAAACCGTTGTCGTTCTGAGTGACCGTGGCGCCCGCATCATGCAGTTTGTGCAGCACCAACTGCAGATGCTCGGGATCCACACCCGTGACGGTCACATCGCCGCGCGTCATTGCGGCCGCGAGACCCCAAGTGGCAGCGACGATTCGGTCTCCGATGACGCGATGCTCGGTGGGATGAAGGGTCGGCACGCCGTTCACCGTCAGTGTCGACGTTCCCGCGCCTTCTATCTGCGCACCCATCTGGACCAGCATGGTGCACAGGTCCACCACATCAGGTTCACGCGCCGCGTTGTGGATGGTGGTGACACCATCGGCAAGCACTGCCGCCATCAAGATGTTCTCCGTGGCGCCGACAGATGGAAACTCAAGCTGAATGTCGGCCCCGTGCAAGGCTTTTGCCTCCGCTACCACGCACCCATGCTCGATGGTGCACTCCGCTCCGAGCTGCCGCAGGCCCGCCTGATGCATGTCGAGAGGCCGCGACCCGATCGCATCTCCGCCCGGTAACGCCACCTTGGCCCGCCGGCATCGGCCCACCAGGGGCCCCAGGACACAGACCGAGGCGCGAAATTGCCTGACCGCCGCGAAGTCGGCGTCGTACTTGGGCTCATCCGGTGAAGTGATCCTGACGACATCACCTTCTAGCTCAACCGTCGCACCCAATCCCCGCAGCACCTCGGCCATGAGTGGCACGTCCAGGATGTCCGGACAGTTGGTGATAGTGCTCGTTCCCTCGGCCAGCAGGGTGGCTGCCATCAGCTTGAGCACACTGTTCTTGGCGCCGGTCACTGCCACGTTGCCTGTCAGCCGGGCGCCGCCGGTCACCAAGAAATGCTCGCTCACGCCCGACAGCGTAGCCGGGTAACGTCACGACGCATGACCGATGAGGCCCCGGTGAGCGGGACGGACCGTCAGCAAGAGCGACCGACATCGAGCGGTGTGCACCTCACTCGCATCTACACCCGCACCGGAGATGACGGAACCACGGGCCTGAGCGACTTCTCCCGTGTACCGAAGAACGACCCTCGGCTCGTCGCCTACGCCGACTGCGACGAGGCCAACGCTGCCCTTGGTACTGCGGTGGTGCTTGGAAACCCCAGCCAGGCCATCGGTGCCCTGCTACTGCAGATCCAAAATGACCTGTTCGATGCCGGCGCGGACCTCTCCACCCCCGTGGTGCCCGATCCCCCGTATCCACCTCTACGAATTACCCAGCCGTATATCGACCGGTTGGAGGGTTGGTGTGACGAGTACAACGAAGCCCTGCCGAAGCTGAATTCCTTTGTACTACCGGGCGGCACCCCGCTGTCTGCGTTGTTACACGTGGCGCGGACCGTCGCGCGACGGGCCGAGCGCTCAGCCTGGGCGGCGATCGATACCTATCCGGACAGCACCAACGTGCTGACCGCCAAGTATCTGAATCGGCTCTCGGATCTGCTGTTCATCTTGTCGCGGGTGGCCAACGGCGGAAAAGACACGCTCTGGAAGCCCGGCGGACCGGCACAGCCCGCGTGACGTCCGCGGCTGGTCACGTTTCCGCTCAGCGGGTGCGGCGTTCCGCCCGCCGTGACGGACGCGACTCCACCCAGGACATAAACGCGGTCAACGCACCACGGTCCAGCGCCATCTCGTAGTCGCGCGCACCGTCGCGCAGCAGCAACACCACGATCTCGGCGGTCATGATGTCGTACTCGTCTCCGCGCGGGATCCGGCGGTCGATAATTTCAAGCTCGCGGCGCGACAGCTGGCGATCGGGCCAGAGCCGCACACTGGACAGCCGATAGAACTCGGCTTGAGACTCGCGATATCGCATGACGCCATGGCGCCAGCGGCCCTCCCCTGTTTCCGGCATATCGCGCAAGAGAGCCGCGGTGCCGCCGTTGCGTAACTTAAGCAGACGGAAGCTCAACGCAGCCACCGCCAAAGCGAGGACGGCGATGACCGATATCTCGATCATCGCCGTCACGCTCAAAAGCGGCTTCCTTAGTGCTTATACGAAGTGGTGTAGTGCTAAACCGTCTGGCCGAGTGCGCGCAAGCGTGCACGTCCCTGTGCCGCAACCCGTGGGTCGTCGGAACCGGAATCGGTCTTGGCCTTGGGCTCGTCGATATCCGCACGAGCCTGCGCGGATTCGACCAGAATGCTCACCTTGGTATCGGTGATCGACAGGAATCCGCCGTCGATCGCCCACCACAGGTCGTCACTACCTTCGCGCTCGATCTTCACCGCCGCATCGTCCACCAGCTGCGCCACCAACGGTATGTGGTGCGGCAGGATGCCGATTTCGCCGGAGGTCGTGCGGGTAAAGACGAATGTTGCCTTACCCGACCAGATCTCACGTTCGACGGCGACAATCTCGACGTCAATCTCGGACATTCAATGCACCTCCTTCAGATGGCTAAGTGACGAACTACAGCTTGGCGCCGAGGCTTTCGGCCTTCTTGGCCAGATCGTCCAGGCCACCGATGAGGAAGAACGCCTGCTCGGGCAGGTGGTCGAACTCACCCTTGGTGAGCTTGTCGAACGCCTCGATGGTCTCCTTGAGCGGCACGGTCGAGCCGGGCTGACCGGTGAACTGCTCGGCAGCCATCATGTTCTGGCTCAGGAAGCGCTCGATACGACGTGCGCGGCCCACCAGCTGCTTGTCCTCTTCCGACAGCTCGTCGATACCGAGGATGGCGATGATGTCCTGCAGATCCTGGTAGCGCTGCAGGACACGGATGACTTCCTGCGCAACGCGGTAGTGCTCTTCGCCGACCACGGACGGCAGCAGAATCGTCGACGACGAGGCCAGCGGGTCCACGGCCGGGAAGATGCCCTTGGAGAACACCGCGCGGGAAAGTTCGGTGGTGGCATCCAGGTGCGCGAACGTGGTCGCGGGCGCCGGGTCGGTGTAGTCGTCGGCGGGCACGTAAACGGCCTGCATCGAGGTGATGGAGCGACCACGGGTCGAGGTGATGCGCTCCTGCAGCTCACCCATCTCGTCGGCCAGCGTCGGCTGGTAACCCACAGCAGAAGGCATGCGGCCCAGCAGGGTCGACACCTCGGAACCGGCCTGGGTGAACCGGAAGATGTTGTCGATGAACAGCAGCACGTCCTGGCCCTGCTCGTCGCGGAAGTACTCGGCCATGGTCAGGGCCGAGAGGGCGACGCGCATACGCGTGCCGGGCGGCTCGTCCATCTGGCCGAACACCAAGGCGGTGTCCTTGAGCACGTTGGCATCCGCAAGCTCGACCCACAGGTCGTTACCTTCACGGGTGCGCTCACCCACGCCGGCGAACACCGAGGTGCCACCGAAGTTGCGGGCGATGCGGTTGATCATCTCCTGGATCAGAACGGTCTTACCGACACCGGCACCACCGAACAGCGCGATCTTTCCACCACGCACGTACGGGGTCAGCAGGTCGACGACCTTCAGGCCGGTCTCCAGCATCTCGGTGCGCGGCTCGAGCTGATCGAACGCCGGGGGCTTGCGGTGGATCGACCACTTCTCGAAGTCGCTGCCGTAGCCGGGCTCATCGAGGCAGTTGCCCAGGGCGTTGAAGACGTGGCCCTTGACGCCGTCACCGACCGGTACCGAGATGGTGCTACCGGTGTTGACGACATCCACGCCGCGCACCAGGCCGTCAGTCGGCTGCATGGACACGGTGCGCACCAGGTTGTCACCCAGGTGCTGTGCGACCTCGAGGGTCAGCGTCTTGGCCATCGCCGCGTAGGTGATCTCGGCATGGAGGGCGGAGAAGAGCGGCGGCACGGCGTCACGCGGGAACTCCACGTCAACGACCGGGCCGGTAACGCGAACAACTCGCCCGACGGTCTTGTTAGCAGTTGGTGCGGTCATCTACTCGTCTCTTCCTAATGTTCGCTTGCGGCGGCCGAGGCAAGCGCGTCCACGCCGCCAACGATTTCACTGATTTCCTGGGTGATCTGAGCCTGGCGAGCGCGGTTGGCTTCCAGGGTGAGCCCCTTGATGAGCTCATCGGCGTTATCCGTGGCGGCCTTCATGGCGCGCCGGCGGGATGCCGACTCCGAGGCTGCCGCCTCCAGCAGCGCCGCGTACACCCGGGTGGCCAGGTAACGAGGCAGCAACGACGCGAAAAGCGTTGTGGCGTCAGGCTCGAACGAGTACTGCGTCGCGGGTCCGGCCGGAGCGTCGACATACTCGACCTCCATCGGCGCGATCCGCTTGGCGACGGCCGACTGGGTCAGCATCGACTTGAATTCGGTGTAGACGATGTGTAGCTCGTCAACACCGAGGATGCCGTCAAGACCCGGGTCGTCACCGTCGTCATCGGCGCCTGCCAGGAAGGCATCCACCAGTACGCCCGCGATTTCCTGAGCATGCGAGTACTCGGGACGCTCGGAGAAGCCGGTCCAGGACTCGGTGACCTTGCGACCGCGGAACCGGTAGAAGTTCAACGCCTTACGGCCGATCACGTAGATCACCGGGGTCTTGCCCTGCTCGCGCAGCAGCGCGAACAGCTCCTCGGCGACACGCAACACGTTGGCGTTGTAGCCACCGCAGAGCCCGCGGTCCGACGACACGATCAGCACCCCGGCCCGCTTGGGCTCGGCCCGCTCCACCAACAGCGGATGGTCTAGCGCGGCGTCATCGGCCAATGCGGTGAGCACGTTGGTGATCTCGGTCGCGTACGGCCGGGCGGCCACCACGCGCGCCTGCGCCTTGGAGATGCGCGATGTCGCGATCAACTCCTGCGCCTTGGTGATCTTCTTGATCGAACCGGCGGATTTGATCCGCCGGCGCAATTCTCGGATTTGTGCTGCCATGGTTGATTACTTCTTGGGAGCCGGCTTGCGGACCTGCACGGTCTCCTGGCCAACCTCGGACTCGTCCAGAGCCTGAGTCGCAGCACCCTTGACCTCTACCGAGCTGCCGTCAGTGGCGGCGAAGCTCTTCTTGAACGCGTTGACGGCGTCGGTGAGCTTCGTCTCGGTGTCCTCGGAGAACTTCTTGGTCTCCTTGATGTCGGCCAAGATGTCGGCGTGTGAGCCGCGCACGTGGTCCAGGAACTCCTGCTCGAAGCGGATCACGTCGCCGACCGGTACCGAGTCGAGGTGACCACCGGTACCGAGGTAAATCGCGACAACCTGCTCCTCGACCGGGTACGGCGAGTTCTGCGGCTGCTTGAGCAGCTCGACCAGGCGCGCTCCACGCTCCAGCTGAGCCTTCGAGGTGGCGTCCAGGTCGGAGGCGAAGGCAGCGAAGGCCTCCAGCTCGCGGTACTGGGAAAGCTCCAAGCGGAGACTTCCCGCGACCTCTTTCATGGCCTTGATCTGAGCGGCACCACCGACGCGGGACACCGACACACCGACGTTGATGGCCGGGCGCACACCCTGGTTGAACAGGTCGGTCTGCAGGAAGCACTGTCCGTCGGTGATCGAGATGACGTTGGTGGGGATGTAGGCCGAGATGTCGTTGGCCTTGGTCTCGATGATCGGCAGACCCGTCAGCGAGCCGGCACCCAGCGCGTCGGAGAGCTTCGCGCAACGCTCCAGCAGGCGCGAGTGCAGGTAGAAGACGTCACCCGGGTACGCCTCGCGGCCCGGCGGACGACGCAGCAGCAGCGAGATGGCACGGTAGGCCTCGGCCTGCTTCGTGAGGTCGTCGAACACGATGAGGACATGCTTGCCCTGGTACATCCAGTGCTGGCCGAGAGCCGAACCGGTGTATGGGGCGAGCCACTTGAAGCCGGCGGCGTCAGAGGCCGGGGCGGCGATGATGGTCGTGTACTCCAGGGCACCGGCCTCATCCAGGGTGCGGCGCACCGCGGCGACGGTCGAACCCTTCTGGCCGACGGCGACGTAGATGCAGCGCACCTGCTGCTGCGGGTCGCCGGTCTCCCAGGCTTGCTTCTGGTTCAGGATGGTGTCGACGCAGACCGCGGTCTTGCCGGTCTTGCGGTCGCCGATGATCAGCTGGCGCTGGCCGCGGCCGATCGGGGTCTGCGAGTCGATGGCCTTGATGCCGGTCTGCAGTGGCTCCGAAACACTCTGGCGCTCGACCACACTGGCGGCCTGGAGCTCGAGGGAACGGTTGGTCTCGGCCTCGATGTCGCCACGACCATCGATCGGCTGACCGAGCGGGTTGATGACGCGGCCGAGGAAGGCGTCGCCTACCGGTACCGACAGCACCTCGCCGGTGCGCTTGACCTGCTGGCCCTCTTCGATGCCGTGGAAGTCACCGAGGATAACGGTGCCGACGCTGCGCTCGTCGAGGTTCAGCGCCACACCCAGCACGCCGCCGGGGAACTCGAGGAGTTCCTGAGTCATGACCGAGGGCAGACCCTCGACGTGGGCAATGCCGTCACCGGTGTCGGAGACGATGCCGATTTCTTCGCGTGATGGGTCGGCAGAGAACGTCGCGACGTACTGCTCGATCGCGCCGGAGATGTCCGCCGAGGAGATCGTCAACTCTGTCATGGCTTTTCTCGTCTTCCTGTTCCTGGCTCTTCTTGCGGGGTAAGTCTGGTGGTTACTTAGTTGGGCAGATGGAGGGCGGCGGCCGAGAGCCGGCTAGACAAGCTGCCGTCGATCTCCTCGTCACCGATGTTGACGATGAGTCCGCCGAGCAATTCGGGATCCACATCCAACTGCACCGCGATGGTGCGGCCGTAAATCTGCCCGAGCACCTGGGCAAGCCGTGTGGTCTGTGCGTCGCTGATCGGAGCGGCGGACTTCACGTGCGCGACCGACTCGTCGCGACGCGCCACCGCCAATTCGGCGACCTCGAGTACGGCGACATCGGCACGCTTGCCGCGCAGCAGACGCACTGTCTGCGCGAGAAGGCTTGTCACGATCAGGTTGGACCGACCGGCCAGCACGTTCTTCAGCAATGCCACACGATCGGCGGCAGGTGCGGCGGTGTTACCCAGCAGCGCACTCAGCTGCGGTTCCCCATCGAGGATGCGACTGACGCGGAACAGCTGGTCTTCGACATCGTCGATCTGACCATCGCGTTCGGCCCGCTCCAACAGCGCGAGTCGGGCGATGTATTCGATCGCGGTGATGAGGTCGCCGGAGGCGGACCACCGGGCGACCACGGCCGCACGCACGACCTCGAGTGCCGGCCGTCCGATCTTGGAACCGAGTACCGAGTCGACCAGGGCGACCTTGGCGGACTGCTCACTGGCGTCAACCGGCTCGGACAGGTGCTTGCGCAGCACCAACTCTTTGATCAGGAGCTCGGCCACCGCGGTCAGGTCGTCGGCGAGTGCGTTGAGTGTGAGGCTGTCGAGCGAGACAGCGTTGGCCTGGAAGGCCTTTACCTGCTCGGCCAGCGATTCGCGGCTGGCGGCGTGCAGGCCCGCACCACCGGCGGCCAACGGACGCCGCTCGGTGTTCACACTGCCGGCCATCTGTGACAGTTCATCAAGGAAACGGTCGACGGTGGCGGACTGCGCCGCGGCATCGCCGACATGCGCGCGAACCAGATCGCCGGCGCGACGGACAGATTCGGCACCGAGGTCACCGCGGAGCTGACGGATCAGCTGCTGGCGCTGGAGCACGATCTGCTCCTGGCCGTGCACCTTGATCCGCTCGACCTCTGCGTCAGCCTGCTCGCGCAACTGCTTGGAGATCTGCACCGCGTCGGCCTTGGCTTCCTCGGCGATGCTGGCGGCATCCGCCTTGGCATCTTCGATGGCCTTGGCATGTGCACCCTCGGCCTCGACCAGCTTGTCCGCTGCCGTCTTGCTGTCGGCGAGCTGCTGGCGCACCGCGTCCTGCTGCTTGGCCATCAACGTGCGTACCGGCGGCACAACGTACTTGACCGCCAGGAACACGATGACAGCGAAACCGATGAGCTGTCCGATAAATGTCGACATCTGTGTTTAGCCTCGCCCTGCGCTCGCTGGTTCCGAAAGGCTCACGCCGAGAACACGTTCGGCGAGGGTCCGGGACAGGCTGTCGACGCTCGCCGCCAGCTCACCGGAGGTTGCCTCGCCCTGACGGGCCAACTGTTCCGCAGCCGTCGTATTCACGGCGGTCGCTTCGGCGTTGGCCCGCTGACGCATGTCCTCGAGAATTCCGCGTCCTTCGGCCCTGGCCTCGTCACGCACCGCTGTTGCGGCACCGCGCGCCTTGGCCAGCTCATCCTTGTAGTCAGCCTCGGCGGCGGTGAATTGCTCAGCGGCGTTCCGGTTGTCCTCGGCCGTCTTGGCGACCGTGTCCTCGCGTGCCTTGAGCACCTTTTGGATCGGCGGCACCACGAAGGTTCCGATGACCGCCAGGACGATCAGGAAGATCGCCAGGACGACAAAGAAGGTGCCGTTGGGGATGAGGAAGTTGTTCTGCTTCCCACCCTCTGCGGCGGCTTCCGCCGCGACTGCCGTTACGGCAGAGGCGGCACTGTGCAATTCACCCATGCCGATTAGCTGGCGCCGGGGGTCGCGAAGACGAACAGCGCCATGAAGGCCAGGTTGATGAAGTAGGCAGCCTCAACCAGACCGACGGTGATGAAGAACGGGGTGAACAGCCGGCTCTGAGCCTCGGGCTGACGGGCCACACCCGAGATAAGGGCGTTACCGGCGATACCGTCACCGATACCGGCACCGATGGCGCCGCCGGCCATGATCAAGCCGCCGCCGATGAGGGCGCCCTGGATAATCTGGGGATCCGCCATTTTCTTCCTCCTTATTAAGTGGTAGCTGTGCTACCAGGGTCTATACAGGTTGGTCTATGTAATTAGTGGTGTTCGTCGTCCAGTTCCATCGACTGGCTGAAGTACAGGACAGTCAACAGAGCGAAGATGAAGGCCTGGATAAGGCCGACGAACAGGTCGAACGATTTCCAGATGGCGTTGGGCGCCCACATGATCCATGCCGGGAACATCGCGATCAACGCGACCATGATGCCGCCGGCGAACATGTTGCCGAAGAGTCGCAGTGACAGCGAGATGGGCTTGGCCAGCTCCTCGATCGGGTTGATGAACGCGGTGACCCAGGTGTGGCCCTTGAGCAGCTTGATCGGGTGGCCGATGAGGCCGCGGCGCGCGAAGCCCGCGATGTGGTAGCAGACGAAGACGAACAGCGCGAGCGCCAGCACGTAGTTGATGTCCGAGGCGGGCGGGGCCAGCAGTTCGGCCGTCTTACCGGTCTCGTCCGTGTACTGCACCGGCAGCACCGAGATCCAGTTGGACACGAGGATGAAGACGAAGATCGTCACCGCCAGCGGCAGCACGAAGGGCGCGATCCGCATTCCTATGGCCGACTCAACCTGGTTGCGGAACTGAACGGTCACCGCCTCGAAGAACAGCTGCACACCGTTGGGCACACCGGTCGAGGTGACTTTGGCCCGCAGGAACAGTGCCAGCGCGATCACCACCACTGCGGCCAGCGAGGTGGCGACGATGGTGTCCACGTTGACCTCACCGAGAAAACCCCAGTGGGCGTGCTTGTGGTGGCCAACTTCGATGGCGGCTTCTGCCTGGAATGTCGTAATCATGCTGGGCTTATACCTCCGCCTGCGGCTGATTCACTGAACGGATCCCTTTCCACACCGGCACAGCGGTGGTCAACACCAGCAGCACCTGGAACAACGCAACCCCGAAGAACACCCCAACACCAGCAGGGCGGAACACGAAGGCGAGCACCAGGGCGAGGACGGTGATGATCATCAACCGCGCAGCGGAATTGATGGCCATCTTTTGCTTGCTTGGATTGTCTTGCGCGGTAATCACTTCCGCAGACTGGCGAACGAGGAGAGCGTTCACCAATCCGAGTCCAAGCCCAGTAACGAAGAAGACGCCGAACTGCCACTGCCCCATGAGAGCGGAGGCCAGCAGAGCCAGGGCACCGAGTACGCCACACAAAGCCGCCAGACGAAACGGTCGAAACGCCAATGCCGGAAGAACCAGCGGGGCGTCGGGCGTTGTCACCTGGGGTGTCACCTCACATCTTTGTCGGGGTGGCGGAACAAAAAAATGCGTTCGTCGGTTCCAGACCTTATAGGAGGTCTGAGGGCTCGCTGAACTCACCTCAATGGGCAGCTCCCTGTCGGTCAGTTGATCCGTCCGGTGGAGCCTGAAATGTCCAGAAAGACTTTCCAGAAATTCCGCCGATCCGGGGTGGCCGGCACCCGTGAGTTTTCGGGTATGGCAGAACCGTATCACATGGTAGAGACGGTTAATGCACCCCTACTACTTTTCGTCGTACACGACCGCTTCCGCCGCCGGACTCGAGTCCGGGGCGGTCACCAAGACCGGATCGGGGTCTTCACGACGTAGCAAGGGAATGACCGTCGCGACGATGGCGATACCGATCGCACCCACGACCACGGCGCCCGCGTAACGGGGTTCGAAGAAGATGGTGCTGGCGGCTCCGAAGGCGATGATCGCCACCCATAGATAGATGATCAGCACCGCCTTGCGATGCGAGTGACCGATCTGCAACAGCCGGTGATGCAGATGCATCTTGTCCGGGCTGAAGGGGCTGCGACCCGCGCGGGTGCGCCGGATGATGGCCAACAACGCGTCCAGCGCCGGCACCAGCAGCACCGCGATGACCAATAGGAACGGCGACAGCAGAACAAACATGTCCTTGGCGCCGTACGAGCTCTGTGAGATGGGGCCCGCCGCCGTCGTCGACGCCGCGGCCAGCATCAGGCCGATAAGCATCGACCCCGAGTCCCCCATGAAGATGCGGGCCCGGTGGAAGTTGTGCGGCAGGAACCCCAGACACGCCCCGGCCAGCACCACCGAGATCACCGCGGGCGGGTAGTAGAGGACGTCACCGCCGTGGCTGCGCAACAGTCCGATCGAGAAGATGCAGATGGCCGCCGCGGTGATGAGCCCCAGGCCGGCGGCAAGGCCGTCGAGACCGTCTACGAAATTCATCGCATTGACGATCGACACCGTCAACGCCAGCGTGACCAGGATGGAGGACATCTGGTCCAGAACAATCGTCCCCACCCCACCGAACGGGATGTAGATCATGCTCCAGGCCACGCCCATGGTGACCAGCACGCTGGCGGCGGTGACCTGACCCGCGAACTTGGTCAACGCGTCCAGGCCCCATTTATCGTCGATGAGGCCGACGACCATGATGATGCCGCCCGCGACGACGACGGCAGGCATACCCGAGGAATAGACGAAACCCCTTGTCAGGGCTGGCAGTTGCGAGGCCAGAAAGATTGCGGCACACACCCCGAAGTACATGCCGAGACCACCCATGCGCGGAGTCGGCTGCAGATGCACGTCACGCTCGCGCGGGTATGCCACCGCGCCCACTCGGGTTGCGAACATTCGCACTCCACCGGTGCAGAAGAACGTTGTGATGGCTGCGGTCAGCCCAACCAGGGCAAGTTCACGCAGAGGGACACCCGCGCCGCGATCGGCGAGGGCCAGCAGCTCACTCACGCATCCGACCGTACTTCACGATTCTGTGGGCTCCCCCGACTCGCCCAGCCCGCCGGGGCCGATCTCGCCGCCGATGACATTCACGATCTGTTCCCGGGTGATCGGTCCTTCCCGCACGATCAGCGGAACCGGCCCGGTGAGATCGACGATGGTCGAGGCGGCCCCCAGCTCGGCGGTACCGCCGTCCAGGTAGACCGCAACGTTGTCGTCCAACTGATCGCGGGCCTCGGCGGCGGTGAGTGCCGCGGGCCGGCCTGACACGTTCGCGCTGGACACCGCCATCGGGCCCACGGCGCGCAGCAGTTCGATGGCCACCGGATGCATGGGCATACGCAGCATGACGCTCCCCTGAGCGTCTCCCAGGTCCCAGGACAACGAGGGCGCGTGCCGCACGATGATGCTGAGTGGCCCGGGCCAGAATGCCTCGATGAGCTCGCGCGCGGCCGACGGAACCGCGAATACCAGTCCGTCGATGGTGTGCCATGAGCCGACGAGCACGCCGACGGGCATGTCGCGACCACGCCCCTTGGCGGCCAGCAGCGCCGTCACCGCGTTGGAATCAAATGCGTCACAACCCAACCCGTAGACAGTGTCGGTGGGCATGACCACCAGTTCACCTGCCTTAAGCGCACTCACCGCCGCGTCGATCCCCTCTTGGCGGGTCGCAGCGTCCTGGCAGTCGTAGACGACGGTCACGCGTCCAGTCTAGGACGCCGAGGTTTTCCGGCGAGCGGTGACGAATCTCGGCCGCCCCGCAAGGTCGTGCCGCTGCACAATCTCATCGAATAGGCCGCTGGCCGTGAACAACTCGCACGTGCCATCGCCATTGCTGTCATCGTGCTCAACGCCGATGACACCTCCCGGGGCCAGGAGACGACCCGCCGCGGTCACGATCGGCGCGATGATTGCCAGCCCATCAGCACCCGCGAAGAGTGCCAACGGCGGATCATGCTGTGCCACTTCGGGCTCCAGTTCGGCATCCTCGGGGATATAGGGCGGGTTGGCGACTATCAGATCGACCGTGCCGTTCAGGTCGGTCAGCAACTCGGGCGAGGTCGCGTCGGCCTGAATCACCTCGACCCGGGTGCCAACGGCGTTCCGCCGGGTGTAGGTCAGAGCGTCCTCATCGAGCTCGATCCCGATGACGCGAGCCGTCGGCTGATCGTGCGACAAGGCGATGGCGAGCGCCGCTGATCCGGCACACAGCTCCAGCACCGTCGCATTCGGCATCAATTCCGCTGCCGCCCATGCGTACAGCGACTCAGTCTCGGGGCGCGGAATGAACACCCCGGGACCCACGTGCACCTCGATCGGGCCAAAAGCGGCGGTTCCTATCAAGTGCTGCAAGGGAATTCGTTGGGCCCGCCGAGCCACCAGGTCGCGATATCTCTCAGCAAATTCCGGAGCACTCTCGGCGAACCGCAGCCGCATCCGCGAGACCCCGAGCAGATACGCCGCGAGCTCTTCGGCATCTACCAGCGGACTGGAAACTCCTGCCCGCGAGAGGGATTCGACCGCCTCGGCGATCAGTCCACGCAAGTGGCTCATCAGGCCTCCTGCAGCCTGGCCTTCCGGTCTGCCACCGCCAACGCGTCGAACAGCGCATCCAGATCGCCGTCGAGCACCTGGTCCAGGTTGTGGGCCTTGAATCCGACGCGGTGATCGGTGATGCGGTTCTCCGGGAAGTTGTAGGTGCGGATCCGCTCGCTGCGGTCCACGGTGCGGATCTGGCTGGCACGACCGGCCGACGCGTCGGCCTGTGCCTGCTCTTCGGCGAGAGCCTGCAGCCTCGCCGCCAGCACCTGCATGGCGCGCGCCTTGTTCTGCAGCTGCGAGCGCTCGTTCTGGCAGGTCACGACGATTCCCGTCGGCAGGTGCGTGATGCGGACCGCCGAGTCGGTGGTGTTGACGCCCTGCCCGCCCTTACCCGAGGAGCGGTAAACGTCGATGCGCAGATCCGATTCGTCGATCTGAATCTCTTCGACCTCTTCGGGTTCGGGGTAGACCAGCACGCCGGCCGCCGAGGTATGAACGCGCCCTTGGGATTCGGTGACGGGCACACGCTGCACGCGATGTACACCGCCCTCAAACTTCAGCCGTGACCAGACACCGTCGGCGCTGTCCCCCTTGCTGGCGATGGCCAGGGTCGCGTCCTTGTACCCACCGAGATCGGATTCGGTCTCGTCGAGAACCGTGACCTTCCAACCGTGCCGCTCGGCGTAACGGATGTACATCCGGGCCAGATCGGCAGCGAACAGCGCCGATTCCTCGCCGCCCTCGCCAGATTTCACCTCAAGGAGGATGTCGTCACCGTCATGAGGATCACGCGGGGCGAGCATGTCCGACAGTTGCGTCTCCAACTCGGCGATCAACGACTCCAACTCGGTCACCTCATCGGCGAACGACGGATCATCGGCCGAGAGCTCACGGGCGGTGCCCAGGTCGTCACGGGCACTGGCCAGCCTGCGATGGGTCGCGACGATCGGCGACAGCATCGCGAACCGCCGGCCGGCCTTGCGCGCAGCACCCGCGTCGGCGTGCAGCGCCGGGTCGGCCAGTTGCTTCTCCAGCTCAGCGTGCTCGGCCAGCATCGCGTCGATCAGCGGGGTCTCGCCCATGGACTGTCCTCCCAATGTTCAAACGCGTGGTCGTCATACAAAAAAACCGACGCCCGGACTGCACATAGGGCAGATCCGGGCGTCGGCAAGGAAGCTATTTGTCGGCTGCGGCCTTGCGCTTGCCGTAGCGAGCCTCGAACCGGGCGACACGGCCGCCGCTGTCCAGGATCTTCTGCTTACCCGTGTAGAACGGGTGGCACTGCGAGCAGACCTCGACCACGATGTGGCCACTGTCCTTGGTGCTGCGCGTCGTGAAGGTGTTTCCGCAGCCGCAGACCACGTTGGTCTCGACATAGTTGGGGTGAATACCCGATTTCATGGTGTTTCCTCTTCGTGTTTGTGGCCGCCGGGTCGCCTGCGTTACGACGTGAACCGGAACCCTTCAAAGGCTGAGAGGCCATTATGCCAGCTCAGTCACGTAGAACCTAAACGACGACCACCAGCGCGATATTCCGGGCCCACCGGAATCGACGGCCTCGCACCGCAGCATCTTCCCAGCATCATCGCAGCCGATAAATAGTTCGCATTCCTAACGTTCTAATCAGTCGGGACGAAGTGAAGGGAGTTTCGAGATGACCATCAAAAAAATGATCGCCAAGGGCGTACTAGTCGGCGCTCTGAGCTTCGGCGCCCTCGGCCTCGGCACCGGAGTCGCCAATGCGGCACCTCCGCCGCCACAACCCGCCGCGGTAAGCGCTGACCGGCATGACCCGGGCGGCGACCATCGGGGCAACCAGGGCGATTGGCGCGGGGGCGACCGCGTGGGCAACTGGAGAGGCGGCGACGATCACCGCTGGGACGGACAGCATCCCTGGGGTTGGGGCGCACCTCCGCCCCCGGTCTGGAACGGCCCACTGCCGCCGCCGGACGGCCCCCCACCCCCACCGTTCGACTACTGGGGCCAGACGGTGACACCCGCCTGGGATCCTGGATTTAACCAATGGGGATTCTGGTTCCTGGGCGTCTGGATACCGCTGTAACGAGCCGTTTTCGTGCGGGGGCCCGGCCCATGGGCACGTCCGGACCCCCGCATTCCCCGTAACGGACGCGTACGTTGGATGGTGGCGCGTGAAGTACGAATCAGTGCTGATCCGGAAAGCCGATTAGGGAAGCCGACGAGGAAATCCGATTCGGAAGGACAACGCATGAATATCAAGAGATTGATTGTCACCACCGCATCCGCAGCGGCCATGGGTTTGGCCACCTTCGCGGGAGCACAGGGTCTGGCCAACGCCGACCCCATCGGTCCCCCGCCACCACCGCCCATCCCCCAGGCCCCGCCCATCCCTGACGGGAATGGGGTACCGCCCATCCCCCAGGCTCCACCCATTCCTCAGATTCCGGCCATTCCGCAGCCGTGAGCCACGCCCGTACGCGGGCATGCAGCGGCCGTTGAGGGCTTCGGTTGAGCAGGGGCGAACCGCCGAGATAATCGGACGGAAGTCGCACGGGAATCCGAAAAGTCTTGTGCCAAGGGGCGATTGTCGCGCGTTGGCACTTGGGCGCCAAAGGCTACGACCGCCTGACCGCCACCTTGGCGAGACTGCGAGAGATCACCGATCTACATCGGTGATCTCTCGCTCTCGCTTTAGCTGTACTGCGGCTCGTCGGCGTTCATCCCGCCGGGTGCGGTCTTGGACACCTGGAGCAGGAATTCGTAGTTGGTCTTGGTCTTGCGCAGCTGGCTCATCAGCAGGTCAATGGCCTGATGCGAATCCAGACCCGAGAGCACGCGGCGCAGCTTGTGCACGATCGCGAACTCGTCACCGCTCATCAGCAGCTCGTCCTTGCGGGTACCCGACGGGTTCACGTCGACGGCCGGGAACACGCGGCGTTCGGCGATCTTGCGGTCGAGCTTGAGCTCGGCGTTGCCGGTGCCCTTGAACTCCTCGAAGATCACCGTGTCACCGGTGGAGCCCGTCTCGACCATCGCCGTGGCGATGATGGTCAGCGAGCCGCCGTGCTCGATATTGCGCGCCGCGCCCAGGAATCGCTTGGGCGGGTAGAGCGCGGTGGAGTCGACACCACCGGACAGGATGCGGCCCGAGGCCGGCGAGGCGTTGTTGTACGCGCGGCCCAGACGAGTGATCGAGTCCAGCAGCACCACGACGTCCTTACCCTGCTCGACAAGGCGCTTGGCGCGCTCGATGGCGAGCTCGGCCGCCTGAGTGTGGTCTGACGGCGGGCGATCGAACGTGGAGGCAATGACCTCACCCTTGACCGAACGCTGCATGTCGGTGACCTCTTCGGGCCGTTCGTCGACCAGCACCACCATCAGATGGCATTCGGGGTTGTTGGCCGAGATCGCGTTGGCGATGTTCTGCATGATCGTGGTCTTACCGGCCTTCGGCGGCGACACGATCAGCGCACGCTGACCCTTACCGATCGGCATGATCAGGTCGATCACACGAGTCGTCAGCTTCTCGGTGGTGGTCTCCAGCCGCAGCCGCTGGTTCGGGTACAGAGGAGTCAGCTTGGTGAAGTCGGGACGCTTCTTGGCGTCCTCGACCGGGCCACCGTTGACAGAGTCCAGACGCACCAGCGGGTTGAACTTCTGCCGCTGGTTCTGGCTCCCGGCGTCCGGATCACGAGGCACCCGCACCGCGCCGGTGATGGCGTCACCACGGCGCAACCCGTTCTTGCGGACCAGGTTCATCGAGACGTAGACGTCGTTGGGGCCGGCCAGGTAGCCGGAGGTACGAACGAACGCATAGTTGTCGAGCACGTCGAGAATTCCGGCCACCGGCTGCACGACGTCGTCCTCGCGCAGTTCGGTCTCGCCGCCCTCGTTGGTGGTGTTGCGATCGCGGCCGCGGCGGCGCTCACGGGTGCGACGTCCACGACGGCCGCGGCCGTCGCCGTCATCGCCGCGGTTGCCCTGGTTCTGGCTGTTGTCCTGGTTCTCCGAGTTTTGGTTCCCCGAGCCGCCTTCGCGCCCGGAGTTCTCGGCGTTGTCAGCGTTGTCGCGGGCGCCGTTCTGTTGCTTGCGTTCGCCCTCGGCCGACTGATTGTTCTGGTTCTGGTTGTTGTTCTGGTTGTTCTGGTTGCGACGGCGCTCGCCACGACCCTCGCGGGGCGCGGAGCCATTCTCGGCGCTCTTGCCCTCGGAATCCTGGGCGGAGTCCGCTGACGGCGCAGACTTCGGTGCCTCGGTAGGAAGATCGAGGGCAGTCTGGGCCGACTCGGACTGAGCCTGCTCCTTCGGGGCCGATTCCTTCGGGGCGGCCTCGGCCGGCGCCGAGGAGGCCTGCGGCTGTTGAGCCGCGGTCGACTGATTGTTGTTCTTCGGTGCGCCGAGCGCGCCCTGATGCTCACGGATGGCGGCGATCAAGTCGCCCTTACGCATTCCGGACGTGCCCTTGACGCCTACTTGGCTGGCCAGCGCACGCAGCTCCGGAAGCACCATCGTCGACAGCGCACCCAGTCCGTCACCCCGACGCTCCTTGGCGGAGCGATCGGATGAGGCTGCGGTGGGCGCCTCCGGAGTTTCCGGGGCGGCTTCGGTCACGATGAGGTCCGTATCGGTCACGGATTTCCTTTCCTTCCCCCGCCAAACATGGGGCGAGGGGTCTCACTTCGGCCAGTTAGGTTGCTGGCCGCGAAGTTCATGGTGCGGGCCCACAGAGATAGGGCCACGCGAGGTCCGGAGAAATGGCAGCTCACCATCGACCTTGCCCAATATCGCCGCCTGTCGGCGACAACTGAAAAATCAGGAAGAATTTGTGATCGTCCTCGTTCTCGGCGCAGGTGCGCAGAAGCTGCAATTGCTGGGACTGATACCGAGGATAACCCTCAGCCGAGCATCAAGCAACCAGCGCCCCCCGGCGAGTCCCCCGGCTCACCAGCCATAACGTCGGCTATCGAACCGACACGCCCGCCGAGACCGACATTGCCACAAGTGAGAAACCTTGGTCTTCAGCGTATTTCACCGCAGAATCGGGCAGATCACGCGTAGTCAGCGCCAACACCGCAGGCCCGGCACCCGAAAGAACCGCCGCGACGCCCTGGTTGCGCAGATACCTGAGGACCTCCGCCGACGCCGGCATCGCCGATGCGCGCTGCGGTTGATGCAGCCGATCCTCGGTAGCCGTCATCAGCAGATCCGGCCGCGCGGTCAGAGCGACGGTCAGTAGCGCCACCCGGCTAATGTTGAATCGTGCGTCTACATGCGTAACAGATTCGGGTAGCAATACGCGAGTCTGCGCGGTCGAGGACTGTTCTTGCGGAATCGCCGCAACAATTCTGATATCGGGGTGCACATCCAGGCGAGTGGCGGCGTAGACAGGGGTTGCGCCGGAGCTTCCCGGCCCTGGCCGGGAGTCTTCGCCCGCGCTGCTCAACCCGGCCCGATCGTCTTCGCGCGAGCTGCTCAACCCGGCCTGATTGTCTTCGCGCGAGCTGCTCATCCACGACACCACCGCACCCCCGAGCACGCTGGCCGCCGCATTGTCGGGATGCCCCTCGAACTCCGAGGCCAGCTGCACCAGCACGTCATCGGACAGCACGGGGCGCCCGGCCTTGGAGAGCAGCCCGTTCGCGGCCCCCAAGCCCGCAACGGCAGCCGCAGCCGATGAACCCAGACCGCGCGAGTGAGGAATCCTGTTGCGGCACTGGACGATCAGACCTGCGGCCGCCACTCCCCCGGCGGCGAGCCCGCGCTCGATCGCACGCACGACAAGATGGCTGCCATCGAGCGGAACCTCACCGGCGCCCTGACCTTCGACGGCCACCTTGAGGCCGGATTCGGTTGTGTTGACCTCAATCTCGTCATACAGGGACAGCGCGATGCCGAGGCTGTCGAACCCCGGCCCCAGGTTCGCACTCGACGCGGGCACCACAACGGTGGTGGCCAGCCCCGCGGGCAGGATGTCGTTCACGCCAGTTCCAGAGCCTCGGCGACCGCACTCGCCTGCACCGGGATGGGAGTCACCTCGGGCATTCCACTCAGCGCGTTGTCGGGATCCTTCAGCCCGTTCCCCGTCACGGTGCAGACCACGGTGGAACCCTTCGGTACCCAACCGTCGGCGACCGATTTCAGCAGGCCGGCGATGCTGGCCGCAGATGCCGGCTCCACGAACACACCCTCGCTGGAGGCGACCAGCCGATAGGCATTGAGGATTTCCTCGTCGGTGACAGCCAGGAACTTGCCGCCGGATTCCTGCTGCGCGGCAACCGCACCCGACCACGAGGCCGGCGATCCGATCCGGATGGCGGTGGCGATGGTCTCCGGGTTGGCGACGGGGGCCCCGTTCACCAGCGGCGCCGCACCGGCGGCCTGGGCGCCCAGCATTTTCGGCAACCGGTCCGAGAGACCGTCGCGGTAGTACTCGTTGTATCCGCGCCAGTACGCGGTGATGTTCCCCGCGTTACCGACCGGCAGCGCATGAATATCGGGGGCGGTGCCGAGGGCATCCATGATCTCGAAGGCTGCGGTCTTCTGTCCCTCGATGCGCACCGGGTTCACCGAGTTCACCAGCGCGATGGTCGGATAGTCCGCCGTGGTCTTGCGCGCCAGCTCCAGGCAGTCGTCAAAGTTGCCGTCTACCTGGATGATCCGGGCGCCGTGGATAACGGCCTGGGCCAGCTTGCCCATCGCGATCTTGCCCTGCGGGATCAGCACCGCGCAGGTGATGCCGGCCTTGGCGGCGTACGCGGCGGCCGAGGCCGAGGTATTTCCGGTCGAGGCGCACAGCACCGCCCGCTGGCCGCGAGCCAGCGCATCGGTCACGGCCATGGTCATGCCGCGGTCCTTGAACGAACCGGTGGGGTTCAGACCTTCGACCTTCAGGTGCACGGTGCAGCCGGTCAACTCGGACAACCGAGCTGCCGGAAGCAGCGGTGTACCGCCCTCGCGCAGGGTCACCGGCTGCCAGTTCTCTCCGATCGGCAGGCGATCCCGGTAGGCGGCAATAAGGCCAGGCCAAGGGGTGTGAACAGTCACTCTTGTGTTCCTTCCAGCCGGATGACGCTCGCGACACCCAGCACCACGTCCAGATCGGCAAGTGCGGCAACGGTTTCCGAGAGCGCCGCGTCGGTCGCCTTGTGGGTGACCACGACGAGCCGTGCGCCCGTCTCGTCAACCTCACCCTCCTGCCGAACGGTGGCGATGCTGACCTCGCGCTTGGAAAATTCCGCGGCGACGGTGGCGAGCACACCGGGCTTGTCGGCCACCCGCATCCGCACGTAATAGCGCGTCGGGATGAGACCGATCGGCGCGATGGGCAGCTTGGCATAGCGAGACGCGCGCGGGCCACGACCACCCTGCACCCGGTTGCGCGCCGCCATCACCAGATCGCCGAGCACCGCGGACGCGGTCGGTGCGCCGCCGGCACCCTGGCCGTAGAACATGAGTTCGCCGGCGGCCTCAGCCTCGACAAAGACGGCGTTGAACGCCCCGTTGACGCTTGCCAGCGGATGGGTCAACGGCACCAGCGCCGGGTAGACCCGGGCCGAAACTCGTTGATGTCCTTCGTTGTCCGTGAGCCGCTCGCAGATGGACAACAGCTTGATGGTGCACTGCAGAGCCCGCGCGGAATCGAAGTCGTCGGCGCTGATCTTCGTGATGCCCTCGCGGTACACATCGTCGGCGCTGACTCGGGTGTGGAAGGCGATCGACGCGAGAATCGCGGCCTTGGCGGCGGCGTCGTAGCCCTCTACATCCGCGGTCGGATCGGCCTCGGCGTATCCGAGCTCGCCCGCCTCGGCCAGTGCCGTGTCGTAACCGGCACCGGTGTTGTCCATGGCGGACAGGATGTAGTTGGTGGTGCCGTTGACGATTCCGGACACCCGGATCACCGAATCGCCGGCTAGGGACTGCGTCAGCGGGCGGATAACGGGGATCGCACCGGCCACGGCCGCCTCGAAATAGAGGTCAACCCTTGCCTTTTCGGCAGCCTCGGCGAGCTCACCGGCGGACTGCGCTAACAACGCTTTGTTGGCGGTCACCACCGACTTACCTGCGTTGAGCGCGCCCAAGATGCCGCGCCGCGCGGGCTCGACAGGACCCATGAGTTCGACGACGATGTCCACATCCTCGCGCGCGACCAGGGCGTCAATATCGTCGGTGAGCAGTTCCACCGGAACACCGCGGTCATCGGCCACACGGCGCACGCCGATACCCCGAATCTCCAGCGGGGCACCGATTCGGGCAGCGAGGTCACTTGCGCTGCCTTCGATGATGCGCGCTACCTCACTACCGACATTGCCCAGGCCCAGGATCGCTACGCCTATGGGACGACCGGAATCGCTCATTCACTTACCTCCAAACTCACCAAATCCTCGACAGTCTCACGCCGCAGAATCAATCGCGCCTTTCCGTCCTTCACGGCGATGACCGCCGGACGGGTCAGCAGGTTGTACCGGCTGGACATCGAGTAGCAGTACGCACCGGTCGCGGCGACCGCAACCAGATCGCCCGGGGCCACATCTTCAGGCAGCCATGCGTCCCGGACCACGATATCGCCGCTTTCGCAGTGCTTTCCGACCACTCGGGACAGCACCGGCGCGACATCGCTATCGCGGGAAACAAGCTGCGGGTGATACTCGGCCTGATACAGCGAGGTGCGAATGTTGTCGCTCATCCCGCCGTCGACGCTCACGTAGCGCCGCTGACCGTTCGAGAGAATCACGTCCTTGGCGGTGCCCACGCGATACAGCGTGACGGTGCCGGGGCCGGCGATGGCACGGCCCGGCTCGATCACCAAACGCGGCTCGGGCAGACCGGCGAGCGCCGACTCGGTGCGCACGATGACACCGAGCTTGGCGGCCAGGTCCTCGATGGGCGGCGGGTCGTCGGAGGGCACATAGCTGATGCCGAGGCCGCCACCGAGATCGATGATCTTGAGCTGGGCGGTCTTCTCGGTTCCGAACTCGGCGACCACATCACGCAGCAGTCCGATCACCCGGTGCGCAGCGACCTCGAACCCGTCGACATCGAAGATCTGCGAGCCGATGTGGCTGTGCAATCCGACGAGTCGCAGGTTGTCGGTGGCGAAGACGCGCCGCACAGCCTCCAGTGCCTGCCCGCCCGCGAGCGACAACCCGAACTTCTGGTCCTCGTGTGCGGTGGAAATGAACTCGTGGGTGTGCGCCTCGACGCCGACGGTGACCCGCACCAGAACGTCTTGCACCACACCGGCCTGGCCTGCGATGGCATCCAGGCGGTCGATCTCGATCATCGAGTCGACGACGATGTGCCCGACACCCGCCTCAACCGCGAGTGCGAGCTCTGCCTCGGATTTGTTGTTGCCGTGCAGTGCGATTCGCTCCGGCGGAAAATCGGCCCGCAGTGCGACGGCCAGCTCTCCGGCCGAGCAGACGTCCAGGCCAAGCCCTTCGTCCTTGATCCAGCGTGCGATCTCGGTGCACAGGAACGCCTTCGACGCGTAATGCACGCGCGCGGCGCCACCGAACGCCGCCGCCATGTCGCGGCAGCGCGACCGGAAATCGTCTTCGTCGATGACGAACAGCGGAGTGCCGTACTGCTCGGCGAGCGACGAGACGGGCAAGCCCGCGAGGGTAACCTCACCGTCGGCGCCCCGGGAAGCATTGCGGGGCCATACATTCGGCGCTAATTCAGTCGGGTTGACCGGTGGTGAAGTGGCCATGGCGGTGTGTTGTTCCCCTTCTGCGTGGCGGGGGCCTGCCGGGTGTGCGCTCACATCCGCTCCGGTGCGCTCACGCCGAGAATGTCCAGGCCGTTGGCAATGACTTGGCGAGTGGCCAGGCACAGCGCGAGCCGTGCCTGGTTGAGGGGTCCGGGCGTCTCGTCTCCCTGCGGAAGCACCCGGCACGAATCGTAGAACCGGTGGTAATCACCGGCGATGTCTTCCAAATACCGCGCGACGCGGTGTGGTTCGCGGAGCACCGCGGCGTTCTGCAGAATCCTTCCGAACTCGCCGAGACCCCGGATCAGCGCACCCTCCTTCTCATGGGTGAGCAGTTCGAGATGATCGACCGAGTGCTGCAGGCCGAGATCGGCGGCGTTGCGCGCCAGTGCGCAGAGCCGCGCGTGGGCGTATTGGACGTAGTAGACCGGGTTCTCACTCGAAGCGGAGGCCCATAGCTCCAGGTCGATGTCGATCGAGGTGTCCACCGAGGACCGGATCAACGCGTAGCGGGCGGCGTCGACTCCGATGGCGTCGACCAGGTCGTCGAGGGTGATGACGGTGCCCGCGCGCTTGGACATCCGGACCGGCTGGCCGTCGCGCACCAGGTTGACCATCTGACCGATGAGCACCTCGACGCTGTCGGCGTCGTAACCCAGGGCCGCCGCAACGGCTTTCAGCCGCGCGATGTATCCGTGGTGATCGGCGCCGAGCATGTAGATACACAGGTCGAAACCGCGCTCGCGCTTATCGAGGTAGTAGGCGATGTCACCGGCGATATAGGCGGGGTTGCCGTCGCTCTTGATGACGACGCGGTCCTTGTCGTCACCGAAGTTGCTCGACCGCAGCCAGGACGCACCGTCCTTCTCGTAGATGTTGCCGGTCTTACGCAGCTGCGCGATGGCCTCCTGCACCCGGCCGGAGGTATGCATTGAGTCCTCGTGGGTGAAAACGTCGAAGTCCGTACCGAATTCGTGCAGCGACTCTTTGATGTGCGTGAACATCAGATCCACGCCGATCGCACGGAACACCTCGGCCTTCTCGTCGTCGGGCAGCGAGAGCGCTTCGGGACGCTGGGCCAGGACCTGCTTGGCGATGTCGGCGATGTAGTCGCCGGCGTACCCATCCTCGGGTGCTTCCTTGCCCTCGGACGAGGCGATGAGCGAGCGGACAAAACGGTCGATCTGCGCGCCGTGGTCGTTGAAGTAGTACTCGCGGGTGACCTTGGCTCCTTGACGGGTCAGCAGGCGCCCCAGCGCATCCCCCACAGCGGCCCAGCGGGTACCGCCGATGTGAATGGGCCCCGTCGGGTTGGCCGAGACGAATTCCAGGTTGATGGTGTGCGTGCCCTGCGCCTCGGAATTACCGTAGGTCTCCCCCGCCTCCAGGATGTTCGCGACGATGGTGCCCTGCGCGTCCGCGGCGATCCGCAGGTTCACGAACCCGGGTCCGGCGATCTCGGCGGCGGCGATGGCCTCATTGGAGGTAAGGGCCTCGGCGAGCCAGGTCGCGAGGTCGCGAGGGGTGACGCCGACCTTCTTGGCGACCTGCAGGGCCACGTTGGTGGCATAGTCGCCGTGCTCGGGATTACGGGGCCGCTCAACGGTCACGGTAGCCGGTATCGCCGACGTGTCCAGACCTCGCTCGTCCAGCACCGTGGTAGCGGTGGAACGTAGCAGGTCGGCGAGGTCGGCGGGAGTCACGGCGATCATCCTATGGGCTGGGGTATCCAGGCCCCGAATCCTTTACCCGCGACCGAAACGGTGTTCGGGGTGCGCGTCTGGATGCGCTAGGCTGTCCCAGCTAGTCTTACCAAGCCCTGACGCCCTCGTAGCTCAGGGGATAGAGCGTCTGCCTCCGGAGCAGAAGGCCGCAGGTTCGATTCCTGCCGAGGGCACACACGATCATTCTGTCGCGGTATCAACCGCCGCGGCGGCAGCGTCTCGGACCTGCTGCTTCTCGGATTTCACTCGCCGCCGCCACTTGCGCACGACGAAGAACGTGATGACCAGGAAGATCAACAGCGCCACGGTCGCCCCGATGGCCGTCGCTCCCCGGAATCCGGGTGCTTCGACATCCAGAACTCGCTCGCCGGCGTGGGCGGAATTGCTGGTCCCGAGCACAATCGTCAATGTCATCAGGTTCGGTATCGCCACAATGACGGCCAGCAACGTCAATACCCCCGCAAAGAATTTCCCGCCACGGCGACCACGCAGCAGAAACGCCCACAGCGCGAGCAACAGCGGAATTCCGGTGCATAACAGGCCGAGGGTGAGCCCGCTGCCAATCCCCTTGGTGAAACTGCCGTGGCCGGACATGTCGGCGATACGTTGCGCCCACCACCGCGGAATGAAGGCCGACAGCGCGAAGTACACAGCCACCAGCGCCAGCAGCAATCCGATGCCGGCGAAAACACGTCCACGCCACCTGACCCAGAGAGATTCTTTGCCCGCAACTTTTGCTTCGCCGCTTCCAGCCATGCCGAAAGGCTATTCGAACAAAACTACTTTCGTGCGCGGGAAGACGGATTGCCACAAGCCGCTCGCACGGCGGCCAGCGTGCGGTCACGAAGAACACCGGATTCTCTGTCGGCCACGAGTTGCGTGTCCGACGAGATGCCGTCTACGTCATCGGACTGGATGAACCAGCCCAGAGATGCCCGTGCGAGTTCCTGGCTCAGCTCGGTCATATCGCGGATTCGTGCCTCATACCGCGCGAAGGCTTTCCGGTGATCATCGGGATGACATGAGAGTTCGTCGGCCAGAACGGCTGCACCCACGACAGCCAGGGTTGCCCCCATCCCAGAGAGCAGCGAAGG
Source organism: Mycobacteroides franklinii (assembly GCF_001853795.1). Classification (NCBI taxonomy): domain Bacteria; kingdom Bacillati; phylum Actinomycetota; class Actinomycetes; order Mycobacteriales; family Mycobacteriaceae; genus Mycobacteroides; species Mycobacteroides franklinii. The sequence continues at coordinate 524,641 of NZ_MLIK01000004.1, forward strand.
TCCGTAGGCGGCGTCCCCGACAAGGGCCACCCGGCCCCGGTACGGACTGGCGAGCGATACCTGCGCAATGGCATCGAAATAGAAGTCATCGCACGCCTGCATGGCCTCGAGCAGCTCCGCGGCGCGCCAGCCCATGCCGTCAAACGTACGGTTGATCCAACACCGCTGCGCCGCCACGTCTGCGCGGTCGTAGGCACATTGGGCTGACTCGAAAAACAGTCCGATCACCAGCTCTTGGCTCTGGTGCACGGTGTAGCACCCGAGGGTGCGCCCCGGGCGGTTGAACAACAACCCGGCATTGTGCAGGCCGAGAATGTTGTCGGTGGTGAAATGCGCCTGATAGCAGCCAAGATGGCGAACGAACTCGGTCTCGGGCCCAAAAGCCAGTGCGCGTGTGCGTGAATGCAGTCCGTCTGCTCCGATGACGAGGTCGAAATCGCCGCGTCTGCCGCTGTCGAATGTGACGCCGACACCATCACCCCGGTCGTCGAGCGATCGAATCGAATCGCCAAAGCGGTATTCGACACCGGCTTGAGCGGCGCCGAACAACACGGCATTGAGTTCTGTTCGCAGCAGCTCGATCTCACCACCGATTACCTCCGGCGCCATGGTGAAGACACGTTTGCCCGACGAATCGATACGGAAGAACTCACCCAATTGCGTCGCGCGCGCTTCCAACTCAACGAGCACACCCATCTCGGCCATGACCTCGACGGCGGGGCCGCGCAGATCGACAGCATTTCCGGCCTGGCGTAAACCCGCGGACCGTTCCACCACCGTCGGTCGCAGGCCCGCGCGAGCCAGCCGATAGGCCAGCACCGTGCCTGCGATGCCGGCACCACAGATCAGCACGGTGCCCACGTTATCCCTTCGAGTTAGCCGCATAACCACAGGTTAAAAGCATACTTGACCATTGGTCAAGTATGCTTGTTGCTATCGTGCTCGCGAGTCAGGAAGGACGCAATGGCACGTCTGGACAGAGCAGCAGTGCTGACGGGCGCATGGACCTACATCGAGATCCACGGCGTGGACGCACTCACGATGCGCAAGCTCGCGGCCTCGCTCGGGGTAAACCACGGCACGCTGTACTGGCATGTCGAGAACAAACACGCCTTGATCGACGCACTCGCCGATGATCTTTTGGCAGGCGTCGCAGATGACCCACACAGCAACGCAGTCGGCATAGAGCGACTCGCCGAACTGGCACACCGCCTACGCGCGGCCCTACTGGCGCATCGAGATGGCGCGCGAATTCTTGCGGGAACCTTTGTCCGCGAATCACATACGCTGGCCTTCGGCGAGGCCGCAATCGGAGCCGCCCTCAGCGCGGGTGTGCCCGAGCGGGATGCGGTACTGCTGGCCTTCTCTGTGCAGTATTACGTCACCGGGTTTGCGATCGAAGAACAGGCCGCCCAACAACTCGAGTACGGCCCAAAGCGGACCGACATCGACGAGGCACGTTTCCCGCTAGTTAAGGCTGGACTAGATACCCTTCGAAACACCGCACACGACAAGCAATTTGACTACGGCCTAGGACGGCTTCTGAGAACTTAGCCCACCCGGTCAGGCGGTGGCCACAGTCCTGAACCGGGCATACAGCAGCGACAGCCCGAGTACGACGAGCCCCGCCACGGCCAACGCGGCACCGACCAGCGACGGAGCCCGATAGCCATATCCGGCGGTGATGACCAGACCGCCGAGCCCGGCTCCGCCGGCATTGGCGATGTTGAGCGCCGAGTGATTCAGTGCGGCGGCCAGCGTCTGCGCGTCATCGGCCACATCCATGAGCCGCGTCTGCAGAGCGGGCACCAGCGACGTTCCCGCGACCCCCACGGCGAACACCAGCGCCAGTGCGGCCCAGGGATTTCTGGATACTGCTGCGAAAATCACCAGCATCACAGCGACCAGTACCAGGCCGATGGTGATGGCCCTGACCACACTGCGGTCTGCCATCCAGCCGCCCAGCACATTTCCGGTGACCATGCCGATTCCGTACAGCGACAGCGCGAGCGGAACGAGAGCCTTGGGCAGTCCGGAGACGCTGGTGAGGGTGGTGCTGATGTAGGTGTAGAAGGCGAACATGCCACCGAAGCCCACGACGCCGATGAGCAGGGTGAACCACACCTGCACGCGGCGCAACGCACCCAGCTCGGTCAACGGATTGGTGATCTTCATATCCGTCAGCCCCGGTAGGAACCGCAATAGTGCCGCGATGGTGATGGCACCGATGACTGCGACGACGGCGAAGGCCGAACGCCAACCGACCGTGTTGCCGAGCCACGTCGCCACCGGAACACCTATCACGTTGGCCACCGACAGGCCGAGCATCGTCTGCCCCACTGCCTTGGCGCGTTCGCCGGGGCCGGCCAGGTGTGCCGCCACCAGGGCCGCCACGCCGAAATACGCGCCATGCGGTAACCCGGCGATGAATCTGGACACCATGAGCGCGGTGTATCCCGGCGCGAAGACGGTGGCCGCGTTGCCGATCGTGAACGCGATCATGAGTGCGATGAGCAGTGTCCGGCGCGAGGCACGGGCGGTGAGCGCCGCGATGACCGGCGCGCCGACGACGACACCGAGCGCATAGGCACTGATGACATGGCCCGCCTCCGGCTCGGTGACGTGGAGGCCGTGGGCGATATTGGGCAATAGTCCCATTGCCACGAATTCTGTTGTCCCGATCCCGAATCCACCGATGGCCAGCGCGACAATCGCGCCGCGGCGTGCGCGCGGCGATACGGGCGGCTCGGGCTGCACGCGAGAGTCGACAACGGCCGTCATGAGATGTGGGCTCCTGTGCGGTATGCGGCTTGATGCTGCGTGCTGGACACGCGGCGGCGCACACCGGTGAGCGCCTTGGTCGGTTAACCGACAATTCTGCCGGGTTCATTCCCTTCAGGCGAACTGTGGTCGTCCCGTAGTTGTCAGCGGTTGTCGGCAGTTGTCAGCGGAACGGGCTGATGATGTCGCGCATCAACTGACCTATGTTGGTGGGCGCGTCCCCGTCGGGGAAGCTCGCGGTGGCCAGCACGTTGCCGCCCGCGTCGGTGAAGTTCCGGTCGGCACGCTGCTGGTGGGTCGAATTCGTCACCAGGATGATGCCCGACGCGCCTGCCTGTTTAGCCAGCGGCACCGAGAACTGCGCGTTCTGCACGGTGCTGTTCGCGCGCGGCTCCACGATGATCCGGTCGGACGGATAGCCAAGGCCGACAAGCATATTGCGCATCTGCTCGGCCTCGGACACACCGTTCTGCGGATTACCGCCGGTCACGATGATGAACGAGTTCGGGAACATGTTGGCGATCGCCCTGCCGGTCGCCACGCGCTGGTAGAGCTTGTCGCGCATCGAGCCGTCGGGCTTGAGGCCGTATCCGAGGATGACGATTGCCGGCTTCGAGAAGTCCTTGCCCACCGCCAGGGGTTCGGCGGTTGTGGTCGCGGGGGTACACAGCGCGAGGACAGCACTGACGACCACGGCGGTCGTCCAACGTGTGATCAACGCGTCCTCCAAGACCTCAGTGACTTCTGAGACGAACGAGATACATGGTGCCAGAGTTACCCCTGTCAAGTCGACCCGCCGGTGAAATCTCTCGCGATTCCTGCTGGTGTGACCGAGATGACAGATGTAGGCTGTGTTATCAGACACATGTCTACTAACCCACAACGCCGTGGAGGGTGACGTGACCGAAACCTCAACCATCGACCGAGCAGCCGACACGCCCGAACCCGGAGCTCCCCCGGTCGTGGCACTTCCCAAGCTGGCCCAGGGCATCGCCTTTGTGGCCTCGCGCCGCTGGACTACGCGCCAGCTGGCGAAGAGGTACGGGAAGGTCTACACCATCAACATTCCGAAGTTCGGGTACACGGTGGTCGTGGCGGACCCGGACCTCGCCCGGCAGGTGTTCACCACCAGCACCGAGGTGCTGGGCAATATCCAGCCCAATCTGAGCCAGCAGCTCGGGCCCGGGTCGGTCTTCGCACTGGAGCGCAACGAACACCGGCATCGTCGTAAGTTGCTCGCGCCAAAGTTCCACGGCAAGGCCATGGTTCAGTACGAGCAGATCATCGAGGAAGAGACGTTGCGCGAGTGCGCATCATGGCCCGAGGGTCAGCAGTTCGACACCATGGAGCCGATGATGCGGATCACGCTCAACGCGATCCTGCGCGCGGTTTTCGGCGCCGACGGGGCCGAGCTGGACGTGCTGCGCGAACTGATCCCGCCGTGGGTGGTATTGGCCTCCAGCATGACCCGGTTACCACAACCCAAACGCGACTATGGCCGGTTCAGCCCGTGGGGGATTCTCAAAGCCAAGCGCGCGCGCTACGACAAGGTGATCGAGGTTCTCATCGACAAGGCCCTTGCCGCACCGGATTTCGAGGACCGTACCGACATCCTCGCCCTGCTCCTGCGCTCCACCTATGACGACGGCACCACCATGTCGCGCAGCGATGTCTCCGATGAACTGCTCACCCTGTTGGCGGCCGGCCACGAAACCACGGCCACCACCCTGGCGTGGGCCTTCGAACGCATCACCCGCAACCCACAGGTGCTGTCGCGTCTGTCCGACGAAGCCCAGACCGAGAGCAACGAATACCGGCAAGCGACAATCCTTGAGGTACAACGCAGTCGGCCGGTCATCGACTTCGCGGGCCGGCATGTGCTGGCTCCGTATGTCGATATCGGGCCCTATCGCATCCCGCAGGGCCGCTCCCTCGTGGTGAGCATCAATCTGATGCACGATGATCCTGCCGCATACCCCCACCCGGAACGCTTCGATCCCGAACGGTTCATGGGTACCAAGCCGGGCAACTCCTGGGTTCCGTACGGCGGGGGCACCCGGCGCTGCGTAGGGGCGGCCTTCGCCAATATGGAGATGGACATCGTGCTGCGGACCGTGTTGCGGCACTTCACCATTGAAACGACATCGGCCTCCAACGAAAAGTGGCACTCACGCGGAGTCGCGTCCTGCCCGAAGGACAACGGACTGATCACGGTACGACGGCGCTGACGCTCCTCAGCCGAGTCTGCGCAGCTCCGCTTCAACGTTGTGCCGTGCGGCCGCTTCCCACCGCGCCCGGCCCGCCTCGGTGTGAAAGAGCTCGGCCTTCTGGAGCAGTGCGCGCAGCACCCGTGCGCGCTCGCGGCGGAAGACCTGGTCCGGTATCGACGCGTACTCCTCCCGGACCGCATCCACATACCGTGAATAACGTTCGGCAGCGGCACCGAGTACGGACAGATCGGCATCGCTAAGCACGGCACCGTTCGCATCGTGCGGTTCGACTCGATGCGTCTCGGTGAGAATCACCAGGCGCGCCACTTCATCACCGATGTGGGGAGGCAACAGCTTCCGAGCCAAATCCGCGGATTGCCGCTCATTGTCCGCTCGGCCAATGTCATACACCGCATCATGGAACCAGGCGGCCAGTTCGACGGCATCGCGATCGAAGACCGCGCCGTCCTGCGCCAGCATCTCCACCGCGTCGAGTACCTCACGCAGGTGGACGACATCGTGATGACGGCGATGCGGCTCGGACCATCGACGCAATAGGTCCGAACGCACGTCATCGGTGAGTACCGTCGTCGCGGTCACGGATGCCGCTTACGCAAGCGCATGAGAATCTCCCCTTCCGGGCCGCCGGTAAACGTCACTTCGCGGCGCGGCTTCTGCCCCGGCACCAGATCCAATTCATACTGCTGCGCCAGCGAGGCGATCCCGATGATGGCCTCCAGATTGGCAAATCCCGAAGCGATGCACATCCGCTTGCCCGCGCCAAATGGCATGTGCGCCTTGCGTTGTTCGGATTCGAGGTTCTCCTTGAGGAACCGTGACGGGTCGAAGGTCCTGGCGTTCTCCCACACCCGATCGTTGTGGTGAATGCTGTCGATGAGAACCGTCACCGTCGTCCCCGCCGGTATCGGATAGTCCCCGAGCACATCGGCGGCCTTCGCGGCGCGCGCTAGACCAAGGATCGGCGGGTATACGCGCATGGCCTCGTTCAGCACGGCGGCGGTCCATGGTAGATCGTCGATGTCGGCGGCCGTCGGGAGCCGTCCGCCCAGCACACGGTCGACCTCCTCGCCCAGTTTTTCCCGGGCGTCGGCGTTGCGGGACAACAAGTACCAGGTCCACGCGAGTGCTGCGGCGGTCGTCTCGAAGCCGGCACCCAGAAACGTCATCAACTCATCCCGGATTTCCAGATCCGTGTACTTGGCCCCTGTTTCCGGATCCTCGGCTGCCATCAGCAAGGCCAACAGATTGTCCTGCCTGGAAATTCGGCCGCTGCGGTGGTCGGCGATGAGTTGGTCGATGGTGCGCTCTACCCACCGCAGACCCTTCATGGTCCGCGGTGCAACCACCGACGCCCCGATACGCAGTGCCTTTATAGCCAATCTTGGTGTGTGCGAAGACAATTCGTCTGGCCCATGGGTGGCCAGCTTGTCCACCACCCAGCGCAGCGGCGGCGCCGCCCCCGCGATGTAGCCCACTCCGAAGAGCTTCAGCAAGCGCGCGAAATTGACGCGCATCCGCTCTGCCATATCGCCGGACAGATCGATACCGAACATCGTCTGCGCGACGATATCCATGGTCAGATAATTCATCTCGGCGGTGACATCGACGTGGTCGCCTTGCGCGTACAACTCATCCCAGCGGGCCAGCGTGCGCGCGGCCGCCTCGGCCATCTGGGGCGCGAAGAGATCAACTTGCCGCTTGGCGAAGATCGGCTGCACCAACCGACGGTTGCGATTCCACAGTCCCTCGTTGAGATCGGTCACCAGTCCGCGGCCGAAACCCACTGCCAGTAGGTCATATTCGGCACTCTTGATGTAGTTGTCCTGATTGGCGACCAGCACATGGCGGGCCAGTTCCGGATTGCGGACGATCACCGTCTTTCGCATGGGCGCCCGCGCAACGATGATGTCGTCCTGGCCCGGTAGATCGGCGAGGTACTCCGAGATGGTGTGCCGATATGTCGACCAGACCGCGCCAAGCGCCAGCCGCCACGATTTGAGGTATCCGACGCGGGTGTGATGCCACCGTAGGAAGGTGGGCCCGCCCGGGTACAGATCATGGTTGACCGGGCATCCGCCGGTCGCCGTAGCGACCGATGTCTGAACGGGTTCGGGCTGCAACGCTGGAGCCGACACGTTCAGACTCTTTCTTGCTCGGTGGCGTTCTCGTGCGCCTCAGACTCTGATCCGGAAGTCACCTCTTCGGTCACGACATCGACCTCGTCATCAACGGTGTCATGGTCGCCGGCCACCCTGTCGAGGTCGACGAGCTCGCCGGCTTCGTCGTCGTCGGCAGCATCCTCGGCCTCGTCGGTATCTTCCGCCGCATCCCATCGTTCGTGGTCGGCACGCGCCCTCTTACTGGCCTCGGCGATTTCGAACCCGTCAGCCACGACGCCGCTCACCTCGCGTGCAACTTCTCCCACCGTCCGGGTGATGATGCGGATGATCCGGCCGACACGCGTACCGACCGACTCCACGACTTCCTGGACGACGTTTACGTTGCGCTCAACAGGTCCCACCATGCTGCACTGTCCTTCCGGATTCAGTAACCAAATAGTGAACAATTGTGCACTGGACTCAGTCTGCGCAACGTAGATGAACCTGTCAATACCAGACATCAACGCGGTTTCGAACGAAACAAGGTCAAACAGTAGGAGTACGCCCGTACACTGATTGACATGCGACATAGTCGTGCCGAGAAGAAATTGCACACCCGCCGCGCATTGCTCGACGGGACCTTGGAACTACTCAAGGTACGCGGCTTCGCAACGGTGAGCCTGCGTGAAGTGGCCAGGTCCGCGGGTTTGGTTCCCACCGCGTTCTATCGACACTTCGAATCGATGGAAGACCTGGGCACAGTTCTTGCTGAGGAGAGTGTTCGTGCGCTTCGTGACACCTTTCGTCAAGCCCGGCGCGAGGCTGGCAGTGACAACCCCGCCAAGATTCTCGGTCTCATGGTCGACCGAGTGAGCGAGCACGCGAACAACTTCCGGTTTCTGGTACGTGAACGTCATGGCGGCTCGCCGCAGATCCGGCGTGCCATCAACAACGAGATGCGAATGCTCACCAACGACGTGGTGGTGGAGCTCGCACGCAATCCCGCGACGAATCACCACACCACCGAGGATCTTGAGATCGCGGCGGACCTCATCGCCGGCTCGATCCTCAACACCATCGGCATGCTGGTGGACACCGATCACCCCACCGACGCGGACGCGAACGGCGCCTTGAGTCGCGCGCTGCGTCAGCTCGAGCTGGTCACCAGCGGGCTGGCTCACTCCCGCACCGTGATGACCGTCATGACGGAGCCCGCCGAGATCCGCGGCGAATCTTCCGCCACAACAGCAGCCCCGTAAGCAGGCCGATCGCATCGGCCAGGAGGTCCAGCAGGCTCCCATCGCGGCGCGGAATCCACAGCGCTTGAATTACCTCCGAAGATGCCGCGAACACCAGAACCCAAGTCAGCGTGAGTTTCTCGTCGATCTTCGCGAAAAGCGAGCACACCGCCAACATCGCGAATATCAGCACATGCGCCACCTTGTCCGCGCCGGGAGGTCCCGACGGGACGGTGCCACCTGGGGTGAACAGGAGCAGGCAGGCAACCGCGAAGGCGCCCAGCAGGGTGAGCCAGCGAAGGTAGTGCGACCAGGACCGAACTATGCGAATCATCGTGACCCATATTGCCGCTTCGGTTCTGGGTGATTCAAAGCGATGCCGCAGCTGGGCATGCTGCGTACAACGAAGACATGACTTCCGCTCCGTCAGTCCTGGAAATCCGTGCACTGCCCGGCACCGAGACCTACCGGAATCTGCTAGCCCAAGTCGCCGAAGGTGCCCGGGATCGCGATCTGGACGACGAGAATCCCTTTGACCAGGTTCGGCTGCTCAAGGAGGCGGGAACCGGACGGCTGCGCATCCCCGTCGAGCTCGGTGGCGCGGGACTATCTGTGCGGCAACTCTTTTCCACCATCATCGATGTCGCGCAGGCTGACCCCATCGTCGCCCATATCTTCCGAACTCACTTCTGGTTCGTCGAGGAAAGACTGCGCACACTCGCTGATCCCACCTCGGCCGCCTGGCTGACCAAGGTGAACGAGGGCAATCTGTTCGCCAACGCGTTCAGCGAGAAGGGCTCCCTCGCGGTGGGCAGCCTGGTGTTCAACACCCGGCTGCTGCCCGTCGGCAACGGATACCGGTTGAACGGCGAGAAGTTCTACAGCACCGGAACATTGTTCGCGGACTATCTGACGGTCACCGCCACCACCGACCGCGACTCGGTGGCATCGGTCATCGTCCCAGGTGATCGCGACGGGGTACGGCTGGTGGATGACTGGGATGGCTTCGGCCAGCGGCGCACCGGAACCGGCACCACGATCTTCACCCAAGTCGACATCGCCGCCGACGAGATTCTTTCCGAAACGCCGTATGACGCCGCCCCTGTACCGACCACTCAGTACGCGTCGTTGCAGCTGTACATCCTGGCGATCATCGCCGGCGTGCTGCGCTCGGTGGTGGACGACGGTGCAGCACTGTTGCGTTCCCGTCAGCGCAACTTCAGCCACGCTCTCACCGAGCGCCCGGTGGACGATCCGCTGCTGCAACGCACCCTCGGCGAGCTGAGCGCGACCGCTTTTGCCGCGGAGGCCGCCGTTCTTGCCGCGGCCGATGCCATCGATGTCGCCACCGCATCCCTGCGCGACGGAGTACCCGATGCGCAGCTCGCCGAGGAGGCGCAGCTCGCCGTCGCCAAGGCCAAGGTGCATATCGATGCCGTCGCACTCGACGCCGCCACCAAGCTGCTGGATCTGGGCGGGGCCAGCGCGTCGAGTCGCAGCCGTAACCTGGACCGGCACTGGCGCAATATCCGCACCATCAGTCTGCACAATCCGGTGCACTACAAGGCCCGGGTGATCGGACAGAACCTGCTGCACGGCACGCCGCTTCCCGCGAACGCCTACTTCTGAGTCACTCAGGCCGACAAGCTGATTCGCTGCGCGCCGGTGACTGCGTGGTACCGGTCGGGGCTGCAGGTCAGCACGATCACCTGCGCCTCGGTGCCCACCGCACCGAACACCTCTCCCATGCGTTCCAACCTGTCGCTGTCGGTGAACCCCAACGCGTCGTCGATGATGACGGGCACCGCGTCCTGCGGCGCGACCAATGCGGCACTGGCCAGCCGTGCCACGATGCCGAGCTGCTCCTTGGCGCCACCCGATAACGACTCGTAGGGCACCGTCCTGCCCTCCAAGGTCCGGCTGCGGATACTCAGATCGCTATCGATGTCCACTTCGAAGGTGGGCCCGAAGACCATGCGGCCCAATCGTTCCAGCTCAGCACGGAACGGATCGACATAGCGCAACCGCATGCCGTCGCGGTGCCGCATCATCACCGATCGCAGCGTATCGACGGCCCGCGCCTTCGCGCCGATTCGGGTGAATTCCGTTGCCGCATACTCGCGCTCGGAAGCGGCGGCGTCCAGCTGATCCTGACGGCCCTGCCTGCCGAACACCTCCAGACGCACCGAAATATCGCGCAGCTGATCGCGCGTCGACTCGTGTCGCTGATCCAATGCCTGGGCCAGCGCAGAAACCTCGGCGAGTTCGGTGCGCACCCTGTCGGCCTCCAGCGCCGCCAACTGACTCACGAGATCGGTGACACGCCGGGCGGTCAAGTCCGCCGCCTGGACCGCCCGGTCATGGCGCTCGGTCAGCAGATCATCGGAGGCCGAGGACCGCACATGCGCAAGACGCTGCTCGGCGGCGACTAGTTCCTCGGCGCGCGCGGCCCGCTTTTCCCGCACCGCCATGGCCTCGGCGGCCTTCTCGGCAAGCCGTTCACCGGCGACCTGGACTGACCGGCGGTGGGCGACCTCTTCGGCCTGCAGGCGCTCCACCTCACCGACCAGCCGGGCGACCTCGGTGCGAGCCTGCGCCGGGTCGATCGCATCCCACAAACCGGTGGCCTCCGGTACCAACTCGCGCAACCGGCTCAGCTTGTCGCGCAGGACGTCAAGGTGTTCCGAACCCATCAGACCATCGAGCAGCGCGGTCAATCGGTCGCGCTCGGCATTCAGCTCGGTACGCCGTTCGAACTGCTTTTGCGCCTGCCCGACATCGGCGACACCGGCATCGGCCAGTGCGCCCGCCAACGTTTCCCGGGCGGCGTCGAGGTTCTCGCGCAGCTGAGCTGCGTTGGACCCCGGGATGATTCGGGCGACTGCCACGCCGGGAACGGTGAGCTCGATGGTGTCCGTGGCGGCACTGGCCCACTCCTGTCCCGCCTCGACCCGCAGCCGCTCGCCGTTGGCGATGATCTCCACATCGGCGAGCGCGCGTACCTCGACCTGCGCCGACGCGGTCTCCAGGGCCACCTCCGCCATACCGACCGCGCGCGCAGCGGTCTCGATCGCGCTCAGTGTCTGCGAGGTGATGACCAGCGCCGCGAGCTCCGCGCCGACCGAGGCCAACTGCCGGGTGGTGAGGTCGATACGCGACACTCTGGCCGCCAACCCGTCCACCTCGTCACGGGCCAGTGCGCGCTCCAACGTGCCGCGTGCCGTCTCCAGCTGAACGCGGGTGCCGTCGACCACCTCCGTCGCCTGAGCCGCCGCTGCCTGGGCGGCCTCACACACGTGCTGCGCCGTACCGTGCGCCTCGGCCGTGGCGGCGACCTGCTCGGCGAGACCGTCGATGGACGTCCGGCGGGCTTGGATATCGGCGACCAGCTGTGCCCGCTCTTCACGTTTCGCCTGCGCCGCCACCGTCGCTGCCTGCGCCGCCTCCGCCACCACGACGGCATTGTCGCGCTGCTGCATGAGAGTCGAAACAGCCTGGGACGCTTGCTCCAACGGAGCCAGCCGACGATTTATCTCGGCACGATCGGCGATGACGGACGCCAGTTCCTGGGTCAGCTCGTCGTGCTCGTGGACCTGCTGATCGACCTCTGCCATGGCCGCGCGGGCAATGGCAAGAGCGTCCTCGGCCGCGGTCAAACGCGCACCGGCCTTGGCCCATTCACCGGTAGGCCGGCCCGTCCCGGTGAAATACAGCGCGTACTCGGCATCGATTCGCTCGACCAGATCGGGCTCGCTGCCCGACAACGCAACCGATTGTCCGGCAGCCAAGTCCAGAGCACGGGTGAGCGCATCGCTTGCCGACAGGTCGAGCACACCTGCCCCCGCCGACTGCAGAACCCGTTGCGCCTTCCACAGATTCATGTCAATGGACTCATCCAACATGTCCAGGACCCGCTGATGTGCCTCATCGCCGGAGAGCTGTTCACGTCGCGGTTCAACGACCGTCAGATGCGTCTCGGCGCGCTTGTGGAAACGCTTGCGATACACAAAGCGATAAGGGCCACAGCTGATCTCGGCCTCAATCTCGGAACCGACGTCGGCGAAGGTGGGTTTGACCTGCTTGACGTCCTTCTTGGTGGAGCGGTCCTTGGATTCGATCAGCAGATCCAGCGCTTCGATCATCGACGTCTTGCCGATCTCGTTGGCGCCACTCACCACTACCACGCCACGATCGGGAAAGGTGATGTCGCGGTGCGCGATTCCGCGATAATTCGTGACCGAGAGCCGATGCAGCTTCACGCCGCCGCCCCTCTTTTCTTCGCACCGCCCTTCGCAGCGCTACCGAGCCCCCCACCAGACGTGAGGCGCAGTAACAACGACAACGCACCCTGAGCATCAGCGGAGGATGTTCCACCGTCGGCCGCCATCTCCTTCAATTCGGCGATCGCCGATTCGGCGAAACCGCCGACACCGAGATCGCTGAACTCGCCGTCGGCCGGCACCACCGCGATGTCGGTGTGCCGCTCCCAGGTCCGCACGCTCGCGAAAAGCCGGGTGTACTTATCCAGGCACTCTTCGAGTTCGGCATTGTCGGTCACGCTGAGCGTGCCGGTCAGTGCCAGGCGCACCACCGTGCGCTCCTTGTCGGGGAACAGTTCGAGGTTCAGCCCCAGATCGGCGATATCCCGCGCGTTGTCCACCGACCGTCGCAGCGTCACGAACCGCCATCTGCCCACGTGATGGGCATCCACCTGGACCGCACCCGATTTGTCCAGATCGACCACAAGCGCATGCCCCGGATCGGATTCGACGTCGTCGTAGTTGGTGACCTCGGGGGCACCCGAATACCAGACCCGCCCGCTGGAACCGACCTGAGTTCGGGAGTGCTTGTCCCCCAGCGCCACGTAGTGGACCGCGCCACGATCGATGGCGGCCTCGACCGCCTTCAACGCGATGAGCGCGGGTTTCGTCGGATCGGGATCGAGAATGTCGATGCCGCCATGGGCCACCACGACGCGCCGGGTGCCATCAGCGGGTAAGCCGTCCAACTGTTCGGCAACCAGATCGTGTGTCGGGGCCTTCGATCGCCACGGCACCGCCACCAACTCAACGCCGGGAGCCACCCGGTGAACACCGGCACGATCCAGCACATGGACGTTCGCGGGCTTCTCCGCCAGGAACAATTCACTGGTGTAGACCGAGGCGGCATCCAGCGGATCATGATTGCCGGGAAGCAAATAGATGTCCACACCGACGCCACGCATGACCTCCAGCGCCTGGCTGATGACCCGTGGCGCCAGCTGATTGGACTCAAAGACGTCCCCGCACACCACCATGAAGCCGCACCCTTGCGCCACAGCAACCTCGCCGAGGGAGGCAATAGCCTCACGACGCGCGGCTGAATACTGCGGCTGCGCCTCGCCGGCAAGGAAATGCCGAGTCATGCCGAGCTGCCAGTCAGCGGTGTGCAGGAACTTCACGAACGAAGTCTATTGCCGACGACCGACAAGCCCGGGGATGCCGCGCCTGACCTGTAGGCCCGGCCCGGAGGTCTATCCACAGCTCTGGCATTTGCCCGGCACTCGTCGCGTAGCCCGGCTACGGTACGAAACATGCCGGATGACGCCAAACGCGCCCTGATCCTGATGCGCCACGCGAAGTCGGCCTATCCACCCGGAGTCGACGACCACGAGCGTCCGCTGAACCTGCGTGGCACCCGACAGGCCACCCAGGCCGGAACTTGGCTGCAGGACAACTTCAATCGGATCGACGCGGTGCTGTGTTCCACCGCAACACGGACCCGCGCGACGCTCACTCAGACCGGGGTACACAGCCAACTCGTCAGGTTCAGCGACAAGCTCTACGACTCGACGCCGGGCATCACTCTCGGTGAGATCAACGCGGTCCCGGATTCAGCGATCACCGTGCTGGTCGTCGGGCATGAGCCCACCACATCGCAGCTGGCGCTCGCGCTCGCCAATGCCGGCACCAGTAGCGCGGAGGCCGCGAACCGCATCTCCACCAAGTTTCCGACGTCGGCGATCGCGGTGCTGACGACGCGCTCACCGTGGTCACGGCTCGAGCTGGGCGGGGCCTCGCTCACCACATTCCACGTGCCGCGCTGACGGACCGTCTCTCAGACCTTCTCCGCCACCTGCGAGGAGAGCTTCATCGCGCAGTGACACGCGGCCGATGAGGTGCCGTGGCCGGCGCCGAGCAGCGTGACCGCCAATTCGAAGAATTGGTCGTCGCCGTACTCCAGGGCCGTGACGCACATCCCGTACGTCGAACTGATGAATCCGTTCTTCCCCCCGGCAGAAAAGTCCCTGACCTCGTCGCGTGTTCGTTCCTCGCCTTCCCGCTCACGGCCAATCGGGCTGCCGCGATACCAGGACAGGGTGACGTTCGGGAGCGCGCCCCAATATCCGTTCGGGGACCAGGTGCATCCCGCCGGAGTCTTCGCGATCAGCTTGAGGTCGGCACGGTGCAGCACTGCCGCGACGTCGGGAGTGGTCAGGCTGCCGCACTCGGAATAACCGGGGCCGACCCTGACGTCATGCGAGGAGGACGCGTCGTGCCCGTCAAGTTCACCGTGGTGGCCAGAGCAGCCCGCACAGAACAGGATTCCCAGAGCCAGCACGGCACACAGGAACATCCCAGTGAGACGGCACGAGCGAACACGACGTGTCAGATGTTGACTGACAGCGTCATTTCCATCAATTTGATTGCCTGCGTGCATGAGTCTCCGCCTCGGCCCTGCGGGTTGACCCACCATCCAACAACACCTGCAGCGTCGCTGGCAACTCCACACGCACCCGGCTGGTCCGGCGGCCTCATGACGATCGACGGGATTCCCTGGATCGCTCGTTCCTGGACGTTGTACTTCAGGCTGTTCGCTGTGGCCTTCTCCGCGTCGAGGCTGCCGGTCTCGAACCAGAACCGGGTGATATCGACCAGACCACCACTCTTACTCATGGCCTGCCACCGGCACAGTGCTCCCACGAAGGTGCTCTGAATATCCCGCGGATCCGCGTCGACGGATTTGGCCAGCACATCCGTGGTGAGGACTTCGCATTCCTTGAGCAGGTTCGGGTACTTCTGCTCGGCGTTGGGGCCCTCCGCCGAGTCGCCCTTGCCCGGCATGACGGCCTCGCCGTCAACCGTGCCGCCGCAGCCGGCGGACCCGAATGCGACGAGCGCGATGCAGGCCGCCGCGAACAGTGACTTCGTCTTCCGATACATCATTTCTTGGCCGCCTTGATGGACGTCTCGGTCAGCTGCTTGGCCACGTCACAGGAGTCCGGGGCGCCTGTCCCCGGCTCAAAGTTGATGGACCATTCGATGAAGTCGTTTCCAAAATCCATGCCGATCTCGCAGAGAGTGGTCACGGTGCCCGGGTAGCCGTTGGTAGCGATGAATCCCTTGTACCCGGCGATCTCGATGTCCTCCACGCTCGGGCGCGTCCGCTCTTCGGTCGCACGCTCGCGACCGATGGGGCTGCCTCGATACCAGTTGAAGGAGAAGTGCGGTCCCACAATGCTCCCGCCGCGCAGCCAGACGCAGCCGACGGAGTTCTTCGCGGTGCCCACCAGGCCCACGACCTTGGTCGTCTGCATCATCGCTTGATCGCTGATGCCGCCGCACTCGGTAAACATCGGGCCGTCGACGCCCTTGGACTTGGTCTGCGCCGGTGCCGTCGCATTCGGAGCGGTGCCGTTGGGCTGATCGGACTTGTCACCACCCGAACAGCCGGTCAACACGAGCGCAACCATCACCAATGCGACAGCACACTTGCCCCACACGCCGCGCGAACCTAAGCCCAACCTCACATGTGCACTGTAGCGGCACAAACCGGAGTCAACCACTGAGCTGCGGGTTTGTCGCAGGGGCCGTGTGCGACAGTGGTGCCCATGCCTCAGGGTCAGTTGCGGGCCCTCCTGCCGCGTTATGTGCGCCCGTACCGCAGCCTGGTCGCGGTGGTCGTCACGCTGCAGACCATCAGCACGCTGGCCTCGTTGTATCTCCCCACGGTCAACGCGGCCATCATCGACGACGGAGTGGCGCACGGCGATACGCACATCATCATGCGGCTCGGCACGGTGATGCTCGGCGTCACGCTGGTGCAGATCGCCTGCTCGATCGGTGCGGTGTACTTCGGCTCCAGGACCGGCATGGGCTTCGGCCGCGATATGCGGTCGGCGCTTTTCCATCACATCACCGGGTTCTCGGCCGAGGAGTCCGCGCGGTTCGGCGCACCGACACTCTTGACGCGCACCACCAACGACGTTCAGCAGCTGCAGCTGCTGGTCCAGGTGACCTGCACCATGCTGGTGACGGCCCCGATCATGTGCATCGGCGGAATCGCCATGGCGATTCACCAGAACGCGGGACTGTCCTGGCTGCTCATGGTGAGCATGCCAGCACTCGCCGTGGCCAACTGGTACATCGTGCGATCGATGCTGCCGATCTTTCGCCGCATGCAAGGCCTGATCGACGGCATCAACCGGGTGATGCGAGAACAACTGTCCGGTATTCGAGTCATCCGCGCATTCGCCCGGGAAGCCGTGGAGCGTAACCGGTTTCGCGGGGCCGTGGCCGAAGTATCGGAAGCGGCACTGGCCGCGGGTCGCTGGCAGGCCCTCATGCTGCCCGCCACCTCGCTGGTCATCAACACCTCGAGTGTCGCGTTGATCTGGTTCGGCGGATTGCGGATCGACCAAGGACAGATGCAGGTGGGATCGCTGGTGGCTTTCCTGTCCTACTTCCTGCAGATCCTCATGTCGATGATGATGCTCACGATGCTGGCCGTCATGGTGCCGCGAGCCACTGCGTGCGCCGAACGGATCACCGAAGTGTTCGATACGACGGGATCCATCACCGCACCGCCGGACCCGGTTCCCGTCGGGGCCTTGAATCCGACCGTCGAGTTCACCGGCGCCGGGTTCCGCTATCCCGGCGCCGAACGCGCCGTATTGGAAGGGGTTTCGTTCACCGCACGGCCGGGGACGGTCACCGCCGTCGTCGGCGCCACCGGATGCGGCAAGAGCACGCTGCTGAGCTTGATTCCCCGTTTGCACGACGTCACCGCCGGGGCGGTGCATGTCGGCGGTAACGACGTTCGGCGCTATGACCCCGAAGACCTCTGGACGGTAATGGGTTTGGTTCCACAACGCGGATATCTGTTCTCCGGAACGGTGGAAAGCAATCTGCGTTACGGCAAGTCAGACGCCACCGAGGACGAGATGTGGGAGGCGCTCCGAGTGGCGCAGGCGGCGGATTTCGTTCGTGCGCATTCCGCCGGACTACAGATGCCGGTCTCGCAGGGCGGCATCAACTTCTCGGGCGGGCAGCGTCAGCGCATCGCGATCGCGCGCGCCGTGATTCGCCGTCCAGGTGTCTACCTGTTCGATGACGCGTTCTCCGCGCTGGATGTAGGCACCGATGCGCGCCTGCGCGAGGCAATGCGCGTGGTCGCCGCGCAGGCCACGGTGATCGTGGTGGCACAACGGATCTCGACGGTGGCGGACGCCGACCAGATCATAGTGCTGGAAGATGGCCGGGTCGCCGCGGCGGGCACCCACGCCGAATTGGTGCAGTGCTGCGGGACCTACCGGGAAATCTGTGATTCCCAGGCGGTGTTGGCATGACCCGCGCGATTGGTTTTCGGGGCGTACAAACGGGACCGGCAGAACGTTCCCGCGACTTCCGCGGCACCGCGATCCGCATGGTGAAGCGTCTTGCCCCGCAACGTCTTCTGACCGCCACGGTAATTACTCTGTCGATGACCGGTATCGCGATCGGGGTGATCGGCCCACGGATCTTGGGACATGCCACCGACCTGTTGTTCAACGGGGTGATCGGGCGAGAGCTGCCTGCGGGCCAAAGCAAGGAACAGGCCATCGAGGCCGCCCGCGCGCGGGGGGACGGCCAGTTCGCCCAGATGCTTTCCGGCATGAATGTCACACCCGGGGAAGGTGTCGACTTCCACGCGATCGGCACGACATTGGCGTTGGCCCTCAGCTTGTACCTGACCGCCGGACTATTGGCATGGGTACAGGCGCGACTGCTCAACGTCACCGTGCAGCGCACCGTGGTTGCACTGCGCACGGATGTTGAAGACAAACTACATCGACTTCCATTGTCGTACTTCGATTCCCGTCAGCGTGGGGAGATTCTCAGCCGGGTAACCAATGATGTCGACAACATCCAAACATCGCTGCAGATGAGCATCAATCAACTGTTGAGTTCGGCATTGACGTTGCTCGCCGTGCTTTTGATGATGCTCAGCATTTCACCGCTGCTGGCGCTGATCACACTGACGACGGTGCCCCTGTCGCTGTGGGTGACGCGCGCGATCGCCCGCCGATCGCAAGGGCTGTTTGTGGCGCAATGGGCCAACACCGGGAAGCTCAACGCGCATATCGAAGAGACGTATAGCGGTTTCACCATCGTCAAGACCTACGGGCATCGCGCGGAGGCAGAGGCGATCTTCGCCGACAGGAATGACAAGGTCTATAGCAGCGCATTTGGCGCGCAGTTCTTCTCGGGCCTGGTTTCACCGGCAACAGCATTCATCGGCAACCTGAGCTACGTGGCGGTGGCCGTGGTCGGCGGCCTCAAGGTCGCCTCGGGGGATCTGACGCTGGGCAGCATCCAGGCGTTCAGTCAGTATGTGCGGCAGTTCAACCAGCCACTGACGCAGGTCGCGGCGATGTATAACACCTTGCAGTCCGGACTCGCCAGCGCCGAAAGGGTTTTCGAGCTGCTGGACGCCGATGAGGAAGAGCCGGATCCATCGGCCCCGGCCACGGTTCCCGCCGGGACCCCGAGTGTCGAATTCGAGGACATCACCTTCGGCTACTCCCCCGATGCCCCGGTGATCGAGGGGCTCTCACTGCGCGTCGAACCGGGGCATACGGTCGCGATCGTCGGGCCCACCGGGGCCGGCAAGACAACCCTGGTGAACCTGCTGATGCGTTTCTACGACGTCGATTCCGGGCGGATACTGCTTGACGGCGTTGATATCTCGACGATGAGCCGAAACGATCTGCGATCGCGGATGGGCATGGTGCTGCAGGATACCTGGCTATTCGGCGGCACCATCGCCGAGAACATCGCCTATGGGCGTCCCGACGCGTCCGAAGACGAGATTCTTGAGGCGGCGCGTGCCGCATACGTGGACCGATTCGTGCGAACACTTCCCGACGGATACGACACCACGATCACCGACGACGGCGGGAACATCAGCGCCGGCGAGAAGCAGCTGATCACCATTGCGCGCGCCTTCCTGGCACGCCCGCAGCTGCTGATCCTTGATGAGGCGACAAGTTCTGTCGATACCCGCACCGAGCTGCGTATCCAGCGGGCCATGGCCGAGCTGCGCAGGGACCGGACGAGTTTCATTATCGCCCATCGTCTGTCCACCATTCGGGACGCGGATCGCATCGTGGTGATGGACGGTGGCAGCGTCGTCGAGAGCGGGACGCACTCGGAACTAGTGGCCCGTCGCGGCGCCTACTTCGCGATGACGCAGGCCTAGAGCTGCGGACCCTCTGTTCTCAGGTCCCGAACTTCGGTCATCGCGGCACGCAGTTTGTCCAGCCATTCTTCGGCGTGTTCGCCCACCAGACGGACCGCCCATGCCAGCGCGTCGGAGCGCGATCGGGCGACACCGGCCTCGACAAGGGTGTCGAGTACCTGACGTTCCGGTTGACGCAATCTGGTCATCACCGGAACGGCGATGTGCGTGAACAGGATTCGCTCAGATGCTTCGGCCGTGCCAACATCGACGCCCCAGGAAACCTTGCGTCCGTAGCGAGCCTGCGCCTCATCGGCGATGCGCATTCGGTGTGCGCGAGTCTCTTCCCGAAAACGAGACGCTCGGCCGGCCGCGCGGGCTTCACTCTCCTTGTCGCCCTCGTCGGCCGACAGCCGGCCAATCACCGTGATCTCTTCGCGGTCGACGACGACTTCGGGGTCGCCACCGAACCACCCGTCGGGCAGGCGCCCGGCGAACCAATCCGCAGCGTCGGAGGCGTCGGTTTGTTGATCTCGTTTCATGATTACAAAATTACATGCTTACAAATGACGGGGTGTTCGCCTGTAGCGAACAACGACAGGTCGCGTGGAGCCAGGAGGCTATCTCAACTGCGACGCATGACGATCGCGGCACCGCCAGCGATCGCGATGACCGCCGTAAGAACCAGCGCCCAGCCCAGACCGGCGATCCACCACACCGCTCCGAGGACCGCCAACACCGGGGCCGCCAAGAACAGCGCCATCCCCGGGTGCTGCCGTATCACAGCCAGCGCGGCATTTGCCCGCTGCTTGTCGATTTCCTTACCAGCCATGTCACCAGCGTACTGCGCGCCGGCGGGAGTTACCGGCCCGCTTTTTCGAGAGTCTCCACAGCTCCGCGCGCCAATCCATCCAGGTGGAGCGGGCGGATGCCGTTCTCGTCGAACGCGACGAGGATGCGGCGGCGCAACTCACGTTCGACGGCCCATTGCGCGTTGGCGCGGACGGCCACCGTCAACCGAAGACTGATGGCGTCTGCGGTGATGCCGTCCACCCCCAACATCTCGGGAGCCCCGATCACCTGATGACGCAACGTGTCCCCCTCGACGGCCTCCTGTGCGGTCTCGAGTGCCACCCTGCAGGCGAGGTCAACGTCGGCGCTGTAGGCAACGGGCACCTGCAGGAATGCCACGGCATAGTCCTGGCTGAAGTTGCCCACCCGGGCAATCCCGCCGTTGCGCACGTACCAGAGGGTGCCGTGCAGATCGCGCACCGTGGTGATGCGCAGGCCGACACTCTCGACCGTACCCACCGCGTCTCCGACGTCGACCACGTCGCCCACACCGTATTGGTCCTCGAACAGCATGAAGATTCCAGTGATGAAGTCTCGCACCAGGTTTTGTGCGCCAAACCCGAGGGCGACGCCGACGATCCCCGCGGATGCGATGAAGGGGGCCACATTCACTCCCAGGATCGCGAGCGATTGCAGGGTCACCCAGACAAGCACGAGGAAGGAGACAGCGGATTTGAGAACGGACCCGAGGGTCTGCGCACGCTGCGCCCGGCGTTTGCGTCGGCGCGCGTCGCGGACCGGATCCTGCGCGCGTCCGCGCAGCGTGCGCAGGGCCGAGGGGCGTCGCTCGGACTCCTCTGAACGCTCGTCCTGCACCAGGTCTCGATCACGGCGAAAGAAAGCCCACCACTGATGTCGGGAACGTTCCGCAGGTTCCGTGCGCTTCGCGCCTTGCACCAGGCGATCGATCGCCCGGTGCAACAGATATCGAACCGCGAGCGCCAAGACGACGTAGATGGCGATGTCGACCGGCCTATGGATCAGCCAATCCCGGCCGGACTCGGACAGTTGGATTGCTAGATCAGACACCGTCTCGAGGGTACCCATTTACGACGATCGCGCGAGCGGGCAAATACACGCTGCACTTCTGCGTCGCGCGAAAACTATTTGCCCCGTGGGGAACTCAGTGCGGAGAACAAGGCGCCTCCAACGGGAGCTGGATATCGGCGATTTCCTCACCGATATCGCGTTGTGGTGGGGGTATCCATTCGGTGGTGCCGTCTTTGCGTTTTCGGGTGGTCCAGCCGTGGCCTAGGAGGCGGTGGTGTGGTCGGCAGGCGAAGGTGAGGTTGTCGATGTCGGTGGGTCCGCCCTGGGCCCATTCGGTGAGGTGGTGGACCTCGCAGAGGTATCCGGGCACCGAACATCCGGGGTGGGTGCAGCCGCGATCCTGGGCGTGTAACACGATGCGTTGATCGGGTGACGCGATCCGTTTGGCACGTCCCAGATACAGGGGTCTGCCGTCGTCATCGACGATGCTCAGGTAGTGGTGAGCATGCGTGGCCGCGCGGATCAGGTCCCGCATCGGTAGGCGGGTGCTGGCGCCGGTGATCGCGATACCGGCCGCGTCTTCCAACTCTCGCAAGGTGGTGGTGACAACGACCGTCACGGGTAGGCCGTGGTGTGAACCCAATTCGCCGGAGGCCAATGTGGATCGCAAGCAAGCACGGAGTGCGTCGTGGTTGCGTTGCGCCGGGGTGCGGGTGTCGTGCTCGACAGCTTCCGGTGACGGCTCACCATCCACTTGCGGGCTCTGATCGGCCGGGTTACACATACCGGGGGCGGCCAGTTTCGTAAACACCGCATCCAGATAGGCCCGCGTCTCCGGATCCAACAAACCCGAAATCGGGGACATGCCATCAAAACCCTGCGGCCCGATGCTCACCGCGCGGCGCCGCGCCCGATCCACATCAGAAAACTCTCCGTCCGGGTTCAACAGCGCCATCATCCGTTCAGCACCGGTGCGCAACTGTTCGGGCCGAAACTGGCACGCCATCGCCGCCAGCTGCGCCTCGGCCGCTTGGCGGGTCGGGGCATCGACCACCACCGGCAGGCGGTCAAAGAACTGCCGAATGACTCGGAGGTGTTCCTCACCGATATCGCCGCGCCCCAACGCCTCGGCAGTGCGCGGTAGTTGAGGTTCAAGCACCTCACCAGTCAACGCCCGCCGCGGCGCCAACTGCTGCGCATCGGCGATCCGGCGCCGCGCCGCACCCCTGCTGATATGCAGCCGCCGCGACAACACATCCGGAAACGACGTGCCCCCAAGCTCTACCGGAGACGCCTGCCGCACCAACTGCGCAATCCCGGCGTGTGAGGCAGACAGCAGCCGCCGTTGCGCCACTTCCACCCGCGCCAACACCGCCAGCACCTCAGCGTTCGAGAGTCCATCCAAAGTGTCAGCGCACACGGCATCAACCGCCGCCTCCAACACCCCAATCGAACTCATGTTCGAACGATAACGACACCCACCGACAAGTGGACGCACCCCTGAAACCACTGTGACAGAAGTGAATTGACCGCCCACCCGCTACGGTGTGCTCATGTCTTGTGTCTTCTGCGCCATTGTCGCCGGTGAGTCACCGTCATTTCGTGTGTACGAGGACGAGTCGACACTCGCCTTTCTCGACATTCGCCCCATCACCCGCGGACACACTCTGGTCATCCCCAAGGCCCACGCACAGGACCTGACGGACCTGAAGCCCGATGACGCCGCCGCCATCATGACGGTGGGCCAGCGCATCGCCAACGCCATGCGGGGCTCGGAACTGCAAAGCGATGGAACCAACCTGGCGCTCAACGACGGCCGCGTCGCGTTTCAGACGGTCATGCATGCGCACCTGCACGTGGTACCCCGCCGGGGCGGCGACAAGCTCGCCTTCGCAAAGGGATTCATGGTTCGCCGCGATCCCAATCTGGAGGCGACCGCCCAGATCATCCGCGCAGCGGTGCAGGCGAACTAACCAAGAAATTCGCTCGACCAGCCCTACGAACCGCTGCTACGTTTTGGGCGACATGTCCATTCCGACGGCGGATTCGCCGACAATCAATCAGGTGAATCGCGGGCCGGTTCTTCTGCTGCTCTTCGCATCCGTCGTCGCGGCCATCGGCAATGGTGTCTCCATCGTCGCGCTGCCCTGGCTCGTGTTGCAACGCAATGGGTCTGCCGCAGACGCCGCCATCGTGGCAGCGGCCGGCACCCTGCCGCTGGTGTTTTCGACGCTTATTTCGGGAACAGCAGTCGACTTCTTCGGACGGCGCGTCATGTCGATCTTCTCCGACGTCCTCTCGCTCGTGTCTGTCTCCGCCATCCCGATCCTTGCGATGACCACCGGGCTCAACGTCCCGTTGCTGGCCGCATTGGCCGCGCTGGGCGCCATGTTCGATCCCGCGGGCATCACCGCGCGCGAGTCCATGCTGCCGGCCGCCGCCAAGGCTGCCGGGTGGTCCCTGGACAAGATGAACAGCATGTACGAGGCAACATTCAATGTCGCGTACATCGTGGGCCCCGGCCTGGGCGGCATGCTCATCGCGTCCATCGGAGGCGTCAACACCATGTGGGCGACTGCGGCAAGCTTCGTGGTGTCGATCATCGCCATCGTCTTCCTCAAGGTCGAGGGCGCAGGAAAGCCCGCACACGAAACCCGGCCGACGGGTGTGATCAGTGGTGTTCTCGAGGGCTTGAAGTTCTTCTGGAACGTCAAGATCCTGCGCACCATCGCGCTGATCGACATGGCGATCACCGCACTCTATCTACCCATCGAAAGTGTGTTGCTGCCCAAGCACTTCAGCGACGCGGGCGCACCGCAACAACTCGGCTGGATGCTCATGGCAATCTCCGTGGGTGGGCTACTCGGGGCGCTCGGAAACGCCACCATGGTGCGCCACTTCCAGCGCCGCACCATCATGCTGTGCGCCACATTCACGGCCGGCACAACCACATTGGGCATGTCGCTGCTCCCACCGATCGGTGTGCTGCTGGTGCTGGCCGCCTGCCTCGGCTTTATCTACGGACCGGTCGCACCGATCGCGAACTTCGTGATGCAGACCCGCTCCCCCGAGCATCTGCGCGGTCGCGTGGTCGGCGTGATGACGTCCACCGCGTACTGCGCGGGCCCCTTGGGCTTCATGCTTGCCGGCCCCATCGCCGACAAGTTTGGCGTCGCCACCACCCTGATGATCCTTGGCGCACCGATGCTTCTCATCGCCGTCGCGAGTACCCGGATGCCCGTTCTGCGCGAATTGGACCAGGGCGAACTGCAGTCCCACGAGGAGCCGACTCGGTAGGGTCGGCTCCGTGGCTGACTTCGAGGGAAAAACTGCACTGATCACCGGCGGCGCGCGCGGTATGGGCCGTTCACACGCCCTGGCGCTGGCCGAGGCGGGCGCCGATATCGCGATCTGCGATCGCTGCGAGAACAGCGATGTCGTGGGATATCCGCTGGCAACCGAGGACGATCTCGCCGAGACCGTCGCCTTGGTCGAAAAGACCGGACGCCGGTGCATTTCCGCCAAAATCGACGTGAAGGACCGCGCCGCGCTCGAATCGTTTGTGGCCGAGACCGAGGACACGCTGGGCGGCATCGACATCGCCATCACCAACGCCGGAATCAGCACCATCGCGCTGCTGCCCGACGTCGAGTCGGCACAGTGGGACGAGGTCATCGGCACCAACCTCACCGGCACCTTCAACACCATCGCGGCCGTCGCACCCGGCATGATCAAGCGGAACTACGGCCGCATCGTGACCGTGTCGTCGATGCTCGGACATAGCGCGAACTTCGCCCAGGCGTCCTACGTCTCGTCGAAGTGGGGCGTCATCGGTCTGACCAAATGCGCGGCCCACGACCTCGTCGGCTACGGGATCACCGTCAACGCCGTCGCGCCCGGCAATATCGAAACCCCCATGACCCAAAACGATTTCGTATTCGGAACCATGCGACCCGATCTGGAGAAGCCGACGCTGAAGGACGTCGAGTCCGTCTTCGCATCGCTGCACCTGCAATACGCGCCCTTCCTCAAGCCCGAGGAAGTCACCCGCGCCGTACTGTTCCTGGTCGACGAAGCGAGCTCACATATCACCGGCACCGTGCTACCGATCGATGCAGGCGCGACAGCGCGAATGATATGAGCCAGGCAGCTCTCGACGCACTCATCGACACCCTCGGCGACGGCGCGGTCATCACCGATCCGGATATCACCGCCTCATATCGACAGGACCGCGCCTTCGATCCGGACGCCGGCACGCCGCTGGCGGTGATACGCCCGCGCAGCACGGAAGAGGTCTCCGCGACTCTCACATGGGCCAGTGCGCATCGCATCCCCGTCGTGCCCCGCGGTGCAGGTACCGGATTATCGGGAGGCTCCACCGCCCAAGACGGCGCCATCGTGCTGTCCACCGAACGGATGCGCACCATCACCATCGACACGGCCACCCGGGTCGCCATCACCCAACCCGGAGCCCTCAACGCGGAGGTGAAGGCCGCCGCGGCAGCACACGGCCTCTGGTACCCACCCGACCCGTCATCCTTCGAGATCTGCAGCATCGGCGGCAATATCGCCACCAACGCCGGCGGACTGTGCTGCGTCAAGTACGGCGTGACCACCGATTACGTGCTCGGCATGCACGTAGTCCTGGCCGACGGCACCATCCTCAAGCTGGGCGGACCACGCCTGAAAGACGTTGCCGGACTCAGCCTTACGAAACTGTTCGTCGGCAGCGAGGGCACATTGGGCGTGATCACCGAAGTCACCCTGCGGCTACTCCCCTCGCAGCCCACCCCGTGCACGGTGGTGGCAACCTTCTCGTCGGTGCACGATGCGACCGACGCGGTGCTGGCGATCACTGCGCAGATCCGGCCCTCGATGCTGGAGTTCATGGACTCGGCGGCGATCAATGCCGTCGAAGACAAGCTGAAGATGGGGCTGGACCGCGAGGCCGGCGCCATGCTGGTGGCCCGCTCGGATGAACGCGGTAAGACCTCGGCGGACGATGCCGAGCTGATGGCCCGCGTCTTCACCGATCACCATGCCGCCGAGGTCTTTTCCACCGAGGACGAGGAAGAAGGCGAGGCATTCGTCGCGGCACGGCGGTTCGCGATCCCCGCGATGGAAGCAAAGGGTCCGCTACTGCTCGAAGACGTGGGCGTCCCGCTGCCCAAGCTCGCCGAGCTGGTGGAAGGCGTGGAAGCCATTGCCGCACAGCGCCGATTACTGATCTCGGTCATCGCACACGCCGGCGACGGCAACACGCATCCGCTCATCGTGCACGACCCCAACGACCCCGATGAAGCGCGGCGCGCTCAGGCTGCCTTCGGCGAAATCATGGACCTTGCGATCTCGCTGGGTGGCACCATCACCGGCGAGCACGGCGTCGGACGACTCAAGAAGCCGTGGCTCGGCGACCAGGTCGGCCCCGAGGTGCTTGAGGTCAACCGCCGGATCAAGCAGGCACTCGACCCCGACGGCATCCTGAACCCCGGCACGCTGATCTAGTCGGCCACTGCGTATTGACACTTCCGGTGACATGCCTTACACATAAGACATGTCAGTCGATGTGTCTCACAGTGTTGTGCCGCGCTACATCCCCGGAGCCTCCGATAATTGGACCAACCCGTGGCCGATGTACACCGCGCTGCGCGACCAGGATCCGGTGCACCACGTGGTGCCCGAACATGCTCCTGCCGATGACTATTACGTGCTCACTCGGCATGCCGATGTCTACGAGGCCGCACGTGACTGGGAGACCTTCTCCTCGGCGAAGGGTCTCACCGTCATGTACGGCGACCTGGAGAAGACCGGCATGGGCGACAATCCCCCGTTCGTGATGCAAGACCCCCCCACGCACACCGACTTCCGCAAGCTGGTTTCGCGGGGGTTCACCCCGCGTCAGGTCACCGCCGTCGAACCGAAGGTGCGAGAGTTCGTGGTCGAGCGTCTTGAGCGCCTGAAGGAGCGTGGCGAGGGCGATATCGTCGTCGAACTCTTCAAGCCACTGCCGTCCATGGTGGTTGCGCACTATCTCGGGGTGCCCGAGGAGGACCGCAGCCAGTTCGACGGCTGGACCGACCACATTGTGGCGGCCGCGGCCGGTGGCGCGATCGACATCGAGGCCATGCAGGGCGAGGTGGCGCAGACGGTCGGCGACCTGATGATGTACTTCTCCGGCCTCATCGAACGGCGGCGCGCAGAACCCGAGGACGACACCGTGTCGCACCTCGTCGCTGCCGGAGTCGGAGCCGACGGTGATATCGCCGGGACGCTGCAAATCCTCGGCTTCGCTTTCACCATGGTCACGGGCGGCAACGACACCACCACCGGAATGCTCGGCGGTGCAATACAACTGCTGCACCAAAACCCTGAACAACGCCGGAAGCTGATCGACGATCGATCGCTCATCCCGGGAGCAGTGGAGGAGTTTCTGCGCCTGACATCCCCGGTACAGGGCCTGGCGCGCACCGCCACCCGCGATGTCACCGTCGGCGACACCACCATTCCGGCGGGGCGGCGGGCGCTACTGCTCTACGGCAGCGCAAATCGGGACGAACGTGAATATGGCGATGACGCAGGCGAGTTGGATGTCCTGCGGAAACCGCGCAACATTCTCACCTTCAGCCACGGGAATCACCACTGCCTGGGGGCCGCCGCCGCACGCATGCAATCGCGGGTAGCGCTCGAGGAACTACTCACCCGCATACCGGATTTCGAGGTCGATCTTGACGGAGTCAGCTGGGCGGACGGTTCATATGTGCGAAGGCCCCTGACAGTGCCCATCCGCGTGCGATGATGTTTCGATGAGTCGCTGGCGCGGAGAGCACGGGCTCAGATGAGCTGGCTGGGCGACACCCGGACATCGGTGGCTGCGGAGAAGATCCTCGACGCGGCCGCCGAGCTGTTCGTGCGTGACGGTGTGGCTGCCGTCGGTATGAACGAGATCGCCAGGGCCGCTGGGTGTTCCCGCGCCACTCTCTACCGGTATTTCGAGAATCGCGAAGCATTGCACATCGCGTATGTCCACCGGGCCGCCGGTGTGATCACCCGGCAGGTCACCGAGCATGTCGCCGGGATTGACGACCCCACCGAACTCCTGACCGAGGCGATGGTCACCGCGCTGCGGCTGGTGCGCGCGGATCCGACGCTGTCCGCATGGTTCCGGCCGGGCGAGTATTTCGGCGGCTCGCTCGGCTTGCACTCCGAGGTCATCAACACCATGGTGGCGTCTTTCATCAAGCGTGCCGCAACCGATAGCGACACCCATACCAAGGCGAAATGGTATGTCCGGGTGATTGTCTCGCTACTCGCCTATCCCGAGGACAGTCCGGAAGACGAACGGACCCTGCTCACTGCGTTCGTTGCGCCAGCGATTTCCGCAGACGTGAGCTCCAGGCCAGCAGCACCTGCACAGTCCGATGGATCAACCACGAAGCGGGCACACTGACCGCCATCGTCACCAGGAACACGATCACCACCGACCCGGTGTAGACGTGGTAGTGCAGCAGGTCCACCATCACGATCTCCATCAGGATCATGTGGATGAGGAACAGCTCATAGGAGATCTCACCCAGCCAGACCATGGGCCGCGACGAGAGAAACCTGACGTACCAGCCGGTGTCACCCAGCCCGGCGGGAGCGACCAGCAGCGTCGCGATCACCACGTAGAAGATCGACTTCGTCAACGCCTGCGGCAGCGCCCACGGCGAGGTGGTGGGGTCGCCCGCGATCCGCGTGGACACGATGAGGTAGCAGATGATGGCCAGCGGCACCGTGACCAACGCGTAGCAGCGCACGCCCATGACGGCCAGCACCGACAGAATCATGC
Organism: Mycobacteroides franklinii; assembly: GCF_001853795.1. Taxonomy (NCBI): domain Bacteria; kingdom Bacillati; phylum Actinomycetota; class Actinomycetes; order Mycobacteriales; family Mycobacteriaceae; genus Mycobacteroides; species Mycobacteroides franklinii. The sequence goes on from NZ_MLIK01000004.1 coordinate 554,138, forward strand.
CGCCGACGAACCAGGACAGATAGGCCGGCAGCCACAGCTTCGCGCCGTCCGGGAATGCGGTGTTGGTGTACACCAACGTCATCCACAGCGGAGTCACCAGGGCAAGCGCAGCCAGGCCACCCAACAGCCGTATCGGATGCCACTGCCCGCCACAGAGTTTCTTGACCAGTAGCCATGCCAGGAAGGGCAGCGCCACATAGAAGGCGGCCTCCACGGCCAGACTCCAGATCTGCGTCATGCCTTGGTGGATATAGCGATATCCGTAATTGGAGGTATAGATCTGCGTAAGGGTGAGGTTCCGGAGCAACCCCAGCCAGGTATGTCCGGGGTTCGGATACTGGTCGCGGATGTGATACCAGATGTACGCGATGGCCACCAGAATCCAGTAGGCCGGCATGATGCGCCGAAACCGATGCCAGGCATAGCGTTTCACCGAGGGCGAGGCAGTACCGTCGGCGGCGGCCCGTACCCAGGGCAGGAACAGCAGGAATCCGGAGAGCACGAAGAAGATCGGCACACCGATCTCCAGGCGGGACTGCAACAGGTGGAGATAGGCCTTCCACGGGGAAACCCCATCCACCACGTAGTTGCCGGTGCTGTAGGCGGCGTGGGTGGCCACCACCAGGGTCGCGGCCACCGCCCGAACGCCGGTGAGTGCGCCTACCCGACCGGAAGCGCGAACGACGGGGGCGCTTTCAACAGGGGAGACTGCCGTCATGGTTTCTTCGGGGACCGCTTGGGACGCTTCGCCTCCGAACGTTTGTGATCCGTATGCTTGTGGTCTGGGCGGCGGCGTTCCGTGTACTTGCGCTCGGGGCGGGCGCCATCGGCCCCACCGGCGGGGCGCAGCTCGATGAGCACGCCCGAGATTCGGGTGGTCTCCAGCGCCTTCAACGTCTTGGGCGACAGCTTGGCGGGCAGCTCGACGAGCGAGTGATCGGGGCGGATGGTGATGTGCCCGAAGTCGCTGCGGTGCAGACCGCCCTCGTTGGCTATCGCCCCCACGATGGCACCCGGCATGACCTTGTGCCGCTTGCCGACCGCGATGCGATACGTCGCCAGTCCGGGAGTCTGCGTGCGCGGCTCGCGGGGCCCGCGCTCGGGGCGCTCGCCACGCTCCTGACGCGGATCACGAGGCGGGTCGGGCTTGAGCAGGAACTGCTCGCCGTCGCGCGACAGCACCGCCAGCGCTGCCGCGATATCGGCCACCGGCACATTGTTGTCGCGTTCGTAGTCCTCAACGAGCCGGCGGAAGAGTTCGATCTCCGGCGCCGCGAGCGCAGCGGTGATGGCATCGCGGAACTTCGTCACCCGCTGGGCGTTGACGTCGTCGACCGATGGCAGCGCCTCCTCGGCAAGCCGGGCACCGGTGGCCTTCTCGATGGCCTTCAGCAGGTGCCGCTCGCGCGGAGACACGAACAACACCGCCGTACCCGAGCGGCCCGCGCGACCGGTACGGCCGATGCGGTGCACATACGACTCGGTGTCATGCGGGATGTCGTAGTTGAGCACATGAGAGATGCGCTCGACGTCCAGGCCGCGCGCGGCGACGTCGGTGGCCACGAGGATGTCGATGGCGCCGCTCTTGAGCGCGTTGATGGTCCGCTCACGCTGCGACTGGTTGATATCGCCGTTGATCGCAGCCGCCGCGAACCCGCGGGCCTTGAGTTTGTCGGCCACCTCCTCGGTGGCCTGCTTGGTCCTGACGAACACGATCATCGCCTCGAAGGTCTCGACCTCGAGGATCCGGGTCAGCGCGTCCATCTTGCGGGGTCCGGCCACCTGAATGAAGCGCTGAGTGATGTTCTCGGCGGTCGAGGTCTTCGCCTCGACCTTGATCTCGACCGGATCGTGCAGATATTTCTTGGTCAGCCGCCGGATGGTGGTGGGCATGGTGGCCGAGAACAGGGCCACCTGCTTGTACTCCGGGGTGTCGGACAGGATGCGCTCGACGTCCTCGGCGAAGCCCATGGTGAGCATCTCGTCGGCCTCGTCCAGCACCAGGTAATCCAAATGGGACAGATCGAGCGTGCCGCGCTCCAAGTGATCGATGACACGTCCGGGCGTGCCGACCACCACGTGGGCGCCCCTCTTCAGCCCCGACAGCTGCACCACGTAGGACTGACCGCCGTAAATCGGCAGCACGTTGAGCTTGGGCATGTGAGAGCCGTACCGACCGAAGGCCTCGGCAACCTGCAGGGCCAGTTCGCGCGTGGGCGCAAGCACCAGTGCCTGGGTGTTCTTCGAGGTCAGGTCGATTTTCGACAGGATCGGGATGGCGAACGCCGCAGTCTTTCCCGTTCCGGTCTGCGCCAGACCCACCACATCGGAGCCCGCCAGCAGCGGCGGAATGGTGGCGGCCTGAATCGCCGACGGTGTCTCGTACCCCACGTCGGACACCGCACGCAGCACCTCGGGGGCAATCTGAAGGTCCGCGAAGGTGACAGCGTCATCCGCGGGTGGTGCACTCGAATCGCCGGTGTCGGGCGTGGGGATATCTGTAGAGGTCATGGCGTTAAAGAGTCTAGGCGCTACCGCGCTCAACTCCCGCCTCCGCGGCATCTTCGGTAAATATCGGTAGTGTCCGGGGCCGTGCGAAGGATGGTTCTGCGAACGACACTGCCGGTGCTGACGGCCGTGCTCGTCCCGTTGTCGGTGCTCGCTTCCGCGTGCACCGGTGGCGACAGCACGGTGTCGAAGACGCCCACCAACACCATCGCGTCTCCGCCGTCGACAGCGCCGGCTCCCGGGCAGCCTGGCCCGACCGCCAAGCCCAAACCACCGTCGACCCAGGATGACTGCGCGGTGAACTTGAAGGATCCGGCCGTCGCGTCGGCGATCGCGCTGCTGCCACCTGCGCCCAACAACGAGGCCACGTGGAGCCCGGTGCCGGTGGCGGGCAACTACAACAAATGCGCGCCGTTGTCGGCGGTCATCGTCGCGGCGGATACGCACGAGCCGCAACCCCCTACTCGTGCGGTGTTCTTCCACCTGGGTGGTGTGATCTCCCACGGTGTTCCCGATACCTACGGCTACAACGCCATCGATCTGTCGGCCAGCACCCTGGATACCGTGGTGCTCAACTTCTCCAACGGCATTCCGGGTCTGGAGAGCGTGGTGGCGTTCCGCTGGAACGGATCTGGCGTGGAAAAGGTGCAACAGGCCGGGTGACACGTCGCCGTCGGTGCCAGCACCTACAGTGAGCGGGTGTTCGTCATCGACGACCGGGTGGTCTACAGCGCTTCGGATCTAGCCTCCGCCGCGCGCTGCGAATATGCCCTGCTGCGGGCATTCGACGCCAAGCTCGGCTGGGCGCCGGCACCCCCACGCGATGATGAGCTTTTGGCGCGCACCGCGACATTGGGTGACGCGCATGAGGCCCATCATCTTTCCGGGCTGCGGGCACGTTTCGGTGCCGGGGTGGCCAGCATTCCCTTCCCTCCTACTTTCACCCTCGACGGCCTCTACGCGGTCGCCGCCGCGACGAAAAATGCCTTCGAGCAGGGGCATCCGGTCGTTTACCAGGCCGCGATGTTCGACGGCCGATTCATCGGTTTCGCAGACTTCGTGGTCTTGGAGGGCGAGCACTACCAGGTATGTGACACCAAGCTGGCCCGCAGCGCCAAGGTGACGGCGCTGCTGCAATTGGCGGCCTATGCCGACAGTTTGACGGCGACGGGCGTGCCGGTATCCCCCGAGGTACGGCTCATTGTGGGCGACCGGTCGGCGATCGACTATCCGGCGGCAGATCTGGTGGGTGTATATCGCCAACGACGAAAGCAGTTGCAGGACTTACTCGATCGCCACCTCGCCGGCGGCGCTCCGGTGCAGTGGTCCGATGAACATGTCCGTGCCTGTTTCCGTTGCCCGGTGTGTGAGCCCGAGGTCGAGCGCACCGACGACTTGCTTCTTGTCGCGGGTATGCGGGTAACCCAGCGGGCCGCGCTGCTGGAAGCCGGGGTCGGCACCGTCGCACGGCTGGCCTCCCACGCCGGTCCAGTCCCGGATCTGTCGGCGCGCAACCTGCAGCAATTGGTGGCTCAGGCCGAGCTGCAGATTCGCCAACGCGACAGTGGCACACCACAGTTCGAGGTTGCCGATCCGATTCCGTTGGGCACGCTGCCGGCCCCCAACCCGGGTGACATCTTTTTCGACTTCGAGGGGGATCCGCTGTGGACCGAGGATGGCATGCAGTGGGGCCTGGAGTATCTGTTCGGAGTACTGGAATACGACCGAGCCGGACACGAGAAGTTTCGGCCGATTTGGGCCCACGATCGCCGCACCGAACGGAAGGCCCTGCTCACCTTCCTCGATCTGGTGGCCAAGCGCCGCCGCCGCTATCCGGGAATGCACGTCTACCACTACGCGGCCTATGAGAAGACGGCGCTGCTGCGCCTGGCCGGCCGGTATGGCATTGGCGAGGAACAGATAGACGACCTGTTGCGTGACAACGTATTGGTCGACCTCTATCCCGTGGTGCGCAAGAGTATTCGTTCCGGCTCCAGCGGATACGGACTCAAGGCATTGGAGCCGCTGTTCATCGAATCGGGAAAGCGCTCCGGGGAGGTCACCACCGCGGTCGACTCGATCAACGAATACGCACGCTATTGCGCGCTGCGAGATAACGGCGACCCGGCGGCTCAGGAAGTGCTGGACTCCATCGCCGAGTACAACCGATACGACTGCGCCTCGACACGCAAGCTCCGGGATTGGCTGCTGGTACGTGCCTTCGAACACGGCATCACCCACCTGTCGTCATCGGCCCCCGCCGTCGAGCAACAAGAGCAGGAGCCCGACGAAGTGGGTCGGGCATTGGCCGATTTCGTCGGAGACGGCGCCCCTGCCGACCGGACCGCGAATCAGACCGCCGCCGCCATGGTGTCGGCGGCCCGCGGGTATCACACCCGGGAAAGAAAACCCTTCTGGTGGAGCCACTTCGACCGCCTGAACAATCCCGTCGACGAATGGGCGGATACCGCCGGAGTCTTCATCGTGGACGACGCCGTGCTGGTCCACGACTGGCATAAATCGGGTAGTCAGCGCAAGCTCCGACGGCATGTGAAGGTGAGCGGCGATCTCGCCGGGGGCGTCCTCGACGACAGTGTGTACGCACTCTACGAACCGCCGGCGCCATCGGGGCTCGGCGACGGAGACCCCGACCGCCGGGCATCGGGTTCTGCCAGCGTTGTGGAGATCACCGAATCCGGGGGCGTACCCGTCGATGTGACGATTCAGGAACTCACCCCGAAGAACGGCGAGGTCTTTTCGGAAATGCCCATGGCGCTGGCGCCCGGGCCGCCGGTGATGACCAGGGCGCTGGAGGCCGCCATCGAGGACGTGGCGGTGGGAGTCGCCCATGGACTTCCCGAGATGCCCCTGACCGCATCCCTGGATATTCTGTTGCGCCGCAACCCCCGTGGCGTCGTGTTGGCGCCGGTCGCTGACGACGGGTACGCCGAGCCCATCGCCGCCGCCTTGCGCAGCCTGGACTCGTCCTACCTTGCCGTGCACGGTCCGCCGGGCACCGGCAAGACCTTCACCGCGGCGCGAGTCATCGCCGATCTCGTGACACGCGACGGCTGGCTTGTCGGTGTGGTGGCGCAGTCCCATGCCGTCGTGGAGCACCTCCTCGACCAAGTGGTCGCGGCGGGTGTACCACCCGAACGCGTCGCCAAAAAGGCATCCGCGTACAGCGGAGACGCCGCGTGGACCCAGATTCGCGACAGTGACTACGCGGGCTTCATCGCATCTCACGCCGATGAGGGTGCCGTAATTGGTGGCACCGCATGGGATTTCGCGAACACCACCCGTGTTGCCGACGGCGTGCTGCGCCTGTTGGTCGTTGACGAGGCCGGTCAGTTCAGTTTGGCGAACACGCTCGCGGTGGCGCGGGGAGCGCAGAACCTGCTGCTGCTCGGCGATCCGCAGCAGCTGCCGCAGGTCTCGCAGGGTGTGCATCCCGAGCCGGTGGACACCTCGGCGCTGGGCTGGCTCGTCGAAGGACATGGGGCACTACCAGCCAGTCGCGGGTATTTTCTCGAGCGCTCGTATCGGATGCACCCCGCTCTGTGCCAACATGTTTCGCAGCTTTCCTATGACGGTGAACTTGAGTCCGCGGCGCCGGCGCGCACCTTGGCCGGACAGGATCCCGGAGTGCGGACACTGTTGGTCGACCACGCCGGAAATGCGACCAGTAGCCCACAGGAGGCCGAGGCCATCGCCACCGAGATCGCCGGATTGATCGGTTCGGACTGGACCGACGAATCCGGTACCCGCGCCCTGGAGCAGTCCGACGTGTTGGTGGTGGCGCCGTACAACGCCCAGGTGTTGACGTTGCGTGCGACGCTCGCCGCTGCCGGATTGGGCGAGGTGCTGGTGGGGACTGTGGACAAGTTCCAGGGCCGGCAGGCTCCCGTGGTGTTCGTATCGATGACGGCCTCGGCCGTCGATGACGTGCCGCGCGGGATGTCGTTCCTGTTGAATAGGAACCGCTTGAACGTGGCGATCAGCCGGGCGAAGTTCCAGGCGGTGATCGTGCGGTCTCCCGCGCTCACCGAGTATCTGCCCGCCACACCCGACGGACTGGTGGAACTGGGGGCGTTTTTGGCACTCAGCCCGGACACGACCAATAGCACCGTGCCACACTGAGGTCCATGTCCGAGCTCGCCCGTGCCCTCGTCCAGATCGTCGGCGAGAGGTACGTCAGCACCGATGCCGACGTGCTGGCGGGGCGAACCATCGATCAGACCGGGCGCTACCGCGGCATCGCGAGCGTGCTGGTCCGTCCCGGCTCTGCTGAGGAAGTCGCCGCGATCCTGAAGGCTTGCAAGGAGCACGACCACCCCGTCACCACCCAGGGCGGACGTACCTCCATGGTCGCCGGCACGGTCACCGAGCACGATGACGTGCTGCTGTCCACCGAGCGACTCACCGATATCGGCCCCATCGACACCGTCGACCGCCGGATCCGTGTCGGCTCCGGCGTCACCCTGGCCGCACTGCAACACGCCGCCACCAAAGAGAACCTGCAGTTCGGCGTCGATATCGGCTCACGCGACTCGGCCACCCTCGGCGGCATGGCGTCCACCAATGCCGGCGGCCTGCGCACGGTGCGCTACGGGAACATGCGCGAGCAGGTCATCGGCCTGCAAGTCGCACTACCCGACGGCTCAATTATGGACCGCCACAGCGATGTTCGAGCCGATAACACAGGCTACGACCTCACCAGCCTGTTCGTCGGCGCAGAAGGCACCCTCGGCGTCATCACCGCACTCGAACTGCGCCTGCATCCGGTTCCCACACACAACGTCGCAGCGATCACCGGGTTCGGCAGCCTGGATCAGCTCGTCGAGGCCAGCCGAATCTTCCGTGACCTCAACGGTATTGCCGCACTCGAACTCATGGACTCCAGGTTGGGCATACCGAGCCCCGTCGACAGCCCCTGGCTGCTGCTCATCGAACTTGCCCGCGACAGTGACCCCACCGACGACCTGGCCGAGGCACTCGAGGCCGCCGGCGTGGCCGAGCATGCCGCCGTCGGCCTCGATAGCACCTCCCGTGAACGCCTCTGGCAGGTACGCGAATCCATCGCCGAGGCGCTGGGCTTGTACGGTCCCCCGCTGAAATTCGATGTGGCGCTGCCACTGGCACATATCGGCGAGTTCGAACGACGCGCCGCCGAGCTGATCGCCGCCAAGGTTCCCGACGCGATACCCGTGTTGTTCGGCCACGTCGGTGAGGGCAATCTGCACTTAAATGTGTTGCGCTGCCCCGACTCCACCGCGTTGTATCAGCCCATGATGACGCTGATCGCCGAGCTGGGCGGCAACGTCAGCTCCGAGCACGGAGTGGGCACTCTCAAACGCGATTACCTCGGCATGGCCCGCACACCAGGTGATATCGCCGCCATGCGGGCAGTCAAGGCGGCCTTCGATCCGACCGGGTACCTCAACTCCGCCGTGCTGTTCAGTTCGCAGTCATGACGCTCGCCGTCGACCCCGAGAAATTCAGCCGGGACTGGTTCGCGGCGTGGAATGCTCATGACATCGAGGCGGTGCTGGAGCACTTCGATGAGGACGCGGTCTTTACCTCCGCATACGGCGCCCAGATCGCTCCGGAGACCGGAGGAGTCTTCAGCGGCAAGCAGGCCATCCGCGCCTATTGGACCGACGCCCTGGCCCGTAACCCGGATCTGCATTTCGAACCCGTCGGCACGTACGTGGGCGCGACGGCCCTGGTCATCAACTACCGAAACCATAAGGGCGGCCTCGTCAACGAGGTTCTAATCTTCAACGGGGACAACGTGATCGAGGGGCACGGCACCTACCTGTGAGCCCGTGGGTCGCATGAACAGCGCGGCCACCAAACCGACCACCAACGCCGCGACACCCAGCAGCATGGACTGGGCCATCGCCGTCGAGAACGGCGCGCGCAACCCGACGGGCAACACCCCCAGCTGGTCGGTGGATCCAGAATCGGGTGCCATCGCAGGCATGTTCGAGGCCAACCGCGCCGTCATCAACGCGCCCATCGCCGAGGCGCCGACCACGCCGCCGACCTGGCGCAGCGTGTTGTAGACCCCGGACCCGGCACCGGCCACCGCCGACGGCAGATTGCGGGTTGCGGTGGTCGCCAACGGACCCCAGATGCATGCCATGGCCGCACCGATACCCGCGGCGGGGAGCAGGAGCTGCCACATCTGCGTCTCGGGCCGCATCAACACCGTCCACCACAACGTGGAGACGATCATCAACACGATGCCACCACCGATCAGTATCGAGGGACGCACCCGATCGACAAGCCACCCGGACACGGGCGCCAAGATCCCGCTGACAATTGCCGTGGGCGCCTGTGTCAATGCCGCCTTGGTCGGCGAAAAACCCAACGCCAGTTGCGTATAGAACATCATCGGTAGCCCGGTGGAGATCACACAGAAACTCATCGACGCGATCGCGACCCCGGCGAGCGAAAAATTGCGGTCGGCGAACAGCCGCAACGGAATCAGTGGCTCACCCCGATTCGCCGACTGCCACCACACGAACACACCCAGGACCGCGAGACCGGCGACCATCATCGCCCATACCCCCGGGGCCCACTGGAAGCTCTCGCCTTCCTGCAGCGCGAAAACGAACGCGAACATGCCGACGGCCGAGAGTGCCATGCCGAGCAGATCCAGCCTATGCGGCTGCGTCGGCATGCGCGGAATGTAGATGGCGCCCAGGATCATTCCCAACACACCCACCGGGACATTGACATAGAAGATCCACTGCCAGCCCCACCCGTCCACCAGCAGACCGCCGGCTACCGGGCCGACCAGAGTCGCGATTCCGGCTACCGCACCCCACACGCCCATCGCGGTCCCGCGCCGCTGCGGCGGGAACACCCGCTGCACCACCGTCAGCGTCTGCGGAGTCAGCATCGCCGCACCGATCCCCTGCACCACCCGCGCCGCGATGAGCCAACCGATGGACCCGGCCAGGCCGCACCACAGCGAGGCGGCGGTGAAAACCGCAAGCCCTGCCAAATACATGGACCGCGGGCCGAACTGATCCCCGAGTCGCCCGGTGACCAACAGTGGCACCGCGTAAGCCAACAGGTATGCACTGGTGACCCACACCGTCGCCGAATAGTCAGCTTCGAAACCGGCCTTGATGGCGGGATTGGCGACCGACACGATCGTCGAGTCGAGCAGGATCATGAACAGGCCGAACAGCACCACCCACAACGTCGTCCAGGGTCGCGGGTATTCGGGATGCACGGTTACGGAATCTAGCCGCAGGTCAGGCTGCGACACGATTTCTCACGAGAGCCAGCCCTGCCAGAGCCAGCACCACCCCGATCATCATCACGATGGCAACGGCCAGCGCGTTGTTGCCCAACGCTCCGACCAGAGGTGCGATCACCGCACCCACCCCGAACTGCGCGGCGCCCAGCACCGCCGCCGAGGTTCCCGCCGCCTCGCCGTGCCGAGACAGTGCCAGCGCCGGCGCATTCGGAATGACGAATCCCATCAGCGCCATCAGCGTCCACACCGGGGCCACGAAGCCGACGAGCCCGCCGATACCGAACCAGGCCAGCACCAGCAGCACGACCGCCGGAATCAGGGCCAGGGACAGACACCACTGCACGATCTGCTGCGGTTCGAATCGCTTGAGTAGCACCACATTCAACTGTGAAGCTGCGACGAACGCGATCGCGCCCGCGCCGAAGGCGATCGCGAACACCTGCTGATTCATGCCGTACTGGCCCTGCAACACAAACGAGGCGCCCGAGATGTAGGCGAACAGACCGGACAGCGACAGCCCGGCGACAAGCACCAGGACCACGAACACCTTGTCGCGCAGCAGATCGCGATAGGTCCGCAGGATGGCCCCCACCCGCAGTGGACGTCGCGCGACCGGGGGCAGCGTCTCCGGCAATGCCACCACGGCAAGGATGAGGAGCAGCACGCCTAGACACGACAGGGCCGCGAATACGTTCTGCCACGACCCATGGACCAGTACGGCCGCACCCAGTGACGGAGCCAGGATCGGCGCGATGCCGATCACCAGCGTGAGCCGGGAGATCACGGTGGCGGCGGCCCTATCGGTGTACAAGTCACGCACCACGGCCATCGCCACCACCATGGCGGCGGCCGCACCCATGCCTTCGATTGCCCGCAGCACGCCCAACACCACGATGTTCGGCGCGATGGTGATGGCCATCGACGCCACGACGTGCAGGGCTGCGCCGGCGATCAGCGGTAGGCGTCTGCCGAGCGAATCAGAGAGTGGACCCACCAGGAGCTGTCCGAAGCCCAACCCCACGAGGGTTCCGGTGAGCGTCAGCTGTGTGAGGGTGGAATTGACGTGTAGGTCCACCCCGATATCGGGCAGGGCCGGCAGATACATGTCGATGGTGAGCGGCCCCAAGGCAACCATGGCACCCAGCACGGTGATGAGCCATGCCCTGCCCAGCCGGGTGTCGGGAGGCGAAACCGAGCCGGCCGACGCAGCAGCGCCCGTCGATTCAGCGGCAGCGCCGGTCGACACATCTGTGGCCGTCTCACTGGCCGTCTCACCGGGGGCAGCACTCACCTCAGTGCTCAGCGCGCGCACGTGGCAAAACCTTCCCTTCCCTAACAAATGTGAGCTGCGTCTCACTCAATTGGTCAAGTCTCCACTCCCGTACCCAGGAGGAAACGCCGCCCCTTTTTTGATGCGTGATCAGCACCGATGGGATAATTTCCCAGATCAACAGGTCCGTCACGCCGTTGTCATAGACAACACACGTGGGTACCCGCCCGTCAACATCGAAGCACAGTGCGCCTGTCCCGTCATTGCGATTTTCCAGCCGCGACTGCAGCTGCGACGACTTTGCTCAACGCTGCGCGAGTCGGCCGATCCCGACCACGAAAATGGTTGCCCGCGCCGGCTGGAGGAGCCAGAACGTCGCGCAAATCACCCACTTGGGCGGCGTTCCCAGGAACGAAACACACGCGCCGATCGTCTTCACTACTGTGAGGAAAAATCTTCGCTCACAACTAGTGGACCCATCCAGACCACAGCACTGAAGGAACACGCCGATGAGCACTCGCATCAACGAACCGCAGCGACAGCTCGCGCTGGGAGGCAAGGGCAAGGAACCTAAACTCGGGGCGTCGGGCAAGCTGCTCTCGCTCATTCTGGACCAGAGCACCAAGGTTCAGGAGCCGGCGGTCCGCGCCTATGTCCAGAAGCTACGAGCTTCCCACCCGGCGGCGACGCCCGCCGACATCATCACGATGTTGGAGAAGCGGTACCTGGCGACCGTGATGGGTAGTGGCGCGGCAGTCGGCGCAGCCGCCGCCTTCCCCGGGGTCGGCACGTTGGCCGCACTGTCGGCGACCGCGGGCGAGGCGGTGCTGTTCCTGGAGGCGACATCGCTCTTCACGTTGGCGCTGGCCGCCGTCCACGACATCGAGCTGGCCAAGATCGAGCACCGGCACACGCTCGTGCTCGCGGTGCTGCTGGGCGAGGACGGTGAGACTACGGTCTCGGACGTGCTGGGCAAGGAGCGCACCGTCGGGGGCGGCTGGCTGGCCGAGGCCACCTCGACGCTGCCGATTCCCGCACTGAGCCATTTGAACGCCACCCTGCTCAAGCGGTTCACCAAGAAGTTCGCGCTGAAACGCGGCGCCATGGCCGCAGGGAAGCTGCTGCCCGCCGGAATCGGGGCCGTCATCGGCGCAGGCGGCAACCGGTTTATCGGCAAACGAATAATCACCAACGCACGCAATGCCTTTGGACGCCCCCCGACAGCATGGCCGGTGCAGCTGCGGCTGGTGGCGGCCGACAGCTAGCAGGGACAGAGGTGGTTGTTCATCGGGTAGCCACCCTTGAGCCATCAGTGGCACCGATGATGTGGCCCCCGTCATGCAACGGCGGCATGTCACCCCCGATGGCGACGCGTTAGCCTGGTACGGGTCGCTAAGAGAACGACACCACAAGTGTCAACAACCGACTGAATATCGGACGAGACGGAGCGAGGCGAAGACTGCCGTGAACGGTTCAAATCCCCAATTCGGGCAGAACGAATGGCTGGTCGAGGAGATGTACCGGCGATTCAAGGAAGACCCGTCCTCGGTGGACTCCAGCTGGCACGAATTCCTGTCCGACTTTGGGGCCGAATCTGTAGCCGAGCCCGCAACCGGCACCGCCAATGGCCAAGCAGCCGCCGCGGCTGTCGCACCGGCACCGGCACCCGCCCCCGCGGCTGCCCCCACCCCTGCGCCCGCACCTACCGCCGCCCCAGCACCCAGCACCGCCCCCGCTGCGCCGAAGCCCGCCCCGTTGCCGACGGCAGAGGGTGACGAAACCCAGGTACTGCGTGGTGCCGCGGCCGCCGTCGTCAAGAACATGTCGGCCTCCCTGGAGATCCCGACCGCCACCAGCGTCCGGGCCATCCCCGCCAAGCTGATGATCGACAACCGCATCGTCATCAACAACCACCTCAAGCGCACCCGCGGCGGCAAGATCTCCTTCACGCACCTGCTGGGCTACGCCATCGTCCAGGCCGTCAAGGACTTCCCGAACATGAACCGGCATTTCGCCGAGGTGGACGGGAAGCCCACTGCCGTAACGCCCGCTCACATCAACCTGGGCCTGGCGATCGACCTGCCCGGCAAGGACGGCAACCGCACCCTCGTCGTGGCCGCCATCAAGGGCTGCGAGACAATGGCTTTCGGCCAGTTCATCACCGCCTACGAGGATATCGTCCGGCGTGCGCGGGACGGCAAGTTGACGGCCGAGGACTTCTCCGGGGTCACCATCTCGCTGACCAATCCGGGCACCATCGGCACCGTGCACTCGGTGCCCCGCCTCATGCGCGGTCAGGGTGCCATCGTTGGTGCCGGCGCGCTGGAGTACCCCGCGGAGTTCCAGGGCGCCAGCGAGGAGCGCATCTCCGATCTGGGCATCGGCAAGCTCATGACGCTGACGTCCACCTACGACCACCGCATCATCCAGGGTGCCGAATCCGGCGATTTCCTGCGCACGGTGCATCAGCTGCTGCTCTCCGACGACTTCTTCGACGACATCTTCCGTGAGCTGGGCATCCCCTACGAGCCGGTGCGCTGGCGCATCGACAACCCCGACTCGATCCTCGACAAGAACGCTCGTGTGCTGGAACTGATTGCGGCATACCGCAACCGGGGCCACCTCATGGCAGATACCGATCCGCTGCGCCTGGACAAGACCCGTTTCCGCAGCCACCCCGATCTGGATGTGCTCACCCACGGCCTGACGCTGTGGGATCTGGACCGCGAGTTCAAGGTCTCGGGCTTCAAGGGCCAGGAGTACATGAAGCTGCGCGACGTGCTCTCGGTGCTGCGCGACGCGTACTGCCGGCACGCCGCAGTGGAATACACCCACATTCTGGAACCTGAGCAGCAGAAGTGGCTGCAGGAGCGCATCGAGGTCAAGCACGATAAGCCGACCGTCGCCGAGCAGAAGTACATCCTGTCCAAGCTCAATGCGGCCGAGGCGTTCGAGACCTTCCTGGCCACCAAATATGTTGGCCAGAAGAGGTTCTCACTGGAAGGCGCCGAGGGCGTCATCCCCATGATGGACGCCGTCATCGACCAGAGTGCCGAGTACGGCCTCGACGAGGTGGTCATCGGCATGCCGCACCGCGGTCGCCTGAACGTGCTGGCCAACATCGTCGGCAAGCCGTACTCGCAGATCTTCACCGAGTTCGAGGGCAACCTGAATCCGGCGCTCGCGCATGGCTCCGGCGACGTCAAGTACCACCTGGGCGCCTCGGGCACCTATATCCAGATGTTCGGCGAGAACGACATCGAGGTGTCGTTGACCGCCAACCCCTCGCACCTCGAGGCCGTCGACCCGGTGCTGGAAGGCCTGGTGCGCGCCAAGCAGGACGTCCTCGACAACGGCACCGACGGCGGCCGCTTTACCGTGGTGCCGCTGATGCTGCACGGTGACGCCGCATTCGCCGGCCAGGGCGTGGTGGCCGAAACCCTGAACCTGGCCAACCTCCCCGGCTACCGCACCGGCGGCACCATCCACATCGTGGTCAACAACCAGATCGGCTTCACCACCGCACCGGAGCATTCGCGATCCAGCGAGTACTGCACCGACGTCGCGAAAATGATTGGGGCGCCAATCTTCCACGTCAACGGGGACGACCCCGAGGCGTGCGTGTGGGTGTCACGCCTGGCCGTCGACTTCCGACAGAAGTTCAACAAGGACGTCGTCATCGACCTCATCTGCTACCGCCGGCGCGGCCACAACGAGGGCGACGACCCTTCGATGACCAACCCGCAGATGTACGAAGTGATCGACACCAAGCGCGGGGTGCGCAAGACGTACACCGAATCGCTGATCGGCCGCGGCGACATCTCGATGAAAGAGGCCGAGGACGCCCTGCGCGACTACCAGGGCCAGCTGGAGCGGGTGTTCAACGAGGTCCGCGATCTGGAGAAGTACCAGCAGCGCCCCAGCGAGTCGGTCGAAGAGGACCAGCAGCTGCCACAGAAGCTGGTCACCGCCGTCGACAAGGCGCTGCTGCAGCGTATCGGTGACGCCTTCCTGGCGGTACCCGAGGACTTCAGCGTGCATCCGCGCGTCAAGCCGGTGCTGGACAGGCGCCGCGAAATGGCCTACGAGGGCAAGGTCGACTGGGCCTTCGGTGAGCTACTGGCCTTCGGCACCCTGGTTGCCGAGGGCAAGGTGGTGCGGCTGTCCGGCCAGGACTCCAAGCGCGGCACGTTCACCCAGCGCCACGCGGTGATCATCGACCGGCACAACGGCGAGGAGTTCAGCCCCCTGCAGCTGGTGGGCGTCGACGCCGAGGGCAACCCCACCGGCGGGCGTCTCGTGGTGCACGATTCGGCGCTGTCGGAGTATGCGGCGCTCGGCTTCGAGTACGGCTATTCCGTCGGCAATCCCGACGCAATGGTGTTGTGGGAGGCCCAATTCGGCGACTTCGTCAACGGCGCGCAATCCATCATCGATGAGTTCATCTCGTCCGGCGAGGCCAAGTGGGGTCAGCTCTCCGAAGTGGTCCTGCTGCTCCCCCACGGCCACGAGGGACAGGGCCCCGACCACACCTCGGGCCGCATCGAGCGGTTCCTGCAGCTGTGCGCCGAAGGCTCGATGACGGTGGCGATGCCGTCGACACCGGCCAACTACTTCCACCTGTTGCGCCGGCATGCCCTGGACGGCATCACCCGACCGATGGTGGTGTTCACACCAAAGTCCATGCTGCGTAACAAGGCCGCGGTCAGCGACATCAAGGACTTCACCGACCGCAAGTTCCGTTCGGTCCTCGAAGAAGCCAACTACGAGGACGGGGTCGGCGATCGCAGCAAGGTCAAGCGGATCCTGCTGACCAGCGGCAAGCTGTACTACGACCTGTTGGCGCGCAAGACCGCCGACAAGCGCGACGACGTCGCGATCGTGCGCATCGAGCAGCTGTACCCGATCCCGCGTTACCGCCTCGAGGAGACCCTCGGCCGGTATCCGGATGATGCGCAGTACATCTGGGTGCAGGAAGAACCTGCCAACCAGGGCGCCTGGCCCACGTTCGGCCTGAACCTGCCCGAGGTGGTCCCGCGCCTGACCGGCCTCACCAAGATCTCCCGGCGCGCCATGTCGGCACCGTCGTCCGGCTCCTCGAAGGTGCATGCCGTCGAGCAGCAGGAGATCATCGACGAGGCATTTGCGCCCACATCCGAGTAGGAGTGATTGAGCCCAAGATCAGGCCCGTCCCTTAGGGGATGGGCCTGATCTATCGCTGGATGCCTGCCGTAGTGCGCGCGTGTTCAATACGCTGCACCAGATGACCACAGAGCCCGCTCCCGCAAGCGGACCCATAACGCTTCCCATCGAAGAGTGGCCACCGCTCACCACCAAACCCAGACCGTCGCCGCGGGATCCCTTCTACGTTCCCCCACCCGGTTGGGAAAACACGCTGCCCGGGAACCTGCTGCGGCGCAGGCAAGTTCGAATCGCCTTATTCGGCATCGTCCCCCTGCGCCTGCAGGCCTGGCAGCTGCTCTACCGAACCACGGACCTCAACGGCGCACCGGAGACCACGGTGACCACCGTGCTGGTACCCCATAACGTCACAGGCCCGGTACTGGCCTACCAATGCGCCATCGACGCGGTGACATCGCGGTCGTTCCCGTCGTACGGGCTGCTGCCGGGCTCCTTCGGCCTCAATCAAACGCAGAACGAACTGTTGTTGATGGTGGCCGCACTCGCCCGTGGATGGATCGTCTCGGTCAGCGACCACGAAGGGCCCCAGGGCTTGTGGATGGTAGATCGGCAGCCGGGCTATCACGTGCTCGACGGCGTGCGCGCCACCTTGCGCGCCGGCGGGACGAGAGGAGTGCCGCCACTACCCGAGGACACACCGATCGGGCTCTGGGGCTATTCCGGCGGCGGCACCGCCAGCACATGGGCCGCCGAGATGGCACCCGAGTACGCACCGGAGCTCAACATTGTCGGAGCACTGCTCGGCGCACCGGCAGCCGTACCCGGCTCATTGGTGCCACACCACAGTCGGCGATTCGCCTCGGGACTTATCCTGCCGGTCCTGGCCGCCATGATGCGTGCACATCACAGCGCTCACGACTTTCTGGGCGGGCACCTGACCGCCAGGGGACGTCAGATCATCGAGAGGGCCGCCACTGTCAGCCTCGCAGAATCGGTACTGCGATGGCCGTTCATGAATTTCGACAAGCTCGTCGATCACACTGTCGAGGAACTGATGAAGGCACCCGAAATTGCCTCGATCACCCGGCGGATGAAACTCGGCCAGCACACTCCACTGGCCCCGGTCTATCTGTATCACGGCGTCCACGATCAGCTATTGCCGATCGGAGGCTCCGATTACCTTGCCGACCAATACATCACCCGCGGGGTCAATCTCACCTACCGGCGTGACCACGCGAGCGAGCACATATCTCTCGCCCTCACGGGCGGAGGCGACGCGCTCGGCTGGTTGGCAGCGCGGATGGCAGGTGAGCCCTTGGCGCCCCAGCCCGATGTCCAGACTGTGCTCTCGACGTCCTTGACCGCACGCGCGGCAGTGAGCCAGCTCCGCTGGCAGTGGGGCATCGCGAAGCTACTACTCGGCCGTCTCTAGCCATCGCGCAGCGACACGTATTCTCCGACACGGCAACTTAACCAGAAAATAGCATCGCACTTCATTTTTTCGGCGCCACCGGCTGTCAACTACCCACTGGGCAGCGAATATTGCGAACCCTGCAAAATGGCATGTGTCCAAATATTGGATTCGGCCGTTTGCTTGATCGGTGACGAACTACAAGGTCCGATGCGCGCTTTAGGGGGTAACCCCGATTCGGTGACGATTCGTTGCCGTGGACCATTCTTGTTGAATACGCTGCGCGCATCCGAGGTTTCTTACTATCAATGTCACTCAATCCGGACGGGACGACCACACCAAGGACAGGAGCCAGATGACAGCCGGCACTGCGCCCGCGTCGACTCAGCCGATCGAGGCCTGGCCAATGCAACTCGGTAAGCCGCAGCCGTCCCCGGTCGACCCATTCTTCTTGCCGCCCGACGGCTGGGAGAAGACAGCACCCGGAACGGCGCTGCGCCGCAGGCGCGTTCAGATCGGCTTGTTCGGACTCATCCCGCTGCGACTGCACGCATGGCAGGTGCTCTACCGCAGCACCGATTTGCACGGGTCCCCGGAGACGACCGTGACAACAGTGCTCGTCCCCAAGACCGCGACGGGAAAGGCGCCGCTGCTCGCCTTCCAGAGCGCGATCGATGCCGTCACCCCCAAGCGATTCCCCTCGTACTACCTGCAGCACCGCACCTTCGGCATCAATCAGTCACAGAACGAGTTTCTGCTGGCTGTCGCCGCCCTCCAACGGGGGTGGATAGTGACCATCAGCGACCATGAGGGACCGAAGGGCCTCTGGATGGCGCCCAAACAACCCGGCTACCACGTGCTGGACGCGCTGCGCGCCACCATTGCCGCATCCGGCGAGGACGGCATCCCGCGTCTGACCGCCCAAACACCGGCCGCGGTCTGGGGATACTCGGCCGGTGGTAACGCCACCGCCTGGGCCGCCGAGCTAGCCGGTGAGTACGCGCCCGAACTCAACCTGGTCGGGGCATTGATCGGCGCGCCCGCTCCCCAACCCGGCCCACTCATGCACCAGCTCAGCGGCCAATACGCTTCGGGGCTCATCATCATCGTGTTGGCGGCCATGATGCGGGTCAGCCCCTCAATCCAGGACTACCTGCAGAAGCACCTCACCAAGCGAGGTCGCCGGATGGTGGAGAAGGCCGAACGCCTCACCGTCATCCAGGCACTGTTGTACTGGCCATTTCTCAACTTCAACAGGATCTTCGTCCGCCCGCTCGAAGAAGTGATGGACACACCGGAGATCGCTGCGCTCACGGACGCCATGACGCTGGGATTGCGCATCCCCACCGCACCGATCTACCTCTACCACTCGATGCACGACGTACTCCTGCCGGTTTCCAGCACCGACCAACTCGCCGAGGACTACATCGCCGGTGGCGCACATGTCACCTACCGACGCGACCGCGCCAGCGAACGTGTCTTTTTGTTACTGTCCGGCGGCCATGATGCGCTCGGTTGGCTCGACGAACGTATGCGCGGCAGGCCATTACCGGCACAACCCGATGTCCGAACGGTGCTTTCGACATTTCTCGCGCCACGCGCTCTGATCATGTACGTCCGGCAGATAGTGGCGATTGTGAAGCTGCTCGCCGGGAAACTCTGAACGGGACGTCAGCGCGCCTTCACGGCCAGCAGTGCGGCGGCAAGAGTCCGCGCCGCCGACGGCTGCGCGGGGTCCAGGCCGGTGAGCTCGGCCACCCGACGCAACCTGTAGTCGAGGGTGTTGGGATGCACATGCAGTGACTTGGCCGCCAACTGGCGCCCGTGCTCGTGCTGTAGGTACGCACTGAGTGCCTGTTGCAGGTGAGGGTGCGCGGCAAGCGGCTGAACCGTGGCGGCGAGCAGGTCCCGAGCCCTACCCGGACGGGTGATCTGGTATTCCAGCAGCAGATCGGCAAGCCGATATGCCCCCGGCACTCGACCGAGTCTCAATGCGAGCACGGTCAATTCGCGCGCCTCATCGGCGGCGGCGGCAATCTCGCCGGGGTCGGTGGCATCGGACACCCCGAGCGTGACCGGCCCCCCTGCCACCTCCGAGAACAATGGCAGCAGCGATTCCACCTTGCCCACCGCGGGTAACAAGATGGTGCCCCCGCGGCCGTCCAGCGACGTGAGCACGGGTTCGCGCGCGTACTCGTCGACGATGTCCTGCACCAGATGCGCACGCCGCCGTGCCACCACGGTGTTCACCGCCGGTTCCGGGAGGTACAGGAACAGCACGTTGTAGGACAGCGCCAGCGTGACGTTGGCGCGCTCGGCGGCCTCTACCCATTGCGTCCCCTTGACCAACGCGTCGAAGAGGTCGCGCCGCGCCTCCGTCGTCGCACTGTAAAGACCCTGGCGCTCTTCGAGATAGGCAGTGGTCACAGCGGGCAGCATCAGCTGTAGATATCGCTGCACCTGCATACTGATAGCGAGGACCTCGCCGACCTCGTCAGGGGTTGCCAGCTCCCGGAGCGTCTCGATGCCCACCCGTGCGGCGACGTTGTAGACGGCCAGAATCGCCGGAAGCGGGATGTCCTCCTGCGCCCGACGGGATGCCGCCAGGATCGACACCGCGATCTCGTCTTCCGTGGGGGCCCGAGATTCCACCAGTACCCGAGAGAAGATTCGGAAATGCTGCTTGGTGAACTCGGTAATCTCTCCGTCGAGAACCTCACGCGGCAACATCCCGTAGTACGGCACCTCGGCAGCGAAACAGTCCACCGCACGGCGCGCCGTCTCCGGCAGCCGACGCATGAACCGATCACTGAGTGACGCCGTCATCAGCGGACTCCAACCTTCTCCCACTGCACCGTGGAATACCCGTATCCCTCACGAATCACGTCCGCGAGACCCTTGCGCACCCTACCGTTCCGCACACGAGTTCGGTGGTTTGCTCGCAGGTTCATCACGAGCCGTTCGGGTTATTGGGACCGGTCATAGCTTTCGGCCGTGACCCTCGTGTATTTCACCAAGTTCACACGGAGTCGCGGACGTCATCCAGGCGCCACTCCTAGGTTTCAACGATGACGGCCATCGCCCAACGGCGTTCATTCAACGAGCTGGTCACGCGGTACTGGACTCTGATGTCCCGGGTGTACAACTTCCCCTTCGTGCAACGCCACATCTATAGCCCGGCCCAGACGGACACCATCAGGCAGTTACGTGACCACGATGCTCAACGTATCGCCGATATCGCTTGTGGCACTGGCATATTGGCCGCACGCATCCAGGATGAGCTGGCGTCGGCAACCGTCTACGGGGTGGACATGTCCGACGGCATGCTCGCCAAGGCAAGGGCCCGCTCGGCCGGGGTGCAGTGGCGCAAGGCGCCCGCGGAGCAACTCCCGTTCGCCGACGGCGCCCTCGACGCCGTGGTGACCACGTCCGCATTCCATTTCTTCGACCAGCCCGCGGCGCTGGCGGAGTTTTACCGCGTGCTGGCCCCGGGCGGCATGGCCGCGGTCGCGACGATCTGCCCGAAGGAACGTCGCTGGATGCGCAACGGAACGGGTGAGCGCGGCCCCGCACATTTCCCGACGGCCGGCGAAATGGAGCGCCTGTTCTCGCGCGCAGGTTTCGACGTCGTGGTGCAGCGCCCGGTGGAACGCCCCATCACGCCACCACTGATCTCCGTCGACTGGATCTGCGTGGGCCTCAAGACCTGACCGCCGCCATGACCACGCCGGGTTGCCATCCATTACCCTCACTGATTGACGTCAGGCTCACAACGTAAATCTGTCAGGAGTGCCCCATGGAGGGTTTCAGCGGCAAGGTCGCAGTAGTCACCGGCGCCGGTTCGGGAATCGGACGCGCGTTGGCCGTCGAACTGGCGAGATCGGGCGCCAAGGTCGCCATCAGCGATATCGACAACGAGGGCCTGGCTGAAACCGAACGCCAGATAAAAAGCCTCGGCGGGGATGTCAGATCCGACCGCCTGAATGTCGCCGAGCGTGAGGCCTTCTTGCTCTACGCCGACGTCGTCAAGGAACACTTCGGCAAGGTCAACCAGATCTACAACAACGCCGGTATCGACTTTCACGGTGAAGTAGAAGCCAGCCAGTTCAAGGACATCGAGCGCATCATCGATGTCGACTTCTGGGGCGTCGTCAACGGCACCAAGGCCTTCCTGCCGCACCTGATCGCCTCCGGCGACGGCCACGTCATCAACGTCTCGTCGATCTTCGGCGTCATGTCCTGCCCGGGCCAAAGCGCTTACAACGCAGCGAAATTCGCTGTACGCGGCTTCTCCGAGTCGCTGCGCCAGGAAATGATCATCGGCAAGAAGCCCGTCGCGGTCACCTGTGTACACCCCGGCGGCATCAAGACCAATGTGGCCCGCAACGCCACCATGGCCGAGGGCTACGACCCCGCCGAGTTCACGAAGTTGTTCGACCTGCTTGCGCGAACCAGCCCCGAGGCCGCGGCGCGGATCATCCTCACCGCCGTGCGCAAGAAGAAGCCACGCGTGCTCGTGGGACCGGACGCCAAGGTGATCGACGTGCTGGTGCGGCTGACCGGTGCGCGCTACCAGGATCTGTTCGTTCTCGGCGCGCGGTTCCTGCTGCCCAAGCGTTCCCACTGACCCATTACTCTGACTATTTGACAGTCGTCTAACAAGGAGACACTTATGGAAGGCTTCAGCGGCAAGGTTGCCGTGGTCACCGGCGCCGGTTCGGGAATCGGACGCGCACTGGCCGTCGAACTCGCGAGATCAGGCGCCAAGATCGCCATCAGCGACGTCGACGCCGAGGGGCTGGCCGAAACCGAGCGCCAGGTGAAGGCCCTGGGCGCCGAGGTCCGCGCCGATCGACTCAATGTCGTTGAGCGCGAAGCCTTCCTGCTCTACGCCGACGCCATCAAGGAACATTTCGGCAAGGTCAACCAGATCTACAACAACGCCGGCATCGCCTTCCAGGGCGAAGTTGAGGAAAGCCAGTTCAAGGACATCGAGCGCATCATCGATGTCGACTTCTGGGGCGTTGTCAACGGCACCAAGGCCTTCCTGCCGCACCTGATCGCCTCCGGCGACGGCCACGTCGTCAACGTGTCCAGCCTTTTCGGCGTGCTGTCCATGCCCGGCCAAAGTGCTTACAACTCAGCCAAGTTCGCGGTGCGTGGATTCACCGAGTCGCTGCGCCAGGAAATGATCATCGGCAAGAAGCCCGTCGCGGTCACCTGCGTACACCCCGGCGGCATCAAGACCGCCATCGCGCGCAACTCCACCGCCGCGGAGGGCTACGACGTCAAGGCCGGGGCCGCGATGTTCGACAAGTACCTCGCGAACACCAGCCCGGAGGCCGCCGCCCGCATCATCCTCACCGCCGTACGCAAGAAGAAGCCACGCGTACTGGTCGGTCCCGACGCCAAGATTCTGGACGTGGTCGTTCGGCTGACCGGGGCCCGCTACCAGGACATCTTCTCGCTGGTGACCCGCTACGTCCTGCCGCGGCCGAGCAAGTAACCGTCCCCGTCGTAACCGTCCCCGTCGATCATTCGCGCTGTCGCGTTAGCGCGCCGCGCGAATGATCGACGGCAGGAACGTACCGATGATGGTCTGATCGAACACCATCGTGCTGGGCAGTCGGTTGTGCACGATAGCAACGGAGATCTTGCGTTTCCGGTCGGCCCAGCCGAATGAGCCACCGGCGCCGATGTGCCCGAAGCCACCACCGATCACCGGGACTGCCAGGGAGTGGTACCCCCGGTGCCAGCCCATCGGTAACCCCAGCGTGTGGTCGATCTGGTAACTGGGCTTGCGATCCAGCCCCTTGGTGATCTCCGGTGACAGCAGTCGCACGCCATCCACGCTGCCGTCACCCGCCAACGCGGAGTACAGCTTGGCCAGCGCAGGTGCGGTGCAGCAGGCGCTAC
This sequence comes from Mycobacteroides franklinii, assembly GCF_001853795.1. Lineage (NCBI taxonomy): Bacteria > Bacillati > Actinomycetota > Actinomycetes > Mycobacteriales > Mycobacteriaceae > Mycobacteroides > Mycobacteroides franklinii. Next base: position 577,661 of record NZ_MLIK01000004.1, read on the forward strand.
CGGCCCCGCACCGCAGGTCCATCACATCCGCAGTGGCGTGTCCGTCATCGGCCAGCAGCATTTCGGCACCCGGCTGATACAGCGTCGACGCGGCCCCCTTGGCGCCGGGCATCTTGTCGAGCACACCCATGACGGGAGGGGCCGTGCGACGGATGAAGGCGGATCGGGCGACCCGATCCAAATATGGTGTCAGCGCGGCAGATTCCGAAGGTGCACCCACCGGTGGGCGCCCCATGTGGATGCCGTCGACCCCGAGCGGCTCGGCCAGTTCGGTGCGATACAACTCCTCCAGCTCCTTACCGGTCACGGCCTTGGCCAGCCGTCCCATGAGCCAGCCGATCGACAAGGCGTGGTACGCGGGCTTGCCGAAGTAACGGTCGACGGGGGCCGCGGCCAGCCGGTCCGCCATCAAGTCCGGGTCGAACATCTCCTCGTAGTTGTGCGCGATACCCGTCAGCCGCGACAGACCCGCGGTATGCGAGAGGATTTCATCGACAGTGATCGCTTGCTTGTCGTTGGCGGCGAACTCCGGCCAGTACCGCGACACCGGCGCCCGATAATCCAGCAGCCCACGGTCCACCAGCCTGTGGATGATCGTGGCGGTGACACCCTTGGACGCCGAGAAGATCACCGGCGCAGTGTCACGCGTCCACTGCACACCCTTCTGTGCCAGCCCAGACCACAGGTCAAGTACTGGCTCGCCGTCCACGTATACGCAGATGGCGCCACCACCGACGCGGTACCGGGCGAAGGCGAGCGAGAAGACGCGCACCACCCCCCGAAACTCGGGACGCGCCCATCCATTCACCCCCGGCGGAAGCTCCATGCCGCGCTCCAGCGGCGGGTACGCGAAGGGCGGGCGGAAGGGTTCTGCGGTCGCGTCATCGAGACCGTGCGGTTGTGCCATAAGTAACACTGAGTACCAGGTACTTGGCATCAAGACAAGAGCTGTCGAGTAGATGTCAGGACAGATACCCAATCGGGGCTCGCCGATTAGGGGAACGTCACGACGTCAACCGACAGCCTTGATGATCTGGGGCCACAAGAACGCAAACGAGATCTGGTCGAGCGCCATGGTCAACGGCAGCCGATTGTGCGCGAAGCCGACCGCGATCTTGCGCTTCGGGTCCGCCCATCCCATCGACCCACCCAGCCCGATATGGCCGAAACCACCACGGAATCCGTTCATGGGCAACGACATGTACCCCAGGTGCATCCCCATGGGGAACACGATGGTGCGGTCGATGCTCAGATTGGTCTTACGAGCAAGCCCGGCAACAGTTTCCGGCGAAAGAAACTCACGGCCCTCGACGCTGCCAGCGCCCGCCAGCGCGGCGTACATCTTGGCGAGCGCGGGCGCCGTGGCCACCGCATTGGCGGCGGGTGCCTGCATGTCGTACAGCGCCGAATTCAGCGTGCCGTCGTCGGCGAGAATCCGCTCCATGCCCGGCTCGTACATCGTGCCGATGGCACCCTCGAAACCCGGAAGGCGATCGACGGCGCGGATCACCGTCGGCAGCACCCTCCCCACCACGGGCTTGTTCGCCACCGAGTCCAGGAAGGGGTACATCGAGGCAGCCTTGGTCGGTGAGGTACGCGGCGGCCGCCCGAGGTGGATTCCGTCGACCCCAAGCGGCTCGGCGATCTCGGTCCGAAACAGCTCACGCATGTCCTTCCCGGTGACCGATCGGGCCAGCCCCGCGAGCAGCCAGCCGAAGGTCAGTGCGTGATACGCGCGCTTTCCGTAGAACTTGTCGACCGGTGCCGCGGCCAGGCGCTGCTCCATCAGCTCGTGATCGACGACTTCCTCTGCGTGGTAAGCGATTCCCTCAAGGCGCGAAAGCCCGGCGCGATGATCGAGCACCTGCCGGACCGTGATCGAGGACTTCCCGTTGGCGCCGAACTCCGGCCAATAGCGTGCGACCGGGGCGTCATAAGAAATCAGTCCGCGATCAACCAGACGGTGGATGACCGTTGCGGCGATGCCCTTCGACGCCGAGAAGACGAGGGCGCCGGTATCTCGCGTCCAGCCCTGCCCGGCGGCCGCCGCGCCCGCCCAGATATCCAACGCCGGTTCGCCATCGACATAGACGCTCAGACCGCCGCCACCGAGACGGTACTTGGTGAACATCCAGTCGAAAGTCCGGACGACAGCGGACAGCTCGGGCCGCGCCCAGCCCTCCACTCCCTTGGGCAGCCGTAGTCCGGGCTGGTCACCCGGATACAGTCCGTCGCGACGTGCAGGTGCTGTGGCCGCAACATTGGGGCCCAGTGGGATCGCCATAGTGACATTTAGGTACCACGTGTCAAATAATCGGGTCAAGTCACAATCTGATTGCCTGCCACGTTTACGCAGGTCGCGGGACCGCCGCTAGCCGCGCAGCAAAATCTGGTGATCGTTGAGCCATGTGTCCACCACGCGCTGCGGGTCTCCCCCGCCGGAAACCTCCCGCGTCATAGTCGAAAGATCGCCGGTCGTGAGCTCACCGGCAACCTTGTTGAGCGACAACACTTGTGGTTCGGTCAACTCATTGCGGCGGTAGAGGGGAACGACGTTATTGGCCGGAAGCCAGTTCTTCCCATCATCTAGCACCGTGACCCCGTCGACAGGCAGGTTCTGGCTGGCCGTACTGGTCCAGGCCACCGCAATCTCGCCGCGTTTGAGCGCCGCGAAAAGTTCACCGGCCCCGGCGAATTGACGGGGAGCACCGGTATCGCATGACCCAATACGCGGCACCGGAACGGGCCCCTGACCGACCTGCCCGCTGCGCAGCAGCTGATCGCAATGCCGAACGAAGGCCGCCAGCGTCGGCTTGGACGAGGCGCCCGGCGACGCGGCGACCGCCAGCGCCGGACGATCCTCGGCCGTCCCGTAGTCGGCCGCGGCGACACCCGCGGGCAGCGCGGCGATCATGGCCTTGTACGCGGCCTCCTCGTCACCGGTGGGCCGCTGCTGCGGCGCGAATTGCCGTAGCACTCTGCCGGTGAACCCGGGTGCGACGCTCGCGATGCCCGTGTCCAATTCTGCTACTGGATCAGCACTCTCGCGCACCCTCGTGTCGATACCGGTTGCCTGCACCACCGCCGCATAGATATGCGCAAGCACCTGATACTGCGGGTCACTGGTCGTCACCACCGTCAGATACGGTGCCGGACCGTGGTTTTCCGAACAGCCGACGAGAATAGCCGCCGTCGCCAGCAGCCCCGCCGTCCATACGCGAGAAATGAACATCGACGGCTAGGCGCTGCCCGATCCTCTTCGCGTGGACGGCTCATCGACCTCGTGCGCAACAGCCTGCACGGCGGCCGCCACGGCCGGTCCGACGCGCGGGTCCAGCGGGCTGGGCACAATCTTGTTGGGCGCCAGGTCAGGTTCCACAACCGAGAAAATCGCCTCGGCCGCAGCCACTTTCATCCGCTCGGTAATCTTGGTGGCCTCGGCGTCCAGTGCCCCGCGGAACACGCCGGGGAAGGCCAGCACGTTGTTGATCTGGTTCGGGAAGTCGCTGCGCCCCGTCGCCACGATCGCGGCGTACTTGGCCGCGATATGAGGGTGAATCTCGGGATCGGGGTTGGAGCACGCGAAGACAATGCTCTCGTCCGCCATGGTCGCGATCAGCGACTCATCCACCTTGCCCGCCGAAACACCCAGGAACACATCGGCACCCGCGAGCGCCTCGGCCTGCCCACCGGTGAGACCACGCGGGTTGGTGCGCGCGGCAAGGTCGGCCTTGAACTCATTGAGGTCATCGCGGCTGGTGTGCACAATGCCCTTCGAGTCCAGCACCGTCACATCGGTGATGCCGTCTGCCAGCAGAATGTTGGCGCACGCGACGCCGGCCGCGCCCGCGCCGGAAATGACCACCTTGAGTGACTGCTGATTGCGGCCCAACACCCGCGATGCGCCCATGAGCGCGGCCAACACCACGATGGCGGTGCCGTGCTGGTCGTCGTGCATGACGGGGCAGTCCAGCGCCTCGATCACGCGCCGCTCGATCTCGAAACAGCGCGGCGCCGAGATGTCCTCCAGGTTGACCGCACCAAAGGTGGGCCGCAGGCGGATCAGCGTCTCGACGATCTCGTCGGGGTCCTTGGTGTCGAGCACGATCGGGATGGAGTTGAGGCCGGCGAAGGTCTTGAACAGCGCACTCTTGCCCTCCATGACAGGCAGTGATGCCGACGGACCGATATCGCCCAGACCGAGCACGGCGCTGCCGTCGCTGACCACCGCGACCAGGCGGTGCGCCCACGTGTATTTCTTGGCCAGGCTGGGGTCGGCGGCGATGGCCCGCGAGACCTGCGCGACACCCGGGGTGTAAGCAATCGAGAGCGCACGCTGGGTATCCAGCGGCGACTTGAGCTCTACCGACAGCTTCCCGTCGATATGTGCTTCGAAAATCTCTTCATCTGTCACAACAACGTCGGATGCGGTCACAGCGTGAGACTACTGGCCGAGGCGGAGGTCACTTCTGGCGACTCTGGAACTGTGAGCAGCCCCGTTACGCACCCGCTACGAATCCGCGCACCGACTCGGCGATCATCTGCACCGCGATGGCGGCCAGCAACAGACCGGCTACCCGCGCCAGCAGCATGATTCCGCCCTCCCGCAGCACCCTGATCAGCACCGTCGAGAACCTCAGGGTCAAATACAGCACCACATGCACGCATAGGATCGCCGCACCGATGGCTAGGTAGGTACCCACCTGTCCCTGCGCCTGACGGACCGCGATGATGGTCGCCGCGATGGCTCCCGGCCCCGCCATCAGCGGGGTACCCAGCGGAACAAGAGCCACATTGACCCCACTATCGGCGTCATGACTGGTGGCCCCACCCATCAACAACGACAAACCGGTGATGAGCAGCAGCAGCCCTCCCGCCCCCTGCAGCGCGGGCACCCCGATATGCAGGTAGGCCAGAATCGCCTGGCCGCCGATCGCGAACATCGAGATGACCGTCAACGAGACCGCGGGCGCCTGCCAGGCCGCACGATGCCGTTCGGCGGCCGGCTGCCGTCCCGTCAGCGACAAGAAAACAGGTACCGCACCCGGAGGGTCCATGATGACCACGAGGGTGATGAACACTGAGGTGAACACCGCGATATCGAACGCCACGACGTCAGTCTCCCAGGCGGTGCCACAGGTTCACGGGTTACCATCGCGCAGCACGGTTCCGCAGAATTGGTATGCGAGCAGGGAGCCCACATCATGGCGCGATTTCCGTCGGTCAGCCCGTCGTCGTTGCGTTCGCCCATCCGCGGTCGTGAACCCGAGACCGATGCCAAACGCATCCCCGTTCCCCTCGCCCGGGCCATCGTCGACTGCGCCGTCTATGTGGACGGGGTGCGGCTGCCGGGCAAGTACACCCCGACCGCCGCGCTGGAAAAGGTGCGCTCGCTGGATCGCGGGTTCGTCTGGGTGGGTCTGCACGAACCCGACGAACACCAGATGGAAGCGGTCGCCGAACCTTTCGGCCTGCACCGGCTGGCCGTCGAGGACGCCGTGCACGCACACAACCGCCCCAAGCTGGAGCGGTACGACGACACCCTGTTCTTGATTCTCAAGACCGTCAATTATGTTGAGCACGAATCGATCTCCTCTGCCCGCGAGATCGTGGAGACCGGCGAGATCATGATCTTCGTCGGCGGCGACTTCGTGGTGACGGTGCGGCACGGCGACCACAGCGGGTTGGCGAAGGTACGCGCACAGATGGACGCGGATCCCGACCACATGCGGCTGGGCCCGTACGCCGTCATGCATGCCATCGCGGACCGCGTGGTCGACTCCTATATGGAGGTGTCCGACCTCGTCGAGACCGATATCGACGCGATGGAACAGAACGTCTTCTCACCCCGATCCAGCACCGACATCGAACACATCTACATGCTCAAGCGCGAAGTCGTGGAGTTGCGTCGTGCGATCAGCCCGCTCACGAGCGCACTCAGCAAGCTGACCCAAGACCACAACGACCTCATCACCAAGGAAGTACGCCGGTATCTCCGTGATGTGCTCGACCATCAAACGCACGCGGCGGACAAGATCGGAAGCTACGACGAGTTGCTCACCTCCCTGGTGAACGCCGCACTCGGCAAGGTGGCCATGCAGCAGAACACCGATATGCGCAAGATCAGCGCCTGGGTCGGTATCGCCGCATTTCCGACCATGCTCGCCGGTATCTACGGCATGAACTTCGAGCACATGCCCGAGCTGGCCGAACCGGCTGCCTACCCGACTGTCCTGGTCGTCATGGTCGCCGTGTGCACGCTGCTGTATCGGAACTTCCGCAAGAACGGGTGGCTGTAGCGCGCTAGCTCGGCTGGGCGTGAGCGCGTGACGGATCCATCACGTCGATATCGGCCTGCAGCCACGCATCCCGGAGCGCGTCGGCTCCCTTGAGCCGAACCCAGGCGGCCTCGTTAGCGGTGATGGGTACCGCCGCCAGAAATCGAACCGGCGAGAGTGGCTCGGGCAGTGGAAGATCCGGGACATCACTGGCTTGCAGCAGCACCGCGGTGAAGGCCTGCCTGTCCGGGTCGTCCCAGAGCGGCTGGCCGAGGTCGACAAGCGCATCATCGGTGAGCACCAGGCCCTCCACCGCAGGCGAAGCCGCCAGCACCGCAAGAGAACGGGCCAGGCCCGGGAAAACATTGCCGCGCAAGCTGATCAGCACCTCGGCCCGCGGCCCGAGCTGTTCGGAGGCCAGCATCTCCCCCGGGTCGGACATCGGATATCTACAGGCCCCCACCGAGGCGAAATGGGTCAGCCCGGCGTCGTCGGGACCGTAGCGCAGCAGCTCATACGGCTCGGAACCCAGAAAGGTGACGGATGCCGAATCCGGCTCCCCCGCACCGCGACCGGTAAAATGGCCGGCCAGATGCGCATGTACCGTGCGGACAATCTCGTCCGAGTTCATTCCCGCGCTGTTCACGCGCCGGCGGCCGCCAGGGAAAGGTTCTCCCCCGACTCGGCATCGAATATCACCAGCTTGCCGGTGTCGATGATCAGCTCGATGGACTGTCCCGCGACAACCGTGGACGCCGCCGAAAGCCTTGCCACGAACTCGTTGTCGGTGACTTCCGATTCCTGCGCGAGCTCGGTCAGCTCGTCCGAATGCGCCGCGCCGCCCTCGGTGGTGAAGTGCACGTACTTGTCCGAGCCCAGCGACTCGACCACATCGGCATTGACCGTGAGCGTCAACCCGGTGATCCGCTTGTAGGTGTCGACCAAGGCGGCATCCTCGAATTGCTCGGGCCGGATGCCCACAATCACGTCACCAGACTGCTTTTTGGCGGTGATGCCCGCGTACACGCCGGCATCGAGCGTCACCTCACCGAAGGGCAGCTGCACACCCACATCGGTGAGCCTCGCCGGAAAAAAGTTCATGGACGGCGAACCGATGAAACCGGCGACGAACAAGTTGGCCGGTGTGTCATACAGCTCCTGGGGTGCGCCCACCTGCTGCACCTTTCCGCCACGCAGCACCACCACCCGGTCCCCGAGCGTCATCGCCTCGGTCTGGTCATGCGTGACATACACGGTGGTGGTGCCCAAACGCTTCTGCAGGCGCGCGATCTCGGTGCGCATCTGCACCCGCAGTTTGGCATCGAGGTTGGACAACGGCTCGTCCATCAGGAACGCCTTGGGGCTGCGCACGATCGCTCGCCCCATCGCCACCCGCTGTCGCTGACCACCGGATAGGTTGGCGGGCTTGCGGTCCAGATAGTCGGTCAAATCCAGGATCTTCGCTGCCTCGTCGACCTTGGCGTTGATATCTGCCTTGCTCATCTTGGTCAGAGTCAGCGGAAAGGCGATGTTCTGGCGCACCGTCATATGCGGATACAACGCGTACGACTGGAACACCATCGCGATATCGCGGTCCTTGGGCGCCTTCTCGTTAACCCGCTCGCCGGCGATGGTGAGCTCACCGGAGGAGATGTCCTCAAGTCCGGCAATCATGTTCAGCGTCGTCGACTTACCGCAGCCGGATGGCCCGACCAAGATGATGAACTCACCGTCGGCGATGCTCAGGCTGATGTCCTGTACCGCAGCGGAACCGTCCGCATACGTCTTGGACACCTGGTCGAGCACTATCTCAGCCATCGCTAACCCTTCACTGCGCCGGAGGTCAATCCGGCGACGATCCGTCGTTGAAATATGAGCACGAAGATGATGATCGGCACCGTGATGACAATGGCGCCGGCGGCAATCGATCCGGTGGGCTCCTCGAATTGCGAACTGCCGGTGAAGTTCGCGATGGCCACGGGAGCCGTGATGGACCGGTCGGTGGCCGTCAGTGAGATCGCCAGCAGCAGGTCATTCCAGGCGAAAATGAACACCAGGATCGCGGATGTGACGATGCCCGGGGTGGCCAGCGGGGCAATGACCTTCCAGAAGGCCTGTGCCGGCGTGGCGCCGTCCATCTTGGCGGCCTTCTCCAATTCCCATGGGATCTCACGGAAGAAGGCCGAGAGCGTGTAGATGGCCAGGGGCAGCGCGAAGGTGATGTACGGGATGATCAGTCCCGGCCAGGTGTCGAAGAGGCCGAGGGAGCGCTCGATGTTGAAGATCGGTGTCACCAGCGAGATCTGCGGGAACATCGCGATCAGCAGGGCCGCTCCGATGAGCGCCTTCTTGCCGGGGAAGTCCAGCCGCGCGACCGCATAGGCCGCCATGGTGCCCACGCTCACGGCGATCACCGTCGCGATGAGCCCGATGCCGATGGAATTGACCAGCGCCGAGGTGAAGACGTTGCCGCTGAAGATGCCCCGGTAGTTGTCCAGCGTCATCGGCCACGGAAAGAACTTGCCGTCCTTGACCGACGACGACGGCTTGAGCGACAGGCTCAGCACCCACAGCACCGGAACCAGGGCGTAGCAGAGCACCAGCACATCGGCGATCGCCCAGCCGGTCAACTGGCGGGCCCGGCGCGGATCCTGCGTGCTCATCGTCCGCCCTCGCCGTCCGCGGTCGGCGCCGAGGCCCCGAAACCCTTGATGAAGATGAAGGCGATGAGGGCCACACACAGGAAGATGAGGACGCTGATGGCCGAGCCAAGCCCGACGTTGAAGGCCTTGAACAGGTTGTCGTACCCCAAGATCGATACCGATCCTGTGTTGTTGCTGCCGCCGGTGAGCACGTAGATGTTGTCGAAGATTCGGAAGGCGTCCAAGGTACGGAACAGCAGCGCGACCAGAATCGCGGGTTTCATGATCGGGATGGTGACGCGAATCAGCCTGCTCCAGCCGTTGGCGCCGTCGACCTGAGCAGCCTTCAGCAGATCGTCGGGTACCAAAGCCAGACCGGCCAGCAATAGCAATGCCATGAAGGGGGTGGTTTTCCACACCTCGGCCAGGATCACCACCGCAAGCGACGGAATCTGTTGTGTCAGTGGCGCGCTGCCCGACGGGAGCAGGTTCGCCAGATAGCCGGTGCCCGGCGTCCAGGCGTAGTACCAACTGTATGACGCTGCCACGGTGACGATTCCATATGGGATCAGCACGGCGGTGCGCACGACTCCCCTACCGAAGATGGTCCTGTGCATCACCAACGCCAGGGTCAGTCCGAGCGCGAGCTCGATGAGCACCGAAATCACGGTGATCACAAGTGTGACGACAAGGGCGCTCCACCAATATCTGTCACTGAGCACGGTGACGTAGTTGTCGAACCATACGAACTTGCGATCCTGCGGGCTGGCGAAGCTGTACTTCTGCACACTCAGCCACACGGCGTAGCAGATGGGATACGCGGTGACCGCCAGCATCAACAGCGCGGCCGGTGCGATGAGCAACAGCCCGAGCCTGCGTTCGGCCTTCTTGCCCTCGGAGCTTGTCGTGGGGGTCACGGGATCAGCCCCCGTCCGTCGACGGCCTTCTGCACCTGATCGGTCAGCTGGTCAGCGGTGTGCTCGGGATCGATCGCGGTGATCGGTGCCAGTACCGCGGACACCCTGGTCGAGATGGCTTGGTAGTACGGCGAGGCGGGACGCACCGCAGCATTCGCCAGTTGATCGCGAATGATCGCGTACGCGGGGTATTTGGCCTGGAACTCGGGATCGTCGTACAGGGACGAGTCGACCGCGGGCAATCCGCCCTCGATGGCTGTCGCCTTCTGATTCTCCCGGCTGCGCAGGCAGTTCAGCGCTTCGAAGGCCTGCGCCTTGTAGCGCGTCGTTCTGGCGACCGCGATGTTCAGTCCGCCGATGGTGACCTTGGCGGGCCGTCCCGCCACCACAGACGGAAACGGCGCGAAACCGAGCGCCGCACTGGCCGCCTCGTAGGCGGCGGCGAACTGCTCATCGCTCGGCTCGAACCGGCCCGCGCCGCCAATCGCGCCCGTCAGGTCCGGCCGCCGGTCCAGACGCAGGAAGGGAACTCCGCCCTTGATGGCGTTCTCCATCATGCTGGCCATCACGAACGGCCAATTGATCTCAAAAGCCGCCTTACCCTGCTCGAACGCCAAACGCGCTGTGCCCTCATCGGTCTGAGTGATCGAGGGATCCGCCCCGTCCGCCGTCGCAATCGATTTCATGGTCCGCAGCGCGGTGACGGTGGCCTCCCGGTGCTCCGGGGTATCCGTCAGTGTCACCGTCTTGCCGTCCCCCGCCAGAACAGAGCCGCCCGCACTCGCCAGCAGTGTGTTGAACAGAACCACCAGGCCCTCATACTGCTTGCCTTGCAACGCAATCCAGCTAGGCCCGCCTGACTGCGCGAAGGCTTCGGCCGCCTGCACCGTCTGATCCCACGTCGCGGGAGGTTCGGGTACCAGATCCTTGCGGTACCACAGCAGCTGAGTATTGGTGCTCAACGGAGCGGCGTACAGCTTGCCCTTCCAACGGGCGCTCTCCAGCGGGCCCGCGAGGGCATCACGCTGCGCGGCGGCCTCGGTCACGCCCGCCGGGTCATCGGAAAGCGGTAGCGCCCAACCCGCTTCGGCGAACTCCGCGGTCCACACCACGTCCATGCCCATCAGGTCCAGGGTGCGGTCGTTACCGGTCAGTCGCCGCGCAAGCTGCAATCGCTGCTCATCGGCCCGCTTCGGGAGGCTGACCTGCTGGATGGTGAACCGGCCACCCAATTCCTTGTTGCATCGCTGCGCGGCAGCCGAAAAGGTCCCGGCCTCACTGGCCGGCGTGTAGAAGCGGATGACGACCCCGTCGTCGGAGCTAGCACATCCGGTCAGCGAAGCCAGCGTCAGACAGGTCAGCAGGGTCGAGCCCAGCGCCACACCCTTCCGTCGGAACCATCCGGCCGACGACTCCAGCACGACCGCCTCCTGGTCCGTTGACGTTGCTCGGCACCTCCGCGTGCCGGCACGGCGGGCACTCCCGTCCCGCGCGGCAACCGTAGAGCGAAAACCAGGTGACATGCAACATGTTCGGTGCGAGTGTCCCACTGTCCGCCCGGCTCAGTACCCGCCGGCAACACCGCAGGCCAGCGCCATACGGCGCGTGACCACCTGGCCTAGATGGCGAGTTTGGCCAACATGTCGCGCGCGGCCTCAGCCTGCGCCGGCTCGCACAACACGTCATAGCGCCCCGCGACAAGCTGCATCGTCGACGCGAAATCTCTTGTGCCCCTTGTCATGGCGTAGGGCACCGCAGCGGTGACCAAGCCGAACACCAGCCCGACGGTGAGTCCCACCACCAGTGATCCGGCCAGATTTGTGCTGAACATCCCCAGCACCAGGCCTATGAACAAACCCAGCCACGCGCCACTGAGCATGCCTCCACCGAGCACCTTGGGCCAGGAAAGCCGGCCGGTTACCCGTTCGACCTGCATCAGATTCACTCCGACGATCGTGACGTTCTCGACCGGGAACTGCTCGTCAGATAGGTAGTCAACGGCGCGCTGAGCCTCGGCGTATGTCGGGTACGAGCCGATGGGCCAGCCCTGCGGCGGCGTCGGCAGAGATAACGACGAAGACAACGGGGAACGCTGTGACGTCGAGCGCGGTGGTTGCCCGGGGGTGAGCGGTTGTCCCACGAGTTCGATCCTCCTGGAGAGTCGGCGGCGCACGGTGGCGCTCTAGCTAGCACTTATTTAACGCCCAGGGACATCAGTTGGTGCCCCTTTGACCGCGACCTGCGACTTTCCACCCGCGGCACGGCCGACAGCCCTCGCAATACGCTAGGTTTGCGCCATGACTACCCCGGGTAACGAACACTCCGGCGCCAGCCCCGACCCCTCGTCGGGATACGAGTACCCGTCCCTGGAGAAGTCCGCCCCGCCGGCCGATGCCGCGTCCACGGCGAGCCAGGCGCCGCCGAGCGTCTCACCGGCCTGGGAAACGCCCGGGTCTCCTCAGTCCTACCCTGCGTACCCGAGTTACCCGGGCGCTACGTACCCCAGCGCTGCCTACCCGACCGCGCCGCCCACGTATCCCACCGCGCCTCCGCCGTATCCGACGGCACCGCCCGCGTACCCCCAGTACAGCCAGGGCTATCCGTCCTATCAGCCCGGGCAGCCCGGCGCCTACCCGCCACCGGCGGGCTATCCGGTCGCGGGCGGGTATCCCGGATATCCGGCCCCCGGGTACGCGGACCCGTATGGGTACGGCGCGTATGGGCCGACCGCCGGCACCAACGGGTTGGCCATCGCCTCGCTGATCACGTCAATCGCGGCCATCGTCACCTGCTACCTGGGAATCATCCTCGGCATCGTCGGTGTCATCCTGGGCGTCATTGCGCTGAATCAACTCAAGACCAGACAGCAGGATGGCAAAGGCATCGCGATTGCGGGCATCATCCTGGGCGCGGTGATCCCCGTGCTCTGGATAGTGGTTCTCATCATCATCGCCGCTGGGAGCAGCGGCACATCGGGGTCCTACTAACCCGTCGGCGGCTCGTAAGGGGACGCCTGCCGCGCCATACCCGCTGCACGCCCCTTGCCCGCAATCACCAGCGCCATCTTGCGGCTGGCCTCATCGATCATCTCGTCGCCGAGCATCACCGCACCGCGGGCACCGCCGGCCACCGAGGTGTGCCACTCGTAGGCATCCAGGATCAGTTCGGCTCTGTCGTAATCCTCTTGGCGCGGGCTGAACACCTCGTTGCCCGCCTCGATCTGGGCGGGGTGCAGCACCCATTTCCCGTCGAAACCCAGCGCGGCCGAACGGCTTGCTGCGACCCGGAAGGCATCGACGTCGCGCACCTTCAGGTAGGGGCCGTCGATGGCGTCGATCCCGTGCGCACGCGCGGCAACCAGGATGGTCATCAGCACATGGTGATACGCCTCGCCGTCATAGCCGGGTGGCTGCTCACCCACCACCAGCGTGCGCATGCCGAGGCTGGCCATGAAGTCGGCCGGGCCAAAGACGAGCGAGCGCACCCGCGGGCTCGCCGAGGCGATCGCGTCGATGTTGGTGAGCCCTTCGGCGTTCTCGATCTGTGCCTGGATACCGATGGCACCCACCCGCAGCCCGTGTGACCGCTCGACCTGAGTCAGCAGCAGGTCCAGTGCCGTCACGTGCGAGGCATCGGTGACCTTGGGCAACAGGATGTTGTCGATGTTGCCGCCGGCCCGAGAAACGACCTCCACGACGTCTGCGTAGGTCCATTCGGTGGTCCAGTCATTGACACGCACCGACAGCAGCTGCCCGGACCATCCCGGAGCGTTGAGCGCCTCGGCGATGCGCTGGCGCGCCTCGACCTTGGCCGGGGACGCGACCGCATCCTCAAGATCCAGGAAAACCTCGTCTGCCGGAAGGGTTTTCGCCTTGTCGATCATCTTCTGGCTGCTACCGGGAACAGCCAGGGTGGTACGACGTGGGCGGTATGCGGGAGCCGTCACAGGTAGTCAGCGTAGGCGTCGCCCTATGCGGTGGCCCGCCTCCCGTACCGCTCCTTGGCCTCGGCCGGGGTGACGGTGACCGTGCGAACCGGCGCCTTGGCTGCGTGGAAGTCACGCAGGGTCGTCGCTGTCATCGGTAACTTGGCGAATCGCGCAATGGAGTCTTCGATCGCCGGCACGCTGGCGACGGACATGGCTGCAGATACCAACGGCCGGTACGCCACATCGACAATTCCAGGCTGGTCGAATTGGCCCAGTTCCCGCATCCACCGCGGCAGCGTCGCGATGGTCGCCGGAGCCATCAGCCGACTGACCGCCCAGAACCGCAGATTGCTGCCCGACCGCGGGGTGCGCAGCAGGTAGTGCATGGCATGCTGCGCGCGCTCGGAGGTGCACAGCGTGGGGCGCATCTGGGCGAAGTACTCACGAACCTCGTCACGCGACCGCGGTACATCGGCCGGATTGACGGTCTGCAGCTCGGCCGCGGTCACGCACTCGGACCAGTAACGGTTCTCGTCGGCCTGACTCAACGGCCCGGGTCCGAACATCTCGTAGCACTTGAGCACCGAATGCCAGCCCGTCACATGGATCCACAGCTGCGAGGCCGGGTCGTTGGCGCTGTAGCGCTTTCCGGTCACCGGGTCGATTCCCTTGGAACGGGCATGAACCTTCTGCAAGTGCTCGGAGGCCTCGATCGCGGTACGCGAATCGGCGGTCGCGACGATGAGGAAGTAGGCGAGGGTTCCGTCCATCCGCCCCCGCGGATCCCGATAGATACCCGCCGAATCCGCCACCGCGGCGGCCAGGTGTGGTTCGAAATGCTCCAGCACCACCGAGCGCTGGAAACCGATCAGTGCGGTGGGGCTGCTCCACACCTTCCACGTCGGCGAATCCGGCCCAAAGAATCCGTAGTCCTCACGGGGCCGATCGGAGCCAAGCTCCCAGTGGACGGCGACATCCGGTGATGCGGTCATGCTGTAACGCTATCAATTGATTATGTTTACGTCCAGATACTGACCGTCAGTCAGACGATGCGGGGATCACGACCTGGAAGATAGCCACCCGTCAATTTGCAACCGACGTACAGGCCGAACTCGGCGCGCTCAGGCCGGATTGCCGGCCATCCAAAAATTCGCTGGGGTTTGCCCATTTTGCAACCCGGCCGTGATCGCGCCGGTATCGTTTCCCCGGTTCACATCGGTCACACCCGTCACGACTGCATAGGTCAGAATGAGTGCCGACAGATGGCACCCTGACGTACTGGCAGGGGCCCGCGAAACGGGCCCGAAGGAAGGAACCGAGTGGAGCTTCCGGGTTGGGTTGCGACGTCGGTGAAGAACGCCCGTAGCGCGGCATCACGTGTCAAAGAAGCCTCCGCCTCGGTGCCCTGGCTGCGTGTCGGTGGGCTCAGCACTCTGGCCATCGCCGGCTTCGCGGTTGCGGCCAGCAGTGCCCAGGTGAGCGGCCAGGCCGTCGTCCCAGTTCCGGTTCCCGTGGTCTCTGCGGCCACCGCGCAGGCCGACATGGGCCAACTGAATCTCGTGACCGTGATGCGTCCGCCGACGCAGTACCGCATCGCACCAAGCGCCGCCGTTGCACCACCACCGCCCGGGATCCTGATGGCCCCTGGGGGTCTTGGTATCCCGAAGATCGCGTTGGATGCTTATCAGAACGCCGAACGCATGATGGCCAAGGCCGAGCCCGGGTGCGGGGTGAGCTGGAACCTGCTGGCGGGCATCGGCCGGATCGAATCGGGCCATGCCAACAACGGTGCCACCGACGTGAAGGGTCGCGTGATCCGTCCGATCTACGGCCCCACGCTCGACGGCACGCTCCCGGGCAACGAGGTCATCATCGACCACGAGGAGAGTCGGACTCAGGGCTCCCAGGTGTACGTCCGCGCCATCGGGCCCATGCAGTTTCTGCCGAGCACCTGGAGTCGCTACGCCTCCGACGGAGACGGCGACGGCAAGGCCGACCCACAGAACGTTTTCGACGCGAGTCTGGCGGCCGCCCGCTATTTATGCAGCGGTGGATTGAATTTGCGGGATCACTCGCAAGTGATGTCGGCCATCCTGCGCTACAACAACTCGGTCGCCTACGCGCAGAACGTGCTCGCCTGGGCCGCCGGCTACGCCACCGGAGTGATTCCGCTCAACCTGCCGCCGCTGACCGCCGCCGATGTGGCGCCCGAACGCAAGGCTCACCTCGGTGGTGAATCCCGCGGACTCGGCCCCGGCTCGGCCATCGACGTCGCCGGGCTCTCCCCCAACGATCCGCTGGCCCAGCTGCCGATCGTCAACCCGTTGACACCGGATCGAGTTACTGTCGCGGGCCTACCCGGAGCCACCCCGCCGGCACCCGAAGCGCCTCAGGCTCCGTGCATGTTCTTCTGCGCACCGCAGCCTCCGCCCGCCGAGCCCTTCAACCCGTTCGCCCCCAACCAGGCGCCGCAGCCGTTCAATCCGTTCGCCCCGCCGCCACCCCCGGTGGAGTTGGGCCCGGCTCCCGGACCTGCACACGCACCGGCAGCGCCAAAGCCCTAACCGGCACGCCCTAGACTCGGGTAGTGACATCCGAGCTCACCACGGCCGTGCGCAGCGCACTCGCCGGGGTTATCGACCCCGAACTTCGCCGTCCCATCACCGAGTTGGGGATGGTCAAGGACATCACGTTCGACGACGCCCACAACGTCGATATCGGGATCTACCTCACCACTTCCGCGTGCCCGAAGAAGGCCGAGATCGCCGAGCGGGTCACCCAGGCCGCCGCCGATGTCGACGGCGTGGGCACCGTACGAGTGCAGCTGGATGTCATGAACGACGAGCAACGCACCGAACTGCGCAAGCAGCTGCGCGGCGACAACCCCGAACCGGTCATCCCGTTCGCCCAGCCCGGCTCACTCACCCGCGTGTACGCAGTGGCATCCGGCAAGGGCGGTGTCGGAAAGTCCAGTGTCACAGTGAACCTCGCGGCAGCGATGGCGGCCAAGGGGCTATCGGTCGGGCTGCTCGACGCCGATATCTACGGCCACTCGGTACCGCGCATGATGGGCACCTCCGACCGGCCCACCCAGGTGGAGCGGATGATCCTGCCCCCGGTGGCCCATGACGTGAAGGTCATCTCGATCGCCCAGTTCACCCAGGGCAACACCCCCGTGGTGTGGCGTGGGCCGATGCTGCATCGCGCCCTGCAGCAGTTCCTGGCCGATGTGTTCTGGGGCGATCTGGATGTACTGCTGCTGGATCTGCCACCGGGCACCGGTGACGTCGCGATCTCGGTGGCCCAACTCATTCCGGGTGCCGAGATTCTGGTGGTCACCACGCCGCAGCAGGCGGCCGCCGAGGTCGCCGAGCGTGCGGGTGCCATCGCGACCCAAACCCGTCAGCGCATCGTCGGTGTGGTCGAGAACATGTCCTGGCTGGTGCTGCCCGACGGCACCCGCATGGAGGTGTTCGGCTCCGGCGGCGGCGACACCGTCGCCGAAAGTCTGACCCGGGTGGTGGGCACCAAGGTACCAATGCTCGGCCAGATCCCGCTGGACCCTGCCGTGCGCGAGGGCGGCGACAGCGGGCTGCCGATCGTGCTCAGTCAGCCCGATTCAGCCGCGGGCCAGGCTCTTCGGGCCGTGGCAGACAAACTCTCGACACGCAGCCGGGGGCTGGCGGGCATGTCCTTGAACATCGACACCACCCGACGTAACTAAGGCCTGTCCCCCTCCCCTGCGCGAGCATGCTCGCGGACGGGGTGGTTATGTCGCGTCGGCGTCGTAACGTGTCGGCCCGGGCACTGCGGGCTTGGTGAGCTCCGGGTTGACGACCGGTGTGGGTGCCGGCTCGGTGACCGCCTTCTTCACGTCATCCAGCGGCCTGGTCAACGAATCGAGCACCGAATCATCACCGTCCAGAAGGTGCTTGGTGATCACGGCACGTGGCGTCATACCGCGCAGCTTCTGCAGCTCGGCGAGCGGCTTGCGCACATCGTCGAACTCCGGCCCCAGCTCTTCGCGCAACGTAGCCGTCGCACCGCTGGCGTAGTCACGCACCTTGCGCAGCGACTCGGTGGTCCACCGGATTGCCCCGGGCAGCCGCTCCGGGCCGAGGACCACGAGCCCCACGATCAGCAGGACCAGTAGCTCTCCCCAGCCGACACTGCCGAACATCAGGAGCCGTCTGGACCAGGGGTAACTTTGAGCTCGACGGGGCGACCCTGCCGCAGCACCGTAATGGTGGCTTCCTGCCCAATCTTCAACTGCCGCACCGCTACCACGAACTCGTCGGCGTCGGCCACCGTCCGGTTACCGACCTTGACGACGACGTCGTTCTCCAGCATGCCGCCCTTTTCCGCGGGACTGCCGGCCTTGACGTTGGCCACCTCAGCGCCCGTGGCGGTCGCATTGCTGACCGTGCGGCTACTGATGCCCAGCGTCGCGTGCACGATCTTGCCGTCGCGGATCAGCGTCTGCGCAACCTCGGCAGCCTCATTGATCGGAATCGCGAAACCAAGACCACTTGAGCTGTCGCTCAACGACTTTCCGGCGGTGTTGATGCCGATCACCTGAGACTTCATGTCGATGAGCGGACCACCGGAGTTGCCGTGGTTGATGGCGGCGTCTGTCTGAAGCGCGTCGATCACGGTGTCGGTGTCACTGCCCTCACCCGAGAGCGGCACCGGACGATGCAACGCGCTGATGATGCCGCCGGTCACGGTGCTGCGCAGACCCAACGGGGAACCGAACGCGATGACCTCGGCGCCGACGGCGACCTTGTCGGAATCACCCAGGCGCGCCACGGTCAGGTTGTCGACATTGTCGACCTTCAATACCGCGATGTCGGTCTTCGGGTCGCGCCCCACGAGATTCGCGGGCACCTTCTTACTGTCGTTGAAGATGACTTCGATCTTGAACTTGCCGGGGTTCTTCGCGGCGTCGGAGATCACGTGGTTATTGGTGATGATGTAGCCCTTGGGGTCGATCACGACTCCCGAGCCCTGGGCCACCTCGTCATCCGAGCTGGCCTCGATGGTCACCACGGAGCTCTTGACGGCGTTGGCCACCGCGGTGAAGCGGGACTCGTCGGGCTGGGTGTTGTCATCGGTGGTCAGGGTGACCTTCGAGGTGGTGAAGGCCTCGACCACTTCGGCCGTCTTGCGTCCGATGATGCCGCCGACCAAGCCGATCAGCAGAGCGACGGCCGCCAGAACGGCGAGCGCGGGGATGGATACCCGGCCGCCAAAAAGAACATCGCGCACACCCAGCTTCGGAGCCGGCGCACCGGATATCGCCACGGGTGCCTTGTCGACTGCGGGGCTGCCCAGCTGAACCTGCGCTGTGGGGTCGCGCCACGGATCCTCCGCGGCGTCCGGACCGTCGTCGACGGCGTTGAGCTTGCCGGCATCGGCGGGGTGGCGTTGCAGAGAAGTAGTCGCGTTATCGGGCCGTCCGAAAGCCTGCGCCAGTACCGGGTCGGGCGGACCCACCCGCGGTGTGTAGTCCCCCTGGTCTCGGTACTTGTCCGCGCCCTGGAATGAACCGGATACCCCCGAAGGACGGCCGAAAGCCCGCTGTGAAGCCGGATCGACGGGCGGCCGGTCAACCGGGCGCGGCGCCAACCGGGGAGCGGTGTCCTGATTTGCGGTCACCGGCCCACCCTACCGGCGCTTACGGCGTGCGCGGCTATCTGGCCGCACCGCGTCACCCCCCAATGCCTGCGGTAAGTCGCCGTCGTGTGCCGACGGTTGCGACGGGGTGACGTCATGAGGGATGTGCGGAATCTGGCTGAGCAGCCCAAGCAGTGAACCCGGTACCCGAATCCCACCGGAATCGCGGAGGGCGCTGCGCGCTTGGCGCTGCGCGTCGATCTCCAACGCGCATTCGGCGCACATCGACAGGTGGTGCGCCGCCCGCAGGTGGGCGCTCATCCGCAGTTCGCCATCCACGAACGCCGCTATCGCCTCCGTGGACAGATGCTCGGTAGATCCGAACTGGCGCGGGGCACCCACCGGGGCCTGGCTCTGCGAGGCGAACGGGGACGGCAGCCGCGAGAAGGAAGAGAAGCTCGAGAACGCCCGCCGGAACGAGCCGCTATCCACCACGGCGACGCTCCCTTCGACTCGGAATGGCCGGCGGACTCGTACCGACCTACCTCGAAGATAGCGCGCGAATGTACTCATTGCGTACCAACCTGCGCCGACGGTGTCGCGCTACTCGGCGGCCGCGAGCGCGGACGTCGAGGAGCGGGCAGCCAGGTACTCACGGATCGCCTGCCGACCGCGGTGGATGCGGCTACGGACGGTGCCGAGCTTCACATCGAGGGTCGCGCCGATTTCCTCGTAGGACAGACCTTCGATATCGCACAGGACCACGGCGGCACGAAACTCCGGTGCCAGCGAGTCCAACGCTGCCTGCAGGTCGGCTCCCAGCTGAGCGTCGTGGTAGATCTGCTCGGGATCCGGGTCGGTGGCCGGTACACGGTCGTAGTCCTCCGGCAGTGCTTCCATGCGGATGCGTCCACGGCGACGAACCATGTCCAGGAACAGGTTGGTGGTGATGCGGTGTAGCCAGCCCTCAAAAGTGCCGGGCTGGTAGCTCTGCAGCGACCGAAAAACCCTGATGAAGGTTTCCTGAGTCAGATCCTCGGCATCTTGCGGATTGCCCGAAAGCCGGTAGGCCAGGCGGTACACACGGTCTGCATGCTCACGAACCAGTTCATCCCAAGACGGCATGGCGGCCTGGTCTCCGGTGGCATCGAATACTGCGGTCCCGGACAGCTCGTCGGGCTGGGCCTCGACGAAGTCGGTGTACTCGGGCTCGCTGATACGCGTAAGCGAAATCGCGTGTTCCTCCTGTTCGGTGGTCGCCTCGCCCCCAGTGGGGAGGCTGACAGCCCGATCAACTCGGATGCCACCGGTGTTATTCCCAGATAGGCGCGGGGCACTCAGGCTCTGGTTCAGGACGGATCGCGACATGCAATGACCCTCTACCACCTAGGTGTGGGTCACTTATGAGCCAACTTAACTCTTCCTGAGAATGCGGTCTCGATCCGATCTCACCAGGGATTAGTGAGCAAAAAACCCGCTCGATCCATCAGGAGTTCGGCGTGTCGCAGGACAGATCCGTTCCCGCTCGACAGGATCGAATCGTGACCAGCAGCGCAGATCGATCCCCCGTCGAAGCGATGGTCAACCACGCCGAGGGCGCCATTTCCGAAGACGAAATCGTCGCCGCCGCCCGAGAACGTGCCGTTGACCTGGGCGCGGGCCCCGTGACGCCCGCAGTGGGCGCACTCCTCAGCGTCTTCGCGCGCCTTTCCGGCGGTAAGGCCGTGGTCGAGGTCGGCACCGGTGCCGGGGTCAGCGGTCTGTGGCTGCTCTCAGGAATGCGCGAAGACGGCGTACTGACCACCATCGACCTGGAACCCGAACACCAGCGCAGTGCCAAACAGGCCTTTTCCGAGGCAGCCATTGCGCCATCGCGCACCCGGCTGATCGGCGGGCGTGCCCAAGAAGTCCTACCGCGGCTGGCAGATGAGTCCTATGACTTGCTCGTCATCGACGCGGCGCCAGCCGATCAACCCGACTTCCTGGCTGGGGGCATCCGGCTGCTCCGTCCAGGTGGGGCTGTCGTGATCCACGGGATATCCGCCGGTGGGCGCGCGGGTGATCCGGGCGCCAGCGACCCCGACGTGGTCGGAGCACGCGAGGCCGCACGCATCATCGCCGACGACGGCCGGTTTACCGCGGTACTGATCCCACTGGGCGACGGCCTGCTCGCCGCCACCCGCGACTGAGTTCCCCCTTCTTAACTCCTTTCTCTCCCTGCCGTCCGGCGCGCCCCAGGCGACCGGACGGCAGCTTTTTGCGCCGGAATCGCAAAAAACCCGTAAAGACACGCACCCACGACCGGTCTGATGCTTGACCCTCGACTGAACAACTGTTTAGTCTCCTAAACATGCGTTCAGTCGACGACCTCACCGCCGCTGCCCGTATCCGAGATGCCGCCATCAAGCTGTGGGGCGAGCAGGGATACGGCGCGAGCGTGCGGGCCATCGCCGACGCGGCGGGGGTCAGCCCCGCGCTGGTCATCCACCACTACGGATCCAAGGATGGACTCCGGGAAGCGGTGGACGAGTACCTGCTGGAGTACATCCGCTCGGAAAAATCACGAACCATCACCTCCAACGATCCCCAGGTATGGCTCGACGCCCTCGACGAGGTCGAGTCTTTCGCGCCAATGGTGAGGTACCTGCTGCACAGCGTGCAGTCCGGCGGAGAACCCGGTCGCGCCTTTCTGCAGCGTTCCGTCGACGATGCCGAGCAGTACCTCGAGGACGGGGTACGCGCGGGCACCATCAAGCCAAGTCGCGATCCCAAGGCGCGTGCATTGTGGATTTCACTGAACGGTCTTGGCTCCCTGGCCATCTACGTGCAGATGTACCCGGATGAAGACCTACGAACGATCTTGCGCCGGTATGTCGATCAACTGATCTTCCCCGCGATCGAGGTCTACACCGAAGGTCTCATGACCGATCCCACCATGCTGGACGCCTTTGTCGCACAAGCCAAAGCAACACAGGAAAAGAATTCGCAACAAGGAGGCACCACGTGACGTACCCGAATCTGGCTGTCGAAATACGCGGACTTACAAAATCTTTCGGAAAAACCAAGGCCCTCGACGGCCTTGATCTCTCCGTTGCACATGGCGAAGTGGCAGGGTTCCTCGGACCGAATGGCGCCGGGAAGTCCACCACCATCCGAACACTCCTCGGTCTGCTTCGCGCCGACGCCGGCACGGTACAGCTCCTCGGCGGCGACCCGTGGGTCAATGCAGTCGATCTGCACAGACTCATCGCCTACGTCCCCGGGGATGTCACCCTGTGGCCCAACCTCACCGGCGGACAAGCCATTGACTTCCTCACCAGAATGCGAGGCGCCGAACATATTTCAATCCCCCGGCGCAATGAACTCATCGAACGCTTCGAACTGGATCCCACCAAGAAGGCACGCACATACTCCAAAGGCAATCGACAGAAGGTGGCCCTGATCGCCGCGTTCTGCTCCGACGCCGAGTTGTTCATCCTCGACGAACCGACATCCGGCCTGGATCCCTTGATAGAAACCGTCTTCCAGCAGTGCGTGGCCGAGGTGTCCTCCCGGGGCTGCGCGGTACTGCTGTCCAGCCACATCCTGGCCGAGGTGGAGAAGCTCTGTCATCGGGTGACCATCGTGCGCGCCGGGCGGACCGTCCTCTCCGGTTCACTGGCCGAGCTACGCCATTTCATGCGGACATCGGTCACGGTACGCACCTTGGCCAATCCCGCAGGGCTCAAATCGGTCCCGCAGTTGCGTGATCTCACCATCGGTGGCAACCGGGCTTCCTTCACCGTCGACCGCAGCGATCTGGACCGCACCATGGAACAGCTGGCCGGCCTCGGGATCGTCGATCTCAGCGTGGCACCGGCCTCCCTGGAAGAACTGTTCATGCGCGAGTACCAGGGTGTACCGCGATGACCACCGATTTCGCCACACTCCCCATCCGTCGCCCCATCGCGGACGGAACCCCAAGACATCCGCTGACTGGCATCAACACCTTGATCGCGTTGGCGCTGCGCCGCGATCGATTCCGGATCTGCATGTGGGTGGGCTGGCTGACCTTGCTGATGACCTACACGCCGCTGGCGTTCAAGTCGATGTATCCCACCGCCGCCGACCGGATGGCCCGGGTCACGATGATGAAGACGCCGGCCGGAATCATCATGGGCGGCCCAAACTTTGGCATCAACGAGACCGATGTCGGTGTCATGGTCGCCAACGAACTCATGACCGTCATGATCGCCGCTGCTGCCATCATGTCCATCCTGACGGTCGTCCGTCATACCCGCGCCGAAGAGGAATCCGGCGGGGCCGAGCTGGTGATGTCGGCGGTGATCGGCCATCAGGCGCGGACCTACGCGGCACTCATCGTGGTGGGGCTGATGAATGCCGTCCTCGCCGTGGCCATGACGGTGGCGCTGTCCGCGGCGGGATTCGATTTCGCCAACAGTCTCGGAATCAGCCTCGGGATCACCGGCGCCTCCATGGTTTTCGCCGGCGTCGCGGCCGTCACATCACAGCTCTGGCGCACCGCTCGAGCCGCCAGTGGCGCCGCGATGGCGGCTCTGGCGGCGGCGGTCGTGGTTCGTGGACTCGGCGACATCATCGACAACAAGGGCAGTGCGCTCAGTTGGGTCTCGCCGCTGGCCTGGGCCCAACAGATGCGACCATTCGTCGATCTGCGCTGGTGGCCGTTCCTGCTGCTGGTAGGCACCACACTCGCACTGATGCTGACCGCGCATGTACTCGAGGGACATCGCCAATACGACGCGGGTGTGCTCCCCTCGCGTGGCGAGAACCCCAACGCTCCCGAGATCAAGACCGTGTTCGGCCTCAATATGCAACTGCAGCGCGGGCTACTCACCGGATGGGGCTTCGGAGTCTTCCTGGGCGGTATGGCATTCGGTTCGATGGCCAAGAGCCTGCGAGATTCGATCGACACCAACCCCCTGCTGGCCCGTGCATTCAAGGCCCATGGTCTCGACAGCATTTTCGCCACCTTCAACCAGGTGCTCGCCATCGCGGTCACCGCCTATGTGGTGTCGGCGATCCTGAAGCTCGCCAAGGACGAACAGTCGGGTATCGCCGAGGCCGTACTGGCCCGCGCCGTGTCACGCTGGAACTGGCTGTTGGCCGCTGTCGGAATGACCGCCCTGGGCAGCGCGCTGCTGATGACCATCGCCGGCTTCGGCGGCGGACTCGGCGCAGCGAGCACACTGCACAACCCGGATCTGGTGTGGCGTCTCACTCTTGCCGGGCTGGCGCAGATTCCGGCTCTGTTGGTGGTGTGCGGTATCGCAGCCATCGCGGTTTCCGTGCGGCAGGGCTGGATTGGCTGGCTGGTGGTGGCGTTCTCCGTGGGCATGCTCTACGCCGGGATCCTGCAGCTGCCGTCCTGGTTGGTGAAGCTCTCGCCGGTAATGCGTGTGAGCGCTCCCGCCGAGTACCCGTGGCTCACCATGTTTCTTCTTGTGGTGATCGGCTCCGGTCTGACTGCCGCCGCGGGCGATATATACCGCCGACGCGACGCTATTTGAGAAAGGAAAGTCCATGAAAACCGGTGTACAAGCATTCGTTTCGGGAATCATCGCCCTCGCGGTGTTCGGCGCGGCGCTCTTCTGGCCCGCGGGAACATTCCACTATTGGCAGGCCTGGGTCTTCCTCGCAATTTTCGTGGTCAGCTCCACGGTCTCCTCGATCTACCTGGCGACTTCCAATCCTGAAGTGCTGCAGCGACGTTTACACGGCGGACCCATCGCGGAGACTCGCCCCGTGCAGAAGCTCGCGGTGACCGTGCTACTGAGCTCGTTCCTGGCACTTATCGTGGTGAGCGCCTTCGATCATCGGTTCGGCTGGTCTCATGTGCCGACCTGGCTGGTGATCGTCGGTGAAGTGCTGGTGATCGGCGGTTTGGGAGCGGCCACGTTGGTGGTGGCCCAGAACAACTACGCCGCCGCCAGCATCACCGTCGAATCCGGACAGACCGTGACCTCAACCGGGTTGTACGGCTTGGTCCGTCACCCCATGTACACCGGCTCGCTGGTGATGATGGTGGGCATCCCGCTGGCGTTGGGGTCGTATTGGGGCCTGCTCGCCGTCGCGCCGGCCGCCGCCTCCCTGGTGGTGCGTATCCTCGACGAGGAGAAGATGCTGCGCCACGATCTACAGGGCTACGACGAATACACCGAGAGGGTGCGCAGCCGGCTGGTGCCGCTGGTGTGGTGAGTTAGATCCAGACGCCCTTGCCGACGGCGACGACGCCGCCCGCGCTGACGTTGAACCGTTCCCGGTCGCGTTCAATATCGACGCCAACCTGTTCTCCCACACCGACAACCACGTTCTTGTCCAAAATCGCGTGCCGGACCACCGCGCCGCGGCCCACGCGCACACCGGGCATCAGCACACTGCCCTCGACGACGGCGCCGTCGTCGACAACGACATTCGAGGACAACACCGAGTTGCGGACAGATCCCGCCGAGATGATGCTGCCGGCACCGACGACCGACTCCTGCGCCGAGCCACCGTTGACGAACTTGGCGGGCGCCAGGTTCTCCGACTCGCCGCGGATCGGCCAGCGGCGGTTGTAGAGGTTGAACACCGGATGCACCGACACCAGATCCATGTGGGCGTCGTAGAACGCGTCGAGGGTTCCGACGTCGCGCCAGTACGCGTGATCGCGTTCGGTGGCTCCAGGTACCAGGTTGGTGTTGAAGTCGTAGACCGCCGCGCGGCCGTCGGCCACCAGCCGAGGAATGATGTCGCCGCCCATATCGTGGTCGGAATGGTCGTCCTCGGCATCGGCGCGGATGACGTCGATGAGTTCTTTGGTGGTGAAGATGTAGTTGCCCATCGAGACGAATGCGGCATCGGGATCATCCGGTGTGCCGGGCGGGTCTGCGGGCTTCTCGACGAACTCGCGAATGCGTCCGGTGTCGTCGGCGTCGATACAGCCGAATGCGCTTGCCTCGGTGCGGGGCACCCGGATTCCTGCGACGGTCACCGCTGCTCCACTTTCTATGTGGAAGTCGAGCATCTGCTCGGGATCCATCCGGTACACGTGATCGGCGCCGAACACGACGATGTACTCGGGGTCCTCGTCGAAGATCAGGTTGAGCGACTGGTGGATGGCATCGGCACTACCGGTGTACCAGCGCGGGCCGAGCCGCTGCTGGGCGGGAACTGGGGTGATGTACTCACCCGCCAAACCCGACAGGCGCCAGTTCTGTGAGATGTGCCGGTCCAGCGAGTGCGACTTGTATTGGGTCAGAACGCAAATACGGAGGAACCGCGCATTGACCAGGTTGCTCAGCACGAAATCGATGAGCCGATACGCGCCGCCGAAGGGCACCGCCGGTTTCGCACGGTCGGCGGTCAACGGGTAGAGCCGCTTGCCTTCACCGCCGGCAAGCACGATCCCCAGAACGTGTGGCGATGCCCTCATAGCAATCAACCTATCGGCAGTCGGCAGAAGCGGCCAGCGCTACACCCCGTGGCGGGCCTGCGGCAGTCGGAGGCACCTACTACGGTCGTGGCTATGACCGACCGTCTTCGCGCATGCGGCTCATCCACGACGGAGGGTCTTCCCGCACGCGACGCATCCACGACGCGGGTGGCGATGATGACGCGGGAGTATCCACCCGAGGTGTACGGCGGGGCCGGTGTCCACGTCACCGAACTGGTGGCGCAGCTGCGCACACTGTGCGATGTCGACGTGCACTGTATGGGGGCACCGCGCGATAACGCGTTCGTTCATCGGCCCGACCCCGCACTGGACGGTGCCAACCCGGCGCTGACGACCCTGTCGGCCGATTTGGTGATGGCCGCCGCGGCCGCCGGTGCCACGGTGGTGCATTCGCACACCTGGTACACCGGGATGGCGGGCCATCTGGCCAAGCTGCTGCACGGCATCCCGCACGTACTGACCGCACATTCCCTGGAGCCACGTCGCCCGTGGAAGGCCGAACAGCTCGGCGGCGGATACCGGGTGTCGTCGTGGGTGGAGCACACCGCCATGCACGCTGCTGATGCCGTCATCGCGGTCAGTAGCGGGATGCGCGACGACATCATGGTCACGTACCCCGGTTTGGATCCCAGCCGGATCCATGTGGTGCGCAACGGAATCGACACGGCGAACTGGTATCCGGTAGATCCGGCGACGGCGATCACCCAACCGGGGTCGGTACTCGCCGAGCTCGGCGTGGATCTGGCCCGCCCGATTGTCGTATTCGTCGGACGGATCACCCGACAGAAGGGGCTGGCGCATCTGGTGGCGGCCGCGCATCGCTTCTCGCCGCAGGTGCAGCTGATCCTGTGCGCAGGCGAGCCCGACACCCCCGAAATCGCCGAGCAGATCACCGGCGCCGTCACCGAGTTGGCCGCGGCACGGCCCGGCGTGCACTGGATACGCGAATTCCTGCCCATCCCCAAGTTGCGGGAAGTGCTCTCCGCAGCAACGGTTTTTGTGTGCCCGTCGATCTACGAACCGCTGGGCATCGTGAATCTGGAGGCCATGGCGTGCGGCACAGCGGTGGTGGCATCGCGCGTCGGCGGAATACCTGAAGTGGTTGCCGAAGGTGTCACCGGGACCCTGGTGGCGTACGAAAGCAGCGAAGCTGCGGCGTTCGAGGCAGGCCTCGCCGACGCGGTCAACGCACTAGTCGCCGACCCGGCCCGCGCCACCGCATACGGCAACGCCGGCAGAGCACGGTGCATCGACGAGTTCTCGTGGGCGCATATCGCCGAAATGACGCTGCAGATCTACGAGAAGGTCTGCAGCTAGCGCCCGGAGGGCCGTGGACTAGCTGGTGACGTTCTTGAGTTCGTCGCCCAGCGCGGCAGCCTCATCGGGGGTCAGCTCGACCACCAAACGACCGCCACCTTCCAGTGGTACTCGCATGACGATTCCGCGCCCCTCTTTCGTAGCCTCGAGAGGACCGTCGCCTGTTCGGGGCTTCATGGCCGCCATCGTGTGCTCCCTCCAAATTCCAGCCAAGGGTGTTCGGCATCTCCGACCATTGTTCCCTATCTGAGCTGCCGTTTCACTGAGCCATTCTTCCCTATCGCGGGCATCTGGGGACAGCAGACCCTCAACTGGACCGTCAGGAGGGTGCGGTGTCGGCTCGCGGAACCCAACAGGAACGCACATGATCGTCCACCATGCCGGTGGCCTGCATCAGCGCATATGCCGTGGTAGGGCCCACAAAACGGAACCCGCGACGTTTGAGTTCCTTGGCCATGGCCTTGCTCTCGTCGGTGACCGCAGGCACGTCCGAAAGATGCTGCGGCCGGGCGCGGCGTTTCGGCGCGAACGACCACAGCAGGTCCGAAAGATCGGTGTCCAGATCGAGGACGACGCGAGCGTTGGATATAGCCGATTCGATCTTGGCGCGGTTCCGCACGATCTCGGCGTCGGCCATCAGCCGGGCCACGTCCTTGTCGCCAAAGCCGGCAACCTTCTCCGGCGCGAACCCGGCGAACGCACGCCGGAAACCCTCACGTTTGCGCAGGATGGTGATCCAGGCCAGGCCGCTCTGGAATGCCTCGAGGCAGAGCCGTTCGAACAAGGCATCGCGCCCATACAGCGGACGCCCCCACTCGTTGTCGTGGTACTCCGTGTACAGGGTGGACCCGGCCGGATCAACGGCCCAGGAACAGCGGCTGGGCTCTTTAGTCGGCATTTGCTTCGATACTGGCTCGGGCGCCTTGCACCTCGTCGAGCTCGGCTCGCAGTTCGTCGATCTGGCGGGCAAGCCGGTCCAACACCCAGTCGACCTCGCTGGCCTTGTACCCGCGGAACACCAGGGAGAACTTGACGGCATCCACGTCGGCCCCGGTGACCTTCTCCGCAGGCAGGACGGTAGCGGTGGTGCCCTTGGGCAGCGGCGGCAACTCCTCGCCGCGACCGAACAGCATCGAGCCCAGCACGAACAAGACGGCGGCCACCGCGATGAGAACCAGCAGATACGTCAGTGCGAACGTCACGACACCGATCTTGCCAGCGAGGTCCGACATCCAGACCTACAGTCCGGCTACACCCGGCAGATGTGACGCCTAGCGCAGGGTGTTCATGGGCGGACGGTCCTCCAGCGACACCGTCGAGCTACGCGGCGTGAACCCGTCGCCGTCGGCGAAGAACTGGGTGATACCCACGCCGGAGTCCGGAATCCCGCATCGCGACAGCATGGTCGCCATCACCTGCCGGCTCATCACACCGAGCTCGACCAGGGGCCGGTTGCGGTGGCTGCGCACGCCCAGGTTGACCTGAGCGATGGAGCCCAGCCCCAGCTTGTCGTAGGTGTCGATGAGGAGACCGATTTCCACGCCGTATCCGGGTGCGAACGGCACCGAGGACAGCAGCTCCCGGGTGCCCGCGTACTCGCCGCCCAGCGGCTGCACGACACAACTGAGCTCCGGTCGGAGAGCGGCGAGCATCGGCCGGGCCACCAGCTCGGTCACTCGGCCACCGCCGTTGGCGTCTTCCGCACCGCTGACCTTGAGCGGGCGCCGATAGAAGCCCTTAACCAGATGGATGCCCTGCCCCAACAACAACGGCCCCAGCAGATGCGGCACAAACATCGGGTCAGGGTCGATGAGGTCGGAGTCGACGAATGCGATGACGTCACCGGTGGTCGCGGCCACCGACCGCCACAGCACCTCACCCTTGCCCGGATTCGGCGGCACCTCAGGCAGCGCCTGCTCGCGACTGACCACCCGCGCACCCGCGGCCACGGCCCGGATCGCGGTGTCATCGGTGGAGCCCGAGTCGAGCACGATCAGCTCATCCACCAGACCACCCAGCAGCGGGCTGATGGTGTCGACGACGGCAGCGACGGTCTCCTGCTCGTTGAGCGCGGGCAGCACCACCGAGACGGTGCGGCCCTTCTTCGCGGCGATGAGCTGTTCGACCGTCCATTCGGGCCGGTTCCAGCTGTGGGTGTCCAGCCAGCTTGGGTCAATACCAACTACTGAGGTCATGCCAACCCCCTCACTGTTCGCGCCGGTTGGCGGGTCCCGACGATGGAGCCCACCATTTCCAGCGTGCGGCGTGTGGGCCCGACTTCATGTACCCGG
This sequence comes from Mycobacteroides franklinii, assembly GCF_001853795.1. Classification (NCBI taxonomy): domain Bacteria; kingdom Bacillati; phylum Actinomycetota; class Actinomycetes; order Mycobacteriales; family Mycobacteriaceae; genus Mycobacteroides; species Mycobacteroides franklinii. Next base: position 608,103 of record NZ_MLIK01000004.1, read on the forward strand.
AACATGCGGGCACCGGCCGCCGCCGCCAGCGCGGTGGCGGCAAGAGTGCCCTCGAGTCGTTCCGTGAGTCCCACACCAAGAGTCTCCCCGATGAAATCCTTGTTGCTCAACGCCATCAACACAGGCCACCCGGTATTAACGAGATCGTTTACATGGCGCAACAAAGCGAGCCCGTGGAAGGTGTTTTTGCCGAAGTCATGCGTCGGATCGATCAGAATCGAGTCTCTCGATACCCCGAGCGCCACCGCACGTTCGGCGGCGGCGGTCACTTCGGCGATGACGGCGTGCACGACGCCGTCGACCTCGGTTCCGTAGTTGACGCGATACGGCCGGGTGCGCGGCACCGCGCCGCCGGTATGCGAGCAAACCAGCCCGGCGCCATGGGCGGCCGCCACGGCCGGTAGCTCGGGATCAGCACCCGCCCAGGTGTCATTGATCAAATCGGCCCCCGCCGCACAAGCCTTCTCCGCCACCTCGGCACGCCAGGTGTCGACGCTGATCAGCAGATCAGGATGAGCACCACGCACCCACTCGATGAAGGGCACCACCCGCGCGGTCTCGGCATCGGCATCGACGTTCTCCCCCGGGCCCGCCTTGACGCCGCCGATGTCGACGACATCCGCACCGTCGGCCACCGCCTGATGCACCGCGGCCTGGGCGGCCTCGTCGGTGAAGGTGGCACCTCGGTCATAGAAGGAGTCCGGTGTGCGGTTGACGATCGCCATGATGAGGGCACGATCGGTGCGCACGGGTCGCCCGCAGAACGACGAGCCGCTCACGCGAAGAGTGTCCGAGGGGGTCTCCAGCACGCCCTCATTGTGCAGGCCAGGCCCGCTCCAGCACGCGCCGAGTGTGAAGCTGCTGCGGGATGTGGCCCGATATCCCGCAGCGGCTTCACGCTCGGCGAGCGAAATGAGTTGCGGGCCTGAGCAGTATGAGCACATGAGCGAGAATCGATTCCTGGTCACCGGATCCTCGGGCCATCTCGGGGAGGCGCTGGTCCGCACGTTGCGGCGCGCCGGGGCTGACGTGGTCGGAATCGACATAGTCGCGGGCCCGGCCACCGATGTCGTCGGGTCGATCGCCGACCGTCGGCTCGTCGGCGAGGCGATGGCCGGCGTGACCTCGGTGCTGCACACCGCGACCCTGCACAAACCGCATGTCGGATCGCATCCGCGCACCGACTTCGTCGAGACCAACATCGAGGGCACGCTCGTACTCCTCGAAGAGGCCTCGGCAGCGGGCGTCAGCAGCTTCGTCTACACCAGCACCACCAGCGCCTTCGGCCATGCGCTGGTCGGAACGGATGAGGCGGCGTGGATCACGGAGGACGTCGCACCGGTGCCCAAGAACATCTATGGCGCCACCAAGACCGCGGCCGAGGACATCGCGCAGGTGGTGCATCAGGACAGCGGCCTGCCGGTCATCGTGCTGCGCACCTCGCGGTTCTTCCCCGAGCAAGACGACAACGACACGGTGCGTGACCGCTACAACGACGAGAACGCGAAGGCCAATGAATACCTGTACCGACGGGTGGATCTGGCCGATGTGGTGGACGCGCACCTGCTCGCGGCCCAACGGGCCCCCGACATCTGCTGGGCCACGTATGTGATCTCGGCGACAACGCCCTTCGCACCGGGCGACACCGCGCAACTACGTGTCGACGCACCCGCGGTGGTGGCCGGGTACTTCCCGGAGCAGCCCGACGTGTATGCGGCGCGCGGCTGGTCCATGTTCCCGACGATCGATCGCGTCTACGTCAACACGCGGGCGCGAACCGAACTCGGCTGGCGGCCGCGCTACGACTACCACCACATCCTCGATTGCCTTGCCGCGGAAGCAGATTTCCGCAGTCCGCTGGCGCGTGAGATAGGCGCCAAGGGCTATCACGACGAGCCGACCGGCGTCTACACCACCTAGGCCAGCGCCCGGGTGACCTCCACGTAGCGGCGCAGGAATGCCGTCTCGTCGAACCGTTTGCGGCGCATCCAGCTGGTCACTTCGGCATTGCACTTGCTGGAGTTGCAGGACGCGCACGCCGGCACCACGTTGGATTGGGTGTAGCGCCCACCGCGCGAGATCGGCTGCACACAGTCGCGCTGCAGCGCGGTTTCTGTCGCGCCGCAGTAGGCGCAGCCACCCCAGGCCCGCACCAGCTCCGACCACTGCTCGTCGGTGAGGTCGTTGTCGGCACGACTTACCCGCAATCGACGGCGCTTCGCTATCCGCGCACGACGAGTCCCTGCCATACGTCGAACGGTATCGTGGCGACCCGGTCGCACCGGGTCACGACGCGCTAGCCCTTGGGCCGCTGTCCGCCTGCCACTTCCTCTGGGTACTCGGGATAGAACGGGACGTATCCCTCCGAACGACCGGCCAGTACGTACAGCGGATCGGTGACAGTTTCGCCGTAGGCCTGCTCACGCAGTTCCACCTTGCGGCTCTTGAAGGTGGTGGTGTGCTCCAGGCTGTCCACAATCCGAATGAACAGCGGCAGCGCATACGCGGGAAGATGCTGATAAACGGTGTCGCTCAGCGCCTTTGGATCAAGCTCGACGCCATCGTGCAATTTGATGGCAGCCATTCCCGCGCGGCCGTCGGTGCCCGGCACCTGCACGCCGAACACGGTCGACTCCTCCACCGCATCGTTGTTGTCGATCGCGGCCTCCACCTCGGTGGTGGCGACGTTCTCGCCCTTCCACCGGAAGGTGTCGCCCAGCCGGTCGCCGAACGCCGCGTGACCCCAGCCCAGGTTGCGCATCAAATCGCCTGTGTTGAACCAGGTGTCGCCCTTCTTGAAGGCGTCGCGCACCAGCTTCTTCTCCGAGGCGGTCGGGTCGGTGTACCCGTCGAACGGGGACATGCTGGTGACCTTGCTCAGTAGCAGCCCGGCCTCACCCGCTCCGACCTTGGTCAAGAGCCCCTTCGAATTACGAACCGGTTCCCCTGTCTCAATGTCGTACTTGACGTAGGCAAGCGGGTACGGGCAGAGACCCACGGTGCGGTCGATGTTGAGCGCGTTGACGAATGCGGTGTTCGACTCACTGGCCGAGTAGAACTCGCACACTCGCTTGATGCCGAATCGCTTGGTGAACTCACCCCACAGCTCGGCCCGCAAGCCGTTGCCGATGATCACGCGCACCTTGTGCTGCCGGTCGGTGGGCTTGGGCGGCTGGTTCAGCAGGTAACGGCACAGCTCGCCGATGTAGATGAAAGCCGTTGCGCGGCTGGCAATGACCTCATCCCAGAACCGCGACACCGAGAACGACCGGCCAATGGCCAGGGTGGCCCCGGCATTGATCGTCGTCGACACCGCGAGGGTCAGCGCGTTGTTGTGATACAGCGGAAGGCAGCTGTACAGCACGTCATTGGACCGCAGCCGCAAGGCCAGACTCCCGATGCCGTACATGCCGCGCAGCCAGCGGTAGTGGGTCATCACGCTGGCCTTCGGCAACCCGGTGGTTCCGGAGGTGAAGATGTAGAACGCACGGTCCTTGGCCAACACGGCCTCGGTGGCGCTGGGATTGGTGGTGGGCGCCAAGACCGACATCCGGTCGAGTTCCTCGGCGGTCAGCTGCGAGACCACGTTGACGCCGGATTCGCTGATGGCTTCCTCGAACTCCGCATCGGTGACCAGCATCTTGGAGTCGAGCAGACCGATGCTGTGAGCCAGCACATGGCCGCGCTGGTTGTAGTTGAGCATGCCCGCGATGGCACCGAGCTTGACCGTCGCCAGCATCAGCAGCACGGTCTGCGGGGAGTTGCGCACCATGATGCCGACCACGTCACCACGGCCCACGCCGTGCGAAGCCAGGGTTGCCGCGTACCGGTTGGCGGTGGCGTTGGCCTGCGCATAGGTGATGTCGTTGCCTTCGAAGCGCAGGAACACGTTGTCGGCGTACTTGGCGGCGCGCTCGGCGAACAGGGCGCCGATCGAGAGGCGGCCATTGGGGTTCGCCTTGATGCCGCCCAGAACGCCGCCCGCCATGATCGGCAAATCCAGCGCCAGCGAGGGAAGCTGGGCGAGCACCTCGGTCAGCCGGACCCGGTTTCGGGCGGTGGACGGAATGGTGCTGCTTGCGGACATCTGGTTCTCCCTGTTGTCGGTCTTCCCGCTAGCGGGTCATCCTCGTGTTGGTCTTCCCGCAAGCGGGTCATCCACGTTCTTACCGCCCAGTAGGCAATGGCTCACCGCATTGTTGACGAACGGTAGGGCCCCGTCAATCCGTTGGTCGGCACGCATCGAGAGCAGCAGCGATATCGGTGTGCACCAGCAGCCGATCCCGGGCAGGGGCCGCCACATAGCCGTTGTCCTGCAATTCGTCGAGCCAGCGCAGCAGCCCGGTGTAGTGGCCGTCGGGGTCCAATAGCACCACCGGCTTCTCGTGTAATCCCAGGTAACCGGCCGTCCAGGTTTCGAAGACCTCTTCGAGTGTGCCGATCCCGCCGGGCAGCGTGATGAAGGCGTCAGACCGGTCCTCCATGATCTGCTTACGTTCGCGCATGGTGGTGGTGACGATCAGTTCGTCGGCGTCGGTATCGGCGACCTCGCGGTGCACGAGCGTCTTGGGAATGACACCGATGGTGCGCCCGCCGGCAGCACGCGCGGCTTGGGCTATCGCCCCCATGGCCGACACATTGCCTCCCCCCGATACCAAGGTCCATCCGCGTTCGGCGATGGCGGTACCCAGGCGGGTCGCCAGGTCCAAGAGCTCGGGGTGACGCGGGCCGGAGGCGCAGTACACACAGACGGCCAGGGGCTGATGCTCTTCGCGTACGCGGCTCATCGCGGTCATCGGTGGTTCCCATTCCCGTTGACGGCCGACGCGAGGATGATCTCGACAGCCTCCTGGACGCTGTCGGTCACCGAGAGCAGCGCGATGTCCTGCTCACCGATCTTCCCGGCAGGCAGCATCGTGCCGCGGATCCACTCGAGGAGACCCGACCAGTACTCGGTGCCAAGCAGGATGATCGGGAACCGCGTCACCTTGCGGGTCTGCACCAGGGTGAGCGCCTCAAAGAGTTCGTCCAGGGTGCCGAATCCACCGGGCAGACACACGAAGGCCTGCGCGTACTTCACGAACATCGTCTTGCGAACGAAGAAATAGCGGAAGTTGATGCCCAGGTCTACCCATTCGTTGAGGCCCTGCTCGAACGGCAGCTCGATGCCCAGGCCCACCGAGTAGCCACCCGATTCGCTGGCGCCGCGGTTGGCGGCCTCCATGGCTCCCGGTCCGCCCCCGGTGATGACGGCATAGCCGGCCTTCACCAGGGCGGTACCCAGGTCTCGACCCAATTGATATTCAGGGGAATCCGGCTTTGTCCTGGCAGAACCGAAAACCGTTACGGCCTCGGGGGTTTGCGCCAGCGCGTCGAAACCTTCCACAAACTCACTCTGGATGCGCAACACTCGCCATTGATCTGTGTGTGTCCACGCGCCTGATTCGTGGCTGTCCAGCAGACGTTGATCGGCGGTGGTCTTCTCACACCGGTCACGGCGCAGCCGAACCGGTCCATGCAGTTGGGTTAGTGGTTGATCGGGCACGTAGCCAGCCTAGGGGCCGCCGGCAACTCAATTCCCGCGGGACAGCTCCCCCAGCAGTGCCAGCGTGCGGGCCTCGTCCTGCGGCCCGCCCAGCTCGGTATGGCTGGCGAAGACTTCGGTGGCCCCGGCGTCGAAATAGCGCTGCAGCCCCGTGGCGACGTGCAGCTCATCGCCGATGATCGCCAGTTCTCCGGTGTGCTGAACACCTTCGGCGTCAAGCACTTTCCGGTATGACGGGATGTTCTCGTAGAAAGCCATGTCCTCGATGGCCAATGCCCGCACCCGTTCGGGTTCGGAGGTGACGACGACGGCCACGCCGGCGATGACACGTGGGAGCGGCCGTCCGGCGCGCTCGGCGGCGGTGTTGATGACGGGGACGATCTCCTGGCTGAGCGCGCGCGGTCCGGCATGCAGCGGAATCGTGCCGTCGGCCAGCTCGCCGGTGGCGCGCAGCGCCTGCGGCGCCATGGCTGCCACCAACACGGGGATGTTCTCGCCGCCCGGCTGCGAGGTGGTGAATTCAGGTGCGACGGTGAGAGTCTCACCATGAAAGTCCGCGGTTCCGGTGTCCAGTAGTTGCCGCAGGGTGATGAGGTACTCGCGCAGACGACGTATCGGTTTGTCCACGTGGAGGCCATAACTCGGGCCCTCGATCACCGGGGCGCCGAGCCCTAAGCCCAGCTGGAACCTGCCGTGGGTGGCGGCCTGTGCGGTCTGTGCCGCCGCCGACACCTCGATGGGGTGGCGCGGATTGATGGGAATGACCGAAACGCCCACGGTGTGGAGTTTTTCCGGGGGTATCGCTTGTCCCACCACCGCGGCCATGGTGATCGCGTCGTAGTGATACATCTGCCCGAGCCACAACGTGCCAACCCCGGCATCGGTGACCCGACGCCCGTGCGCGATGAAGACGTCGACGAGGTTGGTGTCACCCTGCACGCTGAGGGGTCGGCCGATGGCCACTCCGAGTTTCACCTCTCGGCCAACCCTGTGCGTTTGAGCCGCTATTCCCGCTCAGGCGGCGGCAGCAGGCAGGCCAGCACAATCGCCAGAATCGGCACGAGGCAAAGCGTGGTAAGCACCGCCTGCGGTCCGTGGTGATCTGCCAGGACGCCCAGTAACGGCACGAAGAATCCCCCGACGCTGACGGCCAGGCCCAACGTCACCCCGGCGGCCGTGCCCGGACGCGTCGGCAGATAGTCCTGGCCGAGTTTGACCAGCACCGCGAACGGGATGTTGACGGCGACACCGACGACGGCGGCCAGGGCCAGCGCGATCCACGGCTGCGGGCAGAGCCGCAGCGCGACGAACGCGGGAATCGCGGCGATGCTGCCGATCCGGATGGTGGCGATCATGCCGATGCGGTCGCTGATCCGGCCACCGAGCAGTGTCCCGATCACGCCGCCGCCCAGGAACATCGCCAACCCGAGGCCACCGATGGCTGCCGAAACACCCAGGTGATTGATCAGGTACAGCGCGATGAAGGTGTTCATGCCGAAGTAGATGGCCGAGCGCACCACCTCGACAGCAACCAGAACCGAGAACGGCCCCCAGCGGTCGCTCCCGGTCAGCTGCCGCTGCACCGAGGTCGCCGAACCCTGCCGCAGCTGATAGCGCCACAGCACGAATCCCATGATGACGGCGGGTGGAATGAACCAGGCTGTCGCGCCCAGTCCCGAAGACACCAGTGCGGGTGTCACCAACGCCGGTGCCAGGAAGAAGCCGACGCTGCCTCCGGCGGCGAACAAGCTCATCGCGGTGGCGCTATCCCCCGCGTCGCGCCGGGCATCGCGGCCGGCGGCGGGATGGAAGGCCGCCACGCCCAGACCGGAGATGAGCAGCATGGTCCAGACCAGCCAGTAGCCGGGCACCAACCCCGCCAGGCCCGCACCGATTCCGGCGGCAGCCAGGCCCGCCGGAGCCATCCACAGCAGCCGCCATCGATCCGCGATGAGACCGAGCAGTGGTTGGGGCAACGCGCTTCCCAACGTCGCAGCGAGCGCCAGACCCGACGCTGCCGCGTAGCTGTAGTGGCGCTCCAGCACGAAGAACGGGATGGCTGCGGGCACCAGGCCCTGGTAGAAGTCGTCGACGGCATGCGCGATTACCCAGTACCGCATGCGATTCCACGCCGAAATGGGAGCGGGCGCGGAGAGCGTCGCGTGATGGGCGGTCAGCTGTTCATCATTCGCCAAATCGGTCACGAGGGACGACGATATGGATTTCCCAACACGCAAGCCTCCGATAAAATGCCATCTTGTGTTGATTAACCGCCACATCACCGGAGTGATGTCGGTGGCCGGCGGGCACCGCATCGAGCATCACTGGCACGAGGATCACCAAATCGTGTATCCGGCCAGCGGCGTGCTGGCGGTCACCACCGATGACGGAACCTGGATCGCCCCGCCGAACCGGGCACTGTGGATACCGGCGGGGGCCGGGCATCAACATCGATTCTACGGCCCCACCGAGTTTCATTCCGTGGGCTTCGATCCCGAGATGTACCGCGTGGAGCTGGCGACCCCGACCGTCATCGCGGTGTCGCCGCTGTTGCGCGAGCTGATCATCACCTGTTCCGCGCCCGGTGACTTACCCGAGGACGAGGTCGCACGGTTGCGTGTCGTCCTCATCGACCAGCTGCGGCACAGCCCGGAGCAGGCGCTCAAGCTACCCACCGCACACGACGAACGCTTGGCCGAGGCCTGCGCGTTGGTGGAAGAAGACCTCACCCAGGTGTGGACGGTGGCCGATCTGGGACGGCGGGTAGGTGCCAGCGAGCGCACGCTGACGAGGTTGTTCCGCACCGATATGGGCATGACGTATCCGCAGTGGCGAACCCAGATCCGCCTTCATCACGCGTTACGGCTGCTCGCCGAGGATCGGCCGGTGACCTATGTGGCGCACCAGTGCGGCTGGGCCACACCGAGCGCGTTCATCGACGTGTACCGGCGCACCCTCGGCCAGACGCCGGGGATGTACGCCGCGCCGGTCACACGCTGAGGTACCGGCGGAGTACCTCGGTGACCTCGGTGATCTGCTCGACGGGAACGTGCTCGCCGCGGGTGTGCGCCAAGTTGGGGTCACCCGGCCCGTAATTGACCGCGGCGATACCGCGCGCCGCGAATCGGGACACATCGGTCCAGCCGTACTTTGCACGTACCACTCCCCCTGCCGCGCCGACCAATTCGGCGGCGGCGGGCCGATCCAGGCCCGGCAGGGCGCCAGCAGCGGAGTCGGTGAGTTCGATCTGGACATCAAGCCCGTCGAAGACCTCATGGACGTGCGCGAGTGCCTGCTGCGGGCTGCGATCGGGCGCGAACCGGAAGTTGACGGTAACCGCCGCCGCGTCGGGGATGACGTTGCCGGCGACGCCCCCGTCGATCCGTACGGCCGACAGTCCTTCACGGTACTCGCAGCCGTCGATATCGACGATACGTGCCCGGTACGCGGCGAGCCGGTCCAGAACGGCACCGAGCTTGTGAATGGCGTTGTCCCCCAGCCAGGATCGCGCCGAGTGCGCACGGGTGCCCGCGGCACGGATCACCACGCGCAAGGTGCCCTGACAACCGGCCTCGATGAGTCCGGCTGTGGGCTCACCCAGGATGGCGAGGTCGGCGTCGAGCCACTCGGGTAGCTCACGTTCGATGCGGCCGAGTCCGTTGGCCGAGGACTCGATCTCTTCGCAGTCGTAGAAGACCAGTGTCAGGTCGACGCGGGGTGTCACGGTGGCGGCCAGGTGCAGGAAGACGGCGTCACCGGATTTCATGTCGACGGTGCCGCAGCCAAACAGAATGTCGCCGCCCTCCCCGCGTTCCCAACGGCTGGGCACGTTGTCGGCGGCGGGCACGGTGTCGAGATGTCCGGCCAGCATCACCCGGGTGGCGTGGCCGTTGTTGGTGCGGGCCAGCACCGCGTTGCCGTTGCGGATGACCTCGAATCCGGTGGTCTGTTCCCGCAGGGCAACCTCGACCGCGTCGGCGATCAGGGTCTCATTCCGGGACTCGCTGGGGATGTCTACCAGGGCAGCCGTCAGGGCTATCGGGTCACCAGCGAGTTCGAGCGCCATCGATTCAGGCTAGCGTGTACACCGTGAGCGGAGCAGTAGCACTTGGCCTGGCGACCATCGCGGCAGACGGATCGGTTCTGGATACCTGGTTCCCGGCGCCCGAATTGACCGATACCCCCGGCACCCCGGGTACCGAGCGAATCTTCGAGCCAGAAGCACCCACCGAGCTGTCCGGATTGGCCGGCTCGGACCCAGATCGTGGTGTGGAGAAGGTGTTGGTGCGCACCACCATTGGCGCGCTCAGCGACAAACCCGCTGATGCCTATGACGCCTATCTGCGTTTGCACCTGTTATCGCATCGACTGATCCAGCCACACGGCGCCAGCACGGACGGGTTGTTCGGCGTGCTGACCAATGTGGTGTGGACGAACTTCGGCCCCTGCGCGGTGGAGGGATTCGAGACGGTCCGCGCGAGACTGCGTGGGCGCGGTGTGGTGACGGTTTTCGGCATCGACAAGTTCCCGCGCATGGTCGACTACGTGGTGCCCACGGGTGTGCGTATCGCCGACGCCGACCGGGTACGCCTGGGCGCGCACCTGGCGCCCGGCACCACCGTCATGCACGAGGGCTTCGTGAACTTCAACGCCGGCACGCTGGGTGCCTCCATGGTGGAGGGTCGCATCTCGGCCGGTGTCGTGGTGGGTGACGGCTCCGACATCGGCGGTGGCGCATCGATCATGGGCACCCTGTCCGGCGGTGGCAGCCAGGTCATCTCGGTGGGCCAGCGCTCGCTGCTCGGCGCCAACTCGGGCGTGGGCATCAGCCTGGGCGATGACTGCATTGTCGAGGCCGGGCTGTACGTCACGGCGGGCACCAAGGTTGCCACGCCCGACGGCAAGACCATCAAGGCGCTGGAGCTCTCCGGCGGGAACAACCTGCTGTTCCGGCGCAATTCGCAGACCGGCGCGGTTGAGGTGGTCTCGCGTGACGGTGGCGCGTTCGAGCTGAACGCGGCGCTACACGCCAACTAGTTCCGCAATGTCCTCGTCGCCGGAAGAGACCGACTCGCCTTCACAAGGCCCGGCACAACGGTCGCCGCTGGTGCGGAGATTACTGCTCTCGCTGAAGATCTTTGGCGCGTTCATCGTCGCGGTTCTCATGGTGATGGGCACCGCAACCGCGTTGATCGCATATCAGGGCAAGCGGGCCCCCGCAGGCAACCACCAGTACGTCGCCCTGGGGAGTTCGTTCGGGGCGGGTCCGGGAGTGCCCAGCCGTGATCCGACGAGCCCGGTCCTTTGCATCCGGTCCGACAACAACTACGCCCATCAGCTGGCCAGGCTGCGTCACCTCGACCTGACCGACGTCACCTGTTCGGGGGCCACCGCACAGAACGTTCTGCACGGTGGGCAGTACTTTCAGCCGCCCCAGCTCGATGCGATCCGCAGCGACACCACACTTGTCACCATCACCGCGGGCGGAAACGATATCTACTATCTGCCAAACCTCTTCGCCTGGTCCTGCGCGAAAGATCCCAGCGCCTTGTCGTTTTCGTGGCGGCTGAGTGTCTGTGACGTCAGGTCCGACGATGAGGTCGACAGGGCTGTGGCGCAGGTCGGCGCGAGCCTGCAAGAGATCGGCCGCGAGGCACACCGGCGAGCGCCGAATGCCACTGTCGTCTATGTCAACTACACGACTGTCCTACCCGATACCGGATACTGCCCGGACAAAATGCCGATCACCGACGCTCAATTCGACCGCGCACGCGTCTTGGCGAAAACACTTGTCACCAAGACGGAGGAAGCCGCTCGCGCTACCGGATCGCTGCTGGTATCCGCTGCCGGTCTCACCCGCGGTCACGATATCTGTTCCAGGGATCCCTGGGTCTACGGCTACACGTTCTCGGCAACGCCACTGAACTACGGTCCGATGGCCTACCACCCCACGTTGCGCGCGATGACCGCAATCGCTGCCGGGATCAACAAGGCCCTCAACACGAAATAGGTTCCGCGACACTACCGCCAGGCGTACAAGTCGCGCAGTAGCGCGATCTCCGCGCCATGGTGCAGCAGCTCGCGATTGATGTGCAGCGCGAGCGTCAGAAACGGTTTCTCGGCCCACGGCCCCTCGGCCGGCCCGACCGGCAAAGCCAGCGCGGCATCGTCTTTACTGAGCACGCCGTCCCGCCATGCCGCGTACATGACGTCAAGGCGTTCCAGGGCATCGGCCGCGGTCACCGGGTAGTCGTAGGTCAGGTAATCGACGGGTGGCCCGGCCCAATTGTCCGGGAAATGACTGGTGATCCGCGCCCCGAGCACGCCAACCAGGATGTGGCCGAGTCGCCAGGCAATGGTGGTAACGGGCACGGGTTCGGTTGGCGGAGCCGCGAATTCGATCACGTAGTCACCCGAGCCGCCCTGCAGCGGTGTGGTCGCGGTGCCACGCGGCCGCAGACTCCAGCAACCCCGCACCGGTTCCCAGAAATATTCGTCATCGGTGAGCCCGTCGAAGCGGGGCCGCAGTTGAGATGTCCAGTGCCAGTTGATCTGGTCGACGACCTCCTCGGTCACGTTCACCTGATCAACTCCTTTTTGAGAACCTTGCCCATGGCATTCCGGGGTAGCGCATCCACCCGGCGCACCTCACGGGGGCGCTTATGCACCGAGAGCTGTTGCGCCACGAAGCCAATGACGTCATCTTCGGTCACGTCGCCGACAACGTAGGCGACAATCCGTTGTCCCAGGTCATCGTCGGGCACTCCGACCACCGCGACTTCCACGATCCCGGGATGCCCCAACAGCACGGTCTCGATTTCACCGGCACCGATTCGGTAGCCGCCGGATTTGATGAGGTCAACCGATTCGCGTCCCACGATGCGGTGCATCCCCTCGGCATCGACGACGGCGACGTCACCGGTGCGGTACCACCCGTCCTCGGTGAGCACCTCGGCCGTCTTCTCGGGCAGGTTGTGATAGCCGCTGAACAATGTGGGTCCCTGAACCTGTAGCTGGCCAACGGTTTCCCCGTCGTGAGCGGCCGCGGAACCGTCCTCCCCCAGCAGCCGAGTCTGGACACCCGTCAATGGGTGACCAACCCAACCGGCGCGCCGTTCCCCATCGACGCGCGTGGAAAGCGTGATGACGGTTTCGGTAGCACCGTAGCGCTCAATCGGCGCATGTCCGGTGAGCCGCAACAACTCGTCGAAAACCGGCACCGGCAGTGGCGCACTGCCCGACACCAGCAGCCGCGCGGCAGACAATGTGCGAGCGCAGGATTCATCGGCCACCATCCGGGACCACACCGTCGGCACGCCGAAGTACAGACTGCCTTGCGCCGCCGCGTAGGCCTCGGGTGTCGGTTTGACGGTGTGCACAAACCGATTTCCCACGCGCAGTGACCCGAGTAAGCCGAGAACCAACCCGTGCACATGGAACAACGGAAGTCCATGCACCAGAACGTCGTCGGGTGTCCATGCCCATGCGTCCGCAAGGCCGTCCAGACTGGCGGCCAGCGCACGCCGGCTCAGCCGCACCCCCTTCGGCGCGCCGGTGGTCCCCGAGGTGTACACGATGAGCGCCGTCGACTCGGGGTTCGGTTCGGAGTACTGATGCCACGACCGTGCGTGCCGGCGCACCGGCACATGCGGCAATCCCTCTGATTCGTCCGGTGATTCGCCCAGCCAGGCCACCGCAGCACTGTCGGCAAGGATGTGGCGGCGTTCCGCCACGCCGACGTCTGCCGGTACCGGCACAATCGGAACACCGGCGATGAGTCCGGCGACCACCGCCAGGACCGTGTCGATGCTTGGCCGGGCGAGCACTGCGATCGGTCCCGGGGCACCGCCGATGCGCTCAGCAGCTGCGGTCGCGGCGCCCACCAGGTCGGCGCGCCCCCAGCTGTCCTCACCGATGCGGACCGCGTCCGCGAGATCTGGCGACTTGGGGTGAAGGGACTTCAGCAGCATGAAGCCAGCCTAAAGCTAGCCTCCCGGGACCAATGCACGAAGGAAGAAGGTCATGTTCGCGGGGCGTTCGGCGATACGTCGAACGAAGTACCCGTACCACTCCTCACCGAACGGCACATACACCCGCATATGGTGGCCCTCAGCGTTCAACCGGCGCTGCTCGGCATCACGAATCCCGTAGAGCATCTGATACTCGTAATCGCCGGGACCCCTGCCGGTCTCGCGTGCCATCAGGGTCGCCGCCTCGATGATGGCGGGATCGTGCGAGGCCACCATCGGGTACCCGTCGCCCTCCATCAACACGCGCAGGCAGCGCAAGTACGCGACGTCCACGTCTTCCGGGTCCCGGTGCGCGACGGACGCGGGTTCGTCATAGGCACCCTTGCACAGCCGAATGCGCGAGCCTTTGCCTGACAGGTCACCGCAGTCGGCGTAGGTGCGTTTCAGATATGCCTGCAGCACGGTGCCCAGCCACGGGAAGTCGGCTCGCAGTTCACGGACGATGCCCAGGGTCGAATCGGTGGTGGTGTGGTCCTCGGCATCGACGGTGACCCACACTCCGGCTTGATCCGCCTTGGCGCACAACAGCTGCGCATTTTCCAGGGCGATGCGCTCCCCATCACGCGGCAACGCCTGCCCCAGCGCGGACAGTTTGAGTGAGATCTCCAATGGCCGGACACCGGTATGCACGGTGTCACTGCGCTGGGCCAGCGCATCCAATAGCGACAGGTAAGCCGATACCGTGCGGGTGGCCTGCCCGCTGTCGGTGGTGTCCTCGCCGAGGTAGTCAATCGAGATGAACCGCCCAGAATCCAGCAGCACGGTGCTTGCCCCGAGCACATCCTCCTGAGATTCACCGGGGACGAAGCGGCGCACCACCTGCCGGGTCAGTGGCATCCGTTCGGCGGCATGCCGCAGCCGCGCCGACCTGCTGGCCGCCAGAATGGCCGGCCTGGCCGTCTTCCCGAACCACTCAGCCATCCTCACGCTCCCCCGCTACCGGTCTTCCCGCACCCGGATCATCATCCATATGCGGATATCGGTGTTCCGTTGGAGCGTCGAAGGTTTCCTTGATGGACCGGGGCAACAGCCAACGCTGCAGATTCAGCGGCGATCCGGCCTTGTCGTCGGTGCCCGACGCCCGGCCCCCGCCGAAGGGCTGCTGGCCGACGACCGCACCAGTGGGCTTGTCGTTGATATAGAAGTTTCCCGCCGCGTAACGAAGCCGGTCACTGGCCGTCTGTACCGCCTGACGATCATCGGCGATAACCGCACCGGTCAGTCCGTACCGCGAACCGGTGTCGACGACATCGAGGATGCGCTGGTAGTCGTCGTCGGGATAGACGTGCACCGCCAGGATCGGACCGAAGTATTCGGTGGAGAATGCCTCATCCGTCGGATCATCCGAGAGCAGCACCGTCGGGCGGACGAAATACCCTTGGCTGTCGTCGTATTCACCGCCCGCGGCGATCGTCACCCCAGCACTCTTGGCGCGATCGATGGCGGCCGCGTTGCGCTTGAACGATTTCGCGTCGTTGACGGCGCCGCCGAAGTTCGAGAGGTCGGTGACGTCGCCGTAGGTCAGAGCCGAGGTGGCATCGAGAAATTCGTCGCCCATCCGATCCCACACCGACCGCGCCACGAAGGCGCGGGAGGCGGCGGAACACTTCTGCCCCTGATAGTCGAAGGCTCCGCGAATAAGGGCCGTGCGCAGCACATCCGGGCGCGCCGAGGCATGTGCGACGACAAAGTCCTTGCCGCCGGTTTCACCGACCAGCCGCGGGTAGGTGTTGTAGCTGTCAATGTTGGTACCGACCTCACGCCACAGGTGCTGGAACGTGCGGGTGGAGCCGGTGAAGTGAATGCCCGCCAGACGCGGATCGGCGAGTGCCACATCGGACACCGCGAGGCCGTCTCCGTTGACCAGGTTGATGACACCGGGCGGCAGTCCGGCCGCTTCGAGGAGCTCCAGGGTGAAGTGCGCGGCGAAAGCCTGTGTGACGGACGGCTTCCATACCACCGTGTTTCCCAAAAGCGCTGGCGCCGTGGGCAGATTTCCCGCGATCGCCGTGAAGTTGAACGGCGTGATGGCGTAGACGAAGCCCTCCAGCGGGCGGTACTCCATTCTGTTCCACGCCCCACCACCGCTGCTGGGTTGTTCGGCGAGGATATGTCGCGCGAACTGGACATTGAACCGCCAGAAGTCGGCCAGCTCACAGGCCGAATCGATCTCGGCCTGGTAGGCAGTCTTCGATTGCCCGAGCATGGTGGCGGCATTCAGTGTGGCACGCCACGGGCCGGTCAATAGATCCGCGGCTCGCAGGAAGACCGCTGCCCTGTCATCGAAAGGCAGTGCTGCCCAATCATTCTTGGCAGCGATGGCTGCCTCTACCGCGTCACGGGCCTCGATATGACCCGCATTGGTGACGGTACCCAGCACGGAACGGTGGTTATGCGGCTGCACCACGTCGATGCGTTCACCGGCACTCATCCGGCGCACCCCACCGATCACGTGCGGCAGATCGATCGGCGTCGCGGTCAGGTCTGACAGTGCCGTCGCCAATCGATCGCGTTCGGGAGTGTTCGGCGCGTAGGTGAGCACGGGCTCATTGGCGGGAGCCGGCACATTGGTGATGGCATCCATGGACCAAGCATCGTCCTGTTCACCCATGGGTGTCGAGCATTAGAGGAGATTGCGCGGGAAACACGCAAGGAAACCTCAGGTAACGCCAAATTCCGGCGGGACGTTACGTGTGGTAGCGGACCTATGTATCGCTAGGGATCGACGGGCACGGGCACCGTCAGGTCGGCCGGAACCGATGCGGGGCTGGTGAGGTCGAAAACCGCGACACCATGGAATCCACGGGGCGTGAAGGTTCGTTCCACCCATTCGGTGATGGCGGTGGACACGTCCGGCTGACTGTCACCCTTAGGCGGTGCCGCCAGACGTTCCACGACGAAGAAGTGGATTTGGTGCCGCGCAACATAGTCCTGGAACTGCGCCAAGGCCGGGAAGGGATCCCGACCGGTGAACCCACCGACAGGCATGACGGGGCGCCCGGATGTCAGCTGATAGGGCGCGGCCGTGTTGGACCGTACCGCCGCCGCCATCCAGGTGTAGCGGCCCGCATCGTGTTCGAGATACGCCGTGAGGTCCGGATCGGGCGTGTTCTGCTGTGTCCGGTCGTCATCCTTGGGCGCATCCTTCAGAATCGCGGCCAGCGCCGGTGTCGCCTTGGACTCCTTGTGCTCGCCTGCGTCTTTGGCGGCCTGCTTCATCGCCCGGAAGAAATCGACGTGCGCCGCCGTCGGTCCCGCCAGCGGCAATCCCCCGTGGGTGCCGTGGCCGGTGGTATCGACGCAGAATGCCAGCGGGCCCGCCAGCACGGCCACCGCCGTGGCCACCACACCAGCCTCACGATAACGGCCGCTCATCCAGATCGCCGCCGCCAGAATGGCAACCGCCACAATCACCCATCGCAACCACGGCACGAACCCCGGTTCTCGGGCCAACACGACCACCGCCCACACACCGGTCCCGAGTACCAGTGCCGCACAAAGCCCTCGTGCCCAGCGTGTCTCACGATGGCGCCACACGACGGCGGCGCCCAGACCTACCTGAGCGGCGATGGCAGGAGCAAGCGCCACCGTGTAGTACGGGCTGAACATGCCGCCCTTGCCGGTCATGAAATCGAAGAGCAGCCAGACGACCAACAGCCAGCCGCCGAAGCCGATGACACATGCACGTTCCAGATCGGTCCGCGGCGCCTTGCGCAGCACGACCGCGGCGGTGACGGTGAGTACCAGCGCCGCGGCCAGCAGCCAACTGATCTGGCCGCCGATGATCGAACTGAACATGCGCCCGAAGCCCTGCTGGGAGGCCAGCGGATTGTCCTTCGCCAGTGACGCCATGGGGCTGTTCCCCGCGTGCTTGCCGGTGATCCGATCCAGGCCGTTATAGCCGAATGTCAACTCCAGAAAAGAGTTCGACGGCGAACCGCCGATCCATGGTCGCGAAGAAACCGGCCACAGTTCGGCAAGTGCCACCCACCAGCCGCCCCCGACGATCGCCGCCGTGGCGGCGATACCGAGCTGACGCAGCCGGACCGCCAGAGCCGGTGGACCACACAGCAGATACGTCGCCCCGAGAGCAGGCACCGTGATCAACGCCTCGAGCTGCTTGGTGAGGAACCCGAGCCCCACGAACAGTCCGGAGAGCACCAGCCAACGGATCCGGCCGTCCCGCACCGCCTCCAGGACCGCCCACACCGAGGCGATCATGAGCAGCAGCATCATCGGTTCGGGATTGTTGTACCGGCACATCGACGCGTAGATGGGAACCAGAGCCAGCACGAGGCCCGCGATGAACGCCGCCGTAGGCCCGGCATTGCGACGGACGGTCCACCACAGCAAGGCCACCCCCGCGACACCGATGAGTGCCTGGGGCACCAGCATCGACCAGGAGTTGAAGCCGAACAGCCGGACACTGAGTTCCATCGGCCACAGGAACAGCGGCGGCTTGTCGACGGTGATCGAATTGGCCGCGTCCGACGAACCGAAGATGAACGCCTTCCACGACACCGACCCTGCCTGCACGGCCGCCGCGTAGAACTCGTTGGCCCAGCCGTTCGCCGATAGATTCCACAGGTAGAGCGCTGCTGTGCCAACCAACAAGGCACAGAGTGCGATTCGTTCTCGTGATGCGGTCAGAGGGGCAGCTTCGGGCTCGGTGGTCGTCAGCACGCACCGAAGGTACCGAAGCGATGCTGTGGATCAGCTGGCAGTCAGGCGGTGCGCAGCGGCGTCGATGCGCTCATCGGTCGCGGTGAGCGCCACGCGCACATGTTCCTTACCGAGCGGCCCATAGAACCGACCGGGCGCCACCAGAATCCCGCGCTGCGCCAGATACGCCAGCGCATCGTCACAGGAGTCGCCCCGGGTGGCCCACAGATACAAGCCGGCCTCGGAGTGATCGATCCGGAATCCGTTGTCAGTCAAAGCCTTCGAAAGCCTGCCGCGGCGATGCTCATAGCGGGCGCGCTGATCGCGCTGATGCTCGTCCTCGCTCAGGGCGGCGGTCATCGCCGCCTGCACCGGTCCAGGCACCATCATCCCGGCGTGCTTGCGCACCGCCAGCAGCTCGCCAACCACCGAGGCGTCACCCAACACGAATCCGGCCCGGTACCCCGCGAGCGATGAGGTCTTGGACAGCGAGTGCACGGCCAACAGCCCAGCGGTGTCGCCGTCACAGACCCGGGGATCGAGGACCGACACCGGGTCCGCCTCCCACCCGAGACCGAGGTAGCACTCGTCGGAAACCACCAGAGCACCGCGTTCGCGCGCCCACTCGACCACCTTGCGCAGATGCTCCACCGGCAGTACCGCACCGGTCGGGTTACTGGGCGAGTTCAGGTAGATCAGGGTCGGATGCTGCGGCCCCAGTTGTGTCAGCGAGTCCGCCCGAACTGTCGGTACCCGCGCCAGGCGTGCGCCTACTTCGTAGGTGGGGTAGGCCAATTCGGGGATGACGATCAGGTCGTCGGCACCCAACCCCAGCAGGGTCGGCAGCCACGCGATGAGCTCCTTGGTGCCCACGACCGGCAGCACGGCGTTGTCGGCCAGCGGCACAACGCCGTATCGCCGAGTGACCGCGTCACGAATGGCCTGCCGTAATGCTGGCGTGCCCGCGGTCGCCGGGTACCCGGGCAGATCGCTGGCCGCGGCCAACGCGTCGCGTATGACCGGGGCCACGCTGTCCACGGGGGTGCCGACCGAAAGGTCGACGATCCCCTCGGGGTGCGCCGCAGCCGTCGCCTTGGCATCGGCGATGGTGTCCCACGGAAACTCAGGGAGAGAGGACGATACGCGCCGATCCGCTAGCGAGCTCAGTGTCCCTCACCCATGGGCGGAAGCTCCTTGACCGACGGCGGGTCGTATTCGGTCTTGCCCACCTTCGCGGCGCCACCGGGTGAGCCCAGATCGACGAAGAAATCGGCGTTGGACTGGATGTAGCCGGTCCACTGGTCTGGCACATCGTCCTCGTAGAAGATGGCCTCCACCGGGCACACCGGTTCGCACGCACCGCAGTCCACGCATTCGTCGGGATGGATGTAAAGCATCCGCCCGCCCTCGTAGATGCAGTCGACGGGGCACTCTTCAATACATGCCTTGTCCATAACGTCGACGCACGGTTCCGCGATCGTGTAGGTCACGAAGGTCTCCTCGATATTTCCTGCGTTGATGTCCAGTTCATGCGTTGCGGCCAGTATCCCGGTCCCTCGATGTGCCTCTCGACACAGGCTGCCCTAACCCGTCGAGGCAATCTAGCCGTATCCGTCAGTTACAGGTACTTAGCTTAACGCTTAACTTGGTCCGGCGTCCAGCAGGCGCGCTCAGCCCTTGCGTGGGAGTTGCGCGACGAGCGGTGCGTCGCGATCGATCTTGCCGGTCCTGCGGGCGCTCGACGTCACACCGAGGTCGGCGAAGAAGTCCGCGTTGGCGCGCACGTAACCGCTCCACTCGCCGGGCACATCATCCTCGGGGCAGATCGCCTCCACGGGGCAAACCGGTTCGCACGCATTGCAATCGGTGCACTCATCGGGATGGATGTACATCGTCCGGGCACCCTCGTAAATGCAGTCGACGGGACATTCCTCGACACACGCCTTGTCCATCACGTCAACACATGGTTCGGCGATCACGTATGTCACGAAAGACCTCCCGACGCATTCCGGCCAGTTATACGTTTCTAACAGTTACAGTTACTAATGGCAACACTTAACTGAATCTTGTATGCAGACTGTTGCACTGCAACAAGTTGCATAGGGGTCCCGTTTCGTGTCAGCATGCTGCCGTGGCACTCACCCACGCGATCTTGTTGTCCCTGGCCGAGCAGAACGGGTCGGGTTACGAACTCACGAGCCGATTCGATCGCTCGATCGGATACTTCTACAGCGCCACCCACCAGCAGATCTATCGGACTCTGCGCCGCATGGAAGACGACAGCTGGCTGCACTGCAAGGTCGTCGACCAAGAAGGACGACCGGCCAAGAAGGTCTACACCGTCGCCGAGCTCGGCTATCGCGAGTTATCCCGATGGGTCAACAGCACCGAGGGCACCGATATGCGCGATCTCGCCCTCAAGATCCGTGCGGGCACCTACGGCGACATCAACATGGTGGTCGAACACATCCGCGTCCAACGCGACATACACGCCGTCATGCTCGACAAGTACCGCGAAATGGAAAAGCGCCAGTTTCCCGCTCCGGATCAGCTCACCGGCGCGGCCCTGCACCAATATCTCGTCCTACGCGGAGGTGTCCGCATGGAGGAGGGGTTCACCGATTGGTGCGACGAAATGATTTCGGCATTGTCCAGACCAAATGTCCCAGCCCGGACTGAAAGCGAGAATCATGAGTAATCCGTATCCAACCCTGCTGTCCCCCTTGGACCTTGGCTTCACCACCCTCAGGAACCGAGTTGTCATGGGATCCATGCATGCCGGCCTGGAGGACTTCCCCTGGGACACTCCGGCATTGGCCGCGTACTTCGCCGAACGCGCCAAGGGCGGCGTCGGCATGATCATCACCGGTGGATACGCCATCAATCGCGCCGCATGGCTCAAGCCGCTGGCCGGAAAGCTCACCACTTCCCTTGAGGCATACCGACATCGGATCGTCACAAACGCGGTGCACAAGAACGGCGGCAAGATCATCGTGCAGCTGCTGCACGCGGGACGCTATGGGTACCACCCGTTCTCGGTGAGCGCCTCCGCCAAGAAATCCCCCATCACCCCCTTCAAGCCGCGCAAGCTGAGCACCAAGGGTGTCTGGCAGACCATCGACGACTGGGCGCACAGCGCCAAGATGGCGAAGAAGGCCGGCTACGACGGTGTCGAGATCATGGGCAGCGAAGGCTATTTCATCAACCAGTTCCTGGCGCCCTACACCAACAACCGCACCGACGAGTTCGGCGGCAGCCCGGAGAATCGACGGCGGCTGGCCGTCGAGGTGGTCAAGGCCGTCCGCAAGGCAGTGGGTACGGACTTCATCATCTGCTACCGGCTCTCCATGGCCGACTATGTGCCCGACGGTCAAACCTGGGACGAGATCGTGGCCCTGGCCAAGGAGATCGAAGCGGCAGGCGCGACGATCATCAACACCGGCATCGGCTGGCACGAAGCACGCGTGCCCACCATCGTCACCTCGGTGCCACAGAACGCCTTCGTCGACCTCTCCAACAAGGTCGCCCAAGAAGTCCGCATCCCGGTGATGGCATCCAACCGGATCAACATGCCGCAGTCCGCCGAGCAGATCCTCAACGACGGTCAGGTGCAACTGATCTCGATGGCCAGGCCACTGCTGGCCGATCCGGACTGGGTGAACAAGGCATCGGTCGACCATGCCGACGAGATCAACACCTGCATCGCCTGCAACCAAGCCTGCCTGGATCACTCGTTCGTGAACAAGAAGGCCAGCTGCCTGCTCAACCCCCGGGCCGGTAACGAGACGACACTCAAACTGCTGCCGACCCGGCACACCAAGAAGATTGCCGTCGTCGGAGCGGGTCCTGCCGGTTTGGCGGCAGCTGTCACCGCGGCACAGCGGGGACACAAGGTGGTGCTGTTCGAGGCCAACGGCGAGATCGGCGGCCAATTCGATATGGCCCGCAAGATCCCCGGCAAGGAAGAGTTCAACGAGACCATCCGGTACTACACCACGATGCTCAAGAAGCACGGCGTCACAGTGCTTTTGAACAAGAGAGTGGATGCGCAGGAGCTGATCGCCGGCAAGTTCGACGATGTCATCCTGGCCACCGGCGTCAAACCCCGCGTTCCCGCCATCCCGGGCATCGACCACCCGATGGTGCTCTCCTACCCGGAGGTCATCAAGCAGGTCAAACCCGTCGGCAAGCGGGTGGCGGTGGTCGGCGCGGGCGGCATCGGGTTCGACGTGTCGGAGTTCCTGACCATCGACGAATCACCGACCCTGAACCTCAAGGAGTGGCGCGCCGAGTGGGGCATCTCGGAGGAACACGATGCCCGTGGCTCACTCACGAAACCCATTCCGGCTCCGGCCGTTCGCGAGGTGTACTTGTGCCAGCGCAAGAAGGGATCGCTCGGCAAGGGACTGGGTAAGACGACCGGCTGGGTACACCGCGCTTCTCTCAAGGCCAAGAAGGTCACCGAGCTCGCCGGGGTCAACTACGAAAAGATCGACGACGCCGGGCTGCACATCAGCTTCGGCGAGGAGCGCAAGGATCCCCGCGTGCTCGAGGTCGACAACGTGGTGATCTGCGCGGGCCAGGAGTCGGTGCGCGATCTCGACGACGTGCTCAAGGAAGCAGGTGTCACCGCCCACGTGATCGGTGGTGCGGCACTGGCCGGGGAACTGGACGCCAAGCGCGCCATCAGACAGGGCACCGAGCTCGCCGCCAAGCTGTAAACACCCGCCGCGAGCGTGAAGTTATTGCGGGAATTCAGTCGATTTGCCGCAATAACTTCACGCTGGGCGGTTGAGCCAGTTCCTTCACACCTCGAGGGCGACGTGGTACACCGCCGGGTAGGCCACCGCATCGAATTCGGCCGCGGCCTCTCGGACCATCGATTGAAATCGGTCGTTGCCCGTCGCAGTGGTCAGCGCCTCGATGCTCTCCCAGGTCGCGATGTTCACCAGCTGAAAGCGCGTGCCCGGGACTATTGCCCGATGTATTCGGAACGACAGGAACCCCGGCTGCTCGGCCATGAACTCGGCACGTTTCTTCCATCCGGCGAGGAACGCGTCGACTTTGTCCGCCGCGAGTTCGAACATGTTGATGAAGACGATCGGCTCACTCATTGCACCAGCGTGCGCCCAGTCTCCTCGCATGTCAATGCGGCTGACACCTGGGTCCGGGGGTGCCGGTTGCCCGGTGGGCTTTCCACGCGGCGGGCGTGAAGCCACCGCGGGAATCAGTCGATCTGTCGCAATAGATTCAGGCCCGGCGGTCACCGATATCCGTTGCACCACCGGTGCGGATGCATCTGCCGGCATGCCTTCCAGACATCGTTCGGATCCGTCGTTGTGGTGCTCGGCGGCGCATCGGTGGTTGGCGTGACGGCTGGCACCGGGACGTAGCTCGTTGCCGTCACCGTCTCGGTGACGGTTTCCGTCGGGGCAGGCGCGGTAGATGTCGATGCCGATGGAGACAACGAAGGAGTCGTCACCGAGGTTATCGGGACGAGCGGCGGCACCGTCCTCTGCCGCGGCACGAGAAGCAGAAACCCCAGAGCGATCAGTACCAGCACGCCGATGGCCGCGGCCAAGCCGACGATCCAGACCTGACGGGAACGGCCCCGGGGCAGCGGGGCCACCGGGAGTAACTCAGTGGGCTCCTCTTCGCTGTCGCTCCATGCCCTCACCGTGACTTCGGGATGCGAAGGATCACGTGGCAGCATTCCTCGGCACCTCCATGATTGTCCTCGCTCGACCCACATGCCGAGCCAGATGGGCGCCGGATGCCGTCACAGTAGTGAGCGAATCTGAGGTACTGCTGGGATGAATCTGCCAAATACTTGAATGCCGCGCAGCGAGCTAGGGAGCCGGCGCTCCGGTGGGGCTTTCCAGCTTCCCGTCCCCAATACCGATACCCGGCTTGACCCCGCCCGGCACCGGAATGCTGTCCACCCCGGCAGAGATCCGTGGGCCACGCGAGGGCCCCGACATCAGCACCGGTAGTTGAGTCCCCCGTGAGGGGCGCAGTGCCGGCACCTGGCCGGGTGCGAACACCGGGTTGTAGGGCGCCGGGTTCGGCGGTGGCGGGGCGGCGGCCACCGGCACGGCAAGCCCGACCGCCAGCCCAATCACAACCGTTGCTACACACAGTGTTCGCATCACGGTGCCACTCCTTCGGTCATGCCGCGTGGGTCTTCCAGTTGCCCGGCCGTCATCCCGGCATCGATTCGGGCCGTATACCCGGAGTCGACGCCGGCCGAGATTCGCGTTCCACGCGGCGGTGCCGGGGTCAGCCCAAAGGGCGGCTGCGCCGCGGTCGCGGCGTAGTTGGGCGTCCCACCGGGCAGGGGGGCGGGCACCGCAGGGTTACCGGGATCTGCCGCGGCCACCGGCGCCCAGCACACCGCGCCTACCAAGACCGTTGCCGCACAAAGGAATTTCGTCATCAGATCTTGATCGGGTCGCCGTAGATCGCGAACTCGGTGTGGCCGGTCTCGGTAGATGCACGCAACGAGGCAAACGAGCGGATGGTGACATCACCGCCGCACGCGTCGGCCTTCACGTGCACGTTGTCCAAGTCCAACGCTCCCGTGCCGCCCCGGGAAAGCACCATGTTGCCCATCGGCAGATTGACGATGACACCCGGCTGCACCACGGTCTGCACAAATCCGCTGACCCCCGCGCTACCGCCGACTCCCACCGATGGCGTGGGCGCCACCCCCAGGCTCACCGACGGCGCGATACCGGCGGATCCGCCGATCTGCAAACCCGAAGAGACATCGGATTGGCAACCGAGCTGATAGCCGATGACGAAGAGACTGTCGGTGATGGGGTTGGAACCGCCGGTCGCCGTTGCGGTACCCGAGAGGGTTATGAAGGCCTCGCGCGAGTTGGTGGCCCCCGCCAGGTTGGGCACCGGGTTCACCTGCTCATGATCCAGCCGGATCTGCAGCTGCCAGCCGTCGCGCGTGGTTCTCGAATACGACTGCGGCGCCATCTCTCTCGGCTCCGCACTAACAGGGACCGCGTTGAGGAACCCAAGCATGGCAACGATGAAGCTTGTCGCTACGAGTCGGGCAATCACGGACATCACGATGCCCAAAACGACCCACGGAGTTAACCCTGCACGAACCAATCAGTCAGGTGCAGATACAGACCGTCAACTTCTTCGCCCGATTCGCCTCGGGGCAACCCCAACATCCGGTACAAGGACAAGATCACGTTGCACATCGGGAGGGGCTCAGTTGCGGACCAAGGTTCTGTATTTCGTTGTCGCCGCGTTGGTCAGCGGCCTATCAATTGGTCTTGCTTCTGCTCCGCTGGCACAGGCATACCCCAATTGCGCCGCCGCAAGAGCAGCCGGAGCCGCACCCCTGTACCGGGGCCAGCCGGGATACAGCTCGAAGCTCGACCGCGATGGTGACGGCGTCGCATGTGAGACCGGCTCTTCAGGACGCTCACCGGTCCAATCCATCCCCGCGCCAGCACTCCCCTCGGCGCAAGTGCCACAACCCGTTTCGACGCCCATTCCAGCGCCTGCGTTGCAATCAGGCGGCAGCGGCGCTGGAGGAAGCTTCGAGACTGTCGTCACCTGGACCGGTACAGACTGCATCGACATCACCGCCCCGGACTCATCGCCGGCAAAAACGCTGGGCACCACCAATCACTGCGGTGGCACGGCAAGATTCACACAGGAGGCCGTCGGCAGTCAGATGGTTGGCGCGGACCCGGTAATGGGTTCGGCTGAATCAATCACCTGCGAGATACTGGTCGGGCGCCTTCGCGATTCGGGCACACGCGGCGACGGCCACGACGTCAACTGCCTCTCTCGGGCAGACTCCCTCAAGGCGTAGCCACGCTCTAGGCGGCGGACGGCCGCCGCGCGTAGGTGGTGGTGCGCTCCACCGCGGGGCGTCCGATGCCGTCCGCAATCTCTTCGAGCTCGGCGATGGTCTTGGCCGACCCGTGCTCGGACCCGGCCATCCGCGAAATGGTTTCTTCCATGAGCGTGCCACCGAGATCGTTGGCGCCCCCTTGGAGCATCATCCGCGTGCCTTCGATGCCGAGCTTGACCCAGCTGGTCTGAATGTTGTCGATACGCCCGTGCAGCATGATGCGTGCCAGCGCGTGCACCGCCCGGTTGTCCCGGTTCGTCGGCCCAGGACGCGCGGCACCGGCCAAGTACAGCGGGGCACTCTGGTGCACGAACGGTAGCGGCACAAATTCGGTGAATCCGCCTGTGCGGTCCTGAATCCCGGCAAGCACCCGCAGATGTCCCACCCAATGCTTGGGCGTGTCCACGTGCCCGTACATCATGGTCGAGCTGGAACGCAGCCCCACCTCGTGCGCGGTGCTGATGACGTCGATCCATTCGGAGGCGGGCAGCTTGCCCTTGGTGAGCACCCACCGGACCTCGTCATCAAGGATCTCCGCGGCGGTTCCCGGAATGGTGTCCAGACCCGCGGCACGCAGCTCGGTCAGCCATTCACGCACGCTCTGGCCGCCCTTGGAGGCGCCATTGACGATCTCCATGGGGCTGAAGGCGTGCACGTGCATGCTGGGCACTCGCTTCTTGACCGCGCGAACCAGATCCGCATAACCGGTCGCGGGCAACTCCGGGTCGATACCGCCCTGCATGCAGACCTCGGTAGCGCCGGCCACATACGCCTCCCACGCCCGGTCT
This sequence comes from Mycobacteroides franklinii, assembly GCF_001853795.1. NCBI lineage: Bacteria > Bacillati > Actinomycetota > Actinomycetes > Mycobacteriales > Mycobacteriaceae > Mycobacteroides > Mycobacteroides franklinii. Next base: position 635,013 of record NZ_MLIK01000004.1, read on the forward strand.
CCCACTTCCTCCGCGGACAGCGAGAAGGCGTCGGCGTCACCCTTGCGCTGCGCGAAGGCGCAGAAACGGCAGCCGGTGTAGCAGATGTTGGTGAAGTTGATGTTCCGGTTCACCACGTACGTGACGTCATCGCCCACCACATCGGCACGGATCGAATCAGCCAGCGCAGCAAGGGCTTCCATCGCCGGTCCCTCGGCGGTCGCAAGCGCCAGATACTCGTCGTCACTGCATCCGGCCGGATCCCGCTCGGCAGAACGCAAGGCCGCCAACACGTCGGCGCCCACCTTCTCCGGTGCGCGGGCGTTCAACTCGCGCACATGCTCGCGGATGGACTCCCAGTCACCGAAGGCGCTCGCCAGATCGCTGCGGGTATCGGTGTTACGTCCCTCCGAGTCGATGGCCGCGTGCAGGTCCACCCGGCCGGTCGACTCCCACGTCTCATCCGGCTCCTGCCACGGCAGGCCGGTCGGCGAAACATCCAGGGCATAGCCGGATTCCGGATCGGCGAGGGCCTCAACATGCCCTCGCACCCGCGGATCAATCCAGGCCGCTCCGGCCTGCACGTACTGCGGCTGCGCCGTCAGGCGCTGCACCAGGTCGTATCCGGCCTCCGCCGTCACCGAGGCCAAATCATCCAGCGCCGGCCACGGCCGTTCGGGGTTGACGTGATCGGGGGTCAGCGGCGAGACACCGCCCCAATCGTCGACGCCGGCCCCGATCAACGCCAGGCATTCACTGCGAGACACCAGATTCGGCGGTGCCTGTACCCGCATCTTCGGCCCCAGCACCAACCTGGTCACCGCGATGGTCGCCAGGAAATCGTCGATATCGGCGTCGGGCGTCGTCTGCATCGCGGTGTCGGACTTGGCGCGGAAATTCTGCACGATCACTTCCTGGACGTGCCCGAATTCCTTCTGCACCTTGCGGATCGCATGAATGGTCTCGGCACGCTCGGTCAGATCCTCGCCGATACCGACCAACAGACCCGTCGTGAACGGGATCGACAACCGGCCCGCGTCCGTCAGTGTCCGCAGCCGCACGGCAGGGTCTTTGTCGGGGCTGCCGTAATGCGCCTCCCCACGGTTCTCGAACAACCGCCGCGACGTGGTCTCGAGCATCATGCCCATCGACGGGGCGACCGGCTTGAGCCGCGCCAGCTCGGACCAGCTCATCACGCCCGGATTCAGATGCGGAAGCAGACCCGTCTCCTCCAGGACCCGGATCGCCATCGCGCGGACATAGTCCAGCGTGGTGTCATAACCGCGCTCGTCCAGCCACTGCTTGGCCTCGGGCCAGCGGTCTTCGGGCCGGTCCCCCAGTGTGAACAAAGCTTCCTTGCAGCCCAATTCGGCGCCGCGACGGGCGATGTCCACGATCTCGTCGGGCTCCAGGTACATGCCCTGGCCCTGCGCACGCAGCTTGCCCGGAACTGTCACGAACGTGCAGTAATGGCACTTGTCGCGGCACAGATGCGTCACCGGAATGAACACCTTGCGCGAATAGGAGATCGGCAGACGCCCCTCGGCGCCCAGGCGTCCGGCGGATTCCAGCCCGGCATCACGCACCCGCGCGGCGCTGGCCATCAGATCGGCCAACTCCTCGCCGCGGGCGGTGAGGGCGAGCGCGGCCTCGTCGACATTCAACGTCACCCCGTCCCGCGCACGGCGCAATACTCGCCGCAGCGCGGGCGATGAGGCCGCGTTCCGGGAGGGAAAAGCGGGATTCGGCAGCGGCGTTACGTCGTCGGGCACGTTTGTACAACCGTCGGTCACCCTCAGATCATCCGCCCGTACCAAAATGCCCACCACTCGGGGGTTCATCAACGGAGCCACCCTGCGGAAACGCACGGGATCGCTAGGCTGATCTTTGTGAGTCTCACGAGAACCCTGAAGCAGAAACTTCCGTTTCTGCGGTATTCGTTTCTGCGGGCAGTATTCGGCGGCCTGAACGTCATGCGCACCGGTCAGATGGGTGATGGCCGCGAGGAGGCCACCGCCGAGCACGTCATCGCGACTGCCCCGGCCGGGGATGTCGATGCCGCCATCGAGGCCATCGACAACTTCGCGTACGACCAATCGATTCTTATGAATGTCGGCGACGAAAAAGGCCAGCTGCTCGATGCCGCCGTCAAACGCGCCAAACCCAAGATCGCCCTGGAGCTCGGTGCGTACTGCGGATACAGCGGCCTACGGATCGCGCGTGCCGCTCCCAACGCCAAGTTCTTCTCCATCGAGAAGTCGGGAGCCAACGCCTCGGTAGCGCGCCGGGTCTGGGCACACGCGGGGCTGGCGGACCGCGCCACCTGTCTCAACGGGACCGCCGACGATGGCACCACCCTGGACACCCTGACCAAGGATTACGGGTTTACCGAGGGATGCCTGGATTTCGTGTTCATCGATCACTGGAAGGACGTGTACCTCGACGACCTGCAGCGGCTGATGGAACGCGGCTGGCTGCATCCGGGCACGATCGTCGTCGCCGACAACGTCGGATTCCCCGGCTCCCCCAAGTACCGCGCCTATATGAAGGACCAACAGGGCAAGCTCTGGCAGACCATCGAGCACGAAACGCATGTGGAGTATCAGACCTTGGTGAAGGACTTGGTTCTGGAGTCCGAGTACCTGGGGTGAGCGCCTGCGCGACGACCGTACGGCTCGGCTAGCTGTTCCCGCGCCGCAAGACATACGCCGCGGGCAGCACGCCGACCACGATCAGCAGAACGGGCCAAAACCCGACGAAGACCACATCGCCGCCGGGGCCGCCGAACAAGAGCACCGTTGTGGTGGCCACGAATGCCCACAGCGGCGCCCCCGCCCATCGCGGTGTGGCCGCCCACTCCAGGGCGCACCACACCAGCACGACATTGAGTACGACGCTGATGATCAAGCCCAGCGGAACTAGAACCCCGCCGAAGCGTGTGTTGAGCAGAGCTGTGCCGAGAATCGCGCTGATGGCGCCGTCAAAAATGAGCGCGGCCATGACGAACCCGCGCATGAATGCGTTCAGGCGTCTAGATCGGGACGGAGTCGAGCTGGGCCACCAGTGAGCCGACAACCCATTGGAAGTTGTCCACACGGTCTTGCCAGTGCTGCTGATTGGGATCCTGGTCTTGATCGGGTGGCATGAATCGAGCTTACAACTCCACCCCGGCGAACAGATCTGATTCCCACCCGGTGTCGACGCCGGGCTCGCCGCGCACCAGCACGAAATGCTCGATGTCCGCGATGGGCAACGCGATCAGATTCGATAGCGCCATCGCGGATCCGTCCTCGGACACCGTCAGCTGGGTGGCGTGTGCGCGCAGGGCAGCGACCTTGGCGTCGCGATAAGCCGATACGTCGATGGCGGCACTGATCTTCTCGTCGGCGAAGGTGGGTATGAGGTCCAGCGGCGCTGGTTGGCATCCCGGCGGTAGCTGCGTCATGGACGCCAGGCCGGCCTGCAGCGCGCTGGTCGCGATGACGGTCCAGTACAGCTTGGCCACCTGCCAGGTCGCCTGCTCCACGGCGGCAGTCGTCACCGTGTGCGCCTGGATGTGATCGGGGTGCCCGTAACCGCCGAAGGGGTCATAGGTGACGACGACGTGCGGGCGGTGTTCGTCGATCAGCGCGGCCAGCGCCCGCACCGCTTCATCCCGTTCGGCGCCGGCGAAGGCGCGCGGGTGCAGCGGCCCGGTGTCCGCCATACCGGAGTCGCGCCAGTGCCCTGCACCACCCAGGAAGGTGGGCCCGTCGACGCCAAGATGCCTTAGTGCGGTGGATAATTCGCTGATCCGGTAGCCGCCGAGCTGATCGGCGCGGTCGGCGGCCAGCTGCGCCCAGCGGTCGCCGATCACCTCGCCCTCTTCTCCGAGGGTGCAGGTGACCAGCAGCACGTCGGCACCTTCGGCGGCATAGCGCGCGATGGTTCCGCCGGTGGTCAGAGATTCGTCGTCGGGATGAGCGTGCACCAACATGAGTCGTCGGGTCATGGGCGGGTCTTCTTCCAGTCTCCTGCGGTGGCCACAATCCCCACCGGCACCGCGCCCGCCAGCTCCACGTTCTGTGCACTGGGGCCCGCCGCGGCGATGGTGGTGTCCTGCATGATCGGCAAAACCGTTGCCATCTTCCATAATTGAGGCTCGGCCTGATCGATGACCTTGCCCACATCGGCATGGCCCGTAAGCGCGGCGTCGATGCTGGGCTGCAACTCCTCATCGCACAGACCGGTGAGATTGCTTGGGGCGCGAACAGATTCTTCTCTCGTCGGCGGCGCGGGCGTATTGCTTGCCGGCGGCGGGGGCGGCGTGGTCGTACGGGTATCGGGCAGCTTGCCCGCCTGCAACGCCGGGCAGCCGTACCGGGAAGCCAGCGCGGTGGCCAGGTCGCCACCGGCCTGATGCCAGCCGACGATGGCATCCACCCGGCCGTCCGGAATCGCCTGCCCGTACAGCGTCGGCGGGTCGAGGGCCAAGACGGTGGCCCGCACGCCCGCGTTGCGCAGTTGGTCGGCGGCGGTGTTGGCGACGGCCACCGAGGTGGGGTCGTTGGAGGCCGCGCCGATGATCAGGGCCAGCGGCTCGCCATCCTTGGTGATCTGTGGCGGCCCCGCGGCGGCGCCGGGCGGTGGCGGCGCCTCGACAGCCTCATACCCGGCCTCCTTGAGCAACGCCAGGGAGGCGTCGCGGGTGAGCGCGACGGGTGCGGTGGGCTTGTATCCGGGATCCGATGGCGAACGCACCTGGGCCGCCGCCAGCGTGACGGCGTTGTCATTGCCCGCCGCGACCGCCGCCAGCAGGCCGACATCGAGGAGTCCCAGCAGACCGCGGCGCACCTTGGCATCGGTGAGCGTGGGCTGTCCGGCGCGCAGTGTCAGCTGCAGCGTGCGCGGCGCGACGATGCGCGCGGTGCGCACCCCGGGGATGTTGGACAGCTGGGCGAACGTCACCCCGCTGCCATGCACCTGAGCCACCTGGGTGTCACCGTTGCGGATGGAATCCGCCAGCACCGTGGGGGCACCCGCACGACGGAACAGGATCTCGTCGGGGACCGCCTGGGTTGCCCAGTACCGGTCGTTGCGGGCCAGCAGGATCTCGTCGCGCTGGGGGTCGATGGTGTCGACACGGAAACGTCCCCCCGAGGCAGGCATCGACTTGACCAGTCCGGAGGCGAACCCGCCCGGGATGTCCTTGACGATGTGCGCGGGCAGCAGGTCGGTGAACAGCTCGCGCCATGCGGGGTACTTGTGGTCGAAGGTGACAACCACACGCTTGCCGCCGTCGCGCGACTGCACGTCGGTGATGTTTCCGTAGCCGGCCGGGTCGACGGTTCCGGGCTGGGTGAGCATCTGCTGCCACAGGTACGAGAAATCATCCGCGCCGATGGGAGCGTTATCTGTCCACTGCGCCTCGGGACGGATGGTGTAGGTGACCGTGAACGGCTCCTGGCTGGTCTCCTCCGCGGAAACCAGCAGCGTCGGGTCCATCTCCCAGCGTGAGCCGGTGGTGGTGGCCGAATCGGGCACCGGCCGGAACGCGCTGGGCAGCACCAGCGCGCTGATCGCGGCGTTCACCGGCGACTGATCGGACAACAGGTGTGGGTTGAATCCCGCACCGATCGCGTCGATACCCACCACGATCTGCTCTTTTTTGGGCGGCGGCGGTGTGGTTGAGCTGGTGGTTTCGCTGCCCTGCACGGCCGGGGGCGCGCTGACGGAGCACCCGCCGAGGAGCACCACACCAAGCACTGCGCACAGGCGCAGGCGCAAGGTCTCGGTAGGCATGAGGACCAACCTTATCGGTGGGTCCTACGACGTGCCCCCGGCAACCGGTCAGGGGGTCACGATGGCAAAGCCGGGGTCGGGCGCATCGAGGACCGCGACCAACCGGGCGAGTCCGGTCAGGTCGCCCTCCACGGCGATCTCACCCGAGGCGACAAGCTGCGCCGGGTCCTTGCCGTCCAGTAGAACGTCGATGAGGGTCGGCCGCGTCAGGGTGAAGGTCACGTCGGGCGGACTGATACCCGCGGGCGGGTCGTAGTGCACCAGCACACCGTTACGCAGCTCCACGCGGTGCACGCGATCCTCGTCGGTGAACGTCCAATCGCTCACGAAGCGCTCGTTCCAGGCCTTGGGTCCGTTGATCCGCAGTGAGAGCGCATCGAACACCTGGTCCACGGTCAGTGCCGCCATCATCGTCGGCGAGCCAACGGCCATCGGGGTCCCCACGTTTCCGTGGCGCAGTTCGTACGCACCCATCAGATAGAAGTTGCGCCAGGTGGCATTCTCCGCTCCGTAGCCAAGCTGTTCGAAACAGCTGGCCTGCAACATCTTCGCCGCCTCGTTGGCCGGATCGGCGAAGATCACATAGTTGACCACCTGGGCCACCCACCGATAGTCACCCTCCTCGAAGGCGATGTGCGCCTTGCGAAGCACCTCCTCGGAGCCACCCATGAACTCCACGTGCCGCTGCGCATTCGCGACAGGTGGATGCTCCCAGAGGTGTGCGGGGTTGCCGTCGAACCAACCCATGTAGCGCTGATAGATCGCCTTCACGTTATGGCTGATCGAGCCGTAGTAGCCGCGCGCATGCCAGGCCCCGGCGATGGCCGGCGGCAGCTGCAGCGTCTCCGCGATCTCCGAACCCACGAAGCCCTGGTTGAGCTGTCGCAACGTCTGATCGTGCAGATACGCGTACAGATCACGTTGCAGGGAAAGGTATTCCACCAGACGTGCGGTATCCCAGGTGGGCCAATGATGAGAGGCGAACACCACATCGGAGTCGTGCGCGTACAGGTTGATGGCCTCGGTGATGTACCGCGCCCAGACATGCGGGTCGCGCACCAGCGCGCCGCGCAACGTCAGGAGGTTGTGCAGGGTATGGGTGGCGTTCTCGGCCATACACAGTGCCCGATGCTGCGGGAAATGGAAGTTCATCTCCGCCGGCGCCTCGGTGCCCGGGGTCAGCTGGAAGATCATCCGCACACCGTCGATGGTCTCTTCCTGCCCGGTGTGGGTGATGTCGAGGGTCGGCGGGATCAGCGTGACGGTGCCAATCGAATTGGTTTGCCCAAGACCGGATCCCACCTGCCCGAGGGGCCCCCTCGGCAGAACCGCACCGTACATGTAGACGGCACGGCGTGTCATCGCTGTCCCGGCGTAGACGTTCTCAGCCACGGCATGTTCCAGGAATCCCGCCGGCGCCAGCACGGGACAGCGACCCTCCGCAACGTCTTCGGTGCTCACCACACCCAACGCACCCCCGAAATGGTCGGCGTGGGAGTGGGTGTAGATCAACCCGGTCACCGGGCGGTCGCCGCGATGGCTCCGATACAGCGCCAGGGCCGCCGCGGCGGTTTCCGCGGACACCAGCGGGTCGATCACGATGATCCCGTTCTCCCCCTCCACGATCGTCATATTGGAGATATCGAGGCCCCGCACCTGATAGATGCCCTCGGTGACGAGATACAGCCCTTGCCTGATGTTCAGCCCGCACTGCCGCCACAGACTCGGATGCACCGAGGCCGGGCAACTGTCACCCAAAAAGCTGTAGGAGTCGTTGTCCCAGACTGTTTTTCCGGCCACATCCGTGACGACACCGGGTTCCAGCGCCGCGATGAATCCCCTGTCGGCGTCGGCCTGGTCGACGGTACTGGCGAACGGAAGCTCCTGTGCCGCCGCCGCGTTCTGGTCGATGATGCGAGATGTGGGCTGGGTTTGCTCCGGCATATCGCGATAGTACCCACCGGCTCGATCGACTGATCGCGAAAACTGTTATCTCTCAAATAAGTTCATCGAGCTAGGCAACCGCTGTAACCAAAATCAGTCGAGGTCCACCCGCAGTGTCAGCAGTTCGGTACCCACCGCACGCACTACCGCACTGTTGCCCCGCGGCAGCTGCTGTAGCCGTGCCCGCGCGTCATCGTCGGGCAGTAGGTGCGCGGTACCGGTGCGCCATTGATCGCGAATACGTAACCGGACCGCGGGATTGGCTTTGATGTTGCGCACGTAGTCGGAGTGCTCACCGTGCTCGGAGACCAGCCAGAACTGGTTATCGACAAGTCGTCCGCCGATCGCGGTGAGGCGAGGTTGTCCGGACTTGCGACCCGTGGTCTCCAGCATCACGATCGGCAGCCGGCGCCCCACCGGGTTCACCAGGTAGCGCTGGGTGTTCTGGACCACCAACCGCTTGAGGGAGTTGAAATCGGCCACGCCATGCAGTCTGCTCCCATTCCGACGACGGCGCGAGGCAGCGAGCCTCAAAGCTCCTCGAGACGGGCCTTGAGCAGACAGAACTCATTGCCTTCAGGGTCTTGCAGGACGTGCCCTTGCTCTTGCCCGGTCTGCCCGATGTCGGTGGGACGCGCACAGAGCCGCAGACCGCCGAACCTAGCTGTTGTTGGCGGCAGCCTTCGCGCGGGAACGGTTGCGTGCACGGGTGTTGGCATCCAGGTCGACCTTGCGCACGCGCACGATTTCCGGCGTCACCTCGACACACTCGTCGGCCGCGCAGAACTCCATGGCCTGCTCGAGGTCCAGTTCGATCGGCCGTGCCAGCGTCTCCATGACGTCGGCGGTCGACGAGCGCATGTTGGTCAGCTTCTTCTCGCGCGTCACGTTCACGTCGAGGTCCTCGGCACGCGGGTTGATCCCGACAACCTGACCCTCATACGTGTCTTCACCCGGCTCAACGAAGAACTGTCCGCGATCGGCCAGCTGGATCATGGCGAACGGGGTGATGCTGCCGGTCCGGTCGGATACCAGGGAGCCGGTGTTCCGGGCACGGATCTCGCCGGCCCAGGGGCGGTAGCCCTCGAAGACGGCGTTCGCGATGCCGGTGCCCCGGGTCAGCGTCAGGAAGTCGGTGCGGAAGCCGATGAGGCCTCGCGACGGCACGACGAAGTCCATGCGGACCCATCCCGCGGCGTGGTTGGCCATCTCCTCCATGCGCCCCTTGCGGGCGGCCATCAGCTGGGTGACGGCGCCGACGAATTCCTCGGGACAGTCGATGGTCATGGCCTCGAACGGCTCGTGCAGCTTGCCGTCGATCTGCCGGGTGACCACCTGAGGCTTGCCGACGGTCAGCTCGAAGCCCTCGCGGCGCATCTGCTCGACGAGGATGGCCAGCGCCAGCTCACCACGGCCCTGCACCTCCCAGGCGTCGGGACGGCCGATGTCGACGACCTTGATGGAGACGTTGCCGACGAGTTCCGAATCCAGCCGCGACTTGACCATCCGCGCGGTCAGCTTGTGTCCGGACACCTTGCCCGCGAGCGGCGAACTGTTGGTGCCGATGGTCACCGAGATCGCGGGCTCGTCCACGGTGATGCGCGGCAGTGCGTGCGCGTGATCGGGGTCGGCCAGGGTGTCACCAATCATGATCTCGGACATACCTGCGACGGCCACGATGTCACCGGCGACGGCCTCTTCGGTGGGGCTGCGGTCGACGCCCTCGGTGGCGAGCAGCTCGGTGATCTTGGCGTTGGTGATGACGGGATGACCATCGACCTCGCGCATCCACGCGATCTGCTGGCCCTTGCGGATGCGCCCGTTGTAGATGCGGATCAGCGCGAGCCGGCCGAGGAACGCCGATGCGTCGAGGTTGGTGACCAATGCCTGCAGGGGGGCCTCGGGGTCACCCTTGGGCGGCGGGATGTGCTCGAGCAGGACGTCGAAGAGCGGGTCGAGGTTCTCGCCCTCGGGAATCTCGCCGTTGGCGGGTTCGACGGTGCTGGCCACACCGGCACGGCCCGAGGCGTACAGCGTCGGCAGGCCGAGCGCGTCCTCGGCGGCCTTCTGGGCCTCTTCGTCCAGATCGGAGGCGACGTCCAACAGCAGGTCATGGCTGTCGGAGACCACTTCGGCGATCCGGGCGTCGGGCCGGTCGGTCTTGTTGACCACGAGGATCACCGGCAGGTGCGCGGCAAGGGCCTTGCGCAGCACGAACCGGGTCTGCGGCAGCGGGCCCTCGGAGGCGTCGACCAGCAGCAGCACGCCGTCGACCATCGACAGACCGCGCTCCACTTCACCGCCGAAGTCGGCGTGGCCGGGAGTGTCGATGACATTGATGACGGTCATGGAGCCATCCGCATGGTGCCGGTGCACCGCGGTGTTCTTGGCCAGGATGGTGATGCCCTTTTCCTTCTCCAGGTCACCGGAGTCCATCAGGCGCTCGACAGCGTCATCACCTCGGTGCGAGAGCGCACCCGATTGTTTGAGCATCGCATCGACCAGGGTTGTCTTGCCGTGGTCGACGTGCGCAACAATGGCTACGTTCCGGAAACTATGGGTCACGTCTGCCAATTCTGGCAGCCATGACCCCTGTTCACGAAACTGGCGTTATCACGTGTGACGCCCGACATAGACGTAAACACAGCCCAAGACACATTTAGACCCAGAAGTAGGACCCTTAGTGAAGGCCAGCAAGGTCGCCCGGCTCAAGCCCAAGAAGAAGTGCTGTAAGAGCAAACCACGCTGCATGAAGTGCCCTCTTGTGGTGCACAAGATGCAGAAAGCCGAGCAGCACGGGCTCTCCGATAAGGAACTCAAAAAGGTGCTACACCGGGCGCGGGCCCACTAGCGCTGCCCGCAACGCGGGGATCCATCCCCCGTCTGCGGCGACCCACTCCACCGTGTCGAGCTCGTCGGCGGTGACCCAGCGCAGGGCCAGATGCTCATGCGGATGAGGGACGCCGCCGCGCAAGTGCGCGCGGTAGGCACGCAGCACCAGGTTCCCGACGACGACGTCCTCACCGATGCGGGTATCGACCTCGACATCGATCCCGAGTTCCTCGCGCAACTCCCGAGCAAGCGCCTGCGGCTCCGATTCGCTCTCGGCAACCTTGCCGCCCGGAAGTTCCCACTGTCCGGCGAGCTCGGCGGGTGTGGCGCGCTGCGCGATGAGCAGCTTGTCCCCGTCGATCACCGCGCCCGCGACCACTATCGCCATGGTGCTCGACGCTATACGTTGAGTTCATGGCCCTGCTCACCGATGACCAGATCAACGCAGCGCTCGCCGAACTTCCCGGATGGACACGTGAGGGCGACTCCCTGCGTCGCGCCGTCACGTTCGATACCTTCCTCGACGGTATCGACGCGGTACGCCGCATCGCCGAGCACGCGGAATCCGTCGACCATCATCCCGATATCGATATCCGATGGCGCACAGTGACATTCGTGTTGTCCACGCATTCCGAGGGCGGCATCACCGAGAAAGACGTGGCGCTGGCCCGGGCCATCGGCTCACAGGCCGGCCTCTAGGGAAGTTCTACAGCAGCGCGACGGCCTCGACACCACATGCGGACCCCGCCCGCCTCTATGCGACAAATGCGCTTTAGTCCCCACCGCAGTGCCCACCTTGTCGCATAGAGGTGGGCAGGAGCACCATGGTTTCGGGAAACCGCAGCACAATCGAGTGTCACAAGATCGCGGTGACGTTCCCGTGCCGCATCACCCTGTCCTCGCAGTGCCAGGCGACGGCACGCGACAACACCAGACGTTCCACATCCGATCCGAGCCGCACCAGATCCTCGACTGTGTGCGTGTGATCGACGCGGATCACATCCTGCTCGATGATCGGCCCCTCGTCGAGCTCAGCTGTCACGTAATGCGCTGTGGCGCCGATCATTTTGACGCCACGTTCCCGCGCACGGCGGTACGGCATCGCGCCAGTGAACGCGGGCAGGAATGAATGGTGGATGTTGATCAGCGGACAGTCGATCTCGTTGAGAAATTCCGGCGACAGAATCTGCATGTAGCGGGCCAGAACCACCAGGTCGACATTTCCCTTCAGCAATTCGAGCTGCTTGCGTTCGGCCTCGGCACGGTTCTCCCGGGTCGCGGGGATGTGCACGAACGGCAACCCGAACGAGCGCACCTGCTCGGCAAGGTCGGGATGATTCGAGATCACCATCGCGATCGACATGTCGAGCTCGCCGCGACGGTTGCGCCACAGCAGATCCAGCAGACAGTGATCCGTTTGCGAGACCATGATCGCCACTCGCTTCGGCTTGGCGGCCTCGCTGAATCGGTACTGAATGTCGAATTCCTCAGCGATAGAAGCGAACGTGCTCTCCAGATCCTCGCGTGCGGCGGTGAGCCCGGAGCGATGGAACACCGTGCGCTGCATGAACCAACCGCCCTGAGGTTCCGTCGAGTACTGCGCCAGCGAGATGATGCTCGCGCCGGCATCGGCCAGGAAGGCGCTGACGGCGGCCACCACTCCGATCCGGTCCGGGCATTGCAGCAGCAGTCTGCCGATGTCCTTGGAATGGAACGCATCTGACGATCCGGTGGGGTGCATACCTTGGGGAAACATGCTCACCGCACCTTCAGCCCGTGCATGCGCGCCAGGAATTTCAGGAACAGCCGAGCGGGTAGCAGACGCTCGGCGGCCATGATGAGTGGGGCGTTGCTCCCCTTGGCGTACAGGGGCTTCGGGTCTGGGTTCAAGGCCACATCGACAATCAGGCGGCCCAAGTCGTCGGTGGCCATGCCGTGTTCTTCCCGCGCGGCCATGGCCGCATCCACCGTCTGGAACGCTTCGCGGTAGACGGATCCCTCAGGGACAATGCGGTTACGTCGCGTCTCGATTCCTGTCGCGATGACACCGGGCTCCACGGTGCTCACGGTGATCCCGAACGGCGCAACCTCGTAGCGCAGACAGTCGGCCACCGTATGCAACGCCGATTTCGCCGAGCTATAGGTCGACCGGAACGGGACGTGCAAGGTGCCCGCCATCGAACCCACCATGATGATGGCGCCACGGCGCCGTTCCCTCATGCCGGGCAGCACTGCCTTGGTGAGCGCAACCGGCCCAAAGACATTGGTGGTGTAGAGCTTTTCGAAGTCGTCGACGGAGACGTCTTCGAGCGCACCGATCTGACTCTCGCCGGCATTGTTGACCAGGATGTCGACCTCGCCCGCTTGTGCCACGCAGTCGGCGATGCTCGCCTTGTCCGTCTGGTCGAGCCGCAGATACTGCACCCCCGGGATGCGATCGGTGACGGTATCCGGGTTGCGACTGGTACCGAATACGCGGTGCCCACGCTCGACGAATATCCGGGCCGCGCTCGCGCCGATCCCGCTGGAGGCGCCGGTGACCAGGACGGTCCAATGTTCAGACATGGCGCCACGGTAGCCGACCGGGCCTACCGCTCCGCAATGCGTCTAGTACGGCTCGATCGACTCGGTCAGCGCCTGCGCGGCAGCCCTGTCGATCGGCGACGACGCACTGCCCCGCCACAGAATGAAGAACCGATTGGTGTCGTAACCGACCACACCGGCCCAGATTTGGGCGTCTTCGCGCTGGGGATCGTCAAACTTCATGTCGTAGTAGGCCGAGGCGGCCGGTAGACCGTTGACGGTGAATATCTGATCGTCCCAGTTGAGCCGGTTACCCGTGTACGGCAACAGAAAGTTACCCAGGTCCGAGGCCAGGCGGATCGCGGCCTTGCGGTTATCGGGGTATGACGGGATGAATCCCGCGAAGAGCTGCTGCTCCAGCGGGCCCAGCAGAATCTCGCTATTGGGGGCCGCCGTGTTGGTCAGCAGGGTGGTGCCGTAGGTCAGTCGTTGCGCGTCGGCACGAACCCATCCCGGCAGTGGCGCGAAACTGAACTTGCCCTTGTCATCGCTGATCCTGGCGGGCGCCCCAGCAGCCGTCGGCAACGGCGCATCGGTGCTCACCAGATTGACGACCATCAACGTAGACGCGACGGCGATGGCCGCGGCAATCACTCGCACTCGCTGCACCCAGGGCACATTACCGCTCGGCTAACTGAAGACGCGGCCGTGCGCGTTGCTCATTCGGTATTAATCGGGCCACAGGTCAGCGATTGCCGGACTGACGGGTTCGCCAGCCCACCACCGCCATCCAGGTCAACGTTGCCATGGCGACCGCGATGTCCACCAGCCCGGCCCAGGCCAGCGGCCAGGGCCGGTCAATGCGCCAGATGTCGGGTTGGGCGAAGCTGAGCAACCAGGGCACCCCGATCAACAACAGCACCAGCCATCCGTACCCAAAAACCTTCGCGCCCAATTTTTCTCGCCATGGTCCGTGCAGCAGCCACACCATGAACGGAACCATCCAGACCCAATGGTGCGTCCACGAGATGGGCGAGATGAGCAGGCCGAACATCTCCACCACGCAGATCTGCCCCAATCTGTCGTCTACCGCGCGCCATGCCAAGAAGGCCAGTACGGCGGTGACCGCGTAGGCGAACAGCACGAGCGCACCGGACCCGGCGTCGTGTCCCAGGATTCTGGAGATTCCGCCTCGCCACGACTGGTTGAACACGGTGGCAATCGGCCCGATCCGGTCCGGCTTGCCCAATAGATCGGTGAAGTAAAAGCGCCCCTGCTCCCCTACTACGGCGATGCCGATCGCCACAGTCAGCAGGAAGACCACGCCTGCCCAGATGGCGGTCGCCCACCGTCGCGCGCCCAGGAAGTAGAGCCCACTGACCAACGGGGTCAGCTTCACCCCGCCCGCAAGTCCCACCAATGTTCCCGAGACCCACCAGCGTGATGACGTCACCGCCAACAAGATCAGCAGCATCAACAGCACGTTGATCTGCCCGTAGTCCAGGGTGGAACGCACCGGTTCGGTCCACATCGTCACCGCGGTCCACACGGCGGCACCACGCGGGTCGTTGAATCCGAGTAGCCGCTGACTGAGCCGAACCACCGCGTACAGCGCGGCAATGGTGCCCAGAATCCAGCACAGCCCGAGCAGGGTGAAGGGAATCAGGTGCAGCGGCCAGAACACCACGGCAGCGAAGGGTGGATAGGTAAAGGGCAGCGGAAAGTCGGGCGTCTTGTCCGGATAGGTGAATTCGTAGAGATTTCCGTGCCCCAGCGTGGCCGGACCGCTGACGTACACGTGCAGATCGACCAGGTCAGCACCGTGCGGCGTCAGGTATGCCCACGCGAGGCGCACCGCGACACTCAGCGCCAGCAGCCACGGACCCCAGTCGCGGACACGGCGCCACGCCGACGCGCCGCGTGTCGGAACCAGCAGCTCGTCATTTGCCCTGGTCGGCTCTGTTCTCATCGGGGTTTCGATAACCTCGCTCACTCGTTTTGGTAACAGTTCCGCCTACACCACACGCGTCACTTGAGTAACACGCGTAACGGATTACCTTGGCGTTTAACACCAGTAATCACGTCTAGCGAAACAGCATTGGAGTTCAATATGTCACGGATCACCAACGTCTTCATGGGCGCGTCGATCGCGGCCTTCGCGTCGGCCGGCCTGGCGCTGGGCCTGGCGTCGACCGCCAGCGCTGACCCCATCCCGGCCCCCGCGCCGAACCCGACCAACCCGGCCGCGATCCTGGGCCAGGCTGCTTCGGGCTTCGGTAATGCGCCTGCGACAGTCGCCTCGCCGGCCGCGCCTGCGCTGCCTGCTGTCGCCCCGGCCGCGCCTGCTCTACCTGGCGTCACCCCGGCTGCACCTGCTCTACCTGCTGTCACTCCCGCAGCACCGGCCCTCCCCGGCGTCACCCCGGCCGCTCCGGCGGTCGCACCGGCCCCGGGCGCGGCGCCTGCCGTCCCCGCCGTTCCCGGCGCACTGACTCCGGCCGCCGCTGAAGCGCTGACCCCGGCAGCGGCTCAGGCACTGTCCCCGGCATCGGTCCCTGCCGTCAGCAATGTCCCCGGCGTCTCACAGATCCCGGGTGCAGAGGGTGTCACCCAGACCGTGGATCTGTGGGCCACCAACCTGCCCAAGCTGCTGCCCGCCGGCGTGCAGCAGACGCTGATCCCACCGGCGCTGGTCAACGGAATCCCCGCCGCAGCAGCGGCTCCCGTTGCCGGACTGCCCGCCGCAACCGCCGCCACCCCCGGCGCCGGCCTGGTCCCGTCAGCACCGATGTTCGCAGCGCTGCCGTAGTTCACTCAGCACACAAGCAAGGCGGTCAGGGCTTTATGCCTTGGCCGCCTTTGCTTTGGCCGCCGCCTTCATTTCCTTCTTGTGAGCGCGTACCAGGCCCAACGATTCGGCGTCGACAACATCCGCTACCGAAAGATGGGTGCCTTTCTCGCCGTAGTTTCCGGCGGCCCTACGCCAGTCCTTCGGCTCAACGCCATACTGTTTGCCCAGCAGCGCCACGAAGATCTTGGCCTTCTGCTCACCAAAACCGGGAAGCGCCTTGAGCCGCTTGAGCAGCTCGGCCCCATCCGGATCTCCGGCCTTCCAGATGTTCTCGGCGTGGCCGTCGTACTCGTCGACAACCTCCTGCGCGAGCACCTGAACACGCTTGGCCATCGATCCGGGGAACCGATGTATGGCGGGGCGCTCCGAACATAGGGCCACGAACTTGTCTGGGTCGTATTCCGCGATTTGGTGCGCGTCAATGCCGCCGATCCGGTCCGCAATCTTCTTGGGTCCCGCGAACGCGACCTCCATCGGAATCTGCTGGTCAAGGAGCATCGCTATCAACAGCGCCAGCGGATTCTCCTCCAGCAACTCATCGGCGGCCGGGTCTTGCGCTAGCTGCAATCTCGCCACTGTGACATTCCTTTCCGAGAGATCTACGTTCGTAAGCAAGCCGGACACGGGTAGCCATCACATGATGCGGCCACCAACGATTCCGGATCACATTCAGAGTGGATCACGACGATGCCGAGGCGTCTCGATGAGCCTCGATAGCTAACATCGAGCAACTCTTTGGTCAAGGGCAGTTGCGTATACAAAGCGGCGGGCGTGGCTCTCCACTCCAGTGCCCGATGCATTCATCTCACGCTATACGCTGCGCCATTCACCGGTGATCAGATTCGTCTAGCGGACTACCTGTTTTAAACGACCAGGCGCTGATGGGGGCAGTTCTATCAACAACGCCGACAGATTCTCCGCCAGCAACACACATCGGCGTCCGGGTGTTGCACTGGCCGCAATCTCGCCGATGTGACATTCCTTCCTTCTGAACTTTGACAACCCCAGCGGTGCTAGGCTACGGCAACTTGGGCAACCAAGATCGCCACGCTCGGGGAGGCAGCCGCTGTCAGGCCAATTGGACGTTGATCTAGAGGCGTTGCGCAAGCTGTCGCCGGAATTAAGAGAACAGGCCCAAAAGCTCTGTAACCGGGCCGCCAATCCAACCAGGGTTGAAGCTGGGGATGCCCCATCGCTGACAGCAGTCAGGCGACTGGTCACTGAGGTCATTCCCGAGCTGCAACGCATGTTCGCGGCACGCTGCGTCAACATGGCCGACCTGTCCGAGCAGGCGCAAACCCGGTTCGGGGACACCGAAGAGTACGTACGACAGACCATCCTCTCGGCCGCATCATTGTCGAGGCCGCGATGAAATCGGACTACTCAGCCAGAAGGTTGCTCACCAACCACCCCGAACAGTCGATCGTGCCGTTGCGCCAGGCGATGCTCGCCGCCGCCGAGATGCAGCACCGCGCCCAGGACTACAAGCACTCGATCGACAGGCCCGGCGGCCTGCCCTGGGACGGCGAAACCGCCCGGGCGATTCAGGACACCGCCGCCAACGATGAGAAGACGATCTACCTGGCCACCCAGATATTGCTCGATGACGCCCCGAAGGCTCTCGTCACGCTGGAATTTCAGTCAATTGAATATCGCCGCGAAGCCGTCGACCTGTACAACGAAGCCATCGACCACGGCTATACCGTGGCCGAAGACCTCACTGCCACATGGATCATGCAGCCCCAAGCCAGCGCGGAAACCATCGACAAGGGCAATCAGTACGCCGCCAAGTTCACGCGGATGATGCGCAAGGCCTACGACAAGTGGTGGGGCGCCGAGTTGGAAGCGCAACAACAGATCGACGATATTTGCAATGCGCTGGCAGCCTCGTTCAACCCTTTCAGCGGACTGACCTCTGCGCAGGGAAACCGGGATGGAGCCCATTTCCAAGGCGACGCCACGCGAGATCAATCCGTGCTCAACCGAGTCCATGCGGCATCGCTCCTGGACGATCGCCAGCTCAAGGATCTCGCGGCCGGCAAGAGCGTCACCATTCCGTCGAACCAGCTGCAATACCTGTACGAGTTCGCACAGTCCTTCGACGGTAAGTCCGCCACCGAGATCGCCGCGATCAAGGCGGGACTGCCCGAAGAATCCCAAGACGCGATGACCCGGGCATTCGATCTGGTCTCCAACAACCAGGTGAAGTCCGGCGTGCCCTTCACCGACGGCGCCCTGAAGAACTTCATTCCCGACGTGGGCTCAGAGCCACGCCTGCCGCACGGCATCGTCAGCGAAACGATCAACCTGCCGCCCCTGGAGCCAACCGACGCCGAGAAATTCCTGCGCGCGGTCAACCAGCAATACGGGGACGAACCGTTGCGCAAAGAGGCGTAAGAGAACACCCCAGCGGAAAGCACTGCCCCGTTTTGTTTCCCATAGGCGCCGCGGCGCCAAGATGGCATTCACACGTGTCTCCGTGCAGCAATCACCCACGTGTATGTCATCTCGCGGGAACAACCTCGCACCGTCTGCGACTTACATTGGGTTGTGATTGCCCGTCTGCGCCGTTCGGCCGCCTTCGTCCTACTGGCGTTCAGCTTCTCCGCAGTCATGATCGGCACCACCATGCCGACTCCGATGTACGCGCTGTACTCGCAGCAGATGCATTTTTCGGTGCTCACCACGACGGTCGTGTACGCCACCTACGCCGCCGGAGTGCTGTTCGCACTGCTGATGTTCGGCGGCTGGTCCGATGTTCTTGGCCGCCGCCCCCTGCTGCTGACGGGCGCCGGATTCGCCATCCTCAGCTCGGCCATATTCCTGTTCGTCGATTCGGTTCCGGTGCTGCTGATCGCACGGATCGTCTCGGGGCTCTCGGCGGGCTTTTTCACCGGTGCGGCTACCGTCGCCGTCATCGAGGCGGCGCCCGAGCAGTGGCGGGGACGGGCAGCCGCGGTGGCCACGGTTGCCAATACCGGCGGCCTCGGACTCGGCCCGTTGGTGGCCGGGATCCTCGTCCAGTACGCGCCCTGGCCCACGCGGCTGGCGTTCATCGTGCACATCGGGCTCGTATCGATCGCCGTGATAGCCCTACTCTTCGCACCGGAGACCGCACCGAGGCACGGAAAGCTTGGTATGCAACGTCTTTCGCTACCTCCCCAGGTGCGCGTGACGTTCGCGGCCGCGGCGACGGCGGGCTTCGCCGGTTTCGCGGCACTGGGATCTTTCACGGCGGTGGCACCCGGATTCCTCTCCGGAGTACTCGGCATCGACAACCATGCGGTCGCCGGGGCAAGTGTGTTTCTGACATTCGGATCTTCTTGTGTGGCACAGGTTCTCACCCGACAGGTACCAGCCGCGAAGGCATTGATCATCGGCTGCGCGATTCTGCTGACCGGAATGCTGCTCGTGGTGGTGGCCCTGCACGCTTCTTCCCTGCCCTGGTACCTGGCCAGCGCGGTGGTGGTCGGCGTCGGGCAGGGCATCAGCTTCAGTCGGGGACTGGCTTCGATCGCCGACCGGACCCCCGAAGACAATCGCGCCGAGGTCACCTCCAGCTACTTCGTTGTCGCCTATATCGGAATCGCCCTGCCGGTCATCGGCGAGGGCCTCGCCGCCCAGGCGTGGGGCTTGCGCACCGCGGGCGTCACCTTCGCGCTCGCAGTGGCTGCCCTGGCGGCACTGTGTCTGGTCGCCGTCATCTGGCAGGAGCGGCCGCGCCGAGAAGTGGGACCACCGGCTAATCAAGAGCTGTTGCCGAAGGACCCCATGACCACAGGTTCGACACCGAAAATATAGGTAGCACAGCACAGTTCGCGCCCGCCCCGGCCGGGCGAAATAGACGTCCTGGACAAAAACTATTCATCGGATGGGGGTTGTTCCGGGCCGTCGATCGACGCTAAGTTGGCGGCGACCCCCGCCTACTTCGGGGTCGTAACCGGTCTTTTCAGAAGGAGTCGATGGGTCGTGCCTGAAGTCGTGCCGGATGACGGAGAAGCCCCAGTCATTGTCAGCCTCGTCGATGCGGCAGTGCACATGTACTCGTCCGCAATCGACACCTTGCCTGAACCCACCGACCCCGAGTATGGCGAGCGTGTCGCCGTCGTACTCAGCGGGTTGCGCAAGCTCGAGGGCGCGATCTCGAAGGCCGCCGGACGCAGCCGGGTGACACCCTCGGTCATCGTCGCGCTGAGCGGAGTACGCCATCGGTACGACGACCTGATGAAGGCCGCCGCCAACAGTCCCAGCGCCACCTTGGGCCAACGCCTGTACACCGCACGGCGGCGCGCGCGGCTCACCGCGCAGGAGACCGCCAACGGTGCCGGCCTGAAGGTCGGATTCCTGACGGCCATCGAATCCGAGGAGTCCGTGACCGAAGACGAGGCCGCCAAGATCAAGGACCTCATCGCTGCCCTGGGCGGCTAGCACTACTCGGCGGGCCCAGGGGAAATTACCTAGCGAGATCGCGTAGCGACGCGCTGTGTCGATGATCGGCACTCGGCGACGCTAGGTGCATGACGATTGCACCGATCAATGCTCTTCGCGCAAGCGCCTCATCGCTGGGCTTGCCCACCGCCGAGGAGGTGGGTGCGGCCACGCCAACAACGCGTGACCGCGCACTTGACGTGATCCGGATCGTGTCGCTGGTCGGCGTGGTTCTCGGGCACACCATCATGGCGGTGAGCACCATCGACAACGGGGTGCTGCTGTGGGGCAACCTGCTCAATGGGCGGCCGATTTTCCAGGCCCTGACCTGGGTTTTCCAGATCATGCCGCTGTTCTTCTTCGCCGGTGTCGCGGCCAGCGTGGGGTCCTGGAAGCCCGGCACCAGCTGGGGTTCATGGCTCATGCATCGCTGCACCCGGCTGTACCGCCCGGTGTTCTACTACCTGGGTTTCTGGGCGGTGGCCCTGCTGATACTTCGGCAGATCCTGCCGCTGCATGTGTACGAACCGGTCGCCGGTGTGAGCACGCAGCTGCTGTGGTTCCTGGGCGCCTATGTGCTGGTGTTGGCCGCGGTTCCGCTGCTGGCCCGGATCACCACGACGCGCGCCATGTTCACCGCGCTGGCGTTGATCTATCTGGGCATCGCGGCGGTTGACGTGCTGCGACTGGGCCTGGATGCGCCCAAGGGCATCGGGTACGTGAACTTCGTGGTGTGGCTGCTGCCGGCGGTTTTGGGCGTGGGGTACCGCCGGCAGCTGATCACCCAGAAGGCGGCGCTGACGCTGGCGGCAGCCTTGTTCGCCATCAACATCGCACTGGTCACGTTCGGCCCGTACACGATCAGCTTGGTCGGGGTGGCCGGCCAGAAGGTACCGAACATGATTCCGCCGTCACTGGTGCTGGCCGGGCACGCAATCATCTTGTCCGCCCTTGCCATCGCGGCGATGCCCGCCATCAATCGGTGGGCTCAGCGTCCACGGGTGTGGTGGGCCGTGGCCATCGGCAACTCCGGCGCGATGACGCTGTACCTCTGGCACATGCCCGCTTTGCTGGGCATGCATCTGGTGTTCGACTTCCTCGGGTTCCCGCGATACGACACCACCGCACCGAATTTCATCGCATTGTCGCTGCTTCAGGTCGCGACGATGGCACTCTTGGTGACCGGCCTCTTCCTGGCCCTGCGGCCGCTGGAGAACAATCCCCTACCCGGTTGGGACGGCGGTCACGTCGCCCACGCCGGTGCCCGGAGCACCGTCGTCGGAGTGGCGCTGATGGTGGCCGGCGGATTCACGCTGGCCTCAGTCGTGTGGGGGCTCAAGGGCTTTGGCCTGGTGTGCTGGGTGGTTGTGCTGGCCGGGGTGATCACTGCCCGGGCGCTGGCGAACCAGAAGAAGGCCGCTTAACCGCTCTTACGACGGAATTCGCGATGCGAGCCGGCCCGGCCATGTGCATGGGTCGGCTTGCTGGCGGTGTCCTTGTTGTCGGCAGCCGCGCTGGCCTTGTTGTTCTTGCGGTCAAGCGCCTCGCGGAACTTGCGCTTGGCGTCGTCCGCGGCCGAGTCGCCGCTCCCCTTCGAATCGGTCATACCGCTCAGCCTAGTCAAGAGGGCGTCCGATCGTCGCACCATTTCATTAGCATCGGATTCATGACCGAGTCCGATGCTCTTCGGCCCAGCGCCTCATCGCCGATCCGCGGAGACAACCTCGAGGGCGTATCGGCTACCACCTTGTGGACGCTGCACAACCGTGGCACCGAGGCCAAGCGCCCGGACGGCCTCATCAAGGACCCGCTCGCGGCAGAACTCTTCGATGCCATCGAGTACGACTACAGCAAGTTCGGGCGTCCGTCGCAGAGTCACGCCCTGCGGGCCCTCTCGTTCGACACACAGGCCCGCGTGTACCTGGCGACGCATTCCCGGACGGCGATTGTCGCCCTGGCCGAAGGTCTGCAAACCAGCTTCTGGCGATTGGGCGGCGAGAAATCCACAGCCCAATTCACTTGGTACTCGGTCGATCTACCACCGGTGATAGAACTGCGCAGCGCGCTACTGCCCCAGAACGAGCGAATCGTCACGCTGGCGCAGTCGGCCCTCGACCTCAGCTGGATGGACCGGGTGGACGCCTCCGGTGGTGCGTTCATCACGGCCGAGGGGCTACTGATGTACCTGCAACCCGAGGAGTCACTCGGACTAATCGAAGCCTGCGCCAAGCGTTTTCCCGGCGGGCAGATGATGTTCGACAGCATCCCGCACTGGTTCAGTAAGCGCACCCTGCAGGGCCTGAAGTTGTCGGACCGCTACGTGGCTCCACCCATGCCGTTCGCGTTGACGGCCGATGAAGGCGAGGCACTCACCTCCATTCCGGGAGTGGTCGCGGCCGTCGACATCCCACTGCATCCGGGCCGGGGAATCTGGAAGTTGGTCAACGCCAAGCGTCTTGATTGCGGATTTCTGCGTCGGACCCGTCCTTCCATGACGCTGCTGCAGTTCGGATAGACATGTCCAGTCGGTGGAATCACAACATCCACTACCAGCGCGAGGTACTGCGCAGGATTCCCGCCGGTGCCACGGACGTGCTCGACGTGGGGTGCGGCATCGGGATGCTGACCCGCGAGCTGGCCCCACTAGCGCAGCGGGTGGTCGGGATCGACCCCCACGAACCGAGCCTGCGGCTCGCCCGCGCGGAAACATCGGCACCGAACATCGAGTACATCTGCGATGATTTCCTCCAACACCCTTTTCCCACTGAATCTTTCGATCTCATCGCGGCTATCACGGCACTGCATCACATGGACATCGAACAGGGCTTGGGGCGGATGTCGGACCTGCTGAAGCCCGGCGGCAGGATAGTTGTCATCGGCTTCGCCGCCAGCCGGTCATGGACCGATCTTTGGTACAACAGCCTGGGCTTCTGGGCGCACCGCTACTACCGCTTCCGTCGCGGCTGGTGGGAACATCCCTCGCCGATCATCTGCGAGGATCTGGACAGCCACGACGAAGTACGACGCATCGCCCAGCGCGTGCTGCCCGGAGCCCGGCTACAGCGCCTCGTGATGTGGCGTCACCTGCTCACCTGGGAGAAGCCATGACCCGATACGCCGCACTGCTTCGCGGAGTCAACGTCGGCGGAATCACCATGAAGATGGCCGACGTCCGCGATGCCCTTGAGGCCGACGGATTCACCGATGTGACAACCATTCTCGCCAGCGGCAATGTGTTGGTGGATGCAGCCGAACCCGCGGGCGCCGTCAAGGAACGACTGCAACAGGTGCTCGGCGAGCGCTTCGGATACGAGGCCTGGGTGCTGGTCTATGACCTGGACACCATCGGCCGCATCATCGCCGGGTTTCCCTGGGAACCCGAGATCGAGGGCGTGCACTCGTACGTGATGTTCTGCAGCGACCCGGCGGTGCTGGCCGAGCTGGCCGCCCTGGAAGGCGAGCTCGATGAAAGTGAACGCATCGCCACCGGTGACGGGGTGCTGTACTGGCAGGTGCCCAGGTCGCAGACCCTGACCAGCCCCATCGGCAAGACCACCGGGAAGAAGCGATACAAGTCGACGACCACCACCCGGAACTTGCGGACGTTGCACAAGCTCGTTCGCTAGTAGTGTGGCGTGCATGGCCGCCATTGATGCCCGCCACCTCGACGGGGTATCCGAAACCGCACTCATCACCTTGCGTCAGCGAGCCGTCGAGGCGGCCCGGCCGGACGGTGTGATCGATGATCCGATGGCGGTCGTCGTGTACGAGAGCCTGGACTACGACTACCACCACTTCGGACGCACACATCAAGGTATTGCACTGCGGGCGTTGACCTTCGACAACGTCTCCAACGAGTATCTGGCGGATCATCCGCGCGCCACCGTGGTCGCGCTGGCGGAGGGACTGCAGACCAGCTTCTGGCGTATCGACAACGGCGAGCTCAACTGGCTGACCGTCGATCTGGAACCCATCGTGAGATTGCGGCGGCAGTTGCTACCGCCGTCGGATCGGGTTCGGTACGTCGCGCAGTCGGCGCTCGATCACACCTGGATGGATCAGGTCGACGATTCCCACGGCGTATTGATCACCGCCGAGGGGCTGTTCATGTACCTGGAGCGCGATGTGGTGTTCGATCTCATCGCCGCCTGCGCCAAGCGCTTTCCCGGCGGATGGATCGTCTTCGACACTATTCCGTGGCTGATGAGCGTGTATTCGCGGCGGCGCGGCTGGAAGCTGAGCGAGCACTACACCGTCCCGCCGATGCCGTTCTCCTTCACGGCCAACCAGTACGACGAGCTGCGCGCCCTCGAGGGCGTTCATACGGTCCGCGAGGTCCGGATGCCGCCCGGGCGCGGCACCCTCATGAAACTGGCCACGCCGCTCTTCTACGACCTGCCGTTCAGCAATCGGATGCGGCCGGCCATGACAGTCGTCGAAT
Source organism: Mycobacteroides franklinii (assembly GCF_001853795.1). Lineage (NCBI taxonomy): Bacteria > Bacillati > Actinomycetota > Actinomycetes > Mycobacteriales > Mycobacteriaceae > Mycobacteroides > Mycobacteroides franklinii. The sequence goes on from NZ_MLIK01000004.1 coordinate 659,792, forward strand.
TTGGTTGAGCCGAATTTGGTTGATAACCAAGCGCTCTAGACGGGTTTGACCGCCCGCCCGATCACGATCGACGAGGACGGCATCGGGAGGCCGAACACCGTCAGCCAGTCGTCGCGCCGGCCCTCGATCTCGAATCCGGCCCGCTCGATCGCGGCCAGGGTGTCCCGGTGGGTATGGCAGTTCCCGAACAGTCTCGGCCAGAACGTCGCGTCCACCGCGCGCTGTGCCAGTCCGAGCGCACCCCCGTGGGCCACATGCTCGAAGAAGCGCACCTCACCTCCGGGCCTGAGCACCTCGAACGCCTGCGCGGCGGCACGATCCGGATCGCTCACCGAACACAACACCAGCGAGCACACCACGGCGTCGAACTGCTCCGCATCGGTCACCGTCAGATCCTCGAAGACACCCGCGGTCACCGTGACCGGGATTGCGGCACCCGCCGCCGCATCCTCGGCTTGCGGACGCAGTCGGGATTCGGGTTCCAGTGCCGTCACCGAGGTGACGGTGTTGGGGTACAGCGGGAAGTTCGAGCCGGTTCCCGCGCCCACCTCCAGCACACGCCCCGTCAGGCCGCGCAGATTCTCGGCGCGCAGCTCCTTGATCGCCGGGGGTTCTCGTCGCGCGATGGCAGACCACGTTGCCGAGAAGAACCTGTTATCGAAGCTGACGGGCGTCGTCATGCCACCAACCTAGCCCCGCTGATGCAAACCGCACCCGAACTCTGGAACACTGGGGTCATGGCACAGATCACGTTGCGCGGAAACCCCATCAACACGGTCGGCGAGCTTCCCGCTGTCGGCTCTCCTGCCCCGGCGTTTGAGCTGGTAGGCGCCGATCTCGGCCCGGTCACCAGCGACCAGTACCGGGATAAGCCGGTGATCCTCAACATCTTTCCCTCGATCGACACCCCCGTCTGCCAAGCCAGCGTGCGCACCTTTAACCAGCGCGCCGCCGAGGCCGGCGCACCGGTGCTGTGTGTATCCAAGGACCTGCCGTTTGCCCAGAAGCGTTTCTGCGGTGCCGAGGGCATCGAGAACGTGGGCACCGCCTCTGCGTTCCGTAGCTCGTTCGGCGAGGACTTCGGTGTCACCATCGGCGACGGTCCGATGACCGGGCTGCTGGGTCGCGCGATCGTCGTGATCGGCGCGGACGGCAACGTCGCCTACACCGAGTTGGTACCCGAGATCGCTCAGGAACCCGACTACGACGCGGTGCTCGGGGCCCTGTCCTAGATAGGTCCTGACGAACCGTGTCCAGCACACCGTTTGCCGATGAGCTGCTGGCGACCGTTCAGGCGTCGCCGGCAGCTGTCGGTGCTCACGACAAGGACTCCTGGGTCGGCCTGTTCGCCACGTACGGCCAGGTGAACGACCCGGTGGGATCGCGGCCGCATATCGGCGAGGCCGCTATCAGCAAGTTCTACGACACCTTCATCGCCCCCAACACCATCGTCTTCGAAGTCGAAAATGACGTGGTGGCGGGAATGTCGGTGCTGCGCGACCTGACCATTCACACGACGATGTCCACCGGCGTCACCATGCGTATCCCCATGCATCTGCGCTATGACGTGGTCGAGGACGGCCCCGCGTCCTCGCTCAAGATCGACCGCCTGTTCGCCTACTGGGAACTGCGCGCCATGATCAGCCAGCTGCTGGGCGCCGGCAGCGATGGCCTACTCGCGAGTGCCAAGCTCGGGCCGCAGCTGCTCAAGAACCAGGGGCTCAACGGAGTGCTCGGATTCATGCGTGGACTCAAGGGCGTGCATGACGCCGGTAAGCAGCGGGTCCAGGAGCTGGCGGCAGCTCTCGGTGCCCGCGATATTCCGACGGTCACCACGCTGCTCTCCCCCGAGGCGTCGCTCTCCCTGGACGGGGTTTCCGAGGCTTCGCTGGCCGAGTTCGTTTCCGGGGCAAGTTCTTTAGGCGTCGACAAACTGTTGGCCGCAGGCTCCTCGGTATCGGCCACGGTGTGCCTGGGTGATCGGCGCGGTGTCGGGCTCTTCGAGTTCTCCGACAATTCGGCAGCGCCGGGCACATTGGCCTCGGTGCGGCTCTACTTCTGACGCGGCAGCACGTCGGTCAGGTCGATATCGCTGACCGCCTGTCCCAGGCAGGCGGCGCGCAGTACCTCGCTGGCGAATTCTTCGGGGTCTCCCCAGGGCAGATGCGGTTTGGTGACGAGCATCGAGGCGATGCCGTGCGCGGCCACCCAGAGCTGTAGCGCCATCGTCACGGTGTCACCTTCCGGGTACAAACCCTCGGCGACAAGCTCTTTGACTCCGTTGTGCAGGTGGTCGAAGGCCGCGCTGGCCATGGTCTCGTCGAGCTCACCCTCCGGTTGGGCGGCCGTCGCCAACCGGTACATCAGCGGTGTCGCGATGGCGAAGCGCACGTATGCCATCCCCTGGGCGTGCAGCCGTTCCAGCGCGGTGACGTCACTGCGGGCGGCCTCGACCATTTTGTCGTCAAGACGCTGAAAGTACTGTCCGCAGACAGAATCCATCAGTTCGTCCTTGTCGGCGAAATGCAGATAGATCGACGGCGGCGTGACACCGATCTTGCGCGCCACCTCGCGGATGGACGGCGCGCGCAGCTCTTTGGCCTCCAGGACAAGACCTATTGCGGCGTCGATTATTTCGTCACGCAGTTGGTCGCCCGAGCCGCGCGACGAGCGCCGCCGCTTAGTCACTGAATCCGATCCGTTCGTGCAGCTTGACCAAGGGCTTGGGGGCCCACCAGTTGAGCCGGCCGAGTATTCGCATGAAGGACGGCACCAACAGCATCCGGATGATGGTGGCGTCAACCAGGATCGCGATGGTCAGGCCGGTACCGAACATGCGCATGAAGGACACCTGTGCGGCCATCAGCGCCGCGAAGGCAATCGTCATGATCAGCGCCGCTGCCGTGACCACCCGGCCGGTGCGGGCCACGCCGAGCGCCACCGCCTCATCACTGTCGGCGCGGGTACGTCCCGAAGCTATCCAGTACTCGCGGATGCGCGATATGAGGAACACCTCGTAGTCCATCGATAGCCCAAATGCGATGCAGAACAACAGCATCGGCATGGTGGCGACGATGGTTCCGGTGACCTCGGTGCCAAACCCGCCGAGGTGCCCTTCCTGGAATATCCAGATCAGCGCGCCGAAGGTGGCGGTCAGCGACAGTACGTTCAGCACCAGCGCCTTGAGGGGCAGTATCACCGAGCCGGTCAGCAGGAACAGCAGCGCGAAGGTGACCACCGCGATGATCGCGAGCACCAGGGGCAGCTTGTGCACGATGCCGTCGACGGCGTCGTGGTCCAACTGGGCTCCCCCGCCGATCTTGACCGCGACGCCGCCCGGGCCGGGCAGGGCGTGGATGGCATCGAGCTGATGCTCGGCAGTCTCCGTGTAGGGCTTGGATGCGGTCTGGACCGTGAAAAGCGCTGTGCCATACTTTATTCCGGTTGCATTCGCCGGCTGGCCGACCTTCATGCCCCGGATGAAGGCACCGGTAGGCGCGGCGACTTCCTTGACATCCTCGATCGTCGACAGGTCCTTGGCGTACTCGTCGATTTCCCGCGGTGGCACCGCGCCGACGCCCTCGGCGATGACGGACAAGTTGGTGGAACTGTTGTTGTTGAAGTTGCGACGCATCTCATTGCCGACCTGGTGCGCCGAGGCCGACGCGGGCAGTACCCGGTCATCCGGGAAGCCGAACTTGCCATTGAGGAACGGCAAGCCAAGAACCACCAATGCGGTGACGATCACGACAGCAATCGGAACTGCCCGGGCCATAACCTGTTTGGTGTTCCGATACCAGAAGGTTTCGGTGACACCCTTGGTGACGGGTTCGGGCCTGCCCAGGATTTTGCGGATGAGGCGGCGCACGTCGAGAGCATCGATCCGGTCGCCGAGCAGCGTGACGACCGCCGGGACGATGACCAGCGCCGCGATGGCGCCGACGAATACGACGGCGACACCCGCGTACCCGAACGATTTGAGGAAGTACATCGGAAACAGGATCAGCGCGACCAGCGCGAGGGCCACCGTCAACGCCGAGAACAGCACCGTGCGGCCCGCCGTGGCCATGGTCAGTACCAGCGCTTCGTCGCGCGGTTTGCCTGCGTTCACCTCTTCGCGATAGCGACTGATGATCAGCAGCGAGTAGTCGATGGCAAGCGCCAAGCCCATTGCGACAGCCAGGTTCAGCGCGAAGACGGATACGTCGGTGACATACGTCAGACCCCGCAGGATCGACATCGCTCCGACGATGGAGAACACCCCCACCACGAGGGGCAGCAGGGCGGCGTACAGGCCACCGAAGATCCACACCAACACCACGAAGCTGATGGGAATCGCGATCGATTCCATGACCAGCAGATCCTTCTCGGACTGCGTGACGATCTGGTTGTAGAGCGTGGCGACGCCGCCAGCCTTGATCGACACTCCGTCGCGGTCCACGGCCAGGGATTTGATGAGGGTCGCCGCGTGCTTCTGCGCATCGTTCTCGCCGCCGGTCAGACCGGCGACAATCAACCCCGACTTGCCGTCGGCGCCAAAGAGATCCTCGGCGACCTGCGGTGGCGCGGTCCAGGCCGAGGTCAGGTTGATGACCTCGCCGGATTCTTTGAGTTGGCGAACCAGATCGTTGGCAACGGCGCGCATCTGCGGGCTTTTGACACCGTGGTCGCTGCTGAGCATGAAGACCAGCGACTGGTCGCTGATGTCGAACTTCTCCCTGAGAACTCTTGTCACATGGGCAGACTCGGAGTTGGGGTCTTGCTGGCCGCCAGCGGCCAGATGCTTGGTCACCGGTACGCCGAAGATGGCAGCCGCAATGGCGATCAGCAGTGCCACACCAAGGACCAGGCGGGGTGCCCCGATCACCGATCGAGCCAAACGTTCGAGCATCATCGCGCCTTCCGCCGGAAAATAACGGCGTTAAGTTATCAGCGATAAGTTAAGGCGGTCAAGTGTGGGCACCCACACTCGCCGAGTGCATACCGCACGCGGGCGAAAAGGCAGAAAGACCTGCGTGCGGTATGCGCTCGGCGCAGAGGATTGATCAGGGCTCAGGCCATCCCGGACTGGGAGGCGCCGTCGGGAAGTCACTGCGGGGATGCTCGCCGTCGATGAGGAAAGCGCGCCGCTCCGGCGGGTCCGGGGCCTTGTCGATACAAGCCTGGCGGTCGGCATCGTAGGTGGGCCACACTGCTTCGAATCCAGAGTCACTAGTGAATAGGTCATTTAAGAACCCGGTGATCTGCCAGCCGCCGAAAACATTGTTTCCGGGGGCCGGCGCGGGCCCGGCCTGCGGGGGCAGCGGGAGGGACGGCTCGCTCGCCGGTGCGGTTAGATCAACCCGCATGGCGTACACGCCAGGAGTGTCCCCAACGGCACGGCCCACGCTGGCGAATGTGCCGTTCTGTTGCGAGGCAATTCCGTAGGGGTAGTTGCAGAGTGTGATAGCGAGATCCCGTCCGGAGCGGCTCACCGACAGGATGCGGTAGCGGACGGTGCCAACCAGCGCTGACCTCGTGGGGTAGTTCACATTCGGCTGGCGGTAGCCGGTGCCGAGAACGCCCCGCATTTCGTCGGTTGCTACCGCGTCGGTGAATCCCGGATACGCGTACTGTAAACCGCCCATGTATTCAGCCAACAATCTTGACTCCATATATGCGCGTACTGGGACAGCCGGACCGGTAAAGAGATCGATGCCGGGCTCAGCATTCCACTGGACCCGAAGCTCGCTCAACAAACCGCTCCACCGCTGAATCTCTGGTTGGTCGCTGCCGAAGAAATGACATCCCGACACCGACATAGCCGCTGCCAGGACGAGCGCAAAGAATGCCCGGATACGCGTCATTTGTTCGCGTCAGGCCGCTTGATGACGTTCTCGTACTTCTGCGCGAACGTTTCGGAAGGATTGTTCTGCACTCCCACTGCATTGTTCAGGAGATTGGTATAGAGCTCCTCGTACTCGGTATCCGACATATCGATACCTCGCCCTTTCAATTCCGCGGGCGTACCGATATGTCCGTCAAAGATAAATTTCTCGTTGATTCCCTGCACGGGCACGCCATCGGCCATCAGTGCGTTGAGCACGAATCGTGCCGACTCGTCCGCACCCATGTTGGGAACCACCGGTGTCGAGGTATTCGGCGGTGCCCCGATGATCGACTCCTTCATCACGGCACTGAATACTCCGGTAACAGGGTTGCTTCCCAACAGTGCCTTTGCTCCTGCGTCGTAGGCGTAGCCACGCCATTTCTGGGCCTCGGCGTCGTTGAGGCCAATCGCATGCAACCCCTCCGCCGTCCCCGAGGCCACAAGGCCTTTGAGGGTTGCCGCGTCCAGCAATCTCGCGTCGTGTTTGCTCACCGGAACACCGTTCTTCACGTCCTCGGCATAGGCGTGCGCACGTTCCAGCCCGAGCTTGTCCGCCGCCCCATTGAATTCCACGTAGGCATCCTGCTGTGTGCCCAAAACTGCGAACAGACCCTTGGCGATTGGCCGTTCCGAGTTCGTGGGATCCAGTGGATCAAACTTATCGCCGTCGCGCCCCGCACCCGACACACTGGCGATGTCATCCATGTATGGCGTCAGCCCATGGGCAAGAGCCTTCACCAACTCAGGGTTGGCCTGCCCAAGCGTTTGATTCCCCCAGCTACCACGATCGGTTAGCAACTCGTCTTTGTGTGAGCCGATGTAGTTCGCATACTTCTGGGCGGTCTCCGCAGCGATGTCAGCCTCAGGGCCAGTGGCTTGCTCGTTTGTCCAGCTGAACAGTGAACCCGCAGCAGCGCCCTTGTCTGCCCACGGCACGTTGGTGATGTCGTGCAGAAAGTCGTCACCGTTGTCGCCGCGGGTGCCAAGCAGTTGATCGTGGATCACTTGATGATCTCGCCCAGCCGACGTGAAAATATCCCTGACCTGCCAATCATCTGACGGGGGAGGTAAGTCCATCCTCCGATCGGCCAGCCGTATTAGTTCACGATCGATCTCAGTGCCGGTCTGCAGCTCGCGTCTCCCATCCCGAACCATGTCCGTGATGTCGGTGAGGTCCTGAATCTTCCGGGGATCGGCTTGTGTGTCGTACCCACCGTTCGAGATTGTGTTCCTCACTGAGTCCGGCATTTGATCGAAGCCGCCCTTGACTACGTTGTTCGGATCGTCGAGGGCGTCTACCGTCGTCTCGGTCTTCGGGAACCGCACGTTCTCGTTGCTCATCAATTGCCATGAATCCCCGATGATGTGCTTCTGATCGCCCAACCGCGCTTCGGCCGTCTTGAGCTCCTCGACCGTCATGCCCTTCTGTTGGGCTTGCATCTGACTGAGGTATGAGCCCTGCTCGGCGGTCAACTCCTCACCGGGTTTAATACCGTTCAGTACAGTCTCAACCCGTTTCGCAGCCTCTTCGTCACCCGCTAACGCGTCCTGAACATCCTGTTCAGCGCGCCGACGCATTTCTGGGCGCCGCATTTCTTCCCCAGACAGTTTGTCTGCCATGGTGTTTCCGCCGGTGCCTTCGTCGAGCATGCGAGCCAGCTCGTCATCGAGCGTGTCGCCGCGCGCCACAAGACCCGTCACGCGGGTCTTGAGATCCTTGAGTTTGTTGATGACTTTCTGCAGCTGGTCCTTGTCCATCCCAGTGATATCGGGGGGTGTCACACCGTTGGTTTTGGGATCAATGATGACAGTGGGAGGCGCGGCAGCATCCGCCAGAAAGGATGCGATGTCGGCAGCCAACGTTTGGGACTCGCCATAGGCTTTGTTGGCCTGCATCGCGACATCGTTCGCCTGAGATCCTGCGGTCTGGAACCGAGCTGCCGAGCGCGTCATCGCATCCCTTGCGGCATCGCCTGCATCGCCTTTCCAGGTGGACACATCGACGATAGCTTGCACCTTGTCGGCGGCCTGTTGGCTGGCCTCGCCACGTTTAGACGCAGCATCCGCTAGTGCCTTGATCTGCGGTGGCCAGTTCTGTAGCTCGTCGAGCGTCATCCCCATAGCGTTCCCCCTGTTTAGACCGCGCGGCCTGATCCAGCTTCCTCGATGCGGCCACGATTGGTCGCATCGAGGTCTACGAACTTCGCAGCAGACGATGTGTGGTACTCACCATGACTGGTCAGCTCAGCGTGATGGTCTGCGGTTTCTTTCTGCCAATCGGAGATCCGTCTGCTCAGCGCCTGGGCCGCGCGCCCTGACCCGAAACCGGCCTGCGCGTCCGCCATCGCACGATGGGCGGCCTCATGCGCCTCTTTGAGATCCGAAGCTTGTCCGCGTAGCCGGTCTGCATGAGTCCGCAGCTCATCGGGGTCCAGATGCAGCTGACCACCCGATGAACCCGAAACGGTCGACATGTCTGGCCCTCTCCTCGCCTCAACGGCATTTATGCCCTATGTAATGCTCTGACGAGGCAGTGCCCGGTTCGGTTCCATAATTTTTGGCGGTCTCCGCAGATTCACCTTCGGCCCAGGCCAACTGTAGTTTCAAGATTCTTGAGAAAGAATGGAACCAAACCGGGGGCAGGTGGCGTCCTATCCCCATGAGAGCAGAATTGCAGCAGGGAGAGCAGACATGGCAGAGGACGCAGCGACAGGGCTAGATGCCAACGAACTCTATCTCGATGGCGACGCGGCGGCGAGGGTTGCGCGCCACTTCGAAGCACTCGCCCAGAAGCTTCAAGACATGAGGCAGGATTTCGGGGAGTTCGGGGCGGACCTCGGTATGAATGAGTGCACCGAGGGCTTGACCTGGAATGACAAGGTCAATGAGGCAGCCAGCCACGTATATCACGCAATGGGCGGGTTCTCGAAACGTGCCAGCGACTACCAGCAGAAGGCCGATGCCACCCAGGCCGCGTTCAAGAACGTGGAGGAGCAGAACCGCAGGCGTTTCCAGAACGGCGAAATGCCCAATGTGACCCGCGACGCTGGCTACCCATCCCCAGGTGCAGGAACGTTCGAAATATGAGAGACAATCCGCTAGGCGGGCTATCCCCTTCGTTGTTCGCCGCCTTCGCCGTGATGTTGACGGGGTGTACGGGTTCAACGACAGGGACACCGGTCGCAGCATCGCAACCGGCGTCATCGGTCACACTGTCCACGGCCGCGGCCACCGCCCCTTCATTGGATCTCACTCCGCCGACGACAGCGGTAGCTAACCCGCAAGTCACCGGCACGAGCTTCGACGGTTGCGCCGCTGTGACCAAGGTGGAAGAAGCACAATGGCAGCTGCGGCCGGACAGCAAGCACGACACCGCCAACAACGGCCCCTTAGGCGCCGAAAGCGTGCGTGGTTGTCTATGGAACGGCAAGAATGGACAGGTACGGGTCTATGCCTTCGACGGCACAATCCAGCGCTGGCAGAAAGCGCAACAACGCAACTTCGACCGGATGGAACCGACACAGTTCGGAGATCGCGAAGGCCTCGTAGCCCACAAGGCTCCTGACCAAGTACCGGGATGCACGGTCCTCCTGCCTTCGCAGAGCGGCATCGCCGGTGTCATGACGCTACCGTCCGTCGCGCTAGAAGATCAGGGCGCTGACATGTGCCCGTTCGCAACACAAATCATGACAACGATCGAGCCGAGAATCCCTTAACCCCACCGATTTCAAGGAAATCTCATGAGCAAGCAGGTTAGTGCCGAGGATTGGTACTCCAAGTCACACGCGGAGATTTACGCTGCCGGTCAGGCATTTTTGAGCGGCTACCCCGAAACCAACAGGGAGCGGTTCCACAAAAAGGCCCAGGACCTCCGTGAGGCCATGACCAACGCCATGAGGGAGATTCAAAACGAGGTCGCCAATCACTGGCACGGCAAGGCCGCAATAGCAATGCAAACCAAATACAGCGAGTTTTTCGACGAGGTCGACAAATACGCGACACGTATTGAAACTTTCGGCGACAAACTTGCCCCGCTTCCAGGCCCGATGGAGGCAGCACGAAAGATCAAGCCGCCCATGTCGCCTCAAGAAGAGCAGGCGCACATGAAGAACTTCGTCGCGAAGGGCATGGGAGAAGCAGCAGCACGGAAGGCTGTCGACACACAGAAGGCTGCTGACGAAGACCACGCCCGGTGGCAGATGACAGGCGACTTCAGCCAGCCGGTTGTCGACCACGGCCGAGGCGCCAGCATCGACGACGAGACCACCACACCAACCGGTGGTGGCGACATCCAAACCCCCAACAGCACCGGCGGCGGCGGCCAAAACGGTGGCGGCTCGGGCGGCGGTCAGGGCGCAGGCGGCGCGAACAATGCCACCGATGGCCTCGCCAACAAGGACACCAAACCCGCCTACAGCGATGGCTCAGGCAACCAAAGCGGCCAAGGCCAAGGCGCGGGCTCCGGTAGCGGAAGCGGTTCCGGTGGCGGCAGCCCCCAGAGCGGCTCCGGCGGCGGTTCGGGTAGCGGGCTGGGCAACGCCCTCAGCGGCCTTGGCGGCGGCTCAGACAAGACCGGTTCCGGCCTGCCGTTGGGCAGCACCACCGCGGCGGGTTACAGCTCGCCGTCGGGCTCGGGTTCGGGCACCGGAACCCTCAGCGGCCCTGGAGCATTGCGCGGTGGCGCAGGTGTTCCCGGTCTGGGAGGCGGCACAGGCACCAACCCCGCCGGCATCGGTGGCGCCGGAGTCCGCGGTGGCGCAATGGGTATGGGTGGCATGGGCATGGCACCCATGGGCGGTGCCCACGGCCACGGCAGCAAGGGCGAAGAGGACGACGAACACGAGACCCCGGAGTTCCTCATCAACTGGGACAACGGCAACGAGCTGTTCGGCGATCTACCCAAGGCATCCCCCGGTGTCATCGGCGACTGGACCGAGCATGAACGCGCCGAAAAGCAACGACGTGAATCGGAGATACGCCGCTACAAGTCCATGGGCTGGAACGTTGACTTCGGGGACGAGCGCTAAGGATCGAGCGCCGGCTGCTGCTCGTCGACGGCCGATCCGTTGAGCAGCAGCCGAAGCTGATCGCGGTGTTGCTCCAACAGCTCGGCAAGTTGACGCATCTGCAGCAGGGCTAAGACTCCGCTGTCCGCCCCCGGCGAATGTTGAGCCGCCATCTCGCGCAGTGCCGCGATCTGTCCCTGCAAATGCTGAGCACGAGACCGTTCCCGCTCCAACTCGCGCGCATGATCGGCGGGTTCCACGACTTGACTCGGCGGCGACTTGGGGCCCCCGTCCGCGAGGTCGGATTGCCACCGGGCCCGGCGTTCTACCCGCTCTTGCACGGCATCCTGCTGTGCTTGCGCCATCCGGTCCTCGTGCCGCCGCCGGTGCCGGACGCATTTTGGGCAGCGGCAACCGCGCGTGTACCCCATGCAACCCTCGACAGCCATCGGATTCAGTGTAAGAACTCCCGGCAAACCATGCCGGACTTAGCTCACGTGAAATGGGAGCGGCCCTAGGAACCGGCCTGTGCCGCTTCGACCGCCTCCCGGGCGACAGCCACATCGAGCTTGCGCATGGTCATCATGGCCTGCATCGCCGCGTCGCCGGTGACCGGATCGGAATGGAAGATCAGGTCGATCAGCTCACGCGACACCACCTGCCAGGAAACCCCGAATTTGTCCTTGAGCCAACCACATTGGGACTCCTGTCCCCCGTCGGCGGTCAGCGCCTCCCAGTAGCGATCGACCTCGTCTTGAGACCCACAGTCGATTTGAAACGAGATCGCCTCATCGAAGATGAACTGAGGTCCACCGTTGAGGGCGGTGTACCGCTGTCCGTCGAGTTCGAACTCGACGGTGAGCACAGTGCCCTCCGGCATCGGGGTGTTCGGCCCGTAATGGGTGACCTCGAGGATCCGCGAGTTCGGGAACACGGACACATAGAAGTTGGCGGCTTCGGCGGCCTGGATGTCGAACCAGAGGCAAGGGGTAATAGTCGGCATACCGGTATCGACCCGCACCGCGGCGAAAACTCATCGCAGCTGGCGAGAAACCTCGGTGAGCGCATCGGCCAGCAGGCCTTCGTAGTGATCGGCATCGGGCATCACCGCCGCGCTGGTGTGCACGCTCACCGTGACGGTCTCGCCGATGCCATGCACTCCATGGGTCAGGCCCATGACCGGCGACAGCGCCGGGAACCCCGCGGTGAATGCCACTCGCCCGCCGCCGAGCATCAGATCGGCGGCACCGCGCACCACACTCGACACCACGGTGTTGCCCGCCACGGTGGGCGGCATCAGGTCGGCATTGAAGGCGTTGACGCCCGCCCACATCATCGGCGCCGGTAGCGCCGCTCCGCCTGCGCGCTGGGCGACCAGGACCGGATGCGCGGCACGATGACGCCGGCGCTCGATCCCGTCCGCTATCTGCCGTGCCCGGGCGCGCACATCCGACTCACCCCAGCACAGGTCCACACCAATGTTCCGGAAGTTGTTGCGCGCCATAGACTCCCCTGGCACCGCGACGGTCACCTCGGCACCCAACCTGTCCGGCACCCACTGGCCGTGATCGCGCAGATACTGCGGTAGCGCTGCACCGATCGCCGTCATCACCGCGACGGTCACGCTGACGTCCTCGGTGCGAAGTTCGTCGCGCGGGCGCACGATCATCCGAATTTCCCGACGGTCATCGGGCCGAGCATTCAGCGAAATCAACGGGAATCCTTGCGGTTCCGGTTCCATCTCACCCGCCGCGACAAGTTCCTGCTGCCGTTTATAGGCCACGTACCCATCTCTGCTCGCGCCCAGCAGCCGCCCCAGATTCGCCGGGAAGTCCACCAGTCCACGCAGGGCGGCATGGCCCGGCACCTCGGGTAACGAGGCGCTCTCGGGTGCCTCGTCACCGAACAATGCGCGCGCCGCTTCGGTGGCCCGCCTGCCGTCGGCCAGCGCGTGCGATACCTGCAGCACCGCGACCAGGGCCTCACCGGATACCCACGGCGCACCGTTCACTCCAGGGAAAAGATGTAGATGCCAGGGACTTTCGCGAACGTCGACAGTACTGGTCAACAGCGCGGCGATCGCGGATCGGCAATGCGGCCAGCTGGAATCCGCCAGCGCATGCACGGTAATCGGCACCTGAGATTCATCACGCGGCCCCCAGTAAGGGTAGTCGAGGTGCCCGGCGACGTCGACAGCGCGAACCCGTAGGTCCGCGATCCGGGTCGCGCGTTCGGCGACCACCGCACACACCGACGCGATGTCCTGCGTCGGCGAGTCGAAGCAGAACAGCAGAAACTGATCGTTCGGGATCTTCGACGACATCCAGTACATCTGGGCGTCGCGAGGCGCCATCTGTTCGACGGATGAGCCCCTTGGGCGAACACCACTGACCGCCGTCACCCGACACCTACTTGTAGGTGCGCCAGTCGTCCCATAGCCGTTGCCACCGCGCAATTCTGCCGTAGTACCGATAGACATGTGCCTCGTCCTCCCCTGGCACGTGCAACAGCTCGATCCGCTGCACACCCCGGAATCCTTGAGCGAGCCTGGGATCCGGGTCGTCCACGCCGATGTACATCATGTCCGTCATGGATTCCGGTGGCGCCCCGAAGTAGTAGTAGCCACGGTGGAAGCTGTACGCGCGCGAGATTCCTTCACGTCCGGCCTCCACGTCATAGGCAGCGGCCATGGGATAGATCTGTACGACGAGGGCCGTGCGGGTGCGTACCTCCGGCGGCATCGAGTCGTAGGTGTCCCTGGCGATCTGTCGCAGCCCCTCCGTGGAGTGATCGCCTTCGGCGAGCATGGTCGGCCCCATGCCACCGGCCCAGGAAAACCAGCGTGCGGCGGCCGATTCAGACACGATGGGCAGCCGGACGATTGCCATGATCACCGACGCGGCCGTCACCACCGCGATCAATGTGTAGACCACGCCGCGCATCGCGGGACGGACCGGGCGCCACCGAGAAAGCCCCACCGCACCCGCAGCAATAAGTAGGGCATACAACCCCATGCCGTAGTAGGCGCGTCCATGAGAGGCGAACATGAACACGCCGACCAACACCGCGCCCGATCCCAGATACCGGTAGGGCCGCAGCGAGGGCGCCGCCACCAGCGCGACGACCCCGGCCAGCAGCAGCACCAGGCCGATCACAGCGGACCCGAGGAGCATGCCCGCCAGCAGCGCCGCTCCGCGCTCGGACTCCGCCGCCACGATGCCGGCCATCCGCAGATACGGCCAGCCATGGGTGGCCTGCCAGATAAGGGTCGGGACGGTAGTCACGACGACGACCGCGGCCCCGATCCACAGTCGCCTGCGGCGCAGCAGCGTCCGCGGCCCGAGTACCGCCGCGCTTAGCAGCACCGCAAGCCATAGGGCTGGGATGAGGAACTTCGTCTGCATGCTGACGGCGGTGGCAATTCCCGCCCAGAGCAGCAGGCGATCATCGGGCAATCGTTCCCGCAGGCTACGAGTCCAGCGCACCAGCAGCCAACACACCACCGCCCACAGCGCCGGATCGATCGCCGGTGTCTGCAACCAGTGCGCCAAGATCTGGAACATGGCCGTCGCATAGGCAATCGCCGACAGGGATTGGGTAAGTCGGCCGCCGCCGAGCTCGGCGGCGATCAGCCCACACATCAACGTTCCGACCGCCACCGCCGCGGTGGCCGCCAACCGCAGCACCCACAACGATCCGGGCGCGATGTGGTCGGCCATGCCGGCGATGAACGGCACCAGCGGAGGTTGATCGAAGTACCCCCAGGACAGGTGATCTCGCCCGGCGACAACGAAGTAGGCCTCGTCGAAGAAGTATCCGTATCCCCTACTGGCCCAACCGAACACAAGAGCAGTGAGCGCCGTGATCGCCATCAGGTCGGCGCGTGCGATACGCACGGACGGTACTCCGGGAATCTCGTTGCCGTCGTCGTACCGGGAGCTGACCGCTGCCATAGCGGCTTCACCCTAGCGCGCGTGCCATAGACTCCCGGCGTGCCGAGTGCCAAGCAGTACAGCGATCCGTTGACCCGCAACGATATTGGACTCCTGATCCTGCGTGTCGCAGTAGGAGTGACGCTGTGCTGGAGTGGGCTGAACGTCGTGTTCGCCTCCGAGCAGTTCGTGCAACTGGGCTCGACGGCCAGCGCGTCCGCCGATCTGGCGGCGCGCGTGCTCGCCGCGACGTACAGCATCGGCGGCGCGCTACTTGTCGCCGGGCTCCTCACACCCCTGGGCGGCTGCGCGGTGCTGGGTTCGATGCTCTACTCGGCAGTCCTGGGCTACTCGGTGCGCAGTGATCTCTTTCAATCCGGTACGGAAGTGCAATTCCCGCTTGTGCTTGCCGCCGCGGCCACCGCGGTAATCCTCATGGGACCGGGACGCATCTCTGTGGACGGGCGATTCGGCCGCGACGAGTGGCCGAATGCGGTCTCATCAGTGCTGGTCGTGGCCGGATTCGGGGGCGCAATTGCCGCCTGGGTGCTTATTAAGGGCACCAACCCGTTTTCTTAAGAGTTCAGCAAGGTCGCTCATGGTCTATGACCTGGGCCGATGCGTCTAGCGAAAATTGCCAGACTTTTCCGATTCGTGACTCAATGATTTCTTAATAGTGACCCCTACTGTTCAGTACATGACGAACGAGGAATTCGGTGCCACGGTCATCGAGATCGACTTCGAAGCCATCTACAGCGGCGAGCTGCTGGTCGAGGGCGACAACACGGAGCAGACCGATGAGTGGTTCCCGCTAGCCGTATAACGGCAGGTTGGCGAACCCCCAGAGGGGGGACGCATCGGCGAGGCGCGTAGCGCATCGCATGCCGGGCCAAGTCCCGGATGTTTCTCACCCAATCCGTTCAACAGGCGAGGGCAGTCACACCGACTGCCCTCGCTTTTTTATGGAATTCTGGCCCGGACTACTCGAGCTCTTCGGCGAGCTCCATCCACTGCACCTCGGTGGCGTCCTTCTCGGCGACGACGGCATTGAGTTCAGCCGTCAACGTCACCACTCGGTCCGGGTCGGTGGCGTGTTCGGCGAGCCGCGCGTGCAGGGTGGCCTCGCGCTCGCCCAGCTTGGCGACAGCCCGCTCCAACCGGCCGAGTTCCTTTTGCGCGGCTCGCAGGGCTGCGCCATCGCGGCCGCGGTCCGGTGCCGATTTGACGGGCGCCGCGATCGGTTGCGCATGCCGGCGCAGGTACTCCTCGATGCCACCCGGCAGGTTGGTCAGCTTGCCATCACCGAACAGTGCCCAGGTTGAATCGCAGACTCGCTCGATGAGGTACCGATCGTGGCTGACCACCACCAGGGTGCCCGCCCAGCCGTCCAACAGGTCCTCCACCTGCTGCAGGGTTTCGATGTCCAGGTCGTTGGTGGGCTCGTCGAGCAACAGCACGTTCGGCTCCGCCATGAGCACGCGCGTCAACTGCAGCCGCCGGCGCTCACCGCCGGAGAGATCCCCGACCGGTGTGCGCTGACGCGCCGGGCTGAATCCGAGCATCTCGGCAACCTGGGACGCGGACAGTTCCTTGTCTCCCAGTGTGATGCGCAGAGCGATCGACTCGATCGCGTCGAGTACCCGGATGTCCTCCGGTAGGTCGTCGAGTTCCTGACGCAACCAGCCGATGCTGACCGTCTTGCCCTCTTTTCGATGCCCCGCAGCCAGCGGCACCGCGCCGGCCAACACGCGCAGCAGGGTCGTCTTCCCAGATCCGTTGACCCCCACCAGGCCGATGCGCTCGCCCGGAGCCAGACGCCAGGTCAGATCACGCACCAGCTCTTCACCAGTGGGCGTTGTGACCGTCGCGTCCTCGAGTTCGATGACGATACGGCCCAGGCGCCGACGCGCGAATGATGTGAGCGCCACCGAGTCTCGCGGCGGTGGCACATCGGCGATCAGGGCTTCGGCCGCCTCGATCCGGTATCGGGGCTTGGAGGTGCGCGCGGGCGGGCCGCGCCGCAACCACGCCAGCTCCTTGCGCGCCAAATTACGGCGACGGGCCTCCGCGGCATCGGCCTGCCGTCCGCGTTCCGCGCGCGCGAAAGTCCAGTCGGCGTATCCGCCTTCGTACGATTCGACGCTGCCGTCGACCACCTCCCAGGTGCGGGTGGCGACGGTGTCCAGGAACCAACGGTCGTGCGTCACGACCACCAGCGCGGTGCGCCGCGTAAGAAGGTGTTCGGCAAGCCACTGCACGCCTTCGACGTCCAGGTGGTTGGTGGGCTCGTCAAGGATCAGCAGGTCCAGGTCCCGAACGAGCGCGGCGGCGAGCCCGACCCTGCGTCGCTGGCCTCCGGAGAGTTGATCCACGCGCCGGTCCAGTCCCAGCGCGGCCACCCCCACACCGTCCAGAATCGAACGGATCCGTGCGTCACCGGCCCACTCGTGTTCGGCGACGCCCAGCGGCGCGATCACGACGTCGAAGACCGTCTCGCCCTCCAGGTCGTCGCGCTGGGTGACGACGGCCTGGCGCAGGTCCCCAACTCGGCTGACCCTGCCCTGGTCTGCGGGTTCGACGCCGGCGAGCACCTCCAACAGCGTGGTCTTGCCACCACCGTTGAGGCCCACCACCCCGATGCGGTCTCCCGCTTGCACCCCGAGACTGACGTTGGAGAGCAACGGCTTGACACCGTATGACTTCGACACGCTCTCGAGATTGACGAGGTTAATGGACTTAGCAGGGCTGGTCATGGCCTCCACAAACTACTCACGCACTGGCAGCCGGCGCCACTTTCCTATCCCTGTCGAGTAGCCCGGCCCGGCGCAACGCAAACAATGCCGCGCTACAGACCAGGCCGACAGCGGTCAGCGAGACCCATAGCAACGAGGGTTTACCGTGCTGTTGGGTGTAGCCGAAGATGGATCCGGTCAACAGGTTCCCGGCCAGAATGCCGACACCAACGATGGTGTTGTACAAGCCGTAATGAGTGGCCACCAAACGATTGCCCGCCAGCCTGACCACGGTGTCCATCTCGAACGGGAAGGTCGCGATGGTTCCCACCGCCAGCAGGGCCGCTGACAACAGCAATGCGGCGACCGCGACGAGTCGCCCTGCCGACGCCGCTGTGGGTAGCAGCGCCAGCGGCACAAAGGCCGCCGCGATGACCAGCATCCCGAGCACCAGGCTGCGACTGGGGCCGAATCGGGCGGACAGCCAGCCGGTCAGTCGCACCTGGCCGGCGATGGCCACCAGCCCGGACACCACGAAGATGCTTGTCACCAAAACTGTTTCGGATTTCTTGTCGTCGGTGAGCAGCGCGGCCTGGAACGGTAACGCCAGGTACACCTGAAATGTCAGCACATAGGAGCCGATCATGGCCCCGGAGAACAACAGGAAAGCCCTGTTGGACAGCACCGAACGCCAGCTGGCAAGCACCGGAGCATGATCTGCAGTCGCGTCCGGCTCGGCGCGGTTGGGCGGCAGTGCCATCAACTGGATGACCGTCAGGAACGCGAAAACCGCTGCGGCCACGGCGCAGGTGATCCGGAAGTCCCAGGCGGTCAAGGCCAAACCAACGATCGGCCCGAACAGGATTCCCGCCTGATAGAAGACGTTGAAGACCGCGAAGGCCTCCACCCTGCGCTCCCCCGAATCCGCGGCCAGGTAGGCGCGCACCGCGGGGTTGAACAGGGCACCCGCGAAACCTGTTGCGGCTGAGGCGATCAGTATGGCCGGCAAGGTGCCGACAAACGCCAACATGAGGAATCCGGCGGTGCGCAACAAACATCCTGCGACGATCAGCGGCTTGTATCCGAACCTGTCGGCCAGCGTGCCGCCGACCAGAAACATGCCCTGCTGTGAGAAGTTTCGGACTCCCATTACCAGGCCCACCATCCACGCGGCCAAACCCAATGGACCGGCCAGGTATCCGGCGAGATAGGGCATCAGCATGTAGAAGCCGACGTTGATGGCGAACTGGTTCACCATCAAGATCTGGCTGGGCCGATCGAAAGACCGGAACTGGCGGAAGGTCTGGATCACGCCTTCCGTCCTATCGGGTCGATCACACGGGTCAGTCTGGTCCATCGATCTACCACGCGGTCCGATGGATCATCAATCACGTCGGGATCCTGCGCGGGCGGGCGGTCCAGCAGATCGTGGCTGCGGCAGTAGTCGTCATCGTAAATTGTGCCGTGATAGCGCATCGGACCGTCGGGGAATATCGCGGCGACTCGTGCACCGGGAGGTGACGTTCGCGCCACCCAGCCCGCCACCAACGCCACGGCCCCAACACTCCATCCGCCGCTGGCGTGGTAGTTGGCGGCCAGGGCGCGGGCCGTCCAGACCGCTTCATTCGGTGCGACCCAATGGGCTTCGTCGAACGCTGCATAGTCGACATTGCCCGGATAGATGCTCGACCCGAGCCCGCGCATCAGCCGCGAGCCGGCGGGCTGGCCGAAAATTGTCGAGCCAATGGTGTCGACCCCCACCAGGCGCAGGTTCGGATTGTGTTCCCGCAGCACACGTCCCACGCCCGACGAGTGCCCGCCGGTCCCTACCGAGCAGACCAGCGTGTCCACGGTGCCCAGCTGGTCGATCAGCTCCTCGGCGAGCCCACGGTAGGCGTCGACATTGTCGGGGTTCTGGTATTGGTCGGGGCACCACGAATCTGACTCGGCGGCAAGTATTTCCGCGACACGATCCTTGCGGGCCTGCTGCCAGCCGCCGATCGGGTGCGGTTCGGTGACGGTGTCTACGCGCGCACCGTAAGCGGTCAACATACTGCTGACGATCGGTTCCAGACCCGGATCGGTGACCAGGGTGACCGGGTGACGGTAGATGATACCCGCCAGCGCCAGCCCCAATCCCAGCGTTCCGCTGGTTGATTCGACGATCATGGCGCCGGGCTTGAGATCTCCCCGCTCCCGGGCCTGTTCGATCATGTGCAGCGCCGGCCGGTCCTTCATGCCGTTGGGGTTATGGCCTTCGAGTTTGGCCCAGAAGCCGGTGCCTGGAGTGGCGAATGGCTCCGAGACCCACAACACGGGGGTGTTGCCCACCAATGTGTTGGGGTCATGGAACCTCGGTCCTTGATGAGTGCAACTACGACGCGATGACAGAGCAATGCTGTTGTTCATGGGAATCCCTGCGTGAGGGCCACCTCGAGGCGGCCGGGAAGCTGATGACGGCACGTGTGGGCATGGCGGAACCCCGCCCTGCCCGAGAGCCGATCAGCGCCGAATGACGCAGAGGTTGGTGAGAATGTCGCGGCCCGTCCGGGCCCCGTAACAGCCGACCGGCAAGGGCGGCCCGCGCGACAGACGCGTGGCCAACGGCTGGAACACCAGCGCGGTCAGCGCCAGCGCCGCGAGCACGATAAGAATCCGCAGCGGGCTGTGCCCCCGGGCCAACCCGAACAATCCGTCCACGGTGTGACACGCCATCTGATGCATCGCGTTGTCCAGGTGTGCGTGCGTGGCCGACGGACCGTGGCCGGGAAGCGCGGCGTGCGTCGCCTGATGATGTGGCGCGTCCGGGCCGCCGTCGCTGGCAACGCAGTGCAGGATCGGCAGACTCGCCATCGTCCCGATCAGGAGTGCGACAAGCCATAGCCGACCTCGGCCACTTCTGCGGCGCACTCGGGTCGACATGGGAGCCAGGCTAGCATCATTTTGCATACCCTTACGGGGTATGTAATCGGATCGCGACCTCTCCGTGGTCGGCACTCAACACGAGCATCGAGCTGCGCGTGATTGCGTCCGATACCCCCACGGGGTATACATGACAGTATGACCACTGGCATGCCACCACTGCTTGGCCGACGTCAGCTGCTGCGCTGGGGAATGACGGTTGCGGCCGCAGGATTCCTGGCTTCCTGCAGCAAGAACTCGTCGGGAGCCGCCACCGGGCAACGCATCAACCCCAATTCGCCCAGGATCGCCGCCGTGGAAGCGGCCAGGAGGGGGTCGGGGGCCAGCGTGCGGCAATTCACCCTGAACGCCGGTCCCACTCAGCTCGACCTTGCCGGAACGCGCGTGTCGACGTGGGCATACGGGGGCCGGGTACCCGGTCAGGAGATCCGTCTGCGCAAGGGCGAAATTCTTCGTGCACAGTTGGTCAACAATCTCCCGGCGCCGACCACGATCCATTGGCACGGTCTGGCGTTGCGCAACGACATGGACGGTGTGCCGGACGTTACCCAGTCAGAGATCGCGCCGACCGGAGTATTCGACTACGAGTTCGCGGTACCGCACGCCGGGACGTACTGGTTCCACCCCCACGTCGGAACGCAAATCGATCGCGGCCTCTACGCTCCGCTGATCATCGAGGATCCCGACGAGCGCACCGACTACGACGAGGAGTTGGTGGTGGTGCTCGACGACTGGATCGACGGCACCGGCACCGATCCCGATCACGTACTCGAAGGGCTACGCGCCAAGGGCATGCCACCGATGGACCACTCCATGGGCGGCATGGGGATGGACCCGACAGCACCCCTGGGTATGGATGCCGGTGACGTGGTGTACCCCCACTATCTGATCAACGGACGGGTACCGGCCGACCCACAGTCCGCTACCTATCGACCCGGGCAACGAGTGCGGCTGCGCATCGTCAACGCGGGAGGCGACACGGCGTTCCGGGTCAGCATTCCGGGCGTACCGATGACCGTCACCCACACCGACGGCTTCCCGGTACAGCCATACAAGGCCGATACCGTCCTGGTCACCATGGGCGAACGCGTCGACGCCGTCGTCACCGTTCCGGCTTCGTCGGTGCCGCTGGTCGCTGTCCCCGAAGGGAAAAATGGCTTCGCGCAACTGATTCTGCGTTCGGGCGATACACCGGTGCGCGGGCGCGCCGAACACGCCGCGATGCTGATGAAGTCCCGGGTGCCGCTGGATACCGCGACGTTAACCGCCACCCCCGAGGTGCAACTCGGGCGCCGCGACCCCGATGTGACGCACGATGTGCGATTGGCCGGTCCCGTCGGCAAGTACACGTGGACCATCAACGGCAAGACCTATGACCCGCGCGACGGTCTACCCGTACGCGAAGGGCAACGCGTGCGTCTACGTTTCATCAACGACTCAATGATGTTCCACCCCATGCATTTACACGGGCATACTTTCGCGGTCCGCGATACCAACGGAGCGTTCCGCGCCCGAAAGGACACGGTTCTCGTCGCACCCATGAAGACCGTCGAGGTGGATTTCGACGCCGACAACCCCGGGCAGTGGCTTACCCACTGCCACAACATCTATCACGGCGAGGCCGGGATGATGGCGGTCGTGTCGTACATGCAGGACTAGCACACAGTTGATTTGTCGGCACACACCCAAGTGCCCGGCTATGAGCGACAATCACCCCGTGACCAATCGCTGGGTCGGACTCACCATCGACTGCACGGATCCCGGACGGCTCTCCTCGTTCTGGGGTGCACTGCTCGCACTGCCCCGTTCCGCCGAACACGGCGACGATCCGGCGTGGGCGAGCTTGGGTACACGAAACGGCGGTCAGCCGCGACTGACCTTTCAGCGCGTACCGGAAGCGAAGACCTCGAAGGTGCGACTACACCTCGACATTGAAGTCGATGACATCGATGCTGCACGTGCTCAGGTCGAGAGCCTCGGCGGATCTTGGTCAGGCGAACGCCACGACTACGACGAGGGCCGGGCGCTCGTCGTGCGCGATCCGGAAGGGAACGAGTTCTGCCTCGTGCAGTTCTACGACTGAGACGTCCAGCTGGCGGCGAAGTACCCTCTGTCTCTGCGAGACCCGTTCGCGTGAAGGTGACCGTGGAACCGTTGATCGCCGGCCGCCCCTGCCAACACTTGCCATGCCGCCCGCCCGGTTGCGGTCCCATGTAACTCAATGCGAGCGAGGGCATCTGCGTCACCGTCGCTAAGAGCGCGAAGCACATGTCGGTCGCTCAACCTTCCGCGTTCGGCGTTCCACGCCCAATCGGCTGCAGTCAGGCAGGTGGATCCTTCGCCCATGACAATCATCGCGACACGTTCAGCACGTCCGGCCAAATCCCGCCCCAACTCGACGCACTCGCGCGACGACGCACCGAAATCGACCGCTTGGAAAGCCCCATCGGAAACGATCACTCCCCTGTCACCCAACCGGGAATTGAGCATGAGCCAGTAGCCAAGAGTCAGGGATAGCGGTAGGGGCTGAGGATCCTCACTGTCGACACCCCACCCGTAGTTCCAGCGGACACCGCTTGACCAGAGGCTCCCGTACGCGCAGGCCGGATCGAAACTTCTGGTCGTATCGTCACCGCCGACGATAACGACCAGATGGGGCGCGTTCCAAGCAATCGCCTGTCCCCCACCAAATATCGGAATATTCAGTCGGCGAACCGATTCCAGGCACGCATCACGGAGCCTCCGCCACTTTCTATCCGTATCGCCCGCAATGTCGGGTATCAACATCATTGGGTGTGGACATATCGCGGCCGAAACCAAGGCCATCAGATCGCCTGACGCAGTTTCACGGCTGGCCCACGTGGTGCGAGGCGGCAGGTCATACGCCGAACTTAGCGCGCGCTCCGTCCGTGACTGGAGCGAACAAGTTGACCAGATTCCCGTCGGGGTCCCGGAACAGCAACGCACGGTTACCCCACGGCATCGTCGTCGGCTCCGTCACTACCTCGGAGAGCTGCGCGCGAAGCCGCGCATACTCGGCGTCCACATCGTCCACGATGAACTCCAGAATGGTCGAGCGGTTGGCCGCCGGCTCGGCAGATCCCTGCCCGAACATCGGGACGGTCTTGTCGCTGCCGATGGCCAGTGTGCCGACCGATGTCGGAATCTCGGCGAAGAGTTCGTTCGCCCAGATAGCTGCCGTCTCGGTCACCATCTCGTAGAACGTGACCAACCGATCGACGTCGGCGGTGATGATTCGTGTCGAAACGAATCTCATCGATAGACCTCCTGAGCTGCCACCGTGATCGGCGGATTGTGTGGTGAGGCAGATGCTAGGCACGCACCCCGACAAGTCAGGGAAGCTGGAAGCATCTGATCGAAAGAAAGGCCGCTATGAATGACAGCGATCTGCGAGGCGCGCTCGAAGCCCACTGGGCCGCCTCAGACGCGAACGACTTCGATGCCGAACACCGCCTCTACCGACGTGATGCGGTTCTTGAGTACCCGCAGTCCGGAGAGCGAATCCGCGGCCGCGCCAACATTCAAGCCTCACGCGAAGCCCAACCGAACGCGAAGCGCTTCACCGTGCGACGAATCGCCGGTGCTGGCGATCTATGGGTCAGCGAGCTCGTCACGACCTACGACGCGCAGCCCTTTCATGTGGTGAGCATCATGGAGTTCGACGACGGCGAGGTCATCCGCGAAACGCAGTACTTCGGCGAACCCTTCGAAGCCGGACCATCCCGCGCTCAGTGGGTTGAACCCATCGGGTGATCAGATGTTGAAGCGGAATTCGACCGCGATCGGCTACGTGATCGCGGCGCGGACGATCTCGGCAACGCGCCGCTCGGTGACGTCATCCAGGCCCTCGAAGTACCACGCCGCAGGAATCAATAGTCCGTCCTCGTCCCCGGCGGGCTTGAGTGTGGCCTTTTCGCTCACCCCAAGGCTCATCATGTCGTCGTTCCGGAAGAAGACGAGGACAGGACTGCTCGCGGACTTGGCATAGCCCGGCATGCCATACCAAATACGCGGCTTGAGTTCGGGTGCGGCAGCGACAATCACGTCGTGCATGCGCCGCATGACCCCGCGCGCAGGCTCACTCATCCCCGCGATCTTGTCGAGGACCTGCTGGAGGTTCTTGTCGTCCTTCGTAGCCACTGTCATGTCCTTTCGTCAGCCGATATCGGTTACACCGGCTCAATGGAATTGGCGCGCCAGAAGGCGCAGCACCCCATTCGGACATGTCCTGATCAGTCAGGCCTCTCCGCAATGATTCAGGTGATCGTTCACCTGGAAGCGCGAATGTGGCAGGCAGCGCTGCCACGGCAGACACGTTAACACTCAGATCAGACGTTGAAGCGGAACTCCACCACGTCACCGTCGACCATGACGTAGTCCTTACCCTCCATCCGGACCTTGCCGGCAGCCTTCGCCGCGGTCATCGAACCGGCCTCAACGAGGTCCTCGTACGAAACGACCTCGGCCTTGATGAAGCCCTTTTCGAAGTCGGTGTGGATGACACCGGCCGCCTTCGGCGCGGTATCGCCCTGGTGGATCGTCCACGCCCGCGCCTCTTTTGGCCCGGCGGTCAGGTACGTCTGCAGTTTCAACGTGTGGAAACCGGCATGCGCCAAGGCGTCCAGCCCGCGCTCGGTCTGCCCGATCGATTCCAGCAGCTCGGCAGCGGATTCCTCGTCCAGCTCCTGCAACTCCGACTCGATCTTCGCGTCCAGGAACACCGCATCGGCAGGCGCCACCAACTGGCGCAGCTGCGCCACTCGCTCCTCATCGCCGAGCACGGACTCGTCGGCGTTGAACACGTAGAGGAACGGCTTGGTGGTCATCAGGTTCAGCTCGCGCACCACCGACCAGTCCTGCCCTGTGGAGAACAGCGTCTTGCCACTGTCGAGCACCTCCTGCGCGGCTTTGGCGGCATCGGCGAGCGGCTGACGTTCCTTCTTGGTCTTGGCTTCCTTCTCCAGGCGCGGCACCGCCTTCTCCAGCGTCTGCATGTCGGCGAGAATCAGCTCGGTCTCGATCACCTCGATATCGGCGGCCGGGTCGACGCGCCCGTCGACGTGCACGACGTCGTCGTCGGCGAACACCCGCACCACCTGACAGATGGCATCGCATTCGCGGATGTTGGCCAGGAACTTGTTGCCCAGGCCCGCACCTTCGGAGGCGCCCTTGACGATTCCGGCGATGTCCACGAACGTCACCGTCGCGGGCAGCGTCCGTGCCGAACCGAATACCTCCGCCAGCTTGTCCAGGCGCGGATCCGGCAGCGGCACCACACCTTCGTTCGGCTCGATGGTCGCAAACGGGTAGTTGGCTGCCAGCACGTTATTGCGGGTCAGCGCGTTGAACAGCGTCGACTTTCCGACGTTCGGCAGACCAACGATTCCCAAGTTCAGGCTCACGAGATGGAGAGTCTACGGACCGCGGCGGATAAGAATGCTGAGGTGACCTTTTCCACCAAGCGAATCTACGAGACTCCCGACCCCTCGGACGGTTATCGCGTGTTGGTCGACCGGCTCTGGCCGCGCGGGGTCAGTAAGGCCGCCGCTCAGGTCGATCTCTGGTTCAAGGAGATCGCCCCGAGCCCCGATCTGCGGGTCCGCTGGCACCACGCGCCCGCCGAAAATTGGGGCCTGTACGCCGATAAGTACCGCGCCGAGCTGGACGCCAACCCCGCTGTAGACGTCGCGCGGGAACTCGAGCACACACATGGCACCCTGACGCTGCTGTATGCCGCGAAAGACCCCGAACACAATCACGCGATCGTGCTGCTCGACTTCCTCAGTGGTTAGTCAGCGGTTAGTCAGTGGCCGATCTCAGCAAGTGATGTCGACGTGCATGACCCGATGAGTCGACAGAATGGAGCCACCCCAGCTGGCGCCCGGGGCGTTGATCGAGGCGCCCGGCGCCAAGAGCCGACCGGGCCGCACTGCCGTCGCCTTGCAATCGGCCATGGGCCCACTCCCGACGCGATTGATCACCACGATATTGCCGCGAGCCTCCAGATCGGCGATGACGTCTGCGGCACTCTCACCGTCTTCCGGGCCGGCCAGCGCCGACGGCGCCACCAGTAGTGCCCCCGCGACCGTCAACGTAAAAATCGCACAACGAGAAAACATGGATGCTCCTGTGTAGAACCGCGATATCGCGGCATGACTGACATGGGTCGGGTCGCACCGACCACATCAGCACCTATGTACACAGCCTTTGAGCAGCACGGCCCGGCCGCGGTGACTAATAATCCGTTGCAGCACAGGCGATCCCCGCGTCGCCGTGAGCAGCACGTAGCGCAGCACAAACGCCAGCACCAGCAGCATCGACCCCGCGAGAACCCCGCGGCACATCTTGGCTATCTGCACGACCTGGGCGAAAGCATCAACCTCGGGTGCTTCCCCGGGTGCCGCGCTGGCCTGCGGATCGAGGACCTGCGTCGCCGACATCGACGACTGGCCCACAACGCTTCCCGGATTCACGCCGACGAAGCACAGGACACCGAGGACAACGACCAGCACAGCAACCCGTAGGGGGTACTCGTATGGCCGCATGTGCGCAGACTAACCCACGATTTGCCCCCGTGCCGAGTGTCATACACCCGGTGGTTACGAAAAATTAACTTTCTGCCCGCGCCTCACTGCTCCCGAGGAATGAGCGCCCACAACACCAGGTAGGCCAGCACCTGCGGTCCCGGGAGCAGGATCGACGCGACCGTCAGGACTCGCACGATCGTGACGTCCCATCCGAAGCGTTGCGCGAAGGCCGCGCATACCCCGCCGATCATCGTTCCGGTGCGGGGACGTCGCAGTGCAGTAGTCATGAGTTCACCGTAGACCGCCGAAACACCCTGGCGCATCGGGGAAGTCCCTGATGTTTCCTGACTTTCAACTCAGCATTTCAGGTGCACGTAGTACGTTCCGTGGTCTAAGACCTTCGTGGGGGCGGTGTTGGAATCGGATCCGACAGCCCGCTCATACCGGTACACAGAGGCGCCCTGGCGAACCTCGGTTACCATGCAGTCCTCGATCGGGAGATCACCCACCCGACTGAGAATGACGTAATTGCCCTGCTCCTCAAGGGAAGTGATCAGCACCTCAGGATCGCCGTAACCCTGT
The DNA here is from genome assembly GCF_001853795.1 of Mycobacteroides franklinii. Classification (NCBI taxonomy): domain Bacteria; kingdom Bacillati; phylum Actinomycetota; class Actinomycetes; order Mycobacteriales; family Mycobacteriaceae; genus Mycobacteroides; species Mycobacteroides franklinii. The sequence goes on from NZ_MLIK01000004.1 coordinate 687,383, forward strand.
GGCCCCGCATGCGCAACGGCCGCCAGTGCCACTGCCGCAACCGGGAGTACCACCACCATGGCATCCAAAGCTGTTGCGAAACACGCCGATTTACTCACGGCTCGACGCTATGAATCAAGATCACGAGGCACATCAGGGATGGCCCCGATCTTTCCCTGATCTTGAACAGAGGGTCGATGCACTAGGGAGCCCGACGGCGGGCACATAAGGTAGCGCGCATGGCTACAGATGAGCCGCAAGTCCAGACTCCCCCGCCCGGCGTCGCGCTGTTGCGCACCGATCCCGATCTGCCACCCGTCGGCGTGATCGACAATCGGGCACCCTCACCCACCGCCCGCGTGGCGCTGATTTTGGTGGCACTACTGGGCGCCTTCGCCTGGACGATGATCGCGCTGCTGCGCGGGGAACACGTCAACGCGGTCTGGTTTGTCGTCGCGGCGATCTGCACCTACCTCATCGCATACCGGTTCTACGCCAAGCTTATTGAACGCAAACTCGTCAGACCTCGCGATGACCGCGCCACACCCGCCGAGGCGCTGGACAACGGCAAGGACTTCATCCCCACCGACCGACGGGTGCTCTTCGGTCACCACTTCGCGGCCATCGCCGGAGCAGGCCCCCTGGTGGGCCCGGTCCTGGCCGCGCAAATGGGATACCTGCCGGGCATCATCTGGATCGTCGTCGGCGTCGTGCTGGCGGGTGCGGTGCAGGACTACCTGGTGTTGGTGATCTCCACCCGGCGTGGCGGCCGCAGCCTCGGCCAGATGGCCCGCGACGAGATGGGCACCGTCGGCGGAGTCGCGGCGATGGTCGCGATCTTCGTCATCATGATCATCCTCATCGCGGTACTGGGTCTGGTCGTCGTCAACGCCCTCGGGGAAAGCCCGTGGGGTGTCTTCTCCATCGCGATGACCATCCCCATCGCGCTGTTCATGGGCGTGTACCTGCGTTACCTGCGGCCGGGGAAGGTCAGCGAGGTGACCGTCATCGGAGTGGCCCTACTGCTCACCGCGATCATCTCCGGGCGCTGGGTTGCCGAATCGGGCTGGGGCGAAACATTGTTCAGCCTCGACAAGACCACCATCGCCTGGCTGATGATGTTCTACGGATTCGCGGCGTCGGTGCTGCCGGTGTGGCTGCTACTGGCCCCCCGCGACTACCTGTCGACGTTCATGAAGGTCGGGACCATCGCGATGCTGGCCATCGGCATCCTGATCGCCCGGCCGGTGGCGCAGCTTCCGGCGGTAAGCCAGTTCGCCTTCAACAGCGCGGGCCCGGCATTCGCCGGATCGCTGTTCCCGTTCCTGTTCATCACCATCGCCTGCGGGGCACTCTCGGGCTTCCACTCACTGATCTCCTCGGGGACCACCCCCAAATTGCTGGAGAAGGAAAGCCAGGCCCGATTCATCGGCTACGGCGGCATGCTCACCGAGTCATTCGTCGCGGTCATGGCCTTGGTCACCGCGGCGATCCTCAACCAGCACTTGTACTTCGCGATCAACGCCCCCAGCGCGGCGACCGGTGGCACCGCCGAAACCGCCGCCGCCTACGTCAACGGCCTGCCGCTCAGCGGCCCGAAGATCACCGGTGAGCAGCTGACGCAAACCGCACGCGATATCGGTGAGACCTCCATTGTTTCGCGCACCGGCGGAGCCCCGACACTGGCCATCGGGATCTCCCACGTCATGTCGGACGTATTCGGGGGCAGCGGTTTCAAGGCCTTCTGGTACCACTTCGCGATCATGTTCGAGGCCCTGTTCATCCTCACCACCGTTGACGCCGGCACCCGCGTCGCCCGCTTCATGCTGTCGGACTCGCTGGGGAACCTGGGCGGGCCGCTGCGCCGCTTCAAGGACGCGTCCTGGCGACTGGGCGCATGGATCTGCTCGGCGATCGTCGTCGGCGGCTGGGGCTCGATCCTGCTCATGGGAGTCACCGACCCTCTCGGCGGCATCAATACCCTTTTCCCACTGTTCGGCATCGCCAACCAGCTGCTGGCCGCAATCGCCCTGACGGTCGTGACGACGATCGTCGTCAAGCAGCGGCTCTACACATGGGCATGGATCCCGGCCCTTCCCCTGGGCTGGGATCTGATCGTCACGATGACCGCGTCCTGGCAGAAGCTCTTCTCCGCGGATCCCGCCGTCGGGTACTGGAAGCAGCACCAGCTTTACGCGGCAGCCCGGGACGCGGGCCTGACGAGTTTCAAGACCGCCAAGACCCCCGAAGCCATGGACGCCGTGATTCGCAACACGTTTGTGCAGGGAACGCTGTCGGCCGTCTTCGCCTCGTTGGTGTTGATCGTCGTCGCCGCCGGAGCCTGGACGTGCCTGCGCGCGGTCCGGTCCGGGGGCCTGCCGACAAGTGAGGATCCGGACGAGCCCTCGAGGATCTTCGCGCCCAGCGGCTTCCTGGCCACCGACGTGGAGAAAGAAATCGAAAAACAATGGTCAACACCTGAACCCGTCGGGACGCGGACATGAAGGTGATCAAGGGACTGCTGTGGTGGTTCACCTCGGTCATGGGCGACCACGACTACCAGCGCTACGTGGAGCATCTGCGGCGCCGCCACCCGGGTGTTCCGGTGCCCACCGAAGGCGAGTTTTGGCGTGCGCGGTACGCCGACGCAGACGCGAATCCGTCGGCGCGATGCTGCTGACACAAGCGCGCTGACGGGCACCGTTACCGAACATCCGGCTCGGCACCGGTACCTTTCAACATGTGACAGGTCAACGCGCCCGCTCATCGGTGGAAGCCGATCACCGGTCGGCACACCCCGATATCCCGGGCGTGCCGTGGTGGGGTGCCATCCTGATAGCGCTTGCCGGAACCCTGCTCGGATTCGCACTTGACTTGATGACCAATGGTGAGAAGCTGACCGGCGCGTTCGCTGGCTGCTACGCGGCCGGCTGCGTCGTCGCGGTTCTCGCGGTCCGGTACGCATCAATCTTTACCGCCGTCGTACAACCGCCACTGATCCTGTTCGCGAGCATCCCGACGGCTTACATGATCATGTCGCAGGCACCACTTTCCGGCGGAAAGTCGACAGCGATCACCATCGGGTACCCGCTGATCGAACGTTTTCCGCTGATGATCAGCACCGCGCTGGGCGTCCTGATCATCGGGGTGGTGCGCTGGTACTGGGGAATCTTCACCGGCAAGCCCGTCAAGGAAAAAGCCGCGAAGCCCGCCAAACAGAAGGCCACCAAGGCAGCCAAGCCGAGGACGTCCACCAGGAGCCGGGTACAGGCACTGGTCGATACCGAGGGCACACAGGCCAAAACGACCATGTCGCGCCGTGTCGGTGGCGCCGACAAGCCCACCACGCGCACAACACGGCACGGACGACACGAGTCTGCGGCACGTCGACGTCCCACCCATGATTCCGAACCCGTATCGCGGCGGGCGTCGTCATTGGGCACCCCGTGGGAGGACGAGCGCCCGATGCGCACCGAACGTCGTCCCGCACGCCGCATCCGCGACGAATACGACGACTACGGGTACGACGCCGGATACGAGGAACGGCCCCGTTACCGGGAGCCACGCGCGGAGGCCCCACGCGAACCGCACCGTCCCGCGGTGCGATACCGGGATGAACGTCCCCCGGTGCCGCCACGGCGTCGTCAAGACCGATACGACGCCTGGGACTACGACCGCTAGCGTGAACTAGTGGCGTGCCGCCCGCAGTTCACGCGGCAGCGAGAACACCAGAGTTTCATTGGCCGTGGTAACCGGCTGCACCTGCCCGTATCCGTACTCCGCGAGCCGCTCCAGCACGCCGCGCACCAGCACCTCCGGCACGGAAGCACCCGAGGTGACGCCGACCGTGGTCACGCCCTCAAGCCAGGCCGGGTCGATGTCCTCGGCGTAGTCGACCAGGTACGAGGCGTTCGAGCCCGCACCCAGCGCCACTTCCACCAACCGCACCGAGTTCGACGAGTTGCGTGAACCGACAACGATCACCAGTTCACATTCGGGGGCCATCGCCTTCACCGCGACCTGACGGTTCTGGGTGGCGTAGCAGATGTCATCGCTGGGTGGGTCCTGCAGCGTCGGGAAACGCTCCCGCAGGCGCTGGACGGTCTCCATGGTCTCGTCGACGCTCAGCGTCGTCTGAGACAGCCAGATGACCTTCTTCTCGTCGCGGACGGTGACCTTGTCCACCGAGCCCGGGCCGTCGACCAGCTGCACATGGTCCGGAGCCTCACCGGCAGTGCCGACGACTTCCTCGTGACCCTCGTGGCCGATCAGCAGGATGTCGTAATCGTCTCGGGCGAAGCGCTTCGCCTCCTGGTGCACCTTGGTGACCAGTGGGCAGGTGGCGTCGATGGTCTTCAGGTTGCGCGCCGCGGCATCCACATGCACGGTCGGCGCCACTCCATGGGCAGAGAACACCACGATCGCGCCCTCGGGCACCTGATCGGTTTCGTCGACGAAAATGGCACCCGCCTTGGCCAGCGTGTCCACCACGTAGCGGTTGTGCACGATTTCGTGCCGCACGTAGACGGGGGCGCCGTGTTTCTCCAGCGCCCGCTCGACCGTCTCGACAGCACGATCGACGCCCGCGCAGTAGCCGCGCGGCTCGGCCAGCAGCACACGCTTGCTCGTCGCCGGGCCGACGACGGTGCTCACCATCCCCGGAGTGCCCATATCGACTGCAGACATAGTCACCAGCTTACGGCCCAGTCTTTCGCTGCACGACCGACGTAAGGCAAGCTTGAACCTATGATTCGTCCTCCGTTCGGCGTCCGGTTGCTTCTTGGGGTCGCCGCTACCGTTCTCGAAGAGACTCGCAAGCTGCCTCAGGCAGTGCTGACCTATCCCATGACGGCGGCCAGCCAGACCGTTCAGAACTTCATGCGGTTCCAGCAGACGGTCACCGAACTGGCCATCAAGGGCGACGAGGCCTGGGAAAACATCTTCCCGCCCACCGACGAGCAGCCGGAGTGGGCGACGTTCGACGAGGACCTCGACGAGCTCGACGCACCCGAGCCCGACGAGACGCAGGCCACCGCCGTCTACGAGGACGCCGCCGAGCGGATGACGCAGGGACGGTTTGCGCTGTACTCCTCGGAGGCTGAGACCGCAGTGCCGGCACCCGAGTCCGAGCCGGCCGCCAAGCACGCGGCGCCGCGCAAGGCACCGGCGAAAAAGGCCGCCGCGAAAAAGCCGGCACCCACGCCGGCCTCCGAACCCGCCGATGGGGATGCTCCCGACGTCGTCGCGGAACTCGGCTACCACGACCTGACGCTGGCCCAGCTGCGGGCGCGACTGCAGTCGCTGTCCGTGGCCGAGCTCGAGGAGCTGCTGGCCTACGAAGATGCTCACAAGGCCCGGGCGCCCTATCAGACCTTGCTCGCGAACAGGATCACCCGCGCCGCTGCCCGTGGCTGATCCGGGAACAAGCCCCGAAAATCCCTGGCCGGTCCGGGCCGTCGCGACCCGGGTCGCCAAGTGGATCGACCGCCTGGGGCAGGTGTGGGTGGAAGGTCAGCTGACGCAGATCGATATCCGTCCCGGCAGCAAGACGGTCTTCATGGTGCTGCGCGATCCGGCCGCCGACATGTCGCTGACCGTCACATGCCCGCCGGACATGGTGCGCAACGCTCCGGTGAAACTGACCGAAGGCACCCAGGTAGTGGTGTGCGGCAAGCCCACCTTCTACACCGTGCGCGGATCGTTCTCGTTGCGGCTCAGCGAAATTCGGGCGGTGGGTATCGGCGAACTGTTGGCCCGGATCGAACGGCTGCGGCAGCTGCTGGCCGCCGAGGGGCTGTTCGATCCACGGTTGAAGCGCCCTGTTCCGTTCCTGCCCTCGCGCATCGGGCTGATCACCGGCCGCGCCAGCGCCGCCGAGCATGATGTGACCTCGGTGGCCTTGGCACGCTGGCCCGCAGTGCAATTCGCGGTGCGCAACACCCCGGTGCAGGGCCCACACGCGGTGGCCGAGATCGTCGCCGCATTGCAGGCGCTGGACGCCGACCCCGCGGTGGATGTGATCGTGCTGGCCCGCGGTGGCGGCAGCGTGGAGGATCTGCTGCCGTTCTCCGATGAGACGTTGTGCCGCGCGATTTCGGCGTGCCGCACGCCGGTGGTGAGCGCCGTCGGCCATGAGCCCGATAACCCGCTGTCGGATCTGGTCGCAGATCTGCGCGCCGCAACTCCCACCGACGCCGCGAAGAAATTGGTGCCCGATGCCGCGGCCGAGCAGGCGCTGATCCTGGATTTGCGGCGACGCTCGGCGCAGGCGCTACGCAACTGGGTGCAGCGCGAGGAGCGCGGGTTGGATCAGGTGCGCAGCCGGCCGGTGCTGGCCGACCCGCTGCGGATGCTGACGACACGGCACGATGAAGTCGCCGTCGCCCGAACGGCACTGCGCCGCGACGTGCGACGGTTGGTGGACTCCGAATCGCAGCGGGTCGAGCACCTGACGGCGCGGCTGACCACGCTGGGTCCGGCCGCGACATTGGCCCGTGGGTACTCGGTGGTGCAGCGCGTGCGTGACGATGGCACGGTTGAGGTACTGCGAACGGTGAGCGACGCACCCACCGGCGCGTCTCTGCGAGTAAGAGTTTCGGACGGTGCCGTGACGGCGACCGTGACAGGAGAGGGTTCATGACGGAATCCGTAAGACCCACGGGCGAACTGGGCTACGAGGAAGCGCGCGCGGAACTGATCGAGGTCGTGCAGCAGCTCGAACAGGGCGGGCTGGATCTGGATACCTCGCTAGCGCTCTGGGAACGCGGTGAGGCACTGGCCAAACGCTGCGAAGAGCACCTGGCGGGTGCGCGCAAGCGCATCGAAGACGCCCTGGCCGAATAGGCTGCTGCGAGTCCTACGCGGTGTCCGACGTGGACGCGGGTGCAACCAATCCCGCGAGCAAGTCGGAGAACATCGATTCGATGGTCGCTTCGATCGAGACCGCCAGCGTGTCACGCACCGAACTGACGGAGTACGTGCGCAATTTGACGAGCAGAGTGAGCAATTCGCGGATCTGCGCATCATCGAGTTGCTTTCCGCCCGATTCGAGGCGGGCCGTCACCATGTGTGCGCCGGACTCCACCAGGATGCAGCTGATCTCTTCGATATGCGGCAATACCTTTTCGTACACGTCGATCTGCTGATCGAGGCCCATCCCGTACTGGCGAATGTCGTTGAAGGCCTCGATGAGTTTGGGCCGGGTGATGACGGCCGAGTCACCGGTGACGCGGATGAGGCCCAGCGCCACCAGGCGATCGCGCGCGGCCGGGTCATCGACCAGTTGCTCGGCCTCGGCTCGCGACACCGTGCTGGGTCTCTCGTCGGCCCACGTACCGACGAGAGCGGTCTCGATGCCGAGGATGTCACCGAGGTCCTTGCCCTCTTCCCACGCGGTCAGCATCTCCTGCAGGTGCGCCAGGTTGTAGCCACGGTCGAGCATGGACGTGATGAGTCGCAGCCGCGCCACATGAGATTCGTTGTAGATGGCCAACCGCCCGACTCGCGCCGGGGCAGGCAGCAACCCCCTATCGCGATACACGCGAATATTGCGGGTAGTCGTTCCGGCAGCGCGTGCCAGGTCATCGATGCGGTACTCCTGCGGCGAGATCCCACTGACCGCGGCCGAGTCAACGGGAGATTGCGCAACGGTCGTAAAAAGCTGTTCAACAACAGCTTTCACGGCATCCCGCGACTGCCGCCGGATCTGTCGCGGGGCGCGGCGCAGCCCGGCAAGTATCGACGTGATGGATACCTGCTGCCGTTCCATCGGCGGGGAGGGGCGGTGTGGCGGCATGGCGGACCTTGTCGGTGTCAGGCGGTTCTTAGGTGGCTATGTTCGCATTCGCCGCAGCAGTGTCGTGCGCGCGCCGCGCTGACAGGTTGGCCGATGTCCGGCCCCGCCCGCTGAACGAGTAGTCATCCAGGTTGAATCGCCGACTGCGGATCGCCGATTCCAGCGTGGTCGTCGGCCGCAACGGCACATCGCCGTTCTTGTCGAAGTAGTAACTGTTGGCGCTGGCGCAGCTGTCTTGCCAGAAGATCTGGTTATGCCGCCGGCTCAGCATCTCTTGGAAGAACCGATCATTGGCTTCCTGGGTCACCTCGACACGGTCGGCGCCGACCTTGCGGGCATGCGAGAGAACACGAATGATATGTGTCGTCTGCGCTTCGATGAGCGCGAAGTAGGACGATCCGTTGTACCCGTACGGACCAAAGATGTTGAAGTGGTTGGGAAATTGCGGCACCGAAACGCCCTCGTAGGCCTGCAGCCGCTCGCTCGACCACTTGTCGCGCAGGCTCAGACCGCCGACACCGCGCAGCTCGTAGGTGGGCATGTTCTCGGGGTCCATCACCTTGAAACCCGTCGCCAAAATCAACACGTCGAGCTGATGCACGGCGCCGTCGGCGGTGTGCACGGCATCGGCGCTGATCTCCCTGATGGGCGCGGTCTCCAGCAGGACGTTCGCCCGATTGAAGGTGGCCAGGTAACCGTTGTGGAAACTGGGCCGCTTGCATCCCAGGCCGTACTGCGGTGTGAGGTCGGCACGAATCTTCGGGTCCCGCACCTGTGACCGCAGGTAAGCGCGGCCCAGTTTTTCCGCGAGTGGCCGGACCCGCAGAATCCTGTCGTAGTGCGCGGGGATGGGGAAAGTCGCTTCGACAAACGCCTGACTCACGAGCCGCGTTATCTGCTGTGCCCCCGGAACGTGGCGCAGCGCCCAGCGAAATGGCGTGGACAAGGCGAAGTCGGGTTTGGGCATGCACCAGATGGGAGTGCGCTGAAAAACCGTCAGGTGCTGCACGTCCGCGGCGATAGACGGGATGATCTGCACCGCAGAGGCTCCGGTCCCGATGATCCCGACACGCTTACCGCGCAGGTCCTGATCATGATCCCACCGCGCGGTGTGCATCTTGACACCGGCGAACTCCTCGACACCGCGAATGTCGGGATTGTTGGGTCGGGTCAAGACACCGGACGCACTGACCACATAGCGGCAGGTGCGCTCGGCACCGTCCGCGGTGGTGATGCGCCAGAGGTGTGCAGCAGGATCCCAGCTGGCGGACAGGACGCTGGTGCCGAATTGGATATGTTGGGCCAAGCCATATTTGGCGACGCATTGTTCGGCGTAGCGTTTCAGTTCCTGCCCTGGCGCGTAGGAACGTGACCAGTCGCGGCGCTTCTCAAACGAGAACTGGTAGCTGAACGACGGGATGTCGACGGCAATCCCCGGGTAGGTGTTCCAGTGCCAGGTGCCGCCGGGTCCGTCGGCCTCATCGAGGATGACGAAATCTTTGAACCCGGCCTCTTTGAATTTGATCGCGAACCCGATGCCGGCGAAACCGGCACCGATGACGATCACATCGTTGTGCATTCCGCCCCCGGTGGGCAGTGGGGCATGAGCGGGACGGTCGATGGTGGTCACGAGAGTTTCTCCTGCACGGTGGTTGATAAGGCGTGACAACTGAGTGCGTCAGCGATCGCGGCACGGATGATCTCGGCAACGCGCGCCGGCTGGTCGTACTGAGGGCAATGCCCTGAACCGTCGATGAATCGCAGCATCGCATCGGGATGCTTGTTACGCAAGGCTTTTGCACCTCGCGGTGGGCATACCCAGTCTTTACTTCCCCATACCGCGGTCACCGGGACCACAAACCGCCAGTTCCCCAGGGCATCGGGCCGGCTTAACTCGGCGATGGTGTCACCACCCAGCAGCAGCAGGCGTCGGAGATCGCCAGGGCCCCAGTGCGACGCGTACTGGGCTTTGGCCTCCGGGGTGAGACGGCCCGAGGCCACCGCGCGCGCGAACCCCGCGCTGATCCATGCCGGCGCCGTAACGGTGCCGCGGAACATCGGCCGAATGGGCAAGCCGAGCAACCAGTCGGTGGCCGGCCGAACGCGCCGTACCAGTCGCATCCACCATGTTGTGCCTAACCCGGCAGGACCAATGGCGACCGCGGCGACCAACGGGAGATCCGCGTCCTGAGCAGCGCGCAAAACCGCCAGACCGCCCACCGAATTGCCCACGAGGACAACACCCTCCCCGCGATCGAATTGGCGCACCGCGGCTGTTAGGAAATCGTCCACCGCAGACAGATACCCGGCCGCCACCGGCCGTGCTGCCCGCCCGAAATGCGGTAGATCGACCGCCGCACAGCGGTGCCCTTGCTCACCGAGCAGGTCGAGCACCGACCGCCAGCCGTCTGCCGATTCGGTGAATCCGTGGATCAGCAGGACCGTGGGCCCGCTGCCATCGACGTCCAGGACCCGGGTCCGCACGTCGCCGATCATGGCGACCTTTGTATTGCGCTGCGCGCGTTTACGCGCTGCTGGCTCGGCCGTGGTGTTCATAGCCTCGCCACCAATCCGCTGAGCGCGGGCACGAGCCGCAATGCGTGGTAGCCCAGTTGCGTCTCGAAGCCGACAGACACCATGGCACGGTCTCGTGCTGCCGCCGCCGTGACGGCTTTGGCAACCGCGTTGGGCGAGTGACTGATACTGAACACCTTTGACAATCGGTCTTTTTCGGAGATTGCGGTGCCGCGCAAGCGGGTGTTGTACAGGATCGGAGTGTTGATCACACCAGGACAGATCACCGATACCCCAACCCGCCGGGACGAAAGGTCAGCGCGCAGACTTCGCGAAAATGCGACCACGGCAGCTTTTGAGGCGCAATAGGTTGCCATTCTCCGGTTCGGCAGATAGGCCGCGCCCGAGGCGATGTTCACAATCTGTCCGCGCCGACGGGCAGCCATCGTGGCCCCAAACGATCGACAGCCGTGCACCACTCCGTCGATATTGATGGACCGCAACCATGTCCAGTCATCTTCGGTGGTGTCTAGGAACGGCCCACCGACTCCGACACCGGCGTTGTTGATGAGAATGTCGACATCGCCCACCTCCAAATTCACCGATTTAGCCAGCGCGGCAACGGCTTCGGTGTCAGCGACGTCACACTGATAGGAGTGGGCCTGCGCGCCGTGTCCGCGGCATCGCTCGGCCGTGTCCTTGGCGCTGGCCTCGTCGATATCGCTCGCGACGACCACCGCACCAAGTCGGGCGTAACGCTCGGCGATCGCCGCACCGATCCCGCTGCCCGCGCCGGTGACGACGACGACCGCACCGCGAGCCTCGATGCCGCTCATAGCGCGACCTCGCGTCGCCGGGCAATCATGGGTAGGCCGTGCTTGGGCCGCAAGGTCAAGGTGGCCTCGGGCTCGATGGGATGCCCGGGCACCAAGTCGAAAACGTAACGCTGACTGAGCATTGCGGTGATCAGCACCGATTCCATGACGGCGAACCCCTGCCCTATGCAGCTTCGCTTCCCGCCGCCGAAGGGCAGGTACGCCGACCTCGGTCGGTCCTTGCCCGCACCCGGCATGAACCGGCCGGGGTCGAACTCTTCCGGATTGGGCCACCATCGCGGATCGTGATGGATCAGGTGGGTGGGCACGATGATAGTGGTGCCCTTGCGCACACGGTGACCGCCGATCACGTCGTCGCGCACCGCAACACGCGGGATCGCCCAGGCAGGTGAGAAGAACCGCATCGACTCCATGAAAACCGCTGTTGTCCAAGGAAGATTGGGCAGATCCTCGGCTGTCGGGGTACGTCCCGCAAGCACCGCGTCGATTTCCTCGAACATGCGGTCGCGAGCACGCGGATTCAGTGCCAGCAGGTACCACATCCACGACAGTGCATTGGCGGTGGTTTCATGCCCGGCGAGCATCAGCGTGATCGCCTCGTCACGCACCCTCTTGATCGGCATGCCCCCCTTCTCGTCGGAGGCGTTCAACAGATGGTTCAGCAGGTCCGGCGTATCAACCGGATTCTCCCGGCGGTCATTGATGACCTGCCACACCGCATTGTCGATCAAGGTGACGATCTTCTGGATGTCGCGAAACGGGGGCGGCAACGGCAAGGGGGTAAACGCCACCCGCGCCAGGCCCCGCCATACGGTCGGCGGAGGTGCCGCCACCATGAATACACGCAGCAGACGTTCGCCGAAGCGCAGCCCGCCCGTGACCATCGGAGACATACCGGTGGCGACGGGCCCGAACTGCTGGCTGAACAGCGAGTTGCCCACCACGTTGAGCGTGAGTTCGACCATCTCCGAAACCATGTCGACCTCGATGCGGCCCTCACGCCGCTGCAGTTCGCTGAGCAGTTGGTCAATCGGTTCGATCATCAAATCGACAAGCCCATTGAGATGCCGCTTGGCGAACATCGGAGACAGCATGGTGCGATACCGCTGCCACGACTCCTCCTCGTCGGTGAACAGGCTGACACCCAGCAGGGCGCGCAAAAGTTCATATTCGAATGACTTGTAGTAATTGAGCCGTCCGGCATGCAGCACATGATCGACATACTCGGGATGGCAGAGGGTTATGAATCGTCTAGTCCCCGTACGGAATCGAGCGATGTCATGCCCGCGTACCCGATCTACCCAGCCCGACCGGTAACTCAGCCCGACTAGAAGTGCGTCCTTGATCATGGGCGCCGCAGGGAAGCGGGCGGCCGGCGCAACCGGGGGCCCGGGAGCCTCGGCAGTGAGCGTGCGCCCCGCCGGGCACACACCACCGGATTGCGGTACTGGCTCATGCACTGTCGTCATTGACAATTCTCCTCACCGGCACGCCGCCGTTGGCGCCATCAGCAAGACAACAGCCAATGTTGTCATTTGTCAATGGCAACATTGGCTGTTGTCTTTTTGACCCGGATCTCCGATCAATCGGGTCGGCGGTGCGACCGACCCCCTCCCGTAATGTCGCAGCATGTGCGAGACAGCGGAAAACCCGAGACTGGATAGTCTCGACACCCCGTTCCTGGCCGTCGATCTGGCGGTGATGGACCGCAACATCGAACGGCTGGCCGGACGCCTGCGCGGCACCGGGGTCCAGCTGCGGCCACATGCCAAGAGCCACAAGTGCATCGAGATAGCGCAGCGACAGATCGACAGTGGCGCGATCGGCCTGACCGTCGCCACGATCGGCGAGGCCGAGGTCTTCGCCGAAGCCGGATTCACCGACCTGTTCATCGCCTACCCACTGTGGCTGACCCCGCACAAGGCAGAGCGGCTACGCACAGTGGCCTCCACCGCGGAGCTGCGTGTGGCGGTGGATTCGGCTGCGGGCGCCCGGCAGTTGGCCGAGCACCTTGGCGATCTGCCCCTCACCGTTGTCGTTGAGATCGATTCCGGACATCACCGCACCGGGGTCACCCCAGAGGAGGCCGGCGCGGTTGCGGCAGCAGCACGAGCGGCCGGGCTGAACGTTGTGGGTGTCTTCACCTTCCCGGGCCACGGCTACACGCCCGGACAACGTCGACAGGTCGCCGCGCAGGAATCGCGTGCGCTCGACGCGGCCGCCAAAAGCCTGCGCGCACAAGGGATCGAACCCTCCATACGCAGCGGCGGCTCCACCCCCACCGTCGGCGCCGCCGACAACATCGTGCTGACCGAGGTGCGACCCGGCGTCTACCCCTTCAACGACGCCCAGCAGTTCGAGTTGGATGTCTGCACGCTCGACGACATCGCGCTCAGTGCCGTCACCACCGTGGTGCACACCCGGGACCGGACCGCCATCGTGGATGCGGGCAGCAAGATCCTGGGCGCCGACCGACCGGGTTGGGCCACTGGTTTCGGGCGCCTGATCAATGAACCGGATGCCCGCATCGTCGCGCTGTCCGAGCATCACGCGACCATCGAGTTCCCCGGCGCCGCACCATCTCCCGGAACCCGGCTGCGCATCGCACCGAATCATCTGTGTAACGCCGTAAACCTGGTCGACTCACTGGTGATCGACTCCGCGGATGGCCCGCAGCACTGGGCGGTGGCGGCACGGGGCGCCAATACCTAGCGGGTATCGAGATCCACGTTGTGCAGCAAGACACCGAGAAGATCCCTGCATTTCGTCGATCTCGACGCAGCCGGACCTAACGGGGAAGTGGCGTAGCCGTCTGCACGGCGCGTGCGACGGTCCGGAAGGCCTCAGCATCCCCGGCGCCGGTGACGGCCACGGTCACCTTGTTGTCCAGCCGGGTAACCCACAGCGGCTCGACTCCTTCGTCGCCCTCGTAGGCCACCCAACGCACACCGTCGACATCCTCCGGCCCGCGTGGGACCAGCGACGTGTTCACCTTCGGGACAAGCTTTTCCTCGGGTGCACCGCTTTGCATCACCGCCATGTAGGCACCCGACGGGCTCAGATACCCCACCTTCGACAGGGGCGTTCCGTCGACGCTGTCCCGTCCACCGGAGTTGGACCGCCACCCCTCGGGCAGCGACGGCTCACGGACCGGAAATGGGAACTGCCGGGCGTCGGCCTGCAGCGCGGCGTGCGCGTCGTAAGAAGGCGGCTGACCGACGGTCGGCCCGCTCGGAGTGAACGAGCACATGCCGAGCACTCCGGCCAGCACGATGCACACCAGCACCAGCGGGGCCATCGACCAGAACATGTCGCGGCCGTCCTGGAACAAACGCGGCTTGGCTGGCCGCGGCGCCGGGACGGCCACACGGTCGTTGGGCCCCTCTGGCGGGGATGCGTCTGCCATGCTTCCCATCCTCGCAGGCGCCGCCTGATGCTCTTCGCGCAAGCGGCTCATCGGTACTTCATGCACTTCGCGATGCTCTTCGCGCAAGCGGCTCATCGCGCCATGAAAGAATCACAACTCATGAGCCCGTCGCGCAGAGAAGCCCCGGACCGCAACCTGGCATTAGAGCTGGTCAGAGTGACCGAGGCCGGTGCCATGGCCGCAGGCCGGTGGGTCGGCCGCGGCGAAAAGGAAAAGGGCGACGGTGCCGCCGTCGACGCCATGCGTGAGCTGGTCAACTCCGTTTCCATGCGCGGTGTGGTCGTCATCGGCGAAGGCGAGAAGGACAACGCCCCGATGCTCTACAACGGCGAGGAAGTCGGCAACGGCGACGGCCCGGACTGCGATTTCGCGGTGGACCCGGTGGATGGCACCACGCTGATGAGCAAGGGCATGCCCAACGCCATTTCCGTGCTCGCGGTTTCCGAGCGCGGCACCATGTTCGACCCGTCGGCCGTCTTCTACATGGAGAAGATCGCCGTCGGCCCCGACGCCGCCGACGTCATCGACATCAGCGCTCCCGTCTCGGAGAACATCAAGCGCGTCGCCAAGGTGCGTAACTGTTCTGTATCCGATATCACTGTCTGCATCTTGGATCGGCCCCGTCACGGCGAGCTGATCCAGAACGTCCGCGAAACCGGCGCCCGCATCCGCCTCATCTCCGACGGCGACGTGGCCGGTGCCATTTCCACCGCCCGCCCCAACTCGGGCACCGACATGCTGCTGGGTATCGGCGGCACCCCCGAGGGCATCATCGCCGCGGCCGCCATGCGCTGCATGGGTGGCGCCATCCACGGCAAGCTCGCGCCTCGTGACGACGAGGAACGCCAGAAGGCCATCGACGCCGGCTACGACCTCGACCAGATCCTGACCACCGAAGACCTGGTCTCCGGCGAGAATGTCTTCTTCTGCGCCACCGGTGTCACCGATGGCGATCTGCTGCAGGGCGTCCGGTACTTCGGCGGCGGCTGCACCACGCAGTCGATCGTGATGCGCTCCAAGTCCGGCACCGTCCGGATGATCGAGGCGTATCACCGCCTCACCAAGCTCCGCGAGTACTCCGCGGTCGACTTCACCGGTGACGACGACGCCACCCATCCTCTCCCCTAATTCCATCATCGACGACGAGAAGGAAGACCATTGTCTGAACAGCAGTACCGCATCGAGCACGACACCATGGGCGAGGTCCGGGTCCCCGTGGAAGCACTGTGGCGCGCGCAGACTCAGCGCGCGGTCGAGAACTTCCCCATCTCGGGGCGCGGCCTGGAGCGCACGCAGATCCGTGCGCTCGGCCTGCTGAAGGGCGCCTGCGCCCAGGTCAACAAGGATCTGGGTCTGCTGGCGCCGGAGAAGGCAGACGCGATTATCGCTGCCGCGCAAGAGATTGCCGACGGCAAGCACGACGACCAGTTCCCCATTGACGTGTTCCAGACTGGTTCGGGTACCAGCTCGAACATGAACGCCAACGAGGTCATCGCCTCGATCGCCGCCAACAACGGTGTGACCGTGCACCCGAACGACGACGTCAACATGTCGCAGTCCTCCAATGACACCTTCCCGACGGCCACGCACCTGGCCGCGACGGAAGCCGCTGCGCGCGATCTGATCCCGGCGCTGGAGTACCTGCAGCAGGCGCTGGCCACCAAGGCCAAGGCCTGGAAGACCGTGGTGAAGTCCGGCCGCACGCACCTGATGGACGCGGTGCCGGTGACCCTGGGCCAGGAGTTCGGCGGCTACGCCCGTCAGATCGAGGCCGGCGTCGAGCGCGTGAAGGCGACGCTGCCCCGCTTGGGTGAGCTGCCGATCGGTGGCACCGCGGTGGGTACCGGCCTGAACGCCCCCGACGGCTTCGGCGCGAAAGTTGTTGAGGTACTGAAGCAGTCGACGGGCCTGTCGGAGCTGAAGACGGCTACCGACTCGTTCGAGGCGCAGGCCGCCCGCGACGGGCTGGTCGAGGCGTCCGGCGCGCTGAAGACCATCGCGGCGTCGCTGACCAAGATTGCCAACGACATCCGCTGGATGGGTTCCGGCCCGCTGACCGGCCTCGGCGAGATCCAGCTCCCCGACCTGCAGCCCGGCAGCTCGATCATGCCCGGCAAGGTGAACCCGGTGCTGCCCGAGGCCGTCACCCAGGTCGCGGCGCAGGTGATCGGTAACGACGCCGCCATCACCGTCGGCGGACTGTCCGGCGCGTTCGAGCTCAACGTGTACATCCCGGTCATGGCGCGCAACCTGCTGGAGTCGTTCACGTTGCTGGCCAACGTGTCTCGACTCTTCGTCGACAAGTGCGTCGACGGCCTGATCGCCAACGAGGAGCACCTGCGGACGCTGGCGGAGTCCTCCCCGTCGATCGTCACCCCGCTGAACTCGGCCATCGGCTACGAGGAAGCGGCGGCCGTCGCGAAGGAAGCACTCAAGCAGCGCAAGACGATTCGGCAGACGGTCATCGACCGTGGCCTGATCGGCGACAAGCTGAGCATCGAGGAGCTGGACAAGCGCCTGGACGTGCTCGCCATGGCGAAGGTCAAAGACTAAGACCCGTCACCGTGGGTGCCTAGTACGACGGCAGGACGATGTCCTCCCAAGTGACGGTTATGTCCGTGGGCTCGATACCGATGATGTCGTTGACCACTGAGGCAGCTCGCTTCCTCAGTGCGTCACCGTCATCGAGGTAGGTACGGTCACGATCGGCAGTACCGATGGCCACCAGGTTGATGCGTAACGCCGTCACCGCCTGCCCGTCCACGTTCACGTCCACGGCAGCGATCGCCGCTGAGGCCTCGGCGGCGAGCTCGGCCAGGCTTGATGTCAGCGCTTTCGCCAACGCCAGATGACTGACGGTGATCCCAGGGATTGCCGTGCTGATCGGTTTGCCTCGGCGTGGCAGTGCGGCGATCCGGTGTGCGACGGCGGCGCGCAGCTGCTCCAGGGCTGATCCACCCTCATGCCAGGGAGCTGCCGGTACACGGCCATCTGCTCCGCCGTCGAGCTCGGCCAATCGGCGGGTGGCATCGGCGATCCATGCCGTGGCGTCAGCGACGGCATCATGGTTGTCCCCGGTTCTCGCATCCATCAGTTCTCCAGTGTTACGCCATATGCCCTGAGCTGTACAGCTGGCGGACTGAATCTGGTCTCCGTGTTCGCTCATGGACGGAAGTCCTTCAGCGTTTCCGCCAGCCGCTTGCGGGTGCGCTGCAAGTTGCCGCGAACCGATCCCTCGGTGGTCCGCAGAACGGTCGCTATCTCCGCCAGAGGTAGGTCGTAGACCTCACGAAGCCACCAGGCCGCACGTGCCGCATAGGGCAGCTGCGATAGCTCACGGCTCAACGCGGCAAGGAAATCACCGTCCAGCGCTCGTTCACTGGGCCCAGCACCGACATCCGCGACGTCGGGCACGTCGTCGATATCGAACTCGCGACGGCGCCGCCGCATCGCGTCAACGGTCTTCCGGGACGCAAGTGAGTACAACCAGGTACGGAACTGTGACCGAAAGGCAAACGAGGGCAGCCCTTTCCAGGCGGCGATGAACGTCTCCTGGACGATGTCGTCATGCTCGGCGCGCTCCGGATACGTGCGGGCAACGAATCTCAGCAGTGCGGGACCATGACGGACAACCAGAACATCGAACGCCTCCGGGTCCCCTTGCTGGGCGCGTCGGGCAAGCATCTCGTCCGACAACGACGCCAGCAGTTCGCCCCGCGGCAAGAGCGGCAGCACCACTGTGTCCCCTGTCGTCTTGAGCACGAAAATGTGCGTTAGATCTCATCGGCGTGCGCAATACCAACCGTTGCCCGACGAACTCATTGTGCCGGACGGAAATGTCCGGAAGTTGAGACAAGTCGAAGGAGAAGCTGATGACCACGGCAACCCAGACCCCCGAAGTGCGTTCGTCGAAGCAGGTAGACAAGTCCGGTAGTGCTGTCGAGAAGGTCGCGAACCATGGCGTCACCACCATCGCCGACGTGGTGGTCTCCAAGATCGCTGGTATCGCCACGCGCGAGGTCGATGGCGTCTACGACCTGGGAGGCCAAGCTGCCCGCGTCGTGGGCAAGTTGCGCGAGACGCTGCCGGGTTCACCCAGCCTCACGCAGGGCGTGAGCGTCGAGGTTGGCGAACGTCAGGCGGCCATCGACATCGGGATCGTCGCCGATTACGGGATCGCCATCCACGACCTGGCCGAGGGAATTCGCAGCAACGTCATCTCCTCTGTCGAGAACATGACCGGACTCGAGGTCACCGAGGTCAACGTGACCGTGCACGACGTGCACTTCGCCGACGGCGATGACGATGCGTCCGACGCCGGAGAGCCACGAGTCCAGTGACGGACGCGACCGGGGAACGGGTCGATCGTGTGGTCGCGGCGGTAACTGCCGTCGACGGCGTCATCGGCCTGTATTCCGGAGGGCTAGGAGTCCCCGCCACACACCTGCCCGGTCGGACGGTGCGAGGTGTGCGGCTGGGGGCCGACGGCGGTGAGGTTCACGTGGTGCTCGACCTGCGGACGGGTCTACTCGACGTGGCGGCTCGGGTGCGCCGGGCCGCCAGCGAGGCGGCGGGTGTGCCGGTTGTCGTGGTGGTCGACGACGTGGCAGTGGCCGAAGCACAGGCGTGACCACCGTGCTCGATGTTGAACGGCAGGCACGCCGCGAGGCCGTGCGAAGGCATCACCCCGACGCGGGTGGATCGGCGGAGGCGCTCATAGCAGCGCTCCAGGCGCTGGCCGACGAACGGGCCCCGCGGCGTACCGCGGTTCGGGTACAGCGGACCTGGCGTGGCCGGTTGACGACCCTGGCGAGCGCGGCTCGGCGGCGCCGCATCCGGAGACAGCGCATCAGATATCTCGATAGGAGATGACGAGAATGAATGGAAATTATGCAGTGATCGGACTGTTCGCGGGCCTGCTGCTGGCGATTGCGGTCGTCACTGGTGGCCTTATCGGATTTCTCCTCGCCGTGGTGTTGGCCGGGGCCGGTGGTGCCATCGGTGCCCATCTCGATGGCACCATCGATCTCACCGCGCTCGGTCGCCGCGACCGGAGCTGACGATGGTGACCACTACTGAGGTGGTGCCGGTGCGCGGGGCCACCCGCGTGCACGAGCGGGTGCGCCATCGATTGATCGAGCATGCCGTGCTGTCGGTGCCCGGGGTGGTGCACCACGGCAGCATTGCGCCCGGTCGGGCATTGCCCTCGATCACCATCGCCGACGACACCCGCCCCACGGTGAACGTCAAGATCGCGGCTACCTGGCCCCATGACGGTGCGCGCGTTGTCGATGCAGTCCGGGCAGCAGTGATCCACGAATTGCACGAATCGCTCGGGGAAGCACCGGCCGGTGTGAACGTGCGTATCGCGCGGATCGAGAGCAATCGCACGCCGGCCGAAGTAGCCGACGCCTACGCCGCCGGAGCCGCGGACCCGCAGGAGAGCGACACCGCGCCAGACGTAAGCAGTAGATACCGCGGACCGCACCGTGTGGCCGGGTCAACCATCACCAGCATCCTCATCGCCGTTGCACTGATTGTCCTAGGCGTAATCGTGTTGCGCGACGCGGCGATCGGTGTCGGATGGGTTGGCGGTTCGGCGTCGACTGCCGTAGCGACCCGGTGGGCGCAGCACGCGCACTGGATGTGGTGGACCTGGCCGGCAGCCGTGGCGGCGGGGATCGCGGGGTTGACCCTGCTCGTTCTCACGGTGAAACCGCGACGCCGCACGCATGTCGCGGTGGGCGATGGAATCTTGGTGTCCCATGCGTCAGCTCACCGATGGCGCGACGAACATCACGGCTCGCTTCGTGAGAAGAAGGGCGGAACCAATCAGTGACACGCACAACGCAATTCATCGACAGGCTGCTTACGGCGCTACTGGGCATCGTGCTGTTGACAGGCGCGGCCTGGCTGATCGGCTACGGCACTCACACCCGCCTGGCCCGACAGGCGGCGGCAGCGGTCGACCCACAGGCCCCGGCTCGCGCGCTCGATTGGCCGTGGCTATCGGGAGTTCTCGCGGGAACAGGGGTCGCTGCCTTGCTCGTCGGCCTATGGTTAGTGCTTGTCCATCTGCGCCCCACGTCGGTCCGCAGTCTCGGCGACGCCGATGGAGAGGTCGACCTGTCCCGATTGGCCGACGCGGCCGCGGATGACCTGGGGCGCCACCCCGCCGTACAGAGTGCCCGCGCAGTGACATTGCGCGAGAAGGGCCGGCCGGTGGTACGGGTCACCGTCGGCGTCTCGCCCCAGACGTCAACCACCGAGATCCGCCGCCTCGCCCGACAATGCGGTGCCGATATTCGGCGTGCGGCCAACGGCGACCTGGACTTCCAGCTCCTGGTCAAGGACGTATCCCCGGACAAGGTC
Organism: Mycobacteroides franklinii; assembly: GCF_001853795.1. Taxonomy (NCBI): domain Bacteria; kingdom Bacillati; phylum Actinomycetota; class Actinomycetes; order Mycobacteriales; family Mycobacteriaceae; genus Mycobacteroides; species Mycobacteroides franklinii. The sequence goes on from NZ_MLIK01000004.1 coordinate 708,306, forward strand.
CGCCCACAGGTCGTATGAACACGGTGTCGCGCGCATTTGCGTATCCATGCGAGATGAGATGAATGAAAGAGCTTGGGAGCAAACGTGAATCGAGCGATTGCCCCCGGGATTAGGTAACGATCCAGCACCGCCCAACGGAAAGGGTTCCACACCATGGGAATAACCGACGACGCAAAGAACAAGGCAGAAGACTTGAAAGGTCGCGCGAAAGAGGCCTTTGGAGCGGCCACCGACAACGACGACCTCAAGGCAGTGGGTCAGGCGGACCAGGGAATCGCCTCCGCGAAGCAGGCGATCTCTGATGCCGCAGACAAAGTGAAAGAAGGCGTCGAAGCGGTCAAAGACAAATTGACCGGCAAGTAGTTCACGCCCTGGTGTCGGGGCCGGCACGGTGAGCACACGCCCGCGCCGGTCCTGACGCTGTCAACGCGGCCGCGATATGGTCACCGTGGAGACCGCCTCCTTGGCGACGTCATCGGCGGTGAAGACCAACGGGCGCAGCTGTTCCGCGCTGAAGGCCTGAGCCCCCGCGTAATAGGCTGGATTCCTCGCATCATCCGGGTTTCCGTAGACCAGAAGGCCTTTCGCATCCGGCCCGTCGGGGCCGTATTGCAGCGCCATGATGAAGCTGTCGCCCTCCTGGATAGGGTAACCATTGAGCACCCCCGAGGCTTCCGGGATGGCGCGCAGTTCGGTACCCGGTTCCAGTCGTTCGCCGGGATTGGGCTGCGGCTCAGATGTAGTGCCCCAGGAACAGCAATCCACGACGTTGGCAGCACCCTCGATATCTGTTCCACCGCCAACCGGCAACAGACGACCGGTGTGGAATTCGCGCTGCAGATTTCCCAACGGGGCGTCGACAGGGATGCGGGCCCGCTGCAGTAGCCGCACGGCGGCCGCCAGTTCGGTGAGCCAGGGCTTGACATCGGCGGCCGGAACCGAGGGTGAGCCAATGGGATTGGCTGGATCGAAGCCATCCGCGAAGAGCCTGCCCCGGTCCTTACGCTCTGCGGCGGTGAAGCGGGAGAGCCATTCGCGGAATACGACGGCCCCACGCGCGGTCTTGGTGAATCTGCCGTCCCAGCCCGCCAGCGCGGAACATGCCGGCGCGAGATCGACACCGTCGACAACCTTGGTCGCGGTACAGGCCCGCACCAGGGGCACGCGCAGCTGATCGGCGAGAATCGCGCGATCACTAAACAACGCGGCACTCACATCGTCGACCGACCACTTGCCACTGTTTTCGGCGAGCAGGCGTGCGTTGGTCTTGGTCCGGGGTGACAGTATCCACCCCTCGCCGCCCTGCTGTGGTTGATAGCCGGTGAGCAGCTGATCTGGATTCGCAAGCCACATACTGTCATTGGCGTTGAAGACGTAGTCGCGCCGCTCCAGCTGCGGCATGTGGTCATATCCGATGAGCCCGGGCGCCGCGGCGTTCTCGTCATCAGCCCAATCAAAGAGCGACCGGGATCCGTTGAGCACCACCATGCCCGCGGAACGATAGGCATCGCTCATCAGGCCCGGCTTCTCACGGTCGACTGCCCAGGCGGCAAGGGCATCCTTGGACAAATTGGGCGTGGCCGAGCTGTCGACGATCCAGGCACGGCCGTCAGCGCTGGTCGAGACGGTATTCATCCATGGCACACCGCGATTCGCACGGAACACGTCTTGGAACTCATCCATGGAGTGCGCGGTGGCCATGCCCAGGTACTGCGACAACATGGTGTTGGTCTCGGCGTTGGCATCGGCCAACGCAACGGCCTGCGTGCGGGTCCAGCCCACGGTGTCCACGTCGGCAACCGGGCCGTGTTTGGTCGTGTAGAGCGTGCGGCTCACCGGTGAAATGCCATGATCTCCGGCGACTTCGATGGTGATGGGATCGGGGGTCATCGCCTGACGGTGGCCGTCGACGTAGTACACGGTGGGGTCCGACGGATCCAGGTCGTAGCGATACAGCGCGAAGCGGCGCCCGGCCGCCACGGTCGCCGTCCACGCCACCGCATCGGTGAATCCAAGCTGCACCAACGGCATTCCCGAGAGCGCGACGCCGTAGACGTTGAGTTGCCCGGGAATGCTCTGGTGCGCCTCCCAGAGACGGTTCTCCCCCGTCCACGGATAGTGCGGATTGGCCAATAGCAGACCGCCGCCCGTGGTGGAGCGTTCCGAGCCCAGTGCCCACCCGTTGCTTCCGATGGGCGGTGGAGCCGGCAGCGCACCCGGATGGGGTGCCGACGTGCCCGACGGTGGTTGCGCCCTGCCGATTTCGGTGATCATGGAGGTGCTGGACACCGTCATCATGACATCGGAGAAGTGCGCGTACAGATCCTGCGCGGTGATCGGGCGAACCCAACCGGCGCCGTCGCACCAGCCGCCGTTCGCACCGTTCACCGCCAGCGACTCGTTGAATCCGGCCACGTATCCGTCGACCAGTTCACGCACTCTGACCGGCTGATCGGCCCAGCGCTTGGGTGCGTTCTCCCACAGCTTGAGGTGACGGTAACCGAAGTCCATATCGACATTGCGATTGTTGACTCCCGGCCCCAACCACTTGCTGCGCTCACCGCGCACCTTGACGATCTGGTCGATCAGCGTGCAGGCACGATCCTCGCTGAACGCGTACCCGGTGCCATAGCCCAGCGAGCCCCAATCATCGGCGCTGACATGCGGAACACCGCGTTCGTCCCGGCTGATCGTCGCCGAATAGCGTTGAGGGGCGGGAAGTACGACGCTGGCGGGTCCGACCAGAAGTGCCGTGATCAACACCAAAGCGACGAGACGCACCCCTACTGCCCGACAGTCGGGCCGCCCGCACCCTGATTGGGCAGGTCGGTGATGGGGATATTGGTGGCGGGCAGCGGCGACGGAGTGTTCGGCAACGGCGGAATCTCCGATGCCGGAATATCTTTCAGGAGGTTGACCGGCGGACCGTTTTCCCTGCTGCCGTAGCTGGTGCCGGGTTCGCGTGGGCCGAGCATCTGCGTGACGGTCACCGCGTGGTAGCCGTTGGCCGTCAGCACCGGTAAGAACTGCTCAACCAGATCGACTGTGCTCGAATAGGTGTCGTGGAAAAGCACCACCGATCCCGGCTTGATTTGTGACATCAGGATCGCCCGGGAGGCGTCGGTGTTCGAATCATTGGCCCAGTCGAACGGGATGACATCCCAGTTGATGTCGGCCAGGCCTTGCTTCTTGGCCTCGGCGAGCACCTGGTCGTTGATCAGGCCGCCGGCGGTGCGGAACAGCTTGGGACGCTGTCCGGTGGCCGCTTCGATGGCGTCGCTGGCCTTGCTCAGCTGACCCGCGATTGCCTCCGGTGGGACCGTCGTCATGTTGGGGTGTTCCCAGGTATGACTGCCGAGCTCCATCCCGGCGTCCACCACCCGCTTGGCGCCTGCCGGATCACGCTGAACCTTGTTGCCGATCTCGAAAAAGGTGGAGTGCGCGCCGTTGGCTCGCAGGATGGCCAGTAGCCGGTCGGTGAACGGGCTGGGGCCGTCGTCGAATGTCAGCGCAACACACTTCTCTCGCTGGCAGTCCACCGGCTCGGCGAAGGCGCGCTGCTTATCGGTGACGACGATCGCGGCCGCGATCAGACTTCCCACCGCGGCCGCGACCATCGTCCAACGAAAGACGTCACGCTTTGATAGCACGCTCAACAGCGTAACCGTCAGTTCATGAAGAGAGCCCGGGGCCGAACTCCTCCAGCATCTCGGTGACCAGCGCTGCGATGGGTGAGCGCTCGCTGCGCACCAGCGTGACGTGCGCGAACAGCGGATGCCCCTTGAGCTTCTCGATCACCGCGGCCACGCCGTCGTGACGACCGACACGCAGGTTGTCGCGCTGCGCCACATCGTGTGTCAGCACCACTCGTGAGCCGGTACCCAGTCGCGACAGCACCGTCAGGAGCACGTTGCGCTCCAGGGACTGCGCCTCGTCCACGATCACAAAGGAGTCGTGCAGGGACCGACCGCGAATGTGCGTCAGCGGGAGCACCTCGAGCATGCCCCGCGCGAGTACCTCTTCGATGACTGCGGGTGACGCCAGCCCTTCGAGAGTGTCGAAGACGGCCTGCGCCCACGGGCCCATCTTCTCGCTCTCACTGCCCGGCAGGTAGCCCAGTTCCTGGCCGCCCACGGCGTACAGCGGGCGGAACACCACTACCTTGCGGTGACTGCGCCGCTCCAGCACCGCTTCGAGTCCGGCGCACAGCGCCAGCGCCGACTTACCGGTACCGGCCTTGCCGCCGAGGGAGACGATGCCGACCGACTCGTCAAGCAAGATGTCCAGTGCCACACGCTGTTCCGCGGACCGGCCGCGCAATCCGAAGACCTCACGGTCACCGCGCACCAACTGCACCTGCTTGTCCGCGTTGACGCGGCCCAGAGCGCTCGAGGTTCCACCCAGGAGACGGATTCCGGTGTGGCACGGTAGATCTCGCGCCGACTCCAGATCGGCCTCACCGGACTCGAAGAGTGAGTCGATGACTTCGGCGGTGGTGTCCAGCTCGGCCATACCGGTCCAGCCCGAGTTCACCACGTCCTGCGCCCGGTACTCGTCCGCAGCCAATCCCACCGCGCCCGCCTTGACGCGCAATGGAATGTCCTTGCTCACCAACGTAACCAGCTTGCCCTCGGCGGCGAGGTTGAGCGCGCACGCCAAGATCCGGGAGTCGTTGGAGTCGGTGCGGAAGCCCACAGGCAGCACCGAGGGATCGGTGTGGTTCAACTCGACATGCAGCGAACCACCTTGTGTCCCAACAGGAATGGACTGATCCAGACGGCCGTACTCTAGCCGCAGATCATCGAGCATCCGCAACGCAGTGCGGGCGAACCAACCCAGCTCGTGATGGTGACGCTTGCCTTCCAGCTCGCTGATCACCACCAACGGGATCACTACCTCATGTTCGGCGAATCGGTTTGTGGCCCAAGGGTCGGACAACAACACCGAGGTGTCGAGCACATAGGTACGGATTGTCCCAGGGTTCATTGAAGCAGTCACCGAGCGCTCCTGACATCCGTGCGGCACCACACGCGATCTGTCGTGGACGCGGTCGGTACCGTGTGTGGACGCCTCATGAGACCGTCCACATCAGGACCGGGGCCGGTCCTGTCGCTCTCGCCACGATCAGTACCTCCCGGATAGCAAAGCATGTCGCTAGCCATCGCTTTTGACGCTACTCGCACCTACCCACAGATGCCGCGCACCGAATCAAGCGTGTTGACTAACACCGGGTTAACGCGCATTTCGCGCGAGTGTCGAGTTGTCACACGAGTACACAAGTGCCCCCACAAAGGGTGAAACTCGGCGAAGCTTTAGAGCCGCTCGGTGACGCCCCACTTGTCGGTGAGTTCGCGAACCACGGCCTGCACGGTGCCCTCGTCGATGATTCCGGCCTCGGCCACGGTGGCGATCTTGTCCTCGTAACCGTCGATATCAGCGCCGATGACCTGCAGCTCCGCGGCGCGGGCCTTGATGGCCGCGATGGTGTCCTCAGGGTGCAGACGCAGGCATTCGAGCACGATGTTGCTGAAGATCTGCTCGTGGCGGCGCTCGTCCTTCTCGATGTTGGCGAGCAGGCCCTTGAGTACGGAGTCGTCGGTCTGCGCGGCCAGGTTCTGGACGAACACCGCATGCATCTGCTCGAAGAACGCGTTGAACACCAGCGTCTCGATCTGGCTGTACGAGTCGGCCCGGTAGCCCTTCATGACATGCGCCAGCCGGGTGTCTTCGTCGGCATTGGGGTCGGCGTTGCGGGTCACCACGAGGAACTCGCGCAGCGCGATGGCATGCAGGTTCTCCTCGGCGGTCCAGCGCCCGATGAAGTCCGCCCACGGGATGATCTCCAGCGAGAAATGCTCGACCATCTCACGGTGGTAACCCGCCAGGTTGTCCTTGGTGATCAACAGAATCTGAATGGCGTCGACGACGGCCTTGGGCAGCTTGACGTCAGAGGGTTCCCAGTCGCGTCCACCCAGGAAGGCGAAGTTCTCGCCCTCGTCGTAGGGGACGTGCTCATGGGAGTACCAAAGCTCCGCGCTATCGCGGTGGCGATCGATGTTCTCGGCGACGACGTCCGTCAGCTCAAGAGTCAACGCATTGGGTACAGGTTTCTGTGCCATGCGGTAACAGTAACTCGGTGAGAGAAAAATGTGAAATCGCCGCGCCAACCCCCGCGAGCTGGCGTTTAGCCCTCAGAAATCGCCGAAAATCGTAGGGCTAAATGCTCGCTCGCGGGGTGACTTTGGACCCTAGAGAGTCAAACCCGGGTACAGCGGGTTCGCCGCCAGCAGCTCAGCCGAGGCGGCCTTGACCCGGTCCGCGACTCCGTCGGCAAGCGTGTACTTGGCCTTCGAGGTGCCGTCGGCCTCGGTGTTGGACAGCACGTCGACGACGAGCTCGGCCACCTTGTCGAACTCATCGGCGTTGAATCCGCGGCTGGTGAGTGCCGGGGTGCCGAACCGGATGCCGCTGGTGTACCAGGCGCCGTTGGGGTCGGCCGGGATGGCGTTGCGGTTGGTGACGACGCCCGCGTCCAGCAGCGCCGATTCGGCCTGTCGCCCGGTGAGCCCGAAGGACTGCACGTCCAGCAGCACCAAGTGGTTGTCGGTGCCGCCCGTGACCAGGCGTGCGCCGCGCTTGAGGAAACCCTCGGCGAGCGACTTGGCGTTATCGGCGACACGCTGCGCGTACGCCTGGAACGAGGGCTGGCGCGCCTCGGCCAGGGCGACGGCCTTGGCGGCCATCACGTGCGACAGCGGCCCGCCCAGCACCATCGGGCAGCCCTTGTCGACGGCATCGGAGTACTCGGCGGTGGCCAGCACCAGGCCGCCGCGCGGGCCGCGCAGCGACTTGTGGGTGGTGGTCGTGGTGATGTGGGCGTGCGGCACCGGGTCCTCGTCGCCGGTGAACACCTTTCCGGCCACCAGGCCGGCGAAGTGCGCCATGTCCACGAACAGGGTGGCGCCCACCTCGTCGGCGATCTCGCGCATCTTGGCGAAGTTCACCCGGCGCGGGTAGGCCGAGTAGCCACCCACCAACACCAGCGGCTTGAACTCGCGGGCCGCCGCGGCCAGCGCGTCGTAGTCCAGCAAGCCCGTCTCCGGGTCGGTTCCGTAGCTGCGCTGGTGGAACATCTTGCCCGAGATGTTCGGGCGGAAGCCGTGGGTCAGGTGACCGCCGGTGTCGAGCGACATACCCATGAGCCGTTGATTGCCGTACTGGTGGCGCAGCTCCTCCCAGTCGGTCTCGGACAGGTCGTTGACGTTGCGCACGCCCTTCTCCGCCAGCGCCGGCGCCTCCACCCGGGTAGCCAGGATTGCCCAGTAGGCAACGAGATTGGCATCGATACCCGAGTGCGGTTGCGCGTACGCGTACGGCGCCCCGAACAACTCGCGGGCGTGCTCGGCGGCCAACGACTCGACGGTGTCGATGTTCTGGCAACCGGCGTAGAAGCGGTGACCGATGGTGCCCTCGGCGTACTTGTCCGACAGCCAGGTGCCCATGGTGAGCAGCACGGCAGGCGAGGCGTAGTTCTCACTGGCGATCAGCTTGAGCGAATCGCGTTGGTCGGCAAGCTCTTTGCGGGTCGCGTCCGCGATGCGCGGCTCGATGGTCTCGATGACCTGCAGGGCCGACTGGTAGGCGGCACTGGCGGTCTCGGCATACTGCGCACCCTGCGCGATATCGCTGGAGGCTGAAGTCGTCATGACCATCAGCCTAGTCGGCGGCTACACCAGGGTGGACGCCACCAGGGGCTCATCGAGCAGCCTGCCGAAGCGGGTCGTCAGTGACTGCTCCGGCGGGCGACGGTCCAGCCATCCCTTCAACAATTGATAGCCCTCGACGTAGGTGGAGATGTACGCCCGCCACAGCGGCGAGGACAGGAATGTGAGCATGTGCCGGGCTCGCTCGTCGGGCACCAGCAGCCAGCGTTTGAGGAAGGCGATGACCTCCTCGGCATCGCGATGCTCGTCGTGAAGCATGAGCGCAGCGTCCTGTCTGACGTTGATCAGCCCGGCGCGTGCTCGCCCTACGGCCTGCGCCTGCTCGCCATCGAAGCGCAGCCCCAGGTCGGCGTAGATCTCTTGGGCCCACAGGCCCCAGTCCTCGCCGACGGCCGCGTAGAGCGCCAGGTCGGCGAGCCCCTCAGCCATCAGGCACTGCGGCGTGTTGACCAGGAATATCGTTTGCTCCGCTTGTTCTCCGATTCGCACCAGGCCGGCCTCCTTGCGGCAGTGCTCGGTGTGGTGTCCCGGGTAGGACTCGTGGGCGATCAGGGCGGGCACGTTGTTCAGGTACTGCTTGAGGTCGGAGTTGACGGCGACCGTCGAGCGATAGTTGCCCTCGTAGTAGTTGAAGCCCGACCACGGCTTGTCGCTGACAACCTCGTACGTGACCGTCTCGGTGTCCGGCAGCGGAAAGTCGGCACGCACCCGGTCGCGCAGCGCGCTGGAGAAGGCGTCCACACATTCCTGCAGCCGGTTCGGATCGATCTCCTGGAGCCGGTCGTAGGCGGTCTTGCGTTCCAGCAGCGAACCGCCTTCGGGCAGAACGGCTTCCAAAGCACGGTGCGCTTGGCGGTAATTTTCCTCATCCCCCTTGGCGATGCGCACGTCGAAGTAGTCATGCACCTCGTCGACAAATCCGATGTCTTCGCCGGCGAACTTGCGCCCGGCACAGGCCAGTGCCTTCAGGTGAGTGTCGATGAAGGCCTTGCGCGCCCCGTCGAGGTCGCTTGCCGCCAGCTCCGCCCGCAGCGCGCCGGCCTGGCGAGCGAGTTCGGCGGGGTTGGGGGTGGGCTCGTTCTCGACACGCTGCCGCAGCGCGGGATCACCGGTGAATGAGTCGACATATCCGCTTTCGATGCGGTCAAATCGCAGCCCGAGCAGCAGATATTCGGTGACGACACTGTTCTTCGACTCGCCGTTATCGCCCATGTCACACAACCCTAGTGCCGCGTTCACGAATGCTTCCTGCAAGACTTGCCTTCATGCCGCGGCTGAGCGAGCCGAGCCCCTACGTGGAGTTCGACCGGAAACAGTGGCGCGCGCTGCGCAAATCCACGCCGCTGGTTCTTACCGAAGAAGAGCTCATCGGCCTGCGTGGCCTGGGCGAGCAGATCGACCTGACCGAGGTCGCCGAGGTCTATCTGCCGCTGGCCCGTCTCATCCATCTCCAGGTGGCCGCCCGGCAGCGGCTGTTCGCCGCGACGGCGACGTTCCTGGGAGACCAGCACCCGGACCGTCTGGTTCCCTTTGTCATCGGGGTGGCGGGCAGCGTCGCCGTCGGCAAGTCGACGACAGCCCGTGTGCTGCAAGCGCTCTTGGCCCGGTGGGACCACCATCCCCGGGTGGACCTGGTGACCACAGACGGATTCCTCTACCCCAACGCCGAGCTCTCCCGGCGGAACATCATGCACCGCAAGGGTTTTCCTGAGAGCTACAACAGACGTGCGCTGCTACGGTTCGTCACCGAGGTCAAATCCGGTGCGCGGGAGGTCACCGCGCCGGTGTACTCGCACCTTCTCTACGACATCATCAAGAACGAGAAACACGTTGTAGAGCAACCCGATATCTTGATTCTCGAGGGTCTGAACGTGCTGCAGACCGGGCCCACGCTCATGGTCTCGGATCTGTTCGATTTCTCGATCTACGTGGATGCCCGCATCGAGGACATCGAACAGTGGTACATCTCCCGCTTCCTGGCGATGCGCTCCACCTCATTCGCGAATCCGTCCTCACACTTCCACCATTACGCCAAGCTGTCCGACAAGCAAGCAACCCTTGCCGCACAGGAGATTTGGCATTCGATCAACCTGCCCAACCTGCGGCAGAACATCCTGCCGACCCGGCCACGCGCAACGCTGGTGCTGCGCAAGGATGCCGATCACTCGATCAACCGACTGCGCCTGCGCAAGCTATAGGTCGCCTTGCGCCAAGTAGACCGAATGGTATATTCGGCACATGATCAACAACGTGGTTGAAACCTGGCACGGCATCATTTCCGGCGCCAACCCGGAAGCGCTCAACGACCTGCTGGCCGAGGATGCGACCTTCTACTCTCCCGTGGTGTTCACCCCACAGCAGGGCAAGCAGATCACCGCCATGTACTTGCTGGCAGCCTTCGCCACGCTTGCCGGACCCGATAACAACTTCCACTACACCAAGGAAGTCCTGGACGGGAACACCGCGGTACTCGAGTTCGAGGCGACCGTGGACGGCAAGTACATCAACGGAGTCGACATCATCACCTGCGACGATGCCGGAAAGATCGTGGAGTTCAAGGTCATGGTCCGTCCGCTGCAGGCCATCAATCTGCTACACGAGAAGATGCGCGCCGCGTTAGCCCAAGCGCAAGGCTGATTTCACCCCACAGCTCACGACCAACCAGTAGGTTGACCGCCATGGACTATGACTACGACGTAGTCGTCATCGGGTCCGGTTTCGGTGGGAGCGTTGCGGCCCTCCGCCTCACCGAAAAGGGCTACCGAGTCGGCATACTTGATATGGGAAAACGCTGGAAACGCGAGGATTTTCCCCCGAACAACTGGCACGTTCGCAAGGCGATGTGGGCACCCGCGCTCGGGTGCTTCGGACCGCAGCGACTTACCGTGTTGGGCAAGACCTTCATTGCCAGCGCGGTGGGCGTGGGCGGTGGATCGCTGATCTACGGCAACACCCTGTATGAGCCGCTGGAGCAGTTCTACACCGACAAACAATGGGCCCACATCACCGACTGGAAGTCCGAACTGGCGCCCTATTACGACCAGGCCAGCCGGATGCTCGGAGTCGCGCAGACTCCGCACACCACCCCACCCGATGAGGTGCTACTCGCTGTCGCCAAGGACCTGGGCGTCGAGGACACCTACCACCCCACCAATGTCGGCGTCTTCTTCGGCGATGAGCCGGGCAAGACCGTGCCGGATCCGTTCTTCGGCGGCGCCGGCCCCGAACGCTCCGGCTGCATCGGCTGTGCTGCCTGTATGACCGGCTGCAAGCACAACGCCAAGAACACCACCGAGACCAACTACCTGTACCTCGCGGAACACGCTGGCGCAGAAATACATCCGCTGACCGAGGTGCTCGACGTGCGGCCCCTTCAGGATCGTGAGGGCTATGCGGTCAGCACCAAACAAACCGGGCGGCTGGTACGCAAGAAGAAGCGCACGTTCACCGCACAGCATGTGGTGTTCTCGGCGGCATCGCTGGGAACACAGCGGCTGCTGCACAAATTCAAGGATTCCGGGTCGCTGCCCAACCTGTCGGATCGCCTGGGCGAACAGACACGCACCAACTCCGAATCCGTGCCCATCGTCTATTCCCCCACCCGCGACGACTTCTCGCAAGGCGTCGCCATTACCTCGTCGATCCACCCTGAACCCAACACCCATGTCGAGGTGGTCCGATATGGGGAAGGCTCGACCTTCCTGAGCATGTTGGGCACCAACATGGTTGACGGCGGCCCGTGGCGTTTCGCGCGCACCTGGCTGGCCAACGTGCGGCACCCTGCCATGGTGTTCCGATCGATGTTCCCCTACCGCGCCGCGCAGCACTCCATCATCGTGCTGGTGATGCAGTCGTTGGACAACTCGCTGACCACTTATCTCAAGCGCGGGCTGTTCGGCAAGAAGATGACCACCAAACAGGGCTCGGGAGAACCGAACCCGGATTGGATCCCGGTCGCGCACGACGTCGCACGGCGGATGGCCGAGAAGGTCGACGGGTACGCGGGCAGCACCCACCTGGATTCGATGAACATCCCGCTGACGGCCCATTTCATCGGCGGCTGCCCCATCGGCGATTCTCCCGAGACCGGCGTGATCGATCCGTACCAACGGGTCTACGGATATCCCGGGCTGTATGTCTCCGATGGTTCGGCGATCTCGGCCAACCTGGGGGTGAATCCGTCATTCACCATTACCGCCCAGGCCGAACGCGCAATGGCGTTCTGGCCCAACAAGGGTGAGCTCGATCCACGGCCGGCGCTGGGCTCGCCCTACAAGCGCGTCTTCCCGGTGCAGCCCAACCGTCCGACGGTTCCGGAGTCCGCACCCGGCGCGCTGCGCTTGCCGCTGACGCCGGTCTAGACATGAAGGTGCCGGGCCACCATGAGAGATGGCCCGGCACCGGCTCACCGCGGAATCGGGTGAGCATGTGGGCGGCTACGCGGAGCGCAGACGCCGAAGTCCCATGAATTGGATGTCCGCCATGACGGCGGTGTAGATGCCGAATACGATGCACAGCGTCACGCCGGCAGTGGTCAGCGGCACCCATTTCATGACGCCCGCCGCCACATAGATCGCGGTGGCTACCAGATTGCCCACGATGTAGACGATGCCGATCGCGGGCAGCTTCGAACTGTCGGCCCGGCTCAACACGAAAGCCAGCACGCCATATCCAATGAGCGCGGCGGCATGCACGATCTGAAATCCGAGCGATGGGCCGAGCGGCTCGACGAGCCACTTTGCCGCGATCAACAGTACGACGGCAACCGTCCCGGTGGCTACGCCGTCCACGCCGATACCGAACCGCAGCAGTGAGTCGGGCCGGGCAAATCGTGTACGCAGTACCGAGGCGTTGTCTGAAGCTATGGACATGGGGACTCCTTGGGAAGGTTCCGTCTGGAAGTTCGGGACACTCTGAACGCTCCCTACGTTGCCGCCGATGTACTGCCATCTCGACATTCGGCACTGCCAATTTCTGCCAATTGCCCGCGTAGTGTGCCATCATCAAAGGATGGCAACAGCGGATGTCATCTCTATTGCGCCCGGCGCACAGCTGGGGCGTCATTCATTGTTATGGCGCTGGGCCGGCGATATGCGGATCGCCCTCACCGGCGGTACCGCCGGGCTCCTGCAAACGATGGATCCGGCCATCGGCTACGCACTGATCGAGCACTCAAACTTCTTCGCCGACCCCGTCGACAGAGTGTTCCGATCGTTGCCCCCAATCCTCGGCACCGTCTATGACGAGCCCGCCGCCGGTACCGGGGTGAAGGTGCGTGATTTTCACCGCGACATCAAGGGAATCCAGCCCGACGGCGTGCGGTATCACGCGCTGAACCCGACGACCTTCTGGTGGGCCCACGCGACGTTCCAGGTGATGGTCGAGCAGACCATAGACAGATACTCCCGCTACCGACTCTCCGATGCCGAACGCGAGCAGCTCTACCAGGAGGGCGTCGAATGGTATCGCCGCTATGCGATGAGCGAGCAGCCGCTGCCGCCGAATAGGGCCGCGTTCCAACAGGAGTGGGACCGCTACTGCGATGAGGTGCTCACCCCGAATCCCGCCGCCGACTACCTGATGAAGGTCATCGAGGGGCGTGCCGTTCCCGATATGAGCAAGTCGCCCTATCTACCCGTGGCCTCGTACTTGAAGCCCGCCGCCAAACTCGCGTTGCCCACCACCCCGATGCGGATGGCGTTGGCGCCTCCGCTACGGCTCACCATCTACGGCGGCCTGCCACCCCAGGTACGCAAGCGTTTTGGGATCCGGTGGAATCTGGCGGACGAGACGGCCTACCGGGCGTTGTTGCGCGCCGTGCCGCTGGTGTGGCCCTTCATCCCGACGTCGTGGCGATGGCATCCGGGCAGCCATGCCGGATGGCGGCGAGAGCGGGGCCGGCTACCGCGCAACTGGTGACGAGCCGTTGGTGCGAACACCATTGGGCACCGGGACGCTCTGTGCGCGCAGGTCCGCGGCGATGAGCTTGGCCGCGGCGTTCTGCCAGTTGTGCAGAGAACGCTGCGGCACCTCGGTGACCAGCCACTGCCACGCTTGACGCGACACCGGGTCCAGTCCCGCGGCCGTCGCGCCTTGCGCATACGCCCGCACACCCATGACGTACGGGAAGTACAGGGCGTTGTAATAGCGCCACTGATCGGTGGTGCCGAAGTCCCCGTCGTCCCGGGGTTTGAGCCGCGAGATGGATTCGGCGAGCACCGCCCTGAGCTCATTGGCGCGTTCGACGGGCTGCGCCGAGGCGCCGCGACCGGTAAGCCGTTCGTCGATGACCGGCAGCGCGGCCAGCGGGCTGGCAACGAGTTTGGCGAGGTCGCCGTAATGGCTGAGGGCACGCCGAGTGAGCCGAGTAAAGCTGTCGTCATCGATTCCCGCAATAGGCGATGCCGATTTGAGCGGCAACGCGGCCTCGGTATTGCGCAGCTCGGAGCGTTCCTGGCGCAGCTGCGGAGACCGCGAGAACGCCAGGCGGTCAAGGAAGTCGGCGAACGGGCCCGATTGCACCTGGATGCAGACCGCCAAACCGACGCTGGTGAACAACAGCACCACCAACGCGACAGACTGGCCGACGACGGCGATGCCGATCATGGCCTGAGCACCGAACAATGCCCCCACAAGAATCGAGGCGACAAAGGAGCGCAGCATGTCGCCGCGCAATGCCTGGCCCTCGTCGAAGGCGTCCCAGAGTGCTACGCCCAATCCGAGGAGCACCAGGTCGAAGCCGGTTGAAGCCAATGCCAGCCAGCTGGGCACGATACCGAGCGGGATGATCAGCTGGGCATCGCCGAGAGTGAAGAACATGGTGGCGACGAGAACGACACCACGTGCCGAGCCGGGTATCGAGGCGCGCCGGCGGAACAACAGGACGGCGGCACCGATGGCAGCGGTCCCATTGGCACAGAACATGATCCAATGCCCGAGCCGCGCGGGGCCCGCGATGGTGCCCGCCAATGACGCGCCCACCAGCAGGACCACCGCCAGGACGACACCGGGCACGGCCATAGCCGCGCGATCACGCCACCGATCACCGCTATTGGTGAGTTCGAGCAGCACCAACAGCCAGGCCACGCTCGGGACGATCGCGGTGAATACCTCAATGCGGCCCAGAAGTTCGGCATCGGAACCGGGCGTGACACGGATAGCGTCGAGCGCGACAACGAGGGAATAGCCGATCAGTCCGATGGCCGCCAGGACCAGAACGGGCTTGCGGGGGTTGCGCGCGAGCAGATACAGACCCAGCCACCAGCTGAGCCCGAAAACCAGTGCCGACATCGCCACCATTACTCATAGTGTGACAGGTGCCAAGTCGGCGTGTCACCCCTGGCTATCGAGCTCGACACGGGGCGATCTACGCGACAACCCGGCCCCTGCACGAAGCCATCCCCAGCCAGGTATGCGGATTGCGATCCCAGCACCAGCCGAGCTTGGGCCGCCCATCCGATATCCAGATCGCGGGGACACGCGTCAACGCGTCAATCCCCCCTTCGAGTTCCCGCCCGAGATGAGCGGAGATCGCCTCAGACCACGGTCAGCGGTAGCGACTTACGTGGCTCGAAGACGAACCGCGATCCCCCACTGACATTGGCGATCATCACCTCGGGCAGCAGCGTGTCTTCGCCCTCATGCTCGAGGAACGAGGCCACCCAATCCGCTGCATGTCCCGCCACCTGCACACCGATATGCGGATCGACCGCCGTCGCAATGGCCTGCAGTGGTCGCGTTTCCGCGGGCCCACACAGCGAGATCCAGGCGTGGTCCTGGTGTGCGGGCGACTCCCACACATGGAGCTGACCACCGGATATTTCAGCGTTCACATATCCGACGGGACTCAACAGCGGATGCAATTCCAGCACCCGCAGCACCCCCTCGACACCCCCCGGCATCTGCAGCGCGTGCTTGATCCGCGCCGCTGCGACACCGGCGAGTCCGATGAGCTGCTGGGTGCACACGGTGCGGGCCAGTTCCGCATCGGACGCCCTCTTATGCACGGCGATCGAGAACCCGAGAAACAGCAGATGCATCTGCAGACAAATCTCGTCCGCGATCCGCACCAGCGCGGAATGCGAGAAGGAGCCGAAGTTCAGATCCGATAGCAGCGGCCCGGAGTAGTCCGAGGCACCCACCTCAGACGTGTCGATACCGTCCAATTCCCAACCGGCGGCGACAGATCTGCCGACGACATCCAATGCGGGGATGCCCGATACGGCCGGATACGACTCGTCGATGGTCACCGTCCACGCACAGTGCGGGTGCCGATCGGCCGAGGCACGCGGGGGCCGATGAATCGGCCGTACCTGAGCGCGTGGGTTGGTGGCGAACGCCGTCGCATCGAAGGTCGGGTCCTCGATGTCGTGGCACATCCCCGTCACATAGTCGGGCCCGAGTGGTTCCACATCGAGCAGCGCGCCACAGTGGTCGAGATGAAACTCCCCGTGCCACTTGTCATGCACGGTATAGCGGAAGTCCATGAACTGCGGCGGCGCCCCGATATCGAGCTGCATGCCCTTGAAGATGGTGATCACATCATCGCCCTCGAACCGCAGCGCCCTCTGCATGCGCCGGGTGTAGATCGGGCTGGAGGACGCCCACTCCTCGATGGCAACCTGCAACATCTCTTCACGGCCGAAATGCTGTATGCAGTATGCCATTCCGGAGCGGTCGATCAGCTGACCGATCAGCAGTAGCTCCGGAACCAGAGTCGCCAACTGGTCCCGCGACAGCCCGGAAAATCGGCTAGTCACCCGAGGATTCCTTCGTGCGCTCAGCTTTATTCTGTTGTGCCACGGCCATCTCGACATGCTTGTTAACCCGCTGCCCCAGCGGCCAGCCGACATAGTGCGTGATGAAGATGGCGACCTCACGCAGCTCTGCCTCGGTGAGCTCACCGTTCCTCAGCGCCGCGCCCGTCTGGATCTCCAGGATCTCGTCGAGCCCCAGAGCACTCACCGCACCGAGAAGCAACAGTCGGCGATCCCGCATCGACAACTCGGGGCGTGTCCAGATGGTGCCGAAGAGATGCTCGATCGTGTATTTGAAGTAGTCGCCCGGGATATCGGGCATATCCCAGCCGTAGACCTCTTTCATCTTGTCCAGGCCCTGGCGGCGCACGTCATCCATTGCTTGCTCCTTCACTGTGTGGCACACCAAGACTTGCCGCCAACCGTTCTCGCGCCAGCGCCGCCAGCGGCAGTTCCACCGATTTCTCCTCGCCCAGCGCCAACGCCAGGCTGAGATCCTTCTCACCGAGGCCCCGCACATGGGTGAAAATTGGCAACCAGAAGCTTTCGGATGTCACCGGTTCGGTGGTGTCCCGCAGCATGATGGCGCCCGGCCCGCCGGTGATGGCATCCGTGTGACGTACCACCTTGCCCAGGTCGGTGATGTCCAACCCGCAGCTTTCGGCCAAGCGCTGCGCCTCGCCCGCCGCGGTGAACGCCACAAAATGCAACAGGTTGCGCGCCAGCTTCATTCGGGTGCCCGCGCCCGGGGCTCCGGCGTGGATCACCAACGATGCCCACGCGGAGAAGGGCTCCTTGATCCGCGCGAAGGTCTGCTCATCGGCGCCCACCATGGTGGCGAGCTCGCCCTTGTGCGCGCCGGGCGCGCCACCGCTCACCGGCGCATCGATAACGTGAATCTGCTGGGAGGCCAGCTCATGCGCAAGCTGGACCGCGGTCGAATCGCTGATCGTGGAGTGGATCGCGATGATGGTTCCGGGCTTGACCTTCGGCGCGAGCTCGTCTACCACTTCACGCACCTGCGCATCATCGAGCACCGTCACGCTGATGAGGTCTGCGTCCGCGACATCGGCGAGGCTATCCGCCGCCCGGGCGCCCGCCTCGACAAGTGGCGACATGGCCTCGGCCCGCAGGTCGAAGACCGTGAGACCGTCGGGCCAGTCCACAAGCCGCTGGGCCATGGGCGCACCCATGTTTCCCAGACCGACAAATCCCAGTTTCATGACCGGATGATCTGTCCGCCGTCGACGTTGAACACCTGGCCGGTGATCCACGATGCCTTGTCAGACAGCAGGAATAGGCACATGCCCACCATGTCGTCGACGGTGCCCATGCGGCTGAGCGGGATGTTCTTGACCAGCTCACTGCGGAACTGCTCCGGCACGGTGCCGCGGGTGGCCTCGGTATCTGTGGGTCCCGGCGCGATGGCGTTGATGCGGATCTTCTGACCACCCAACTCCCGTGACAGCTGCTGCGTCAGACCGTTGATGCCGACCTTGGCCAACCCGTAGAAACCCGAGTACAGCCACGCGGCCGTCGACGACTGGTTGACGATGGCGCCGCCGCCGCGTTTGGCGATGTGCTTGTAGACCGCCCGCGTGCACACCAGAGCCCCGTCCTGGTTCACGCTCATGAACTTCTTGTAGTAATCCCAGGGCACCGAGAGCAGCAGGTCCAGCTTCATACCGCCATAGATCGCGGCGTTGTTCACCAAGTAATCGATGCCGCCGAACTCGGCGACCGCCTTATCTGCCATGGCAATTGCCGAATCAGGATCGGAGACATCCACACCGGCGAAAATGGCCTTGCCTCCATCGGCGACTATCTGTTTGGCTACGCCCTCACCCAATTCGACGTTGATATCGGCGACCACCACCGCAGCACCCTCGCGGGCCAGCGCATGGGCGTATGCCTCACCGATACCCTGTGCTGCGCCGGTGACAATGGCGACCTTGCCCTCAAACTGCCCAGTCGAACTCACGTTACGATCCTTCCTATTTCACTGCCGTCGCAATGACTTTGGTCTCCAGGTATTCCTCGAAACCGGCCACACCCATTTCCCTGCCGTTGCCCGATTGCTTGTAGCCTCCGAATGGCACATCAGCCGAATACCACACGCCACCATTGACATTCACGGTTCCGACCCGCAGACGGGACGCGACCCGGGCGGCGCGCTCGTCATCCCCGCTGAATACCGTCCCGGACAGTCCGTACGGCGAATCGTTGGCGATCCGCACCGCGTCGTTGTCGCCGTCGTGGGCGATCACCACAAGCACGGGACCGAAGATCTCCTCACGTGCCACCCGCGCCTCGTTGGTAAGACCCGCCACCACGGTGGGCTCGATGAAAAACCCGCGATCCCTGCCTTCGGGCCGACCACCACCACAGGCGAACGAACCACCCTCGGCGACAGCCAAATCCAGATAGGACTGCACCCGGTCACGCTGGCGCGCCGAGATGACGGGCCCACAGATTGTTCCCGGTTTGGTGGGGTCCCCTGGCCTCAGCGAGCCCATCGTGGCAGCGGCTGCCTGCACCGCGTCGTCGTATCGTGCGCGCGGCACCACCAGCCGGGTGGTGATGGCGCACCCTTGCCCGGCGTGCATTGCTGCCGTGAAGGCGGCGACGGAACAGGCCGCACCCAAGTCTGCGTCGTCGAGCACGATGAACGCCGACTTCCCGCCGAGCTCAAGGAAGACCTTTTTGACGGTGGCGGCGGCATCGGTCATCACCGCGCGTCCGGTGGCGGTGGAGCCGGTGAATGACACCATGTCCACCCGGGGATCCGTCGACAGCTGTGCACCGATCCGATGGTCGCCGGAGGTGACGATGTTGACGACGCCCGGCGGAAAGTCCGTGTGCTCGGCGATGATTCGCCCCAGTACCGCCGCGCACCACGGAGTGTCCGGTGCGGGCTTGAGTATGAGGGTGTTGCCTGCGGCGAGTGCCGGGCCCACCTTGGCGAGGTTGATCTGATGCGGAAAGTTCCACGGCGTCACCGCGCCCACCACGCCCACCGCTTCGCGCGCGACAGTGCGCCGAGTCTGGATACCCATGGGTGAGGCAACGCCGAGATCAGCGTTCCAATCGAAGGTTTCGGCGGTATCGGCGGCGAACCGCAGATCGTCTACCGGCCCCTCCAGCTGCGCGCCGGCGGTCAGCATCCGCGGTGCACCCACCTCGGCGATGGTCAGCTCTCGCAATTCCTCGATGTGCGCCTTCATCCCCTCGCGGAGCTGACGAAGGCATTGCACGCGCAGCCCCACATCCCGCGACCAGTCGGTGTCGTCGAATGCGCGGCGCGCCGCCTCGATGGCATTGCCCATGTCGTCAGCGTCGGCATCGGCAGCGGTTCCGAGCACCTCCTCGGTGGCCGGGTTCACCGTGGGGAACCGCCCCGCGCCTCCGGGGACCAGCTTTCCGTCGATGAACAGTTCACTGTCACCATCGGCCAGAAGCGTCATCTCACCTTGTCTCCAATTCTGGACACTTGTCCATTCCGTACTCACAAACCATAACCACGCAAATCCCACCATGGCAAGGCCATAGCCAGGTCGCTCCCAATAATTGATGGTGGACAGCATTTTTCACACTCGATCTTGCCGCGTAGCGCACTTGACGCTAATCTGGACACGTGTCCAGTGAAGTTATGGCAGCCCTCACAGATGAAACGCCGCGGAACAAGCGGCAAGAAGAGACGATCCACAAAATCGTCACGGCGGGCCGGGAGCTGCTCGGCGAGACCACATACGCAGACATGACGATCCGCGGTGTCGCAGCCCGCGCGAAGGTCGCCCCCGCCACCGCGTACACGTACTTCTCGTCAAAGAGCCACCTTGTCGCTGAGATCTATCTGGACCTCATCCATGAGGCGCCCTACTTCACGGACGTCAATGACACCCAGGCCACCCGGGTCACCAAGACGCTGCGAAGCCTGGCTCTTGTCGTTGCCGACGAGCCCGAAATCGCGACCGGCTGCACCACGGCGCTGCTGAGCAATACCGACGAGGCCGTGCGCAGTGTCCGCGACAAGATCGGACTGGAGATCCATCGGAGGATCCGTTCCGCGATGGGGCCGGACGCCGATCCACGCGTGGTATCGGCCCTCGAAATGACGTTTTTCGGCGCGCTCATGCACGCGGGTAGCGGCACCTTCACGTATCACCAGATCGCCGACAAGCTGACCTTCGTCGTGGATCTCATGTTGGGAGAGCGCGACCGATGAGCCGCTTGCGCGAAGAGACGAGGGAAATGACGGCGTCACCTCTAGCGCTCGACCCGTACAACTATGACTTCCACGAAGACCCGTACCCGTACTACCGGCGATTGCGTGACGAAGCACCGCTGTATCGCAACGACGAGCTGAACTTCTGGGCGCTGTCGCGACACCACGATGTGCTGCAGGGCTTCAGGAACAGCGAGGCACTGTCCAACGCCAATGGTGTCTCGATGGACAAGGCCTCCTTCGGGCCGCACGCCAAACTCGTCATGTCGTTCCTGGCCATGGACGACCCCGAGCACCTTCGGCTGCGCACGCTGGTATCAAAGGGATTTACCCCCAGGCGCATTCGTGAGCTCGAGGAACAGGTCGTCGCGCTGGCACGCACCCATCTGGAACGAGCACTGGCCGGCGCGTCCGACAGGTCTTTCGACTTCATCGCCGATTACGCCGGCAAGCTGCCCATGGACGTCATCTCCGAGCTGATGGGTGTGCCCGAACCCGACCGCACCCGCATCCGGGAGCTGGCCGATGGCGTCATGCATCGCGAGGACGGACTGGCCGATGTGCCGCCCGAGGCCATTCAGGCGTCGATCGATCTGATGACGTACTACATCGACATGGTCAAGCAGCGTCGTCGCCGCCCCACAGGAGACCTGACATCGGCGCTGCTGCAAGCGGAAATCGACGGGGACCGACTCACCGACGAAGAGGTGCTGGCATTCCTGTTCCTCATGGTGATCGCCGGGAACGAGACCACCACCAAGCTGCTGGCCAACGCGGTCTACTGGGGCCATCGCAATCCCGACCAACTCGCGGCCGTGCATGCCGATCACGAGCGCATACCGCTGTGGGTGGAAGAGACACTGCGCTATGACACATCAAGCCAAATTCTGGCTCGCACCGTCGCCCAGGACATGTCGTTCTACGACACCACGATTGCGGCCGGTGACGTTCTGTTGCTGCTCCCCGGGTCGGCCAACCGCGACGACCGGGTATTCGACGGCGCCGACGAATACCGCATCGGCCGCGAGATCGGCGCCAAGCTGGTCAGTTTCGGCAGCGGCGCGCATTTCTGCCTCGGCGCACACCTGGCCCGCATGGAGGCCAAGGTGGCCCTGACCGAACTGTTCACCAGGATCAGGCGCTACGAGATCGACGAAAGCAACTCCGTACGTGTGCATTCCAGCAATGTCCGTGGATTCGCCTACCTGCCCATCACCGTGGAGGTCAACTGATGCCGCGTTTTGATCCGCACCCAAAGCGGCGCCCGTCCATCATCGCCGGAGCCTCCTCGGGCATCGGCGCGGCAACGGCCATCGAACTGGCGGGCCGCGGATTTCCGGTCGCGCTCGGCGCCCGCCGCGTCGACAAGTTGACCGATCTCGTCGACAAGATCCGCGCCGACGGCGGCGAGGCCGTCGCGTTCCCGCTGGACGTCACCGATGCCGACTCGGTGAAATCGTTTGTCGCGGAGAGCATTGACGCACTGGGTGAGATCGACCTTCTGGTATCCGGCGCCGGTGACATGTACCCGGGCCGCGTCCATGAAATGAGCGCGGACACCTTCGCCGCGCAGATTCAGGTACACCTGCTGGGTGCCAATCGGCTCGCCACATCGATCGTGCCCGATATGGTGGCGCGCCGGCGTGGTGATGTCATCTTCATCGGCTCCGATGTCGCACTGCATCAGCGTCCGCACATGGGCGCCTACGGTGCCGCCAAGGCGGCACTGCTCGCGATGGTCAACACCATGCGCATGGAGTTGGAGGGCACCGGCGTTCGGGCATCGATCGTGCATCCCGGCCCCACCCTGACCTCGATGGGCTGGCAGCTCTCCGCCGAGCAGGTCGCTCCCATGCTGGAGGATTGGAAGAGCTGGGGTCAGGCGCGCCACTCCTATTTCCTGCGCCCCTCCGATATCGCGCGTGCGGTCTCCTTCGTCGCCGAAACACCCAGGGGTGTACACATCCCCGAGATGGAGGTGCAGCCCGAGGCGCCACTCAAGGATGCACCGCCGGACAAACAGAAGCTTGAGCTCGGTGAAGAAGGGATGCCGTCATGACCACACCCACCGTCCCCCGAGTCTCCGGCGGCGCGGATCAGTACGGGCATCTCGAGGAGTTCCGTACCGATCCCATTGCGCTGATGAAGCGCATCCGTGAGGAATGCGGAAACGTCGGCACTTTCCAGCTCGCCGACAAGCAGGTCGTCTTCCTTTCCGGCGCCGAGGCCAACGAGTTCTTCTTCCGTTCCAGCGATGAAGATCTGGACCAGGCCGAGGCCTACCCGTTCATGACACCGATCTTCGGCAAGGGGGTGGTCTTCGACGCCGATCCCGAACGCCGCAAGGAGATGTTGCACAATGCGGCACTGCGCGGTGAACAGATGAAGGGGCACGCGGCCACGATCGAAAATGAAGTACGCCAAATGATCTCGCGCTGGGGTGAGAGCGGCGAGATCGACCTCCTGGACTTCTTCGCCGAACTGACCATCTACACCTCGTCAGCCTGCCTGATCGGCAAGAAGTTCCGCGATGAACTGGACGGCAGATTCGCCCACCTCTACCACCAGCTGGAGCAGGGCACCGATCCGCTGTGCTACGTGGACCCATACCTGGAGATCGAGAGTTTCCGCCAGCGCGATGAGGCACGCCTGGGCTTGGTCGCGCTGGTTCAAGAGATAATCAACGGCCGGGTGCAACGGTCCGCTAGTTCCCCGACGGATAAGAGTCAGCGCGACATGCTCGACGTGCTGATCATGATCAAGGACGAGGATGGCAATCCCCGCTTCACCGCCGACGAGATCACCGGCATGTTCATCTCGATGATGTTCGCCGGGCACCACACCAGCTCGGGGACCGCCTCATGGGTGCTCATCGAGCTGCTGCGCCATCCCGATATCCAAACTCAGGTCATCGATGAACTGAACGAGCTGTACGCCGACGGCAGCGAGGTGAGTTTCCATGCGCTGCGGCAGATCCCGAAGCTCGAGAACGTGCTCAAGGAAACCCTGCGGCTACATCCGCCCCTGATCATCCTGATGCGGGTCGCCAAGGGCGAATTCGAGGTGGGTGGGTTCCCCATCCACGACGGGGACATGGTGGCGGCCTCCCCCGCCGTCTCGAACCGGATTGCCGAGGACTTCCCCGACCCGGACGGCTTCCTACCTGACCGCTACGAGAAGCCGCGCCAGGAAGACATCGTCAACCGCTGGACGTGGATACCGTTCGGCGCCGGCCGGCACCGCTGCGTGGGCGCCGCCTTCGCCACCATGCAGATCAAGGCGATTTTCTCGGTGTTGTTGCGCGAGTATGAGTTCGAGATGGCCCAGCCCGCCGACTCGTACCACAATGACCACTCCAAGATGGTGGTGCAGCTGGCGAAGCCCGCCAAGGTCCGCTATCGCCGCAGGAGTAGCGGGGCCGGCGACACCCAACACCGGAGCGCCTGATGACGTACCGGGTCGACGTAGACGCCGATCTGTGCCAGGGACATGCCATGTGCGAGCTGGAGGCCCCCGACTACTTCCGCGTGCCGAAACGCGGCACCGTCGAAATTCTGAACCATGAACCACCCGAGGACGCCCGCGACGAGATCGAGCGGGCCGTCGAGGAGTGTCCCGTCCGAGCACTGTTCATCACCGAGAAATAGGAGCGTCGACGATGCCGCAATTCCCCCGCCAAGAACTCGACGATGTCGTCGCGGACTGGCTCCAAGCCAACCTGGATGCCGAGAAGACAGGCGACTGGAAACCGTTGGCACGCTTCTACACTGATGACGCCACCTACGGCTGGAACATCGGCCCCAAGGAAGACGTGATGTGCGTCGGTATCGATGAAATACGCGACATTGCGTTGGGGCAGGAAATGGAAGGGTTAGAAGGCTGGACGTACCCGTATCAGAAGGTGATCGTCGACGACAGGCAAGGCGAGGTCATCGGATTCTGGAAGCAGGTGGTCACTGGTGGAAATGATGAAGCAGGCGGTGACGATCTGACCGTCTACGGCATCGGGGGCAGCTGGTTCCGGTATGCGGGTAACGGCCAATGGAATTGGCAGCGCGACTTCTTCGACTTCGGCCACGTGTCCGCCCTGTACATGGATCTCATCAAGGCAGGCAAGCTCAGTGAAGGCATGCAGAAGCGCATCCAGCGCGGCCTGTCGGGCGAGAAGGTGCCCGGCTACTACCCCCTGGGCAAGACCCCGGTCCCCCTCTGGTGACCGCCATGAAGACCGCCGCCGAATTGGGCCTTCCCGCGGATTTCGATTTCACCGATCCCGAGTTGTACGGGAACCGGATGCCCCATGAAGAGTTCGCCACCCTGCGTCGCGAAGCTCCCGTCTGGTGGAACCCGCAACCGCGCACCGTCGGCGGGTTCACCGACGACGGGTATTGGGTGATCACCAAACACCATGATGTACGGGAGGTTTCACTACACACCGATATCTTCTCATCGGGCCGCAAGGGTGCCATTCCCCGCCTTGAGGATCACATCAGCCCCGAAGAGTTCCAGGCCACGCTGTCGGTCCTCATCAACAAGGACGCCCCCGAGCACACCCAACTTCGCGGATTGGTGTCGCGCATGTTCACGCCGCGCTCCATCGCGGCGCTGCGTATCACCCTGGAGGAGCGTGCCGAGCGAATCGTGCAGGCGGCACTGGACGGCGGGCATGGCGAGTTCGTCCGCGAGGTGGCCAGCGAGCTGCCGATGCAGGCCATCGCCGAATTGATCGGCGTCCCAGAGGAAGACCGCGTCAAGCTCTTCGAGTGGAGCAACCAGATGACGGGGTATGACGAGGCCGATGTCGAGATCGACCCGCGTATCGGCGCCGCGCAGATCCTCGGATACTGCTATCAGCTCGCCGAACAGCGTCGCGACTGTCCGGGGAACGACGTGGTGTCCCGCCTGCTGTCCGGCACGGTGGACGGTGAGCAGCTCACGCCCGAACAGTTCGGATTCTTCGTCGTGATGCTGTCGGTGGCGGGCAATGAAACCACCCGGAACGCAACCACCATGGGCATGATGGCGTTCCTGGAACACCCCGACCAGTGGGAGCTGTTCAAGACCGGCCGCCCCGCTACCGCGGTTGACGAGATTGTCCGGTACACCTCGCCACTGATCTCACAACAGCGAACTGCGCTGCAGGACACCATGATCGGCGGCGTACCCATCGCGGCGGGCGAACGGGTGGTGATGCTCTATCCGTCCGCCAACTTCGACGAGGAAGTCTTCGAGAACCCGCATACCTTCGACATCACGCGCGACCCCAACCCCCATCTGGGTTTCGGTGGCACGGGTGCGCACTACTGTCTGGGCGCCAACTTGGCGAAGGTTGAGCTGGAGATCATCTTCAACAAGATCGCTGACCGAATGCCGGACATCTCGCGCATCGGGGATGCGCCCCGATTCCATTCGGGGTGGATCAACGGCATCAAGAAGTTCGACACGGCGTACTGTCCTCGGTCTGATCGTCCGGCGAGAAACGCCCGAACCGCACAAACATCAGGGTGAACAGGGCAAGCACGGAACATCGAAAGGCCACCTCGGTCCCGGTCCACTGCGTTGAGCGCCACATCTGGAACCACTCACCGCCGATCACGATGAACCCTCCAAAGAACTGCACGATCACCATCAACAACCCTGCCGTGGACACTGCCCGCGCCTGGGATGTACGGCCCCACAACCATTGCCACACGCTCACCAGAAGTACGACGCCCGCAAGCGCCTCCCACACGATGATGAGGCAGTAGGTCACGGTCTGCGCCGCCGGCGAACGAACCGCGCGCCACATGATGTCGACATCGAGTCCCTGACCGGCCGGTTGGCCAAAGTTGGTGGTATCCATGGCGAGAACATGACGAACGAACGCCTCATTGGTGTGGAAGTCGGTGATGTTTCCGAACGCCACCACAAGCATGTACAACGCCATCAACCCCACGAGCACGGTGCAGACCATCCGGGCGGTACCAAGCCTTGCTAGTACAGCCCCCACGCGATGAATCAACAAACCTCCTCGGCGAGCGTCACCGCAGGGTCGCTATTGCCCGAAGCGCCGGTTCCTCGCGGCGTAATCGCGCAGTGCGCGCAGGAAATCCACCCGCCGGAACTCTGGCCAGTACGCGTCGGTGAACCACATCTCGGAATAGGCACTCTGCCAGAGCAGGAAGCCGGACAACCGCTGCTCCCCCGATGTGCGGATCACCAGGTCTGGATCCGGCTGCCCTGAGGTGTACAGGTTCTCGGAGATGCCCTCAACAGTCACCGCCTGCACCAGCTGCTCGGCAGTGGCGCCGTTGGCGAGCTCCTTGTTCAGCAGGGTGCGCACCGCGTCGGTGATCTCCTGCCGGCCGCCGTAGCCGACCGCGACGTTGACATGGAAGCGAGCATCCGAAGGGGCGGACTTCACGGCCTGGCGCATACGTTCGGCCACTTCGTCGGGCAGCAGATCGAGGTCACCGACGCTACGCACACTCCACCGGTTCTGCGGAGCGCACAGCTCCTCGACCACATCGGTGATGATCTCCAGCAGCTCCCCGAGTTGCTCCGGGTCACGCGTCAGATTTTCCGCCGACAGCAGGTACACAGTGGCCATCTCGACGCCGGCATCCTCACACCAGCCGAGCATCTCACCGATCTTGCGGGCGCCCATCCGGTATCCGTGGCTGACATCGGTGTACCCCGCCGACCGTGCCCAACGACGGTTTCCGTCACACAGGACAGCGATATGCCGAGGTTTCGACGCCTTGGCCAGCTCCTGACGGAGCCGCATTTCGTAAAGCTTGTACAGCGGTTCCTTCAGCGTCGGCGGGATGATCTCCACAGACCCAGCCTAGCGAGCCAGTCGCGCACCGGAGCAGCAGATATCGATCTGCACAGAACGTTCACAATCACCGTCCAGACAACAAGGGATACTGTGACGCATGCAGACCGATGAGTCTCCTGCACCCGAAGCACCCACCGCTGAACTCTCCATCCCGATGGCCGCACTGGTCGGCGGCATCGAGACCTTGCCGATCAAACCCAAGGCACGCGGCTGGATCCATTTCTATGCCTGCGTCATCGCGATCGTCACGGGGATTGTGCTGGTATCCGTCGCATGGTCGGTGCGCTCACCAAAGGCCGGCCTCGCGACCGCCATCTACAGCCTGACAGTGCTGGGCGTGTTCGGCGTCAGCGCCGCGTATCACCGGGTGAACTGGAAATCGCCGACCACCCGCACCTGGATGAAACGCCTCGATCACTCGATGATCTTCGTGTTCATCGCGGGCAGCTACACGCCCTTCGCGATGCTCGCGATGCCGCGATCGGAGGGCAATCTGGTGCTGGCCATCGTGTGGGGTGGCGCGCTCGCCGGGGTGATCCTGAAGATGTGTTGGCCGACGGCTCCGCGTTGGGTGGGAGTGCCGCTGTACCTGCTGCTCGGCTGGGTCGCTGTCGGCTTCTTCCCGACACTGCTCCATGGCGCCGGAGTGCCCGCGGTGGTGCTGCTGATCGTCGGCGGCGCCCTCTACAGTATCGGCGCCATCTTGTACGCCGCGAAGTGGCCCAACCCGTGGCCGCTGCACTTCGGGCACCACGAGTTCTTCCATGCCGCGACGGTCATCGCCGCGACATGTCACTACATCGCGGTCTGGTTCGCCGTCTTCTCGTAACGGCCCCTCACGCGAGCGCCGCCTGAACCGTGGCGAAGTTCCGGACAACGGATTCGGCGTCGTCGGCAGCCATCGTGTGGACGACGCGGCCGAGGGCCGATTCCTCGTCACTCGTCAGGGGCACCCCGTCCGCGGTTTTCCCGACGATCGAACTCACCTGTCGGACCCAAGCCTGGAGCAGAAGGATGCGCTGCCTGCAGTAATCGGCATAGCCGGCGTCGTAGTGGTCCCCCAGGTGGATGCGGGCCGAGTTCAGGTGCTCGTCAAAGTAGGCCGCGCTCGCGGCGTGCGCGATCCCCCGCGCACGCGAGTCGTTCGGCTGTGGCCGGTTCCCGTCGATCCAGCCACGCACCGCCGCGATGATCGGGCTGAGCGCCGCACGCTGCGCCACGCTCAGCCCGCTCTCGAAATCGAACTGCCGGACCGTATCGCCGACGAGGTCAAGGGCCCCCTTGAGCTCGTCGGCGTTCACGTCGACCGGGCGTTGCGGGTCCAGCATCTGCATCGTCCTGGTGAAGACGAAGACTCGCTGCAGATAGCTGTACAGGAAGCCCAGCCCTTCGAGCTGGTCGCGTGCAGAGGCAATCATGCGGCGAACATACAGCGCCGCAAGCGGTCTAGAGCTGCTTGATGTCGTCCTGGGTCCAGAAGGCCCGCATCGAGGTGATCTTGCCGTTGTCGTCGAAGGTCATCACGTCGATGGGCGCGATGACCATGCCGCCGTTCGCGTGCTTGATGGTCAGCTCGAAGTTGAACGCGGCCTCGTTGTTCGTGGCCCGCACCAGCTTCAGCTCGCCGTGACGGTCCAGCGGCTCGATGGTGGCGTAGAAGCCCTGGATCGCCTCACGGCCCTTGAGGACGTCGGCACCCAGCGGATCCTCCACGGTCGCGTCATCGGCGTACAGGTCGGCGATCTGCGCTGCGGTGCCCGAGGTGAGCAGATCGCAGTAGCTCTGGACGACGGCGAGAACTTGTTCGCGGGTTACGGTCATGCCCCGGACGCTACCTACCCAACGCGGCGTCTAATTGTGCGGTCCCGGTGACCGGGAGATCGCAGACGGTGCCCCGGCACACGTAGGCCGCGTCGGCGTCGTTGATCTGTCCCCTGTCGCGCAGTAGCTCGCTCGAATCCTTAACCCCACCAACGACAATCGCACCACCGGGGGCGGACAGCCGGGCCCGTCGCAGCAACGCGGAGGTCTCCGCGTCACAGGCCACCGCCACCTGGATCGGCCCGCGGACCGCGGCTTCGGCCACCGCCAGCCAATGACCGGCCGACCGCGGTGCGCGCGCCAGTGCCATGGACGCCGCCGACAGCGAGGCCTGCGCGGCGCCCCGGTACCGGGCCTCCTCCAGCAGATAGCCGGCGATAAGCAAGGCTTCGGTCACCGAGGACGCCCCGGACGGGGTCGCACCATCAAGCGGATCGCTCGGACGCAGCACCAGCTGCTCGGCATCGTCGGCGACATCGAACCAGGCGCCGGGCGATTCCGGATCGGCGAAATGGTCCAGGGCGGTGTCCAGCAGCTGTGCGGCAGCCTCGCGCCAACGCCATTGGCCGGTCACCTGATACAGCGAGAGCAGGCCCGTCGCGAGTGTGCCGTAATCCTCCAGCACACCGTCACCGTCCGATACCTGGCCTCCCAGACTCGCCCGCCGCAGCCGCCCGTCACGCACATGCAGCTCCAACAGTGCGGCGGCACACCCACCCGCCGCGTCCAGCAGATCATCACGGTCCAGGGCGATCGAGGCTTCCACGAGCGCGGTGATCGTCAGCCCATTCCAGGCGGTGACCGCCTTGTCGTCGCGGCCGGGTTGCACTCGCCGCAGCCGCTCCGCCAGCAGCACCGCGCGTACACGTCGCCACCGATCCACGTCTGCATCGCCTTCGGGGTCACGCAGCAGCTGCAGCACCGAGCTGCCGTGCTCGAACGTTCCCGTCGGCGTCACTTCGAAAAGTGTTGCGGCCCAAGCGCCATCCTCGGGGCCCAGAACCTCGGCAAGCTGCTCGGGTGTCCACACATAAGTGGAGCCTTCGGAGCCGTCGGCGTCGGCATCCAGCGACGAGACGAACAAATCCCCCACCCGCAGCTCGTTCAGCAGGAAATCGGCCGTCTCCGAGGCGATCCGACGTGCCAGCGCATCGCCAGTGCGGCGCGCCCAATGCGCGTAGACGCGCAGCAGGAGTGCGTTGTCGTACAGCATCTTCTCGAAGTGCGGCACCACCCAGGCGGCGTCCACGCTGTACCGCGCGAACCCTCCGGCCAACTGGTCGTAGATGCCGCCGCGCGCCATCGCCGTCGCGGTCCGGGCTACCACCCCGAGCACCGCGGCGTCCCCGGTTCGTTCGTATCCGCGCAGCAGCGCCTCCAACAGAGACGACGGCGGAAACTTCGGCGCCCCACCGAAACCCCCGAAGCGCATGTCCTCGGCCGGCAGGATCGCGGCGATGGCGGCATCGCACAGCGCGATGTCCACACCCGGCCCCGCGGGTAGGCGGCCCGACATCTCTTGCAGCTGACCGGTGATGCTCGATGCGGCCTCTTCCACCTCATCGCGACGTTGGTCCCAGGCCTCGCGCACCGCCGAAAGCAGCTGCAAAAAACCCTGTTTCGGATAGTACGTGCCGGTGTAGAACGGCCGGCCGTCCGGGGTCAGGAAACATGTCATGGGCCATCCGCCCTGGCCGTTCATCGCGACGGTCGCGTTCATGTAGACGGCATCCAGATCGGGACGCTCTTCACGATCGACCTTGATGTTGACGAACCCGGCATTCATGACGGCGGCCACCTCGTCGTCCTCGAAGGACTCGTGGGCCATCACGTGGCACCAATGGCACGCCGCGTACCCGACCGACAGCAGGATCGGCACGTCACGAGATTGTGCTTCCTGCAACGCTTCCGGCGTCCACTGCTGCCAGTGCACCGGATTGTCGACGTGCTGACGCAGGTATGGGCTAGTCGCCTCGCCGAGCCGGTTAACGGTCATCGCCCCGCTGATCGGTTGAATCCGAAGGAGTCTCGGGTTTGTCGGCGGACGTTCCCACCGTGCCATCGTCGACCGCCTGATCGGGCTCGGGATGCTCGGGATCGAACGTCTCCGGCAGCTTGCGCAGATGCGCGTTCATCGAACGGATCAGAAAGAACGTGCCCACCAACAGCAGCACCACCACCGTCAAACCGAAGGGGCCGGCCTTACCGAAGTCCGGCCCGACGTTGGTCGGGCTCTTCTCGTCGGCGAGCACCAGCACGGCGTCCATCAACATCATTTGGTTTCAACTCCTGCGAACAAATCGTCCTCGGGGGTGCTCGTCGGCACCCGTGACTTCGCGAGCTCGAAGTCCTCGGTGGGCCACAGTCGCCGCTCGAACTCGCGAGGCACTGCGAAAAAGCTACTGTCCGGCGGGATCTGCGACGCGTGCGCACGCAACGCCGCGTCCCGGGCGTCGAAGAAGTCCGCGCAGGGCACCCTGGTGGTCACCCGGCGGTCGAAGGTGTCGTCATCGGCCGGCCAGCGCTCGAGCCATTCATCGAACGGGCCCTTGTATCCGTGGTTCTTGCACTCATCGTTGAGCAACTGCATGCGCGCTCGCATGAACCCATGGTTGTAGTAGATCTTGCTGACGGTCCACGGCTCGCCCGCCTCGGGAAACTGGTCAGGATCGGCTGCGGCGTCGAAGGCCGCCATCGACACCTCGTGGCACCGAATGTGATCCGGGTGCGGATAGCCGCCGTTCTCGTCGTAGGTCGTCATGACGTGGGGGCGAAATTCCCGGATCACCGCAACCAGCTTGGCGATCGGCTCCTCGATGGGCACCAGTGCAAACGAATCCGACGGCAGGGGCGGCAGCGGGTCGCCCTGCGGCAGCCCCGAGTCCACGTAGCCGAGCCAGCGGTGTTGCACGCCGAGCTCGGCAGCGGCCTTGGCCATCTCCTCGCGGCGGATGGTCCCGATGTTCGCGGCAACCTCGGGACGGTCCATGGCCGGATTGAGAATGTCGCCGCGCTCGCCACCGGTGAGGGTCACCACCATCACGTCATTGCCCTCGGCGGCGTACCGCGCACTGGTGGCGGCTCCCTTACTGGCCTCGTCATCGGGGTGGGCGTGCACCGCCATCAATCGCAATCCGGTCACCCGTGCGCCCGCCTCTTTCTGTCAGCCATCACTGCTCTCGCGCCCCCATCGTTTCATCTCGGGTATACCCGTCATACCGTTGACCCGTGCAGCGACCAGAGGAGCGTTACGGCACCAAGCCCGCCAAGCCCCAGCGCGGCCGCTGGATCGCCATCGGACTGACCGCATTGGTCATCGTGGCGGGGGTCGCGATCGCCGCGATCGGATATAGCCGCTTGGGACCCGGGGACGTCAAGGGCGAACTTTCCGCCTACAAGCTCGTCGACTCCTCGACGGTCTCCGTCACCGCCTCCGTGGAACGCAAAGACCCGTCCAAACCCGCCGTCTGCATCCTGCGCGCACGATCCATCGACGGCAGTGAGACCGGACGGCGCGAGGTGCTGGTGCCACCGTCGTCGGAACGATCCGTACCGGTCACAGCCCTGGTGAAGTCGACGCGCCCCCCGGTGACCGGAGACGTTTACGGCTGCAGCCTGGCGGTTCCGGTGTATCTGGTCGCATCCTGACCTAAAACCTGCCGCCAACGGCCCCACGGAACCACACCCGGTGCCATCAGACAGACGTCGGCAACGTTCACATCGGGCAAACCTCCACCAAAAATAGGCTGAACATCACAGCGACAGTGGTATGCTGGGCGGATACACGGATCCCTGCTGGGACCGTGTATTGCTGCATTTTGGAGAGTGAAAGCCGCAGCAATGCACCCAACCCGGCACCCGATAGATGAGCGCCAGTGGACGTTGCTGGCCTGAGGCAAGGAGTACCTGCACCATGACCGACACCCAGGTGACCTGGCTGACCCAGGAATCACATGATCGGCTCAAGGCGGAACTCGACCAACTGATCGCCAACCGCCCCGTCATCGCCGCCGAGATCAACGAGCGCCGCGAAGAGGGAGACCTGCGCGAGAACGGTGGCTACCACGCCGCCCGCGAAGAACAGGGCCAGCAAGAGGCGCGCATCCGTCAGCTGCAGGAACTGCTCAACAACGCCAAGGTGGGTGAAGCGCCGACCCAGTCCGGCGTCGCGCTGCCCGGTTCCGTCGTCAAGGTCTACTACGACGGCGACAAGGGCGACACCGAGACCTTCCTCATCGCCACCCGCCAGGAGGGTGTCAAGGACGGCAAGCTCGAGGTGTACTCCCCCAGCTCACCTCTCGGTGGCGCACTGATCGACGCCAAGGTCGGCGAGACCCGCAGCTACACGGTGCCCAACGGCACCGAGGTGCAGGTCACGCTGGTCAGCGCCGAGCCGTACCACGAGTAAGGCTCCACCTACCGCTCCTCTTGAACCGTCAGGCCGGCCGCGACGATTGCGTCGAGGACGGCCTGACGGTGTTCTGGCCCCCGTGTCTCGACGGTCGCCAGCACATCCACCTCGCCCAGACGCAGACGCTCGCTGTTACGCCAATGCGTGACGTCGACGACGCTGGCGCCCGAGGAACGGAAAACATCCAACAGACCCGAAAGCCCGCCGGGTGCGTCGGCGATGGTCACGCGCACCGTCAGGTAGCGCCCAGCCGCCCGCAGACCGTGGGTGATGACGTGGGTGAGTAGCAGCGGGTCGATGTTTCCGCCCGAGAGCACCGCGCACACCGGGCCGGTGAGTCCCAGCTCTTCGGCGGACAGGGTGAGCAGCGCGGCCACCGCGGCAGCCCCGGCGGGTTCCACCACCAGCTTGGCCCGCTCCAGGCAGAGCAGCAGCCCGCGCGATAACGCCTCCTCGCTGACGGTGACCACATCGTCGACCAATGCGGCCACATGCTCGAAGGGCACCGCTCCGGGCTTACCCACCGCGATGCCGTCGGCCATGGTGTCCATCGATTCCAGTGCCACCGGGTGCCCGGCTTTCAGCGACACCGGGAAGGCGGCGGCACCGGCGGCCTGCACCGCGACGATCCGCACCTCCGGCCGCGCCGCCTTGACCACTGCGGCGATGCCCGCGACGAGGCCGCCGCCGCCCGCGGGCACCACGACGGTGCCCACCTCAGGGAGCTGCTCCAGGATCTCGAGTCCGACGGTGGCCTGCCCGGCGACGACATCGCGATGGTCGAAGGGATGAATGAGTACCGCGCCGGTTTCCGCCGCGAACTCCGTCGCGGCCACCAGTGCCTCGTCAATCGTGCTGCCCGTGAGGTGCACGGTTGCACCGTAGGCGCGGGTCGCGACGATCTTGGGTAGTGCCGCCCCCACGGGCATGAACACCGTCGACGGGATACCCAGCGTGGTCGCCGCCCAGGCCACGCCCTGGGCGTGGTTACCCGCGCTGGCCGCCACCACCCCGTTCACCCGTTGGTCGTCGGGCAGCAGACTGATCCGGTTGTAAGCCCCGCGCGGTTTGAAAGATCCTGTGCGTTGCAGGTTTTCGCACTTGAGGCGCACCTCGTGCCCGCAGCGGTCACTGAGCGCACGGAAGGCCACCATCGGTGTGCGTCGGATCACAGGGGCGAGCCGCTCGGCCACCTCCTGGATCTCCTGGACCGTTACCAAACCCGTTGCTCCCGCGGACTCTGTCGCCATGCCAGGCATCATGTCACCTGTTCTGCCGCTATTGTCCCCTCATGCCACAGATTGCGGAGGACCTCCTGCTTCTGTTGCTGAACAATGCCTCGGGACGGCCGCTGCTGGACAAGAATCGGCGCGCGCAGGCTCTAGCTGCCGCGATCGTGTTGGATCTTGCTCTGGCACAACGCGTTCGACCGGCAACACACGGTGAGCCCTCGAAGGCCGGCCATCTGCTCGTGTTGCAGGCTCCCGATATCGGGGATCCGGTGCTCGACCGGGCGATACACCGGCTGCGACGACGGCCGATGAGCCCGGCGGAGGCGATCACCAAGGTGGGCCGCGGAGTGAACTCGCAGATGCTGCATCGGCTGGAGATCACCGGCGACATTCACACCGTACGGATGGGTAGCCGACTTTTCCCCGAGAAGTACTGGCCGGTGACCAACAACGAGCGCGCCAACGCCGTACGTCAGGGCGTCACGGATGTGTTGTTCCACTACGCACCGCCCGCGCCGAGCACCGCTGCCATCATCGCAGTGCTACACGGGGTCAACGGATTCGACGCGATCTTGAGTCTGGACCCAATCGGCAGACAGCAGGTGTCCCGCTGGTCGCAAACGATTGCCGACGGCGGATGGGCTGCCCAGACCCGCGACAATCGCGGTCCTGCGGTCAATCTCGCAGTGACCGCCGCGGTCATCTCGGCGGCCCTGCATTCAATGAACCATTGCGTCTAGCGCAAGGCGTGCTCGAGATCCCCGATCAGGTCGCTGACCTCTTCGATGCCCACCGAGAGCCGCACCAGATCTTCCGGTACCTCCAGCAGTGATCCGGCAGTCGACGCATGCGTCATGGCACCGGGATGCTCGATCAGCGACTCAACGCCGCCCAAGGATTCAGCCAGAATGAAAAGCTCTGTTCGCGAGCACAAGTCGAGTGCGGCCTGGCGCCCTCCGGCGAGCCGCACGCTGATCATTCCCCCGAATCCACCCATCTGCTTGGCGGCCACCGCATGCCCGGGATGGCTGTCCAACCCCGGGTAGATGGTGTGCGCCACCGCGGAATGGCCCGCCAGGAACTCGGCCACCGCTTGCGCGTTCTCGCTGTGTCGCTGCATCCGCAATGCCAGGGTCTTGATGCCCCGATAGGTCAGGTAGGCATCGAACGGGCCCGGCACGGCGCCCGCCCCGTTCTGCAGGAACGCGAACGCGGTGTCCAGCTCCTCGTCGTTGGTGAGCAACGCACCACCCACGACATCGGAGTGTCCGCCAATGTATTTGGTGGTGGAGTGCAACGCGATATCGGCGCCGAGATTCAGCGGCTGCTGCAACGCGGGCGAGGCGAAGGTGTTGTCCACCAACAGCTTCACCGAATGCTCTGCCGCCACCTGTGCGACCGCCGCGATATCGGCGATGCTCAGCAGCGGGTTGGTGGGCGTCTCCAGCCAGATCAGCTTGGTGTTGGGGGTGATCGCCGCACGAATGGCGTCGACATCGGCCACCGGCACCGGGGTATGACTAATCCCCCACTGCGAGAACACCTTGTCGATGAGGCGGAAGGTGCCGCCGTAGGCGTCGTTGGGGATGATCAGGTGATCGCCGGGACGCAGCAGCGCACGCAGGACGCAGTCGGTGGCCGCCATCCCCGATGAGAACGCCCTACCGAAGTGGGCGTCCTCCAATGCCGCCAGCGAGGACTCGAGAACGGCGCGCGTGGGGTTACCCGTGCGTGCGTACTCGAAGCCTCCGCGCAGCTGACCGACGCCATCCTGGGCGAAGGTCGAGCTGGCGTAGATCGGCACGTTGACCGCGCCGGTCTGCGGATCGGCATGGAAACCGCCGTGGATGGCCCTTGTGGAAAACCCTTGCCACCGAGACGCGTCGGCGGCGCTGCGCTGCTCACTCATCGGGTCCGAGCCTATACCGGACCGGTAGGTGTGAGACAGCCCAGCGCCGCCTGGCGATTACTTCTACTTGGGAACGACGACGGTCTTCACTAGCATGTCGGCGATCGTCTGACGCTTCGCGGTGAAGAGCGGCAACAGGAAGCCGATGTAGCAGATGACGGCATCGAGGAAGTGCGCGATCTGACGCACCACGGACATGCCGAATCCGATGGGCTGACCGGTGGTCTCGCTCAGCACCTTAATGCCGAGTATGCCCTTACCGATGGTCGAGCCGGTGTCACCCTGCTTCTTCAGATTCCAGAGCCAGAAGGCAAGCGCCGCGATACCGAAGATGGTGACCGCAGCCATGCCGAGGCCGGTGAAGCTGTAGACCTCGGCGTCCTCGCCATAGGACATGCCATTCATGGAATCGCTGTCATACACGCTTGACGAGAAGCTCTGCTTCTCGGCGGTGGCCATCGCGATGCCGTATCCGATCCAGTACAGGATCGCGACAATCCCGTTGTCGATCAGAGCAGCGCCAACACGCTTGATCCAGATCTCAAAATTGCTACCCGGCAGGGCCGGCGCACCGGCGGCAGGAGGAGGCGGCGGGTAAGCGCCCGGATCCTGCGGCGGGGGTGGTGGAACTTCGGTCACGATTGTCCTCCAGTTCGTATGACACGCATCAGCGTCGACCAACAGAGCACATTACGCGTCCAGCGTTTCCACAGGTTGGCTTCCGCGAAACGATTTGGGGCGAAATTCAGTGCCGTACGCCCCTACCCGAGGAGACGAATCCCAGCAGGTCATGGCGGGTAATAACGCCAACGGGCTTGCCCTCGTCGACGACCATCACCGCGTCGGTGTCACGCAGCATGGACCCGGCAGTGCTCAGCGGTTCACCCGAGCCGACCAGCGGCAACGGTGGGCTCATGTGCTCAGCCACCGCATCAGCGAGTTGGGCCCGGCCTTCGAATACCGCTGACAGCAGCTCTCTTTCAGAGACAGACCCGGCGACCTCACCTGCCATGACGGGCGGTTCGGCACCCACGACCGGCATCTGCGACACCCCATACTCGCGCAGGATCTCGATGGCGTCACGCACCGTCTCCGACGGATGAGTGTGCACCAAATCCGGTAGTGCACCGGACTTTCCGCGCAGCACGTCACCCACGGTCGGCTCGGAGACGCTGCCGTCCAGACGGCTGCGCAGGAACCCGTAGGAGGACATCCAGCCGTCGTTGAACACCTTGGACAGATATCCGCGGCCACCGTCCGGCAACAGCACGACGACCAGCCCATCGGGACCGACCCTCTCGGCCAACCGAATTGCCGCCACCACTGCCATCCCGCAGGATCCGCCGACCAGCAATCCCTCTTCCCGGGCAAGGCGGCGAGTCATCTCGAACGAGTCCGCATCGGATACCGCGATGACCTCGTCAACCACACTGGGGTCGTAGGCGGTGGGCCAAAAGTCCTCTCCCACACCTTCGACGAGGTAGGGGCGGCCGGTGCCGCCGGAATAGACCGATCCCTCCGGATCGGCACCGACGACCTTGACGGCACCCCCCGATACCTCCTTGAGGTACCGGCCCGCGCCCGTGATCGTCCCTCCGGTGCCCACCCCGGCGACGAAATGGGTGATCTTGCCGTCGGTGTCGGCCCAGATTTCCGGGCCGGTGGTCTCGTAGTGGCTGGCGGGGCCGTTCGGATTGGAGTACTGGTCGGGCTTCCAGGCGCCCTCGATCTCACGCACCAGGCGGTCCGAGACGTTGTAGTAGCTGTCGGGGTGCTCCGGCGGTACCGCGGTGGGGCACACGACGACTTCGGCCCCATAGGCCCGCAACACATTCCGCTTGTCTTCGCTGACCTTGTCGGGGCACACGAATACGCAGCGATACCCCTTGCGCTGGGCGACCAGGGCCAGTCCGACGCCGGTGTTACCCGAGGTGGGTTCGACGATGGTGCCACCGGGCTTGAGCAGGCCCGCCTCCTCGGCGGCCTCGATCATCTTGACGGCGATGCGGTCCTTGGAGCTGCCGCCGGGGTTGAGGTATTCGATCTTGGCGGCCACCGTCGCGTATCCCTCGGGCACCACCGAGTTCAGCCGGACGAGGGGGGTGTTACCGATCAGATCCGAGACATGCTGGGCGATGCGCATGCCGGTAACGCTATTAGACCGACGAGCAGCTCGCGCAAAGAGGCTCCATCACCGACGGCTGGTTCGCGCGCCGAGGACCTCAGGCAGGGATCAGACCGCAGCCGGTGCGACGAACTCGGCCGAGGACGTCTCGGGCACCGCGTCGCGGATGTACTGGCCGATCTGCGCCAGCGACCTCTTGGCCTCGGGCACGATCTTGGTGGCCACCTGGAAGACGTGCATCTGGCCGGGCCAGATCTTGATCTCCACCGGCACCCCCTGCTCGGCCAGGCGCTGCCCCAGCAGGCGAGCGTCGTAGAGCAGCACCTCCGACCCGGAGCAATGCACCAGCGTCTGCGGCATCCGGCCGTCGACCTTGTCGATGATCTCTTGTGGGGGTATGCCGCCACCGGCCTTGGTGAGAATCTTCTCGAGCGCCTCAAAGCAGTTGGGCGGCAACATGACATCGGTCTTGGCATTCTCGTGCGCCACCTTGGGCGCAGGATCCAACTCGATGAGCGGCGAGATGAGGGCCAGCGCCGCCGGGGCCTCACCGTCCTCAGCCAGCAGGCGTTGAGCCACGGCTACCGACAGAAAACCGCCCGCCGAATCACCCGCCAGCACAATCTGATCCGCCGCATATCCCTGCGCGCGCAGCCAGCGGTATCCATCGAGGCAGTCGTCGACGGCCTGGTCCAGGGAAGCCTTCGGCGGCATCCGGTAATCAACCACCAGACACGGTGCGTCGGCATGCTGGGAGATGGTGGACACCATGGCGCTGTGGGTGTTTGGGCCACCGACGATGAACGCGCCGCCGTGCAGATACAGCACCACACGCCCGGTGCCGTCTGCCGGCCCGACACCCTTGGCGCGAATCAGCCGCGCGTTGGTGTTCGCCAGCGTGACGGTCGCCTTGACCGTGCCACGCGGGGGAACCAGGACGCGGCCCAGCTCTTCGATCAGCCCAAAGGGGTACGGGAGCGTGGGGGCGTGGCTGCCGATCTGCAGCACCGTGCGCACCGTCATCCGGACGCCGAATCCGAGCAGCTGCGCAGCCAGACTGGCCGCGTCCTCGATCACTTCGACGGCGGCGCCATCACTCAGCGGCAGGCCGCGGACCAGCGTGTCCAGGGCACTCCGCGAGGATCCTGCAGACCCTGTCGCATGCCCGTATCCGGGAGCGTCCTTCGGTGCGGTCATCTGTTCAGGCTCCTTTGCCTAGCCAGTGTCCTGCGTGTACTCAGGCTGCTAGCTGGCAGCTAGCGCCCGATGGACTATACCCATCAACAAGCAACAAACCGCTTTCGATACCGCATCGTCCCTGCCTCATTTCTCGTAATGCTGGTCAGAGGACTGGCGCGGTGTGTCGCGGTCAGTGAAAATAGCCAGCGTGAGCATCCTCGCCACGCGCCGACGCACCGTCTGGGCAGCCCTGAGCACCGGGGCCGCGGGCGCCGCGATGGGCACTGCCGGGTGGGGCGCGTACAGCTTCCTGAATGCGCAGGCCAGGCAGGTTCGCCGCGTGGTCCCGAAGACACATGACGCTCCCCCCGTCGCCGACGGCGTGTACGCACCGGGCGGCGGTCCGGTGACGAAGTACAGCCGCGGCGTTCAGTTCGACCTGCACCTCGCGATATTCGGTGACTCCACCGCCACCGGCTACGGCTGCCACGTCCCCGATGAAGTGCCCGGGGTGCTCTTGGCGCGCGGCCTGGCCGAAGAGTCCGGGAAGCGAATCCGCCTGTCGACCAAGGCGATATCGGGGGCGACATCAAAGGGATTGGCCGCCCAGATCGACGCCATGTCGATCATCGGCCCGCCACCGGACGCCGCGGTCATGATGATCGGCGCGAACGATGTGACCTCGCTCAACGCGGTGCGGGCCTCCGCGCAACGCCTGGGCGACGCGGTGCGGCGACTGCGCGCGGCCGGGTCCGTCGTCGTGGTGGGCACCTGCCCCGATTTCGGGGTGATCACCGCCATCCCGCAGCCGCTGCGCGCGGTGGTGCGCTCCCGCGGGCTGCGGCTGGCCCATTTCCAGACCGCGGCGGTACGAGCCGCCGGCGGCCTACCGGTTCCGCTTGCTGACCTGCTGGCTCCGGAATTCCTGCAGGCACCCGAGGAAATGTTCGCCGACGATCACTACCACCCCTCCGCCGCGGGATATGCGCTGGCAGCGCGGCTGCTGCTGCCAGCCCTCGCGAATTCACTCGGTGAATGGACGGGTGGGCCCATCCCGGATTTGCCGTGGGTGTCCGCAGCAGCAGAATCACAGACCATGAGCGCGCGGATGCGCGTCCTGGGCCGAATCTGGCGGCGTAATGCCGTGGAGATCGCTACCGGCATCACGGAACCCGACGATCTGCCCGCGGTGTCGCTGCATTAGATTCCTGGGGAGTAGAACCAGTACTAAATCCCCTATATTCAGGAGTTTTCATGCCCGAAGCCGTGATCGTTTCCCTTGCCCGCTCCCCGATCGGGCGGGCCGGCAAGGGCTCGCTGGTGAGCATGCGGCCGGATGACCTGGCCGCGCAGATGGTGCGCGCCGCTCTCGACAAGGTGCCCGCACTCGACCCCAAGGACATCGACGACCTGATGCTGGGCTGCGGTCAGCCCGGCGGCGAGGCCGGTTTCAACATCGGGCGCGCCGTAGCGGTGCAGCTGGGCTACGACTTCATGCCCGGCACCACCGTGAACCGCTACTGCTCGTCCTCGCTGCAGACCACCCGGATGGCGTTCCACGCCATCAAGGCCGGCGAGGGCCACGCCTTCATTTCCGCTGGCGTGGAGACGGTTTCGCGCTTCCCGAAGGGCACCTCCGACGGCTGGCCCGACACCCACAACCCGGTGTACGGCGAGGCCGAGGCCCGCACCGTCACCGCCGCGCAGGGTGCCACCGAATGGCATGACCCGCGCAACGACGGCCTGACCCCCGACGTGTACATCGCCATGGGCCAGACCGCCGAGAACGTGGCATTGCACACCGGCATCAGCCGCGAGGACCAGGACCACTGGGGCGTGCGCAGCCAGAATCGGGCCGAAAAGGCCATCGCTGACGGCTTTTTCGAGCGTGAAATCACCCCGGTGACCCTGGCCGACGGCACCGTCGTGTCCAAGGATGACGGCCCGCGCGCCGGCACCACCTACGAGGCCATCAGCCAGCTGAAGCCGGTGTTCCGCCCGAACGGCACCATCACCGCCGGTAACGCGTGCCCGCTCAACGACGGTGCGGCCGCGCTGGTCATCATGAGCGACGTGCGGGCCAAGGAACTGGGCCTGACCCCGCTGGCGCGCATCGTCTCGACCGGTGTCTCCGGACTGTCCCCCGAGATCATGGGCCTGGGCCCGATCGAGGCCGTCAAGCGCGCACTGGCGAACGCGGGCAAGTCGATTGGCGATATCGATCTGTTCGAGATCAACGAGGCGTTCGCGGTTCAGGTGCTGGGCTCGGCCCGCGAGCTGAGCATCGACGAGGACAAGCTGAACGTCTCCGGTGGCGCGATCGCCCTGGGTCACCCGTTCGGTATGACCGGTGCCCGCATCACCGCCACGCTGCTGAACAACCTGACCACCTATGACAAGACCTTCGGCGTCGAGACCATGTGTGTCGGTGGCGGCCAGGGTATGGCGATGGTCATCGAGCGGCTCGCCTAGTTCTCCCTTTCGTCGACACGCCGTGCTGCGGCGGGTTCGTCTCGTACGTTCCCGCCACGACACGGCGTGTCGGCGTTTGTGGCGCCTGCCAGCCATGCGGCAGGCGCCCGCTCACTAGAATTCCGTGGCGATGACCACTATCGGAACTCCCCTGTCACCGCGTGCCACCCGCGTCATGCTGCTCGGCGCGGGCGAACTCGGCCGCGAGGTACTGATCGCCCTGCAACGCCTGGGTGTCGAAACCATCGCCGTCGACCGCTACCAGGACGCCCCTGGACACCAAGTCGCCCACCACGCACACGTCATCTCGATGACCGACCCCGAGCAACTGCGCGCCCTCATCGAGGCCGAGAAGCCCGATCTGGTGGTTCCCGAGATCGAGGCGATCGCCACGGCCACCCTGGAGGCGCTGGAGGCCGAGGGTGTGGTGCGCGTGATCCCCACCGCTCGCGCGGCGCGGCTCACGATGGATCGCGAAGGTATCCGCCGGCTGGCGGCCGAGACACTCGAATTGCCTACCAGCCCTTACCAATTCTGCAGCTCGCTCGACGAGTTGCGGGCCGCGATCGACTCGGAATCCGGGGGCATCGGATATCCCTGCGTGGTGAAGCCACTGATGAGCAGCTCCGGCAAGGGACAGAGCAAGCTCGACGGACCCGCCGATGTCGAGAACGCCTGGGAGTACGCGATGGCGGGCAGCCGGGTAACCAACAACCGGGTCATCGTGGAGGGATTCGTCGACTTCGACTACGAGATCACGCTTTTGACGGTGCGGGCGCTGGGGGCGGACGGTGAGATCGAGACGAGCTTCTGCGCGCCCATCGGGCACCGGCAGGCCAACGGTGACTACGTCGAGAGCTGGCAGCCACATCCGATGTCGGACGAGGCCCTCCGGAGTGCTCAGCACATCGCGCGATCCGTCACCGAAAACCTGGGCGGTCAGGGAATTTTCGGTGTCGAACTGTTCGTCAAGGGCGATCAGGTGTACTTCAGCGAAGTCAGCCCACGCCCACACGACACGGGCATGGTCACCATGATCACGCAGTGGCAGAACGAGTTCGAGCTACATGCCCGCGCCATCCTGGGACTTCCCGTCGACACGACCATGAAGTCCCCCGGGGCCAGCGCCGTGATCTACGGCGGGGTCGACGCGCAGGGCGTGGTGTTCGACGGCGTCGAGGACGCTCTCCGGGTCCCGCGTACCGACGTGCGGTTGTTCGGCAAGCCGGAAAGTTTCGTCACCCGCCGGATGGGTGTGGCGCTGGCACGCGACGAGAGTGTGGACACCGCACGCCGCAATGCCGCCGAGGCCGCCGGCCGGGTCCGCGTTTCCGGCTGAGCCTTTCGACGAAAAAAGGGGCGCCCCTTGGCGGGGCGCCCCTTTTTTTACTGCGAAGCGCTAGTCGTTCTGGAAGTAGCTCAGCAGTCGCAGAATCTCGACGTAGAGCCAGACCAGGGTGACGGCCAGGCCGAGGGCGATGCCCCAGGCGGCCTTCTCGGGGGCACCGGCGCGCACCATCTGGTCCGCGGCGTCGAAGTCGATCAGGAAGCTGAACGCGGCCAGACCGATGCAGACGAGCGAGAAGATGATCGCGATCGGACCACCGCTGCGCAGACCCATGTCGATACCGAAGAATCCGAGGACAATGTTCCCGAGCGCCAGCACCATGACGCCGACCAGGCCAGCGAGCAGCATCCGCTGGAACTTGGGCGTGACGCGGATGGCGCCTGAGCGGTACACGAAGAGCATGCCGATGAACACACCCACGGTGCCCAGCACCGCCTGGCCGATCAGGGCGCCGGCGTTGGCCCCGGCTACCTGGAAGGTCAGCGCAAACGAGATCGCACCGA
This sequence comes from Mycobacteroides franklinii, assembly GCF_001853795.1. Taxonomy (NCBI): domain Bacteria; kingdom Bacillati; phylum Actinomycetota; class Actinomycetes; order Mycobacteriales; family Mycobacteriaceae; genus Mycobacteroides; species Mycobacteroides franklinii. The sequence continues at coordinate 752,831 of NZ_MLIK01000004.1, forward strand.
CGAACAGGCCCTCAAGCGCCGCGTAGCTCAGCACGATCGCCGGGCTGTCCTGCTTACGCCCGAAGCTCGCGATCATCACCATGACCAAGCCGCCGAGCCCACCCACGAGCAGGAACGGCATTGCCAGCGCCGGGTTGGTGCTGACCATGAAGAAGGAGGCGATGGCGACGGCGACGATGACACCGAGGGTGATGCCGGTCTTGGTCACCACATCGTCAATGGTCAGCGGCCGGGACACCCCGGACTGTGCCTCCGGGTACGCGGTGTACGGGTCCTGGCGCATCTGCTGGGCCGCCATGGCACCGGCGCCTGCCGCACCCGCCCCGAACTGCGCATAGCCGCCACCCTCTTTTCCGGGCAACGACCGAAGAATGGGATTGCTGGTGGTTCGCACCGTCGTGATCCTCTCCTGGAAGTGCGGTACCGCGATGTGCGGCCTCCGCAGATGACGTCAATCAAAGTCAACTGGACGTTTAACGAGCAGGCAAGTGCAAGAGTTCCACGCTTACGCCAAGGGTTCCCGAACTGTCCGGCCACGTCGTGGGCTCACAGTACCGCCCGCTGCCCGCGGCTGTGGCAAATCCCTGTGAGATCCCTGTGAACACTGGGATTTTTAGCAGGAAGTCCTACTAGACATTACGTGGATGTCCAACTAGATTCGGGAGTACCGACCTCCCTGATCTCCCACCGTTTCCCAAGGGGCTACACCATGAGTTCGTTACCTGATTCGCTACCCAAACTGACGCATTTCGTCGCCGGTAAGCGCGTTCCCGGCACCTCCGGCCGCTTCGCCGACGTGTTCGACCCAACACTGGGCAAGCCGGTGCGGCAGGTACCGCTGGCAGACGTTTCCGAAGTCGAGGCGGTCATCGCGAACGCCGCGGAGGCTCAGCCCGGCTGGGCCGCCCGCAACCCTCAGCAACGCGCCCGTGTGCTCGCCAAGTTCGTCGACCTGGTTCGCGCCGAGATCGACGACCTGGCCGCGATGCTGTCCCAGGAACACGGCAAGACCATCGCCGATGCCAAGGGCGATATCGAACGCGGACTCGAGGTCTGCGAATTCGCCACCGGCATCCCCCATCTCATCAAGGGCGAGTACACCAGTGGTGCCGGCACGGGCATCGACGTGTACTCCATCCGTCAGCCCCTTGGCGTAGTCGCGGGCATCACCCCGTTCAACTTCCCGGCCATGATCCCGCTCTGGAAAGCGGGCCCCGCTCTGGCGTGTGGAAATGCCTTCGTCCTCAAGCCATCCGAGCGCGACCCGTCGGTGCCGCTACGCCTCGCCGAGCTGTTCCTCGAAGCTGGCCTGCCGCCCGGCGTCTTCAACGTTGTCAACGGGGACAAGACCGCCGTCGATGCGCTGCTGAACGATCCGCGCATCGCCGCGGTCGGATTCGTCGGCTCCACCCCGATCGCGCAATACATCTACGAGACCGCCACCGCCAACGGCAAACGCGCCCAGTGCTTCGGCGGCGCCAAGAACCACATGATCATCATGCCCGACGCCGACATCGACCAGGCCATCGATGCGCTGATCGGTGCGGGTTACGGCTCGGCCGGCGAGCGCTGTATGGCCATCTCTGTTGCAGTGCCCGTCGGCGAGGCCACCGCGGAACGGCTCGTCGACGGACTGGCCAAGCGTGCCCGCGAACTGGTGGTCGGGCCATCGCTGGACGCCGGTTCCGATTTCGGCCCGCTGGTGGGTGCCGACGCACTCAAGCGGGTGCGCGACTACATCGACATCGGTATCGCCGAGGGCGCCGAACTGGTTCTGGACGGGCGCGATCTCACGGTCGACGGTCACGAGGATGGATTCTTCATCGGCGCATCGCTTTTCGACCACGTGACGCCCGAGATGCGCATCTACCAGGAAGAGATCTTCGGTCCGGTGGTGTCGGTAGTGCGGGCCAAGGACTACGACGAGGCGGTGCGGTTACCGTCCGAGCACGAGTTCGGAAACGGTGTCGCCATCTTCACTCGTGACGGCGACACCGCACGCGACTTCTGCGCCAAGGTCAATACCGGTATGGTCGGCGTGAACGTACCGATCCCAGTTCCGGTGGCGTACCACACCTTTGGCGGCTGGAAGCGATCCGGATTCGGCGACCTCAACCAGCACGGACCCGACTCCATCCGGTTCTACACCAAGACCAAGACGGTGACCCAACGCTGGCCCTCGGGCACCAAGGAAGGCGCCTCCTTCGTCATTCCGACCATGGACTGAGCGCACAATCCATGTTCAATCTCACCGACGAACAGCGCGAAATCTGGAATACGGCAAGAGAGTTCGCCGATATCCACATCGCGCCCCATGCCCTGGACTGGGACCGCGACAAGTACTTCCCGGTCGAAGTGTTTCCCAAGGCCGCGGCCCTGGGCATGGGCGGCATCTACATCAACCCCGATGTCGGGGGCTCCGGACTCACCCGCCTGGACGCCTCGTTGATCTTCGAGGCCATGGCCACCGGATGCTCCGCCGTCTCGGCGTTCATTTCCATCCACAACATGGCGGCCTGGATGATCGACGAATTCGGCGACGAGGAACAGCGTCAACGCTGGCTGCCCTCGATGTGCACCATGGAGACCATCGGCGCCTACTGCCTCACCGAGCCTGAATGCGGCAGTGACGCCGCGGCGTTGCGCACCAACGCGGTTCGTGATGGTGACGAATACGTGCTCAACGGCGTCAAGCAGTTCATCTCCGGCGCCGGGGCCGCGGACCTGTACGTCGTGATGGCACGCACGGGGGGCCCCGGGCCACGGGGCATCTCCACCATCGTGGTTCCCAAGGACACCCCCGGCCTATCCTTCGGCCCGCCCGAACGCAAGATGGGCTGGCATGCCCAGCCCACCGCGCAGGTCATCTTCGACGACGTCCGGGTTCCGGTGGCCAACCGCATCGGTGAGGAAGGCATCGGGTTCACCATCGCGATGCGCGGCCTCAACGGTGGCCGGCTCAATATCGCGTCATGCTCGCTGGGCGGGGCGCGCTCTGCGTTGGAAAAGGTCATCGAGTACCTGCGCACCCGCAAGGCCTTCGGTGAGGAGCTGATCAAGTTCCAGGCGCTGCAATTCCGGCTCGCGGATATGGCCACCGAGCTGGAGGCCGCCCGCACCATGGTCTGGCGTGCGGCCTCCGCGGTCACCGAGGGTGATCCGCGCGCCGCCGAGCTGTGTGCCATGGCCAAACGCATCGCCACTGACGTAGGTTTCACCGTGGCCAACGAGGCGTTGCAGCTGCATGGCGGCTACGGCTACCTCGCCGAGTACGGCATCGAGAAGATCGTACGAGACCTACGGGTGCACCAAATCCTGGAAGGAACCAACGAGATCATGCGAGTCATCGTGTCCCGTAAGCTGATAGAACAGGGGCTCCCGGCGTGACGGATCAGATCGAGACACGGGTCGAGAAGGGCGTCGGCCTGCTGACGCTGAACCGCCCCAAGGCCATCAACTCGCTCACCAACGACATGGTGACCGCCATGTCCTCGGTGCTGTCCGAGTGGGAGGCCGATGATGACATCCGGGCCGTGGTGTTGTCGGGTGCGGGCGAGCGTGGTCTGTGCGCCGGTGGCGACGTGGTCGAGATCCACAACAGCGCCAAGATCGACGGCGTGGTCGCCCGCCGGTTCTTCCGCGAGGAGTATCAGCTCAACGCACAGATCGCCCGCTTCCCGAAACCATATGTGGCACTGATGGATGGCATCGTGATGGGCGGCGGTGTCGGCGTCGGCGGGCACGCCAACATCCGGATCGTCACCGAGACCTCCAAGGTCGGCATGCCCGAGGTGGGGATCGGATTCATCCCGGATGTGGGCGGCACCTACCTGCTCTCGCGCGCGCCCGGCCAGCTCGGCGTGCACGCCGGACTCACCGGCGCTCCGTTCTCCGGTGCCGACGCCATCGCGCTGGGATTCGCCGACCACTACGTGCCGCATGACCGGCTCGACAAGTTCACCAAGGCCATCATCGACAGCGATATCGCCACTGCGCTTGCAGTGCACGGCGCCAGTGCACCGTCGAGCGACCTTGTGGCTCAAAGTAGTTGGATCGATGAATGCTACGCGGGCGAATCCGTCGCCGATATCGTGGCGGCGCTGCAGTCCCACGGGGATGAGCGAGCACGTGCGGCAGCCGAGCAAATCCTGACCCGCTCTCCCATCGCCCTGTCGGTGACGCTGGCAGCGGTACGACGGGCACGCGAGTTGCCGTCGTTGGAAGCAGTTCTCACCCAGGAATATCGGGTGTCCAGCCAATCGGTGCGGTCGCACGACCTTGTTGAGGGCATCAGGGCTCAGCTGGTCGACAAGGACCGCAACCCGCAGTGGGATCCGAAGACGCTCGCCGCGGTGACCGAGGCCGATGTCGAGGCCTTCTTCCAGCCGGTCGACGATGATCTGGAGTGGTCGGCATGAGCACAATCGCATTTATCGGCTTGGGCCACATGGGATTACCGATGGCGGTCAATCTCGCCAAGGCCGGGCATACCGTGGCTGCCTTCGACCTATCCGAGCAGGCGCGCGATGCCGCCACCGAGGCCGGTGTGCCGTTGGCCGAGTCGGGGGCGGCAGCCGCAGCCACCGCTGACGTGGTGATCACCATGCTGCCCAAGGGCGCGCACGTGCTCGCGGCGTATGAGGATCTGCTGCCCGCGGCGCGTCCCGGCACCCTGTTCATCGACTCCTCCACCGTGGACGTGGCCGATGCCCGCGCCGCACATGAGGCGGCCACCGCGGCGGGCCACCGCTTCGCCGACGCGCCGGTATCCGGTGGCGTACCCGGCGCCACCGCGGCGACCCTGACCTTCATGGTTGGTGCCGAGGACGCCGTATTCGCGGCCGCCGAACCGATTCTGGACGTCATGGGCAAGCGTGTGGTGCACTGCGGCGGCCCCGGTGTCGGCCAGGCCGCAAAGATCTGCAACAACATGATCCTCGGCGTATCGATGATCGCGATCAGCGAGGCATTCGTGCTCGGCGAGAAGCTCGGGCTCTCTCATCAGGCGCTGTTCGATGTCGCGGCCAACGCCTCGGGCCAATGTTGGGCGCTCACGTCGAACTGTCCGGTGCCAGGACCTGTACCCACCAGCCCCGCCAATCGCGACTACACCCCGGGCTTCGCCGTCGCCTTGATGGCCAAGGACCTGGGTCTGGCCGCCAATGCGGTGCGCGCCAACGGAGTTGATGCGCAGTTGGGATTGGCCGCGGCGCACATCTACGACGACTTCAATTCCACCGGAGGCTCCGGCCTAGACTTCTCGGCGATCTTCTCGCGAATCCAAGGAGCGTCATGACTTTCGAAACCATCCTCACCGAACGCATCGATCGCGTCGCGGTCATCACATTGAACCGGCCCAAGGCGCTCAACGCACTGAACTCGCAGGTGATGAACGAGGTGACCGCCGCCGCAGCCGAATTCGACGCGGACCACGGCATCGGCGCGATCATCATCACCGGCAGTGAGAAGGCATTCGCGGCGGGTGCGGATATCAAGGAGATGAGCGAGCAGTCGTTCAGCGACATGTTCGGCTCCGACTTCTTCGCCGCCTGGGCCAAGTTGGGCGCGGTGCGCACGCCGACGATCGCCGCGGTGAGCGGCTACGCCCTCGGTGGGGGCTGCGAGCTGGCCATGATGTGCGATCTGATCATCGCCGCCGAGAACGCCAAGTTCGGGCAGCCCGAGATCAAGCTGGGCGTGCTGCCCGGCATGGGTGGCTCGCAGCGACTCACCCGCGCCATCGGCAAGGCGAAGGCCATGGACCTGATCCTCACCGGCCGGAACATCGACGCTGCCGAGGCCGAGCGCAGTGGCCTGGTCTCACGCGTGGTGCCCACCGAGAGCCTGCTCGACGAGGCCAAGGCCGTCGCCACGACCATCTCGGAGATGTCGTTGTCGGCCTCGATGATGGCCAAGGAAGCCGTGAACCGGGCCTTCGAGTCCAGCCTGGCCGAGGGATTGCTGTTCGAGCGCAGGATTTTCCACTCGGCATTCGGCACCGCCGATCAGTCCGAGGGCATGGCCGCGTTCGTCGAGAAGCGTCCCGCCAACTTCATTCACCGCTAAGCGCATGACCCTGCCGTTCGATCCCGTCGACGACGCCCATCGCCATTGGGTGGAAAACGGCTGGGGTGAGGTCGCCGACGGGATGGCCGCCGTCACGTCGGTGATGCGGGCGCACCAGATCATGCTGGCGCGGGTCGAGGACGTACTGCGCCCGCATGGTCTGACCTTCTCGCGATATGAGCTGCTGATGCTGCTGTCCTTCAGCCGGGCAGGCTCCATGCCCATGGCCAAAGCCAGTGCACGCCTTCAGGTTCACCCCACCTCCGTGACCAACACGGTGGATCGACTGGAGGAGGCGGGGTTGGTGCGCCGCGTGCCCAATCCCGCCGACGGTCGCGGCACACTGGTCGAGATCACTGCTGCGGGGCGCGATCTCGGTTCGGTGGCGACCGCCGATTTGAACGCCAAGGTATTCGCACAGATCGGGCTATCGCCGTCGCGCACCCGGACCCTGGTCTCGGTGCTGACACATCTGCGGCGCGACGCCGGTGACTTCAGCTAGAGCTGACCGTCCCGGACCACGCACTTGGTGCCCGCCTCTACGCGACAACCGCCGAATGAACCACGTCAGACGGATTTTTGTCGCATAGAGGTGGGCAGGGCCCACACATCCACCGCGCCGCAGACCCCAATGACATCGCACGCGACTAGATCAGGATGCCCTTGTCCTTGAGGGCCTTGTATCCGCCGATGACATCGGTAGCGCGGTAGAGGCCGATCTCCTGCAGCGAGGCGGCGGCCAGGCTGGAGGTGTAGCCCTCCTGGCACAGGATCACCCATTCCACATCGTGATTACCCGCCTGCGGAATCCGGGCGTCACTTTCCGGGTCCAGACGCCACTCCAGCACGTTGCGCTCGATGACGAGGGCGTTGACGACCTCGCCCTCTTCGGCACGTTGCGCAGCGGGACGAATGTCGACCAGGAATGCACCGCGCCCCAACGCGGTCGGCACTTCATCGGCCGGTAGGCGGCGCAGCCGACCGCGGGCCGTGGCGAGCAGATCATGAATCGTCATGCCGCCGGGCCTTCGGGCTCATCGGTCAGGATGGTGCGGCTGCGTCGCAACGTGTTGGCCTGGGTCACTTCGTAGTACGACATCGCGGTCAGCGGCGGCGAGTAGGCGTGCACGCTCAGCGTGGGCCCGATTTCGGCAGGAAGCGGTACTCCGCTGGATTTCAGGGGGGCACGCATCACGTCGTGCACCCAGCCGAGCGGAAATCCCGCCTGATCGCCCGCATCCAGCCGACGGCGCACCAATTTTCTTCCATCCCAGCGATATTCGTGCAACGAGCCGCTGAGCACGGTGAGCGCGCCGAGCGATCCGGAATGGTCGTGCAGTTCGGTGGACTTGTCGGGCACCCAGCTGATCAACCAGACATCGAGCTCGTCGTCGGCGTGAATGCGGGTGGCCCAACGCTCGTCGAGGGGAAGGCCGCCCGCAGGCAGCAGATGGTCGAAGCGGCCGTGCAGGGCATCGTCGGCACCCTCATCGGTGATGCGGAGCAGATCCGGCAATCGCAGTCGGGTGGGCAGGGATCCGGCGGAGGAAGGACGGCGCAGATCCAGAACAGATGCAGTGGTCATGAAGGCTCAATCGATAGCAGGGGCAGGGGTGGTCACGGCTAGCCGCAACAACACCCCTGAAAACCCCTGCGTCCCATCACAGCTCATATCGTACCGGCGTTTTCCTGCGGTTTTGCCCTCGGAGCAAAAGCTCTGAGTGAGTAAATGTTGTCGCTGGTAGGCACTTGCTAGTTTGGAGTGGTGACCGCTCCAACTCGCATCGCCGCGACCCTGATGGCCTTCTGCGTCCCCTTGATCGGGGCGGCGTGCACGTCGAAATCCGACGACAAGGCGGCTCCGAGCCCCTCCATCACCTCCACCACCAGCACCTCGGTCGGGGCTCCTGCCGCCCAGCCGCCGGCTGCCGGCTCGGGGGTGTCCCCGGCGGGCGTCACGACGTCCGTGAACGCCGCACCCAGCTCCTTGGAGGAGGAGTACTACCAGGCGTGCCGTGCGGCGGCCGACTGGATGATCGGCAAGCAGGACGGCCCCGTCCAGCTCGTGGAGGGCTACCTGCAATCCATTCAGAGCACCGGAAACGTCGGCCCGGGGACCTTCCACAAGTCCTGGCATGACCTGACGGCCGACCGGCAGGCCGCGGTGATCGTGGCGACAAATGCCGCCGCCGAGCAGCAATGCGGATAAGCCGCTGCTCAGCTCGCAGTCGCGAACACCCTAGACCGGGCGCAATAACCGGCAATCTCGAGAAATCCATTGCCATTCAATTCAATTCGGGCAAACCGGTATATCACTCACATCCAGCAAACATAGAGTGCCGCGCGTAACCTGACCTTGGACGAACCCCGACACGGTGTTAACATGCTGCGGTCAGTGCTCATGGGGTCAAGGATGCAGCGAATGTGTCCACTCACCGAACGGACGGTAACGACGTTGGCAAATTCAGATCAGCTTCCCCCGAAGCCCACACTGGTTCATTGGACGATCGTCGGCGCGGCAGTTGTCGCAACCATCGTCGCGGCGGTTGTCGGCTTCACGGCGACCGACCCCGAACTCACCCGATTCGTCCAGGGCATCGTCACACCGCTGCTGGCACTCGTCTCCGGAATCTTGATTGCCGACCTGTATCACCGCATTCAGCAGAGCAACACGCTTGACCGCAATGTCGGGCAGTCGGCGTACGCGACCATGGTGACGTTGCAGGGCATGATGGACGTGGACAAGCACCTTGCGACCGCCTCCAACGATCTCAACGAGGGCAACAAGCAGTCCGCCTCCAGCGCCCTGAACCTGGCGCTGACGATCAGCCGCCTGACTTTGCGCCACGCCTTCCAGGCCCTGCGCGAATCGGAGAACGTCTCGAGCACCGCGGTGGCCAAGGCCAAGACCGATTTCTCGACGGCCGAGACCGCCGGGCAGCCCGAACGGCAAAAGATCGAGACCGCGTCGCGCCCCAACAACTACACCGTCGGCGTCGGCAATGCCTGAAGAGACGACGCCAGCGGAGCAATCGGCTGGTGAGCAGGAGCTTGAGCCGGTAGACCCGATCATCGGGAAGGTGGCCGATATCGTCGACCGCTACTCGGTGCTGGTGAACAAGGGTGATGAGGCCGGCGTCGAGGTCGGGATGATTTTCTCGGTCATCGGCGCCACCGGGACCGCCGTGCGCGATCCAGAAACCGGCGAGGACCTGGGCACACTGCCCATCGAGAAGGCCCGCATCCGCGTCACCGAGGTGTACTCGAAGTTCTGCCAGGCGGAGACCTATCGCATCACCGAGCCCGCAGTCGCCGGCCTGATCAGCGACATCCTGCAGGAACAGTGGCCCGGAACCAGCGATGAATTCGGTCGTGAGCAGTTCACGCTCAACGTCGTGCCCACGCCGACGGTTCCGGAAGCTGCCAACGTGCATATCGATGTCGGCGACTACGTCTGCGAGCTGACTCCGGCTTCCTGACGGTCCTTTTTATTGCCGGGCGAATCAATGGACGTTCTCCCGACAAAAGGTGAACATCGAAAAACTCACCTAATTGCCGCGTCGACATTGTTACGTTCAATTAATGGACACCAATCTGATGAAACGAGCAGCAGGCGCGGTTTCCATCGTTGCGATCTCCGCAGCGGTAGCTGTCGCCTGTTCACAGCAGGACAAGGACGCCGCAAAGGAGTCGATGTCGAGCGCGACGAGCGCGGCATCATCGGCCATCAGCGCGGGTGGTAGCGCCGCGTCGAGCGCGGCCTCGTCGGCAAGTAGCGCAGTGTCATCCGTCATGGCGGGGGCACCGTCGACGGTCAACGTGCCCGGCGTCGGCGACGTGACGCTGGAGCCGCCCATCGCCGAGGCCTACACCAAGGCCGGGGGCGAGGCGAAGCTTGGCCTGCCGACCGGGCAACCGGAAAAGGTGGGTGACGGCACGGTGCAGGCCTTCGCCAACGGCACCATCTTCAGCTCACCCGCCACCGGTGCGCACCTGGTTCAGGGCGAAATCCTGAAGGTGTACACGACCCACGGCGGCGCCGGAGGAACACTCGGCTTCCCCACCGCCGACGAGGTGGAAACGGCCGGCGGACCCGATGTCGCCAAGGGCGGCTGGATCGGTGAATTCCAGAAGGGCACCATCACCTGGCTGAACCAGGGCGACGGAACCTTCAAGGAAACCGTCACCCAAAAGTAGGGATCACTCGGCTGCGGCGGGCGCTGAGTAGTCAGCGCCTGCCGCGCCACCACTGCGGATTCTCCGCCGGCGACCAGCCCGGCGCGGTGAGATCTGGCCACGGCGGTCGGCGGATGACGGCCACGAGCCCCAATACCGCCGCGAGCATGCCGGTGAGGATGCCCAACGTCGAGGCCCGGTCAGCGTTAAAGGCCGGGCGCCATTGAGCGTCACCGTCTTTGACGACGAATACCCCCAGCGGTCTGGCAAGTGTCTCCAGAGCTTCACCCTCTGGGCTGCGACCGCGGCTTCGCACCTTGGCAACCGTGATGACCATGGTGCCATCGGCGGTCGTATAGGGCTCGCCGTAGACGATCGACCTACCGCCGTCGGTTGCGAGTCCGTCGAACGAAATTGGCAATTCCATGTCGCCCATTGTGTCCCCGGGGCGCCTCGATAGCGAGAGATTCTTTTAGGCTTCGGCGCCGGAGAACAGAATGAGGTTGCCGTCAGGATCCCTCACGATGAAGGTGACGCTCCCCCACTCCTCGTCTTGCAACGGCTGATGGAAGTCCACACCCGCGGCCCGATACTCATCGTGAAGCGGGCCCAACTTGTACGTCGTGAGCGTGGCAGCAAGCGGATCGCGTTCCGTGGCAAGAAAATTACCGTCGAACACCGGGCCGGCCACCTTGCGTAGATTCAGGCTCGCCCCGCCGCGCCGCACCTGCCCGTAGAAGGCCGGTTCGCCGTAGGTGAAGGTCACCTCGAAGCCGAGCTTGTCCGCGTAGAAGGCGAGGGCGCGTTCGAGATCGGTGACAAACAATTGCGGCTCAGCGGCGACAATCTCGGTGGACCCCATAAGAGAAACGCTACCGCTCGGAGGGGCTCACTGTGGGACCATCTGCAGGTGGAGTCCGATGATGATCCCGAGGCAAGAATCCGGGAGCTGGAACGCCCGTTGAGTCAGGCGGCGCGGGCATCGGAGCTGGGCGTCCCGGCCCAAAGCCTGTATCCACCGCCGGTGTATGGCCCGGCGCAGACCCCGGGGCCTTCGGCCCGCAAGCTCCTGTGGCCGTTCGCTTTCCTCTCCGCAGCAGTCATCGCGGCAGTGGCCGGGCTCATCTTGTACGCCGCCAAACCAACGCTCCCCCATCGCGTTCCCACAAATTCGGCACCGACCAGCACGGGGCCCGCCAGGTCAACCGTCGTGAAATCTCCGGCCCGGACCGCGGTGACGCCGTCGTCTACCGCAGCGCCGGGGCCGACTTACGTGCCCGCGGGTTCGACCTTCAGCGTCTCCGGCACTCACAAGAACGTCGCCGTGAACTGTGACGGCTGCTCGGTCAACGTCAGCGGAGTGTCCAATACCGTTGACATAGAAGGGAATTGCGATTCCCTCACCGTCTCTGGCGTCGAAAACGCGGTGAGCGTCGAGACCGCGGAGAAGATTGGCGTCTCGGGCTTCAACAACAAGGTCACCTATCACTCCGGAGGGCCCGAGGTCTCCCAGTCGGGCGGCAACAACACCGTGGAACAGGGCTGAGCCTTCAGTGCGGTTAGACATGCGCCGACCGCATCTGACGGCTGCCATCGGCAGTGCAGCCATGCTGTGCCTCGTTGCGTGTGCCCACGGGAGCCCCGTCACCCAGACAGAGTCACCGTCCACCGCATCCGGCCGGGCGCAATCCGATATCCCAGCGCTCAAAGTCATCTTCGATGGCAAGTCCCTGCCACTTCAGGCCGGTCCGACCTGCATCGGGGACGGGCAGAACATCCTGACCATGTCCAAGGTTGAGGGAACCGGCGAGGGTGAGGTCATGGCGGATATCCGAATCCACCCATCATTGGCGGTGAACTCCCTGCAGGTGAAAGGGGTTGGCGCTGACTATTTCTGGGAAACCACGTCCACCGGCGGAGAACCCATGACGGTGACGAAGACCGACAGAACCATTGTGATCAGCGGAAAGATCCCCAATCTCAAGGACAGGGCCGATAAGAAACCCCTTGAGATACGCGCGGAGAACTGCCCAGGGACCTAGCGGCGGAGCTGTAGGGCTCACCGGAAAACCTCGCACAAGCCCACATTTGACGAGCGCGGCGGGAGTAGGCTCCGCATATCCCGACCGCGCCTCCGCGCGCCGGGTAACCCGGTCTCGCGGGAGGCCACCTTGAGACAACTGGACAACGCCGATACGACCCAGCGCGAACTGACCATCGAACTGCGCAATGTAGTGCGCGAGTACAGGGTTGGTGGGCAGGCGGTGCGCGCCCTCGATGAGATCAGCCTGCGCCTGGCCGGCGGCCAGTTCGTGTCGGTCATCGGGCCATCGGGGGCGGGGAAAAGCACACTGCTGCACCTACTCGGGGCGTTGGACTCCCCCGACTCCGGATCCATCACCTTCGACGGCGAGGAGATCGGTCGGCTCCGCGACGAACAACAGTCGGAGTTCCGCCATCATCGGGTCGGGTTCGTCTTTCAGTTCTTCAACCTGCTGCCGACCCTCTCGGCGTGGGAGAACGTGGCGGTGCCGAAGCTGCTCGACGGCATCCGGCTGGGCAAGGTCAAGGCGGACGCCGTTCGGCTGCTGGACCGCGTCGGCCTCGGTAAGCGGACCGAACACCGCCCGGCCGAACTGTCCGGCGGCGAGATGCAACGCGTCGCGGTGGCGCGAGCCATGATGATGAATCCACCGCTGATCCTTGCCGACGAACCCACCGGGAACCTGGATTCCCACACGGGTACCGCCATCCTGGCCCTCCTCGCCGAAGTCGCCCATGAAGAAGGCGCCGGCCGCCTGGTGGTGATGGTGACCCACAACGCCGACGCCGCCGCGGCAACCGATCGGGTCATCACGCTGCAGGACGGACGGCTCGGTTCCGACGAGATGTCGGTGGCGCCAGGGTGATAGGCCGCGGACGCGAGGAGCAACACGGCCCCGGAGCCACCATCGCCGCCGCAGCGAGCAGGCTACGTGTGTTCAGTCTGCGCGAACTGATCGTGCATCGTCGACGCACCATCGCCTCGATCGCCGTAATGGCAGTTTCTGCAATGTATCTCGTGGCGATATTCGGCATCTTCGGGTCGATCACCGGATCGGTCAACCGATTGGCAGACGGAGTCGCCGGCGTCGCCGCACTCGAGGTATCGGGTATCACCGATGCGGGGTTCCCCGAGGCGGTCTTGGCCGATGTCGCCAAGATTCCCGGAGTCGCGACGGCGGCACCGATGATCCGGATGTCCGCACTCACAGATTCGGAACCGGTTCTGCTGTTCGGCGCCGACGACCGCAGCGCCGCGCTGGAAGGCGCTTTGAAAGATGCTGTCGGAGTGAAGGTTGACGCGCCATCGCGGACGGCAGCCGGTGTCCAGATCGGGCCGTCCGTCGGTCATTCGAAGGGCGATACATTCCGGCTCGGCTCAGGTTCGGTGACCGTCGCCGAGGTGCTCCAGGGCAAGCAGCTCGCAGATCTCAACGGTGGGCACTATGTGCTTGCCCCACTGCCGTTGGCACAGGAAATCACCGGACGGCAAGGTCAGCTCGATTCGATTCTGGTCACCACGGCACCGGGCGCCGATATCACCGCAGTCCGGGACGAGGTCACGGCCGCCGTGAACGGCCGGGCGATCGTCGCCGATCCGAGCCTGCGGGCGGTGCGGGCCGGCGACGGTGTCAAGCTCATGAACTACATGGCCCTGATGGGCGCGGCGGTCGCGTTGGTGGTCGGGGCGTTCCTGATCTACACGACGATGACCATGGCGATCGCCCAACGCCGCCCGGTCATCTCGATGCTGCGCGCAATCGGCGGCGGCCGCGTGACGATCGTTCGCGACATGCTCGCCGAGGCTGCGATCCTCGGGCTGATCGGCGGCACCATCGGTTCGGCCCTCGGAATAGTGTTGGGCCGCAGAGCTATTGGCCGTTTGCCACCGACGGTGACCCAGGGGCTCGAAGCCCGTATCGAATATTGGCTGCCCGACTATGCGATCCCGGCTGCCGTCGCCGCGACGGTACTCACCAGCGTTGCCGCGTCGGCGATGGCCGCACGGCAGGTATACAAAGTGTCACCGATCGAGGCGCTGGCGCCCGTCGGAGTTTCCGTGTCCGACAACGTGCCGCGTTGGCTGCGTATCGTCAGCGGAGTCGTGGCGGTGGCAGTGTTGGCAGCGTCACTCCTGACAGTGCTCTACCGACCAGGGGCGCTCGCCTTCGTCGCGATCGCCGCCCTATTCGTCGCCGAGATCGCCTTAGGCTTCGCGCTCGCCGGACCCATCGTCCGCGCGACAGCCACGGTGGCACGACTGTTCGGTTCACCCGGGGTGCTGGCGGCACCGACGGTCCAGCGCGCGCCGCGGCGGGTGTGGGCCACCGTGATGACCGTGCTCATCGCCGTGGTCACCACCGTGGTGATCACCGGAACGAACAACGACATGATCCGATCCGCGCGCGACATCTTCGCGCCCGTCGCCGATGTCGATGTCTGGGTGAGCGCCAACTCACCCGACCGCTACCCCACCGATGCTCTGCCGCAAGGTCTTACCGAGAAGGTGGCTGCGGTCCCTGGCGTCGCGAACGTCGTCGAAGGCGCCTCTGGATTCGCCGTGGTCGGCGGCACACGCGTGATGCTCGATGGATTCTCCCCCGGCACCCACGATCCACTTTTTCGTGCACTCGACGAACGGGTACGTCATGACATGCTCGCCGGCCGGGGCGTGGTGCTCTCCCAGAACCTGGGCAAGACTCTCGGCGTCCAGGTGGGCGACGAATTGCAGTTGCAAACACCCCACGGCCCTCAGCGGACGCCCGTGCTGGCCCTGGTGCCCTATTTCTCGACGGTCATCGGCACCGTCGGGATGAGCCTGGATCACCTGCGGGCATGGTTTGACCGCCCGGGCATAACGACACTGCAAGTCACCGCCGTGGATGGCGCTGATCCGGGACGGCTGCTGGCCGACGTTCGCGCTGTGGTGCCCGCACCGAACTACGTGTACGACGGCCGCGCGGCGTTGGCCGGTTTGGAAGCCCCACTGCACCAGAGCATGCTGATCGCCAACGCCGTGTGGATCATCGTGGTGTTCGTCGCCGCGGTCGCGCTGCTGAACACGTTGACGCTTTCGGTACTCGAACGACGCCGAGAAATCGGTGTGCTGCGGGCGATGGGATCCAGCCGCCGGTACACCTTGGGCATGGTTCTTGCCGAGGCCGCGGCCATCGGCGTCGTCGGCGGTGTCTCGGGGCTGCTGGTCGGTCTGGTCGATCAGTGGCTGTTCAGCCTCGTCAGCGGCACCGTCATGAACTTCACCGTCACCTTCCAGCCAAGCCCCATGGCGGTGGTCTTCACCGCAGGGGCGCTGGCGATCAGCCTGTTGGGCTCGGTCCCACCCGCACGGCGCGCGGCACGGCTCAACATCATCGAGGCCGTCAGCATCGAATAACCAGATCGAATAGCCATGTCGGATAGCACTACTCGACTACGGTGGCGACGCCCTGCAAGTGAGGTGTGCACGGCGGCGGCACCAGGGTCCGCCGAACGTTGCGCAGTCCCCTGGTGTCAAATCCGGCGGCGGCAATCGCTTCGACGGTCCGGCGGTTCGGCTCGCACCCGGAGGCAAGCCACGACCATGGCGTGGCGATCAGATCCTGGAACCGCCCCATGATGCCGTCCCCGCGGACATGCTCGAGGACCACCAAGCGGCCTCCCGGGACGAGCACCCGCCGGATCTCGCCGAGGGTCGCGGCCACATCGTCCACCGAGCACAACACCAGCCCGACATGCACCGAGTCGAAACTGTTGTCCGGGAATGGTATCGACTCCCCGACCCCATCCAGGATGTCGACGTCAACGCCGCGGCGGCGGGCAAGGGCGCCGGCCATCCGACGCATCGCCGCCTCCGGTTCGACCGCCGCGACCGATGTCACCGCGGGAGGAAGAAACATGAGGTCGGTTCCCGGGCCAACACCCACGATCAGCAGCCGGCCGGTCGCAAGACTCATCGCCTCACGCCGGTACCGGCGATAGAACAGTCGGTCGAATACCGGCATGCCGAGCCGATATACATAGGGGAACAACGGGTTACGGTGCTTCACGTTCCGCCACCGCCCAATTCCATGCGGAATGGCGGATATTCATCGCACATCAACGAGACGTACACGGCCACCCGGTAACGCCACCGCACGATTCCCATCAGGAGGTCGAACATGTCTTGCGACACCGTGCCTCTGGCCAACAACCGCACCGCGGAAATCACGGCCAGAACCTGCAGCAGTGGCTCCATGGCCCAGCAGATGATGATCTGCGGCAGCGCCAGCAGCAGCTTCACCAGCACCGCCCAATGGCTGAGTTGTCCCGGATAGTCGACGTCGAGTTCGCCGGGATAGTCGGGCCGCGCGGCAAGCGTGAAGGGCGGGTACCTATCTGTGCTGTTCATCGGAAACCGGTAGTTCATCACCCGCCAGGACCAACGCAGCACCCCGACGTTGACGTCGAAGATGGTCCGCGGATATCGGCCGGTGAACAAGATTGCGATACCGGCGACGACGGTCAGCACCGGATACATCGCATAGAGGACGATCAATATGGGGTAGTGCGGGACCGCCAGCACACACCATTTGACGATAAAGAGCCAGCGCGAGGGCCCGTCGATCGCGCCTCGCACACGGACGGCGTCGGCAGGCATCGCCCTCACCGCCGGCAGGCTGTGTCGGTGGTTAGGGCCCGGTTGATGTCAGCGGCCATCCGGCGGTGACTCACCGACTGTAAGAACGTCGCTAGTGCCCACGTCATGAAACGGTCCGAGACCATCGCCGCCGTCCTCAGCACGGCCTCTCCGTGCGAAACCTGAAGCGAGGCAACCCTGGACACGGCCGCAGCACGGCGTCGACGGGTTTTCTCATACCAGCGCAGCGCATCAGGCAGGTCGGTGTTGGCGCCGCGCTGGAATTCCGAAACCGCCTTGCACAGCACCATCGTGTCAAGCAGTGCCTGGTTGGTCCCTTGCGCGAGGGTGGGCGGCATGGTGTGGGCCGCATCGCCGAGCAGGGTCAGCGCGCCGTGGCCTGGCCGGGGAATGGGATGCCGGAAATGGGGATAGGGCGAATGGGCCAGATCATCGTCGGTGAGTGCCGCAAGCACTCGGTCGACAGGCTCGGACCATCCGGTGAACGTGGACCTGATCATGTCGATCGGGCGTGCCGGCCTGACAAAGCCGGGCGACCAGGGCAGGTCGAACCACCACTGCACCTCGGAGCCTCCGGCCGGCCACAGGCCGAGGCTTGCGCGCTCACCGATGACGACGAAGGCGACGCGCTCGTCGGCGCCGTTCGGGAAGGCGGCCAGTCCCTGCCAGCTGCACCAGCCGGTCGGTTCCCCGTGCCCCGCGCCGACGACATCGCGGACCATCGAATGCCTACCGTCGGCTCCGATCACCAGGTCTCCCTCGGCCACACTGCCATCCGCGAACTCGACCCGCGCCCCGTCGCCGTTGGCCACCGCTCCGATGGCGCGGGCATTGCACCGAATACGTTCCGCCGGAAAGTCTTTCAGCAACCGATCGAGCAGGACATGACGCGGAACCATCCGAACCGGCTCGCCCAGCCGGTTGGCGATCGTGGCCACGTCCAACGTGGCCAGCGGATGCCCCGTCGACGTCATAACCCGCACGGTGGACAGCTGTTGGCCGGCCCGGTCCATATCCACGCCCAGCTGCCTCAGCACCGTCGCGCCGTTCGACCAGATGGTCACCGCACCACCACCGGCGTGTACGTCCGGACGCTGCTCGTAGACGGTGACATCATGACCGTCGCGCAATAACCCCCGCGCGATGGAGATTCCGCCAACACCGGCGCCGACGACCAGGACCCGCAACGACGGCGCCTTCGCTGCTGGCATCAGCCCCGTGGGTCGGCTCGTGAGCCGTTTTGGCTCCACGGCTCAATGTATGACTGTGGCGGGCCCGCTGTACAGGTTATGCCCCGTCGAATGTGAGCCAGTGCGACCTGATCGACAGCACCACCACCCAACCCGTCTGACCTTGCCGGGGCTTCCGAGGCCACCGCTAGCGAATGCTGGTTTGTGAGTATGGTCGTCGCACAGTCGGTGTGGTTTCGCCCGGCAGTAGAGCTGATAGGCGCGGGCTGACGGCACCATAGCTGGCCGTTTACACGGTTCGCTGATGCAGGTTACCCTTGCTTTACTTCGCCCGGGCTCGGGCGCCTGGCGTAAGGAGCAATCCTGCAGGGCATCTTTGTGGGCACGTTCCTCATCGGTCTGCGCGAGGGCTTGGAAGCCACCCTCATAGTCAGCATCGTTGGCGCTTTCCTCGTGCGTAACGGCAAATCAGTCCGCCCGGCGATGGTCGGCGTAGTGGTTGCTGTTGTCCTGAGCATCGCGGTCGGCGTTGGCCTGGATCTACTGTCCGCGTCGCTGCCTCAACGACAGCAGGAGATGCTTGAGACGGTTATCGGCGCAGTGGCAGTCGTGTTCGTCACCACCATGATCATTTGGATGAACCGCAACGCTTTTCGCCTGAAGAGTGAGCTGGAGCAGGAAACCGTACAGGCGATCAACTCCGGCGGTTCCCTGGCGCTTGCCGTTATGGCATTCCTGGCGGTACTCAAAGAGGGGTTCGAAACGGCGGTGTTCCTGCTGGCGGCCGCGCAGGCAACGCACGGCAGTCGCTGGATGGCGCTCCTCGGGGGCCTGGCCGGTATCGCGGTCGCGGTTGCCGTCGGCGTTGGCATCTACTTCGGCGGCCTGAAACTCAACCTAGGACGGTTCTTCCGCGTCACCGGTGTATTCCTGGTATTCATCGCGGCCGGGCTGGTCATGGGGACATTGCGCACCGCACACGAAGCCGGCTGGGTCAACATCGGTCAGCAGCAGGTCTTCAACTTCTCGTCCTGGATGCCGGCCCAGTCGTTGCTGGGTGCGCTGATCACCGGCATGTTCGGCATCCAGACAGATCCGCGCCTGATCGAAGTACTGGGTTGGCTGCTGTACGCCGTCCCGGTGCTGGTGGTTTTCCTGTGGCCGGCGAAGCTCGCCGCATCGCCCCGTGGGCGCCGCAACGTGCTGATAGCGGCATCGGTCGGCTTGAGCGCTACCGCGCTGGCGCTGGCCATACTGGTGCCCGCCGAGCGTGAAACGCCGCCGGGACCCACGAGAACAGTGGTTCGCGCCGACGGCGGCAGCGCCCTGGTGAGCCTGCGGCCGGACGGTGACGCCCGCATATTGACGGTGAACGACGGCGCCCCGGTACATCTGGACGCCGCAGGCACACAGGACCTCAACGGCGTCAAAATGCAAGTGTGGCAAGCGAAAGTCCCCACCGAGCCAGGCGTGAACACCACTACGGTGTCATTGGAACAACTGGCCGCCCTGACCGGTGGTCGATTGCCGATCGGCCTGGGCGCCACTCGCGCGCCCGGCCCGTTCCACGTCACCTGGAGCGCAACTACATCGTATTCGGTTGCCAGTAATGGGAATTCACTTATCAGCGCGCAGGCACAGAGCAATCGTATTGCGGTGTTGCGCGGCGGCGGCCTGAGTGCAGCCAAGACTGTCAGCGTCGGTGGTATGGGCACGGATTGGAGCAGCGATGTGTCGGCAGACAGTGCGGCTGCCGCCACTGTCAGCCATCTCGCCGTCGACCGCGCCGAGCGAGCGCTGTGGCGAGTGTGGCTGCCGATCCTCCTGGCCGCCGCGACAGTTGTCACGGCCACGCTCGCCATACGGGCCGCCCGCAGTTCCCCAGCAAGCAATCAAGAAAGGCAACCAAGCAATGACGAACCCGCCCCCCTCGACGAGGTCGATGTCTCGTAACCTGCTGCTCTGCGCACCGGCGCTGACCGCCGCGACGGCGATGGCACTGGCTGGTTGTAGCTCGCACAAGGACTCCTCTGCCGCGGGCGCATCCACCAGCGGCAACGGCGTCAACACGGTGACTGTGACGCTGTCCAACGACGACGGCAAGGACGGCTGCAAGCTCGACACCGCGAGCGTGCCCGCCGGACCCGTGACCTTCAAGGTGACGAACACCAGCGCGCCCAGCCTTACCGAGGTGGAGTTGCTCAAAGACCAGCGCATCGTCGGCGAGAAAGAGAACTTGGCGCCGGGCCTGGATCCGGTGTCGTTCACCATCACCCTCGACGGCGGTTCCTACAAGCTCTACTGTCCGGGCGCGGCCCAGGAGTACGTCGACTTTGCGGTGACCGGACAGGCGGCCGCGGCTCCTACCGGCACTGTGCAGACCATCTTGTCCAACGGCACCAAGACCTATGCGGCCTACATAGCCGATCAGGTCAACCAGCTGAATTCGGGCGTCAAAGCGCTCGACGCCGCCATCCAGGCCGGCAATCTGGAGCAGGCGAAGACTGCGTACGCCAAGGCTCGGCCCTTCTACGAAAGGTCCGAATCCAACGTCGACGGCTTCGTGTTGCCAGGTTTCGCGGTCGACGACAACGCCGGCAACCTCGACTACCTCATCGACATGCGGGAGTCGACACCGGTGGACGCGAAGGTGGGCTGGAAGGGCTTCCACGCCATCGAACGGGATCTCTGGCAGGGCAATGCCATCACGCCCAACACCAAGGCACTCTCCACCGAGCTCATCGGCAACGTCGGCAAGCTCGTCTCCGTGGTAAATACGTTGCAGTACAAGCCGGAGGACTTGGCAAACGGCGCCGCCGACTTGATCGAAGAAGTGCAGAACACCAAGATCACCGGCGAGGAAGAGGCGTTCAGCCATATCGACCTGGTCGACTTCGCAGGCAATGTCGAAGGAGCCCAGCAGGCCTATGCCGCGCTGCGCCCAGGTCTCCAGAAGATCGACGCGAACCTTGTGGCTCAGCTTGATCAGCAGTTCCAGGCCGTGCTGACCACCCTGGACGGTTACCGCGACCCGTCGGCGCTCGGCGGCTACAAGACGTGGACACCGGAACTGCGGGCAACCGACGCACCCAAGCTCACCGCCGTCATCCAACCGCTGCACCAGAGCCTTTCCGCCGTCGCCCAGAAGGTGGTGTCGGCGAACTGATGTCCGATACCGACGTGCCTGACACCCCCGCCGCGGCGGGGGTGTCTAGGCGTGGTGTTCTCTCGGGCGCACTGTGGGGTGGTCTGGGCGGTCTCGCTGTTGGCGCGGCCGCCGGCGGCGCCACCGGCTGGGCGCTCGCATCGGACAAAACTGCCGACGACGACATCGATCTGTCCAATTCCTATCCGTACTACGGGCAGGTCCATCAGGGCGGGGTAGAGACCGAGCCGCAGCGCCACAGTGTTGTCATGACATTCCGGTTCACCGATTCCGCGGATCGGCGTGCGCTGCAGTCTCTGCTGGCACGCTGGTCTGCGGCCGCGGCGGTGCTACAGCAGGGCAAACCGATTGGCGCAGTGCAGCCGGGCGTCGAGGTGCAGCCCCCGGCCGACACCGGTGAGGCATTCGGGCTGAGCCCAGCCGGCCTGACGGTGACGATTGGTCTGGGACCGTCAGTCTTCGGTCAGCGATTCGGGCTGGCCGCACGCAAGCCCGCGGCATTCGGCGATCTTCCGGTGCTCAACGGAGACAACCTCGACCCCAAGCTCACCGGTGGCGATCTCAGTGTGCAGGCGTGTGCCGATGATCCGCAGGTCTGCTATCACGCGGCCCGCAATATGGCACGCCTGGGACGTGGCACCGTCTACCCCTACTGGGCGGTGCTCGGATTCGGCCGTGCCTCTGCGGGTCCGGGGCAGCAGACACCACGAAACCTGTTGGGGTTCAAAGACGGAACACGCAACGTTGCCACCAAGGAAGAGTACGAGAAGTTCGTCTGGGTCAGCGGCTCGGATCAGGCGTGGATGAACGGCGGAAGCTATCAGGTGATCCGCAAGATCCGCATGCTGCTCGAGACATGGGACACCGACCGAGTAGGCAATCAGCAGCAGATCTTTGGGCGTAGCAAGGAAACCGGCGCTCCACTGACCGGTAAGGCCGAGACAGACACGCCCGATTTCGCTGCCGTCGACGGCAGTGGAACCCCGGTTATCGACCCCCGGGCTCACATCGCGCTGGCCGCCCACGAACACAACGACGGCGTGATGATCCGTCGCCGCTCCTACAACTACACCGACGGTCTCGACGCCGATGGCCAATTGAACGCAGGGCTGCTGTTCATCTCCTACCAGAACGATCCACGGCATTTCGTCGACATTCAGAACCGGCTCGGCGCCTACGACCTACTCAACGAATACATACGCCACATCGGTTCAGCGGTCTTCGCCGTCCCACCGGCGCCCGAGGCCGGCCACTACGTAGCGCAGCCGCTGTTCGACTAAAACTGTTGCGGGACCGGCGACCAAGGGAAGAAAGCGACTTCTCACGGTGACGACGCTGGTGCCCCCAGTCGGACTCGAACCGACACTTGGCGGATTTTAAGAACGGACGGGCCGCCTAGGGCGACCAGGCGAAACAGGTACGCAGAAGGTGGTAAAACCGCTGCAAGGGAACATATTAGGTCGTTGCCGGTACGGTAGCGGTACGCCTTCAGTACGGCCCCATATCGCCCGCGGTCGCCGGGGCGAAGCGCTTAGCCGAAGAACGCCGGGCAGGGAGCGGCAGTGAGTAAGATCCTGGAGACCAAAGGGGGTGGAGCGCTTGATCAGAGACTTCTTCGAGTGGTCCAATCTCTATCTGGCGATCCCGCTCGGTCTAATTGGGTTTCTCGTCGCGATCTTCCAAATCGTCCAAGCTAAGAGGGCAGCTGACCGAGCCGAGGTAAAAGCGGGCGAAGCGAAGACCGCCGCAGAGGCTGCCAAGTTCGCCGCCGAGAGTGCACGGTCGCAATTCAAAACCATGTCCGTCACTGTCCTACTTCCCCAGCTAAGAAGCCTCGAAGACGCAGTTGAAAGGGCAATCCAAGACCAAAATCTGACACTGCTGCTCCACCTGCTGCAAGACTGGCGCTGGCATGCGAGCGCCTGCCGTCAGTACCTTGACGAGTCAATCGAAGCCGAGGCGAAAGCAATGACTGACATTCAGAAATCAGTGACAGCCGTGACAGATCTGAAGCCAAAGCTGCTTGCGTTCAAGGGTGAGACAGACTGGGTTCAGGCCACTGGCCGGGTGCGTAAGACCATTACAGGTGTAACAGCAAATTTGGGCGCGTTGACAGCCCAAAACACGGTGAAGGAGCCCAAGTGAGCACCCCGGATGCCTACTACTATCAACGCTTACAGGGCCTGATCGACGGGCTCGTAGAGCGAACTCGCTCTGCCATACAGGCCGACCAGACTATGTGGGATCGCGCCGGTAAAGACACCTATGAACTTTCCCTTAAGCGAACATCGATGCGAATCTACTCCCGAGATGGGGATGGAACTCGCCCATACATTTTCGAACTTTACGATGCAAACGGCACCTTGGTCGAACGCCTTGAAGACGATGTATTCGGCACAAACGTTGAGCTTGGTGAGCTGTACCAACTTGTCGCACACGGAAAATTGACAAAGGCGAAAGAGGACGCGCTAAACGAGGCTTTGAGCGAACTTGACATCCCGGAGCCACCCGCCTTCTAATTCGCCTGGCGCCCAAAAAGACTGACGATGTTGTACCGCGGCACCACCCCACGTGCTGGCCGGCCAAGCGCCCGCGACCGCAGCGCACCCGGCAACTAACCCATGAACCAGTCCAGGGACTAGGTAACGGCGTGCCATCGCCATCCCACCTACTATCCCTGGACTACCGCCTCAGCCGGGACGGGGTTTTTGCGCCCCGACTGAGGCACCCTAGACCTTGGGTGAAGCCGGGCAACCCTGCACCACATGATCATTCGTGATCGCGTACAGATACCAGTTATCCGTCTTGCGCAGCTCTACGGTGGCCTCGGAGGAAAAGGGCTTTAGGTCGGGAGGGTCTTTGATCGTCCGCCGAGTATCGGCGGTGTAGGTGTAGCACACTTGTAAGACCGCAGAAGGCGAATTCAGCGCAGACAACGCAACGTCCGCTAGACGCAAACCCTGTCCGTCACGCATGATATGCGGCTGCACCTGGCCCCCCTCCTGAACGACGCCTAGCTTGCGTGCCGCCTCCTCAAGCCTGCGGGAAGCGTCCTGGCCTATGTCCTTGGCTTTGATCTTTATGAACTGCCGATCGCCAGGGCTGTTTTGTCCCGGTGCGCCGTTGTAGACGTTGATGGCAGGCCAAATGTCGTTGGTGAAGCGTGGGATGACGCCCAGGGTGTCCGTGACGGTGGTTGTAGCGACGGGGGTGAGTGTGGGTTCGGCTGTCTGGGAATGTGTTTGACATCCGGCAAGCAAGCTTGTCGCCGCAAGGATTGCACCGACGATAGTTTTGGTCATGGTTTCACCCGGAACACGTCGGTGGGTTGCCCGTCCCATGTAGTGAGCGGCGCGGTATTGACCGGTTCCCCGGATTGGGGTGCGTTTATGACGACGCCGTTGCCGAGGTAGATGCCGGTGTGGTGGGTGTCGGTGCCGGTGAATGCCTGGTGACCGGAGTTGCCGAACACCAGCACGTCTCCTGGTTGTGCATGCGAGAGTCCTTCTGGCACTTGGGCCAGGTATTTACTGTGGTCGATCCGGTCTGTTCCCGGGACGTTAGCCGGAATCCGGGTGTCGCTGTCTACCATCGTAAATGGGTCCACTCCTGCGCCTTGAGCGACCGAGT
The DNA here is from genome assembly GCF_001853795.1 of Mycobacteroides franklinii. Lineage (NCBI taxonomy): Bacteria > Bacillati > Actinomycetota > Actinomycetes > Mycobacteriales > Mycobacteriaceae > Mycobacteroides > Mycobacteroides franklinii. The sequence goes on from NZ_MLIK01000004.1 coordinate 777,738, forward strand.
AACGCACCAGCCCGCCACAGTCGAACCCGATACGGTTCCAGTCCTCGTAAGTGTCGGCTCCGGTGCCCTTTTCCCCATGCCCACGTGAGGGACCATCGGGGGACTGGTTCCCGCCCCAGGCGTAGGAGACGCCTTGCTGGCGTCCGGCGGCACCAATAGTTCGTAGAGCTTTGTCTTGCACGGCTTCGGGTTTCGGCAGGAACGCGGGCGGCACACCACTGGCGCGCTGTGCACCATTGGCTTCCTTACCGGATAAGTAGTCTTTCCATGCCTGATCGCGTGCTGGTCCAGGCCCCATGTTGGGATCCCAGCCTGGCGGGTTATCAGCCATAGGGATGGTCTTCGCGCCGGGGATCATGGTGGGCTTTTCGCCGTTGGGATAAGGCGGGTTACCGTCCGGTCCTCCCACCGGGGCGGAAGCATTGATAGACGGATCGCCAGGCTTTGGTGGTGGGGGCGGTGCATCGGTGACATCAGTGCGCAGAGCGGCTGCGATTTCCTGCTCAACTTGGGTTGCACGCTGTTCCAGGGCGGTGACTTGCTTCTGTAAAGCAGCGATGTGCTCGTCCTGGAGCGACTTTTCAGTGTCCTTGACTTGGCGCGCGGCAACAACTTTGCCGTCGTCGGTGATCTTCAGACCGAACCCCTCGGCTTCCTGATCGAGAATGCCGAGTTTGTTCGTCACATCCCGAACATCATCTATCGCAGGCTTGACCGCCTTAACGACCTTCTCGGCCGCATCTGCATTGTCGCCCAGATCAACCCGAGCCTTGCCCGCACTCTGCTGCCATGCCTCAGCAGTAACCCCGCCCCACGTAGATAGGTCATTAGCGACCTGCTCCATACCCTCACCAAGACGACGCAAACTAGCAGCCTTCGCGGTGGCAGTATCAAACAGCTTCTCTAAGGTTTCGACCTTCCAGTGCCTGATGTCACCGATCTTCGCCATCGGTCACGCGTTCCCGGTATTGCCGAAGCGGCCCGCGCTGTCGTCATCGACGCCAACAACTTTGGTGGCGGCCTCAAGTATCCAAGTCGCATGCTCACCAATGTGTTTGCGGATCACCTCGTGCCGCTCATCCCACCCAGTTCGCAATTCCTCCATCGCCGAACCCACCACCCCAGGCCACCGTGACGCCAGCTCCGCAAGATCAGCATCGTGTCCCGTGTGGTCCTGGCGGTGGGTCTCCACATGATCCAGCAGCTTGTTCGCCTGCTGATACAAAATCTCCGGGTCAACGCTCAACGGCCCAGGCATTCAGTTCCCCCTGACTGGTAGCAGTGCAGCTAGGCCGAACTATACGCCGTAGCCAACTTTCTGGTCCACGATCGGTTCCAGAATCCCGCCGTGCTCGTGTTAGCTAGCAGAACTTGCACCCCTCCACACACCGGGTGACGCCGGGGTGAAGGGGTTATCGAGACCACTCCCCGACACCGCTAACCCACCTACCTGCCCAAATCTTGTGCCCCCAGTCGGACTCGAACCGACACTTGGCGGATTTTAAGTCCGCTGCCTCTGCCAATTGGGCTATGGGGGCTTCCAGATTCAGGCCATGTCCGCCTCGGTTAAACACCGAGCGCGTTCATTCCAAACCCTTCGAAGCCTACTGTGGCGGAGTGCCTCCACCAGACGCTGCTGTAATCCTGAGCGGCCTGGCGTCGTCTGGAGCACAGATTTCATTGACGGTGGACGTATGCCTCGCAGCGGGTGCAACGCCACGGAGATCACGGAGATACAGAACGACGGTGGACATCGATGAGATTTGAAGACGTCTACTTCTCCAAAGAAGACCGATACTCCGTTGGCGTGGAGACCGATTCTGGCCGCTACTACGTCTCGATTCCGGTCAGCAACGGGCTCGTTGACTACGAGGAGTACTACGCCATCGACACGGAACAATACAAACTGTTCGTGGGCAACAAGTCTGCCGCGATCCCATTCGTCGAAGCTTGTCGACGGCACGAACATGACGACCTGTTGATTCAGAAGTCAGGCACTAGTCGCGGCACTCCGGTCTAGGTATCCACCGACCTAAAGCGGCTACACCTCGCCGCGCAGGTCCGGTGCAGTGGATCGCCTGCCACACAGCGGCGGCATTAAGTCCGCTGCCGCAATAATCCGTACGACCAATGTCACACCCTGATGCGACACACCCCTGGATCACATTGAAACTCTCAAGCGGTTAGTGATACCCCTTGTATAACACCAGAATTCGATCGAGTTCTGGTGGTGATTCGTCACCAGATCGCGCGATCGCCGACATTGAACGTTGCCGCCCGCTCCTCACACGACGGGTCACCTGCGAACAAAGAGATTCCTTAGTTAGCGCAGGTAGTGTTTTCCATCGTGAGTCGGGAGTTGGATATGTCAGATGCAGTGGCGGTTCGCCAGAGTGGAATTGAGGATTATCTCGACGCCCAGGGCTCGATCGATCTTCCTCCCGGCACCACGCTGCTCTCCAACTTCGCACACAACATCGCTGAATTCGGCGCCACCGCCGCATACCGCTACCTGGACTTCACGCGCGACGATGACGGCGTTGCCATCGAACTGAGCTGGGTGGAGCTGGACACCCGGATGCGCGCGATCGGCGCCCGCCTGCAGCAGGTCACCCAGCCGGGTGATCGCGTCGCGATCCTGGCGCCGCAGGGCCTGGACTACGTCATCGGATTCTTCGCAGCCATTCAGGCCGGAAACATCGCGGTTCCACTCTTCGCCCCCGAGCTGCCCGGCCACACCGAACGCCTCGACGCGGTGCTCGCCGATGCCACCCCGTCGGTCATCCTCACCACCGACAGTGCCGCCGAATCGGTGAACGCGTTCCTGCGCAAGCTTCCTCGCGGGCGGCGCCCGCGCGTCATCGCCATCGACGCGGTGCCGGACTCGGTCGGTGCGACATTCATCCCCGCCGAACTCGACTCCGAGGATCTCGCGTACCTGCAGTACACGTCGGGCTCCACCCGCACCCCCGCCGGCGTGGAGATCACCCACCGGGCGGCCTGTACGAACGTGCTGCAGATGATCCTGGCCGGCGGCCTCGATCAGAACATTCGCAGCGTGAGCTGGCTGCCGCTGTATCACGACATGGGCCTGATCATGATCCTGTTTCCCCCGTTGTGCGGCGGCCACATCACCCTGATGTCGCCATTAGCCTTCGTGCGACGCCCTCGACGCTGGGTCAAACAACTGGCCACCGAATCCGCGTTCGGGCGAGTGTTCGCTGCCGCCCCGAACTTCGCCTTCGAACTCGCCGCCCAGCGTGGCCGCCCACCGGCCGGCGAGACCTGGGATCTGAGCAATGTCGCGGGCCTGCTCAACGGATCCGAGCCGGTCACCATCTCCGCGATCGAGAAGTTCACAGAGGCCTTCGCCCCCTACGGATTTCCGGCCACCGCGATCAAACCGTCGTACGGCATGGCCGAAGCCACGCTCTCCGTCGCCACTATCGCCACCGACGCACGCCCCAGCGTCATCTATCTGGACCGCGACCAGCTGGCCGAAGACCGCGCCGTGCCCGTCTCACCGGACGCACCCACGGCGGTCCCCCACGTCTCCTGCGGCCAGGTGATCTCCAGCCAATGGCTGACCATCGTGGACCCGCGCACCGGAGGCGAACTCCCCGAAGGAGAAATCGGTGAGATCTGGCTGCATGGCGACAACATCGGCCGCGGCTACTGGGGCCGCACCCAAGAAACGCAAGACACCTTCCGCAACACGCTGAATTCACGGCTCACCCAGCACAGTCACGCGACCGGGACTGCCGCCGATAGCCGATGGCTGCGCACCGGGGATCTTGGCGTGTACCTGAACGACAACCTCTACGTCACCGGCCGTATCAAGGACCTCGTCATCATCGACGGGCGCAACCACTACCCGCAGGACATCGAGGCGACCGCCTCGGAGGCCTCGTCCGCGGTTCGTTCCGGCTATGTCGCGGCGTTCTCCGTCGCGGCCAATCAGCTCGCCGAGGCCGCCATCGCCGACATCAGCGAACGGCTGGTGATCGTGGCCGAACGGGCGCCCGGCTCGGGACGGGTGGAGCAGGCGCCGGTGGTGGAGGCCATCCGGGCCGCGATCTCCCGCACGCACGCGTTGCCCGTGGCCGACGTCCGGCTGGTTGCCGCAGGTGCGATTCCCCGCACCACCAGCGGGAAGCTCGCGCGCCGCGCCTGCCAGACGGAGTATCTCGCCGGCGTGTACAGCTGATCGACGCCTCAACTGTGCGTTGAATCACACTGATTGTCCGCCCCCTCGCGTTGAGGGCTGACGACATCGGTGTTTGACTTACTCAATGGCCACCACGAGCCCGCCGTCGGCGTCCGTCCAGGACGCCAAATCCGCCGATGCGAACCTCGCTGACCGCATCAATGCGTTGTTCCAGTCGCATCGGCGGCCCGACGGCCGTATGTGGACCAATGACGAGGTGGCCAACGGCATCAAAAAAGCCGACCCGGGCATCAAGGTCGGCGGCGCGTATCTCTCGGCGCTGCGCACCGGAAAGCGCGCCCGCCCGGCCATCGACCTACTCGGCGCGCTGGCCGACTTCTTCCGGGTTCCGCTATCGGTCCTCACTGATCCTGAGCGCACCTACTCGCTCGACGAGCGCCTGGGCGCGCTGGATGAGACCACGCGCGACGAGGTGGAGCTGATCGCGTTGCGCGCGATCGGCCTGAACAAGCAGAGCCTGGAGACCGTCGCCGCGGTGCTTGATCACGTGCGCGCACTCCAGGGCCTGCCTACAGTGGACAACTCGGTCAGCAACGGGCAGTAATCATGCCGAAGATGCGTTGTGTCACAACCGATCTACGGTCCACTCGCGAACTTCAGGCCATCCACAAGCAGTGCGCCCGCAAGCTCGCCGACCTTGGGCTTGAGTCGCTGACCACCGTCGAAGACATCCGCGCCCGCGCCAGCGAGCTCAGTGAGCGCGATATTCAGCTGGTCCCCTACGCCCTCTCCGGCAGCGGGGTGCACGGCCTGCTGGTTCGCACCGACGCCACCGACTACGTGGTGTACGACAGCGACACCACCACCATGCATCGCGAGCACATCATCCTGCACGAGCTCAGCCACGTGATGTGTGGGCACACCGGTTCCAGCAAGCGCGAGCTCGCTGAAGTCCTTTGTCGTGAAACGTATCTGGACGACCAAGAGGTCGAAGCCGAGATGCTGGCCTCCATGATGGGCCAGCGGGTCAGCCCTGACAGCCACCGTCCGATCGCCGTCACGAACGCCAATCTGCGACGCATCCTGGCATCGCTGACCTTGGAAGGCTTGCCGGCGGCGCCGTGACGTCAGTTTTCGAAGACTCCGCCGTGGCGTATTCGGTCGCGGCCGTCTTCAGTTTCGGCGCCGTGGTGGTTGTCGCCGCCGCTATGCTGCGCTCGGGCGTGCGACCGCCCGCTTCGGTGGCGCTGTTGTTGTCCTTCCTCTTCAAGGGGATTGCTGTCACCTTGGCGACTCCACCTGTGTACGAGAAGTTCGACAATCTGGTTGGCGTGCACAACATGGGCCGGCTCGTCTTGAACCTGTCCGGCGGCATGGCGTGGACCGCCTGCGTTCTCACCGTCATCACCTTCTGGGGTGAGTCCGGTCCGCGCGCCGTCCAGCGCGTCCGGCTGTGGATCGGGATGGCCGTCGTCATCGGCGGCGCACTGATTCTCTGCTGGTTTGTCGCGCCCACTTCTGAACTCCCCCAGGATTTCTACTCATCGCACGGCAACAAGCCCGCCTGGGTCGCATACATGCTGATCTATCTGATCACCTACGGCCTGGGTGCCCTCCTGATCATCATCAAATGCCTGCAGTACGCCCGTTTTCACGACGTGGCATGGCTGCGGCGCAGCATGCTGCTCACCGCCTCCGGAGCGACCATGTGCCTGGCGTTCTGCATCATGCGGGCGCACTCGGCGATCTACGGCATGATCACCAACGACAGTTTCTCCTGGCAGCGGCTGGCCCCGCTGGCCGCCACGATCGGGCAGATACTCATCGTGATAGGCCTTGCGGGACCATCGCTCTCGCAGTTGGTCTCCTCGGCACGCCAACGCATCCAGACCTACCTGTGGCATCGTCAGCTCGAACCGTTGTGGACCGCACTCTACGAGGGCAACACCCAGATCGCGCTGGCACCACCCAGCGCCGCGATCGGCGACCACAACTACCGGCTCTACCGCAGAATCGTCGAGATTCGCGACGGCCTCAGCGCGATCCGCCCGTACCTCACGAAGCCTGATGCGGGCATCTCCATCACCTCTGCCGCCCACCAGATCCGTGCGGCCATCGAGCAACAGCGCACCGCGCCTCGCAACGATAAATACTCGGGCACCAAGATCATCGGCGAGGTTCCGGGCGCCAACCGCAAGGAGGAACTGCGGTGGCTCCTGGACGTCTCACGCGAGCTTGCGCAGATCAACCGCCAACACACACCTGAGGCACTGGGCCCGGGTTTGGCTTCTTCGCCCTACGCTTTGGGACGTTCCTGACGGCCCGGACGATCTCGCGGACGGCGATGAATACCAGGTAGGAGCCGAACACCAGCGCGAGCCAGCGCGCATTGAGCGCCAGCGCCAACAGCGCACCGATTACGGTGCCCGGCAAGGCGAATGCCGCCAATCGAAAACCGATCGAAGCATCGGCGGTGCCCTGCCGCAGGTGCGTGGTCGCCGCGACAAGTGCATTGGGCAGCATCACCATCAGCGAGGTGCCCTCCGCTACGTGCAGCTCGGAACCGAACAGCACCAGCATCGCCGGCACTGTCAACAGCCCGCCACCCAGGCCCAGCGCGGCCGACCACGCACCGACCACGAATCCGACGACGGCCCCGATGGCGACCACCGATGGAACATGTGAGAGCACGCCATCAGGCAGCAGCGCATCACCCGCCGACGGGTCTATCCCGGCGGCACTCAACAGCAGCTTGGTCGCGGTGGCAAGCAACACAAACACAAACAGCGCCTTCAGAATCCACTCCGGGATTCGCGCCACCAGCTTGGCCCCCACCACCGCGCCGATCACGCCGCCGGCCATGAGCCCGGCACCGGCCACCACATCAACCTTGGCACCGTGCAACGCGTAAACCGTGCTGCCCGCAATCGCCGCCGAAACGTTGGGCAGCGTCGACGTCCCGTGAATGACGGCCCGGCTCAAGGTGGTTGCCCGCGCCAGCGAAGGAACGGTGATGACGCCGGTGCCGCCACCCAGCAGCCCGCCCGACACGCCACCGAGCACGCCGATGCGTGCCAGCGTCGGCAGCCCCGGACGTTCGGTCATCCGGCCACCCGGAGCTTCTCGATATCGGAGAATTCGGACAACCGGAAGAACGCTTCGGCACGGTCCAGGATCCGTTGACGCATCGTCACCGTCTGCCCGTGGTTACAGCCGTTCAGCAAGGCGAAGTAGGCGCGGGGCATCCGCACCGCGGCCTCCCGGGATTCGGCCAGTCGCATGGGATCCTCTGAGCCGGCGAAAAATAGGGTGGGCGTCTCGATCTGGAGCAGTACCTCTTCGGCCACGCCGGGTTCGTCATCCCACTGACGCAACAAGGCCGAGAGTCCGTGCTGCCCCAGCGCCTCGATCGTCGCCCGAAACCCGGACCCCATGGGCTGGTTGCGGTGCGCCTCCCACCCCTCGACGAAAGCCGTCAGCCCGGATTCTTCAACCACGCGAATGGCATTCGGGAAGATCAACACGTCCACCGCACCGCGCTGCGGCCGATGCGAGGACCCCGCCACCACCAGTGAGGTCAGCCGCTCGGGAGCGGTGGCGGCCACGGTGAGACCGATCCGCCCGCCCAGCGAGTAGCCGATGTAATGCGCCCGATGGATATCCAGGTGATCGAGTACCGCGCAGATATCCCGCGCCGACGAGGCGATGGCATAGCCGGCGGGATGCGCGGGCTTCTCACTCGCACCGTGCCCACGCACGTCGACGGTGATCACTCGGTGCTGCTGGGACAGCTGCGTGATGTAGCCATACTTCGACCACACTCCCGAGTTCTGCAAGCTGCCATGCACCAGCACTACGTCGGCCGTACCCGGCCGCGCGCGCCCATATGTGCGGTAGGCAACCGCGGCGCCATCCGGATCGGGCCGTCGAACGAAACCTGACTCGGAGAACCCAATTTCGCGCACTTCGGCCTTCGATATGGAAGCTGACACGAGGAAACCAAACCTTCCGCACCTAATCGCACATCTGCTGATCCGGGCTACGCGGCGCTGCGCCTTATCAACTCACCGTTATGAATTTGAGTTGATATCTCAACTGTCAGTTGATTTACATCATGAGTCAAGTCGTGGAGCATTAAGACTGTCAACTGTGACTCAGTTCACAGCACTTGGGGATAAAGCGAGCTACCGCAGGGACATCGCGATGCCGTCGAGGATGTCGTGCTCACTGACCACCAGTTCGGTAATCCCGGCGCGCTCAGACAACTCGTGCGCCAACTCCTCAACAACGATGGACCCGCCGCCGATGACGTCGACACGTCCCTCATGCATTGGCCCAAGGGCAGCCCGCTCCGATCGCGGCATTGCGATCAACGACGACGTTACCTCGGCCAGACGCCCCAGGGGCACTCGCGAAAGGTGGATCGCGGCGGGGTCATACACATCCAGCCGGTGCGCCAGCGCCGCCAGCGTGGTGAAGGTGCCCGCGACCCCTACCCAGGTGCGTGCGTCGTGCACCGGCACGACGTCGAAGGTACGCGCCAACTGTGCCCGCACCGCATCGCGCGCCGCCGTGATCTCGTCAGCGGTCGGAGGGTCCGAGTGCAGGCATCGCTCGGTGAGACGCACGCAGCCGATATCGGCCGAGAAGCTCGCAGTAACACCACTGCTATTGCCGACCACCGTTTCGGTGGACCCGCCGCCAAGGTCGACCACCACGAAAGGCTCGGCTGCCGAATCCAGCTCGCCGACCGCACCGGCGAACGACAGGCCCGCCTCCTCGGTGCCCGTGATGACCTTCGCGACGGCGCCCGGCACTACCGTTCCGAGCAGCTCGGCGGTCATCGCGAAGAATGCCTCGCGGTTGGAAACGTCACGCGCAGCCGATGTTGCGACCATGCGCACACGCTGCACCCCAAATGATTCCATCAGCTCGGCGTACGCGCCCAACGCCACCCGGGTCCGTTCGATGGCCTCCGGCGCGAACTCCCCTGTCGCGTCGACGCCCTGCCCCAGGCGCACGATCCGCATTTCGCGATGCACATCGCTCAGCCGTCCGGCGCCATCGATATCCGAGATCAGCAGACGAATCGAGTTGGTACCGCAATCCACGGCGGCAACACGCGTCACCCCCACACCTCGGGAAGTACGCCGGGCATGGTGCCAGCCAGCTCTCGAATTGCCTCATCCCCCAAGGGATTTACTCCCGGCCCCACGGCGAGCGAGTGCCCGATCAACACGTGCAGGCACTTGACCCTGTCGGGCATCCCACCTGCGGTAACGGTGGTTCCGAGCGGTTCGATGGCATCACGCTCGGCGAGGTAACTCTCGTGCGCGCGCCGGTATGCGGCAGCCAATTCCTCATCGGCGGCAAGGCGTTCCGTCATATCGCGCATCAGGCCACCCGATTCCAGCCGGCTGGCCGCGGCCGTGAGGGCCGGATGCGTCAGGTAGTACAGCGTCGGAAAAGGCGTGCCGTCGGGTAGACGCGGGGCAGTCTTCACCACCGCGGGCTCACCGTTGGGGCAACGGTAGGAAACCTCCAGCATCCCTCGCGGTGCGCGGCCCAATTGCGCTCCGACCGCAGCGATATCGTCGTCAGAGATCACGGGCGCGGCGCCGTAGGTGCAGGCTCAACGGCGGGCGGTGCGGTCGGTATTGCCGTCGGGGAATCTGCGATGTTGTGCCACAGATTGGTGTACCAGGGATTGCCGTTGTCCACCGGTCCCTGCCCCTGCGGCTTGGCATCGACCGGGGTATTCGGCAGCTGCACCTGGAACGGCACCTCACCGGGCATCACGAATCCCAGCCGCTCACGTGCCTGGGCCGCGATATAGGCCGGATCCGCCAGCCGGCGCTTCTTGTCCTCGAGGGAGGCAATCTGGTCTCGCAGTTGGGCTTCCGCGGCCGCAAGCTGATTCCTCTCGGCCTGCTGAGAGAAGTAGGTGCGCACCGGGCCGGCCACCGTCAAGGTCAACGCACACACCACCGCCGCCAGGATCGCGGCCCGCCGCGCGGTGGAACCGAGACGCTGCTCGGACTGGTGCTCGGCGCTCCGTTCGATCGACGCGGCCACCGCCCCCGTCGTCTTCGTGGCCTTGGCCGGTGCCGCGGGCCCCCGGACAACCTTCTGCGCCGGACGCTTGACCGGCGTCCGTTTACGCGCAGCCGGGGCCGGCCCCCGCGACCTACCGGACGCGGGGCGGCGCTTGGATTCAGCCACAGCTCAGCTGTCGGCTAGTTGGACGGTTCGATCGAAAAACGCGGGAACGCAAGATCTCCCGCGAAGCGGGCGGCGTCGCCAAGTGTTTCCTCGATACGCAGCAGCTGGTTGTACTTGGCCACCCGCTCGCTTCGCGCCGGGGCGCCGGTCTTGATCTGGCCGCTGCCCACCGCGACCGCCAGGTCGGCGATGGTGGTGTCCTCGGTCTCGCCACTGCGGTGGCTCATCATCGTCTTGTAGCCGCTGCTGTGCGCCAGCGTCACCGCGTCCAGCGTCTCAGTGAGCGTGCCGATCTGATTCACCTTGACCAGCAAGGCATTCGCAGCACCACGCTCGATGCCTTCCTCGAGGCGCTCGGGGTTGGTGACAAACAGATCGTCGCCGACCAGCTGTACCCGGTCGCCGATTGCGGTGGTGAGCGCGACCCATCCGTCCCAGTCGTCCTCCGACAGCGGGTCCTCGATGGATACCAGCGGGTAGGCGTCAAGCAGCTCTGCGTAGAACGCACCCATCTGCTCGGCGGTGCGCTTCTCCTTCTCGAAGCTGTAACCATCTGCGACGCTGTAGAACTCGGTGGCCGCGACGTCCAGTGCCAGCGCCACGTCCGAGCCCAGCTTGAGGCCCGTCGCCTCGATGGCGGTGCTGATCAGATCCAGCGCGGCGCGGGTTCCTGCGACATCGGGAGCGAAGCCACCCTCATCACCCAGACCGGTGGACAAGCCCTGCTTCTTGAGCACGGACTTGAGCGAGTGGTAGACCTCGGTGCCCCAGCGCAGCGACTCCTTGAAGCTCGGTGCGCCGATGGGCGCCACCATGAACTCCTGCACATCCACCCCGGTGTCGGCGTGCGCGCCACCGTTGAGGATGTTCATCATCGGCACCGGCAGAATGTGCGCGTTCGGGCCACCCAGGTAGCGGAACAGCGCCAGCCCGGCCGAGTCGGCGGCGGCCTTGGCCACGGCCAGCGAGACGCCCAGGATGGCGTTGGCGCCCAGACGCGACTTGTCCGGGGTGCCATCCAGGTCAAGCAGGGCCTGATCGATGAGGCGCTGATCATCGGCGCTCTCACCGATGATGGCGGGGGCGATCTCGTCCAGCACGGCGTTCACGGCCTTGGTGACACCCTTGCCGCCATAGCGGGCACCGCCGTCGCGCAGCTCAACGGCCTCGTGCTCACCGGTGGAGGCACCGGAGGGGACGGCCGCCCGTGCGAACGTGCCATCGGTCAAGGCGACCTCGACCTCGACGGTCGGGTTGCCGCGCGAATCGAGGATCTCGCGGGCGCCTACCTGCTCAAGAATCGGCACTGTCTCTCCTTTGGGGGGGTGCTCCGGTGGTCGACTAACAGACTAGTGCTACAGCGTCGCACCTTTGGCGTAGGCCGTGGCCCAGTCCCGTACCTGCTCGGCGTACACGTCCGACATGTTGTAGGCCCACAGTGCCTTGATCCAGCCGTCGGTGGTGCTCAGGTCACCGCCACGCGAACACAGGTACCCGGCCGCCGAGAGGGCCGCGTCGTCGATGTTGTCGGGGCTGGGCTCGCCCTCGCCCGCCGCGCGCACCCCGTAGATGCGCCAGGTTTCCGGAATGAACTGCATGGGCCCCATCGCGCGGTCCTGATTTGCGTCACCGTCCAGCGCACCCTTGTCGGTGTCCGGGAGCCGCAGGTTTCCGTTGGACCCGTCCAGACGCACCCCACGAATGGGCGGCAGGGCATCACCATTGGGCTGAAGCACGGCGCCGTGATAGGTGCCGTTATGGCTCTCGACGGTGCCGATTCCGGCCAGCGTGGTCCACGCGATCTTGCAGCGCGGGTTCTCCCGCTCGGCAACCTTGGCCGCGTAGGCGTAGGCCTCCAGGGCGATGACGGGGATTCCCGTCTTCTCCGCACGGGGCGTCGACCACTCGCGCAGCTGATCGGCGGGACGGCCCTGGATGTGCGCGGGCGGTGTCTCGATATCGGGCACCGGATCACCGGCAGGTGGCGGCACGCCCTGCGGAAGCGGATTACGGCCACCCAACTGCCAGGAACATCCTCCTGCCAGCAGAAACACCGAAATGGAGACGACGAGCATGATCCGTCCTAAGCGCGCCGAGAAGGAGCGCACAGCGAGGGACGACACGACAGAACTCCTAGACGGTGCGATGGATTGCCCTCCATCGTCGCATGAGCTGGCCACACGGTGATGCAGCCGAGGCTGCCGCGGGCGATTGAAGCGGCTGATCGGACTAGCTCAGCAGGGCTTTTCCGTACCAATCGCCCTGGTCGGCTACACCCGGCAACGCAAAGAAGTATCCACCCCCGAACGGCTGCACGTAATCAACGAGTGGCTCGTCGTTGAGACGGTTTTGCACCGTCTCGAACTGGCGTTCCAGATCCTGCTGGTAGCAGACGAAGACGTGGCCCGACTGCATGTTGCCGTTCGCGTCCACGCCCAGGTCGTAGTTGTAGGAACGACGCACCAGCCGCTGCCTATCCGTCTCGTTGGTGCGCGGATTGGCCAGCCTGATGTGTGCGTCGAGCGGAATCGTCTTGCCGTCCGCGTCGGTCGCATAGTTGGGCGTATCGAACTCGTTGTTGCCATCCAGTGGCGCACCGCTGTCGCGACGGCGACCAAACATGCGCTCCTGCTCGTTGATGGAGACGCGGTCCCAGAACTCGACCATCATCCGGATCAAGCGCACCACCATGTAGGTGCCCCCCGCGGTCCAGGCCGGTTCACCGTCACCGACCCACACCAGACTCTCGGCGTCGTTGGAGACGGGGTTGGCGGTACCGTCCTTGAACCCCAAAAGGTTTCGACCAGTTCCCGACGGGCGCGGCGGCGAGTTGTATCCCTCTATGCGCCAACGCATTTGCAGATCACCGCGAACCGCGCGCGTAATATCTCGCAGCGCGTGATGCACGGTGTCCGGGTTGTGCGCGCACAGCTGCACCAACAGATCTCCATGCGACCATGCCACCTCGGGAAAGTCGTTGGGGAACACCGTCATCGGCTTCAGCTTGGCAGGCTTGCGGTCCGCGAGCCCGAATCGTCCGTCGAACAGGCTCGAGCCCAGGGCAACCGTCACCGTCAATCCATCCGATTCGACGACGGGACCCAGCACCGCGCTATCGGCGGGAGGTTCGCCGATGCCGAGCTCGGGCGGGGTGCCGCCGTTGCACAGGAACCGCGCGCGTCCGGTGAGCGTCTTGAACGCCGCGATCACCGCGTCCTTGTTCTTTGAGGTCACATCGAAGGCCACGTGGCAGGCGAAGTTCTGCTTCTCGGCCGGGGGCGGCACGAGAATTCCCGATTGATGCGTCCCATGGAACGCATACCGACTGGGTGGCATAGCCACCGCTGCCGCGTTCGCATCGATCTCGGCGCCCTTGACGAGCGCCGCTCCCGTGATCGCGGTACCCGCGGCGCCCACGGCGGCACCACGAAGAAAGTTCCTGCGATTGACATCCATATTGCGCGACTCCTTGGTCAACGGCTCGGCGGAAGTTCGATGAGCAGCGGTACCGATGCAAGCTTCTCGAGCACATTGCCGAGCGCCGCATTGACCGACTGACGCTCGCTCAGCGGTACCTGTGCAAGCGGTCGCCAACGACCATCCTGCTGTGTGCCCTTGAGGGCGCTACCCAGCGCATCAAGTCGAGACTTGCTCTCTTCCAGCAGTTTCGGCGCACGAGCGGTAACCAACGGCGCGAACTGACCGAGCACCGCCCGGGTGGCATCGACTGCCGCGGCGGCCTCCTCGTACTCGGTTCCCGCTCCCTGGTTGGTGAAGCCCATGAGCTGGAATCGCAGGGTGTCCTCAAGGATTTCGTGGGGTCGCTTGGTCTGGTCCGCCGGATCGGTCATCACGTCCGACAGGTTGGCGCGCAGCTTGTCGATCGTGGCCACCAGCTCGTCAGTGACCGGCGTCAGCGCGGTCGCCGGCTGGCCGTGCCACAGCCCGTATTCCAGGCGACGCAAGCCCTTGAAATCAGGGTCATTGACACCCTCCGGCAGTCCGTGGGGCAGTCCGGCGATGGCGTCTCCGTAATCCTTGAAGCTGCCGTAGGCGGCGCCGATCCGGTTCCAGGTCAGAATCGCCGGTACCCAATCCTTCTTCGCGGCCTCGATGTTGCCGGATGCGAGATCGTTTCGCACGGTTCGGACCTGCCCGCCCAGCACACCCAGCAGATCGTCGGCATAGTGCTGGTATGCCTCCATGGGCGGCTTGAGATCTTCTTCTGTCACCCGCACGACCGGCTGCGGGGTACCGGGAACCGACTCTCCGTTGACTTGTTGGGCCGCAGAATATTTGGCGGGCTCACCAGCCATGAGACATACGAACTTGTAGGTCCCGTTCGACAGCGCGGCCGTCATGGTGGCACTCGTGGACGGACCCAGTGTCTCGATCTCGGCGACCACCCCATTGTTGGCATCGACGAGGTTGATCTCCCCCGTCTTGCCGGATTTGTTCATCACGGTGAACGTCTGCAGACCCGTGCGTGCCGACTTCCAGTCGTCCGCGCACCCATTTGCGGTCACCGTGACCCGAGCACCGGCATCGTGGTCGGCGGCCGGGAGAATCGCGATGACGACCGCGGCCAGCAGCGCGGGCACCACCAAGATGGCTGCGGCGACAGCGAGAGGACGTTGGCCGATCAGTCGCGCGAAGGTGGACGGCTCCTCGTCGGCGTTGGATTCGGCGGGCGAGGGAGCCAGCCGTGAGACCCGCATGAACGCCGGAATGACGAATACCAGATAGCCGACCCAGGCAAGCACCTGCAGCACCGTCATTCTGGGCGTGAGCTGCGTGATGCCGGTGACGATGGTTACCCACCACGAGTCCGCGGATATCCGCTGGCTCAGGTCAAACGCGTACCAGGAGTGACCGGGCAGCCATCCCGCGGTCTGCAGATCGCCCACACCGTAGGCCAGGATGCCGGCGGCGATCACGATCAGGACGATGGCGGTGCGGGTGAAGAACACCTTGAGATTCAGCCGAACGGCGCGCCGGTACAGCAGCCAGCACAGCGCCACGGCGATCGCCAGACCGATGGCGCCGCCAATCACCGGGCCGGTCGTCTCTCCGGCCGCCTTGGCCGCGGTCCAGAAGAACAGGGTGGTCTCAAGGCCCTCACGAGCAACCGCGAGGAAGGCGGTCAGCGTGAGCGCTCCCGCCCCAAGCACCAGGGCGTGCTCAACCTTCCCGGACAGTTCGCCCGACAGGTTGGCCGCGGTGCGCGACATCCAGAAGATCATTGCGGTGACCAGCCCGACCGCCAGGATGCTGAGCAACCCGCCCACCACGTCTTGGCCGATGGCGCCCAACGAACTTGTGGTGGAGTTGAGGACCGCCGCGAAGCTCGCCGACACGGTGAGCGCGCCGAGCACGCCCAGCCATATCGGGGCGGTGGCGCGACGACCCTCCGCCGCCAGCGAGGACCGGTGGACGGCGGCGAGCAATATGCTTACCACGAGGCCCGCTTCCAGCCCCTCGCGCAGGCCGATGAGCAGGTTGGGAATCGCGTCTGATAAGACCACGCAGATAAGGTATGGCACTCCTAACACGCAGCGCAAATGCCTCCGTGGGCAATGGTCCCTGCGCGTCGGGCACAAAGTCCTACCCGGCGTGAATCTAGCTAAGCAACACCGAAGCTAGGCGGTCTTCGACTGACCGGAATCCTCCGGCTCATCGTGCACATCGGGCCGCTGCTCTTCGGCAGTGAGCTCCACATCCTTGGCCTCGACGGGTTCAACCGGCGCCTGCCGCCAGTGCGCACGCCATTCCTCGGCGCTCACCTCACGCAAGTCGCTGACGTCCAGCTCGGCCGCAACATCATCGCCGCGGCGGCCCACCAAGATGCCTTTCTCGGCGCGCCGCACGGTGTCCATAAATTCCAAAGTGTCAGCACGCAGCTGGTTTTCGGCGTCGCCATCGAGGTCGATGCGCACCGACAGCAGCTGTGCCGGGATCAACTCCGTAGGCAAGCCCGCGGCCGTCACCCGACCGAGCACCTTTTGGGTGAGCGCGAGCGCGGGCTGACTACTGGACACACCGTCCAGGCAGGAGTCGCGGTCTTTCTCCTGCGCCTTACGCTCTTCCCATTGCGCCAGTTGCTCTTCCAGCGAGATCGAAGCGGGATCACCACCGGCGCCAAGTATTACCGGAATGCGATTGCCCAGCTTGTTCAACAGCGTCTCGGCGACATCGTCGATGTTGAACGGATGCTCGGGCGCATCCTCGGCGATGCGGGCATGGAAGAGCACCTGTAGCAACACATCGCCCAGCTCGCCACGAAGCTCGTCGGCATCGCCGGTGCGCACGGCATCGAACAGCTCGTAGGTCTCCTCGAGCAGATACCGCCGCAACGAATCGTGGGTCTGCGTGCTCTCCCACGGACCGTTTGTCCGCAGCCGATCCATCACGGCCACCGCATCGATGAGCTTCTCACCCTGCCGCTCGGGCGGAGCGATGATCCTGGCGCCTGCCTGGATGCGCGCCCGCACCTCCGGGTGATTGCGGTCCGAGGACAACAGCGCCGGGGCATCCTCGCCGATGTACACCGGACGTGCGGTCGACAGCGTCCACGCCAGCCGGACCGGAAGTTCCTCGGTGTATTGCAGATCGCCGGCGAGCAAACCAACTGCCTCCACCGGAACCATGGACGGATGGCGCGGGTCGACGAATATGACGGTCATTTGCTCACCTCCATTGGAGTTATATCAACACTGCCCGCGGGGCGCCCCGACAACGCAATCAGCAGATCGGCGATCATGTGGACAAGTTCCAGGTCGCGGATCCGGTCCGAACCCACACCGCCGTCGCCGGAACGCGGAATGGGAACCTGCACAACCGAAGTCGTCGCACGATACTGCGCGGCCGGATGTAAACGTTTCAGCCTCAACTGCGCCGAGTCCAGGAGTGGCAACGGCTGTATCCGAATGTTGGTACCGACCACCGAAAGGTCGGTGATCTCCATCTCGCGACACAGCAATCGCAACGAAGCGACGGCCACCAGTCGCTGCACCGGAAGCGGCAGCGGCCCGTAGCGGTCGGTGAGCTCTTCCACGGCCGCATTGATCTGTGCGGTATCCCCGGCAGCCGCGAGCCGGCGGTACGCCTCGAGCCGCAGCCGATCGCTACCGATGTAGTCGGTGGGCAGATGCGCGTCGACCGGGAGGTCGATGCGCACCTCCTTCGGCTCCTCGGCGGTCAGCACAGTCTTCCCATCCGCCGCAGCGCGATACGCCTCGACAGCCTCGCCGACAAGCCGCACGTAAAGATCAAAACCCACCCCGGCGACATGCCCGGATTGCTCCACCCCAAGCACGTTGCCCGCGCCACGGATTTCCAAGTCCTTCATGGCCACGGCCATGCCTGCGCCCAGATCGTTGTTCTGCGCGATCGTCGAGAGCCTGTCGTAGGCGGTCTCGGTGAGCGGCACCTCGGGTGAGTACAGGAAGTAGGCGTATCCGCGTTCGCGGCTGCGGCCGACACGACCGCGCAGCTGGTGCAGCTGCGACAGACCGAAGATGTCGGCGCGCTCCACGATCAGGGTGTTGGCGTTGGAGATGTCCAAACCGGTCTCGATGATGGTGGTGCACACCAGGATGTCGTATTCGCGGTTCCAGAACCCCTCGACGGTGCGCTCAAGCAATTCCTCAGGCATTTGGCCGTGCGCAACAACGACTCTGGCCTCGGGGACGAGATCGCGTATTCGCGCGGCGGCCTTGTCGATGGTGCTCACCCGGTTGTGCACGTAGAACGCCTGGCCGTCGCGCAACAGCTCGCGGCGCAGCGCCGCCGCCACCTGCTTGTCGTCATGCGGGCCCACATAGGTGAGCACCGGATAACGCTCCTCGGGCGGGGTCAGGATGGTCGACATCTCCCGGATGCCGGCCAGGCTCATCTCCAAGGTGCGCGGAATCGGGGTGGCGCTCATGGTGAGAACGTCCACATGGGTACGCAGCGCCTTGATGTGCTCCTTGTGCTCCACACCGAACCGCTGTTCTTCGTCGACGATCACCAGCCCAAGGTCTTTCCATCGCACCGCGGTCTGCAGCAGCCGGTGCGTGCCGATGACGATATCGACTGAGCCATCGGCCATTCCCTCGATAACCAGTTTCGAGGTGACCGGATCGGTGAAACGCGACAGACCCGCCACCTTCACCGGGAAGCCGGCGGTGCGATTGGTGAATGTCTGCAGATGCTGATCCGCCAGCAGCGTGGTGGGTACCAGCACCGCGACCTGCTTACCGTCCTGGACGGCCTTGAATGCCGCGCGCACCGCGATTTCGGTTTTGCCGTAGCCGACGTCGCCGCACACCACCCGGTCCATCGGAACCGGCTTCTCCATATCCGATTTCACTTCGGTGATGGCGGTCAGCTGGTCGACGGTCTCCACGAAGCCGAAGGCGTCTTCCATCTCGCGCTGCCACGGGGTGTCCGGAGCGAAGGCGTGTCCGGGCGCCGCCTGGCGCGCCGCGTACAGCGCGACAAGTTCGCCCGCGATCTCGCGAACAGCCTTACGTGCCTTGGTCTTCGTGTTGGTCCAGTCACTGCCGCCGAGGCGACTGAGACCAGGCGACTCGCCACCCACGTACCGGGACAGTTGATCCAGGGAGTCCATCGGCACGTACAGGCGATCGCTCTGGCCGCCGGCCGCGGCGCCACGCTTACTCGACGCGTACTCCAGCACCAGGTATTCCCGACGGGCTCCACCGACGGTGCGTTCCACCATCTCCACGAACCGCCCGATGCCGTGCTGATCGTGCACAACGAGGTCACCGGCGGAGAGTGCCAGCGGGTCAACCTGATTGCGGCGCTTGGCCGGTAGCCGCTTGCCGTCGGTGGCCGCAACCCGGCTACCGGTGAGATCCGTCTCGGTGACGATGACGATATTGGCACCCGGGAGTATCACGCCATCGGTGAGATGACCACGCAGCACCCCGACGACGCCCTCGGCAGGCTCTGCGCCCGGCTCTAACAGCGTTGCAGGGGTTTCCGTTTCGGCCAGCTGCTCGATAATCCGATGTGTGGTGCCGGCTCCGGCGGCCACAACGGCCGCCCGCCCACCGGTCATCACGTGAGCACGCAACATCGCGAAGATCTCCGCCGCACCCTCTTTGTGACCGCGCGAGGACGGCGACGGTCGCACCGCCAGCGCGACAGTTTGATCGTTGTCCATGCCCAGCGGGCTCAGCGACCACCATGGATACCCGGCCTCGCCCGCCGCATGCTTGACGTCATCGAGTTCACGGAACCCCGAATCTGCCAGTGCGGCAATATCGATCGGTGCATCGGCTCCGATGGCGGCGACAGACCAAGACGCCTCCAGGAATTCCCGGCCGGTGCGCTCCAGATCGGCCGACCGCCTCCGCACCTTCTCCGGATCGCAGACCAAGACGGGTGCGTTGTCGGGCAGATGGTCGACCAACATGGTCAGCTCGCCCGAATGCAGCACGGGCAATAGCGATTCCATACCGTCGACGCAGATACCGTCCGCCAGCTTGGCGAGCATCTCCCCTACCCCGGCGCCGAGGCGGTGCTCTTCTGGCGTGCTACCGGAGACTCCCGCCACAGCGGCGAGTTCGGCGGCGCGGGTGCGCACCTGCTCGGTGAGAAGCAGCTCGCGACAGGGCATGGCGAGTACGGACGTGACCTCCAACTCGGGGATCGATCGCTGGTCGGCGACGGAGAAGTAGCGCATCTCGCTGACCTCGTCACCCCAGAACTCGACCCGCACCGGATGGTCGGCGGTGGGACTGAAAACATCCAGGATGCCGCCGCGCACCGCGAACTCCCCGCGGCCGGCCACCATGTCCACTCGGGTGTATGCGAGCTCGACCAGACGGGCGATCAACCCATCGAATTCCGACTCGGCACCGACGGTGAGCTCCACCGGCTCCAGATCGAACAGCTCGGGGGACATCGGCTGCAGCAGCGAGCGCACCGTGGTCACCACCACTCGCAGCGGCACCCCCATCCGGGAATCCTCCGGATGGGCCAGCCGGTGCAGCACCTGCAACCGGGCACCCACGGTGTCGACACCGGGTGACAACCGCTCGTGCGGGAGCGTCTCCCAGGACGGCAACAGCGTCACCGCGTCGCCGTACACGTCGCGCAGCTCGGCGGCGAGGTCTTGCGCCTCTCGGGTGGTGGCCGTCACAACCAGGACGGGTGGATCGCTCGCATCGGCCATACCCGTCACGACAAATGCGCGTGCACACGTCGGACCGGTCAGATCGAGGCCGGTCTTGGCGGCAATGGCCGGAGCGAGAACATCGAATGCAGGGTCCCGCAAGGCTGTCCGGATCACCCCGGCGAGAGGCGGGGTAGTCGCAGTCATGGTGGCCCTATTCTACGGCGCCCAGATCTCGCCAAAATCGGGCCCATCGCCGTCAAGGCCACGTCAAGAAACTCCACATGCGCTCGCCACGGGCGCACGGTGAATACATGACACTTCTGGACCTCCTGCCGTCCTTACACAATGTGGCTCGGCCACGCGTCGACCCGACGGTGTGGCCGGTCACCACACATCTGGATGAGCAGGGCCGGATGTGCGTCGGAGAGACGGCGCTCTCGGAAATCGCCGACCAGTTCCGTACCCCCGCGTACGTGCTTGACGAGGAGGACTTCCGCTACCGCGCCCGCCGCTATCGCAGCACCCTGCGCGAGATCGAGGTCGCCTATGCCAGCAAGGCACTTCTGACGGCCGATGTCGCGCGCTGGGTGGCTCAAGAGGGGCTCTCACTGGACGTCTGCTCCTCCGGTGAGTTGGCGACCGCACTCGCGGGAGGTTTCGACCCGGAACGAATCATCATGCACGGCAACGCCAAGACCCCCGACGAGCTCAGTGATGCCGCCGCGGTCGGCGTGGGCCGGATCGTGGTGGACTCCTACACCGAGATCATGTTCCTGGCGACTCGGCTCAAGAAGCGCCAGCGTGTGCTGGTACGGGTTACCCCCGATATCGATATCCACGGGCATGCCGCCGTCACCACGGGCATCACCGACCAGAAATTCGGGTTCCCGCTCCATGGTGGACACGCGATCGAGGCCGCCCGCCGCGTTCTGGACCAACCCCTGCTGGACCTCGTGGGCTTGCACTGCCACATCGGCTCACAGGTCACCGACTGCGCGCTGTACGCCGAGACCATCCGCCGCATGATCGCGGCGATGGCCGACATCCGTGCCGAACACGGCGTGATCCTGGGTGAACTCAACATCGGTGGCGGCCACGGCGTTCCCTACCGTTCGGGCGACCCCGAACTCGACCTCGCCGAGCTGCGCGACTTCATTGACGACGCCCTCGATGCCGCCTGCGCGGCCGAGCGCTTCCCGCGCCCGCGCGTCGTCGTCGAGCCCGGCCGCGCCATCTCCGCACGCGCGGGCGTGACGCTGTATCGGGTGGTGTCGGTCAAGACCCAGCCCGGTGGGCGCACCTTCGTGGCCGTCGACGGCGGTATGAGCGATAACCCCCGCGTGTCCCTGTACGACGCGAAATACAGTGTCGCGCTGGCAAACCGGCATCCCTCTGCTCCCCCGCAGCTGGTGACGGTGGCCGGGCGGCACTGCGAATCCGGTGACGAGATCGCCCGCGATGTCAGCCTGCCGTCCGATGTTCGTCCCGGCGATGTGTTGGCCGTCGCGTGCACCGGCGCGTACAACCACAGCATGGCCTCGTCCTACAACATGGTGGGACGTCCGCCCGTGCTCGCGGTCCGCGACGGACACGTACGCGAACTAGTGCGTCGCGAAACGATCGCCGATCTGTTGTCGCGGGACCGCGGCGCGCGCTAGAGCGCGGCGCCGCTCTTGGTCGGCGCAACCGTCAACGGCGGTGAGGGAATCTTGGCCGTGGGCGAGGAATGCAGCTCGGCATCGCCCGGCTCGGTGCACACCTGCTCACCCGGCTTGGGTGCGCCGCACTTCTCGTGCGCACCCGCCGGCGGAACGACCGCGGTAGGCAACGCACAGTGCGAAGCTCCTGGGGCGCAGGGCGGGTCGGCGTGAGATATGTCGAGAGCAAGCGGCACACCGACGGTGACCGCAGCAGCAACCAGCAGCGCCGCACGTCTCACCAGCACAAACATCATGAGCAAACGATAGGCCTATTTGATTAGCCAGGCACTACTTCGCAGCGAATTCACAGCAGCGTTCAGCCGTGTGCTTGCGGAGAGGAACCATTGCCCGGCACCATCACGGCCTGGGTCGACTGGGGCGGCGTCGGCAAGTCCCTCACATTGGGAGCCGACCGCAGCTCCGCGTCCCCCGTCTCGGAGCATTGCTCGAAGGTCTCGGGAACCCTGAGATCGGCAGAGGCGCCGGTGCATTTCTCATGGTCGCCCACGGGCCGTGGCTGATTGGGCGGCAACGCGCAACGCGGCGCCCCGGCCGGGCACGGGTCCGCGCGCACCGTTCCCGCGGCCAGCGGAACCCCAACGAAGAGCGACAGTGAGAGCACTGCCAGGCCGGCACGAATCCACAACAGTCGCATGCTGAGCTCCTGACAGCTGGGCGGTCTCCACGCCGAACATAGGCGTGTTCCGACCCAGAAAAGTGAACGGCAGCTGTGAGTCTGCTACCAGTTTGATTCCTGCCGAGAAAAACCCTTGCCAGGAAAGCGATGTCACCTGTCAGGGGCGATTACGCGCCTCGCCGGGAGCGTTGATCGCCTGCCACGGCGGCATGCTGCTTTGCGGAACCTGCGGCATGACATACGGATCCGGACTTGAGTGCAGCTCGACGTCCTCATGTACCGGAGTCGGCGGCAGCGGTGCCTGACACATGGCCGGATCCGCGCACGGCTGCTCCGCACCCGCGACCGGTGCCACCGGCACGATGACCAGAGCGACCGCCGACGC
The DNA here is from genome assembly GCF_001853795.1 of Mycobacteroides franklinii. NCBI lineage: Bacteria > Bacillati > Actinomycetota > Actinomycetes > Mycobacteriales > Mycobacteriaceae > Mycobacteroides > Mycobacteroides franklinii. Next base: position 800,979 of record NZ_MLIK01000004.1, read on the forward strand.
GGCGGTAACCACGCATCGGAACGCTGTTGACGCCATGACAGACACCTCGCCTATCCATCAACCCCAACGTCTGATTTTAGGCGCTTTTCGCACGTCACATGGTTGATTCGCAGCTTTTCGGCTAGCCAGATCACGGTGCGTCCGCCTGCCCAACCGGCTCACAGATTGTCGGGACGCACCGGCACATCCGGCGGTTTCGGCAAGTCGGCCGGGTCCGGCCAGGACCGCAGCTCGGCGTCGCCCGAGGTCACACAAATCTCGGAACCGGTTCGCGGCTGCATGCAGTTCCCGTGCCCTCCCCGGGCCGGGCCCGCGGCATACGTCGAATCGACGTCGACAGGAACGACGACAAACAAACCCGTCGCCGCCACCGCCATGGCATACCGAAGGCCAGGCATGGAACAACACCCCTTAACTGCTTAGATTCCCTAACGAATCAAAATTAGACTCATTAGGAACTGAAAGCAACTATCGAGGTAACGCTGCTCCGGCGTCTACCGGCTAGTGACCCATACCGGGATTACCGAAAACCATCCAGGGTGGCTGCTCGGCCTGCGGAACCTCCGGAATGTCGGCCGGGTTCGGCGACGAATGCAGTTCCGCATCCCCCGCACGGGTGCACACCATGTCGTCGGGACCGCCGTTGCAATCCTCTGGGTTGGCCGGCGCGGACTGACACATGGCCGGGTCGGCACATTGCGGGTCTGCCGCGGCGACCGGGGCCAGCGACACAGGCAATGCGCCCAGCGCGGCCGCTGCGGCGCCGACCACAGCCCATCGCACAACTACTGATGTCGTCATGACAAACACCTCACCTACTGATCAACCCCGACAACTTAAATTCTAGGTGATCGAGGCATGTCACGCGTGGGTTCACCTCGACTGCCGGCCCCGTCAAGGGATCCACACACCGGACCCAGTACCGCCCACGACCAACCATGGCGATGCCTGCGGAACCTCGGGGATGACCTGCCGATTCGGTGTGGAATGCAGTTCCGCGTTGCCGGGCTTCACGCACACCCGCGCGGTGAGCGGACCGCTGCAATTATCGGCCGCCGCATTGGGCGCGCCGATCACACCCAACGCGAACGCGGCCGCCATACCCACAACCCAACGCGACCCCGTCATGACCGACCACCACCTGTACGAACCATCCGTTATGTCGAACGGTCCGGAGTGCGCAGATGTTCCTGCGCGACGGGTCACTCCTCGTGCAGCTGCGGATCGGCTTCCAGATGCTTCAAACCGTGCCAGCACAGGTTGACGATATGAGCCGCCACCACTTCCTTCTTGGGCTCCCGGGCATCAAGCCACCATTGCGCCGTCATCGACACCTGTCCCACCAACGCCTGCGCGTACAGCGGCGCCATCTCGGCGTCCAGACCACGGCGCTGGAAGTCACCCGCCAAGATGCTCGACACCTGACTGACCGCGTCGTTGAGCAGACTGGAGTACGTCCCCGAGCTGACACCGGGGGGTGAATCCCGGATCAGGATCCGGAAGCCGTCGGTGCGGTCCTCGATGTAGCTCAGCAGGGCAAGCGCCACCTGCTCGAGCCGGACCCGCGAGCGATAACTCGTCAACGACGAGGTGATGCCGTCCAGCAGCACGGACATCTCACGATCCACCACGACGGCGTACAGCCCCTCCTTGCCGCCGAAATGCTCGTACACGACAGGCTTGGACACCCCAGCGCGTTGCGCGATCTCCTCGATCGAGGTGGCCTCGTATCCGCGCTCGGCGAACAACGACCGCGCCACATCGATCAGCTGACGGCGGCGCTCAGTGCCGGCCATCCGGACGCGAGGGGTGCGTCCGGGGCCGTCCGGCCTACTAGGTACCGCCATGTGCCATCACTCTTTCTCGACCCCTCGGCAGGCCGCGTGGCCGAGCTAGGTGGTCGACTACAGTCTTCATTCTGTAACAGTCCGTCGTGGTGTAATCGGCAGCACCTCTGATTTTGGTTCAGATAGTTCAGGTTCGAGTCCTGGCGACGGAGCAGTAGGGAGTAGGAAATGCCAGGCAATTCCGCTGGGACCGCAGTAATCGTGCTGGCCGCGGGCGCCGGTACCCGCATGTGTTCGGATATCCCCAAGGTGCTGCATACCCTCGGTGGCCGCTCCATGCTGGCGCACTCCGTGTATGCGGCAGCCAGCGTAAATCCCGAACATCTGGTGATCGTGCTGGGGCATGACCGCGAACGCATCGCCACCGCCGTCGACATCCTCGCCGAGTCGCTCGGCAGGAAGATCGAGATCGCCGTCCAGGAACAGCAGCTCGGTACCGGACACGCGGTGGCGTGCGGTCTACAGGCGCTGCCGCCGGACTTCTCGGGCACGGTCGTCGTCACCTCGGGCGACATCCCCCTGCTGGACGGCGACACCCTGGCGGGGCTGATCGGCCGGCACACGAGCGAGCCCGCCGCCGCCACCCTGTTGACCACCACGCTGGCAGATCCCACCGGTTATGGACGCATCCTGCGCACCCAGGACCGCGAGGTCATCGCAATCGTCGAGCAGACCGACGCCACCGAGAGTCAGCGCGCCATCGGCGAGGTCAACGCCGGGGTGTACGCCTTCGACGTCGAGGCCCTGCACGCGGCGCTGTCGCGGTTGCGCTCCGATAACGCGCAGCACGAGCTGTACCTCACCGATGCCGTCTCGATCATTCGCGAGAGCGGAAAAGTGGTGCACGCCAACCATGTTGACGACAGCGCACTGGTGGCCGGGGTCAACGACCGGGTGCAGCTCTCCGAGCTCGGTGCCGAACTGAACCGCCGGATCATCCGCCATCATCAGCGCAATGGGGTCACCATCGTCGACCCGTCGAGCACCTGGATCGACGTCGAAGTCCGGATCGGGCAGGACGCCACCATCGCTCCCGGCACCCAGCTGCACTCGTCGACCGTCATCGGCGGTCATTGCCATATCGGACCGGACACCACCCTCATCGACGTCACCGTCGGCGACTCGGCCACGGTCATCCGCACACACGGTCAGGGCTCCACCATCGGCGCGCGATCGGTCATCGGGCCGTTCACCTACCTGCGACCGGGCACGGTCACGGGCGAGAGCGCCAAACTCGGCGCGTTCGTGGAGGTCAAGAACTCCACCGTGGGCCGGGGCACCAAGGTGCCGCATCTGACCTACGTGGGCGACGCCGATATCGGCGAGCACAGCAACATCGGCGCGTCCAGCGTGTTCGTCAACTACGACGGAGAGACCAAGCGGCGCACCGTAATTGGCTCGCATGTGAAGACCGGCTCGGACACCATGTTCGTGGCCCCGGTGACCGTGGGCGACGGTGCGTACACCGGCGCCGGGACCGTCATCCGCGAAGACGTGCCGCCGGGTGCGCTGGCGGTGTCGGCCGGCCCGCAGCGCAACATCGAAGGCTGGGTGGCACAGAAGCGTCCGGGCTCGGACGCGGCCAGGGCTGCCGAGGAAGCATCCAGAGGTTCCTGACCGGATTCCTGACCACCGAGAACCCGGGTTGGACATCTCGCGTTCAAATTCCGGCAACCCCCTCCCAGTCATCCGGGAAAGGTCCGTACGATTACCCCGACGGGGCGGTACCCGTCAGTAGCCCAAGACCCGAACTAAACCCAAGAGGACTAGCTGCGCCGTGAGCACCGACTGGACGGACAACCGCAAGAATCTGATGCTGTTCTCGGGTCGTGCGCACCCCGAGCTGGCCGAACAGGTCGCCAAGGAGCTCGACGTCCAGGTGACCGCGCAGACCGCCCGCGATTTCGCCAATGGCGAGATCTTCGTGCGGTTCGAGGAGTCGGTACGCGGCTGCGACGCGTTCGTTCTGCAGTCGCATCCCGCGCCGCTGAACACCTGGCTAATGGAACAGCTGATCATGATCGACGCCCTCAAGCGGGGCAGCGCCAAGCGCATCACCGCGATCCTGCCGTTCTACCCCTATGCCCGCCAGGACAAGAAGCACCGCGGCCGCGAGCCCATCTCGGCCCGCCTGGTGGCCGACCTGTACAAGACCGCCGGCGCGGATCGCATCGTCACCGTCGACCTGCACACCGACCAGATCCAGGGCTTCTTCGACGGGCCGGTGGACCACATGCGTGCCCAGTCGCTGCTCTGCGGCTACATCGCCGAGCACTATGTGAGCAATGGCGAAGATGTGGTCGTCGTGTCACCGGATTCCGGTCGCGTGCGCGTCGCCGAGAAATGGGCCGACTCCCTAGGTGGCGTGCCGCTGGCCTTCATCCACAAGACCCGTGATCCGCGAGTACCCAACCAGGTCAAGGCCAATCGCGTCGTCGGTGACGTGACCGGCAAGACCTGCGTCATCACCGACGACATGATCGATACCGGTGGCACGATCGCCGGTGCGGTTGGGCTCCTGCACGAGGCAGGCGCCAAGGACGTCGTGATCGCCGCCACCCACGGCGTGCTGTCCGACCCCGCCGCCGAGCGTCTGGCCAACTGCGGCGCCCGGGAAGTGTTGGTCACCAACACCTTGCCCATCGGCGAGGAGAAGCGGTTCCCGCAGCTGACCGTACTGTCGATCGCGCCGCTGCTGGCCAGCACCATCCGCGAGGTCTTCGAGAACGGTTCGGTGACAGGGCTTTTCGACGGGAACGCCTAAGCCCCGCACCGAACCGATCGGAACTAGACCTCGTCGTTGTCCGACGTCAGAACGGTTCCACTCTCGTCTCCTCCGCACACCGCACCCGCGTTCTCGCATCCGGCGCCGGTACCGCTGGCAGGTGCCGGCGGAGCGATGTTGTTGCTGTCGGTGTCGTCAGGGCCCGACACATCGGCGTCGGGACCGTTACCGCCACCGGGATCGCCCGGGTTGAGGGGCGCAGCAGAAATCACGGCAGCGGGGGCGAGCGGATCCGCCAGGGCGGTTACTTCCGCGGAACCCAGTCCGACAGCACCGAAAACGACGAGACCAAGCACTGGCAAGAAACGATGCGCGACCGATCGTGTTCTTGAAGATTTCACAAGTAGCATTCAGTAAAGGTACAGCGCTTTCCATGGATGTGGACATGAAAATCTGTGTGCTTTTCAACAGCGAAAACCATTGCGCCAATTGCCCGCCAGAGCCGCCGGGCCGTTCACCCAATCTGGCGAACGGGCGTAACAACCCATAGGGTCGGTCCCGTGAGCACAGCACCCAAGGGGCCACCACCAATCCACCCAACAGAGGGTCGCACCGTGCTACTGAGCGCCACCACCGTCCATGAGGTCTTCGAGAACGATTCGGTGACAGTACTTTTCGGCAAGAATGCGTAAGGCCGCGCTAGCGGTCGCATGCGTGGTGGCACTCGCGACGATCGGATGCGGCACCCAAAAGCCCGGGCAGCCCACCATTTCCTCGAGCAGCTCGGCCCCGGAATCGACCACCGCACCGAGCAGCTCCTCCGCGGAATCGACCACCGCACCGGCCACCGTCACGCCGACATCGATGAACCAATACCTGCAAAGCATCGGTGTCAAGGTCACCCCGGTGTCACCGGAGAGCCCGGCTAACGTCCGGGTCGAGCTGCCGCTGCCCGAGGGTTGGGAGAACCTGGGCTCACTCGATCCCGCCTACCTGATCACCGATAAGCCCAGTGGCGCCGATCAGGGCCGAACACCGAGCGCGGTGGTGTATCTCATCAAGCTCGACGGCCCTCTGGATGCCCGCAAGGCGATCACCGAGCACGGATTCGCCGACGCGCAGAACACCCAGAACTTTCAGAAGATCGCCTCGTCTCTCGACGACTTCCAGGGATACCCGTCGGCCGCCATCGAGGGCACCTACGACAACCAGAACGTGCGAGTGCACGCGTGGAATCGGGATGTCATCGTGCCCGACGGATTGCTGCACTACCTGGTTCAGCTCACGGTGACGACCACCGAATCCCAGTCCACCGCGCTGTCCCCGGACGTCGCCGCCCTCACCGGTGGCCTGAAAATCACGAAGCGGTAAGGACACCCTCGACGCTGTCGGCCAGGACCGTTAGGGTCAGCTCCCGTGACCAAGTCGACTACCCAATGGACCGCCGCCGAGCTGCCGTCGTTCGAGGGCCGCACCGTCGTCATCACCGGAGCGAATAGCGGGCTGGGCCTGGAGACCGCGCGCGAACTGGCCCGTGTGGGCGCGCACGTCATCATGGCGGTGCGCAACACCGAAAAGGGAAACGCCGCCAAGGCTTCGATCAAAGGAAGCACTGAGGTGCGACAGGTCGATGTGGCCAACCTGGCTTCGGTGCGTGCGTTCGCCGACACCGTCGAGAGCGTCGACATCCTGGTCAACAACGCCGGCATCATGATGGTGCCGCAGGCCAAGACGGTCGACGGCTTCGAAAGCCAAATCGGCACAAACCATCTCGGCGCATTCGCGCTCACCAATCTGCTGCTGCCCAAGCTCACCGACCGGGTGATCGCGGTGTCTTCCGTCGCGCACCGGGCCGGGAAGATCAATCTGGGCGATCTCAACTACGAGCGCCGCGGTTACACCCGCGCGGGGGCCTACGGGGCCTCGAAGCTGGCCAATCTGCTGTTCACCAAGGAATTGCAGCGGCGTCTGAGCGCCGCCGGGTCGTCGGTGCGCGCGCTGACCGTCCATCCGGGTGTGGCGGCCACCGAGCTGCAGTCACACAGCGGGAACCCGATCTTCGAGATCGCGCTGAAGACGGGGAACCTCTTCGCGCAGGACGCCCAACACGGTGCCCTTCCCACGCTGTACGCCGCATCCCAGGACCTGCCGGGTGACACGTACATCGGACCGGACGGGCCGTTCGAGGCCAAGGGGTACCCCAAGCGCGTAGGACGCAGCAGCAGGGCGCAGAACACCGAGAGCGCCAAGGGACTGTGGGACCTGTCCGAGCAGCTCACCGGGGTGTCGTTCCCTCTCTGACACCTGCGCTGATTGGTCTTTCCGGTCCCGCCTCGGCTACTCTGAGCAGGCTGTCACGGCGAGGGTGGGTCTTCCCACCGTTATCGACGGGATCATGGACTTCATCGTGTTGTCCTCCCTGTGCCGTGTCTCACGAAACGCAAGGAGTTGACCAGATGTCCAAGAAGAACACCCCCACCAGCAATAACCTCACCGTCACCGTCCGCAAGGACACCGGTAAGGGCGCCTCACGCCGCGCCCGCCGCGACGGCCAGGTTCCCGCCGTGCTGTACGGCCACGGCACCGCCCCCGAGCACCTGAACCTGCCGGCCCGCGATTTCGCGGCCGTGCTGCGCCACACCGGCACCAACGCCATCCTCACGCTGGATATCGAAGGCCGCGAGCAGCTGGCCCTCACCAAGACCATCGAGATTCACCCCATCCGCCGCAACCTGGTGCACGCCGACCTGCTGGTCGTGCGTAAGGGCGAGAAGGTCGTTGTCGAGGTGAACGTCCACGTCGAGGGCGATGCCGAGAGCGGCACCCTGGTGGCTCAGGACGCCAACACCCTGGAGATCGAGGCCGAGGCAATGTCGATCCCCGAGTTCCTCACCGTCTCGGTCGAGGGCCTGCCCGCCGGCACCCAGATCGCCGCCGGCGCGATCGAACTGCCCACGGGCTCCACCCTGATCTCCGATCCCGAGACCCTTGTCGTCAACGTCGTCGCCGCGCCGACCGCCAGTGAGATGGACGCCGAGGGTGGTGGCAGTGAAGGTGCCGAGGCGCCCGTCGCCGAGGACGCCGAAGGCTCCACCGAAGAGTAGGCGGAGTAATCCGTGCCCGATTTATCCGAAGACGCCGTGCTGGTGGTCGGCCTGGGCAACCCCGGGCCGACCTACGCCAAGACACGACACAACCTCGGATTCATGGTCGCCGACCTGTTGGCGGCCAAGGATGGCGCAACCTTCAAGCCGCACAAGAAGTCCGGCGCCGAGGCGACGACGATTCGCCTCGGCGGCCGGGCCGTGAACCTGGCCAAGCCCCGCACGTTCATGAACACCTCGGGTCCTCAGGTGGCCGCGCTGGCCAAGTTCTTTTCGGTTCCCGCCGGGAACGTCATCGTCATGCACGACGAGCTGGATCTGGATTTCGGCACCGTGCGACTCAAGCTCGGCGGCGGCGAGGGCGGCCACAATGGCCTGCGCTCGATATCGCAGTCGCTGGGCACCAAGGACTATCTGCGGGTTCGGCTGGGCGTCGGACGTCCACCCGGACGCAAGGACCCGGCGGCTTTCGTCTTGGAGAACTTCGCCAAGACGGAGACCGAGCAGGTTCCCCTGCTGTGTGAGCAGGGCGTCGACGCGACGGAGCTACTGATCCGCCTCGGTCTGGAGGCAGCACAGAACCAGGTACATGCCTGGGGTTAGACGCCCGGATGTGCCCGCTATGGTCTCCTCATGACCGATATCGCGGAGATCACCGGCCCCAACAAGATCGGCCTCCTCAGCCTGGGCGCGTACCGCCCCGAACGCGTCGTCACCAATGAAGAGATCTGCGAGCACATCGAGTCCTCCGATGAGTGGATCTACACCCGCACCGGCATCAAGAGCCGTCGGTTTGCCGCCGACGATGAGTCCGCTCAGACCCTGGCCATCGAGGCGGGGCGTAAGGCCATCGCCAATGCCCTGCTCACCGGTGCCGAGATCGACGCGGTGATCGTCGGCACCAGCACTCACTACTTGCAGACGCCTGCATCCGCCCCGGCCGTGGCCACCGCACTGGGCGCCCAGGGTGTCCCTGCCTTCGATCTGTCGGCCGGCTGCGCCGGGTTCGGATACGCGGTGGGCGTGGCGGGCGACATGATCCGCGGCGGCAGCGCCAGCAAGGTGCTGGTCATCGGTTCGGAGAAGCTCTCCCCCGCATTGGATATGACCGACCGCGGCAACTGCTTCATCTTCGGCGACGGGGCCGGCGCGGTGGTCGTCGGCGAGACCGCCGAACAAGGCATCGGCCCCACCGTGTGGGGCAGCGACGGCAGTCAGTCCAACGCCATTCGTCAGGACATCGACTGGATGGACTTCGCGGCGGCACCCGACCCGGATGGCCCGCGACCCTACCTGCGCATCGAAGGTACTTCGGTATTCCGTTGGGCTGCTTTCGAAATGGGCAAGGTTGGGCAGCGAGCCATGGAGGCCGCCAAGGTGGGGCCCGAACAGATCGACGTCTTCGTGCCGCATCAGGCCAACACCCGCATCAACGAACTGTTGGCCAAGAATCTGCATCTGCGTCCGGATGCCGTCATTGCCAACGACATTGAGCACACCGGCAACACCTCGGCGGCATCGGTGCCGCTGGCCATGGAGACGCTACTGTCCACCGGTGCGGCCAAGCCCGGTGACCTGGCACTGCTCATCGGCTACGGTGCCGGGCTCAGCTATGCCGCCCAGGTGGTCCGGATGCCACCTGTGCCGTTCGAGTGATTACTTCTCTCTTCTGATAGTGATCGGCTGGCCGATCAATCCGTCGATGTCGGGGGTTCCGTCACGCGCGAATGACGCCCATGCCGCACGCACGGCACGCCCGAAACGTTCCACTTCGTCCCACGGGGTATCGCCGAGCATCGGGGCCAAACTCCAGGACTCACGGCCGCCGAGAAGCAACGGCAATTCAATACAATGTGTCGCACCGAAAGGCGAACCCATTGGTCGCCAATCGATCTGATACGAGAACACCCGGGAGCCGGTGGCCGCCAGCCGCTCCCGAAATCGACGCATGTGCCTGCCGAAGATCAGTCTCGATGGCAGAGGGGCGACCGGAAGTGGAACCCCGAATGCGGTCACTTCCTCACGCGTAAATCCGTACATCACGTCACGACCGTTACCGTCCGCTGAAAGCGGCTCGGCGACAACGGGGTACACACCGAGTACTGGCGCAAACGGAATAAACAATGGTGACCGGACGCGGTGTGCTACGGCCGCCCTGGTAGCGCGAAGCAGTTCATCGGGTGTGACACAGCGTGGGTCGGCCGCAAGCTCATTCGCCAGCTCTCGACCGAACTGGTCAGCCTGCTGCGGCCGAAGTGTCGACATCAGCGGACCGCTCTGCACGATGGCACGGTGAAACAGTCCACGGGCCTCATCCATTCCCAACAAGAGCGCAGTCGACAGGCCGCCCGCCGACTGGCCGAACACCGTGACGTTGGAAGGGTCACCACCGTAATCGGCGATACGACGCTGCACCCACCGCAGAGCCTCCAGCTGGTCGAGGAGGCCCAGATTTCCCTGACTAACGCCGGCTAGATGCAGAAACCCAAACACACCTAACCGATAGTTGACGCTCACCACTACGACACCTTGTTCCTGGCAGAGCTTGGCACCGTCATACCAGGCCTGCAAGCCTCCCCCACTGACGAAGGCTCCGCCGTGCAACCACACCATCACCGGGCGCCCCGCGCCATCGCATGCGGGTGTCACGACGGAAAGATCGAGGCAATCTTCGCTCTGCGGAAGTCGCGGATTAGCCTCTCCCATAACGCCTTCTAGCCTTGACGGCGACTGAGGGCAGATCGCTCCGCTGGTCGGCCCGTCGTCGGTGACCGGTTGCGGGGGCTCGAATCGATTGGCCGTCGCATACCGGATTGCACCCGAGCGCTTCATCGGCAACCTCCTTTCGGCTTGGCACGCAAGGTGATGCCATCGATCAGCATGGCGATTCCGAGGTCGAATTCCCTTGCCGGGCCGATTTCTTGCGCCACCCCTGCTAGGGCTGCCACATTCGGATAGTTATCGTCGGCCACTGCGCCGATTAAGGTGGCGGCTCGGCTGGCATCCTCCCCCAACCCGGCCTGCGCGGAACCCAGGGCGAATCCCAGCACCGCCCGAAAGGCGGCCAGTCGACTCTCACCATCGAGCCCGCCTCGCGCAAGGGCCGCGATCAGTGCGTCGATCACGGCGAACCCCACAGGCGCGGACATGCGGCGGGTGAGCACCAGCGAGATCGCGGCCGGATGCTTGCGCACCGCGGTCCAGATATCGCGGGCGATTCGGTCGACATCGGCCCGCCAGTCGGCGGACGGCCTACGGGCCGGCACCGTGGCCATGACAGCAGCCACCACCAGCTCCTCTAGCCCTTCCTTGCCTTCGACGTAGTTGTAAAGCGTCATCGGCCCGGTACCCAGCGCCGTCGCCAACGATCGCATGCTCAGCGCCGAAAGCCCACGGGTATCCACGAGTTCCAATGCGGCGATGGCTATTTCATCCCGAGTAAAGCGTGCTTTCATCAATCCCCTTGACAAGTACACCGTACGTATTGCAACCTCACTATACACGTACATCGTACCTATGGAAGGCTTCGCGATGACCACATCAACCACAGAGCGCCTCGGGTTCTCCTCAAGCGGGATCCGGTGCGCGGGATGGCTCACCCGCCCCGCGGGACCCGGCCCGCATCCGGCAGTCGTGCTGGTACACGGCCTGGGCGCCACCCACGACATGATGTTGCCGCAGTACGAGCAGCATTTCGCGGCAGCAGGCATCGCCACACTGGCATTCGATTACCGGTACACCGGCGCCTCAGAAGGGTCTCCCCGCCAGCAGTTCTCGATGCGCGGGCAGCGCCACGACGTCGAGTCGGCCATCGCATTCCTGCAGACCCACCTGGATATCGATCGTGATCGCATCGCACTGTGGGGCACCAGCCTCGGCGCCATGCACGTCACACTGGTCGCCGCCGGACGCGACGACCTGGCCGCCGCGGTCATCCAATGCCCCATCGTGCACGGGCCGGGCGCAGCGCGTACATCCAACTTCTGGTCACTGCTGCGACTGGGACCGACGATCGTCGAGGATCTGGTACGCAAGATATTCGGCCGCTCGCGGCGATACGTGCCGATCGTCGGACCGCCGGCGAGTCTCGCGTTGGTGAGCGCATACGGCGCCTTGGCGGGCTGGGAGTCGACCTGCCCGCCGGGTCATGAGTTCGACAACCGGATTGCGGCGGCCGACGCATCGATGCTCGTGTTCACCACGGCGCTGCGACGGTCGCAAGAGATCGCCGCGCCGCTGATGGTGTGCGTATGCGACCGCGAGGGACTGATGGACCCCCGATATGCCGAGCAGGTGGCCCGTCGCGCGCCCCGCGGTATCGAGTTCCACTATGACTCTGACCATTTCGATATCTATCACGCGCCGGTATCGGAACGCGCCCTCGCCGACCAAACCCTGTTTCTTCGGGAGCATCTGCATGTCGGCCGCTGACGTCCTTCGCGCCCACGATCTGAGATTCCTCGACACCGTCGCCGATCTCACGGCGACAGACTGGGCCCGGCCCAGCCTGTGCTCCGAATGGTCCAATCACGAGGTACTGGCGCATCTGGTGATCGGAAGAAGCGCCTCGGTGCGGGACATCGCGACAGGCATGATCCGCGCGCGGTCTTTCGATCGGGAGAACACCCGTACAGCAAAAACACTCGCCGCCGATCAGGCGCCCGAGGAACTCCTGAGTGAGTATCGCAGGTTCATCATTCAACCCAGCGGAGTCGGCAAGGTGTTCCCGCGCGGTCTGTTACTGGGTGATCACGCGGTCCACGAACTCGACATCCTGTTCGCGCTCGACCACACGTCGTCGATACCCGCCGAGATTCTCGTCAAGGTCCTCAAAACCCAAGTAGGGCTGCCGAATCCGTTCGTCCCCGCGTATTTCACCGCACGGGGTCTGCGGTTGCGCGCGACGGACGCGGACTGGAACCACGGAACATCGGGGCCAGTCGTCGAAGGCACGGCCGCCGTACTCGCGTCGGTGCTGGCCGGCAGACCAAAGATGCTCACGTATCTCGGCGGTGATGGCGTCGGGGTGTTGGCGCAGCGCCTCGGCGCCCGACATTAAAGTCTCTGCCCGAACCCGCGTGGGAGATTACTGCCCGCGTTCAGAGCGCAATGGTGTCGTGCACAGCCGTCACATAAAACACGTGCGGATCAAACCCGGGCCGACCATCGCCCTCGGTGCCACTTACTACCACCCAAACTCCGTCGATCGGCCACGACTGGTCGAACCAGACATCCTGCTGGATTTCGGTGCCGGACCACATGATTCGGGCCATCAACCCACGGTCAGGATAGCTCACCACCACAGTCACAATTCGTCCGAGACGGAATCGGGGATCAGCAGCGCACGCCTGTGCGGCATGCGCAAGCCGACGCTGCGCCGACTGACGCTTCCAGCCGGGGCCGCCGACGCGCCAAACGATCAGCGCGATTGCGCCGATGATCAGAAGGGTCAGCACCTAGATGACGAGGGCCACCGAGGTCGAGCGACGCAGCTTGCCCGACGGGGTCTTCGGGATGCTGCCCGGTCCGAGCACCACCACATTGCGTGGCCGCACATCGACCTCGGCGACAACTTCGTGCGCGACGTGCTGCTCGATGCGGCGCACCTCGTCCGGGTTCTCGAAAGCGTTGGACTCCACCACAACCGCGAACGTCTCACGCTGGTTCTTGGGGTCGACACCGGCCTCCAGGCGCACCGCAACCGCGCAACCCGGCCGCACACCTTCGACACGTCCGGCGGCACGCTCGATATCGGTCGGGTAGATGTTGCGGCCCGCCATGATGATGACGTCCTTGACGCGACCGCAGACGACGACGTGACCCTTCTCTGTCAGGTAGCCGAGGTCACCGGTGTTGTACCAACCGTTTTCGTCCTGCGCGGCCAGGAAACCACCCATGGTCACATAGCCGGGGGTCACCGACTCACCCCGCAGCTCGATGACGCCAACGCCGCGCGGGGGCAGCACATTCAGGTCCTCGTCGATGACCCGCGCCTCGATGCCGGGCAGCAGCGGGCCCAGGGTCGCCAGGTGGCGCAGGTTTCCGCGGGTGGCGGGGACCGCGCGACGCAGGGCGGCCAACAGGTCGGCATCGACCTCGTCGACAACCAGCCCGGATGCCTCGACCTCCGAGAAGGACACGGCCAGCGCGGTTTCGGCCATACCGTAGGCGGGCACCATCGCAGAAGGCTGGAAGCCGAACGGCTTTCCGGCATCACACAGGTCGTGAACCACGGCCGGGTCCACCGGCTCGGCGCCGGAGAGCACGAACCGCAGCGTCGACAGATCGAAGTCACCCGGCTTGGCCTGGTTGCGCAGACGCTTGGCGAACAGCGAGTAGGCGAAGTTCGGGGCGGCCGTCATGGTGCCCTTGTACTTGTCGATCAGCCTGCCCCACAACAGGACATCGCGCATGAAGTCCATCGGAGTGATCTTCACCAGCTCGGCGCCGAAGAACATCGGCACCGTCAGGAAGCCGACCATGCCCATGTCGTGGAACAGCGGCAGCCAACTGACCATCACGTCGACGTCGGGCTTGTACTTGGAGGCGACGTACATGCCGTGCGCATTGGCGTACAGGTTGCGGTGGGTGATCTTGACGGCCTTCGGGGAACCTGTCGACCCGGACGTCAGCTGCATGAGTGCGACGGAGTCCTCGTCGGCCTCGACGGGCTCGATCGGGTCGGCGTCCCACAGGTCCTTGATGTGAACGACGATGACGCCCTTCTCCTGCAGTACCGGAGCGGCCGCGTCGAACGGGGCAGACACGATCACAGCCTTGGCGCCGATCATGTCGACGACCTTCAGGGTGTCCTCGGCCCACACGGCGAGGTCGGTGCGTGGGGTCGGCTGGTGCAGCATCGTCAGTGAGGCACCACGCATCCACACGGCCTGGATCGCCGGGGCGATCTCGACGGGCATACCGACCAACATGCCGATCGCGTCGTCGGGGCCGAGGCCCGCGGCGGCCAGACCACCGGCCAGCTGCTTGGCGCGTTCGTGTACCTGTTTCCAGGTGTGCCGGACTGGGGTGTCGGGTTCGCCGGTGACCATGCCCTTGGCGCTGGACAGCGCGTTGGCGTACAGCTCGTCGGTAAACCTGCTCACAGTTTCCTCCTGGCCTAGGCCTGCTGGGCGAGTCACGCTTCCTTACCGGATGCTCCGCCACCCGTGCCACGACGTGCGGTAGGCGCGCGCAGGGCCGTTAGCAGCGGATTCATATCGTTCAGGTGACAGTCCGGATGCCTTCTTATGATCCGTTAGCATCTTAGGCTTTTCTTAATCGCCGACCAAACCCAGTGTGATCTTGATGTTTGGCGTGTCGCCCCACTCGGCGTGTCTAGCCGTCGCTGCGGCCTTGAATGACCTGCGCCCCATGGACGGGACCGCTGGCCACCCGGACCGTGCGGCATACGCCCGCGCCGGCCAGCTCCGCGCTGACATGGACTGCGTCGTCGGCCGAGGTACACAAGAACGCGCAGGTAGGGCCCGATCCGGAGACGATTCCGGCCAGTGCACCCGCGGACTCCCCCGCCCGCAGCGTCCGGCGCAGTTCGGGGTTCAGACTCACCGCCGCCGCCTGCAACTCATTACCCAAGAGCGGTGCCAATCGGCGCGCATCGCCGGCGGCGAGCGCACCCAAGAGTTCATCTGCCTCGGCGAGCCGAGGCGGATCGCCGTTCTCGCGCAGCCGGTCGATCTCCTTGAAGACCTGGGGCGTGGCCAAACCACCGTCGGCGAAGGCGAACACCCAGTGAAAGACGTTGCGCGCCAATACCGTGGCCAGCTGCTCGCCCCGGCCGGTGCCCAGCGCGGTGCCACCGTGCAACGCAAATGGCACATCGCTGCCCAGCTGAGCGGCCAGGTGGTGCAGATCGCGGCGCGGAACACCGGCGCGCCACAGCTCATTCATCGCGACCAGGACCGCGGCGGCATCGGCGGAGCCGCCGGCCATACCGCCCGCGACGGGGATGTCCTTATTAATAAAGATCGAGACGTCGGGGGCGCGGCCCACGTGATCGGCGAACAGCTCGGCCGCCTGCCAGGCGAGATTGCGTTCATCGGTGGGCACCGTGCCTTCGCCCTGCCCGACGACGTCCACGGACAGCACGTCGGCGTCCCGGACGGTGACGTCATCGGCCAACGACACCGCGTGAAAAACGGTGGTCAGCTCGTGATAGCCATCCTCACGGAGGTCACCTACGGCCAGGTACAGGTTGACCTTGCCGGGCGCCCGAACGGTCACCGCGCCGGTAGGCACCCAATCGGAGACGGTCTCGGACACGCCCCTGAGGGTACGTTCTGGCGACGCGGATAGCCGCCACGCATCAAACAACGGAGACATCGCGGCTTTATCTGACTAAAGTCAGATAAATGACCGATACCCTGGTTGACGGCCTGCGCAGCTTCAACAGGACCGTCACGCAACGGATAGGAGTCCTGGAGAGCGAATACCTCGCCCGGGACCGCCCGCTCGGGCAGTCCCGGGTGCTGTGGGAAATCGGTGAGAACGGCTGCGACATCCGCGAATTGCGAGCCCGCCTGGGCCTGGACTCGGGCTATCTCAGCAGGCTGCTCCGCGCACTGGAAGGCGCCGGGCTGATCGACGTGAACGCAGCCGACGGCGATACCCGAGTGCGCACCGCACGGCTGACCAGTACCGGCAGCGCCGAACTGGCCGAGCTCGACCGCCGCTCCGACGACCTGGCGCAATCGATCCTCGAACCGCTGAGCGCGAATCAGCGCCGTCGGCTCGCCGACGCCATGGCCGAGGTCGAAAAACTCTTCGTGGCCTCGCAGGTTCAGATCGCCATCATGAACACCCGCTCCCCCGAGGCCCGGTACTGCATTCGCTCCTACTTCGAAGAAATTGCCACCCGGCTCGAAAACGGGTTCGACCCCGCGCTGGCATTGCCCGCCGGCGATGCCGAACTCTCCGCACCCGCTGGGCTGTTTCTCGTCGCGACCCTGCACGAGGAGCCCGTCGGCTGCGGCGGGCTGAAGCTGCTCAGGAATGCCGACAGCATCATCGAAGCGGCCGAGATCAAACGAGTGTGGATCTCCCCCAACGTCCGCGGCATGGGGCTCGGGAAACGCATCCTCACCGAACTAGAGCGGCAGGCCACCGCGCACGGCGCACACACGATTCGCTTGGACACCAACCGGGCGCTGACCGAGGCGATCGCGATGTATCGCTCGGCGGGTTATGACGAGGTCGCCGCGTTCAACCACGAGAAGTACGCGCACCACTGGTTCGAGAAGCGCCTCGACGCCTCAAGCCCGCGCGCCTAGGCCCTTTTCGTCGCCCCGATGCATGTCGCGGTCAGTAACCGCGTGAGCGTGCTGGCGAAATCGGTATCCCAATCATCCGGAATGCCGGGCTCCTCGCTGAAGTCGTGTTCGAGCCCCTTGGGGGGATGCGCGAACTGCCACAACATGGCCGCGAGAGCGAAGGACGACATGACGACGTCCAGTGCTGCCTCACGGTCGAGCTCCGGCGCCGATCGCTCTATCGCCTCGACGATGGTCATCGCGGCCGCCTGGTTGACCCGCTGCGCCTCACGGACTTGGTCGATGACCACCTCGTGCTCGAAGTGGACGTAGTGACTGCCCAGCAGATCGCAGAACAGCGGCGCATCGACAAGCGCGCCCGACAGTATCGCGCCGACCTCGACAGGCGACCGTTCCTGTGAACCCTCCAACGCCATACAGACGGACTCGGCCAACTCCGCCATGCCCTCGGTCGAAAGGCGCAGCAGCACTTCTTTGTGGGAGCTGAAGTAGCGGCGCACCGCGGAGTGATGGACCCCCGCACGATTAGCCAAACCGGTGAGAGTGACGGACGCGACACCCGACTCCAACGCCAAGGAGCGCGCGGCTTCCACGAGCGTTGCCGCACGTTGACGCTTGTTCTCCTCGGAGCGGGCGCGCCGAAAACTCAGGGAAGTCATCTCACTCAAGATAACGCACGGCGTGTGACTTGCGGGCCCATCTACCCACTGGTAGGTTGCCTGTAACGCACAGGCTATGCGTTACAGGCGAAGCTTCGAATAGTTCTCCGGTTCAAAGCAAACGGGTGAAGGGGTCCTGCGATTCTCAGCGCATTGAAGCGGGCGTGGATCCCCGTGGTGATGGTGCTCGTGTTGGCCATCGCGGGCTTTGCGGTATGGCGGATTCGCGGCATCTTCGGCTCGTCGCAGCTGCCCACCTACGCCGGCAGCATGACCGACGACAAGAACAACTCCAAGCCCAAGCATGTGCTCTACGAGATCTTCGGCCCTCCCGGCACCATCGCGGACATCAACTACATCGACAAGGAAGGGGAGCCCCACCAAATCAACGGGGCGACGCTACCGTGGTCGATTGAGATCGTCACGACCGCACCGTCGATGACGGGAAACATCCTGGCCCAGACCCGCAACGCCGATGGACTCGGTTGCCGCATCACGGCCAATGACGAGAAAAAAGACGAGAGGTATACCAACGAGGTGAGCGCCTACGTCTACTGCTTTGTGAAGTCCGCATGAGCGGGGCGCACGCCAACGGAGAGCCGACTTTCCTGGCCAAATGGATCCGGCGTCTGTCCATCCCCATCGTCATCGCATGGGTTGCGGTCGTCGTCATTCTCGCGCTCTCGGCGCCTCAGCTCGAGCAGGTGGGTCGCGAGAACACGGTTTCGCTGAGCCCCTCCGACGCGCCGTCCATGAAGGCCATGAAGAACATGGGGCGCCTCTTCCAGGAGTCCGACTCCAACAGCGCCGCCATGATCGTGCTCGAGGGCAACCAACCGCTCGGGCCCGGCTCGCACAAGTTCTACGACGAGATGGTGTCGCAGCTGCGCGCCGACACCAAACACGTTCAGCACGTTCAGGACTTCTGGGGCGACCCGCTGACCGAATCCGGTGCGCAGAGCACCGACGGCAAGGCCACCTACGTTCAGCTGAACCTCGCCGGCGACATGGGCGAGACGCTCGCGAACGAATCGATCGAATCCGTCCGCGATGTCGTCAAGAAACTCACGACCGACGAACACGGCAATCCCAAACCGATGCCGGACGGTCTCAAGGTCTACGTCACCGGCCCGGCCGCTCTCCAGGCCGATATGGGCCATGCCGGCGACAGCAGCATGATCAAGATCACCGGGCTGACGTTCATCGTCATCATCGTGATGCTGCTGTTCTTCTACCGATCGATCTTCACCGTGCTGCTGGTGCTGCTCATGGTGGGCATCCAGCTGGGTGCCGCACGCGGCATGATCTCGGTGCTTGGCGACAACCACATCATCGGGCTGTCCACCTTCGCGGTGAACCTCCTTGTGGTGCTCGTCATCGCGGCCGGGACCGACTACGCCATCTTCCTGATCGGGCGATATCAGGAAGCAAGAGCGAAGGGGCTCGACAGCGAGGCCTCTTACTACGAGATGTTCCATGGCACAGCACATGTCATCTTGGGCACCGGGTCGACCATCGCGGGCGCCATGTACTGCCTGAGCTTCACCCGGATGCCGTACTTCCAGACCATGGGTGTGCCGTGCGCGGTGGCCGTCCTCACCGCGGTGGCCGTCGCACTTACCCTGGGGCCTTCGCTGATCACCATCGGCAGCAAGTTCGGGTTGTTCGAACCCAAGCGCGCCATGCGAATTCGCACCTGGCGTCGTATCGGGGCCGCCATCACGCGCTGGCCCGGCCCCATCCTGGCGGCCTCGATGGCCATCGCCATCATCGGATTGGCCGCGCTTCCCGGATACAAGACCAGCTACGACGACAAGAAGTACATCCCCAAGGACATCCCCGCCAATCAGGGTTTCCAGGCCGCCGACCGACACTTCGATCCGGCCCGGATGAACCCGGAGATGCTGGTGCTGGAGTCCGACCACGATTTGCGGAACTCCGCGGACTTCCTGGTCATCGACAAGCTCGCCAAAGCCGTCTACCGGGTACCGGGAATCGCACGCGTGCAAGCGATTACCCGTCCACAGGGCACACCGATCGAGCACAGCTCCATCCCATTCCTCATCAGCGCCCAAGGCGTCGGCCAGGTGCAGAACCTGAAACTGATGAAAGACCGCATGGCAGACATGAAGGTCCAGGCCGACAAGATGGGCGTCATGGTCGGCACCATGAAGAAGATGCTGGCCAACATGACCGAGCTCACCGGCGTGATGCACCAGATGATCGGCGACATGCACACGCTGCAGGGCACCATCCATGACATGCGGGACAGCCTGGAGAATTTCGACGACTGGTTCCGCCCCATCAAGAACTACTTCTATTGGGAGAAGCACTGCTTCGACATCCCGGTCTGCCAGGCGTTCCGGTCGATCTTCGAAGTACTGGACAAGATCGACGACCTCACCGAGAACATGGACGCCATGGTCTTGTCCATGGAGCAGATGGACGTCATCATGCCCCAGATGGTCGCGGACATGCGGGACATGATTCCGCTCATGGAGTCGATGCAGAACATGATGCTGACGATGCACAGCACCATGGCCGGCATGTACGACCTGCAGGACGAGACGAGCAAGGACTCGACCGCCATGGGCAGGGCGTTCGACAAGGCCAAGAATGACGACTCGTTCTATCTACCGCCGGAGATCTTCGACAACCCGGACTTCAAACGCGGCCTGAAGATGTTCCTGTCTCCCGATGGCAAGACACTGCGCATGATCATCTCGCATCGCGGTGATCCCACGTCGCCCGAAGGACTTTCGCATATCGAGCCGATCAAGCTGGCGGCCATCGAAGCGGTCAAGGGCACGCCCCTGGAAGACGCCAAGATCGAACTCGGCGGCACCGCAGCGACATTCCATGACATGGCCGACGGCGCGCGCTACGACCTGATGATCGCCGGTATCTCCGCGCTGTGCCTGATCTTCCTGATCATGCTGCTCATCACCCGCAGCTTCGTGGCCTCGCTGGTCATCGTCGGCACCGTCTTGCTGTCCCTGGGCGCATCATTCGGTTTGTCGGTCATCATCTGGCAGTACATCCTGGGCCAGGAATTGCACTGGATGGTCATGCAAATGGCGATCATCGTGCTCCTGGCGGTGGGCTCCGATTACAACCTGTTGTTGGTTTCCCGGCTCAAGGAAGAGCTCCCGGGCGGGCTGAAGACGGGCATGATCCGGGCCATGGGCGGTACCGGCAGTGTAGTGACCTCCGCAGGCCTGGTCTTCGCCTTCACCATGATGGCCATGGCCATCAGTGACCTGACCATCATCGGCCAGGTGGGTACGACGATCGGCCTCGGTCTGCTGTTCGACACCCTGGTAGTGCGGTCGTTCATGACACCGGCCATCGCGACCCTGCTGGGCCGCTGGTTCTGGTGGCCGCTGAACGTGCGTACCCGTCCACTACCCCCGCCGAGAACACCGCAGCCGCCGGCATCCGTTCCGCCTCCCCCGGCGCCCGTCGGCGCAGGACCGGCGTACTAGGACCGAATTCTTCACCCCGCTGGGCGACTCGTGACACCCTCGGTGCATGCCTGTACCAGGTAGTGAGTTCAACGGCTACATCGTCGACGCCCTCGCGGGCCGTGGCGGGACGGCGCAGGTCTACCTGGCACACCGCGCCGACGACGGGTTCGCGGTTGCTCTGAAGGTGCTGGAGCCGCGGCATCAAAACCCGGAGAACATCGACCGGCTGCACCGCGAATTCGACTTGGCCCAACGGTTCTCACACCCCCGCATCATCACGATGTACGAACGCGGCGAGGACTGGCTGGCCATGGAGGCGCTTACCGGCGGCTCGGCTCAAGACCTGGTGGGCACGGATCAGAGCTGGATCATCCCGATCAAACTGACTGCCCTACAACAGATCGCCGGAGCACTGGACTACATTCACGAGGCCCAGGTGGTGCACTGCGACGTGAAGCCGTCCAACATCATGCGCGGAAGCTCAGGCAACGCCGTACTCACCGATTTCGGTGTGGCGCAGGAACTCACTCACGCCGACGGGCCGCGCCGGCCCGTCGTGCACACCTCACTGCCTTACGCCGCGCCCGAGGTACTGCGTGGGCAACCCGTCACCGCAGCCACCGATCAGTATGCGCTGGCCTGCACGGCTGTCGAACTGTTCGATGGCAAACCCCCGTTCACCGCACGAACGGTGCTCAAACTCGTCGATATGCAGCTGAACGCCACGCCGTGGCCGATTTCATACCGGCATAAGCACATTCCCCGCGCTTTCGATTCCATCGTCGCCAAGGCGATGTCCAAGGATCCGTTAAGCCGCTACCCGACATGTACGGAGTTCATAACACTTTTGACACACGCGATGACCTAATCCCCGGTAGCGTCGCCCCATGGCATCTCCAGCTAATTACGATACGTCGGGCCTCGCCCGCGAGGACGAGGGATATCACAAAGGCCTGAAGAACCGCCAAGTGCAGATGATCGGGATTGGCGGTGCCATCGGCACCGGCCTTTTCATGGGCGCCGGAAAGCGCTTACACGAGGCCGGGCCAAGCCTGTGGCTCGTCTACGCCGTCTGCGGCGTGTTCGTGTTCTTCATGTTGCGCGCACTCGGAGAGCTGGTGCTGCACCGCCCATCTTCGGGGTCTTTCGTGTCGTACGCGCGCGAATTCCTCGGCGAGAAGGCCGCTTATGTCGCCGGATGGATGTACTTCGTCAACTGGGCGGCCACCTCGATCGTGGACGTCACCGCCATCGCGCTCTACATGCACTACTGGGGCAGCTTCAAGGCCATCCCGCAGTGGACCATCGCACTGATCGCTCTCATCATCGTGCTCACGCTGAACATGATCAGCGTCAAGCTGTTCGGCGAGATGGAGTTCTGGGCCGCACTCATCAAGGTCATTGCCCTAGTGGCCTTCTTGATCGTCGGCGTCGTGTTCTTGGCCGGGCGATTCACCGTAGAGGGTGCCCCCACCGGGCCCTCGATACTCGCCGACAACGGCGGGCTCTTCCCCACTGGGTTACTGGCCCTTGTGGTGGTCACCTCCGGGGTGGTCTTCGCCTATGCCTCAGTGGAATTGGTGGGCACCGCGGCGGGCGAGACGGAGAACCCCGAGAAGGTCATGCCGAAAGCCATCAACGCCGTGGTTGTCCGCATCGCCGTGTTCTATGTCGGCTCATTGATTCTGCTCGCGCTGCTGCTGCCGTACACCCTCTACAAGGAGGGCGAGAGCCCGTTCGTGACGTTCTTTTCCCGGGTGGGTTTGCCCTACGCCGGTGACATCATGAACTTTGTGGTGCTCACCGCCGCGCTGTCCAGCCTCAACGCCGGCCTGTACAGCACCGGCCGCATCCTGCGATCCATGTCCATGAACGGCAGTGCACCACAGCTGCTGTCCCGCATGACATCCAACGGTGTTCCCTTCGCCGGCATCGCGCTCACCGCATGCTTCACCGTGGCCGGCGTGTTCATGAACATGGTCATTCCGGCCAAGGCTTTCGAAACGGCACTGGACGTGGCTGCCCTCGGCATCCTCGCGTCGTGGGCCACCATCGTCATCTGTCAGCTGCGGCTTTACCAGTGGTCGCAGCGCGGCATCCTGCGTCGCGGCAAGTTCCAGATGCCCGGCGCCCCCTACACGGGGTACGCGACACTCGTCTTCCTCGTGGTGGTGCTGGCGCTCATGTGTTACGAAAACTATTGGAACCTGGTCGCTCTGGCGATCTTCACACCGCTACTGACTATCGGTTGGTACCTCTCCAGGGAACGCGTCATGCAGCTGGCGCAGGAGCGAATCGGCTATACCGGTCAGTACCCGGTGATCGCGGAGACACCGATGATGGACGATCCGCCCAACCTCGGTGACAAATAGGACCTAGCTGATCGACGAACGCTCCAGCAGGCGCGCGAAATCCGCGACGTCCAGCGTCTCGCCGCGACGCGCGGGGTCGATGCTGGCGGCCAGCAGACGACGTGCCGACTCGTCACCCGAGCCCGCCCACTCGGCAAAGGCGTTGCGAGATGTCTTGCGGCGCTGCGCGAACGAGATGTCGATGAGATTGAAGAGCTCCTTGCGGAACCCGGCGTCAGAGGGCCATGTCGCATCCGGGTGACGATCGATGCGCACCAGGCCCGAGTACACCCGTGGGATCGGCCAGAACACCGCAGGCGACACTGTGCCGAGACGCTTCACCTTGCCGAAGTAGCGCACCTTGACGCTGGGCACCCCATAGATCCGCGAACCAGGCTCGGCAGTCAGTCGATCGGCAACCTCGGACTGAACCATCACCAAAATGGTTTTCACCGAATCGAATTCGGTCAAAATCCGTAGCAGTGCCGGCACCGCGACGTTGTAGGGCAGGTTCGCCACCATCGCCGTCGGCTCGCCCTGGATATCGGCGGGCGTGAGGTTCAGAACATCCTGGTGAATCACCGAGAACCGGTTGAACTCACTGTGCGAATGTTCCTTGATGGTGGCCGGCAGGCGCCGTGCGAGTACGGGATCCACCTCGACGGCGGTCACCGCGCAGCCCTTGTCGAGCAGGCCCAGCGTCAGCGAACCCAGGCCGGGCCCAACCTCGATGACATGATCACCCTTGCCCACACCCGATGCCGACACAATCCGGCGAATGGTGTTGGCGTCGTGAACGAAGTTCTGGCCCAGCGTCTTCGTCGGTCGGAAATCGAGATCCTTGGCCAGTTGTCGGATCTCGGTGCGGCCGAGCAGCCTGATGGTCAGCGGGCACCAACTCTCGCGCTGCACACCGGCCAGGCGCCCCACCCCTGCGCGGACAATGTCTTCTCGGCGATGGCGATCTGCTCCTCGCGCGTCGCGAGATCAGCGCGCGGCGCGTACTTGCCACCACCGTGCGCCAGCCAGGTGCCGAAGTCGAACTGCACGCCGCCGTAGAAGCCGTTGCCGGTGTTGATGGCCCAGTTGCCGCCCGCCTCGCACTGCGCCAGGGCATCCCAGGCCGAACCACGCGTGACGTTGGGCACCTCGGTACCGGGCTTGGCGCCCACCCGAAGCACCGAATCGCGGGCGGGGGTCAGCACGTTGTTGGACACCGGCATGCGTCCGGTCTCGCGGCCATTGACCGACAGCACCGAGTAGACGATGTCCTGGGTGCCCGGAGCGCCCGGATCCTGGACCACCGAGCGACTCATGTTCATCTCGGGGTCTTCGATCTTCTGCGGAGTCGGTGCCAGCGGGGCCTGCTCGGTCACTCGGCTGACGCGGATGCGCGTCACGGTGATCGGCATGTCGGCGGTCACCGGAGTGCTCGGCGCGGGATCGACGGTGTCGAACTGCTGCAGCGGGTTACCCGTTGCCTCCAGCAGCGCACCCACGGTGGGCGCTGCGATGCGCGGGGTACTGATCGCACCGCCATCGTTGAGCTGGACGGTCTTGGCGCTCACCACGGCCAGCGACATACCCTCCAGCGGGAGGCGGCTGCCGCGGGTGGCGGCGGTCGGCGCGGTGTCGGTCATCGACAACTGCGACAGGGCATCGCTCACCGTGCTGGCGGTGGTCCACACCTGCTGGGTGCCCTGGCCGTCCACGGAGATGTCCAACGGACGCGAACGCTTCAGAACAATGGTGTCGCCGTTGCGCACCGAATCGTGCTTGGCGGGGGCGACATCGTCACGGTCGGACAGTGCGTATCCGTAGTCGGCGAGGACCTCGGACACCTGCGACTTGACGGTGGTGACCGTCATGGCGTTTCCGTCGACGTTGAGAGTCAGTGTCTTGTGCGCAGCGATGGCGTAGCCACCGCCCGCGCCGATCACCACCAGCAGGGCGGCCACAAGGGCGCGTAGCAAGGGCGATCGCGTTGCGTTGAGCTTCGTCAGTGCATTCACGAGTAGGGGTTTCCTGCGTTCGTTTCGGAGCCTCGATGCCGGACGTGGTGGGGCGCAATCCGGCTGATAATCATCCTCATTGATCACGACACGGTAACGAAAGCATCGCGTGGGGGCAACTCATCAACGATCTTGAACACCCCGATTGCGGTCGCAGATGAGGCTTTCGCTAACCGGTCAGCTGTTCGCCCAGTTATTTCCGCCAAGGCGCGAACGGTGTATGGCAGGCAATACGGTTCATTGGGTGCGCCCCGGTAAGGATGTGGTGTCAGGTAGGGCGCATCAGTCTCTACCAGCAGTTGTTCGTCCGGAATGAGCACGGCAGCCTCTCGCAGCGCGCGGGCGTTCTTGAAGCTGACCGTCCCGGACAAACTCAAGATCCAACCCTCAGCGACACATTTTTTCGCCATTTCGGCATCCGACGAGAAGCAGTGGAAGATAACCGAGGGCGGCGCACCCTCGGCCTTCAGCACATCGAGCACTTCCGCGTCGGCGTCACGGTTGTGAATCATCAGCGGCTTGCCCGTCCGCTTGGCCAGCTCGATATGCCAAGCAAATGCTTCGCGCTGCACCGATGGCTCCGCGCACCCCTCCAAACGGCCCGGCCAATACAGGTCCAAACCGGTCTCGCCGATCGCCACCACCCGGGGGTGGGCAGCCAGCGTCTCCAATTCAGCACGTGCGTCCCCGGTAAGGTCGCCGGCCCGGGTGGGATGCAGCGCCACCGCGGCATACACCCGCGGATCGGCGGCAGCGGCCGATACCGCCCAGCGGGCGGACTCCAGGTCGTCGGCCACCGTCACCACCCGTCCGACACCGACGGACTCTGCGTGATCGACCATGGCGCGTACGTCCTCGGCAGTGACCGCACCGCACGCATCCAGATGAGTGTGGGCATCGATGAGGGGTGCGAGCGGCAACGGGTCGGGTGGTCGGGAACGAATATGGCCGGGCGTCATCAGAACACCAGTCTATAAAGTTGCTCAGACCATGCCTGAATCATTGGATCCGTTCTACATCACCACCGCCATCGCGTACCCGAACGGCGAACCGCACATCGGACACGCATATGAGTACGTCGCAACCGATTCCGTGGCCCGGTTCAAACGGCTGGACGGCTTCGACGTGCGCTATCTCACCGGCACCGACGAGCACGGTCTGAAGGTGGCGCAGGCGGCGGCCGCGGCCGGAATCCCGACGGCGCAGCTCGCGCGGCGCAACTCCGATGTCTTCGAGGCATTGCAGCGCAAGCTCAACATCTCCTTCGACCGGTTCATCCGCACCACCGACCCCGATCACCACGAGGCGTCCAAGGCGATCTGGCGCCGGATGGCCGACAACGGTGACATCTATCTAGACACCTACTCGGGGTGGTACTCGGTACGTGACGAGGCGTTCTACACCGATGCCGAGACCACGGTCGCCCCCGACGGCACCCGCACCGCCACCGAGAGCGGTACACCCGTCGAGTGGACCGAGGAGCATTCCTACTTCTTCAGGCTGTCGGCGTACCAGGACAAGCTGTTGGCGCACTACGAGGCCTATCCGGAATTCATCGGCCCGGCGGTGCGGCGCAACGAGGTCGTCAGCTTTGTCTCCGGTGGTCTACGTGATCTGTCCATCTCCCGGACCACCTTCGACTGGGGGGTGCAAGTACCCGAGCATCCCGATCACGTGATGTACGTGTGGGTCGATGCGCTCACCAACTACCTGACCGGTGCCGGTTACCCCGATACCGATTCAGAGCTGTTCCAGCGGTACTGGCCGGCCAATGTGCACATGATCGGCAAGGACATCATCCGGTTCCACACCGTGTACTGGCCCGCCTTCCTTATGTCCGCCGGGATCGAGCTGCCGAAGCGGGTTTTCGCGCACGGCTTCCTGACCAACAAGGGCGAGAAGATGAGCAAGTCGATCGGCAATGTGGTGGATCCCATCAACCTCATCGATACCTTCGGCCTGGACCAGGTGCGCTACTTCCTGCTGCGCGAGGTGCCGTTCGGCCAGGACGGCAGCTACACGGAGGACGGCCTGATCGGACGAATCAACGCCGATCTGGCCAATGAGCTGGGCAACCTGGCTCAGCGGTCCCTGTCGATGGTGGCCAAGAATCTCGGCGGAATCGTGCCGGAGCCCGGCGAATTCGCCGCGGCGGACCATGAACTGTTGGCGGCCGCTGACACGCTACTGGAGCAGGCTCGGGCGCATTTCGAGGTGCCCGCCATGCATCTGGCACTGGAAGCGATCTGGCAGGTGCTGGGCGCGACCAACCGGTACTTCTCGGCCCAGGAGCCGTGGGTGTTGGCCAAGAGCCTCCAGGCAGACGGAGCCGCGGCCGACCAAGAGCGATTCGGCACCGTGCTCTACACCACGTTGGAGGTGGTTCGGATCGTGGCGCTGCTGGTGCAGCCGGTAATGCCCGAGTCCGCGGCCAAGCTGCTCGATCTGCTGGGCCAGTCCGAGGATCAACGGGACTTCACGGCCATCGGGACACGGTTGAAGCCCGGCGTCAGCCTGCCCGCACCGACCGGTGTGTTCCCGAAGTATCAGGTGCCCAAGTAGGTCACGAATGTGAGCCCGGTCACGGTCTGTCACAGATTTCGCCGCCCCGGTGTCTTAGGGGCATCAGCGAATGAAAGGAAGTCACCGAAATGACCGAGAACACCCGAGTGATCGTGATCGGCGGGGGCTACGCCGGAACCCTGGCGGCCAACCAATTGCTGGCCAACAAGAACCTGACCGTGACCCTCGTCAATCCGCGACCACACTTCGTCGAACGGATCCGCCTGCACCAGCTGGTCGCCGGTAACCGGGGTGCGACGGTCGACTACGACCAGCTGCTCAATCCGGCCATCCGTCTTGTGGTCGACAAGGTCACCCACATCGATGCCGACGCCCAAAAGCTGGAACTCGCCTCGGGTGCGCTCCTGCCGTATGACTATCTGATCTACGCCGTCGGAAGCACGACCACTACCCCCGACATCCCGGGTGTGGCCGAAAATGCGTTGTCCATCAACGAGTTCGAACACGCCCAACAGGTACGCGCCCGGTACGAACGACTCGCGCCGGACGCACCCATCGTGATTGTCGGCGCGGGTCTGACTGGTGTCGAGCTGGCCGGGGAACTCGCCGAGGCCGGCCGCACGGTGACGCTGATCTGCGGCGCGCAGCTGTTGCCTTCCGTCGGCGAACCGGCACGGCGCGCCGCGGCCAAGCGGTTGGGCAAGCTCGGTGTGCAGGTGCTGGCGCCCGCCACCGTGGTTCGGGTCGACGAGGACGCGGTGACCCTGTCCGACGGCCGGGTACTGACGAGCGCGCTGACGGTGTGGACCGCGGGGTTCGGTGTGCCGCGGCTGGCCGCCGACAGCGGGCTGCGGACCGACGCGCTGGGGAGATTGCTCACCGATGAGACGCTGGTCAGCGTCGATCATCCCCGCGTCGTCGGGGCCGGTGACGCGGTAAGCCCCTCAGGCGTGCCGCTGCGGATGAGCTGCCAGGCCGCCGGGCCGCTGGCCGCGCGTGCGGTCAAGACTGTGCTGGCCCTGGTAGACGGGCTGCAACCGGTAGCGGGCGGACAGATCTTCGTCGGGCAGAACGTCAGCATCGGACGTCGTGCCGCCGTCATCCAGACCTCACGCGCCGACGACACACCACGCAAGCTGTTCATCGGCGGCCGGACCGGTGCGGCGATCAAGGAAATGATCTGCCGCGGAACGGTTTACTTCCTGAAACAGGCCGCCAAGCATCCGAAGGCCTATTACTGGCCGCAGGGCGGCAAGCGCGCTGAAGCCCTCAAGGTACAGGCGTAACGGTGACGGTGTCTGACTCCGCGCACGCCGAACTGTTCACCCACCTGCGCCCGTTGTTGTTCACCATTGCGTACGAAATGCTGGGTTCCGCAACGGAAGCCGACGACGTACTACAGG
Source organism: Mycobacteroides franklinii (assembly GCF_001853795.1). Lineage (NCBI taxonomy): Bacteria > Bacillati > Actinomycetota > Actinomycetes > Mycobacteriales > Mycobacteriaceae > Mycobacteroides > Mycobacteroides franklinii. The sequence continues at coordinate 830,360 of NZ_MLIK01000004.1, forward strand.
AGAGCTATCTGCGGTGGGCGCAGGTGAATCTGGACTCGGTCACCGACACCAAGGCCTATCTGGCGCAGATTGTCAGCCGTCAAGCCCTGAATACGCTGCGCACCAACAGCCGTCGCCGCGAGGAGTACGTGGGCCCGTGGCTGCCTGAGCCGGTACGGGTCGCCTTCGACGGCGATACCGAGGACGCCTCGGCCGATGTGGTCCTGGCCGAATCAGTGTCCATGGCAATGCTGGTGGTACTGGAGACGCTGGCCCCGGATGAGCGCGCGGTATTCGTGATGCGCGAGGTCTTCGGGTTCGATTACAGCGAAATTGCTTCTACCGTATGCAAATCCGAGGCTGCGGTGCGTCAGATAGCGCACCGCGCCCGCGAGCATGTGCAATCGCGCCGCCGCCGGTTCACCCCCACCGACCAGCAGGCCGAAGAGATCACCACCAAGTTTCTGCTCGCGGCCGCCGGTGGCGATGTCGACGCCTTGGTGGAGATGCTTGCCCCCGACGCGGTGTGGACATCCGACGGCGGCGGCAAGGTCAGCGCGGCACGACGTCCGGTGTACGGGGCCGACAGAGTGGCCCGCGTGGCGATCGGACTGTCCCGGGCCGCCGCGGAGTTCCCCGACATGCGAATGGAATTCAGCATCTACAACAGCACCCCGGCGCTGCTGATCTACAGCGAAGGGCGCCTCGACGTCGTGCTTGCCGTCTCGATCGCGGACGGCAAGGTGGCCCACGTCTTTGCCATCCGAAACCCCGACAAATTGGCCACCGCCGAAATCACGCGCCGGATCAGCAGATAACCAGTGGCGGCCGCGGCCGGATATCGGACAGAATCACCGGCGTGTTCTGCGATATCGACACCGCCGCGCGCATCGAGCGCGCCGAAGCCGACACCATTGCCGCCGGAACTACGAGGTGCGACGACGGTCTCGCGATCCCACTGGCAGGGGGCGTCGCGTCATACGCCGGACCGGGTTCACCCATGAACAAGATCGCGGGGCTCGGGTTTGGTGGCGTACCAACCGAATCCGAGCTCGACGCCGTCGAGCGAGAGTTCGCCGCCCGCGACACTCCGGTGCACGTGGAGGTCGCGAGCCTGGCAGATCCCGCGCTCTGCGAGCTGCTGACCGCGCGGGGATACCTGCTGGTCTCGTTCGAGAACGTCCTCGGACTCGCGCTGACGGACGTCCCCGCGCCCGTCGTCCCCGACGGCATCACGGTCCGCCACAGCGGGATAGACGAACTCACCACGTGGCTCGATGTGGTGGTCGACGGGTTCGCGGTACCCGATGACCAAGGCGTGGCCTCCCACGAATCATTTCCGCGGGAAGTGCTTTCCCGCACAATCGCCGCGCTGTCGACAGTGGAGGGCGAACAGCGGTACATCGCAGTACGCGAGGGGGCCGTCGCCGGTGGCGCGAGCATGCGCATCCTGGATGGCGTGGCTCAGCTCAACGGTGCCGCGACCGCCGCCCCGCACCGTCGGCGCGGTGTTCAGACCGCGCTGCTGACCACTCGGCTTCACCAGGCCGCACGTGACGGTGCGGACTTGGCAGTGGTCACCACCCTGCCCGGGTCGAAATCCCAGCAGAACACCCAGCGTGAAGGCTTCGCACTGCTGTACACCCGCGCGATCCTGGTGAAGCGTCTGCGAAACTAGGTCCATGCGCGTCCAGCAGCTCGGCAATCTCGGCCCGCCGCCGGCTGTGCTCCGATCGCTGGCCGTCGCCACACGCGAAACGGGGCGGCCGGCACCCGCCGCACTGATCGGATCGTGGTACGGCTCGCGGGCGATCATCGCTCCGTCCTTGTCCACTCGCCCGGTACTGCCTCGACAAGCATTCAGCGACAAAACCTCTCATTTGACCGATGCCCCACCCGAAGCGGTGGGGGGTGGCTGGATTGGCTATCTGGGATATCCGGATCGGGCTGCGGCCGGCCGTAATCAGCGGCTTCCCGCTGCGGCCGGCGGCTGGACCAATGCGGTACTGCGGCTCGATGGTGACGAATGCTGGTGGTACGAAAGCCTTCTAGATCAGGAATGTCCGGAGTGGATACTTCACGCACTGCGACACCCCCGCGATCCCCTGCCGTGGTTCATCGAGTGGACGGCACCCGACCGTGAGCATCACCGCGATGCCGTCGGCCGCTGCCTGGAAGCCATCGCGGCCGGTGAGGTGTACCAGGCCTGCGTGTGCACGCAATTCCGCGGCGCCCTGACGGGTGAACCGCTGGACTTCTTCGCCGATGCCGTCACCCGAACCGCGCCGGCCCGCGCCGCCTTCCTATCCGGCGTGTGGGGTGCCGTCGCCTCGTTGTCACCCGAATTGTTCTTGCGGCGCAAGGGCGCCGACGTCCGCTCCAGCCCCATCAAGGGCACCCTCGCAGCCACCGAGGATCCCGCCACACTGCTGACCTCGATCAAGGATGTCGCCGAGAACATCATGATCACCGATCTGGTGCGCAACGATCTGGGACGCATCGCCGACACCGGCACTGTCACCGTCCCCGAGCTGCTGGCCGTGCACCCGGCACCCGGCGTATGGCATCTGGTGTCCACCGTTGCGGCCAAGGTGCCGTTGGAAGCCACCGCCAGCGACCTCCTGACCGTCGCCTTTCCGCCCGCGTCGGTGACAGGCACACCGAAAACCCGTGCACGCCAACTGCTTCGCCAATGGGAATCAGATCACCGAGGGGTGTACTGCGGCACCATCGGGATGCTCTCACCCGCGGCCGGCCTGGAACTCAACGTCGCGATCCGCACCGTCGAAATCGCACCGGACGGGCGTGCCGTGCTCGGCGTGGGCGGTGGCATCACCGCCGACTCCGACGTCGACGCCGAATGGCAGGAATGTCTGCACAAGGCGGCCGCCACCGTCGATCTCACCGCGATCGCGGCGTGCGAACCCAGGCTCAAGCCCGCGCTTTGACCACCGCGTCGTACAGGTCGCGTCGCGACAGCGTCGCACCGGACTCTCCGATGGCCGTCGCGCAGGACTCACGCAGCCCCATCCCGTCGTCCATCAGCTCTTCGACCCTGGCCACCAAGGCCTCGATCTGCGGTACGGCGGGACGACCGCCGTCGAGCACCACCGTGATCTCCCCGAGCACATCGTTGCTCTCGGCCCACGCCGCCAACTCGCGCAGTGTGCCCCGCAGCACCTCTTCATGCGTTTTGGTCAACTCGCGACAGACCGCCAACCGGCGCTCGGGCCCCAGCACCTCCACCGCGTCGGCCAGTGTCTCCGCCAGGCGCCGCGGCGACTCGAAGAACACACAGGTGCGCGGTTCGGTCGCCAGCTCGGCGAGCCACCGGCGCCGCGGCCCCTGCTTGCGGGGTGCGAACCCCTCGAAGCAGAAACGGTCCACCGGGAGCCCCGAGACGGCCAGCGCCGTCGTCACCGCCGACGGTCCGGGCAGGCATTTGATCGGTATCCCCTGTTTGACGCAGGCGGCGACCAAGCGGTATCCCGGGTCGCTGATCGACGGCATCCCCGCGTCGGTGACCACCAACACGTCGTACCCGGCCTCCAGATCGGCCAGCAGGGGCTCGATGCGGCTGGCCTCATTCTGGTCGTAGAAGCTGATGATCTGGCCGCTGATCTGCACGTCCAGCGACTTCGCGAGGGCCCGAACACGGCGGGTGTCCTCGGCGGCCACCACCGAGGTCTTGGCCAGCGCCTCACGCAATCGGGGTGAGGCATCCCCCGGCTCACCCAGCGGTGTCGCCGCCAGCAGCAAGTTCCCCATCCCGCAAGACTAAATCCCCTCGTCGCTACCGCTGCAGCCCGCCGCTCCAAGTCGCCCCGCCAGGGTCCTCCCTTACGATCGACCGTGTGATCGCGCCCGCAACCCTGCCGCCGACCTCGGCAGCCGAGTCGGATCTCCAGTCGCCGGGGCCCCGGATACCGCCCGCGGACTTCGGACCCACCGACCGATTCCGTGGCTGGGTGATGACCGTCGTCATCACGGTCATTGCAGCCCTGACCCGGTTCATCAATCTTGGCGCCCTCACCGACCGCGGCACCCCCGTCTTCGACGAGAAGCATTACGTGCCGCAGGGCTGGCAGGTTGTCACCAACGACGGCGTCGAGGACAACCCCGGCTACGGGCTGGTGGTGCATCCGCCCATCGGCAAACAGATGATCGCCCTCGGTGAATGGCTGTTCGGATACGACCCGTTCGGCTGGCGATTCGCGGCGGCGCTCTCAGGCACCATCATCGTGCTGCTGGTTGCCCGGATCGCCCGGCGGATCAGCCGGTCCACCATGGTGGGCGCCATCGCCGGAGTCTTACTGATCGCGGACGGAGTCAGCTTCGTCACCGCACGCACCGCGCTGCTCGACGTGTATCAGGTGCTCTTCGTGGTGGCCGCGTTCGGCGCGCTGATCGTCGACAGGGACCAGGTTCGGGAACGGCTTTACCACGCATACCTTGACGGGCGCATCGGCGACACCCCGTGGGGCCCACGACTGGGGGTGCGCTGGTGGCGCTTCGGTGCCGGAATCCTGCTTGGATTGGCCTGCGGCACAAAGTGGTCGGGCCTGTACTTCATCGCATTCTTCGGCGTGCTGTGCATCGCGTTCGATATCGCGGCGCGTCGCGCCTACGGCGTGCGGCGTCCCTGGGCCGGCACCGCGGTGCGCGATCTGGGGCCCGCTTTGTATGCGCTGCTGGTCATTCCGTTCATCGTGTACATGGCCTCGTACTGGTCGTGGTTCGCGTCCGAGACGGGCATCAACCGGCACGCCGAGGGACGGCAGATCGGTGTCGGCGGGTGGATGCCCGATGCCCTGCGCTCGCTCTGGTACTACACGCACAGCGTCTACACATTCCATTCGACGCTGACCAACTCCAATGGCAATCACCATCCGTGGGAATCCAAACCATGGACCTGGCCGATGTCGCTGCGACCGCTGCTCTACGCCATCGAGGACAAGAACGTCCCCGGCTGCGGCGCCAATTCCTGTGTGCGCGCGGTGTTGTTGGTGGGCACGCCGGCCATCTGGTGGCTGGCGGTTCCGGTGCTGTTGTGGGCGACGTGGGCGACGGTGGTCCGGCGTGACTGGCGCTACGCGGCGGCACTCGTCGGCTACTGCTCGGGGTGGCTGCCCTGGTTCATGAACATCGACCGGCAGATGTACTTCTTCTACGCCGCGCCGATGGTGCCGTTCCTGGTCATGATGATCGCGTTCATCGTCGGCGACTTCCTACGTAAGCCGACGGCCAACCCGGAACGAAAGACGTTGCGAATGTTCCTCGCAACGTTCTACGTGGCATTGGTGGTCACCAACTTCGCCTGGCTGTATCCGATCCTCACCGGTGCCGCCATCTCACCGTTCATGTGGAACATGGAGATGTGGCTGCCCAGCTGGCGCTAGCCGTGTTCACGCCGACACGCCGTGTCGCGGCGTGTTCGTATCGCACATGTTCGCCATAGGACGGCGTGTCGGCGCCTAGAGCAGGTCGCGCGACACCGGGCAGGACATACAGCGCGGTCCACCCCGACCCGTCCCGAGCTCCGACGCCGAGATGGCAAGCACCTCAACACCGGAATCCTCGAGGCGGGCATTGGTTTCCACGTTCCGTTCATAGGCGACGACGACGCCGGGCGCCAGTGCCAGGGTGTTGTTCCCGTCGTCCCATTGCTCACGTTCGGCCGTGACCGGGTCAAGTCCGGTATCGATGACGCGTAGCTTGCCGATACCCATCGCATCGGCCGCGGCCTCGACGAAGGGCTCTGAACCCGAGATGCTGACGCCACCCTCGGTGCGGCGGATGGTGAACGCCGACAACGAATCCTGAATAGCCGGGTACATCACCACGGCGTCGGTGTCGACCATGGTGCAGACGGTGTCCAGATGCATCGACGCCCGCTCCTGCGCGATGGGCACCGCGAGCACGGTGTGGGCCAGACCGTCGTCGAACAGGCTGCGCGCCAGGGCTTCCGCACCGGCAGGGGTGGTGCGTTCCCCCACTCCGACCGCTACCACGCCGGGCCCCAACAGCAGCACGTCGCCACCCTCGACCGGGGCCGAGTGCGACTCGTAGGCGCGGCGTACCCCGAGGAACCGTGGGTGATGGGCATAGATCAGATCGGTGAGCGAGGTCTCGCGCACCCGGGCCGGCAGCGCCAGGGAAGTGATCGCGAATTTACGGCCAATCCAGAACGACGAGTCGCGGGTGAACAGCAGGTTCGGCAGCGGTTCGATGACGAAGTCCGATCCGTGATGCATGGTCCGCACCAGCGACGGTTGCCCCACCTTGCCACCCACCGGCAGTTCGTCGAACGTCATCCCGCACATCAGCACGTACGCCAGATCGGCGGCATCCAGCGTCCGCAGATACCCCGAAAGATCCTGTGCCAGGGCGTAGCCCAGCCTGCGCGCATTGACGGCGGCCGAGATGCCCTGCACCCTGGCCGCACCGCTGGCGAGCGCCTCGCGCAACAAATCGGAGAGCAGCAGCACTTCCACACCGCGCGAACGCAGCACCTCGGCGAAGGCGTCGTGTTCCTCCTGGGCGCGCGCCACCCAGGGCAGCCCGTCGAACAGCAGCTGATCGTTGTTGCGCGGAGTCAGCCGCTTGAGCTCGTCGCCCGGCCGGTGCAACACCACTACCCGCAGCCGTCCCACCTCTGAATTGGCACCCAGCACTGGAACATCCGTCATGAGATGACGCTAGCTTGCCGCGCAATCGAACATGTGTGCGATACCATGAAGGTGTGACACACACGGTTCAAGCATCACTGTTCGGCGCTCCGCCGGTCCCGCGCCGTGAGTTGGCGGGCGGCGCTTGGCTTGAGGTGCATCATGAATGGCTCGGACGTGCGGACAATCTCATGGGCCAGCTGTTGGCGCAGGTGCCCTGGCGTGCCGAACGCCGACGCATGTACGACCGCACTCTCGACGTCCCGCGGCTGGTCAGCTTCCATGACCTGACGGCGGGGTCACCACCGCATCCGGTGCTGGAGACCATCTGCGACCGGCTCAATGGCGAGTACACCAACGAACTCGGCGAACCCTTCACCACGGTGGGCCTGTGCCAGTACCGCGACGGCACCGACAGCGTGGCGTGGCACGGCGACACCATAGGCCGCGGCCTACGTGAAGACACCATGGTCGCGATCGTAAGCATTGGCGCCACACGTACTTTCGCCCTGCGACCACGGCTCGGTGGCGACTCGATCCGCATCAACGTCGGCCACGGAGACCTGTTGGTGATGGGCGGCTCCTGCCAACGAACCTGGGAACACGCCATCCCGAAGACGTCCAAGCCGGTGGGGCCACGTATCAGCCTGCAGTACCGGCCCCGCGACGTGCGCTAGGAGCGCACCGCCGCAACCGCCTTGACCAGCAGATCCGATGCACGCTTGCCGTCCGGCAGCGCGGGCGGGACATTGCCGACGGCGATCGGACTGACCGTGACCGCCACCATGTAGCGGCCCAGATATGCCGAATAGTTCAGAACTTCCTGGCCGACCGCCCGCCCGGAGGTGCCACTGAGCACGTCGCGCTTCATGCCGAGCGTGCGCGCGCCGTCGATGGCGGGCGCGTCGATCACCTCGGTCTGCCCCGCGATCCCGTTACCGCGGAAACCGACCTTCTTGCAGTCCGCCGACACGGCCGGATCGAAGGGGACTTCCTGCGAGGTTTCCACGGCCACTGCCACGTACTGATTCCCCGCACCCGTCGCGGTCAAGGCCGCCATATTTCCCTTAAGCCCTGCGGGCACCGTGCTGCCACCGCTGTACTTGGCACATCCGGGAGGGTCGACCGTCATACCCGGCGGCAGTGGAGCCGGCGAGAGCAGCTTGGGGTCCATTCCCGCCGGCTCCATGGTCTTGACCACGAATTCGGGCCCGAACTGGCTCCTCAGCGAGGCGATGTTTCCGATCTGGACGTTGTGGTTGACGGGATTCTGGACGCTTCGGCCACACCCAGCCACCGGCACGGTAACGAGCGCAAGCACACAGGTGGCCCAGATTCCCCAGCTCTTGACGGTCACCGGCTTCAGCACCCGGCCACTGTATCGATTCGGAACGAAAAATCGATGGCACCTATAGGGAACAATGTCTGTGTGGCCCAGAGTTAAATCCTGTGAGGACGGTGTGAGATGAACACGGTGGTTCGGTTGAGCCGGTTGTGCCTGGCGGCAGTAGGTGCCGGTGCGCTGTTGGCCCTCACCCCCGGTACAGCACTCGCCGATGACGCACAGTCGGTTATCAACCAGTATCAGGCGCAGGGCTATCAGGTCATCATCGACCGCAGCGGCAGCGCACCTACCAACAAGTGCACCGTGTCCAACATCCGCAACGGACAGGATGTGTATCGCACCGAGTATCAGCGCACCTGGATGCCCAGCGGAAAGTGGCTGGTGCTGCCGGTCCGGGTGCTCGACCACAGATTGGTGTACATCTCCCTTAACTGCAACGTCTAGTTAGCCTCACCTAACTGGATTTGCCGGTTCGCTGGGAGCCGTCCCGCCACCCCAGCGCGAGCAGCGCCACCTAAGAACGAGCGCAGGCGAAGCTATGAATTTGGCGTCAATTTCGCAGAGCGGGAATCAATCTGAGTATTACCACGTTGGACAGGACAGATTCACGAACGTTGATGATTCAGGCTTGAGTCTGGGCGTCGGGGGTCGGGTCTCGATGTGGTGGACGGAAACGTTTCCGTAACAGCGAGGCCGCGAGGAGTGAGGCGAGAGGAGTGAAATCATGAAGAAGTTGCTATTTGCAGGTATTGCCGCAGCTGGCGTCATCGGGGCGTCGCTGGGATCGGCAAGTGTCGCCCTCGCCGGACCATCTGGATCGGGCGATGCTAACACTGTCATCAATGACCTCAAGTCAAGCGGGTACCGAGTGATCGTCTCCAAGACGGGCGCCGGTGATCTGAGCAAGTGCACCGTCGAGTCGGTTACGCAGGAGTCGCCTGTGAGCAATGTGCAGCCGGCCAGGGATGTGCGTAACAACCCCACCACGGTGCCGACGATCGACCGCAAGGTCGCGCATGTCGCACTGAGCTGCTGAACACAGCAGAACGTGACAATGGCCCGGGCCGCAAGCCCGGGCCATTGTTGTCTCTACTTCAAGTGATCAACCAGAGTGCCCTCGGCGCCGAATAATTCAGCGCGCCACCGCTCCAGCAGCGCTTCGGTGTCGAGATCGTCGGGATGGAAGTCCTTCTTCATATAGACGGCGAGCCTGCCGATCATGCCGTCGTTGAGTAGCGGGCCGCGGATCAACCCGACCGTTTCGCGTAACACCCGCGCCGGCTGGCGCCGTCCCGCCGGATCGCTCCACGCGATGGAGAACCACGAGCCTGCGGTCGCGAACGGCACCGTCCCCGTCCAGATGACGGCCATTACCGCGCGCCGCAGCCATTCGGGTCCGCCGACCGCTCGGTAGACGTCGAAGGCCACCGATTTGTGCTCAAGCTCCTCGATTGCATGCCAATACAACAGGTTCCGCACCTCGTCATCGGTCACCATGTCCTGGAGCTCACCGCTTTCCAGCAGTCGCTCGGCCAGCACAGCGGTGTAGTGCTCCAGCGCAGCCGTCGCGGCCAGCATGGTCAGCCGGACGTACTTGAGACGGTCCATGTCCGGTAGGTACTTGTCGACAAGGTCTTCGACCTTGCCGGAACGCCGCCCGATCGTCTCGACCATCCTGCTGCGATAGCCCATCTCGGTGAGCTTTTCGTTGAGCTCGCGATGGTGCAGGCCATGGGTGACCTCCTGACCGATGAACCCCGCGACACGTTTCTTGAGCGTCGGCTCGGTGATTCTGTCGGCGTAGCGACGCACTGATCGGACGAAGAACTCCTCCCCCGGCGGGAACACCGCAGAGGCACCTGCCAGCACGTGGCTGAGCGCAATATCGTTGTCGGCGAAGTGCCTTCGCATAGGCACCGGGTCGCCGAACCAGAACCTGATACGCCGAGTCTTCGGGTATGAGGCCATTACCGGAACAGCCATTCGCACTACCTCCACATCGATCGTGTAACTCAGTGTTACACGAATCGCTTACGTTTTGAAGAAGTGCGTAAAAGTCGGGTCTTAGGTCCCCTACAGCAGCCCCGGCACGATGGCCTTGCGCTCGCGCGGGTACTCGCCGGGGAACGTCTCGCGATACCAGCGATGAATCGCGAGAGCGCGCGGCAGCAGATTCGCGATGGAAAACAGCACGAAGATCAATCCGGGCAGCGTCCACGCCATCAACGCCCAACCCGCCCAGAGAATGATTTCGCCGAAGTAGTTGGCCGCCGACACCCACCGGAACGCGCCGCCGTACGGGATGCGGTAGCCATCGAAACCGTCGGCCCGCAGATTGATGAGAATGCGGTCGGCATGGAAGTTCACGATCCATCCGGCGAGGGCGACAAGCACACCGAGGATGAACCGGGGGTCGGTGAACCACGCAGCGCTGCGCAGATGCGCGGCGAAGGCGACCGCGTACCCATTGGCAAAACCATTGACCGCGTTGAATATGAATCCGAACGCAATCCCGCTGTAGGGGAAGCGTTTTCCGCTGTCCCTACGCGAGAGCGGATAGATCAGTCCGCGGTAGAGATAGTGGCATTGCCACAGTACGTACAGCACCAGCGCCGGCACACCGTGATGATGCGCGACGGTCCAGAAGGTGATGGTGAACGCCCACCACTGCGGGCATTCGAAGATCAGCCAACCCACCTTGGCGGGCGCGGTGAACCTCTCGCCCGGCTTGGCGAACCTGCCGTAGGGATTGGTGAACCAGAAGCCGCTGACAAAAGTGACGATGGCCAGGACTACCAGGAAAACAATCGCAGCGTGATACAGCTCGGTAAGCACACCGGGACAGTACCGAGTGAACGGTGGTTCTAAGCAGGGTCGATGATGTTGGTCTTCAGCTGGTTGGCGACCTGGCCCGCGACCTCGGCGTTGTCGGTGGCGCCCGAGGAGCTCACCCCGTACACCACATTGCCGGTGATGTGCACGCGTGTCGCACCGGTGTTATCGCCCCACGAAAGCGTGATCGCATTGCTCATGCCGAACGAGTACCCGCCCGGCGACTGCGCCCTGCACTTGTTGAAGGCTTCTGTCAGCCGTTGAAATTCGCTTTGGGCGGCGGGCTTGTCTTGAAAGATCGCAACGGTCTCGTGCAGCGTTTGACGCGGGTCTGCCGTGCTGGCGACGTTGAGCTCACGGTATGCCTGCCAACCATCGCCCAGGTCGCCCTGCGCCGTGGCGTGCAATAACCCGCACGGGTCCGCGGAGTTGATGGCAGGCCCGTAGACCGGTGCGGTGTCGGTATGTGTCGTATCGGCCGTCGGGAAGCCCAGGGACTTGACCTCGTCGAGACCTGCGAACAGTGAATCTGCCGCCGAAGCATCGATTTTCAATTCAGTGAGCTCCGGAGTGGGCGGCTTCTCCGCCGCAGGACTGACTGGCTGAGAGCAGCCCGCGACCAGAGCACTGGCAAGAAGACCCAACCCGGCCCACCGTGTCCGCGTCACCCTAGAAGTGTGGACGGCCAACCTGGGAGCACGCTGGGAAGTGGGGCAGATCACGCGCCGCAGGCGTCAACGGCAGCGGCGTCACCCCATCCGGCCCCAGCCAGAGATAGCAGTTCAGCAGGCGAGCCTGACCACCCGGAATGCACAACCGGAACAACGACGGGGCGAGCTGCCGCAGGTCACTATGCGGCACGTCGACACGCTGCGTGGCGCGACAAGTGACCAACGCGTTGCGGAATTCGGCCAGTCGGGTGCCTGCGTCACGCAAGTCGGCAAGGATGGAGATGGTCGCCTATGCGATGTCGTGGGACCAATGTCTTGAAACGGCCGGCCAACAGCACGATGCGAGAGGCAACATGACGGACATCAAGCCAATACTCGAGCCCGAGGCAGCGGAGTTCTGTCGGGCCACCAACTCTCCGCCGTTCCTCTATCAGCTGTCACCCCAGGACGGACGCAAGGCCGTCGACGAAGTGCAATCCGGCCCCGTAGACATGCCGGATGTCGACGACGAGTGGATCACCGTCGACGGCGGACCCACAGGATCGGTGAAGGTCCGCATCGTCAAGCCCGTCGGCACCACCGGGGCGCTGCCCGTGGTCTTTTACATCCACGGTGCGGGTTGGGTGTTCGGCAATGCGCATACGCACGATCGGCTGGTCCGCGAATTGGCGGTGGGCGCCGAAGCTGCCGTGGTGTTCCCCGAGTATGACCTTTCCCCGGAAGCGAAGTATCCGATAGCGATCGAGCAGAACTACACGGCCGCGCAATGGGTCTTCGCTCACGGGGCCGAAAAAGGCTTGGATGCTTCACGATTCGCCGTCTCGGGCGATTCGGTGGGCGGCGATATGGCGGCGGTGCTCACCCTCATGGCCAAGGACCGTGGTGATGTCTCCATCCGCCACCAGGTGCTGCTGTATCCCGTGACCGCAGCCGACTTCGACACCCCGTCGTATCACCAGTTCGCGGAACACTACTTTCTGTCCCGCGAAGGCATGAAATGGTTTTGGGATCAATACACCGAGAATGACGGCCAACGCGAGGAGATTTACGCGTCACCCCTGCGGGCAACCATCGACCAACTCTCTGGCCTGCCACCGGCTTTGGTCATCACCGCCGAGGCCGACGTACTGCGCGACGGCGGCGAGGCCTACGGCGCCAAGCTCCGTGAGGCCGGTGTGCCCGTCGTGCAGGTGCGCTTCGGCGGGATCATCCACGACTTCATGATGCTCAACGCGCTGCGCTCCAGCCATGCCGCGACGGCCGCAATAAAACTCGCGCAGGCCACCCTGCGTGAGGCCCTGAAATGATGGCAGCTGGACGCGGACTCACCGAACAAGGGAGACAAGCATGACCGATTGGGATGTAGTCGGCCGGGCCAACTATGTGTCGTTCACGAGCTATCGCAAGGACGGCACCGCGGTCTCCAGCCCGGTCTGGATTGCTCCCGACGACGGCAAGCTCTACTTCTTCTCGGAAGTCGGCGCATACAAGGTGAAACGCATCCGCCGTAACCCGTCGGTCACGTTGCAGCCCTGCGATGTTCGCGGGAAGCTCACCGCGGGGGCGCCGATCGTCGAGGGCACTGCCCGTGTTCTCGAGTTCACCGATAGCCCACGGGTCCGCAAGATCCTCAATCGCAAGTATTGGCTGCTGGGCCCGTTGAGCGAGATCGGCGTGTGGGTAACTCGCCGACAGCAGGCGTCCTTCGCCATCGAAATCGCGCCCGCCGAAAGGTAGTTCGTACTCAGCCCGCCAATACCGAGACGACCTTCTTGGCCGTCGCCTTGGCGGATCCGGGGTTTTGGCCCGTCACCAACCGGCCATCGGCGACGACGTACGACGCGAACGGGATCAGACCCTTCTCGTAGCGGGCGCCGCGCTTTTTCATCTCCTCTTCGACGTTGTAGGGCACGAGCTTGTCCACCCGGGCCAGTACCTCCTCCGTCCAGGAGAACCCGGTGAGCTTGCGCCCGGCGACCAGCAGCGATTCGTCGGAGAGCGTGGTGTTGAGCAGGCCGGCGTAGCCGTGACATACGGAGGACACGACTCCCCCACGTTCGAAGATCTCACGCGAAATACGCTGCAGGCCTTCGCTATCGGGGAAGTCGAACATCACCGCATGGCCGCCGGTGAAGTAGATCGCGTCGAATTCCGCCGCGTCGATCTCATCGGGTGAGGCGGTGTTGGCCAGCAGGGCCATCTTGGCATCGTCGGCTTTCCACGCCTTTGCGCTCTTGTCGTAGTTCGGGAACTTCAGCGAGCGTGGCTCCAACGGCGAGAGCCCTCCCCTCGGACTGACGATCTTCTGTTCATAACCCGCCGCGGCGAACACGTCATGCGCGTGTGTCAACTCCGAGAGCCATAATCCCGTCGGCTCCGACGGGTCCTCGTAGTGCGCGACGTTGGTGACGACATTCAGGATGCGCTTGGTCATGCTCTCAGCATTCCGCCGATGGAGCGGTTACGCCACACCTTCGGCGAGATACCCCGGCCCATAGCCTCCACATAACGGATGATGAGAGCAATCGGCCAGACGGCAACGCAAGGAGGCAGGCCGCATGTATGCGATAACACTCAACGGTTTTGGTGATCCCGAGGTCATGGAGTGGGCTCAGGTGGCAGACCTGCCCGCCCCGGGCCCCGGAGAGGTGGCCATCGATGTGGTGGCCGCGGGCGTCAATCGGGCCGACGTGATGCAACGCCTGGGCCTGTACCCGCCGCCACCCGGCGCCAGCGAGATCCCTGGCCTCGAGGTTTCCGGCTACATCGCCGAAGTGGGTGCCGGGGTGCAGGATTGGTCACCCGGCGATGCGGTATGCGCGCTGATGGCCGGCGGCGGATATGCCGAGCGAGTCAACGTCGCCGCTACGCAGGTGCTGCCCGTGCCGCAGGGCGTCAGCGTCACCGGTGCGGCAGCCCTGCCGGAAACCGCCGCCACCGTGTGGTCGAACGTGGTGATGACGGGCGGTCTGCGCAGCGGGCAGACGCTGCTGATTCACGGCGGCGGTAGCGGAATCGGCACGCATGCAATACAAGTGGGCCGCGCATTGGGCGCGAATGTGGCGGTGACCGCCGGAACGCAGTTCAAGCTGGATCGGTGCCGCGAGCTCGGTGCGCAGACGCTGATCAACTACCGCGAGCAGGATTTCCCGGCGGTGGTCAACGCCGAGTACTCCGGGGCCAATGTCATCCTCGACATCATGGGCGGCAGCTACCTGCCCAAGAATGTGGAGGCGCTCGCCGAGAACGGCCACCTGACGATCATCGGATTGCAGGGTGGGGCCAGCGCTGAGCTGAATCTTGGTGCGCTGCTGTTCAAGCGGGGATCGGTACACGCGACCAACCTGCGTCGCCGGCCCGAGCAGGGGCCTGGCTCCAAGGCCGAGATCATCGCCGAACTCCGACGGCGGCTGTGGCCGCTGATCGACGAGGGAGCCGTGGCACCCGTCGTCGCCGCCGAGGTTCCGATCACCAATGCCGCAGAAGCGCACCGGCTGCTGGACTCCTCCGAGACTGTCGGAAAGGTACTACTCACGGTGCGCGAGCAGTAAGCATCGCCAGGGCCGAAACAACGAGCAGTCCGACATAAGCCCAGGCATGCACGGTATCGGGCAGCCGTGGCGGCCGCCGTCGTAGCCAAAACAGCACCGGTAGAGCCCCGGCGAGCAGCGCGATCGCGGAACGGAAATCCACCGCGCCGACGAAGTACGGCTCACCCGCCACCGCTGCCGAGGTGCTGGTCAGAAAGATCGCCAGCGCCGGCACACTGATGGCCAGCGTCAACGGATTCGCCAGTGCGGTCGCCACATTCATCGGCTGGCCACCGCGGCGCAACAACGGAACCGTCATGACGCTGCCACCCACTCCCAGGAAAGAGGCCACCGCACCGATGGGAACGCCCAAGGCGGGAGGAATCGCGAACTCGCGTTGGGGCCCGTCAATCACGGTGGCGCGGCGCAGGAAACCGGGCCGCAGCAGCACATCGAGGATTGTGATCACCAGGTAGACCACGAAACCCCATGTCGTCAGCTGCGGTGACGCCAACCGGGCCAGCCCCGCACCGAGCACGCCGCCACACCCCAGCAAGACCACGAGTGTTGCGGCACTTCGCAAGTAGAACAACGTGGTTCGCGGCGTCGCCGCGGTGGCCGCGGCCGCGCTGACCACCATGACCACCGCAGAGGTTGCAACGGCCACCTCCGGCGCCGCCGCACCCAGCACACCATCGACCCACATGATTACCGGCACAGTGACGAAACCGCCGCCGAAACCGAACAACACGGTGGTGAGGCCCGTAAGCACTCCGATCACCACCAACACGAGCACGTCCATGGAACCAGTCCATCCGACGCGTCGCACGCGAACAATCGAAAGCCAGCTCGATTCATTCGACTTTCGGCCATATCCTGACACGATGCGGAACGTACCGCTCGCCGACGTCGACGACCTGCCCCACGATGTCCTACCGATCAGCACCGACTACACCAACGGGCAGCTGCTGGACTGGCATCAGCACCGGCGTGCACAGTTCCTCTACGGAACCACCGGCACGATGATCGTGGATACCGACGCCGGGACATGGACGGTACCCACCCGCCGCGCCGTCATGATCCCGGCGCGCACGCGCCACCGGGTGCGCATGTTGGAGGTGCGCACCGGCAGCCTCTACATCGAACCCTCGGCCGTTCCGTGGTGGCCGTCGTCGTGCGTGGTGGTCGACGTCAGTCCATTGATGCACGAACTGCTCAGTGCTGCAGCAGATCTGGCTGCCGACTATGACCGGTCCGGCCGTGACGGAGCGCTCACCGCGCTCCTGCTGCACGAGCTGGCATTCTTCACCGCGCTGCCACTGCACGTCGATATGCCGCGATCGGCCGACCTCGCCGAGCTGTGCCGCGCCTACCTCGATGCGCCGGAGGTATCGGTGTCCAATGCGCAGTGGGCGCTGCGGCTGAACACGAGCGAGCGCTCGCTGACTCGCCGCTTCCGCGATGAGGTCGCCTTGAGCCCGGCCGCATGGCGCGTGCGGGCGCGGCTGCTGGCCGCGGTGCCGCTGCTGCGCGATCATTCGGTGACTCAGGTGGCCGGACGGCTGGGATATGCCACGCCCGCCGCCTTCTCCTACGCCTTCGGCCGCGCGTTCGGCATCGCCCCGTCAACCATCAGCTGAATGCTTCAGCATTTGACGATACTGTGGGTCGTATGACGACGACGTTCGTCGGGATAGCGGCGATCGTGGCGATGACCCTTATAGGTATCGGCATGAATGCTGGGCTCTTCAACACCCGCAGGGCACGCCAGGCGATTCCGCCACTGGTGGCGCGAGCGGCTGCTCCCGTGTACGCACTCAACCGCCGGATCGGCAACCCGGGCCGCACCACCAAGCTCAAGGACGAGCCCGAACCAACAGACGAACCCACGGACTAAAGCGCTCGTCCCACCCATCCCAACAAAAAAGAACCCCCGGCTAGCGGGGGTTCTTGTGGTGGAGCTAGGGAGAATCGAACTCCCGACCTTCTCGATGCAAACGAACGTCAGTCGGCGGTTGTTAGGACAAGCCACGTTGGCCTAGTAAGGGACCTGCTGGTCAGCACGTTGGTTCCGTTGGTCGTTATCAGGCTTGGAAAGTTCTGCTGCGGACTGACTGCGGACTGAGTCAGATGGATCTGCGCCGGAGACTCGACCAGCCGACTCCTTCAACATCGCTGACATCACGAGGATGGCTGCAGGATGCAGCGCAGCCGGAATGCACGGGTACATTCCGGGACGCACTCACCTAGCTACACGGACGCGGCGGGCCCAACAACCGGAATCCCGCACCCCCAAAGACAAACCAGTCTCCCAAAGCAACGCTATCGCAGTTCCCATCAATTGTGAGCCGGATTGGATAATAGCCTTCAAAGATCAATCGAAGGTTGAGCGGGCGACTAGCTCTGCATCAGTACTTCTGGATCATCGACGCAAATTTAAGCATCGCCGCCTCGGCGTCGCGTTCTATCGCCCGGCCGCTTAATGCCGCACTAATACAAGCGCGCAACACCATTGCCGCCTCCATAAATATCGGCGAGCTAGACTCCATTACATCATATCCAGCACGGTCAACAATCAGCACTCCCGGTGGAAGTGGCCATTCATTTTGCGTAAGCCCACCACGAACGCCTTCCACAAAATCCTCAGGCAATCCAGGAACAAACCCTCTTAGACGATTTAGTTCACTCTTAATGGCGTGCTCCCCGGTCTCATCCCATGGATTACCTACAAGGATATTGACGGTCGCAGCGCTACCCGTAGAAACTATGAATTCACCGCCAAGAAGGGCACGCGGCATGATTCCACCCCTTCTTTGAACCTCCACGACATATCGCGCACTTTGAGCGACCAAATGTAGGCCTGTCGAGGCTTCTATAGAAAACCCTACCTCCGCAGTGGGCGTATAGGCGGCTTGCGGAATATCGTCACTTATAGCTGACGCCCCGGCTCGATCGATGTTTAATATCATTACGGCAGCAATCCATTCATTTGCTTCCACCAACGGCCAAACAAAGGGTTCTCTTGTATGAGATCGAGATCATAGTTTTTCCCAGGTGGATGTGTCATCAGCGCCTCTGCATGTGCCGCTTCATAGTCCATACCCTGTTTCATGAGGCCATTTTCTGTCAGCTCATGCCTCATGAAGTTCACTTGAGTGTCGCTTAAAGGTGCACCCTGCGAAATGGCGTCACGTATCCGCGAAATCATAGCATCGTTGGGCTCAAATGGATCCATACGACTCAAATGCGCAGCCACGTTGTCTATGTCCACAGCTGTAAAATCTGCTTTTGTGGCGAAGCTAGTTACGGGCGAGATAGCCTGTTCGGCAGCCTCGGCACCGCCGCGTCCCAGCCACGCGGCCCGTCCAGCCTGCCCCGCCGGGGTGAACATGCTCGCTGCCAGTCCAGTATCTAGGACGGCACCCAATTGGGTGCGTCCTGCGTAGCCATCGGTAGTCAATACGTGCATGTCGTAGGGCACGTTCGGGACCCCCGGCAGGTTCTGGTGAACCCACGACGAGATGCCGCCCGAATCGGCGCGCAAGACCGGGTCAGTGATGGTATCGATCGCGGTGCCGTTGTCCATGCCGTCCAGGAAGGTGGCGGTCTCGTTGGTATCCGAAAGCCACTTGCCTGAGGCGTCATAGTTGGACACCGGGGTGCTTTGGTGGCTGTACTCAACCTTGCCGCCGGGAGCCGTTTGCAATGGCCCGGTCTGGCCCCGCACCGAAAAACCACTCAACACCCCATTCGGGTCCTGCTGTGTCAGCAACGTGACCGGATTGCCATTCAAAACACCCTGCAACACACCGTTTTCGCCCGGATGCAGGTTGGTCAACGTGCCCGCCTCACCCAAATTCATAGACGGGGCACTACCGGGGGTTTGGATCAACCGCACCGGGCTGCCATTGGGACCCAGATAGGTACTGAGCTCACCTTGCGGCGAAATCACATGCGCGGTGCGCCCATCAACCACATGATTGGCCGCACCACTGGGATCTGAATACCAACTCGACCCCTTCGGTGGGCCCGCGGCGACCTGGTTGAGATTGCTCGTCAAACTTCCAACCGGCGCTGTCTCCTGCGGTTTAGGCTCGGTGGCCCCCGGCAACGTCGGTGAGGACGGCTCAGCAGGATCACCCGACGCCGAGGACAACAACCGCTGACTCGAGGTCTGCGGCGTGGCTGCAGCGTAAGCGCTATTGAGGGCCTGCAACTGCGGCGGCAACGACGAAGCCGCCAGCGGGGACAGCGGTTTAGGTGTTGACGTCGGGCTGGCCGCCTTAGGCGCCTGCGGCTGCGCGGGCGCAACTGGCTGCGGTGGCTGCTGGGGTGCCCGCTTGGTGCTGTCTAGTGCCTGCACACCCGAGGACTGCGGTGTTGGTGGTGTGGGTGGTTTCGGAACATCGCCAGGCCCGTTGACCGCTGTGGCGGTGCCCGAGAGCGCGTCGGTGGCCCCTGAGGTATCGGGCATACCGGAGGTGCCCAGACTTGAAGCGGTGTTGACAATCCCCGAAACTTGAGAGACCCCACCTGCGACCTGGCCGGTCAGGTCAGCGACTTGGCCACCGGCCTGGGTGAGCTGCTGCACCTGCTGGGCCTGGGGCTTGAGTTGCGGGTTCGCATCGGCAGCGAGCTGTGCGCCCTGACCGGCCTCATTGAGCCATGTCGAGGCGATCGACGCACCGGAGCCCACCGCGTCGGCGGTGTCACTGATTCCCCCAGAAACGCCTTGTACCAACGCAACTGCGTCCATCGGATTAACCGCACCGGACTGCGCCGACGACGCCAGAGAGGCCCCTGCCTGCGCGGCCGAGCCGAAATTCTGCGCCGCAGACCCCGCGGACTGCCCCAAATTCACACTGTCAGAAACAGTGTTGGCAATGTCGCCAGGCAGCGACTGGCTCAGCTGCGCCCCGTCCTGCGCCAGCGCCTGGGTGTCCGGCCCTTGTTGTTGGTCGGGTTGGGGCTGTTGATCGTCCTGCTTGCGTCTGCGCGTGGAGGCCGCACCCATCAACAACGCGGACAGGTCGTTATTGCCCGACTGGTCCTGCTGTTGGTCTTTGTCGTCCTTCTTTTTGTCTTTAGACGGGGCCTTGGGCAGCTTCTGGTTGCCGTTCTGCTTCTGCTGACCCTGCTGCTGGAGTTGTTTGGTCAGATCATCAAGACGTTGGCGATCTTGCGTGGACTGCTGCTGTTGGTCCTGTAACTGGCGGGTCAGCTCATCAAGACGCTGCTGATCAGACTGATTCGGTGACTGCTGATCAGGCTGCTGCCCAGTGTTGTTCTGCGGTGGCTGGTTTTGAGGTGGCTGCTGCTGGGGCTGTTGAGCGCTCTGATTACCGCTCTGCGCGCCTTGATTGGCTTGCCCACCTTGCGATCCCGGGTTGAAATCTGGGTTCGGTTTTCCTGGTCCTTGGGTGTACGGGGTAGCGTTTTGGTAGTCAGGGATTTGGGTGCCGTGCGCGGGCTGATCCCAACCTTGCTGAGGCCCCTGCTGTCCACTAGAGCCCTGAGCCCCGTTATTACTGATCGAGGGGGCTTGAGTGTTGTAGATCGATATCGAGCTGTTTTGGTCCATCGGTGGCTGGTTGATCCCGCCCTGATAGTCCGGCATCTGATTAGGCATCTGCGGCGGCTGGAACTGGGAGGCATCCGGGCCGTAAGAGTTGGTCCCGTTGGAGCCGCCGCCGCAATCGGGCGGGCATTGGGCATGCGCTTGGGGCACCGTGGCCGGGGTAAACCAGCCGAGACCCAGCCCGCTGGCCGAGAACATCAGTACTGCTATGACACCGGCTGTCGCAGTGGCTTTCTGGGAAGCATCCGTGGCCCACGTGTAGAGGCCCGCCAGGCCTTTCCACCAACCCAGATTCGACCCGATCCCCCACGCCAACGTGGCCGCGATCGCGGCCACAGCGGGAAGCACATTGGGCCCGGTGATCCACACATACAGCCGGGGCGTGATCCCAGCGGCCAGCAGCACCAACCCGGCCCCGCCGCCGATCAACGCCGCGAGCAGACCCGGATGCCACAACGACTCGTCGTGCTTCTTGCGCGACTCATTACGCTGCGCCCCAACACCTTCGGCAATAGGGGTGCGGACACGAGCACCGAGCATCCCAGCATCGGTCAAGGCATCTTTGGCCAGGCCCGCGAGGTACTTACCGCCCGTGAACAGGGCCGCTCCGGCGAGCACGGCCACCAGCATCTGCCCGATACCGAGCAGCAGTGTCCAGCTGGGTTCTCCTGAAAGGTGCTGCCACCAGGTGCTGTAGCCGCCGCGCAACGTCCACCACATACCCAGCGCTCCGGCGATAACCGCCCCCGACGCGGCCACCGCCTGCACCGACTCAGAGAACCGTTCCTTGCCGGCAGCAGACACAGCGGCGATCACCGGCTTGATACCCCAGGTGATGAGTTTGATCCCACCACCCAGCGCCGTCATCCCTGCCAGCAGCGCCACGACCCACACACCCCAGGCCCAGGGATCGCCACCGGCCCGATACAAGCCGTGTAGACCGGCGACCCCCACCACCGTCAACACCGCGCCAGCGAAAACAGCAGCCCCCCGACGACCGGCATCACCGGCAGACACCGACGTGGCGGCAGATACCGTCTGCAGTTCGCTGGAATGAGTGAGATCCCGGCAGGTCAACACCCCTGTCGCCTCGGTCACATCGCGATTCACAGAACCCACCGACCGTCCACCCCTCCCGACACCCGCAACCACGTCATACATTGCGGTCCAACAATCGACCCAGCATAAGCCACAAGCCAAGATCGCGTCAGACCCACTGGCAAACAATATTTACGGCGTCCCATTTGAGACGCGAGATACCAAGATCAAGCATGCCGCGACCAGCGGATACTCACCCAGCCGAGGTTGCCCAAATCCCGCTCGACGAGCTGGCCCGTGCCAGACGGTCAGAGACGCCGATGACGCACAGTCGGCATGGCTAGAAGCATCACGGCATGCCCGATGGCCATCGAACGGTTAACTTCTACCGTCTGAGCAATGGTGTTGGCCGCTTCCCCGTTGCCGCACACGCAGCGCGCTAAGGCATCGTTCTCGGCGCTGTGCCTTTACGCGCGACCAAGCAGGGGGAGTTGAAGTCGTGGGACGGCCAGTTTGGACCCAGCAATTCGATCTACTGACGACGTACCAGATTTCAGATACACCCGTCCCAACAAAAAAGAACCCCCGGCTAGCGGGGGTTCTTGTGGTGGAGCTAGGGAGAATCGAACTCCCGACCTTCTCGATGCGAACGAGACGCGCTACCAACTGCGCTATAGCCCCAAGACGCTAAGACCTTACCAGCCGTCCCCGCGTCTGACCGAATCGCGGGATGGGCCGCAAAGGCGAAGAGCGTCCGCTCCGGCCTACTGGCCGACAGCGTGCGGAATACGGTACTGCCGCGGCTCGTCGTAGTAATCCAGATGTTCGAAAACCGGGTCCTCGTCATCGATTTCGAGGACGGCCGCGCCAGGACGGCGCAGACGCTGCGGCACCACATCCAGCTCACGGTCCGTGACGTTCTCCACACCGACCACACGTGCGCGCTGGTAACGCGCGGCGCGACGACGGCGCAGCTGCTCCTCGATGCGAGTCTGACGCCGCAGGTAGCCCAGATAGAGCACGGCCATCACACCGAGCACGCCGCAGGCCCACCACGCGGTGCTGGTCGCGGTCGCGGACACCACACCGGCGAGAACCATCGCACCGACCAGACCCATCAGCACCCGCTTGCGGAAGGCGAACTTGCGCGCGTTCTCCTTGGCCATGACATCGGGATCAAAGCGGCGGCGGCGTGACGAGCTGTACACCGGCGGCGCCTGATGACGTTCCCGCGAGGGTTCGGCCGCGATGGCCAGGCCCGAGGTGTCGTCAACGTACTCGTACGTGCCCGAATCTGTTTCGGCGACGGGCGCACTGGGCGCCTCTTCCAGATCCTCAAGCTCATCGGACAACGCGGCCTCGCCGGCCGGCAGCGCGGTCGCGTCTTCGTCGATGACATCGACGTCGACGGGCTCGTCGACCGCAACCTTCTGGGGACGAACCTTGCGCACGGCCATGGCCTTCACGGCCTGGGCGGCGTCCTTGTCTTCTTCGGTGGGCGCACTCGCGATCACACCGGTCGAATCTTCTTCTTCCTCGTCCTCAAATTCATCGACGTCTTCACGACGGAAGTCCGGGTCGCTGCGGTGACCGGCGGCGGGCCCGGTGCGACGCAGCAGCTTGGCGGCTTTCCCGTTCAGGACCCGCGTCGCCAGTGCGACATCACTCGTGCGTTTGACCACGTCACGCTTGTTGATCAGCATCGGCACCAGGACGAACAGCCACAGCACGACTAGTCCGATCCACAACACCGATTGGGGGATGCTCGGCATCTCGGCCAGCTCCTTTCTGCGCGCTCTTCGTGCCTCTACGTCTAAGCCTCAGGTCAAGGCTAGGTCGGCGATCTGCGCACGTTACGAGGCGCGCCGATACCAATTACACACCTGTAATTCTACAGGGGCAAGCATCACAGGCCCCAATAGTCACATCAGTCTCACTAATATCTGGCGAGCAGACGCTTCGTGAGGCGAAAGCCCAGGACGCGCGAGCGCCAGGTGTCTGCGCCCGGGGAGCGACGGAAGGGTCAAACCCAGCTGGCGTTGCCGGAGCGCACCAGCGTCGCGGCAACCGAGCCCCGCACCTCTTCGACCGTCATCGCCACCAACAAATGGTCACGCCAGGCACCGTCGACATCGAGGTAACGCCTGAGTAGCCCCTCTTCACGAAAGCCGACCTTGGACAGCACCGCCCGGCTGGCACCGTTCTCCGGCCGCACCGTCGCCTCCACCCGATGCAGGGTCACGGGCCCAAAACAGTGATCAAGCCCCAGCGCGAGCGCCGCGGTCGCCACCCCCTGCCGGGTCACGGTGCTGACCACCCAATACCCGATCCAGGCTGAACGCAGCGCACCGTGCGCGATATTGCCGATCGTCAGTTGCCCGACGAAGTTTCCGTTCAGCTCGATGGCGCACGGAATCATCCGCCCCTTACGCGCCTCGGCCCGCAGGCCCGAGCACAGCGCCGGCCACGACGACACACCGTGGCGCGCCATCCAGTCGACCTCCGAGGACGGCTCCCACGGCTGCAGATGCGACTGGTCGGCCAGCCGCGCACGGCTCCACGCCATCCCGTCGCGCAGTCGGATGGGGCGCACCGACACCACTCCCGCGGGCACACGTAGCTTCCCGAGCGGCATCGGCCAGCCCGGATGCGCGCTCTCCTGACGCCAGACGCTCATGCGGGCTCCTGGTCTTCGCGCGGGAACCTCATCCTCGCTGCGCCAGGAACGCGACCTCGACGATCTCCCCCATGCGGACCTGTTCCACCTCGGCGGGCACGATCACGAGGCAATTCGCCTCGGCAAGCGTCGCGAGCAGGTGCGATGACGACCCGGCCGCACTACCCAATATCTGCACCAGATACTCGCCGTTGTCCTGATCGCGCATCAACTGCCCGCGCAGAAACCCCTTACGGCCCGCAATGGACGTAATAGGAGACACGGTGCGTGCCTGCACAATTCGGCGTTGCGCGTGCCGGCGTCCGAGTGCCAGCCGGATCAGCGGCCGCACCATCACCTCGAAGACCACCAGGGCTCCGACCGGATTCGCGGGCAACAGGAAAGTGGGCACCGCGTCGCGGCCCAACTGACCGAAGCCCTGCACAGAGCCCGGATGCATGGCGATGCGACCGACTTCCATATCGCCCAGCGCCGAGAGCGCCTCACGAATACCTTCCGCGGCGGCGCCGCCGACCGCACCTGAGATGACGACGACCTCGGCTCGATTCAGCTGCCCCTCAACTACCTCGCGGAACGCGGCGGGCTCCGCGCTGACGATGCCCACACGGTTGACATCGGCGCCGGCATCGCGGGCCGCAGCCGCCAGCGCGTAGGAATTCACGTCGTAGACCTGGCCGTTCCCCGGTGTGCGGTCGACATCGACAAGCTCGCCGCCGACACTGATCACCGAGAGCCGGGGCCTCGGATGCACCAGCACCCGATCACGTCCGACCGCGGCCAGCAGTCCGACCTGGGCCGCGCCGATGATGGTGCCCGCCCGCACGGCGACGTCACCCGGTTGTACATCATCGCCGGTGCGCCGCACGTAGTCACCCGAACGCACCGCACGCAGCACCTTGACCCGCGACTCCCCGCCCTCGGACCAGCGCAAAGGCAGCACGGCATCGGCCAGCGTCGGCATGGGAGCACCGGTCTGCACGCGCACCGCCTGGCGCGGCTGCAGCCGGGTAGGCGTGCGCTCCCCCACCCGAACCGTGCCGACGACCGGCAGCTCAACCGTTCCGATCTCCCCGGTGGACTCTGCTACATCGTCCTCGTCATCGGGGCTGCCGCCCTCGCCTGGACTGATCACGCGCACCACACCACCGGCGGCCTGCACATCGACACTGCGCACGGCATATCCGTCGATGGCGGCCTGATCGAATCCCGGCAAAGGCCGGACCGTCACCACTTCCTCGGCGCACAACAAACCCTGGGCTTCGGCGATCGCCACCCGAACCGGGCGCGGCGCCACCGCAGCCGCCGTGACTTTGGCCTGCTGCTCCTCGACCGAACGCACTGGTGCCTTTCTTACTCCGACTCCGGCAGCACGGTCGATTCCCGGCCAAGCCGCTCGACCAGCCACTCGCGCAAGCCCGGACCGTAATCGTCGCGGTCCAACGCAAAGTCAACAGCAGCCTTGAGATAGCCGCCGGGATTTCCCAGGTCGTGTCGGGATCCGCGATGCACCACAACATGCACCGGATGCCCCTCGTCGATCAATAACGCGATGGCATCGGTGAGCTGCAACTCGCCGCCGGCACCCCGCGGGATGCGCTTGAGCGCGTCGAAAATCGCTCGATCCAGCAGGTAACGCCCGGCCGCGGCGTAATTCGACGGCGCTTCCTCGGTCTTGGGCTTCTCCACCATCCCCTTGACGCGCAACACATTCGGGTTGGCGGCATCGGGAACGATCTCGACATCGAAGGCGCCGTAGGCGCTGATCTCACTCGGCCGGACCTCGATGGCGCACAACACCGAACCGCCACGCTTGGCCCGCACCTTGGCCATGGTCTCCAGCACTCCGCGGGGCCACACCAGGTCGTCGGGCAGCAGCACCGCAATGGCGTCCTCGTCATCGTCGAGAACCGACTCGACACAACCGACGGCATGTCCCAGCCCCAATGGCTCGGCCTGCACCACCGATTGCACCTTGATGAGGGCGGGCGCCCGCCGGACCTTCTCCAGCATGGCGTGCTTGCCGCGCGCTTCCAGCGTGCCCTCGAGCACCAGGTCCTCGACAAAATGCGCGACGACCCCGTCCTTACCTTCGGAGGTGACGATCACCAGGCGTTCGGCGCCGGCTTCGGCGGCCTCTTCGGCCACCAACTCGATTCCCGGGGTGTCAACCACCGGGAGTAGCTCTTTGGGCACGGTCTTGGTGGCTGGCAGGAACCGGGTGCCCAAGCCAGCCGCGGGGACCACGGCAGTGCGCGGGATGGACACGTCAGGGGCCGTCATAGCCACTCACCCTAACCACTGACCCGGGAATTTCGCTGGCAAGGCGGTAGCGTCACGGTATCGGCCATCCTCAGAGCACCCCAGAGAACATTAAGGACGCGCTGCGGCAACAGATTGTGCAGGCACGACGGGCCATATCGCCTGCCGAGCGCGAAAAACAGAACGACGCGCTCGCCGCGCATGTCGTGGCGGCGTCCGCGGGCCTAGCGGTGATCGCCGCGTACCTGCCGGTGGGATCCGAACCAGGGTCCGTGCGAATGCTCGATGCCCTCGTCGGCCGTGGTGTGCAGGTTTTGCTCCCGGTCGCCCGCAATGACGAGGAGGGCACCCCGACCGCGCTGACGTGGGGTCGATACTGCCCGGGCGAGCTGGTGGACGCACCATTTGGTCTGCGTGAGCCCGCTGCACCGGAGTTCGGTGCGGCCGCGCTCGCCGACGCCGGACTGATCTTGGTGCCGGCGCTGGCGGTGGATAGGCGGGGTAATCGGTTGGGGCGCGGCGCCGGGTTCTACGACCGCTCGCTGCGGTTCGCCGCGCAGGCGACGGCCCTGATCACGCCGCTGTTCGTCGGGGAGATTCTTGACGAGATTCCGGCAGGACCACACGATGTGCCGGTGACGCATGCGCTCACCGCCGACGGATTGGTCACACTCGGCGGCGGGACGTGGCGGACCTAGCACTCCAAGCGGTAGAGTGCTAGTGGCGTTTCATGGCTTGCCAGTTCCGGAGGACCCCCATGCCTACCTATTCCTATGCGTGTGCCGACTGCGGCGACAAGTTCGACATCGTGCAGTCGTTCACTGACGATGCCCTGACCGTGTGCCAAAAGTGCTCGGGCAAGCTACGCAAGCTGTTCAACTCGGTGGGCATCGTGTTCAAGGGCAGCGGCTTCTACCGCACCGACAGCCGCTCGGGCAGTGTGGACGCCGCCGCCAAGAGCGATTCCGGCACGAAGAGCGAGTCCAAGTCCTCGACGTCGGAGTCTTCCGGGTCTTCGAGCCCTTCATCGACCGGCTCGTCCTCGACCACGTCGAGCTCTTCCAGCTCCACTGCTACCGCCTCCGCCGCCGCCGGCTGACGAGTTATCCACAGCGACAAATTCGCTACTGACGCCGGGATGCGCCTCGCCCTAGCGTGAGGGCATGGCCCGATCGGGGATGAGGCGCTCGCGCGAAGAGCATCGAGCGCAGTTGGATCCGACTGCGCTACAGCGCATATCGACGGCACTTCGTCCCGATTGGGCCCGGACAACGTTGGCCCGCAGAATCGCGGCAGCGATCCTGGTTCTCTTCGCGGCGGTACTGGCATTTCGCCCCGACCCGGCCAATGATCGCGCCGACGTGGTGGTGGCCGCGCACGACCTGCCACCCGGCACAATTCTGACCGGTGACGATGTACGGGTTGAAAAGCGTTCCGCAACAATCCTTCCCGACGGCGCAAGCACCAATTCCGGCGCCATCATCGGCGCGACACTGGCCGGGCCGGTGCGTCGCGGGGAGATGCTGACCGACGTGCGAGTGTTGGGCCCGAGGTTGGCAGAATCTGCAGCCGGCAAGGACGCCCGCATCGTGCCGGTGCCACTGGCCGATGCCGCCACCGTCGACATGATCCGCACCGGCGATGTGGTCGACATCCTCACCGTGGCCGATCACGGACCTGGCGCCACTGAATCTCCTCCCGAGCCCACGGTGTTGGCCACCGATGCGGTAGTTGTGCTGGTGTCGCCGAAACCCGTCACCAAGGGCATTGGGACCGAAAGGGTGGTAATGGTCGCATTGCCGCCGCAGCAGGCAAATCGCGTCGCCGCAATCGCGTTAGTACAGGCGATAACGCTGACCTTCCGTTAGGGTCAGATCATGTTCAAGGGATTCAGAGATTTTCTGCTGCGTGGCAACGTTATTGACCTTGCGGTCGCGGTGGTCATCGGTGCGGCATTCACCGCGCTGGTCACCAAGTTCAGCGACGCCATCATTCAGCCGCTGATCAATCGGATTGGCACGGGACCGAATTCGGATCACCCCGCACTTAAGGTCAGCATCGGTGGCGGACAGTACTTGGACTTCAATGTCCTGGTCACCGCAACCATCAACTTCATCCTGATCGCGGCGGTCGTCTACTTCTTAGTTGTCCTGCCGTACAACACGATCAAGGAACGTCTGGCCAAGTCGGGCGAAGAGCCTGCTGCCCAAACCGAGGCGGAACTGCTCGTCGAGATTCGCGACCTGCTTGCCGAGCAGAAGAAGGCGTCCTAGCGCCTTCTTCTGCCGGCTTGGCGGGCTACTTCATGTCCCAGGTCTCACCATAGGTGGTAACGCTGTCACCCGCGGAACTGATCAACCGAGCGTAGGGGCGAAGGAGAACACCACCGGCGGCGCCGGTCACGGTGCCGTGCGCGTTACTCACCGCAACGGCACCCTTGGGGCCCGAGATGGCCACCGAGAAGGTCGCGACCTCCTGGATGCCGGGCCCGTTGCCCAGGTCCACATTGATGCCGGCACTCGGCAACAGGTTGGTGGTCTGGACGTACGAAGCCTCGGGGCTACCACCGAAGGCATTCGGAATACCGTAAAGAATCGACGTATTCGGTGTCGTGTAGTTGAAGTTCAAACCCACACCCAACGACCACGGATAACCCACCTGGTAACCCAGCTCGAGAGTGCCCTCGAACGCATCGGAACCCGCACCCGTCACCTCATAGACCGCGCGGCCGGAGTGAAACCACTCGCGCGTCAGACGGTTGCGGTCCAGCGGAAACACACCATTAAGAAAGGTGTCCCACTGCTGAATCCGCAGCAAGCGCCCCTTGCCATCGACCAGCGTCAGCTCGTCGTCCAAACCCGCGGCCGCTGTGCCGGTCCCGGTGATCGCTAGACCGACCATCCCGACGACGAGTATCAATGATGCAAAGGCGTTACGCATGACCCGCCGGATGCCAACCGTTCTCATTCAGTTCCCTCAATTCTCGGGCGAACAAACGCCAGGGCAAAGATCTGATTCGCCAGACCACATTGTTGCTCAGGCGGGCCAAACGTAACGGCCAAATCATCTCGGGGAGTTTCTTGAATGTTTCCGCGAGGCTAACTCACAGCAGATCCACAGACCTGCTTGTCGTGCAGTGTCCTACCACTACAGACGTATTTAGTAATCGCGACTACTTCATGTCCCAGGTCTCGCCATACGTGGTGACACTGTCGCCCGCACTACTGATCAAGCGGGCATAGGGACGCAGCATCACGCCGCCTGCGGCGCCGGTCACCGTGCCGTGCGCGTTGCTCACGGCTACCGCACCCTTGGGACCAGCAACCGCTACCGAGAACGTCGCGACCTCCTGGATGCCGGGCCCGTTGCCCAGGTCCACATTGATGCCGGCACTCGGCAACAGGTTGGTGGTCTGGACGTACGAGGCTTCCGGGTTGCCGTTGGGGAAGACGTTCGGAATACCGTAGAGAATCGAGGTATTGGGCGTCGTGTAGTTGAAGTTCAGACCCACACCCAACGACCACGGATAACCCACCTGGTAACCCAGCTCGAGAGTGCCCTCGAACGCATCGGAACCCGCACCCGTCACCTCATAGACCGCGCGCCCGGAGTGAAACCATTCACGCGTGAGCCGGTTGCGGTCCAGCGGAAACACGCCATTGAGAAAGGTGTCCCACTGCTGAATCCGCAGCAAGCGCCCTTTACCGTCAACCAGGGTCAGCTCGTCGTCCAAACCCGCGTGCGCGGTGGCAGTGGTTGTTACGGAGATCGCCAATGCCATGAACATCGCTATCAGGCACTCGAGCAGCCGGTGCGCACCACTACGCATGGACGATCCCCTCGATCAGCGCGGTGGCGCATCGACGTACGTGAGGTCGTCAATCTAGCAGGAGAATGTGATATCTGGAAACGCTTGTTCTCCAGATATCACCAAGGATTCCGGCTACTTCATGTCCCAGGTCTCGCCGTAGGTGGTAACGCTGTCACCCGCGGAACTGATCAACCGCGCATAGGGACGAAGGAGAACACCACCGGCGGCGCCGGTCACCGTGCCGTGCGCGTTGCTCACGGCTACCGCACCCTTGGGACCAGCAACCGCTACCGAGAAGGTCGCGACCTCCTGGATGCCGGGCCCGTTGCCCAGGTCCACATTGATGCCGGCACTCGGCAACAGGTTGGTGGTCTGGACGTACGAAGCCTCGGGGCTACCACCGAAGGCATTCGGAATACCGTAAAGAATCGACGTATTCGGTGTCGTGTAGTTGAAGTTCAAACCCACACCCAACGACCACGGATAACCCACCTGGTAACCCAGCTCGAGAGTGCCCTCGAACGCATCGGAACCCGCACCCGTCACCTCATAGACCGCGCGGCCGGAGTGAAACCACTCGCGCGTCAGACGGTTGCGGTCCAGCGGAAACACACCATTAAGAAAGGTGTCCCACTGCTGAATCCGCAGCAAGCGCCCCTTGCCATCAACGAGGGTCAGTTCATCGTCCAGACCTGCATGCGCCGTCGCCGTCGTCGCAATGAGAGCAACAAGAGTCATGAGCAGAGCGCCGACCGCCAACACACCGCGGCGGGCCCAGCCCGATACCTTGCTCAACAGCTTCATTCTGTTCCTATCAGTCCCCTCATGGCGAACATGAGAATTTCCTAAGCGACGGACAGAAGGACGATATCGGCACGGTGACGGCGCGGCAATCTGAAGGATCATTCTGATATCGCCGACATCACCCACCTCCAGGTAGGCCAGTGAGCCTGAAGTTAGCCAAACCCAAGGCATCTACAGGGTTAACGATCAAGCGGCCGAACGCTTTGCTGGAAAACAATGGAGAGCTCCAGGGGAACCGACACCCCGGATGGGTATCCAGACCTTGCGACCTGCTTGGTTTACACGTCAGATATGCCGAAATACCCTAGCCATGGTGGGGTGGAACGTTATCGCGCAACCACCGATCACCCTCGTGTGTGCCGCGGGAATCGTTCACGTCGCGTTCATCTGGACCCAGGGACGGCATGGTCTGACCGAAGATCCGGTCGATATCCGCATTGCTGGCGCTTGTTCCTTCTCCACCACTTTTGTGGCGAAGGTCACAATCCGGAGCGTCCGGGCTGGACACCCGGTCAGATCTCCAGGCTGGATAGTTGCTCGATGATCTGAATTGCCATCGGCGTCACGGTTGCCATGCCATCGCGCACCGCCGCGCGGGTGCCGGCCACATTGACCACCAGGGTGCTACCCGAAATGCCCGCGACACCGCGCGACAGACCTGCCTCGGCGACGCCTGCCGCGAGGCCGGACGACCTGATGGCCTCCGCGATGCCGAGCAACTCACGGTCAAGCAGCGGCTGTGTCGCCTCGGGGGCGACGTCGCGCGGCGTCACGCCGGTGCCACCGACAGTCACCACCAAGTCCACCCCACCGATCACCGCGGTGTTCACTGCGTTCTGAATCTCCGAGAGGTCTCCCTCGACAACCACCACACCGTCAACCACGAATCCGGCCTCCGAGAGCAACTCGGTGACGAGCGGACCGCTGGTGTCCTGATCACCATGGGCTGTTCTGTCGTTGACGATGACGACCAGAGATCGCCCCACCGGTCCCACCTCAAGCTCTGTCATGGAAGCAACGGTAACCGCTCGCAGGGACACCTGAGTCATCGGGCGACCTCACCCAGTGTCACGTCCGCCGTCTTCTCCGGTCCGCCGTTGCCGTCGGTGTACGTCAGCGTGACCTTGTCACCGGGCGCCTTGGACCGCACGGCCGCCACAAGTCCATCGGCGCTGTTCACCGGCCGGTTGTCCACCTTGGTGACGACAGCACCATTGGGCACGCCGGCCTTCTCGGCGGCGCCACCAGCGACCACTTCCACGATCCTGGCGCCCTGTGTCTCCTTGTCATTGCCTACCCGGACGCCCAGCGAGGCGTGGGTGGCGTGGCCGTTCGAAATCAGCTGATCGGCGATCCGCTTGGCCTGGTCGACCGGAATCGCAAAGCCGAGGCCGATCGATCCGCCCTGCGTCTCGCCGCTGGAGTCGCCACCCATGGTCGCGATCGCGGAGTTGATACCGACCAATTCGCCGTTCAGGTTGACCAGCGCGCCACCGGAGTTACCCGGGTTGATGGCGGCGTCGGTCTGAATGGCATCCAGCACGGTGTCCTGATTACCGGCCTGCCCCGCCGTGAACACCGGACGGTTCAGCGAGCTGACGATGCCCGTGGTGACCGTGCCATCGAGGCCCAGCGGGGATCCGATCGCGACAACCGACTGTCCCACAACTAGATTCGCGGATGAACCGATCGCGACGGGCGTCAGGCCCGAGGCTCCGGTGACCCGGACCACGGCGATATCGGTGGCGGGATCGATTCCCACCACTGTGAAGGGTGAGGTCTTTCCGCCCTGGATGGTGGCCGTGGTCTTGGCTCCTGGATCACCCGCCGCTTGCACGACGTGGGCATTGGTGAGCACCAATCCGTCAGCGGACAGGACCACCCCGGATCCCTCCTCGCTGGAACGGCCCATGATCGTTTCGAGCTTGACGACGCTCGGAAGCACCTTGGCCGCAACCTGTTCCACCGATCCCGCGGGTAACGCGGCGACCGGCTGGGCGGAGGGCGCGCGCCCCGGCGCGATGGGGGTCAGCCCACTGCTGCTGGTGACGACGGGCGATTTGTGCTGGCGGTCGGCGACGACGGCGCCCACCGTGCCACCCAGACCACCGGAGACCAGCGCCAGGACGACGGCACCGACCACAAGTCCCCCGCCGCTTCGCCCCTTGGGCTGCGACTGATGCTGCGGCTGCTGATCCGGACGCTGCTGACTCGGCTGCTGCGAGGTGTAGCCGTATGCCTGCCCCGGGTAATGATGGCCGGACTGCGCGTGATGGGTTGGCGCCTGATGCCCATGTTGTTGCCCCGAGTAAGGGCCGGACGGCCGGTATGCCCAGCTGCCATGGGGGTCGTTAGTCATAGCTGCTTCCTCACCAGTCCTTCATAGGCGTTCAGGATCGTCTAGCTTGAGTGCCACGCTGCCGGAACGGACTGAGAATCCACTGAGATCTCCCTCGCGTTCGGCACAGACTTCCGGCGACCGGCCGTATCGCCCATGTGTGGTGCTCCGATGGGTCCGGGTCGGCCCGGCAGAAGCACATGCATGGAGGTTCCGGGAGCCGGTTCACCGTCGATCACTGCACCGGGATCAGTCTCCTCGACCTTAATGGCGCCACCATGTTTCAGCACTACCTGCTTCACGATGGCCAACCCCAAACCGGATCCCGGCATTCCCCGTGCCGGGGTGGCCCGGTAGAACCGCTCAAAAACCAGGTCTCGTTCGGCGGGCGGGATTCCCGGGCCGCGATCAGAGATGACAAGCTCGGCATGGGCGGCGTCCACCTGGGCCAGCCGCACCGATACCGCGGTACCCGACGGGCTCCACTTGGCCGCGTTGTCGAGCAGGTTGAGAACCGCTCGCGACAATCCCGCCGCGTCGCCGTAGACCTGCCAGGGCTGCAGGACGACGTCGAATTCAATGTCGTTGCGGCGGCGGCGAACTCGCTCGAGCGTGCCCTCCACCACCTCGACCATATCGACCGGCTCATGCACGATATCGGCGCCGTCGCCACGCGCCAGATCAACCAAATCACCCACCAGCGTGGACAACTCCTCGATTTGGGCGATCACATCGCGCTGCAGCGCTTCCATCTCTTCGTCGGGCAGACGCGGGGCGCCCGGCTGCATGGCCGCCATCAGGAGCTCGGTATTGGTGCGCAGTGACGTGAGCGGGGTGCGTAGCTCGTGGCCCGCGTCGGTCACCAGCCGCGCCTGGCGGTCGCGTGACTCCGCCAGGGCGCGCAGCATCGTGTTGAAACTGATGGTGAGTCGGGCCAACTCGTCGCTGCCGGTGACCGCGATGGGGCGCAGATCATCGGTTCTGGCCACCCGCTCGGCGGCATCGGTGAGCCTGGCCACAGGACGCAGCCCGGTGCCGGCCACCATGGCTCCGGCCGCGGCTGCCACCGCGACGCCCACGCCACCGACGATCAGCAGTACCCACCCCAGCCGCCGCAGCACCGTATCGGTGGGGTCGAGTGATTTGGCCATGATCAGCGTGCTGCCGTTGTCCAACCGAAGGGCAAGCACGCGTTGGTGATTCACGGTGCGCATCGACTGCTCCAGCTCGCCGCGGGTTACCGCTTGCTCGGGCGCGCCATAGGGGATGGTCTGCCCCTGCTGTGTCGCCGAGAACGTGATGAGCCCCGGGAAGATCAGCTTGGCGTTGACATCGGCCGAATACGCGGTGCCTTCGATGGCGCGGCGTGGATCCACCGACAGCAAGCCGCTGCCGATCAGCAGGTTGGCGCGATCGTTGAGCTGCTTGTCGACATCGCGGTACAGCGCGGTGGATACCAGCAGGTATGACGCAACAGCCATGAGTACCACGACCATCGCCACCATGGACATGGCGAGCAGCATCACGCGCCAGCGCAGCGATACCGATGAGCTGGTTGCCCGCAGCGGAGAAAATATTGCCGTGCTGGAGCCCCGCATCCGCCTCGGCATTCGTAGTGTCGCCATAGGGATTACGGAGGGGTCTCCCGCAGCACGTAGCCGACACCGCGGACGGTGTGGATGAGCCTGAGCTCTCCCTCGGCCTCGGTCTTGCGTCGCAGGTAGCCGACGTACACCTCAAGGGCGTTACCCGACGTTGGGAAGTCGAACCCCCACACCTCTTCGAGGATGCGACTGCGCGTGAGTACCCGTCGCGGGTTGGCCATGAGCATTTCCAGCAGCGCGAATTCCGTGCGCGTCAGGCTGATCGACCGGGTGCCGCGGTGCACCTCGCGGGTGATGGGGTCCAGAGTCAGATCACCGAAGCTGAGCGTGGCAGCATCGGCCGACTCGTCGACGGTGGTGCGGCGCAGCAGCGCGCGCATCCGTGCCAGAAGCTCCTCCAGCGCGAAGGGCTTGGGGAGGTAGTCGTCAGCGCCCGCATCGAGTCCGGCCACTCGTTCCGAGACCGAATCGCGGGCGGTGAGGACCAGGATGGGCAGATCGTCCCCCGTGCTGCGCAATCGGCGGCACACTTCAAGGCCGTCGAGCTTGGGCATCATCACGTCGAGCACCAACGCGTCAGGACGATCGTTGGCTATGGAGTTGAGCGCATCGACGCCGTCCTCGGCGAGATCCACCGAGTACCCATTGAAGGACAGAGATCGTCGCAACGACTCGCGCACAGCCCGGTCGTCGTCGACTACAAGAATTCGCACAGGGACCAGTGTTAACCGTGCGGCTGAGATATTACTGAGGAAGCCTGAGAATCGGCTCTCTCAGTGTTCAGCGACGGTCGAGATCGATGAGCCCGAGGCGGGCAGCCTTGAGCAGACGACGGGGAACCTTGTGGTTCTGTCCGCCGACAGTGACGTTGACCAGCTCAGTGGCAGTGGCCTTCCACTGCGCGCGCCGGCTACGGGTATTGGAGCGGGACATTCTCCGCTTGGGGACGGCCATGGTCGCGCCCTCTCCTTAATTCTCAGGTTTCTGTGTCA
Organism: Mycobacteroides franklinii; assembly: GCF_001853795.1. Lineage (NCBI taxonomy): Bacteria > Bacillati > Actinomycetota > Actinomycetes > Mycobacteriales > Mycobacteriaceae > Mycobacteroides > Mycobacteroides franklinii. Next base: position 866,486 of record NZ_MLIK01000004.1, read on the forward strand.
TTCGCCCGCGCCGCGCCAGCATGTTGGGCGCAGCGAGCGACAATCAGCACACGATAGCCGGTAGCGGACATGAGCTGCAAATTTGCTCCCCACCACTCCGCGCCGACACGCCGCGCGATGGCGGATTCGTATCGCATTTTCTCACCATAAGACGGCGTGTCGAGGCAACCGCCGCAGCTCGGCCAACCACTTGGTTGGACCGCTAGATTGACGTTTTGGCGGGTGAGGTAATTTGGCAGCGCACGAGCAGTCGACGCCGACCTCGAGAGGACTTCCGATGAGCCGCAAGCGCGAAGAGGACCAGGAATCGTGACTATTGCGCCGGTACGAATTGGGAACTGTTCAGGCTTCTACGGGGACCGACTATCGGCCATGCACGAGATGCTCACCGGCGGTGAGCTCGACTATCTGACCGGCGACTATCTGGCCGAGCTGACCATGCTCATCCTCGGCCGCGACCGTGCCAAGGCCCCCGAGCGCGGCTACGCCAAGACCTTCCTGCGTCAACTCGAGCAGTGCCTGGGCCTGGCCCAGGACAAGGGTGTGCGCATCGTCGCCAACGCCGGCGGCCTCAACCCCGCGGGTCTGGCGGATGCGATCCGTGCCCTCTCCGACAAGCTGGGCATCCAGACCAACGTCGCGCATGTCGAAGGCGATGACCTCCTGGCCCGCACCGCCGAGCTCGGGCTCGGATCGCCCTTGACCGCCAACGCCTACCTCGGCGCCTGGGGCATCGTGGAATGCCTCAATTCCGGGGCCGACGTCGTGGTCACCGGTCGGGTCACCGACGCCTCGGTGATTGTCGGCCCTGCCGCCGCGCACTTCGGCTGGCGCCGCGACGACTACGACAAGCTGGCCGGCGCGGTCGCCGCCGGGCACATCATCGAATGCGGCACCCAGGCCACCGGAGGTAACTACGCCTTCTTCACCGAAATCCCCGACCTCTCGCACGCGGGCTTCCCGCTGGCCGAGGTATATGAGGACGGATCGTCCGTGATCACCAAGCACGAGGGCACGGGCGGCGCGGTCAGCGTGGGCACCGTCACCGCGCAGCTGCTCTACGAGATCACCGGGGGCCGGTACGCGAACCCGGATGTCACCGCCCGCCTGGACACCCTGCGGCTCGACGCTGACGGTCCGGATCGTGTGCGCGTCTCGGGCGCGACGGGCGAGGCACCGCCGCCAGATCTGAAGGTGTCGCTGAATGCCATCGGCGGCTTCCGCAACCAGATGACCTTCGTATTGACCGGATTGGACATCGACGCCAAGGCGGATCTGACCCGCAAGCAGCTCGAGTCCGCGCTGTCGTCCCCTCCACAGGACATCCAGTGGACGCTGGGACGCACCGATCACCCGAATGCCGACACCGAGCAGGCCGCCAGCGCGCTGCTGCACGTCATGGTGCGCGATTCCGATCCGAACAAGGTGGGCCGGCAGTTCTCCAACGCGGCGGTGGAGCTGGCGCTGGCGAGCTACCCCGGTTTCCACGTCACCACACCTCCCAAGGATGGCGAGCCGTACGGCGTGTTCACGCCCGGATACGTTTCCGCCCAAAAGGTTCCGCATGTGGCGGTACTGGCCGACGGCTCCCGGGTCGATATCGCGCAGGCGTCGCAGACACAGCCGCTCGCCGAGGCCCCTGCGGCGGCATTGCCTGAACCGTTGCCTGCCGGACCGGTGCGACGGGTTCCGCTGGGAACTGTCGCCGGCGCGCGCAGTGGCGATAAGGGCGGTAGCGCCAATGTCGGCGTCTGGGTGCGCACCGACGATGAATACCGCTGGCTTGCACACGCTTTGACTGTCGACGCACTGCGCGAGCTGCTGCCGGAAACCGAGCAGCTGGAGGTGGCGCGCTACCTGCTGCCCAAGCTTCGGGCCGTGAACTTCGTCATCCAAGACATCCTCGGCAAGGGCGTGGCTTATCAGGCCCGGTTCGACCCACAGGCCAAGGGCATTGGCGAATGGCTGCGTTCCCGCGAGATCGACATCCCCGAATCCCTCCTGAAAGCGAGCAAGTGAGCGCAATGAGTTCCTGGAACACGCCCGAGCGCAAGGCACTTCGGGAGACGGTACGTGACTTCGCCGAGCGCGAGATCCTGCCGAATGTCAACGAGTGGGAACGCGAGGGACTGCTCCCCCGCGAATTGCACCGCAAGGCAGGCGATCTGGGTCTGCTCGGACCGGGCGCACCGGAGGAGGTCGGCGGCGGTGGCGGCGATGCCATCGATCCGGTGATCGTGTGCGAAGAGCTGCACTACGCCGGTGTGCCCGGCGGCGTGTTCGCCTCCTTGTTCACCTGCGGCATCTCCACACCACACATCATCGCTTCCGGCGACCAGCGGCTCATTGACACTTATGTGAAGCCGACACTGGCCGGTGACCTGATCGGGTCACTGGCCATCACCGAGCCGGGCGGCGGGTCCGATGTCGGGCACCTGACGACGTCGGCCAAGCGGGACGGCGACCACTACATCGTCAACGGCGCCAAGACCTTCATCACCTCCGGTGTGCGCGCCGACTATGTGGTCACCGCGGTCCGCACCGGCGGGTCGGGTGCGGCCGGCGTCTCGCTGCTGCTGATCGACAAGGACACACCAGGATTCGAGGTGGCCCGCAAGCTCGACAAGATGGGCTGGCGCTCCTCGGATACCGCCGAGCTGTCCTTCACCGATGCGCGCGTGCCCGCCGAGAACCTGGTGGGTGGCGAGAACACCGGATTCGCACAGATCGCCGGAGCCTTCGTATCGGAGCGCATCGGCCTTGCTGCCCAGGCATATTCGAGCGCGCAGCGCTGCCTGGACCTGACCGTGGAATGGTGCCGGAATCGGGAGACGTTCGGGCGGCCGCTCATTTCCCGTCAGTCGGTGCAGAACACCCTGGCCGAGATGGCGCGCCGGGTCGACGTCGCACGCGTGTACACACACGCACTGGTCGACCGGGCCATCGCGGGTGAGACCAACCTGATCGCCGAGGTGTGCTTCGCCAAGAACACCGCAGTCGAGGCCGGCGAATGGGTGGCCAATCAGGGTGTCCAGTTATTCGGAGGCATGGGGTACATGACCGAGAGCGAGATCGAGCGGCAGTACCGCGATATGCGCATCATCGGGATCGGTGGCGGCACCACTGAAATCCTCACCTCGCTGGCCGCCAAGCTTCTGGGGTACCAGTCGTGACCATCCTGCGCAGCGCCGTCAACACCAACTCGCCCGAGTACCAGGCCGCGGCCGAAGCCATGGCGACCAAGCTGGCCGAGGTCAATGCCGAAACCGCCAAGGCCCTCGCCGGCGGCGGCGAGAAATACGTTGCCCGCCACCACGAACGCGGCAAGCTGCTGGCACGCGAGCGCATCGAGCTCTTGATCGACCCCGACTCGCCGTTCCTGGAGCTATGCCCGCTCGCAGCCTGGGGCAGCGATTTCACCGTCGGCGCCTCGCTGGTCACCGGTATCGGCGTGGTCGAGGGCGTCGAATGCATGATCGTAGCCAACGACCCCACCGTCAAGGGCGGCACCAGCAACCCTTGGACATTGCGTAAAGTTCTGCGGGCCAACGATATTGCCTTCAAGAATCGCTTGCCCGTGATCTCACTGGTGGAATCAGGCGGCGCGGACCTCCCCACACAGAAGGAAGTGTTCGTACCGGGCGGACAAATGTTCCGCGACCTCACGCGGCTTTCGGCCGCGGGCATACCAACGATCGCCCTGGTGTTCGGAAACTCCACGGCCGGCGGCGCCTACATCCCCGGCATGTCGGATCACGTGGTGATGATCAAGGAGCGCTCCAAGGTCTTCCTGGCCGGTCCCCCGCTGGTCAAGATGGCTACCGGTGAGGAGTCCGACGACGAATCCCTGGGCGGTGCCGAAATGCACTCCCGGGTTTCCGGTTTGGGCGACTATCTGGCGGTCGACGAGCAGGACGCGGTACGCCTCGGGCGCCAGATCGTCTCGCGCCTCAATTGGGTCAAAAAGGGACCTGAACCGGCCGCGGTGATCGAACCGCTCGCCGACCAGGATGAGCTACTCGGCATCGTGCCGGGAGACCTGCGTATCCCGTTCGATCCGCGCGAAGTGATCGCACGCGTCGTCGACGGTTCCGAATTCGACGAGTTCAAGGAACAGTACGGGTCATCACTGGTCACCGGATGGGCACGTCTGCACGGCTACCCCATCGGCATCCTCGCCAACGCGCGGGGCGTGCTGTTCAGTGAGGAAGCCCAGAAGGCCACCCAGTTCATCCAGCTGGCCAACCAGGCCAACACGCCACTTCTCTTCGTGCACAACACCACCGGATACATGGTGGGCAAGGAGTACGAAGAGGGCGGCATGATCAAGCACGGCTCGATGATGATCAATGCGGTGTCCAACTCGACGGTGCCGCATCTGTCGCTGATCGTCGGGGCTTCCTACGGCGCCGGCCACTACGGCATGTGCGGCCGCGCCTATGACCCGCGATTCCTGTTCGCATGGCCCAGCGCCAAGTCGGCGGTGATGGGCGGCACGCAGTTGGCCGGTGTCATCTCCATCGTGAGCCGTGCCGCCGCCGCGGCACGAGGCCAGGAGGTCAACGAGGACGCAGATGCCGCCATGCGGGCCGCGATCGAGGCACAGATCGAAGCCGAGTCGCTACCCATGTTCATGTCCGGCCGCTTGTACGACGACGGGGTCATCGACCCCCGTGATACCCGGGCGGTGCTCGGTATGTGCTTGTCCGCCATTGCCAATGGACCAATCGAGGGGACGTCGAACTTCGGCGTCTTCCGGATGTGAGGTTAGGAATCCAATGACTGTCACCTCCGTTTTGGTTGCCAATCGCGGCGAGATAGCGCGCCGCGTCTTCGCCACCTGCCGCAAGCTGGGGCTGGGTACCGTCGCCGTCTATTCGGATGCCGATGCCGACAGTCCGCACGTGTCCGAGGCCGATGCCGCAGTCCACCTCCCCGGCACCTCCAGTGCCGAGACTTACCTGCGCGGCGAGCTCATCATCGCCGCGGCCAAGGCCACCGGCGCCGACGCCATCCATCCCGGTTACGGATTCCTCTCCGAGAATGCCGATTTCGCGCGGGCCGTGGCCGATGCCGGCCTTACGTGGATAGGCCCGCCGGTCGCCGCCATCGAATCGATGGGCTCCAAGATCGAGTCCAAGAAACTGATGGATTCCGCCGGCGTACCGGTGCTGGGTCAATTGGACCCGGAGACCGTCACCGCCGCTGAGCTCCCGGTACTGGTCAAGGCCTCTGCCGGTGGTGGCGGACGTGGTATGCGGATTGTTTCCGAGCTCGACAAACTCCCGGCGGAAATCGCTGCCGCACAACGGGAAGCGCAGTCGGCATTCGGTGATCCGACCGTCTTTTGTGAGCGCTACCTGGGTACCGGCCGGCACATCGAAGTACAGGTGATGGCCGATACCCATGGCACCGTGTGGGCCGTGGGAGAGCGTGAATGCTCCATCCAGCGCCGTCATCAGAAGGTCATCGAAGAGGCACCCTCACCACTGGTGAACCGGGTCGACGGCATGCGCGAGCGGCTCTTCGAGGCGTCCCGCACCGCCGCGAAGGCCATCGGATATGCCGGCGCCGGAACCATGGAGTTTCTGGCCACCGAGGACGGTGAGTTCTTCTTCCTTGAGATGAACACCCGTCTGCAGGTGGAGCATCCCGTCACCGAGTGCACCACCGGTCTGGACTTGGTGGCCTTGCAGATCCAGGTGGCAGACGGAGCCAGGTTGCCCACCGAATCGCCTGCCATCCAGGGCCATTCGATCGAGGCGCGCCTGTACGCGGAGAACCCCGCGGCCGGGTGGCAGCCGCAAAGTGGCACCGTGCGGCGCTTCGACATACCGGGGTCCGCCGCGGAATTCCACCTCCCCGGGCACCCTGGGCGCAACGGGATCCGCCTGGACTCGACCATCGTCGACGGCAGCGTGGTGTCGGTGCATTACGACCCGATGCTCGCCAAGGTCATCACGGTCGCACCGACCCGCACCGAGGCTGCGCGGTTGTTGGCGTCGACGCTGGAACGCGCCCGCATTCATGGACTGACCACCAACCGCGACCTGCTGGTCAACGTATTGCGCCATCCGGCGTTCCTTGACGGCGATACCGATACCTCGTTCCTGGACAAACACGGCCTGGACGCGCTGGCCAAACCTCTGGCCGACGAAGCGGCGCACCAGTATTCGGCCCTCGCCGCCGCCCTGGCCGATGCCGCCACGAACCGCGCTTCGGCGGTGGCCTGCGCCGCGGTTCCGAGTGGCTGGCGCAACCTGCGGGGCCCGTCGTCGGGATTCCAGAACAAGGAGTTCACCGCGGGCGAGAGCACCATCAGCGTCCGGTACCGGCTGACCCGCACCGGCCTGGAGTTGGACAGCACGGCCGACACTGCCTGGCCCGCTATCGAACTGGTCTCGGCGACACCGGAACACGTAGCGCTCGTGATCGACGGTGTCCGCCGAGGGTTCGATATCGCGAACTACGGGGATTCCGTCGACATCGACTCGCCGCTCGGTCCGGTGGCACTGACCGTGGTGCCCCGGTTTACCGACCCCAGCACCGAGGTGGCGGCAGGCTCACTCATCGCACCGATGCCCGGTGTCGTACTGCGCCTCGGCGCTGCCGTGGGTGACACCGTGACCGCCGGGACGCCCATCGTCTGGCTGGAGGCCATGAAGATGGAGCACACCATCGCTGCCCCCGCCGACGGTGTCATCGAGATCCTCAATGTCGAACCCGGACAACAAGTAGAGCTCGGCACCGTACTTGCCCAGCTGACCGCTGATGCCAACACAGAAGGAGAGCCAACATGACCCCTCCCAACCCCTACGTCGAATCCGATGAGCGCAAGGCCCTGCGGCAAGCGGTGGCGTCACTGGCCTCCAGCTACGGCCACGAGTACTACCTGGAGAAGGCGAAGACGCACACTCCCCTCACCGAATTGTGGAATGAGGCAGGCAAGCTCGGGTTCCTGGGTGTCAATATCCCCGAGGAGTACGGCGGCGGGGGCGCCGGCATGTACGAGCTGTCGCTGGTGTTCGAGGAACTCTCGGCGGCCGGATGTGCGTTGCTGATGATGGTCGTATCCCCCGCTATCAATGCCACCATCATCGCCCGATACGGCACCGATGAGCAGAAGAAGAACTGGCTCCCGGCCATGGCCGACGGCACTTTCACCATGGCCTTCGCCATCACCGAGCCCGATGCCGGATCCAATTCACACAACATCGTCACCACCGCCAAGCGCGATGGTGGCGACTGGATCCTCAACGGGCGCAAGGTCTTCATCTCCGGCGTCAACGAGGCCAAGGCCGTCCTCGTGGTGGCCCGCACCGAGGAGGCCAAGACCGGCAAGCTCAAGCCCGCGCTCTTCGTGGTGCCCACCGATACCAAGGGCTTCGAGTACACCCCGATCGACATGCAGCTGACACTGGCCGAACAGCAGTTCCAGGTGTTCCTTGACGATGTGCGCGTGCCGGGTAACGCCCTCGTCGGATCCGAGGACGCCGCGATCATGCAGCTGTTCGCCGGCCTGAACCCGGAACGAATCATGGGTGCTGCCAGTGGAGTTGGCCTGACCCGGCTGGCGCTCGGCAAGGCTACCGAGTACGTGAAGACCCGCCAGGTGTGGAAGACACCCATCGGTGCACACCAGGCCATCGCGCACCCGCTGGCCGAGATCAAGGTCGAGCTGGAGCTGGCCAAGCTCATGATGCAGAAGGCCGCCACGCTGTACGACTGTGGCGACGACTGGGGTGCCGCGGAGGCCGCCAACATGGCCAAGTACGCGGCCGCCGATGTGGCCTGCCGTGCCGCGGACCGTGCCGTGCAATCCCTGGGTGGCAACGGGTTGACGACCGAGTACGGGGTGGCCCCGCTGTTGAATCTGTCCCGCTTCGGGCGTATCGCTCCGGTGAGCCGGGAGATGATCCTCAACTTCGTCGCGCAGACATCCCTCGGTCTGCCCCGTTCGTACTGATCCACACAAAGGAAAGGTCCGCCGAATGGCGAAAGAATCCGAGACCCTGGTCCAGTACGAGGTAGAAGGCCGCGCCGCCCGCCTGACGCTCGACTCGCCGCACAACCGTAATGCGTTGTCCAGCCGGCTGGTACGGCAATTGCGGGAGGGATTGCAGCGCGCCGCCGCCGACCAGACGGTGCGGGCGGTGGTGCTCACCCACACCGGCAACACCTTCTGCGCGGGCGCTGATCTCTCTGAGGCATCGGAAGGTTCGACCGATCCGCAGGACATCGCCAAGGATCGGGCCGGGCAACTCACCGCGCTGCTGCGCGACATCCTGGAGCTGTCACTGCCCGTCATCATCGCCGTCAACGGCCACGTGCGGGCCGGCGGCTTCGGCCTGGTGGGTGCCGCGGATATCGCGGTAGCGGGACCGGACAGCACCTTCGCCCTCACCGAGGCACGCATTGGGGTAGCGCCGTCGATCATCTCGTTGACGCTGCTGCCCCGGCTCACCGGCCGCGCGGCCGGACGCTACTTCGTCACCGGCGAGAAGTTCGACGCGCGGGTGGCCGCGGAGATCGGTTTGGTGACCAAGTCCGTCGACAGCGCCGAAGCCGTCGAGGCCGCGGTCACGTCGTTGGTGGATGACATCGCGCTCGGCTCGCCGCAGGGGCTCGCCGAGTCGAAGAGACTGACCACCGCGCCGATCCTCGCCGATTTCGATGCTCGTGCAGTCGAGTTGACGGAAACCTCGGCGCGTTTGTTCGTATCTGCCGAGGCGCAGGAGGGCATGTTGGCGTTCCTGCAGAAGCGGCCTCCTGCCTGGCAGGTGTGAACCAGACGTCACTACGGATGTAGTGCGCTGAGCAACACGATTGAACGGCGTGCCTTTATGCGCGGTTCGTCGTAGGCTCGGCGGTGATGAGCAACCTCCCTGAGCGGGTGACCGCATCGATGCGGGCCGCAGATGCCGATCGCATGCGTGTGGCGCAGCTGTTATCCGATGCTGCCGCGCAGGGTCGGCTAGAACTCTCGGAGTTTGAGGAGCGGCTCACCAAGGTGTACTCGGCAAACACCTACGGTGAGCTTGATCAGCTCAGCGCGGATCTTCCCGCCGTCGCCACCTCACCGGTTCGGGGTCAAGGCACCAAGCCAGCGCCCTCGACGGTGCTGATGGCCATCATGAGCGGATTCGAACGACGCGGCCGCTGGAACGTTCCCGGCAAGCTCACCTCCTTCGCGCTGTGGGGTGGTGGTGTGCTGGATCTGCGGTACGCCGATTTCACCTCCAACGAGGTGGAGATCCGCTCCTTCTCCATCATGGGTGGGCAGACGATCCTGCTGCCGCCGGAGCTCAACGTGGACGTCACGGGCGTCGCGGTGATGGGCGGCTTCGATCACTCGGCGAGCGGCGTTGGTGTGCAGGGCGCCCCACACGTGACCGTCAAGGGCTTCTCGCTATGGGGTGGCGTGAACGTCAAGCGGAAGCGGCGCAAGCGGCGCGAGTCGCTGGAAGAGCGCTAACAAGATCGAGCGCGCCGAACCGCCACAGCGCGTTCACCACCTGGCGCCGGCGGTTGGTATCCAGTTCGGCCGCAAGGACGGCGTCAAGATCGTTCAGGGTGAACTCGCCGGTGAGCGCTAGGAGTTCATCAAGGTTCACGGCACCGCCGAAGGCGATATCCCGGCCACGCGCCACGAGGTGGGTTCGGTCGGTGCCGACGACACACTCCACCACGCCCGGGTAGGCCCAGCCGTACGCGGCATCGACGGGGGCGTCGCCGGTTCTCAACGCCGCCACCTTCGGCGCGCGCAGATATCCGGCGGTGCGCTGTTTGGCCGCCGCGAGTGCCATGGTCGCCGGTAACTCCGATAGCGCCTCGGGGACGTGGAGGGTCTCCAGCACCAGCCGCTGCACATCATCGAAGCTAGCTGGCTCACCCGCCGCGTCGAGCCGGGCACCGAAATGGTCGATCAGCAAGTCCGCGAATGATTTTCGGATATCGGACGGAAAGAGCGTGACCCCCAGGAACACCGACGGACCCGTGTTGCGGAAGAGGTGGTAGCGCCCTCGCGGAATGCACACGAAGTCACCCGGACGCAAGACGTAGCGACTTGCTCCGGGCAGGAGGCGATCGAAGTCGAATGACACCTTGCCCAGCGACGGGTTCTCGAACAGCTGGTGTGGGTCGATGCCATCCACGGGCCACACCCAGAGTTCCTTGTGGCCGGGTCCCAGATGGAAGATCAGCGACGGCTCGTCGTCCTTGTGTATTCCGAACGGCGTCCACTCCACATCGGCGATAAAGGTGTAGATATCCGCGCCGGACACCAGATCTCGATCGGGTGTGAGGCTGCGCACCACGGACCGCGCAAGTGCGGCAAGGCCCAGGTCCCACGAGGAGACATCGTTGATGGCGACGCAGGCGGGACGGTCGTCAGCGGAGTCGGCGAGCCACTCGGTCAATGACTGATCGTCGCGTGGCGGGGTACGCGAGAGGTTCTCGGTAAGCTTGAAATCGAACTCGCTACCCCGGAACCCGCGTAGTCGCAGTCCTTTTGCGCCACTGGTGGTCGCCGTAGCGACTGCCGCCGTGATTCGTTCGGCGATTCTCCGGGGAGCCGCAACCAGCGCGGGCAGGAAGACCGTTTCCTGGTAGCGAGGGGCATGGTCAGCGACGAACTGACGCCAACGCGGGTCCTGGACGAACACTATTTTCGCCTCCATGCTTGCGACGAGGGGCGGGCGGCCAATGGGTCGACCACCCGCCCTCGGCATCCACTCTTAGTGGCTGGCAACCATTTCCGTCGCGGTGACGATTTCATCGTCCTCAACAACGATCTCTACAGCGATATCGCGCATGGCGGTTCCTTTCGTGTGACGGTTTACTGCCAACTGAACAGAACACCGCGGGGACATCCGTCGCGTGGAGCCACCGCGGCCGACATACGCCCAGCCCGCGGGCGCCGTCACTAGATCAGTCGCACGGGCGTAGCCAAAAGTTCCCGCGGCATCTGCCCCCGTCAACCGGGAAGCGCGACGAGCTCCCAGTCGCCGTTCCCGGTCAACTCCAACCGTGACTGGTGGTGGCGGTCGATCGTCGACCGATGGCCCACGCTGACCACGACGCATTCGGGTAGCCGTTCGCGCACCAGCGCGTACATCGCGTCCTCGAGCCCCTCGTCCAGAGCCGAGGTGGACTCGTCGAGGAACACCACCTTCGGCCGCACCAACAGCACCCGCACGAAGGACACCCGCTGCTGCTCCCCCAGTGAGAGCACGGCGGCCCAATCGGCCTCCTCGTCCAGCCGGTCGGTGAGATGCCCCAGAGCTACGTCACGCAGCGCCCCCCTCAGCTCCTCATCCGAAACTTCCTCCACCGGCAGCGGATACACGACGGTCTCACGCAGGTTGCCCAGCGGCAGATAGGGCAGCTGGGGCAGGAACAGGGTGGCCCACCCATCAGGCCGGGCCACCAACCCCGAGGTCTGCGGCCACAACTGCGCCAGGCTGCGCAGCAGGGTGGTCTTCCCGCATCCCGAAGGACCCTTCACCACAACGCTGCCACCCGCGGTCAGCGTCAGATTCAGGTCGGCGATCATGTCGCGCCCCCGCAGGTCCAGAACCTGTACGTCGGAGAGAGTCAGGGCGTTGTCTGCATCGGCCACGTCGATGCGCGGCAACTCCCGTGCGCGATGGTCGCTGTCCAACATCTGGTCGATACGCAACAGCGCGGCCCGGTACACGGTGAACTCGTCATAGGCATCCCTGAAGAAGGACATTGCGCCACAAACATTTCCGAATGCCGCCACCGTCTGCAACAGATCACCCACCTTGATCTGCCCCGCGAAGAATCGAGGCGCTTGCACCGCGTAGGGAATCATCCCGGTGGTCACATCGCCGACGCCCCGGTTCCACCCGTTGAGCCGCAGCTGCGCGAAGACAATTCGCCACATGTTCGCGATGATCTCGTTGAAACGCGAATGCAGCAGCCGGCGTTCGCGCTCGCCGCCGCGGTAGAACGCCACCCGCTCGGCACTATCGCGCAGCCGCACCAGCGCATAGCGGAAACTCGCGCTGAATCGCTCGTTCAAGAAGTTCAACCGGACCAGCGGGCGCCCGATCCAGAACGCGATCACGGTCACCGCGATCGAGAAGACGAACGCGATGAACACCATGGCCCGCGGAATCTCGAAGTTCCCCACCAGCAGCGGCCCGGACAGCTGCCACAGCACCCCGGTGAACATGACGATCAGCAGCGTCTTGTTCACCGCACCGAGCGTCAGGTCCACCGACTTCGTGGTGTGCGTCTCGATATCGATCTGGATACGCTGGTCGGGGTTCTCTACCGGGGTATCGAGAAATCGGTTGCGGTAGAAGGCATCCTTGCTCATCCAGTCGTCGACGAGACGCGTGTTGAGCCATACCCGCCATCTGATGGCGAAGACTCGCCGCAGGAACAGATCCACCACCGTGTACGTCACGGTCAGGACTACCAGCACCCCGCTGATCGCAAACGAGGTGAAGAAGGCCTGACGCGCATCGGCTAGCAGCGCGGAATCATGCGTGACCAGCGCCTCCGAACCAACCTGCAGCGCATTCATCAGGTCCTTGTACTGGTACGTGAAGATGACCGTCACGCGCGCCATGTACACGGTGTGCCACATCATGAACGCCAACAGCGCCCAGGTGCGCCAGGTCTCGCGTCCCCAGAAGAAGGGAGCGTTGACCCGCCAGAACTGTTGTCCCCATTGGGTGAAGCGGGCGATGACGAAAGCCACCACAAGGAAGACCACCATGGTGATCACCCAGGCCTGCAGCGTCCACACCAGCGAGCGCAATGGCTCGCCCGGCCAATCCAAACTGGGCTGAACCATTGGCTCCCCTATTTATTGCGCCCTAGTGGGCAAAGTGGCGTGCTCCGGTGGTGTACAAAGTGATTCCCGCGGCCTTGGCGGCATCGGTCACCAACTCATCGCGCATCGAACCGCCCGGGTGAACAATCGCGCGCACCCCGGCCTGTGTCAGCACCTCCAGGCCGTCGGGGAACGGGAAGAACGCATCCGAGGCCGCTACCGCACCGGTAACCCGATCCCCACCGCGAGACACCGCCAGCCGTGCCGCATCGACCCGGTTGACCTGTCCCATGCCCACGCCGATGGTGGCGCCGCCGGTGGCGATGACGATCGCGTTGGACTTGACTGCCCGTCCCACTTTCCAGGCGAACACCAAGTCCGCCAAGGTATCCGCATCAGCAGCGGTACCCGCCACCAGCGTCCAGTTGGCCGGATTGTCGCCCTCTGCGTGGAGGGCATCGCGCTCCTGCACCAGGAGACCACCGCTGATCTGACGCCACTCGGTGCATCCGGATTGCGGCTCGGCCGCGCGCAGCAGCCGCACGTTCTTCTTGCGGCTGAGCACCTCGACAGCACCGTCTGCGTATCCCGGGGCGACGATCACCTCGGTGAAGATGTCGGCGACCCGCTCGGCCATCTCCACGCTCACCTCACGGTTGACGGCGATCACACCACCGAACGCACTCAACGGATCACACTCGTGGGCCTTGAGGTGCGCATCGGCAATCGAGATATCCGACACCGCGATACCGCACGGGTTGGCGTGCTTGATGATGGCCGCGCACGCCTTGTCCTGGTCCCACGCGGCGCGCCACGCGGCGTCGGCGTCCGTGTAGTTGTTGTACGACATCTCTTTTCCGTGCAACTGCTCGGCCTGCGCCAGGCCGTGGCCCGTCGCACCGACGTACAGCGCCGCCTGCTGGTGCGGGTTCTCGCCGTAGCGCAGCACCGCCGCGCGATTCCACGTCCCGCCGATCCACGAGGGCAGCGCCGCATCCTCGGGTTCCGCGACACCGGACAACCAACCGGCGACGGCCACGTCGTATTCGGCGGTGTGCCGGAATGCCTTGGCTGCCAGTACCTTCCGTGCCTCCAGGGTGAATCCCCCGGCGCCGACGGCGGTCAGCACCTCACCGTATGACGCGGGGTCGACGACAACTGCCACGCTCGGATGGTTCTTGGCCGCAGCGCGCACCATGGAGGGTCCGCCGATGTCGATCTGTTCGACGCATTCGTCCTCGGAGGCACCCGAAGCCACCGTCGCAGCGAACGGGTAGAGGTTGACCACCACCAGCTCGAAGCCCTTGACGCCCAACTCCTCGAGTTGGGTGAGGTGCTCCTCGCGGCGGGTATCGGCCAACACGCCGGCGTGCACGTGTGGGTGCAAGGTCTTTACCCGACCGTCCAGCACCTCCGGAAACCCGGTGACCTCTTCCACCGGTGTCACCGGAATTGAGGCAGCTGCAATAGTTTTCGCGGTGGATCCGGTGGATACCAGTTCCACACCCGCGGCGTGGAGCCCGCTGGCGAGCTCCTCCAGTCCGGTCTTGTCGTAGACGCTGATCAATGCCCGACGTACGGGTCGCTGCGTACTCACTTGATGGAGGCCCTTCTTCCGTTCCATGTCAAACCTCTGGTGGCGACCGCGGCCAGCACATCTACCAGCAGCGTCCGTTCCACCACCTTGATGCGTTCATGCAGGCTCGCCTCGTCATCATCCTCGTGCACGGGGACGGGCTGCTGAGCGAGAATCGGCCCGGTATCCATCCCGGCATCGACCAGATGCACGGTGCAACCGGTGACCTTGACCCCGTGGGCCAATGCCTCGGGCACGGCGTGCGCGCCGGGAAAAGATGGCAGTAGCGCGGGGTGGGTATTGATCACCCGGCCCAGGAACTGCGAAAGAAACTGTGGTCCAAGTATCTTCATGAATCCGGCAGACACCACGAGGTCCGGCCGGTGCACGGCGGTCGCCTCGGTGATCGCGGCGTCCCATTGTTCGCGGGACTCGTAATCTGCAAGTCGCGCCGTATAGCTGGGGAGCTGGGCGCCGGTGGCGATGTCGAGGGCGGCGCATTCCCGGTCGGTGCCCACCGCGACGATCCGCGCGGGAAAATCGCCCGTGGCCGCGTCAAGAAGCGAACGCAGCAGGGTGCCGGTACCGGAAGCCAGAACCACGACCCGCGCAGGGGCAGATGGCGCGATCTCGACCGACTGACCGGGCGTCGATGAGCCACTCGCGCGAAGAGGATCGGGTTCCGACACGCCGCTGAGCGTAGCCGGGCTGGTCACTTGGTTGTTTCCGGAGGGTCGCTGGGCTCGGAATCCAATTCCGGCTCCGGCTCGATCTCGGACTCCGGCGCCGGTTCTGGTTCTGGTTCTGGTTGGGACTCTGGATCTGGTTCGGGCTCTGGTTCCATCTCCGGTTCGGGCTCTGGTGCGGACCGCGCCCTGGCGGGCAACCGGGTCGCCCCGCCCAGCATGAACACCGTCAACAGGCCGATGACCAAGAACCAGAAGAACACTCCGGGGCCGAACGTGCCCTGATCGATCCCCAGCCGCCCGAAGTTCCCCAACTGTCCGCCGGCGAGCTTTCCGAGAATCGCCAGGAAGGTTGCCGCGAGCAGCGCCGCCGTCACCACCTTGTGGATCGCGGTGGGCCACGGCGCCGGTCGGCGTGCGCACTGTTGGCCAACGGCCACCCCGGATACCGCACCGATGATCATCAGCGCCACCCAGGCCGGACCAAGCGGTGGCGTGGGGACCGACGCCAGGATCGGTACCGCCGGCAGCTGGCCGCCGAACACCGCAAACGCGCTGAAGGTCGCGGTGCCCACGTGTGCGCTGGATCCGACCGCCAGCGCACAGGACCCGAGAATCACGTTGGGCGCGTACAGGATCGCCAGCAGCGTCAGGCTCAACTGGCCCACGAAATCGTTGGTGACCGAGTACAGCTGATCCATCGTCGCCCAGTGCACCACCAGCGACCCGGCCGTAACAGCTGCCGACAGCCCGAACAGTGCAAGCACGCCCGCGACGGCGCCGCGGGCGGCCTCCATCGGCCAGGCCGGCAGCTGCAGCACGAGCGCAAGCCGCTTGCCGACTCGCGTCACGACGCCGGCAATCGCCCCCGCCGAGTGCACGCCGAGGACGGAACCGAAGGCGCGCAAGGCGTTCGGTGATTGCAGCTGCGTCAGCACCGTCGACGCGTCGTGGATGATCGCCAACGATATCGCCGTCATGAGCAAGGGGCCGGCGAGCGCCGAGGCGATCACCCACCGAATCACGTACCAGGACGCGGTCGGGGCGATGGTCGAGGCCACGGTCCGCGCGACTCCCCACACCATCGCCGCGGTCGGCAATAACGGCAGCACCTCGATGACTCGCCCACCGATGGAGATCGGTACCAGGTGCGTGCCCAGCCACATGCTGGCCACCGCACCGAACGTCCCGGTCATATCGCTGTTGGCGATCACCAACTGCACCAAGACGATTGCCGCAATGATGACCAACGCAACTGCTGACGGGCCGAAGGCAACCGTCAGCAGTGCGCGAGCCTGTGCGGGATTGGCGCGCGAGGTTTGATTCACGCGCCGATCACGGCAGTAAACACCGTCTAGTTAGAGGGACGTGAGGTGCCGAACAGGTCGTCACCGCTGGCAGGAGCGGAACCGCCACCGGCACCCGTGCCGCCCTGCTGCTCACCACCGGCAGCCTGACCGCTGGTTCCACCGAAGGTGGGGTACTGCTGGGTCGGCTGCGAAGAGGCGGCCTGCTGGGCCGGCTGTGCGGACGGAGGCGTGAAGCCCGTGCTGCTGAATCCCTGCGGCGGGGTCGGGGGCGCCGACTGCGGCGGCTGCTGCTGGCCGTAGCCACCGTACGACGGCGGGGCAGTGGGAGCCGCCTGCTGCTGGCCGTAGCCGGGAGCTGCCTGAGCGCCGGCCTGGCCGTAGCCCTGGGCGGCCGGCTGCTGGCCGTAGCCGGGCTGCTGGCCGTAACCCTGCGCCTGACCGTAACCCTGCGGCTGACCCTGCTTGGGCTGCTGCGGCTGCTGCTGTGCCGGGGTGTAGTAGCTCTGCTGCGGCTGGTACTGGTTGCCAAACGGGTTGGTCGCCGGCGAAACAGCCTTGGCCTTGATGACGCCGACCTCGCTGAGCAAGGAGTACACCGACACCGCGGCCTGCAGGCCGGACACCACGGCGAGTGTGATCAGGCCCCACCCGATGCCGACCTCACCGACGGCAGCCGCGAACGGGTTGCCGAACAGTCCGCCGAGCACAAAGAGGAACCCGACGATCGACAGGATCGCGACGGGAGCCTGCTTGTCGTCCTTGCCGGACAGCAGTGAGACACCCGCGGTCAGACCGGCGATCAGCAGGGCGAACTGAGCGAAGCCGAAGACCGGAGACAGAGCCAGAAGGTCGAACCCGCCGAAGCTGCCCGACGTCCCAGAGCTGGCCTTTCCGGTGTAGAACGGCCCAAAGCCGGCGATGAAGCCGATCAGGCTCAGCACCAAGACACCACCGGGCAGGTAAACCCCCAGCGCGCCGGTGTTGGGCTCGGCCGCAAAAGACGGGGTGCCGTACGGGTTGGACGGCTGCGCGGGCTGGTATCCGGGCCCACCGGTCGAATACGTCATTACATCTCCTACGTCACGGTTTCGGTCGTGGTCTCGGGGTAGATCGCCTCCACGCTACTGCACGTCCATCCCCGCAGGGGCGGAGACAAGCCGAAGACAAGCCGCGGCCAGGCCAGAGGCTGCCGAGGCAGCATCGGTTAGCTCAAAACCGGTACTCGGTATTCGCTGAGCGTTTCCTGAGAGTCGGCGGCCTCGATCTCGCGGACCAGTGGCAGCACCTTCGCACCGAAGTATTCGATCTCCTCCTGGAAGTGCAGGAAGCCACCCAGGATCAGGTCCACTCCCCTGCGCCGGTATGCGGCGATCCGCTCGGCGATCTGCTCGGGAGTGCCGATGAGCTGGGTGCGGAATCCGTCGTTGTATTGGACAAGGTCTTCGAACGACGAATCCGCCCACATTCCCTTCTTGTCGCCGGTAGCCGAACCCGCCTGCTGCACGGCCGAGCGGAAGCCTTCGACGGCGGGACGATTGGCCTTCGCGACGATTTCCCGCAGCACCTCACGCGCTTCGGCTTCGGTGTCCCTGGCGATGATGAAACCGTTGAGCCCGATGCTGACCTCGCGGTCCACGGTCCGCGCATGGTCCCGGACCTCCACGATCTGGTCGGTGATACCGGTGAAGTCCTTACCGTTGGAGAAGTACCAGTCGGAGTAGAGGCCTCCGTTGCGCCGGGCCGCTGTGGAGTTGCCGCCCTGAAACAACTCGGGCGTGTGAATGGGCTTCGGTTTCAACGTGAAGTCGTGGATGCGGTAGAAGTCGCCCCGGAAATCGACGTCGTCCTCGGTCCAGATCTTGCGCAGTACCTGGAGGAATTCGGCGCTGCGCCGGTACCGCTCGTCATGCTCCAGCCAGGGTTCGCCCAGGTGTGTGAATTCGTCCTTGAACCATCCGGAGACCACGTTGACGGCGAACCGGCCGCCCGAGAGTTGGTCAGCGGTGGCACCCAGCTTGGCGAGCACACCCGGCTGCCAAAGCCCGGGATGGACGGCGGCGATCACCTTGAGCCGCTCGGTGGCCAGTAACAACGCCAGCGAAAAGCTGGTGGATTCGTGCTGGTATTCGGCACCGTAACTCGCCTCGTAGCGCACTTGGGTGAGCGCGTATTCGAAGCCGTTGTTCTCGGCCGTGCGCGCCAGGGTGACGTTGTAGTCGTAGCCCCAGTCCGTGCGCTGCTCGATGGTGCTGGTAACCAGCCCGCCACTGACGTTGGGGACCCAGTAGGCGAATTTGACGTGGTCGGCGATCCGTTCGGTCGTCATAGGGGTATGCAAACAGCGAACCCTCAGGACGGTCATCCGTCTGACTCACCGTGATCCGTTTCCCGCGAGATATGGCCCCACTCTCGACAACAAAACTGGAACACGTTCTAATTGGTGAATGGACTACGGGCTCGTTCTGTTCACCAGTGACCGCGGCATCTCGCCGGCCATCGCCGCCAAGGCCGCCGAGGACGGCGGGTTCAGCACCTTCTACGTTCCCGAACACACACATATCCCGATCAAGCGCGAGGCCGCCCACCCCGGCACCGGCGGAGCCGAACTGCCCGACGACCGCTACATGCGCACCCTGGATCCCTGGGTCTCGCTCGGCGCCGCGTGCGCAGTGACCTCAAAGATCCGACTGGCCACCGCGGTCGCGATCCCCGTCGAGCACGATCCCATCACGCTCGCCAAATCGATTGCGACCCTTGACCATATGAGTGGCGGCCGGGTCACCGTGGGCGTCGGGTACGGCTGGAACACCGACGAGCTGGCCGACCACAACGTTCCCGCGGGCCGCCGTCGCACCATGCTGCGCGAGTACATCGAGGCGATGCGCCAGCTCTGGGAAAACGAAGAGGCCAGCTACTCGGGTGAATTCGTCAACTTCGGCCCCAGCTGGGCCTGGCCCAAGACGGTGCAGAAGCACGTCCCGGTGATCGTGGGCGCGGGCGGCACCGAGAAGAACTTCAGATGGATCGCCAAGAACGCCGACGGCTGGATGTCCACCCCACGCGATGAGGACATCACCGGAAAGATTGTGGCGCTCAAGGAAGAATGGAAGACGGCCGGGCGCGACGGCGACCCGCTGATCTATGTGCTGGCGGGCAAGCCCGACCCCGAGCAGCTGGCCACCTGGCGCGAGCTGGGTGTCACCGAGGCAATCTTCGGGATGCCGGACCGCTCCGAAGAAGAGGTGCGGGCGTACATCGAGCGGTTGTCCGGAAAACTCGCCGCGTTCGCCTAGCGCACCGAGAACGGCGGCAGCGCGGCGAACTTCTGCCCCACCCTGATGGTCGGTGTCACCCCGGCCACCCACCGGCGCAGCCGTGTCAGCGGATGGTCGGAAAAGCGTTCATCCCAGCGAATTTCATCGGCGATGTTGTAGGGAATGCCCGGTTCGAGGTCGGGCGCGTAGGGGTGCGGAGGCCACATCCGCGACGACGGCTCACCGGCCGCCAGCAGCTCCTGCAACACGATGGCCTCTCGGACCCCGGTCACCGGCCCCTCGGCGAAGGCCCCGCAGACCATCGCGTAGGAGTTCGCGCGCGGCACGACGATCGAGGCCATGAAGGTGAGCCCCTGCGGGGCATCAGCTTTGGGAACCTTGACCACATACAGCAGACCGGGTAACGAGTCGACGCCGACGATGAACGCCTCGACAACGCCAGCGCGCCTGTGGAGCACGGTCTCTACGAGCTCGCGACGCACCGCGCCCACGTCGTGCAGCGACACCGCCAGGTAAGCACCACGAGAATGCGAAACCCAGAACTGATCACCGGTCGCCGGGTCGTACCAGCCGTCTTCGCTCGGCACCAGCCCGGACGTGTCGAACGAGAGATCCACGAATCGAGAAGGTAGCCGTCCGAAAGCGGTTCGCAAACCCCATCATCCGATTGTTCATGCATAGGTAACGCAATCTCACTGAGAGAAAACAGATATCGACTGCCAGTAGATTTCGTGGACGCATCGGATGCGCTATCTGGCGAATCGCGAGAACCTCATATCATTTGCTCATGGAGGAACTAGCGGGGAACAGTAGTACCGGCGATGAGCTGATCATCGCCCTGAGCAAGGGCCGTCTGAGCCTGATCGCTCTCGGCGCCATCGCCTTTGTTGTCTTGTGCGCCTGGGTGGTGACCGCCGACGATGTCAGTATCGTTCGCCGCGCACTCGCGGGCATCGGCATCCCGTTCTTCGGGCTGTGTGCGCTGTGGGGATTACGAAAACTCTTCGACACCCGACCAGGGCTCATCCTGAGCAGCAACGGATTTGTCGACAATGCCAGCGCCCTCGCCGCGGGATTCGTCCCATGGACCGATGTGACCGGCACCCACGTCGTGGAGATCAAGAGGCAGCGGATCCTGATGGTCACCGTGAAAAACCCCGAGCACTACATCGCGCGGGGTGGCCCGGTGACACGACTTCTGAACCGCGGCAACATGCGCATGGCAGGCAGCCCCATCGCGATATCGGCGAATTCGCTCAAGATTGGCTTCGACGATCTGCTCGCAGCGTTTGAGGCGAATCGCAGCAGGTTCGGCTAGCCGGCCAGGGCCCACACGTCGAGCGTGAAGCTACGGCAGAATTTCGACCCGATTTCCGCGGTAACTTCACACTCGACGAACTGCGAAACAACAAGGGCCCCAACCGGAAAACCGGTCGGGGCCCTTGCGCAGGAATACTTGTTACAGGCTCTGCAGGATCTCGCGTGCCAGCTTGGCGGTCTCGGACGGCGTCTTGCCGACCTTCACACCGGCGGCCTCGAGGGCCTCCTTCTTGGCCTGGGCGGTACCCGAGCTGCCGGACACGATGGCACCGGCGTGGCCCATGGTCTTGCCCTCGGGGGCGGTGAAGCCCGCGACGTAGCCCACGACGGGCTTGGACACGTTGGCCTTGATGTAGTCGGCCGCACGCTCCTCGGCGTCGCCACCGATCTCACCGATCATGACGATGATCTTGGTCTCCGGGTCCTTCTCGAACGCCTCGATGGCGTCGATGTGGGTGGTGCCGATGACCGGGTCGCCGCCGATGCCGATGGCGGTCGAGAAACCGAAATCGCGCAGCTCGTACATCATCTGGTAGGTCAGGGTGCCGGACTTGGACACCAAGCCGACCGGACCGGTGCCGGTGATGTTGTTGGGCGTGATACCCACCAGGGCTTCACCGGGGGTGATGATGCCGGGGCAGTTCGGTCCGATGATGCGGGTCTTGTTGCCCTTCTCGACGTTGTAGGCCCATGCATACGCGCTGTCCTGCACCGGGATTCCCTCGGTGATGACAACCAGCAACGGGATCTCGGCGTCGATGGCCTCGATGATCGCGTCCTTGGAGAAGGCGGGCGGCACGAAAGCGATCGACACGTCGGCGCCGGTCTCCTTGATGGCCTCGGCGACACTGCCGAACACCGGCAGCTCGACGTCGTTGCCCTCGGAGTCCTTGTGCGACACGGTGGTTCCGGCCTTGCGGGCGTTGACGCCGCCGACGACCTGGGTACCGGCCTTGAGCATCAGTGCGGTGTGCTTGGTGCCCTCACCGCCGGTGATGCCCTGGACGATGACCTTCGAATCCTTGTTCAGAAAGATAGACATTGATTCAAGCTCCCTTACTTGCTCGCCAGCTCGGCGGCCTTGTCGGCGCCGGCGTCCATGGTCTCGGCCTGGATGACCAGCGGATGGTTGAACTCGGCCAGGATCGCTCGTCCCTCGTCGACCTTGTTGCCGTCGAGACGAACCACCAGCGGCTTGCTGGCGGTGTCACCGAGGGTCTTCAGGGCGCCGACGATGCCGTTGGCCACTGCGTCGCACGCGGTGATGCCACCGAACACGTTCACGAAGACGCTCTTGACCTGTGAGTCGCCCAGGATCACGTCGAGGCCGGCGGCCATCACCTCGGCCGAGGCGCCACCACCGATGTCCAGGAAGTTGGCGGGCTTCACGCCGTTGTGGTTCTCGCCGGCGTACGCGACGACGTCCAGGGTGGACATGACCAGGCCCGCGCCGTTACCGATGATGCCGACCTGACCGTCGAGCTTGACGTAGTTGAGGTCGTGCTCCTTGGCCTTGAGCTCGAGCGGATCGGTCGCGTCCTTGTCCTCGAACTCGGCGTGGCCGGGCTGACGGAAGTCGGCGTTGCCGTCCAGGGTCACCTTGCCGTCGAGGGCCAGGATCTGGTTGTCGGGGGTACGCACCAGCGGGTTGACCTCCACCAGGGTGGCGTCCTCACCGACGAACACCTCCCACAGCTTCTGGATGGTGACAGCGGCAGAGTCCAGGACCTCGGCGGGCAGCTTGCCCTTCTCGGCGATCTCACGAGCCAGGGCCAGGTCGACACCCTTGACGGCATCGACGGGCACCTTGGCCAGCGCGTCCGGGTTCTCCTCGGCCGTTACCTCGATCTCCACGCCGCCCTCGACCGAGCACATGGCCAGGTAGGTGCGGTTGGCGCGATCCAGCAGGAAGGAGATGTAGTACTCCTCAGCGATATCGCTGGCTTCGGCGACGAGGATCTTCTTGACGATGTGGCCCTTGATGTCCAGGCCCAGGATGTTCTGTGCGTGAGTAAATGCGTCATCGGGGGTGGCGGCGTACTTCACACCACCGGCCTTGCCACGTCCACCGACCTTGACCTGCGCCTTGATCATCACCGGCTTGCCGATTTCCTCGGCAATCGCCTTCGCGTCCTCGGCGGTGGTGGTAACCCGGCCCGGCGTCGTCGGCACGTTGTGCTTAGCGAACAGCTCCTTGGCCTGGTACTCGAAAAGATCCATCTAGCTAGCCCATCTTCCTCATCGAACGTCGGGTCGGCACTATTGCACTAGGGACTGTAGCCAAGGCCATAGCGAGGCCCCTCACTACTTCTGAGTAAGTGGCCGATTTCACCACCTGATCAGTCACAAAATTCACCGACTGGCCATCCGCCGGTAGGACTCGAACACGTCTGCAACCGGTTTCAGTTCGGTCACGAGGGCTCGCCATACGGCTGTGATCTGTGGTGAGGTAGCCCCGGCGAGATTCGGCAACGACGCCCGGGCCTGGGAGCCCTATCAGCGACTTCGTGATGCAAGTCACATTTATATGCGTATCCACGCATTGAGTTGCGACTCCCATCGCCCAACCGTTACCTTCTCTTGGGTTAGATCACGTTTTGGTCACGTCAGGTCGTGACGTCGAACGGAAGACTGGCAGGGTTTTGACACAGCATCGAGCGATACGCACGCGTGGTGGTCGGGGCGCGGAACTAAGCGAGAACGAGATCACCAACATCGTGCCGATCGACGAGTTCGGCCTGGGTGACGCGCTGGACCGCCCCGAACTTGAGGATTACGACGTCTACGAGGAAGCCCCGGAAGAGGGCCCCGAGACCGAGCACCAGACTGCTCTCGACCAGATCGAGCAGGACTGGGTAGAAGACACCGACGAAGCAGACCGGATCCGCGCCTCCATCGAGGCCACTGCGGACTGGTTCGCCGCCTCTGCTGCACGCACCAGAGACCCTCGTGACACCCCCACCGACAAGCTGCCCCGGATCAGCAGCGGAGGCGTGCACCGCCGCCGCGAGATCGGCCAGGTAGGCAAGACACGACTGGCCCTGGCCGCCATGGCCGCAGGCGCTGCCGCCGCAGCCGGATACAGCGCGTTGAGCGAGCACGATGCCGCGACGGCTGCCGATCACCACAGCCTCGCGCTGGGTAGCTCCGCGACGGTGATGGCCACCCACGGCCCGCAGTTGGTGTCCGCCCCGCTGGCGACCGATACCTCGGTCACCGATGAGCAGCTGGCGAAGGCCACCGCATTCGCGACCGAGCGCGCAGACCGCGAAAAGCGTCTGCTGGCTCCGCGCTTCGTGATGCCCACCAACGGCACCTTCACCTCCGGCTTCGGCTACCGCTGGGGCGCCCTGCACGGCGGCATCGACATCGCCAACAGCATCGGCACTCCGATCGTGGCCGCCGCCGACGGCGTCGTCATCGCCACGGGCCCGACTGCCGGTTACGGCGCGTGGGTGAAGATCCGTCACTCGGACGGCACCGTGACTCTGTACGGCCACATCAACACGTGGGAAGTTTCCGTGGGTCAGCGTGTGATGGCCGGTGACCGCATCGCCACCATCGGCAACCGTGGTAACTCCACCGGTCCGCACCTGCATTTCGAGGTGCTGCTGGGCGGTTCGCAGCGCATCGACCCGCAGGGCTGGCTGGCCAACAAGGGCCTCACCTTCACCCGCTTCGGCGACTGACACCGCAAGGAAACGTGCGGCGTTCCGAAACGCGCCATCTCTCCAACCTTCTCAGCGCGGTCGTTTGTGGGATCAATTCGGCAAGCACCGCAGCCGCCGATCGACATAATTTCTCGCATCGGACCAGCCGGTTTCCCATCGGGTTCACCGGTACCCTGCCCCAGCCTTGGCGGAGCTTCGAAGCACGGTGACGTCGGCGGCCTCAATCCGCCGAGGATGGAAGCCAAATAAAGATAGCCGACCGGTCAGCTAAGATTGTGGCATGCCACGTCCAGCGAACCCGGACGTCCGCCGTCGACTACTCGCGGCGGGCCTCGACCTGGTGCACGCGCACGGTTTTTCCGCCAGCGGAGTCAAGGACATCACCGACGCCGCGGGTGTGCCGAAGGGGTCTTTCTACGCGTATTTCGCCAGTAAAGAAGTGTTCGCCGCAGCGGTCCTCGAGCACTACTGGTCCGATATCGAGGCGAGAATTCTGCCGCTGCTGGACTCCGGCGGGCCGGCGCAAGACCGCATCACGAGCTTCTTTCACGCACTTGCCGACGAGCACGAATCCGCCGACTTCCTGCTCGGATGTCTGGTCGGAAACATGTCTTTAGAGCTCGGCGGCTCCAGTGAACCCGTCCGCGTCGAATTGACCCGCATCCTGGACCGCTGGGATGGGGCGCTGGCCGATTGTGTGCGATCGGGCCAGGCAGAGTCTGACGGTATCGGTATTGGCCGCGGTTCGGCAGAGCTGGCATCGGTGCTGATCGAGGCCTGGGAGGGTGCCGCCCTGCGAGGCAAGGTGACCCGCAGCCGCGCGCCATACGACCGGTTCGAGGCGGTCACGCTTCCGGCTTTACTGCGCTGATCTGGGCCTTCAGGTGAATAGGTTGACAGCTCTTGATTTATAGACGACTGGTCATCTATCTTTATCTAGTCAGCATCCACCGACCGCAAGGGCCCTGCCATGACAGACCAGACCAGCCTCAGCTCGTCGCTCCCCAGCTCCGGGTTCGCGCTCGACACGTCCCGCACCGCGCTCGTCATCACCGATCCGCAAATCGATTTCCTCAGCCCCGATGGGGTGTCGTGGTCCGTATTCGGCCGGAGCGTCGAGGAGAACAACACAGTCGCGCACATCGGCCAGCTACTCGATGCCGCCAAGCTAGCCGGGATCACGGTGGCGGTGTCGCCGCACTACTTCTATCCGACCGACAAGCAGTGGAGGTTCGGCGACCCGCTCGAACAGTTCATGGGCGGCGTCGGCATGTTCTCCCGCACCGGGGCCTACACCATGAACGGCTTCGCCGACTCTGGCGCAGACTTCCTACCTGCATATCGCCACCACATCCACGACGGGTCCACCGTCATCACCTCGCCCCACAAGATCGTCGGGCCGGAGTCGAATGACCTTGTGCTGCAGCTGCGTAAGCGCGGCGTGAGCCAAGTGGTACTGGCCGGGATGGCCGCAAACCTCTGCGTGGAGGGCCATCTGCGCGAATTGGTCGAGCAGGGCTTCGAAGTAGCCGTCGTAAAAGACGCGACGGCGGGTCCGCGGTTGGCCGAAGGCGACGGTTATCTCGCCGCCCTGGTGAACTTCCAATACCTCGCCAGTGCGGTGTGGACCACCGTGGAAGCAGTCGCCTTCCTCGAGGAGAGTGCCGACATCAGCCAGTGAAATGCGAAAAAACAATCCCCCCAAACACTTCCACCACCTACGCGCCAAGGAGACCAAGACCATGACACTCAACGAGGATTTACGCCAGCGCCGATTCCTGCTGAACAACGGAAGCGCCGCTATCCCGGCTCTCGGGTTCGGAACCTCACTATCCGACAACACCAAGACCGAAGCTGCGGTCAAGGCTGCGGTCGAGGCCGGATTCCGCCATCTCGACGCCGCCGAGCGCTATCGCAATGAAGCCCAGGTCGGCGCCGCGCTCAAGGATTTGTTCGCCCACGGGACCGTCCGCCGCGAGGACTTATTCGTGACCACCAAACTGTGGAACAACAACCACCGCCCCGAACGGGTCAAGCCTGCCCTACAAGCCAGCCTGCGCCGGCTGGGATTGGACACACTCGACCTGTACCTGGTGCACACCCCGTTCGCATTCCTGCCCGGCGACGACCAAGATCCCCGCGATGCCCATGGTGACGTCATCTATGACGAGGGAGTCACCCTGACTGAAACCTGGTCCGCGATGGAGAACCTCGTCGATGAAGGACTTGTCGGCGCGATTGGCCTCTCCGATATCGGCGTCGAAAAAGCCAGGGAGGTTATGGAATTTGCGCGCATCAAGCCGGCCGTTGTCGAGGTGGAGTCGCACCCGTATCACCCGCAGTGGAAGCTGCATGAACTGTGCCAGAAGCACGGGGCTGTTCTCCTGGCCTTCGCGTCCCTCGGACATGCACTGGAACCGCGACTGCTCGATGACCCTCTCATCGTGTCCATAGCGCGGGAGTTGGGCATTGCCCCGGCTCAGGTGTTGTTGGCTTGGGGGATACAGCGCGGCAGCGCGGTTCTCACAGCATCGGTCACACCGTCGCGGATCGCCGAAAACTTCAATGTCACAGCGCTTCCCGAGAGCGCGATCGAGGAGATAAACCAACAACTGCAAACCCGCATCCGGTTCAACTCCGTTGTCGACGGCGGGCAACCCGGATTCTCCGAAGTTCCTTCGGACCGCTGAAAGGGAGTTCAATCATGACAAAGTTGCTCTACATCCAAGCGTCGCCACGCAAGAGCGATTCCAAGTCACTGCAGCTGGCGGCCGTCTATCTGGACGCACTCCGAGCCACGAATCCCGACCTCGATATCGACGTACTTGACCTGTGGGACACGGAACTTCCCGCCTTCGACGGCGACAAGGCTGCCGCAAAAATGAATGTCATCACCGGAGCAGCGCAAAACGCCGCTGGACAGACAGCGTGGGATGAGATCGTCACGATCACAAAGCGATTCATCTCTGCCGATCGGTATCTCATCGCATCACCGATGTGGAATTCCGGAATCCCGTACCGGCTCAAGCATTACATCGATCTGGTTCATCAACCGGGGATGTTGTGGCGCCTGGATCCTGAAACCGGCTACGAAGGATTGCTCGAGGGCAAGCAGGCGACCTTGGCGCTGACCTCGGGCGTCTACGCGCAGGGCGTCGCCGAGCCCGCATTTGGCGTCGACCATCATGCGGCGTACCTACGTATGTGGCTCAATCAAGCAGGGATACAGCGCATCGACGAGCTACGATTCCAGCCCTCGATGCTTACCGATGATCCGGCCGGTGATCTGCGGAAGGTGCTCAGCGAAGCCACGCATCTCGCGGCAGCACACGGGCGGATCTGAGCAGCCTCAGAGCTTTTGCACGGGCGCGAAGTTGTGCATCAACTTCACCCGTCCGTCACTGCCGAAGTCGATGAGCGATGTGGCGCTCTCGCCGACACCGGTGACCTCCATGACCTTGCCCAGCCCGTATTTGTCGTGGCTCACCCGATCGCCGGGCTCCAGCACCAGCAGCGGTTTGGTGCGCTTCTTCGCGGACGGCACAGCGGCACCACCGCCAAATCTCCCGCGTGATCCGCCGGACCCATAGCCCCCGCCGCCGTAACTTCCGGCACCCGACGCAATCCGGCCGGGCAACGGGTCGGTGCGGCGCCAATCGATGAGCTCTTGCGGAATCTCTTGCAGGAAGCGTGATTCGGGGTTCATCATGGGCTGGCCCCACGACGAACGCACCTTGGCCCGGCTCAGGTACAGCCGCTGACGTGCCCGGGTGATCCCGACGTACGCCAACCGCCGTTCCTCGGCCAGCTCCACCGGATCGCCCAGCGCCCGCATATGCGGGAACATGCCGTCTTCCCATCCCGTCACGAACACCACCGGGAACTCGAGGCCCTTGGCGGTATGCAGCGTCATCATCGTGACCACACCGGCGGAGGACTCGGGCAGCTCATCGGCATCGGCGACGAGCGACACCCGCTCCAGGAAAGCCTCCAGGCTGCCCGGGGGTGCGCCGACATCCTCATCGTCGACCGGAAGATCTTCGCCGGCCGCCTGTGCGTTGACCGCGTCGGCACTGAATTCATTTGCGACGCTGACTAATTCATTGAGGTTATCGAGCCGTGCCAGCTCCTGTGGATCGCTGCTGTTCTCCAGCTCGTATCGATACCCGGTGTGGTTCAGCACGGCATCCACCACGTCACCGATATCGGGTAGCGCCCCCGGATCGGTACGCAGCGTGACTCGGATCTGGTCGAGCAACTCCATGAATGCGGCAATTGCCTTCTCGGAGCGAGAGTTCAGCATGGCGACCTTGCCCGCGGCGGCATCCGCGAGCGCCTCCCCGAAACCGATGCCCTTGGACTCGGCGTGCACGGCCACACATGCCTCGGCCCGGTCACCGATCCCCCGGCGAGGCGTATTGAGAATCCGGCGCAGGCTCACGGCATCACCCGGGTTCGTCAGCACCCGCAGGTAGGCGACGATGTCGCGAATTTCCTTGCGCTCGTAAAACCGCACTCCCCCAACAACTTTGTAGGGGATGCCGGTTCGGATGAAGATTTCTTCCAACGACCGGGAATTGTTGTTGGTGCGGTAGAACACCGCGACGTCACCGTAGTTGGCATCCCCACGATCGAAGAGCCCGTCGATCTCCCGCGCGATGAAGGACGCCTCGTCGTGTTCGTTGTCCGCGACATAGCCGACAATCAGCTCGCCCTCGCCGGAATCGGTCCACAGCCGTTTTTCCCGGCGGTTCGCGTTCTTGGCGATCACGGAGTTGGCGGCACTCAGAATGTTCTGCGTGGACCGGTAATTCTGCTCCAGCAAAATGGTTTTCGCGTTCGGATAGTCGCGCTCGAACTCCTCGATATTGCGGATGGTGGCGCCGCGGAACGCGTAGATGGACTGGTCGGCGTCGCCCACCACGCACAGCTCCGCGGGTTCGGGACCGTCGGGATCGACCGCTCGGTCCACATGGGCACCCGCCAGCTCACGGACCAATACGTATTGGGCGTGGTTGGTGTCCTGGTACTCGTCGACCAGGATGTGCCGGAACTTGCGGCGGTAGAACTGCGCGATCTGCGGGAACTGCTGCAGCACCGCCACGGTCTCGCCGATCAGGTCGTCGAAGTCCAAGGCATTGGCCGCACGCAAGCGCCGCTGGTACTCGCCGTACACATCGGCCACGATGCGGCGCAGCTCACCAGCGTCATCGTCAGCGGTCAGGTTGGCCACGGCCTGCTCGGGAGAGATCAGCTCGTTCTTCAGGTTGGAGATCGCGGTGGCCAGTAGCCGTGGCGAGTAGCGCTTGATGTCCAGGCTCATATCGCGCCCGATCATCTGCAGCAGCCGCCGGGAATCATCGGAGTCGTAGATCGAGAAGTTGGAGTTCAGCCCGGGCAGCAGCGAGGCCTGGTTACGCAGGATGCGCACGCAGCTGGAGTGGAACGTCGACACCCACATGGACTGCACCCGGTTGGCCACGATCTGCCCGACGCGCTCGCGCATCTCGGCCGCCGCCTTGTTGGTGAAGGTGATGGCCAAGATCTGACCCGGGCTGACGTCCCGCTCGGCCAGCAGGTAGGCGATGCGGCGGGTCAACACCGCCGTCTTCCCGGATCCGGCACCGGCAACGATGAGCAGCGGTGACCCCTGGTGGGCGACGGCGGCCCGCTGCTGCGGGTTCAGGCCGTCGAGCAACGCGTCGCTGGAGGAACTCGAGTCGCTGGGCATATCAAAAAGTGCTGGTTCGGAAAGATTCGCCATGACCGATCTAACTTACCGCTGACGAGGGACAACCTCGGCTTGATGCTCTTCAGGTCAGCATTCGTCGCATGTCGGCTACACTCTTCGGTGTGCTTGACCACCAGCAGCGATTTTTTTACGGGTACCGGACTCCGGTGCCCGTGGTCTAGCCGATTCACGAGCCCCGCAGTCCGCTACCGGACTACGGGGCTCATCTCTTGTGAGGCCGAATTCCGGGGTGGCATGCGGGGCGACCGCTCCAAGAGAAAGTGTTGAGAAAGAAATGACTACCCACATGACCGAGAAGGCCAGCCAGAACGACGCTGCGAAGGCCGCCGATATCGCTCCCGATATCGACGAGCTACGCAAGGAGATCGACCGCCTCGACGCGGAGATCTTGGCCGCCATCAAGCGCCGCACCGAGGTATCTCGCGAGATCGGCAAGGCACGGATGGCCTCGGGCGGACCGCGCCTGGTGCACAGCCGCGAGATGAAAGTGCTCGAACGCTTCAGTGAGCTCGGCCAGGAAGGCCATACTCTCGCCATGTTGCTGCTGCGCCTGGGGCGCGGCAGATTGGGACACTGATCCGGCCGAGTCCCGGCGGGGATCGGCGATGAGGGAGGGATTCGTTGAGCGACCAAGACAAGGGTGCGGACAACTCCACCGATAAACCGGCCAAGGCCGATGACGACTCGGTGGATTACGAGCTGGAGGCCGCCGTTGCGGCCGAACGCACGCCCACTCGCAGGTTTGTCGCCCGGCACGCCACCACCATCGTCATCGGCGTGCTGGCCGTCTGCCTTGCGGCGGTGACGGCCGTCGCCGCCGGCCTCTGGGTCGAGAACAACCGGACCATCGACGAGGTGCCACTGGCACGCCCGACCGTGAAGCTGGGTGTCCCGCTGGTGAACCCCGAGGTGACCACCGCCAGCACGACCACCGCCACAAAATCGCGGGTCCGGACGACAAGCAGTACCACCGGCAGTACCGCCGCGACCACGACCAGCGGGAGCGCCACCACCACGGCGACCACGACCAGCATCTCCGTGCCCGGTCCCACCACGTCCTCGGTGCCGCGCGAGGCAACCAAGGATGAGCAGTACGAGCTGACGAACGTGCTCAAGGCGTTCTATGCCGCACTCGGCGCCAAGAACCTCGACGTGCTCAACGCGCTGTCCTGCGTGAAGATCACCGACGAGGACCTCGAGGGCCAGTCCGATGACCTGAAGATCACCGTGGACAAGGTCGAGAAGACGGTCGTCAACGGCGATACCGCCTCGTCACGGGTGACCATCACCGCGACCGCCGGGGGTAAGACCCAGACAAAGTCGGGTATCGCCGGGTTCGCGCGCATCAGTAACCGATGGGTAACTTGCGCCAATCAATAGGCAGCACTGCACCACGCGATCGCCCCTACTAGGCTCGGTCGCATGACACTCTCAGCGGCGTGGCAGGCACTGGAAACTCATCACAAGCAGATCGCCTCCACCCACCTTCGAGAGTTTTTTGCCGACGACCCCACGCGCGGCAGCGAGTTGACTGTCACGGTCGGCGACTTGTACATCGATTACAGCAAGCATCGACTGACCCGCGAAACCCTTTCGCTGCTAGTCGATTTGGCCCAGGCAGCCGATCTTGAGGGGCGCCGCGACGCGATGTTCGCCGGGGCGCATATCAACACCTCCGAGGACCGCGCGGTGCTGCACACCGCGCTGCGCCTGCCCCGCGGCGCGCAGCTGGTGGTTGACGGGCAGGACGTGGTCGCCGATGTGCACCAGGTGCTCGACGCCATGGGCGACTTCACCGACCGGCTGCGCAACGGCCAGTGGACCGGAGCCACCGGCAAGCGCATCACCACCGTGGTCAACATCGGGATCGGCGGTTCGGACCTGGGACCGGTGATGGTCTACCAGGCGCTACGCCACTACGCCGACGCCGGAATCTCGGCGCGATTCGTCTCCAACGTCGACCCTGCCGACCTGGTGGCCACGCTCGCCGACCTTGACCCGGCGACAACACTTTTCATTGTTGCCTCCAAGACGTTCTCGACGCTGGAGACGCTCACCAATGCCACGGCCGCACGGCGCTGGCTGATTGACGGACTGGGTGGCGCCGCCGGGCAAGACGCGGTGTCCAAGCACTTCGTCGCCGTCTCCACCAACGCGAAGCTGGTGTCGGAGTTCGGGATCGACACCGCCAACATGTTCGGTTTCTGGGACTGGGTCGGCGGCCGTTACTCGGTGGACTCGGCGATCGGCCTGTCGGTGATGGCAGTCATCGGGCGGGAGGCATTCGACGAGTTCCTGGCCGGGTTCCACGTTGTCGACGAGCATTTCCGTACCGCACCGCTGGCAGAGAACGCGCCCGCGCTACTCGGCCTCATCGGCCTG
Source organism: Mycobacteroides franklinii (assembly GCF_001853795.1). NCBI lineage: Bacteria > Bacillati > Actinomycetota > Actinomycetes > Mycobacteriales > Mycobacteriaceae > Mycobacteroides > Mycobacteroides franklinii. Next base: position 899,266 of record NZ_MLIK01000004.1, read on the forward strand.
TGGTACTCGAATTTCTTTGGCGCACAATCGCGTGGGGTGCTCCCCTACTCCAATGACCTGGCCAGGTTCGCGGCGTATCTGCAGCAGCTGACCATGGAATCCAACGGCAAGTCGGTCAAGGCCGACGGCGCACCCGTGGCGGTCGATACCGGTGACATCTACTGGGGCGAGCCGGGAACCAATGGACAGCATGCCTTCTACCAGCTGCTGCACCAGGGCACGCGGTTGATCCCGGCAGACTTCATCGGCTTCAGCGAGCCCACCGACGATCTACCTACCGCCGACGGCACCGGCAGCATGCATGACCTGCTGATGAGTAACTTCTTCGCACAGACGCAGGTGCTCGCCTTCGGAAAGACCGCCGAGGAGATTGCCGCCGAGGGCACCGCGCCCCATGTGGTCCCGCACAAGGTCATGCCTGGAAACCGGCCCAGCACAACGATTCTCGCCAGCAAGCTGACCCCTTCCACGGTCGGGCAGCTGATCGCGCTCTACGAGCACGAGGTGTTCACCGCGGGCACCGTCTGGGGTATCGACTCCTTTGACCAGTGGGGCGTCGAGCTGGGCAAGAAGCAGGCCATCGCCTTGCTGCCCGTGATCACCGAAGACGCATCCCCGGCGCAGCAGACCGACAGCTCTACCGACACCCTGGTGCGCTACTACCGCGCAGCGCGCGGAAGAACCAAGTAACCGCGAGGCCTTTCGAGCGGGTCGCGGGCGGCCTACTGTGGATCTATGCGGCGCTGGTTGCCTTCGACCGCTGATCCGGCCCTCACCCGACGGCAGTTGCTCGCCGGTGTGGCAGCACTGTGCGCTCTGACCAGTTGGGGCGCGCTCGCTACCGCGGCGGCCGATCCGACGACCCCGCCAGCACCGAATCCGGCGATCTCACACACCGACGCCGAGTGGCGCCAACTGCTGACCCCCAGCCAGTACCAGATCCTGCGGCAGGCCGGCACCGAGACCCCGTACAGCAGCCCCCTCAACAACGAGCACCGGACCGGCGTCTTCAGCTGCGCGGGTTGCGGTGTGGACCTGTTCTCGTCAGCGACCAAGTTCGACAGTGGCACGGGATGGCCGAGCTTTTGGCAGCCGCTGCCGAACGCCGTGTCGGAGAGACCGGACAACAGCGCGGGGATGAGTCGCACCGAGGTGCTCTGCAGCCGCTGCGCAGGACATCTGGGCCACGTGTTCGACGACGGCCCCAAGCCCACGGGGTTGCGCTACTGCATGAACGGCGCCGCGATGAACTTCCGCGCCACGTAGTTGCCGGAAAGTCGAACGGAAAGTCCCTAGGTGGCCGCGACGATCACCACGAGAGCCTGGGTCTGCGATATCCGGCGGATCCGATGGGTCCGGGTGGCATCGAGGTAGGCGCTGTCCCCCTCCTCGAGGACATAACTGACGTCCTCACACTGCAACTCGATCGATCCGCGGTGCACGAACACAAATTCCTGTCCTTGATGGGACGACTTGTGCTCCGCGAATTCCATCGACGGGCTCGCCAAGAACGGCGTCATGATCTTGCCGAGCATTTCGGTGCTCAGCGCATGAAACTTGCTGTCGTCCCAGTCATCCGCGCCACGATCCACGACCACCCGCGACTCGTGGGCGTCGTTGGTGAACAGCCGACTGACATCGACGTCGAGGGCCTGGGCAATGCGCATCGCCACCGACACCGACGGCGTGCTGTGTTCGCGCTCGACCTTCGAGAGGTAGCTCTTGGTCAGACCGGTGCGGCCACCCAGCTCCTCGAGGGTCAGGCCGCGTTCCCGGCGCAGCGCGCGAACCAGCGATGTCATCCGGCCAGTGTGACACGAGGTGTCCCCGAAACAGCCAGGCAACTTGGTTGACCATATGACACCTTGTGTCCTATGGTGATGATCGAACACCGCAAGATCAGAAAGGAGCACGGAAATGGCCAACACACTTCATGACACCAAGTCCGACCTGATGGATCGCGCCGAGCGCAGCATGGAGACTCACTTCTCCGACTCGCAGTGGTCCACCCGCCAGAAGGTCGCGATCACCTGCCGCGCACTCTTCGACCGCGGGCACGACTCCGGCCTCGCCGGGCAGATCACCGCGCGCGCCGAGGAACCCGGCACCTTCTACACCCAACGCCTCGGGCTCGGATTCGACGAGATCACCGAGGAGAATCTGCTCCTCGTCGACGAGGACCTCAACGTTCTCGACGGCTCCGGAATGGCCAACCCCGCCAATCGTTTCCACAGCTGGATCTACCGGGCTCGCCCCGATGTGCAGTGCATCGTGCACACCCATCCGTTCCATGTCGCGGCGCTGTCCATGCTGGAGACGCCCCTGATTGTTTCTCAGATGGATATCGCACCCTTGTATGACGACTGTGCCTTCCTGCCGGACTGGCCGGGCGTTCCCGTCGGAAACGAAGAGGGCGAGATCATCTCGGCCGCACTGGGAGACAAGAAGGCAATACTGCTCGCCCACCACGGTCACGTGGTCGCCGGCGCCTCCGTCGAGGAATCGTGCTCCCTGGCGGTATTGATCGAGCGGGGCGCGAAGTTGCAACTGGCCGCGATGGCGGCGGGAACCATTGCCCCCCTACCCGACCGGCTGGCCCGCGAGGCCCATGACTGGACCCTCACCCCCAAGCGCAGCATCGCCAACTTCGCCTATTACGCCCGCACCGCACTCGCCAATCACCCCGAGACCCTGAGGAAAATCGCATGACATCGGCTCCCCAGTTCCACGGAATCATCGCCTACCCGGTCACCCCATTCCTGCCCGATGACACCGTGGACGTCGATCGGCTTGCCGAGCTCGTGTCCCGGCTCGTGAACGACGGGGCCCACGCCATCGCACCGCTGGGCAGCACCGGCGAGTCCGCATATCTCGAGGAGCGCGAATTCGACGCCGTCGTCGACGCCACAGTCGCCGCGGTTAACAAACGCCTACCCGTCATCGTCGGAGCCTCGGATATGACCACCGCCAACACCATTCGGCGAGCACGCCACGCCCAGCAGGCCGGTGCCGACGCGGTGATGGTGCTACCCATCTCGTACTGGAAACTCAGCGACCGCGAGATCGCACAGCACTACGCCTCGGTCGCCGCGGCGATCGACATTCCGGTCATGGCCTACAACAACCCCGCGACCAGCGGCGTGGATATGAAACCCGAACTCCTGGTGTCGATGTTCCGCGATATCGACAACGTCACCATGGTCAAGGAGTCGACAGGCGATGTGCGCCGGATGCTCGACATCAAACGCCTCAGCGAGGATCAACTGCCCTTCTACAACGGCAGCAACCCGCTGGTCCTCGAGGCACTCAACGTCGGCGCATCCGGATGGTGCACTGCCGCACCGTGCCTAGCGCCGCAGCCGTGCCTCGACCTGTACGAGGCGGTGCGCACGGGACGCCACGACGATGCCGCATCCATCTACGCAGCACTCAAGCCATTGCTGCAGTTCATCGTCGCGGGTGGGCTGCCCACGACGGTGAAGGCGGGCCTGGAACTACAGGGACGTGCCGTCGGCGATCCCCGACGGCCACTGCTCCCGCTGGATGCCGAGGGCCGCGAGACGCTGAAGGGGATCCTCGCGTCCACTCCTTAATGATAATGGTTATCATTACCATGTGACTACAGCCCAGCTCCTTCCCGTAACCGTGCTCTCCGGATTCCTCGGCGCGGGAAAAACCACTCTGCTCAACCACATCCTGGCCAATACCGAGGGACGCCGCGTCGCGGTGATCGTCAACGACATGAGCGAGGTGAACATCGACGCCGCCCTCGTTGCGGGCACCGGACACCTGGACCGCACCGAGGAGCGGCTCGTCGAGCTCACCAACGGCTGCATCTGCTGCACGCTGCGTGAGGACCTGATCGAAGCCGTCGGAAACCTGGCCCGGCAGAATCGATTTGACCAGCTGGTCATCGAGTCGACCGGAATCTCCGAGCCCATGCCGGTGGCCGCCTCGTTCACCTGGGAGTTCGAGGACGGCACCAGCCTGGGCCAGGTCGCCCGGCTCGACACCATGGTGACCGTCGTCGACGCCTCCACCTTCCTGCCGGAGCTGGCACGCGGCGAGGCGCTGGCCGATCGTGAGATGGCCGCCGCAGACGGAGACGGGCGTTCCATCGCCGATCTGCTCACCGATCAGGTCGAATTCGCCGACGTGCTGATCCTCAACAAGGTGGATCTGGTGAACGAACGAACCCTCGGCATGGTGGAAACCCTGCTACGCCGCCTCAATCCCACGGCGACGATGGTGCGGTCCACCGGCGGCGTCGTCGACCTGGATCTGGTGCTGCAGACCGGATTGTTCGATCCCGAGCTGGCCGCCCAGGCACCGGGCTGGGATGAGGAGATCGCCGACGGGCACACCCCCGAAACCGAGGAATACGGCATCAGCAGCATGACCTTCCGTTCGGATCGTCCCTTCCATCCGCAACGCCTCAACACGGCGCTGGAGAACCTACAAGGACTGTTGCGCAGCAAGGGATTTTGCTGGATCGCCAGCCGCCCCGACATTGCCGCGATCTGGTCGCAGGCCGGACTGAACCTGACGATTGAACCCGCCCAGTTCTGGCGCAGCACCGAGATCGCCCCGGGGCAAGAGGTCGTCTTCATCGGCGTGCGGCTGGACCGGCCCCGCGTCCAACATCTCCTGGAGGCCGCGGTGCTCACCGACGACGAGCTCGCCGCCGGTCCGGAGGCGTGGCGCGGCTTCCCCGATCCCCTCCCCGCGTGGGGCCTCATGCACGCCCATTAGCGGCGTGTAGCAATGGCGGCCTTCTTGGCCCTGTTCCCGCAGGTGTTCATGTTGCACCAGCGCCGATTGTTGGCCCGGCTGGTGTCGACATAGAGACCGTGACAGTGCTCGTCCGAGCACGCCTTCACCCGATCGCGATCGGGACCGCCCAGTGTCTCGATGGCACTGGCGGCGATGACGGACAGGGCGTCCGCGACGCCCACGCCTCGCCATTGCACATCTGCGCCCTCGAGCACCCTGTGCGGATTGCCGTTCCGGGAGAACGTATTCAACATCCGCACGGCTGATGCAGCGATCCGCCCACCCGCTGCCACCGCGGCGCCCGCGCGGTGGATGCTCTCACGCAGCTCCTTGGCGACGGCCAGGCCGGCGTCGGTCAATGGCACATCCGAGAAGTCCAACTCGTTGGCTCGCAGCCATAACCGCAGCCGCCCCGGATCGGTCAGCCGTTCGGTGGCCGCACCGGCGCGGTCGAAGACGGTGGCGGTGAACCGGAATGCCAGCACCGCATTGTCCAACCGAAAGACCGCCCGTGTATCCCCGGCCGCGCTCACCATGCGAACCAGTTTAACCGGTTCGACAGATTCCGGAACATGTTCTACGGTGGAACCGTCTTAACCGGTTCACTGAAGGCGAGATGTCTGTCAACCACATCGGGATCACCGTTCCCGATATCGCAGCGGCAATTGACTGGTACCGCGAGATATTCGACTTCGAATGCATCATGGGTCCGCGCACACTCGAACCCGGGCCGACCGGAGAGCTCCCGCCGGGACTGGACACCAGGTTCGGCCGGGCCCGGATGGCCGGCCTGCAGACAGACAACGGTGTGGGTGTCGAGCTCTTCGAATTCATCGACCCGGCGACGGACCCGCCACCGCTGCTACCCGTCGAGTACACCCGGCGCGGCACGTGGCACCTGTGCCTGACGGTCTCCGACGTCGAGGGGCAGACGCGCGCCGTTTCGGCAGCCGGCGGCCGGGTCATCACCGCCCCACGACCCGTCGTCGCGGGTAGACCATGGACCATGTCCTATCTGACCGACCCGTGGGGCACGGTCATCGAACTGATGAGTCACGACTACACCGAGATTTTCACCAACTGGCCCACCGAAACAGGAGCACACCAATGAGCACAATTGCCGTCGTCGGACTAGGGGCCATGGGAAAGGCTATGGCGGACAATCTTGTTCGGTCAGGACACGAGGTTTCTGTATGGAATCGCTCGCCAGGACCCGTCGAAGAGCTCGCCGCAGTCGGTGCACGACCACTCGAATCTGCGGCACAGGCCTTCGAGTCCGGTGTGGTGTTCTCGGTGCTGGCCGATGATCACGCCGTATCCGACACCTTCCTCACCCCAGAGATCCTTGCCGCTGGACGGGGAGCTCTGCACGTCAACCTCGCGACCGTCAGCACCCAGCTGGCCGACCGCGCCACCGCACTGCATGGCGAGCACGGGGTGGGATATGTCGCGGCGCCGGTGTTCGGCCGGGTCCCCGTCGCCCAAGCCGGGCAACTGCAAGTGCTGGCGGCGGGTGCGCCCGACCAAATAGACAGGGCACAACCATTCTTGGACGTCATCGGGGCACGCACCTGGCGATTGGGTGATGCGCCTCGGCAAGCCAATGTCGTCAAGATCATCGGGAACTTCCTGATCGCATCGGCCATCCAGTCATTGAGTGAAGCCGTCAGCATGGCGGAGCGATCCGGTGTGGATTCCACGCTGCTGGTGGAACTGTTGACCAGCACGCTGTTCCAGGGCCCGGCGTACAGCAGCTACGGCAAGCTGATTGCTACCTCAACCTACGAACCGGCCGGATTCACAACCACCCTCGGCCGCAAGGATGTTGGGCTAGCACTCGACGTGGCGGCAGACACCGGGCTGCGACTGCCGTTTGGCGAGGTACTGCGATCGGTTCTCGATGAGGCACTCGCGAGCGGTCACGCCGACCTGGACTGGTCCTCGATCGCCGACCTACAGCGGGCGCGCGACGCAGGCTGACTATGGCATGATGTCCGCAGGAATGCCTCACGTACACAGGCGAATCGCACTGTTTCGTATGGAGGTTTCCTGTGGCTATATCCCTCAAATTGGCGGCGAGCCGACCCTTTCCCCCGCGGGTAGGGCCTAAAGGCTCTCTTATCTACCGCCTTGTTACCACCACCGATCACAAGCTGATCGGTGTCATGTACCTCGTCACGTGTTTTGCCTTCTTCATGGTGGGCGGATTGATGGCGCTGCTCATCCGTGCCGAACTCACCACGCCGGGACTGGCATTTCTCTCCAATGAGCAGTACAACCAGCTGTTCACCATGCACGGCACGGCGATGCTGCTCTTCTACGCGACGCCCATCGTGTTCGGCTTCGCCAATGTGGTGCTGCCGCTGCAGATCGGCGCCCCCGACGTGGCGTTCCCGCGGCTCAACGCACTATCGTTCTGGCTCTTCCTGTTTGGTGCGCTCATCGCGCTGGCCGGGTTCATCACCCCCGGCGGTGCCGCCGACTTCGGCTGGACCGCCTACACCCCGCTCTCCGATGCCATTCATTCCCCCGGAGCCGGCGCCGACCTCTGGATACTGGGTGTCGCGGTCGGCGGATTGGGCACCATCCTTGGCGCGGTCAACATGATCACCACCATCGTGTGCATGCGTGCGCCGGGCATGGTCATGTTCCGGATGCCGATCTTCACCTGGAGCATTCTGGTGGTCAGCGTGCTGGTGCTGCTGGTGTTCCCGCTGCTGGCGGCGGCAGCCATCGGTCTGGCGGCCGACCGGCACCTGGGCGCGCACATCTTCGATCCCGCCAACGGCGGAGTTCTGCTGTGGCAGCACCTGTTCTGGTTCTTCGGACACCCCGAGGTCTATGTGTTGGCATTGCCGTTCTTCGGAGTGGTGTCTGAGATCTTCCCGGTGTTCAGCCGCAAGCCGATCTTCGGTTACACCACATTGGTCTTCGCGACCCTGGGTATCGGGGCGTTGTCGATCGCGGTGTGGGCGCACCACATGTACGCCACCGGCGCCGTTCTTCTTCCCTTCTTCAGTTTCATGACCTTCCTGATCGCGGTTCCGACCGGTATCAAGTTCTTCAACTGGATCGGCACGATGTGGAAGGGGCAGTTGACCTTCGAGACACCCATGCTGTTCTCGATCGGCTTCCTGGTCACCTTCCTGTTCGGCGGTTTGACCGGCGTTCTCCTCGCCGCTCCCCCCATTGATTTCCACGTCACCGACTCGTACTTCGTGGTGGCGCACTTCCACTACACGCTGTTCGGCACCATCGTGTTCGCCAGCTTCGCGGGCGTCTATTTCTGGTTTCCGAAAATGACGGGCCGGCTACTCGACGAGCGCCTCGGCAAGTTCCACTTCTGGTTGACGTTCATCGGCTTCCACACCACCTTCCTGGTGCAGCACTGGCTGGGCAATGAGGGCATGCCGCGCCGGTACGCCGACTACCTACCCACCGACGGCTTCACGGGTTTGAACATCGTGTCAACGGTCGGCGCATTCGTTCTCGGTTCGTCGATGCTGCCGTTCGTATGGAACATCTTCAAGAGCTACCGCTACGGCGAGGTCGTCACGGTCGATGACCCGTGGGGCTACGGCAACTCCCTGGAGTGGGCCACCAGCTGCCCGCCGCCGCGGCACAACTTCTCTGAGCTGCCCCGGATCCGTTCGGAGCGCCCGGCGTTCGAGCTGCACTACCCGCACATGGTCGAACGCATGCGCGCCGAGGCGCACGTCGGGCACTAGCCCGGAACGTGACCGCCGTCCGGCTCCCGCCCGAACACGAAGCGGCGGCCGGTGATCTGCGCCGGGATGATGCGCACATAGTGCAGTTTCAGCGTGGGTATCCACGGATACAGGCCGGCGCCGTCGGCCTCGTCGATCTCGACCGAGGTGCTGAGTACCTGCGCGGCGCCGCGCACGACCACGCTCCAGCCGCCGATATCGTTGTGATCGTCCGCCTCGAACAACACCTGGTCGCTCACCACCGCACCAAACAGTTTGGTGCCCTCCGCTGTTCGGAACAATACGGTGCCACGCTGGGTCACGAAGTTGATGGGAAAGATCTCCGGCCTGCCGTCGATCACCACCACCAGTCGCCCCAATTTGGCACTGGCGAGCAGTGTCCAGCTTTCGTATTTTTCGAGCAGGGTCACGGGTTCCGAATCGGCAGTCATGACGCCGATGATCATCTGCCGCGGCATCGGAAGATAGATGCGAAGGTCCTTACTTCAGCGCGGCGATCAATGCGTGAAAGTCCTTGAGCCCGCGCGGATCTGCCCCCATGTATGTCAGATAGGAGATACCGAGCTCTTCACGCAGAGAGATGATCTGCTCAACCAGCTCACCGCGTGATCCGTGCAGCAGAGTCGGCGATGCGCGTAGCTCCTCGTCAGAATCACCTGGTCGGTACACACGCATCAGCCCCAGATCCGGTGCGCGGTCAATCGCGACATCGAAGATCCCCAAGTTCAACTCCGGCGTGTCGGCATGCTGAGCAGCGGCATTGCGCACGTATGCGGCTCTCTCGGCGAGCTCGGCGCGCGTGCGGGCATCAGAGATCGCGACGATATCAGCCTGCTGCGCCGCAAGTTTCAGGATCTTATCGCCCTTGCCCGCGATCATGATCGGTACGGGCGACTGCACTGGCCGCGGCCAATGGTCCGAGCTTGAGAGCAGGCCCCGCAATGCATCGACCGCGTCGGCGAGCTGCCGCACCCGTCCGGCGGGGCTCAGAAAGGGCACTCCCGCGGCCTCGTACTCCTGCTGGACGTAGCCGGCCCCCAACCCGATCTCAATGCGACCGTCGGTGAGCCGGTCGCAGGTGGCGATGTCGCGCGCAAGTAGACGCGGAGAATAGAAACCGGTGGTCAGCACGAAGCTACCGACCCGGATGTTCGTCGAAACACTCGCAGCGGCAAGCATTACCGGGAAGGGTGCACCGACTCCGAGGTGGTCGGGAACCACCACTACGTCAACACCGCAATCCTCGGCCCGTCGCACCTGATCGCGAATCTGGACCGGGTCTCCATGGGAGATCAGATTCGTCCCAAACCGAAATCCGTGTCTAATCACCGAGATTCCCACCTCTCAAGATCTGGACCAAGCACTTGTTTGGTGTTATGCAGGTCTGAGGTTACCGGCTGCAAGGAGACAAAGACATGGTCTATCGGGTTGTCCAGTGGGCGACGGGGGAAGTCGGCAAGGCGGCGATCAGCGCGGTGCTCGCGCACCCGGAACTACAGCTGGTCGGGTGCTGGGTGCACTCACCGCAGAAGACCGGCATCGATGTCGGCGAGCTCATCGGGCAGGCCCCCATCGGGGTGATCACCACCAACAGCCTCGACGACATCGTCTCGCTGGATGCCGACTGCGTGATCTACAGCCCGCTGCTTCCCAACCCGTCGGAGGTTGCGGCATTGCTCGCCTCGAAGAAGAACGTCGTCACCCCGGTCGGCTGGTTCTACCCCGATAGTTCCGGCCGCGACCTGGACGCCGACGCCCGTCAGGCCGGGGTGACCTTGCACGGCACGGGAATTGACCCCGGAGGCATCACCGACCTGTATCCGCTGATCTTCTCGTCCATGACCTCCGCCGTCACCTACGTACGGGCCGAGGAGTACTCGGACATCCGCACCTATGGCGCACCGGACGTCATCCGGCACATCATGAAGTTTGGCGGCACTCCGGAGGAAGCCGTGAGCGGCCCGATGCCCAAACTGTTGGGCGGCGGATTCAAACAGTCTCTGCGGATGATCCTGGACGGCATGGGCTTCGCGGACGTTCAGATCCGGCCGGACCTCAAGGTCGCCGTCGCCACCGCGGACATCGAATCTCCGATCGGCACCATCCGGCCCGGATCGGTGGCCGGTCAACAGTTCTCCTGGGAAGCGTTCGTCGGCGACGAAGCCGTGGCGCGGATCGCCGTGAACTGGTTGATGGGTGAGGAGCACCTGGACCCCGCCTGGTCCTTCGGCCCGAGCGGTCCGCGCTACGAGGTCGAGGTGCGGGGCACGCCCTCGTCATCGTGCACCATTACCGGCTTTCATCCCCACAGCGTTCAGGCCGGACTGGTCGCCAACGAGGGCGTCGTCGCAACGGCCGCCCACTGCGTCAACTCTGTGCCCTATGTCTGCGAGGCCGAGCCGGGACTCAGGTCGTACCTGGACCTTCCACTCATCGCGGGCAGGGCACATCCTCGGCTCCACCGCTGACCGGCGGAGCCGAGACTAGCGCGAGCCCGCCTTCTCTCCCTCTTCGAAAATCGCGGAGGCGGGGCCGACAATCAGCGGATCGGGGGTACCCACGACGTCCACGTCCTTGTTGTCGTAGTCGAATTGCGAGAGCACATGGCGCATTGCCTCCAACCGGGCGCGCTTCTTGTCGTTGCTCTTGACCACCGTCCACGGTGCAAAGTCGGTGTCGGTGTAGAAGAACATGGCCTCTTTGGCTTCGGTATAGGCGTCCCACTTATCGAGAGACGCGAGGTCGGTGGGCGAGAGTTTCCAGTGCCGAACAGGATCGGTACGCCGGGCCGCGAACCGGGCCAGCTGCTCCTTGCGGCTCACCGAGAACCACAACTTGATCAGGTGCGTCCCCGAATTCACCAGCATGCGTTCGTATTCCGGAGCCTCACGCAAGAATTCGGCACATTGTGCTGGTGTGCAGTAGCCCATCACACGCTCCACACCCGCGCGGTTGTACCAGGAGCGGTCCATCAAGACGATCTCACCACCACTGGGTAGGTGGGCCGTGTATCGCTGGAAATACCACTGACTCTGTTCCACCGGTGTCGGCTTCTCCAGCGCCACCACGCGGGCACCACGGGGATTGAGATGTTCGGTGAATCTCTTGATGGATCCACCCTTACCGGCGGCGTCGCGGCCTTCGAAGATGATGCAGATCTTCTCGCCGTTCTCCTTGACCCACAGCTGCAGCTTGAGGAGCTCGATCTGCAGCTTGCGCTTGGCCTTGTCGTATTCCTTGCGGGTGAGTTTCTCGTCGTAGGGATAGCCCTGTTTCCAGGCGTCCTTGGCCTCTTTATTACGTTTGATCCCGCCGCGCAGACTCGCGAGTTCATCGAGTTCGGCGGCATAGTCCACCGTGACGGAAGCGTTGTGTTTCTTTTCCTCGCCCATATATGCAGCATCCCACGTGGGCACAAAGTCCCACGTGGGAAACCCATAGCCGACTAGGCGAGGCGTCCGGCCAGTCGGGGCGGCAGCAGCCGCATGACCGCCATCACCGGTTCCCACGGCCAACGCGGCACCGCCGCCCGTCCGGGCTCCTTCTCGATGGCATCCACCATTGCCGTCACACCGGTCAATGTGTCCACCATCATCGGGGTGGTCGGCGACTTGGCGCTCAGATCGGTCTGGATGTAGCCGGGCTCGATGGTGCTGACTTTGATTGGGCCGCGGGCGTATTCGGCGCGCAGCGACTCACCCAACGAGGAAAGTCCGGCCTTGCTGGCCGCATAGGCGGCCTTGGTGCCGGGCAGCCCCTTGGCCGCCGTCACCGAGGAGATGAGCACCAGGTGCCCGTAGCCCTGCTCTTTGAACAGCGCCAGTGCGGCCTCGATCTGCACCAGGGCACCGATGAGATTGGTTTCGATGGTCTGGATGTTGGCCCAGGATTTACCGCCGCCCAGATGCCAGCCCTTGGCGATACCGGCGTTCACGACCACGCGATCCAGGCCACCGAGCTCGTCGCGCAGCTCACCGAAGACCACCGGCACGGACTCGTGGTTGGTGACGTCCAGGGGTCGCACGGCGACCTTGATTCCGGGGTTGGCAGCCAGCAGCTCAACCTTGAGCTCTTCCAGCGCCTCGGTGCGCCGGGCACACAGCGCCAGGTCACGTCCCTTCGCGGCGAACTGACGGGCCATCTCGGCGCCCAGGCCGGAGCTCGCCCCGGTGATGAGGATCTTCTGTCGCGTCACGTGGTCACTTTATTTGAGGAGCCGCGAGAGCCGACGGTCGGCCAGCACCTTGCCGCCGGTCTGGCACGTCGGACAGTACTGGAACGATTTGTCGGCGAACGACACCTCCCGCACCACATCACCGCACACCGGGCAGGGCATCCCGGTGCGGGCATGCACCCGCAATCCGGATCGCTTCTCCCCCTTGAGAGTTGCCGCCTGCTGCCCCACGCTGCGCTCGACCGCGTCGGCGAGAACCGACTGCATGGCCTCGTATAGCGCGGCCCGCTGGCCCTCGGAAAGCGTCTTTCCGCTGGCGAAGGGAGACAGCTTGGCCACATGCAGAATCTCGTCGCTGTAGGCGTTGCCGATTCCGGCAATCACCCGTTGATCCGTGATCACGTTCTTGAGCCGGGCCGTGGTTCCGGACAAGATCTCAGATAGCCCGGCGGCCGTCAGCGATAGGGCATCGGGTCCCAGGGACGCGATCTGTGGCACGGACGCCGGGTCCGTCACCACCCACACGGCCAACCGTTTCTGGGTGCCTGCCTCGGTGAGATCGAATCCTGCAGCGTCGCCGGGCGTTCCGAGATGCACCCGCAGTGCGATGGGCCCCTTGCCCGGTTTGAGCGGTGCCGCGGCCAACTTGTCCGACCAGCGCAACCACCCGGCGCGCGAGAGATGCGCGATGAGATAAAGGTCCCCCGCTTGCAGGCCCAGGTACTTACCCCAGCGGGTCGCCCCCGTCACCGTCCGACCGTGCAGGGCGGTGATGGGCGGATCGAAAGTCTTGAGCACGGAAAACGCCGCGACATCGACTCTGCCGACGGCCGACCCCACGGCGTGGCGGCGCAGGTGATCGGCGAGCGCCTCGACTTCCGGTAGTTCGGGCATGGGCTCAGTCTGCCTCTACGCGCCGACACTCCGCAGCAGGTAGGTATCCATGATCCAGCCGTGCTCGGCACGCGCCGAGGCACGTACCTCAGCGATCCTGTCGCCCACCTCCCCCACGGTGCCCGACACCAGCAGTTCGTGTTCGGTGCCCAGATACGCGCCCCACCAAATCTGGGTCGACGGATCCAGCTGCCGGAACGCGCAATCGCCGTCGAGCATCACCACGACCGTCCCGGCCCGGGGCCACTCCGCCAACAGCCGCCGGCCCGTCGTGATGAGCACCGGCTCCCCGATACCGTTCAGCACGATCCGGTGCCGGGCGGTCAGCGCGGAGATCGCGGTGATACCCGGCAGCACGTCGTATTCGAACGCATGGGGATCCTCGGCGAGAATCGCATCCAGGATGCGCAGAGTGCTGTCGTACAGGGACGGGTCCCCCCACGCAAGGAAAGCGCCAGTGCCGCCGTCGGGCAGCTCGGAGGCAATTGCTTTGCCCCACAATGCCGCCCGTTCGGCATGCCACTGCTTCACCGCGCCGCGGTACTCGCCCTTCCCCCGCACCGGATCGGGTAGTTCGACAAAGCGGTAGTCGGGTTCGGTGATGTACCGCTCGCAGATGTGCCGGCGCAGCTCGACCAGATCGTCCTTCGTGTCGCCCTTATCGGCGACGAAGAACGCGTCGACCTCATTGAGCGCCGCGATGGCCTGCACGGTCAGGTACTCGGGATGGCCGGCACCGATACCGATGACGCGAATCCGTCGCATCGCGACTTACGAAGCAGCCGAATCGGAAGTCAGCACCGCGGAGATCTCCTCGGTGATCGCCGAGACGGTGAGCAGGTTGCCGATGAAGTCGCCCAATTGCTCGTCGGTCTGAGTCTCCACGACACCGGGAGTCACCAACAGCGAGGCAGCGATCCGGAAGCTCCATTCGGCGGCGGCCTTGACATTGATGGAGGCCAGCTGCGCCTCGGTGAGCAGTTGGCGGAAGTACGGCGTCAGCAAGATCGTCGTCTGGTCGATGAACGGGCGGGCCTTCACCGTCAGATACGGCAGCACCTGCTCGGGGTTCTCCTTCAGGCCCTTTTGCAGCAACGGGTGGTGACGGCCATGCTGCACGATGCGCACAATGGCGTCGATGAACCCGGTACGGGGGTTCTTGGCGGTCGCGAAGACGGGCTCCAGCATCTCCCCGAATCGGAGAAACTCGCGGTGGAACAGTGCCTCGATGATCGCCGCCTGGTCACCCACATGTTTGTAGACGGTGGGCCGGGACAGGCCGGCCTTCTTCGCGATCAGCGCATGCAACCGCGCCTCGTAGCCGTGCTCCAGCAAGCACTCTTCAGCGGCATCGAGGATGCGGCGGCGAATCTCGCCGTGGTCGCGGGTACGGCCGCGGTGGCTTGACCGGCTCACTTTCATCGGTGCCCACTTTCATTCGCCACGAAACTACGTGGCACTTCGCGTCTCACTTGACGCCTCAACCTGCAACGTTTACGTTTGACATCTTAACGGAAAGGACTGTCAACGGTGACGGCTACCCTGAACAACGGCCCCGCTCGCACCCCAAATCGGGAGGAATACTCCGACCGACTCCTCAAGGGCACGGTGCGACGCTCCTACCAGCCGATCGTGGACCTGGACTGGGACGCGCCGTTGGATCCGGACAAGTACTACCTACCGCCCAAGGTCGTCTCCCTGTACGGCACCGATGTGTGGAACAACATGTCGCGCGCCGAACAGATCGAACTGTCGCGGCACGAGATGGTCAACCTGCTCTCCACCGGCATCTGGTTCGAGAACATGCTCAACCAGGGCCTGTTGCGCGTGATGATGCACGCCAATCCCATCAGCAGCGAAACGCTGTACTCCCTCGCCGAAATCGGTGATGAGACACGGCACATGACAATGTTCGCCAAGGCCATCGAGAAGACCGGCCTGCCCGCGTATCGGATGCCGTGGCACCAACGCGCGTTGGCCAATCTGCTGCCGTTGGCGCTCAAGGGCCCGGTGCTGTGGGTGGCCGCGCTCATCGGCGAGGAAATCTTCGACGCGCTGCAGCGCGAGATCATGGATGACCCGGAACTACAGCCACTTGTGCAGCGGCTCATGCGGATTCATGTCACCGAAGAAGCCCGGCACATTCAGTTCGCACGTGACGGTATTCGGCAGCGACTGGACCGCACCCCCAGGCGCGTCAAGGTCATCCTGCGGCTCACCAACGGCCTGGGCGGACCCATCTTCCGGTACCTACTGACCAACAAGAAGATGTACGAAGCGGTCGGCCTTCCCGGCCGCGCGACCACGCGGCTGGCCCGCAACAATCCGGCCTTCCAGGAGGCCTCGCAGACCGGTTTCGCGCCGCTGTACAAATTCCTGGAAGACACCGGTCTCATGGGCCGACTGTCCCGCCGCATGTGGCGCAGAACAGGTTTCGTCGCGTGAGCGATCCCGGCAGGAACAACGCAGAAGACGACGACGTCTTCGACGGCACCGCCGTCATCACCGCGGGCGAGTTCTCCGTCGAGTCCCGGATACGTCTCATCGGTTTCTTCAACCCACTGGACGGCAAGTTCCACTGGCAGGGAACGATTTACGCCAAGCCAGAGGGCGGGGAGCTCAAGGGCGGCACCCAGGTCACCATTGCCGTGGGCGATACCAGCGCACAGGGACGCATCACCGAGCAGACTCCGTGGGGCCACTTTTCGGTCGCGGGCGTCGGTGCGCCGCCGTACCCGCTACCCGAGATCGAGCTCGACGTCGCTAACTGACTTGTCGGGGCGCAGACCACGCCAGCTGGAGTGCTTGAGAATTCCACCCGGTGTGCGGTCACCGTAGCGGACCTCGCCGACCAGAACCGGCTCGACAAACTGCACGTCCTTGGCCTCGACCGCGGATAACGGTGCATTAAAAGGTGACTCCTCGCGGTGCAGCGGTTCTAGTCGCTCCTTGAGCGAGGCGAGTTCCTTCTCGGTGAACCCGGTACCCACCCGGCCCGCGTAACGCAGCCCACTCTCGTCCGGTATCCCCATGAGCAGGGCGCCGATCCCACTGCTACGCCCACCCTGGCCCTTACGCCAGCCGCCGATGACAACCTCTTGACCGCTCCAGTTCTTTGCCTTGATCCAGGACTGCGTTCGGCCCGGAATGTATGGGGAATCCCTCCTCTTCGCGACCACCCCCTCCCAACCTTGATCGTGCGAATGGGCGAGAGCCGCGACCCCATCGCCGCTCAGCTGATCCGGGACGGTCATCGATTCGGTGCCGGATCCCAGTACCTCGAGTAAGCGGCGTCGGTCACGATACTTAGTGCGCAGCAATGATTTTCCGTCCAGGTACAACAGATCGAATGCCCAGAATCGGATATCGGCGCTCGGCGTTCTGTTCTGCAGCAGCGAAAAGCTGGGCACGCCCTGCGGATCCAGCACCACCACCTCGCCGTCGAGCACCACGCGGTGCTCGGCCAATTCGTGGGCAAGCCGCTGCAAGGCCGGGAATTCGGCGGTCACGTCGCGCCCGCTGCGCGCCAGCGCTCTCAGCTGTCCGCGGTCGCACTCCAGAATGAGCCGGTAGCCGTCCCACTTACCTTCGAATGCCCACGCATCGGCATCCAGGCCCGTCACCGAGCCGGTGGTCGGCAGCATCGGTGCGAGGCCGGCGGGCATCCGGCACTCGGCTACGGGAGACCGCTGATCCTTCATCCGGTGCGCCAGCCATTGCTTGCCATTGGTTCGAATCAGCGCGTATCGTCCCGTGATTCGTCCGCCATGCAGCGTAACGATGACCTCACCCTTGGCATCGTCGTCGTCACGCGGATCGATGAACTTCTCGGTGTCGTAGGTACCCGAGTCCCAGATGGTCACCTCCCCCGCCCCGTACTCACCCTTCGGGATGACGCCCTCGAAGCCCCCGTACTCCAGCGGGTGATCCTCGGTGTGCACCGCGAGGTGATTGACCGACGGTTCCATCGGCAGATTCTTGGGCACCGCCCAAGAGACCAGCACACCATCACGCTCCAACCGGAAGTCATAGTGCAGCGCGGTGGCGTGATGCTCCTGGATCACGAACGAATTATTTTGCCCGGCTTCCGGTTTGACGGCAGGCACGGGTTCCGGGGTACGTGCGGGATCGCGCATGCTGCGGTATGTGGACAACCTGTCCTCGATGATCGCCACGCCGTCGAGACCTGCCAGCAGATCGCCGTCACGCTCGGCCCGCGCCAGCACCTCGGTGTACCGCAGCTGACGCAGCCCGGGATCGTCAAGCTCCTCCCAGGTACGCGGCGCGGCAACGGTCGGCGTTTCACGGCCGCGTAGCGAGTATGGAGCTACGGTCGTCTTGGAACCGCTGTTCTGACTCCAGTCCACGAACACCTTGCCCGCGCGCAACTGTCGGGTCATCGTCGCGGTCACCAAGTCCGGCATCGCCTGCTCCAGCTGAACAGCGACCTTCTTCGCCACCGCCACCGCGCCGGATGAGCTGACCGGTTGCGCCAGCGGCACATACAGGTGCAGCCCCTTGCTCCCACTGGTCAAGGGAAACGTCGTCAGACCTATATCGGCGAGCACATCGCGCACGGCACGGGCGACCTGAGCCAATTGCGGCATGGTCACGCCCTCACCGGGATCCAGGTCGAAAACCAATCGAGTTGCCGGGCCGGGGTTTTCGCCCACGAATCGCCACTGCGGCACATGCACCTCGAGTGCCGCCTGCTGCGCGATCCATGCCAGCGCGACAGAGGTATCGATCAGCGGGTAGGTGACATAGCGGGACTTGTGTTCGATGCGTCGCCGCGGGAGCCAGTCCGGAGCCGACGAAGCCAGGTCCTTCTCGAAGAAGGACGGTTGGTCAACGCCATTGGGCCACCGCTTGCGGGTGACCGGCCGGCCCGCGACATGCGGCAACATGTACGGCGCGATTGCGGTGTAGTAGCCGAAGACGTCCGCTTTGGTAGTGGCCGAAGCGTTCCCCGTAGCCGGGTACAGCACCTTTTCCGCATTGGATAAGCGGACAACCGCAGTCGACCCCGGGCCGGATGTCGCCGACTCCGCGGCTCCGGTGGGCCATACTGGGGATATGCGTTCCATCTGGAAGGGCTCCCTCGCCTTCGGGCTGGTGAACGTCCCTGTCAAGGTATACAGCGCGACCGAGGACCACGACCTCAAGTTCCATCAGGTCCATAACAAGGACAACGGCCGGATCCGCTACAAACGCACCTGCGAGGAATGCGGCGAGGTCGTCGAATTCCGGGATATCAACAAGGCCTACGAGGCCGAGGACGGCCGCACGGTCGTCATCACCGACGAGGATCTGGCGAGTCTGCCCGCCGAGTCCAGCCGTGAGATCGAGGTATTGGAATTCATTCCCGCCGCCGAGCTCGACCCGCTGATGTACGACAAGAGCTACTACCTGGAGCCTGACAGCAAGTCCTCGAAATCGTATGTGCTGCTGGCACAAACACTCGCACAGACCGATCGGGTCGCGATCGTGCATTTCGCGTTGCGCAGCAAGACACGGCTCGCGGCACTGCGGGTCAAGGACTTTGGCTCCCGCCAGGTGATGATCATCCACACCCTGCTGTGGCCCGACGAGATTCGTGAACCCGACTTCCCGGTGCTGGATCAGGAAGTGAAGATCAAACCGGCGGAACTGTCGATGGCCGGACAAGTCGTGGAGTCGATGGCCGACGATTTCGATCCGAGCCGATACAACGACACCTATCAGTCGCAGCTGCTGGAGATGGTGGAGGCCAAGCTCGAAGGGGGCGAGGCGTTCACCAAGGAAGAGGCACCCACCGAGCTCGACGCCACCGATGTGTCTGATCTGCTGGCCAAACTCGAGGCCAGCGTCAAGAAACGCCAGGCGGAGAAGGCCAGCACCAACTAGTCATCGAACGCCGCCGCCTGCGGTAGGCCTCGCCTCGCCATAAAGTTTCGGGTACTCTAACTTTTCTATTCGGAGTACTTGAAATAGGAGGTCTGCGTGCTGGAGCGGCAGAAGCAGACGCGATCATCACGCGGGCTCTATCTCCTCGGGCCCGCCTTCGTCGCAGCCATCGCCTATGTCGACCCCGGAAACGTCGCCTCGAACGTCAGCGCCGGCGCCAAGTACGGCTTCCTGCTGGTGTGGGTCATCATCACCGCCAACGCGATGGCCGGACTCGTGCAGTACCTCTCGGCGAAATTGGGCCTCGTCACGGGGCAATCGCTACCAGAGGCGATCGGCGATCGGATGTCACGCCCGGCCCGGCTGGCATTTTGGCTACAGGCCGAATTGGTGGCTATTGCAACGGATCTGGCTGAAGTCGTCGGCGGCGCCATCGCACTGAACCTGCTGTTCAACTTGCCGCTGCTCCTCGGCGGTGTCATCACCGGAATCGTCTCGATGGTGCTGCTGACCGTGCAGGATCGCCGTGGCCAGCGCTCCTTCGAGTATGTGATCTCCGGCCTGCTGGCCATCATCGCGATCGGCTTCCTGGCCAGTGTCGTGGTGGAACCTCCGCCGCTGGCCGAGACCGTCGGCGGCCTCATCCCACGCTTCCAGGGCGCCGAGAGCCTGTTATTGGCGACGGCAATGCTGGGCGCGACCGTCATGCCGCACGCGGTATATCTGCACTCGGGCCTGGCCCTGGACCGGCACGGGCGACCCGAAGAGGGCGAACCACGCCGCAAGCTGCTGCGTATCACCCGCTGGGACGTGAGCCTGGCGATGGTGTTCGCCGGAGCCGTCAACATGGCAATGCTGCTGGTGGCCGCCACAAATCTGCGGGGGCGCGACGGCGTCGACACCATCGAGGGCGCACACGCCGCGGTCCGCGACAGCCTCGGGCCCACCGTGGCACTGTTGTTCGCGATCGGACTGCTGGCATCCGGACTCGCATCCTCGTCGGTTGGCGCCTATGCCGGCGCGATGATCATGCAGGGGCTGCTGCGCCGGTCCGTCCCGATCATCACGCGACGGCTGATCACACTGCTGCCCGCGCTGGCAATCCTCGCGGCCGGCATCGACCCCACCTGGGCACTCGTGATGTCGCAGGTGGTGCTCTCCTTCGGCATCCCGTTCGCCCTCGTACCGCTGATCCGATTGACCAGCGACCGTCAACTGATGGGTACTGACGTCAACCATCGGATAACGGCGTTGCTGGGCTGGATCATCGCCGCGCTGATTTCGGCACTGAACGTGGTTCTGATTGTCCTTACCCTTGCGAACTAAATTCACCTGGGAGTACGCTGTGAGTCATGAAACGAATCCTGCCCTCGGCCAGTCGATTTGGGCTGACGATTGGAGTCGTTGCTAGTGGCTTGTACATGGGCGGTATCGCCTCCGCAACCCCGGCAAAGGCCGATCCCGACATTTGCGGCTCGGTAGATACCTACCCCCGAGTTACCGTGTGCGCCGACTCCGGCTGGGACCGCGGCTGGCATGGCAACAACGGCTGGCGCGGTAAGGGCCACTGGAAGCACTGGGACTAATAACCCGGCGTTGCCGACTCTCACCGCCCGGATGAACTCCGAGGCGGCGGTACTCGGCGACTTTTGATCACCAGAGCAATTACTCAGCGCACCAGCATGTTCGAAGTGCCGCGCCTTTAGATGGGGCCACTACTGGAATGGCCGTCACCGCTGCGCGGCCCGAACCTCCGTGCGTAATCCTCGTGGATCCACGCGTCCTTCTGGCGCTTGAGCACATCCACCAGGCCGGGATCCAGATCATGTTGCACGAGCCGGTGACGCCGCCACACCTTGTTGAGGGCATGCGCCATGATCAGCACCCACACGTAGATGGGCACGGTCATTTCCATGTGCACATAGAGCGAGGCCGGCAGTAGCCAGAACGGCGCGAGGATGAACAGAGGCGGAATCGCGCAGCGCAAGATGTGCCGCCGCACAGCCCCCTTGCCCGCCAAATCCTTGGCGACCCAGTCCTTCATCGAATCAGGAAGACGCCGCCCGTAGCAGTAGGCGATGTACTGGAACGGATTCGGACGGTCGGCGGCCATAACTAGATTGTAGACTAATAATTAGTGCACTAACTAATAGCAAGGACAGTGAGAATGACCGCAGTCTCGCCCGAGGTGGACCCGTTGGCCCTGGAACGGCAGGTGTGCTTCGCGTTGGCCGTGACCAATCGCGCGGTACTGGCGGTGTACCGACCGCTGCTCGCACCCCTCGGGATCACCCACCCGCAGTATCTCGTGATGCTCGCACTCTGGGATCACGCCAAGAGCGGTAGCGAGGAATGCCGAGAAGCCTTGTCCGTCAAGCAAATAGCCGCGCTGCTGCAAACCGATTCGGCAACCATCTCGCCCATGCTCAAGCGACTCGAGATGCTGGGGCTCATCACTCGCCCACGCAGTACCGCCGACGAGCGCACCACGCATGTCACCCTGACCAAACAGGGCGCCGCACTGCGCCGAAAGGCGCTCAAGGTCCCCGCCGCGGTGGTGGAACGCCTGGGCGTGAGCCTCGCCGAACTCGAGAACCTCCACAAGGTGTTGACCAGGGTAAACAGCGCCGCACTGGCCGCCGGAGCACTGGACACGGAGTAACGGCCTACGCCGTTTGTGACGTCCGACACATATCCCTGTACACCGATCGGTCTACATGCTGCAATGCTTGTAGACCGATCGATATACCAAGGAGGTCATCATGTGGACAGACTCAGGCGTACTCATCGCGATAGTCCTCGTCACCGTGGCCATGCTCTGGACAGCCAGTGGTGAGAACTCGATGAACTATTACCAGCGCGATGCACAGAAGGGCTTGTGGCAGCGCTAATTAGCGCTTGATTTGCGGCCAAGGTAGGCGTCTGTTTGTCTGACGACATGACCAAGGAAGAAGCCGCCGAACTGATCACCGCGCGCCGCGTCGAGAAGAACCTGACGTGGCAGGAAATCGCGGAAGCGATTGATTCACCGCTGATTTGGACCATCGCCGCACTGTTGGGCCAGCATCCGGTGCCCGAGGCCAAAGCCGCAAAGGTGGCCGAGCTTCTCGATCTGGGGCCGCAAGTGACCAGCACACTGCGCGCGCAGCCGTACCGCGGCACACTCGACGGCGGCGCACCCTCCGACCCGACGATCTACCGGCTTTACGAGGCATTGAGCGTCTACGGGCCCGCGATCAAGGAAGCCATCCATGAGGAGTTCGGCGACGGCATCATGAGCGCGATCAACTTCAAGATCGACGTCACGCGCCGCCCGGACCCCGACGGCGACCGGGTGGTCCTGACCTTCGACGGGAAGTTTCTCGACTACCGCTGGTGATCGCTCACAGCAGCCCGCGGATGTTACGGCCTGTGATGGCACCCCATTTGGTGTCGAGCGCATTCATCAGCAGCTGCCAGTACGGCGCCCACAGCGTGCGCTGCGCCGTGGCCGGCGGCATCGTCTTGTAGGTGGCCGCCTGCTGCGTCCACCGCCACGCCAATCCCCTGGCCACGTCGTCGATGCACCAATAGATCAGCTCGTTCGGGTTGGTCGTGGTCTTCCATACGAAACCTGTTTTCGGGTCACGTGTGTGGTACCAGAACTGGGCTCCGTCGAGCACGTACTGCGGCGCCGTGTTGGAGTGCCGCTCGCCCTTGGCCAGCTCGGTCGGTACGGGTACCTCTGAGATCGCCACTTCTCCCGCGAGTCGGCTCAGCACCGCGATGCGCACATCGACCTGCTCACGGATCCACTCCGAGCTGCCCGGGCTCCCTGGCTCCGGTGCTGCCGCAGACACGACGGCGGGAGGCGCGGGCGCTGCAACTGCCGGCTGATCCACCGGCCCCGGGGCTGCTTGCTCGACAGCGGCCTGCCCCGCAACATCGACGATCGCCCCGCCCGCCCAGTCGACCTTGGCCGGGTTGAGCACTCCGTCCTCTTCGAGCGACAGATCGACGACATAGGCGACGTCGACGAGGACGTCACGGGCACCGGGCGCAAGGGACACCCCGGGGCGCCGGGGACCCAGCAGCGCGACATGCACCATGAAAAACTCACCGTCGTCGTCCCGATCGCAGTACTCACGTTCATATCGGGCGGCATCAGCGGCGTCGAATCGGTGTTTGACCGGAGGTTCCAACAGCACGCTGCAGAATTGCACCGGATGGTTGGCATCACCGTCCAACATGCCGAGTTCTGTTGCGGTAATGGGCAGTTCGGCAGCCAAGCTAGACGCCGCATCGTCCGCCGCAGCACGGATGGTGAACATGCGTGCGTCGGGCGGCCAATCGTCTGGCTCCGGCGCGGCCCCCTGGTGACCGGTGGAATCAACCGTCATGGTCTTAACCGTATGGCAATCGTGTACTTCGGGCGACGATGGTGCACCCAGACCTGTTATTTTTACCGACAGACCGTCCCCGCTGGGGGGAGCAATTCGGACGTCAAGGAGAACCACATCGTGAAGATCAATGTGCCTATCACCGCCGCGGTGGTGGCCGCCGCGGCAGCCGCGGGACTGGCCCTCATGCCCACCGCCGGCGCCGACACCACGCTCGGCCAGCAGGGTCGCCTGACCAATGGCGATGTCGTGCAGGCGTGGACCATCAGTGACCTCAAGGTCAGCGCGGACCAGTTGCCGTACCAGCCCAAGGGCACGCTGTGGGAAGCCACCGCCACCGACGAAGCGGTTCAGGGCAGCGTCATCCCGATCGTCGCCAACTTCAACGCCAAGGCCAAGGACGGCGAGACCTACCGCGTGCTGTACGGCGTGGCCACCGAGCAGGGCGTCAACCCGGGCACCCTCTCACAAGGTGAGAAGACCACCGGCAAGATCTACTTCGACGTGACCGGCGCCAACCCGGAGACGGTGACCTACACCTCCGGCGACGAGGACCTGCTCACCTGGAAGGCCGCTCCGCCCGCCGCCCCCGCGCAGCGTTCAGGTGGTTCCGGCCAGTCGCACGGCACCAACCCCGCGCCGGCCACCAGCACCGCACCCACCCCGACTCCGGCCGCCGTTCCCGCCGGCAGCCAGGGCACCCCGCTGCCCGCCGGCAGCCAGGGCACCCCGGTGGACGAGCAGCAGCCCGCGACGACCTCGACCCCGACGGTGGCACCGGTGACCGCGACCCCGACACCGGCCACCCCGGTACCGGGCGCCGAGGGTACGCCGCTGAACAACACCGCGGTGCCCGCTTCGCCTGCCCCCGCAACGCCGGCTCCCGCCTCCCCGGCTCCCGCATCGCCGGCGCCGGGAGTTCCCGCTGTCGAGGGTGCCGCCCCGCAGACCGTCACTCCGCCGGTGGCGGCTGTACCGGGCGTGCCCGCCGTGCCCGCATCCGACAGCACCCCGCACGGACAGCGCGCAGCAGGCAGCCAGGGAACTCCTGTTCCCACCGAGGGCTAGACAGTCGTTTTTCGGCAATGACCGCCGGCCGCCTCGTGCGGCCGGCGGTTTTTGTTATGAGTGCGACGACCACCAGGCGTACAGCTGGTCCAGAGTCGGACCACTGGCACCCGAGCGCGTCTCGCTGAGTAGAAGTCGGTCCTCGTCGGTCCACGCGACCACCGGGTGGCCCTGGTTGGAGCCACAGAACACCGTGCCGCTGACCTGATCGGGCGTGGCGTTGCGACGCCATGGTCCCGGCGACTGGATCCGGCCGGGGCACACCACCACCGCATTACGTTTCGTCAGGCGGCTCAATCCGGCGGCGAGCGCGGACTTGTCTTTGACCAGTGAGTAGCTCGCCTCTAGGGGCCCGTCCGGGTCTTCACTTCGTCCGCATTTTATTTGCGCGACTGCCTCATTGGCGGGTTCAACGGCCTTGCACGCGGCGGCCGTGTATCCCGTCGGGAGCATGGAAAGCAAGCGGGTCTCCGCATCGGCGTCCCTACTGGACACCGTGGTCGTCGGCGGGGCCGCTGTGGGCTCCGCGGGAGTGTCATCGCCGCCCCGGCTCGCAAAGACTGCGACAACGCCGCCGACAACCACCACCGCGGCAAGTACAGCACCGCCAATCATCAAGGGCCGCTTGCTTCTTTCGGGCTTGTCTTCCCACGATGAGAAGTCGACCGTGGGCGGCGACTTCACCGGCTGCGAGATCGGCGCGGCGCTCGCGGGCGCGGTATCGCCGAAAAGATCGTGGCTGGGCCACTGCATGTACGGCGCGGACGGCGGTGCCCCGTGGCTGCCCGCGTATGGATCGGGAGTTACCTGCTGCTCGAGGAACGGAGGCTGGCCGAAGTCCTGCTCCGACGGAGCGAACGGGCCAGGGTCGGACAACATGCCGGGAAGCGCGTTGAGAACTGGTAGCGGCGCGGTATCCGCGGCATCAGACGAGTCCTCGGACGCCGGCGAGCCCGCTCCGATATCCGGATCCATCCACTACCCCCAATGTCTAGTCGCATCTCCCCGACCATGGTCAATGCACAAGATTACTTGGCCTGGTCCCCCACCGGCCAAAAGCACGCATAGTGGACCCGCGTGCCGCTAATGGACCGCCGTGCTGGGCTCCGGGACCAGTGCCCGCGCGATGGGCAAGATGTACTGGCGAGCGTACTGCTCGGCGTCTTCCCTGGTGGCGAGCTCTCGCCGCGGGCTAGGCGCAAGGATCAGCGAATGTGTCAGGCGCACAAACACTTCGGCAACCCCGTACGAATCATCAACAAGATCACCGGCGCTGCGACTCACGTGACCCGCCAGGTACGTTGTCGCCATATCCAAGGCTGGGCCCGCTCCGGTCGTCATGATCGGTAGCACCGACTCTGGATCCGTCTCCACCGCGCGCTGCATCAGGGGATGGGTGTGCACGTACCAATAGATCCCGGTGAAGCCCGCCACGAGCTTGTCCTCGGGGCTGTCTAGCGCGGAGATTTCCCGGTCGATGGCAGAGAACATCGTCTGCGCCTCACGCATGAGGACCGCGAGGACAAGTTCCGTCTTGTTGGACCAGCGGCGATACACCGTCATATGCGACACACCCGCGCGCCGCGCGATCTCGTCGACCGTCGCGCGACGAATACCGAAGCTGAGCATGGTCTGCAGCGCCGCATCCAGGATGCGCTCGCCGGTCGGATCCGGATCTGCAGACACAGCTCAGTCTCTCACGCAGCGGTACTTCCCAACCCGATGTTGCAATGTTAGATTCAAACTCAGTTCCTAACATTGACGGAGGATGCAATGACGCATGTACTGCCGCTCGACGCCGAACACGACGGTGAATTGGATACAGATCCCCCGGAGGACGGCCTTGCCCTCCTACGCGTAGACGGGGCCCGCCCGCGCGTCATGGCCGAGTTCCGCAAGCACCTGGGCAGCCCCCTCGTCGGCGTCTTCGGCGGGGTGTTGTTCGACGAGGTGGCCTTGGTGCCGGTGGCCGCTTCCGTGGACCGGTCGGGGCGGTTTCGGGAGAACTTCACCGACCGCGGCATCCGAAGCGCGCTAAGCGCGATATCGGTCTTCGCCGGCGACCGAGAGCAACGAGCCGACACCGCGCGGTGGCTCAAAGAGCAACACCGCGCGGTGCGAGGTACCGGAGTCGGCGAGTATGAGGGAATTCGTTACAGCGCATTGGATCCCGAGCTCTGGATATGGATCGCCGCCAGCGCCGTCAACGCCACTATGGAGTCCTTTCCGCACTGCACGGGATACACCTTGACCCCGATCGAGAAGGAGGCCGCATATCAGTATCAGCGGTACCTGCTCAGGGACCTCGAATTGCCTAGCGCCAAAGGTAAATTCCCGCCAACATATTCCGCATTCGTCGACTACTACGACGACATGGTGGAAAACAGGTTGCAGTCCAATGGTTTTCTACGTGACCAGTTCGCCGGTTTGATGCGGCTGCCACTGCCCACACTGCTACTGCCCGCCGCGGTTCGCCCGGCCCTGTTGCCCCTTTGGCTGGCGATTCGCCCGATCGCCGGCCGGGTGATTCAGGTCTGCTCGGCCAAGGCGATGCACCCGGAGATACGCGAGATGATCGGGTTCGAGCTCAAGCCCCGGCACCAGCTGGAGTTCGCGTTGTATACGCGGCTACTGCAGTTGGTATGGCGCGTCGCGCCGGAACGACTACTCGTAGAACCCATGCTGTACAACAATATTCGCCTCGCCGAGGCCCGCTCGGGACTCGACGGGTCACGCACCGCGCAGCGCAGGTTCGACAAACTTGCCCGCTCGTTGACGCGACGCAACGAGCGCCTGGCCAACTTCTATCACGGCTATCGTCTCGACAGCTTTGCCGCTCCAGAGCGGCCCACCGGTACCTGCCCGTTTGGGTGATCGGGCACTACCTACCCGCTGCCCGGACGGCGGTCGCTGCGGGCGTGCTCAGCTCCGGCGTCAAGCCGGGCAATGGAATCCGTGGCGTCTGGGGCACACCAAGACGGCCTGCCAACCAGGGCAATGCGGCATCGAAGGCCTGTGCGGCGAACGGCCAGTCATGTCGCCCGGGCTGCGACGAGACCGCGCAGCGAATACCGTGTGCGCTGGCTAGCCCACAGAGCGAATTGGCCGCGACATCCTGCCCTTCGGGGTTCGCAAGACCGTCGTGCGGACTGTCGCTCACCGACCCGATCCCGGCGGCCGTCAGCAGCCGGTGCCCCCTACCGCCGGGGATGTCGAACCATCCGGCGACCGAGCCGTACTGCCCGTGGTGGCTGATCACCGTCGCCGGATCAAATCGCGACCACGCGTCGGCGTCACCACCGAACAAGGTGGCAATCGTGTGTGTGCGATCGCCGGTATTGGGGCTGGCATCTCCGGCGATGTCGACGAAGGCGCTGAAGGTCTCCGGATGCATGACCGTCAAGTCCAGGGCGCAGGTACCTCCCATCGACCAGCCCGCGACACCCCAGTGGCTCCGGTCATCGCTCACCCGGAAGTTGGACACCATGTAGGGCACAACATCTTTGACGAGATGATCGGCGGCATTCCCACGTTTACCGTTGACGCATTCGGTGTCATTATTGAAAGCCCCTGTGGCATCGGCGAATACCAGCACCGGCGCGAACCCATCGTGCTGTGCGGCGAAGTCATCGGCGGCCTGGGCGGCATGACCGGCCCACACCCAGTCCGCCGGGGTATTCAGTGCCGATCCGATCATCAACACGGCGGGAAGTCGCGGTGCGGGGTTGCGGCCAAACCATGCGGGCGGCAGATACACCAGTTCGGTCCGGTGCCGGAAACCGGACGCATCGGCCGGAATCGCCACCGGCGTAATGACACCCGCGGGCGGCTGCACACCGGCGATCTGCATGGCCAAGATGGTGCCGCGATCGACCTGCCCCGGTACCGGAGCCTGCGTGAGCCGCGCCCAGGCCGAATGCACCGTGGGCAGGTACCCAATCCACGCATTCATGGACAGTCCGGCACACACCACACACAGTGGCACCGCGACGACGTTCAACACTCGCCGCCACCACCGAGCGCTAGGCCAGTCCACCAACGTCAGCCCGGCGGCCAGCCCGATACCCGCGATCCACAGCCACAACCAGGGCGGTGCCGGATCGCCCGCGACGCCGAGCGAGTCCAGATACCAATACGCCGCGCATGTCAGTACCGCACCGAGGGCAAGTCCAGGAAGGATGAGAATCCGCCGGCGCGGCCCACACACCGCGTAGAACAGCACCGCTGCCGTGCCGAGCTGGACGATGATCGGCATCCAGCCGTGAATCAACGACAGCTGTCCAAAGTAATGACGCATCGGGTTCCTACAGGTCTGCGGGCCCGGCGGACTCGCCGCCGGCCGTGGTGAACGCGTCCAAGGCGCGTACCAGGCCACGACGTTCCCGTGCCGGCATCCGAGCAGCGATCCGGGCGATCTCGGCGCGGCGCTGCGCCATGACCTCCCGAACCACGCCCTCACCATGAGCGGTCAGTTCGGCAACCAATTCCCGGCGTGACCGCGGATGTGGATGACGATTGATCAAGCCCGCGCCCACCAATCGATCCACCATCCGCCCAGTGGTCGACGGTTGTACTCCCAGTAACTGCGCCAGCGTTGCCAAGTTGACGGGCCCCTCGTTGAACAAGATCACCAACGTGCGGAACTGAGGAAACGTGATGGTCTCGTCAACCTGGGCGATCGACCTCGCGGAGACCGCCAAGAGCAACCGCGAAGCCACCAGCAGTGAATCCGCGAGCGCATCAAGCGATTCGTCACGATCGACGTCGTCAACGGTCACACTGACTTCCCTTCCGAATCTACGGCGACCACAGCGGGCATTACCCTACCTCCTAGCAACTGTTGCATAGCGCTATGATTTGCGCGCGCCGCGCAGGTAGCGACCACGGCCTGCACAGTCACCGTGGAACGCAGGCGGAGTTACGTGCCGACGAAGAGAACCGTTAGCAACGGACCTTATGATCCATGACTATCTTCTTCGCAAATCGAAGGAATGCTCGCGCGAGCCGCTCGCCCTCCCCGTGCCGACCGAAGCGCTGGGTCGGCCCGCGCCCCGTGGACCGCGGCCGAAAATGGACCGAAATCCTCATGCCAGGTGCACCCCGTCGCGCAACGAACTCATTCGTACCGGATCCGCGATATCGACTGTTCCGATGTCGTTACGTAAAAGAAAATCCTTAATAACTCATGCGCCGTAACCTCTGAATGTATGCGAATTCGTGACGTAAATTCAGCGTACTACCAGCTTCTCTTCAGATCTCCTCAAGGTGATACAGATAGCCGCCTGAGAAACGCATTAAAATTGCGCCGATTAAAAGCATCTCCATTGCCCGGCACTAGATGGACTACCTAGACTTCGTTTTATGCCAACTTTCAACGTAAACGCAGTGGATTGGGACGAGTTGTACCGCGGTGAGGCTTCGTATGCCCCCGGGGACCCGGGCTGGAACATCGGGGAGATGCAGCCAGAATTTGCAGCTCTACAACGTCAAGGAAGGTTCGACGGGCCGATCCTTGATTCCGGCTGCGGCGTGGGGGTCACCGCATTGGCCCTGGCAAGTTTGGGCTATGAGGTGGTGGGTCTCGATCTATCCGCCAGCGCAATCGACAAAGCGAAAAAAACTGCGGAAAAACTCGAATTAGAGATTGAATTCGCGACGGCCGATCTCACCGCCGATACCGGATACTCCAACTATTTCAATACCGTCATCGACGGGCTTGTTTTTCACAGTCTGCCGCGAGAGTCGCGCGATGGTTATATTCGAACTGCGACACGTGCACTGGCACCGGGAGGAAAATTCTTTGCGCTCGTCTTCGCAACTGAAGCGTTTCCTCCGGAAATCGGTTTCGGACCGCGCGCCTTCACCGAAGAGGAACTCCGCGAGATCATCGGGGCACATCTCGTCGTCGACGAGGTGCGACGAGCGCGCGCCTGGGTCAATGTGCCACGCATCCTCCCCGACGGGTTCGAGTACCGCAATGTCACGATTGGTTCCGATGGTCGTGCCCAGTTACCCGCATGGCTCACGTCCGCGCATCGTGCACCGTAAGTCCAGAAGCAGCTCCATAACCAGAATGGCATAGTACAACTATTGCATAGTGCCACTGTTATAGATGCCGCGCCGGCCCATTACGGGGCAGACGGGCACCAATCACCGCATCGAGAGGGTGAGCTAGATCCACACTCACAGCACCGTTGACCACAGTCCCCGCCAGTAGTTTCCTGAATTTTTCCCAGCTTCGAGTGCTCGCGCATCGCGCTAGCTCACCCTCTCGATGCTCCGAGCTGGAAACTCGCAGTACCCGCTAAATCCCTTGCGGCATCGGCATTCACAGCTACCGCGCAGGGAATCACCCAGGAAACCCCATCATTCCGGTCATATCTTTAGGTAGTAAAACTTACTGAGAGAGGACCGTCGATGACGAAGCCACAATCAGTGCGCGGTCGAGTTATGTTGGCGGCCGTGGCCGCCGCTTGTGCCGGCACACTGGCATTTCCCGGAGTCGCCTCCGCGGCGACCAATAATCAAGAAACACAATCCATTTCCAGTGCAACTGCTGTCACTGCCCTAGGCAACGACAGGGTGCCGGTCTCTGACGGGTTCACTGCCGTACCCACCCGCTGGGGTCACGGCGGCTGGGGCGGCCATGGCGGCGGCTGGGGCGGTCGCGGTGGCGGCTGGGGCGGCCCCGGTTGGCGTGGACCGGGATGGCGTGACGGCGGCTGGGGCCCCTGTGGTGGCCCGGTCCGCGACCTGCTCCATCCGTGGCGTTGCCTATAGCGCACCAACGTTAGTAGCGGACACGCACTGCGCCTGATCAAGTCCCGAAGGCGCAGTGCTTCTCCGGGTCCGACACAGTACGGCGTGATCCGACATCCCCGGACGGCGTGCGGCGCAGGGGATGTCGGATCTGGCGCTAACATCGGGCGGTGAGCTGCACACTCTTCGTCGCAGCCGATTTCGGAGCACAGCCGACAACGCTGTCGAAGTAGCTCCGGCGGGGCTTCCTAGGCGACGCCCGTGCCATCAACGGATGAGATACCTGCGGAAAGGTGCCATATGTCGACGCCTACGATCGGTTCGTTGCGCCTGCCGAGCGTGCCCAGACTGGTTGGTTTGGGGATACTCGTGGTGGTAGTTACGTGCATGAGCGTTTCGTTGTATTGGTGGGAACGTGACCGGGGCGACCGCGCGACTGTTCTTGGAGAGACAAGCAATCCGGACCGCGTCAACATCTCCGTGCTGATCCAGAAGGTGGATCCGGCCACAGCACGGATCAGCGCGCAGCTGGAGGTGCGCGGCGAGGGGGCATTGGTGGACGAGCACCACAACCTGAAGGAAGACGCAACCTTAGTCAGCAACGCTGTCACGAACCCGACAGTTGTGGCCAAGGCGAACGAACGTCCGGAGTATGTGTCGGTCCAATTCGCCTTGCGCGACGGCATGTTCACCGACTATCCCTTTGACAGTTACACGTCGAACTTCGTCTTCCGTGTACACATCGGTGACGGCCCCACTCGGCGCGAGGTTCCCGTCCGGGTCGTGTTCAACAACATCGACGCCTTCTTCAAGGTAGCCCCGAAGCAAGAAGAATCGATTCAGGTTCATCATCAAAATGGCGAGACCAAGACCATCACCCCGCCCCAATCCGTGTTCGTCTCTACCGCCACGGTTGCGCGCTCGACGAGCACCCTCGTGTTCGCGGTCTTCATCATGGCGTTCATGTGGTGCCTGACTGTCGCGGCCCTCATCGCCGCCTGGTACGTCGGCAGCGGCAAGCTCGGGTTGTTCTGGTCCGGGCTTGGTTTCCTCGGTACATTGCTCTTCGCGCTCATCCCACTGCGCAATGCGGTGCCCGGCGATCCACCGATCGGCTCGCTGATCGATTTCGCGGCGTTTTTCATTGCCGAAGGCGTGGTGTCGATTTCGATGATCATCACCGTGCTCCACGGTTACCACATCGAGGTCTCCAAGAGGGCCGCGGCCGAGGAATCAATCGATTAGCCAGGCCTCACAGATCTATTCAGCACCTTTGATCATCGCAGTTCTCATCGCCCCTCCCCCGATCTCAGATGGGAAAGCATCGCACTCAGGCAGGAGGACTTGCCGCGCGGACGCTTAAGGCCAGCGACTGTTTCCGCCGCCCGGAGCCGAGAGGTTTGGAGCCGGAGCGGGCCGTGGCGCCGGAGCCGGCCGCGGCTCGGGAGCAGGCCGTGGTGCCGGCGCAGGTCGCGGTTCAGGTGCAGGTCGTGGCGCCGGAGCCGGCCGCGGTTCAGGAGCGGGCCGTGGTGCCGGTGCAGGTCGCGGTTCAGGTGCAGGTCGTGGTGCCGGAGCGGCCCGTTGTTGCGGAGCCTCGTGTACCGGCGGCGTCTGCTGAGCCGGCGCCTGCGGTGCCGGTGCCTCGCGCGCTCGAACCTGAGGTTCCGGAGCGGGCCGTTGTTGCGGAGCCTCGTGTACCGGCGGTGTCTGCTGAGCCGGCGCCTGCGGTGCCGGTGCCTCGCGCGCTGGAACTTGAGGAGGCTGAGCATCCTGCGCAGGTGGTGCCGCCACGGCACGCCCGGGCGGCGCATCCTGCCGAGCCGGAGGATCTACCACGGAATTAGGCGGAGCGACTGGCCGCGGTTTGTCCTCCGGCGCCAAGGAACCGGGTGGGATCACCTCCTTGCCCGGGGATGGGTTCAGGTTTACTCCCGGCCTGACGTTGCGCGGCACCAACCCCGACTTTTGTCCGGGTTTGTCGACCGTGGGCGCAGGCGCGACTTTGGGCACGGTGAAACTCGGTGACACCTTGGATGGAGGCTCAGCAGGTGCTGTTGCCACCAAAGCCGGTGGTGCAAAGTCGTTTTGGCGGTTCGTAAGCACAGCCGGTTGCTGCCCACGCGTCGGGGTCAGCGCCTTGATAGGAGTGGTGGTCTGGGCCGTCAGTTCCTTGGTGAAGTTCCGAGTGGACTTGCTGGCGAGGTCTTTCATCAGTGGCCCGGAGGTGCTCGCGGCCTTGTCGTTGGAGATGAACTGTGCCAGCGATGTTTTCGGATTCACTACCGGGGCGGAATTCCTCGCATTAACATCATTGATCACTGTGGTGTTGTTCACCGTGGTGGCCGAGGGCGCCCAGTCGCGGTTGCGCGGATTGTGCCAATCCCGGTTCATGTTCCAGTCTCGGTACTGGTCTGGGTTGACTCCGTGCGCCTGGTTCCACTGGGTGCGGTGGTACACCGGATCGTCGTTCTGGAACTTCCACTGGTAGTACTGCTCGTACCGATGATGGTCGTTGTACCAATCTTGATTGCGTGGGTCGCCCGGCCAGCCTCGGCGCTGACCCCATTCGTTGCGGCCGTCACGATCCCAGCCGTCGCGGTCGTAGCCAGCCCAATTGCGGCCGCCCCAGTTGTAGCCCCAATGGTCGTAACCCCAGCGGTCGTAACCCCACCGGTCATAGCCCCAGCGGTCATAGCCGAGGAAGTCGAAACCATAGATATTGAAGCCGCCGAGATCGAAGTTGTACCAGTTGCCGGGGTCGTAACCATAGAGCTGTCCCCAGGAGGAGTCGTAGTAACCGAGGTCTTCCAGGTTCGGCGTAAGCGGAGGGTCATACGGTTGTGGCCAGCCGGCTTCGGGGTCGACGGGAACGTCGGGCGGCGGCGGAACGACGTCGTCGGGCACCACGCCCGCAACACTTTCGGCATCACCGGAGTCGTCATATCCCCACGTGGGGGCCGATGCACTCGCCAGGGCGACGGGGTCGGGCGCCGGCGGCGTGTCGGGAAGGCCGGGCAGTGGCGGTAGTTGCTGGACCGAGTCCGGTGTGTATTGCAGAAGTTGTTGTGTCAGTTGCAGATAGAGGTTTTGCAAGCTGTCGCGTTGCGGCGAGTCCGATAGATAGTCCAGGTCCTGCTTCGCCTGGTTGAGCTGAGTGCGTGCGTCGGTCAGCTGATCCGCCGTCGGCTGCTGTCCAGTGTCGAGGACGTCCTGCGCCTGTTTCAGATCATTGACCACGGCGTCCAGGGCAACCTCTTGCGCATGCCCAGGAAACACCGACTTCTCGACGCCCCACAGGGTGCCGCCGGGCGAGGTCTCGTACGAGGCGCCCAGCAGACCCGCCACGAGCAGTCCGGCCAATCCACCGGCGATAGCGGCCTTGCGCCGCCGTTCACCGGGAAACACTCTGCGCCAACGCGATGGCGGCTTCCCCTGGTGCTGGCCCGGAAACCCGACCGGATGCATCATGTCGTTGCCAACAGGCGGGGAACTGAGAGTCGTCATGTCGACCTCCTCAACTATGACCGGCGTCGCGATGTCGACGCTCCCGACCGCTGCATTTGGGTATTGGGTGACTATCCGATGCGTCGCGCACGGCATGCCCGGTATCACTACTGAGCACAACTAAATATTAGATATTGTGTTGTGGCGCAGTCCATCATCCACATCGGATTCCCAGAAACCTGGCAGCACGCTTGAGGAGACGCACAGGAAGAGAGTCCGTATGTGCATATGCCTACGCGGTGGGCGCGGATAACACGCACAGAGCGACGACAATCTGCGCGTTTTCGCCGATGTATTGCGCTCCGCCGCAGACGGATGCTGGTTAGCATGAGCCAGATCGATTCGCACGTGAATGCGCCACTATTGGTGGACTGGAGCGAGTTGGGCGTGAGTGGGCTTTTGCCGACGGGCACGGTGACGCTGCTATTGGCCGACGTCGAGGGCTCGACGCGGCAGTGGGAAACGGATCCCGAAGCGATGGCGGTGGCGATCGCGCGTCTCAACCACATCGCCTCCGACCTCATTGCCGCCCACCACGGCGTCCGCCCCGTCGAACAGGGCGAGGGCGACAGTTTTGTCGCCGCGTTCGCCCGTGCGTCGGACGCGGTGGCCTGTGCCTTGCAGTTGCAGCTGGCACCCCTGCTGCCGATCAGGCTTCGGATCGGCGTACACACCGGCGAGGTGCAGCTGCGCGACGAGGGCAACTACGCGGGCCCGACCATCAACCGAACCGCGCGGCTGCGAGACCTGGGTCATGGTGGCCAAACCGTGCTGTCGGGAGCGACCGAAGACATCGTGGTCGACTGGCTGCCGACGAACGCCTGGCTGCTGGACCTGGGGACTCATCAGCTGCGTGATCTACCTCGTGCCGAACGGGTGGTGCAGCTGTGCCACCCGGATCTGTCCAATGATTTCCCACCGTTGCGCACATCTAATGTGATTGTCTCCCATAATCTTCCACCCCAGCTGACGAGTTTCGTCGGACGCGCAACCGAGTTGCGCGACGTGGAACAGCTACTGGCCGACAATCGGCTGGTGACCCTGACCGGTGCCGGCGGTGCTGGCAAAACCCGTCTGGCCATTGAGATCTCGGCTCGTATCGCACCGAAGTTCCGTGACGGGGTGTGGTATGTGGATCTGGCACCGGTCACGGACCCCGCACTGGTGGCGGTCACCACGGCCCGCGCGATGCGCCTACCTGATCAGCCCGGTCGTTCGACGATGGATACGCTGTTGGAGTTCGTTCGCGACCGCCGGCTGCTGGTCGTGCTCGACAACTGCGAGCATCTGCTCGACGCGAGCGCCGAGCTGATTGTGGCTGTACTCGCTGCGGCGCCCCAGCTGACACTGCTGGTCACCAGTCGCGAACCCATCGGTGTCACAGGCGAAGCGACGCGGCGGGTGCCCTCGCTCTCACTGACCGACGAGGCGATCGACTTGTTTGTCGACCGCGCCCGGCTGGCCCAAAACGGCTTTGCCTTGACCGATGACAACACCACGAGCGTGGCTGAGATCTGCCGCCGTCTAGACGGGATTCCGCTGGCGATCGAGCTGGCCGCCGCACGGGTGCGCGCGTTGTCACCGGCCGAGATCCTCGACGGGCTGCATGACCGTTTTCGGCTGTTGACCGGTGGTGCGCGCACCGCCGTACGCCGCCAGCAGACCTTGCGCGCCTCGGTGGATTGGTCGTACGGGTTGCTGAGCGAGCTGGAACGCGTCGTGTTCTACCGCCTGGCTCCCTTTTTGGGAGGGTTCGAGCTCACGGCCGCCTACGCCGTCAACGGCGGCGGCGAGATAGAGCGCTACCAGGTTCTCGACCTGCTCACCCTGCTCGTCGACAAGTCCCTCGTTGTCGCCGAAAATGCCACGGGGACAACACGATACCGACTGCCAGAGACAGTGCGGCAATACGCTCTGGAGAAGCTCGGTGAATCCGGAGAGGCGGAGACGGTGCGTTCGCGCCACCGGGACCACTACACCGCGGTGGCCACTCTGCTCGACGCGTTGGAGGGTAGCGATCACGAGGCCCGTCTCGCACAGTGCGACATCGAGATCGACAATCTGCGCGCGGCGTTCCGATGGGGCCTCGAGAAGGGAGATGCCGAGTTCGCATTGGGGCTCAGCTCGGCATTACAACCGTTATGGCAAGCGCGCGGTCGGGTGCGGGAGGGGCTCGCCTGGTTCGACGCGGCTCTCGGTGACGACAGCGCGCCGCACGCCGAAGTGACAGCAGCCGTGCAGGCACGAGCGCTGGCGGACAGCGCTTTTCTCGCCACCTGGTTGGGAGAGCCCGACACCTTGAATCGAGCTCGACGTGCCCTGACGATTGCGCGCGCTGTCGACGACCCCGCCTTGTTGGCCCGCGTACTCGCCGCCTGCGGCTACATCGCGGCCTACAAAGACGGCCCGGCCGAAACGTACTTCGCCGAGGCGATCGGTCCCGCCCGGACCTCCGGCGACCGGCGGACGCTGAGCCAAATCCTCGCCTCGATCGCGGCGGGAGCAGCAATGGCGGGAGATCCGAGCGCGGCACAGGCACCCGCCGAAGAGGGGCGGGACCTCGCCGATGCGATCGGCGACCGATTCACCTCGCGCCGATGCCGCACCATCCTCGGAATAGCACAGCTCAATCACGGTGATCTGGCCGAAGCCATCGCAGAGTTTCGCGGTGTCGCGGCCGAAGCCGAGGCAGCCCACGACGAGTTCGTGCGGGTGGACACCCTGGCGTTCCTTGGCATCGCATTCAGCTGGCGCGGTGACACCGATGCAGCCCGGACCTACGCGGACATGGCCGTCACGGCAAGTGCCGGGTTGGGTGGATTCAAACCCGGATACGCCTACGTTTCGTTGGCCACTGCGGCCCTGGCCGCCGGCGATACCGCAACAGCGCGGACCGCTACTGAGGCGGCCCACGAGCACCTGGGCGTCTCGCCCGTGAACGCGGCATTGGGGGGCACGACCGGTGCGCAGGCCGCACTGGCGGCCGGCGACCTGGCCGCAGCGCGCCGGCAGGCAGATGATGCGGTCGCGGCGGCGGCCGGCTTCCGGCTGATGCTGGCGCTGACCGCCCGCGCCCTGGTCGCGATCGCAGAGGGTGACCCCGAGCGGGCCGAGCGCGATGGGCACGACGCACTCGCGGCCGCCACCGCCGTCCATGCGTATCTCGGTGTGCCCGACATCTTGGAGTGTCTGGCCGTCCTAGCCACGGACGCCGGCAGCCTTCGCGAAGCGGCCCGGCTGTTCGGCGCGGCGGAAGGCATCCGCCAACACATGGGCACGGTGCGGTTCAAAGTGTGGGACGCAGACCACCGAGCCTGGGTGCGTGAGCTGCGTAACGCAATGGATGACAACGATTTTGAAACCTGCTGGGCCGAGGGAACGCAGCTGTCCGCCAAGGAGGCGATCGCGTACGCGCACCGTGGCCGCGGTCACCGCAAGCGGCCCTCCAGCGGCTGGGACTCGCTCACGCCCACCGAACACTCCGTCACTCGCCTGGTGAGCGAGGGAATGAGCAACAAGGACATCGCCGCGCGGCTCTTCGTCTCACCGCGCACCGTACAAACTCACCTCACCCACGTGTACACGAAGCTCGGCCTAAGCTCGCGAGTCCAACTCGTCCAGGAAGCGGCCCGCCATACTAGCCGTCGTTGAATTATCGGCATCTTGCACCGAAAATTGTTGCGCGGCAGCTGTTGTCGTCGCAGCACGGGCTGATTGATCGGCGTGGGCGCTGGCAAGGAACAGTACTACGCTGTATGCGGCGGCGCCGGCAAGAACGATCCAGATCAGGGGCATGGTGTTCAGGTTTTTCCAGAGACCTAGCGATAGGGCGATGGCGCACAATATGAGGATCGTGACCCCGCCGAAAAGCATCCAGGTGAATCCTGTGCGTTGCGCGGCGTTCCATGCTTCGACGCTTCGCAGGGCGTCGGCGGATCGGAAGCCGAAGGCGAAATTCGGTTGAAGACTGTTGGTTTGAGACTTGGCGTAGCCATACACGGTGGCACCGACCAAGATCAGGGCGACGGGGATAAGGAATCCGAATTGGAGCCATTTGGAGACCGGCAATGCCGGGATGCTTTCGTTAGATCTGGATGCTTGCTGATCATCGTTCGACATCGGTGAGGCTCCTGTTTAGGGGGTGGATAGGGCGGCCGAGGGCGGGGCATCGGCCGGCGCGGTAGACGCTGATTCCCGGCGGATCCAGGTGCTTTGTGAGCGCGGACGGTGCGCAGGCTGCGAGGAAGACTGGCCGGCGATCACGAGCGCTACGCCGATCATGACAGCGGAGAAGCTGAATAATCCGGTCGAAAAGAAAATGGCGATGTGCAGGAACGCGGTCATGTAGAGGGCCAGTTTTCTCCATAGCGGTCCCAGCAGCGTGAACAGGGCGATCAGTATTTCTAATAGGATCGTCCCCCAGGTTATGGAGAGGGTGCCGATGGGATTTTGAGACACCCAGAGCCAGAAGCCCTGCAGAATTCCTTGGGCGCCAAACATTTTGTCGCGGAATATGTAGTACATCGCGGTTCCGTCGGCCCACTCTTTGACGCCCATCTTGGCAATGGCGCTATCGAGGTAAATGTAAGCGAATTGCAGCCGCAGTGCCCACATGGCGACGTAGCACAGCGCCTTGTTTTCCAGTCGGATGTGGCCTCGATGACGCGACCACATCCATGTCCGGCCGTCCACCAGCAGGACGGGGAACAATATGATGACGGATATGAGGGCGATCGCATCGCCGCCGTCGGGCAACTCAAAGGAGTCCGCCATGGAGAATACCGCCCACAGATACGGAGCGGCGCAATAGCGTGGTCGGTATCCGATGGCGGCGACGATCAGAATCGCCACGATGACAATTCGTTTGAATTCGAGGTGGTTGTCGGGGCCCGAAATACAGAAGATGCTGATCGCACGTATTGCTTCGCAGCGAGGCCCGGTGGTCGCTCCGACCGGGTGAAAGAGCGCCGCCAAAGGCGCGAACAGCAACTCGGAAAGCAGCGCGATCGCGATGAGTGCGTGCCCGGCGGCGAACAGCCTGGTACGGAACTCGAATCGTGCGATCGTGAACAGAAGCCGGTGGTGGAATGTGGCCGCGGTCATCTATGTGGCCTTGCATTCTGCGGTGACATGGATCGTACGGGTTACGTGATACGTGGTGGGCACGAGATCTCGAAAGGACCATTTGACGGTCTTTTCCGTGGTGAATACCAGGTCGCCGCACATAGTAGGTATAGGGCTATTGTTTTTTCGCAACAATGGCGAGGTGTGTAGAACTTGCAGGATGCAGTCTTTTCCGCCGCTGTCACATGGGGTCCAACGGTCCGGGGTAATCGAATTGACGATGGTCGCGATCTCTGGCCCTTGTGCGCGCTGGCGGCGACTGAGCCCATACATGTTGGATTGTCTGGATTGTGGGGTGATGAGCAGTGATGTGGCGGTGTCGCCAGACACGCGGTACACGTCAAGCTGCTCAAGCTGTGCTGAGCGCGTGAAAAAACCGAAGTTCTGTGCGGCGACGCTCTGCAGGAGGTTGCGCATCGGTACGGTTCGTTCGCCATCGATCAGCACGTTCGGCGGCAGTGTCGCCAGCAGAAAGCACGTGAACAGAAACAGCAGAGTCGCCGAGTACAGATAGAATACCTTGAGGGTGCTGGCCGCTTTGTTGCGCCCAATCCTGTTGTGCGCCGCCTTTTCTTGTGGCTCAGTCATCGGCGCTAGTTCAGGCGTAGTTCGCGAGTGATTTTCGCGATCTGTTCATCGGCCGCCAGCTGTGACACCGAGCCCGGGTCGTCGTAGACGAACTCAACAGCGGGGACAAACGTTGTGAACGCGACGGCGGTCTGGATGAGAAGCGCCGCAACCCAGAGGGCGAAAACCGCGCCGGCGGCTTCGGCCGCGGCCACCGCCGCCTGCGCCCCCACCGACACTTGGAACGCGGCGAAACTGTAGTTCCAGACCGTAGGTTCGGTGTGATACCAGGCTTGGTCTGCGCCCGGATTGGCTGGCGGCGGGGATGGTTGCGTGCAGGCACCGGTTTGGGGCATCGGCCGCTGCTGGGTCGCGACTTGCCCGATTCGCTGGATGGCGGATTCCACCCGATACGGGTCACCGCTTTGGAAGTTGGTTGGGATCACCTGCGCGAAATCGCGGTCCTGCTCTTCCATGCACGACGTCAAATGCTCTGCGCCGTGCTGGATTTGCAGGATCTGAAGGTCTGTGAGGTGTCGACCCGGTACGGACAAGGCGGGATGCTCCTGGGGGATCTTGCCGGTACTGAAAACGGTGTACTCGACGACATCCAGGGCAGAGTATTTGCTGGCGGGTCGGCTGTTTTCGTCGTGGCCCTCGACTGCCACGTAGTGGCGGGCCACAAGAGCCAGCACAAGTGTGACGGCCAAAGCGAGGCTGACACTGAGTCTTTTGCTCATTGATTGTCCCGTTTCGTCGAATTGGCTGCCTGATTCGCTTTCACGGTCGCGTATCCCATTACGCAGAGAAAGGCAACTGCCCAAATGCCGTTTATCAGGAATGATGATTTCGAAAACACAAGGATCCTGACGATCATGGCCGCGACGGTGATGACAGCGAGCGGAACACACAGCAGGAAAACTTTGATGCCTGCCCTGTTTCCCTTATCCCAGGCCTCATCGCTACGCAGCGTGGCCTTGGTGCGGAAACCGACTGTGGTGTTGCGGGGAAGGCTATTGGTCTGAACCTTCCTCCACGCACTCAGTGATACTCCCGCAATCACTGTAGACGGCAAGCACGAGACAACAATATTGATGTAGTCCGCTGGATTCACGCCATCTCCCTTGTGCCGCTTGAGCTATCGATATTGGTCACTTTTCCCTCTACGTGTACTTGGTACAAACAGTGAACTTACGAACGGGATGTGGGAATCCGCCTACCGCGCAATACGACACGTCCACCACTCCGGTGATCACCGAAACCGGCTTGACTAGCCGGGGCTTACCGTCACAGGGCTGGCTCGTCGCATAATCTTTTGCGACCTCGATACACGAACCCGTTGACCAGTCGTAGTCCAAACACAGGGTGTTGTGCTGCCCGTTTTCGGTGTAGGAGTACTTCTCGTCGACATCGGCGACGCAATCACTGGGATAACTTGCTCGCTGCACGATCCGATAGGTGCTGCTGGACGTTCCGCAAGTTGCCGGGCTGACTACAGGACCCCCTAACTCTGAGGGCGATACGGCCACGCACTCGGGGCTCTGCGGATTTTGCACCCCCCGGGCGCCGCGCTCAAATTCGTTGCTGATGGTGTTGAACTGCGTATTCGAGGCGACCGCCGGCGCATCCGGCGAGGAGAGGATGTAGATCGCGGCAGCGATCGTCGCCACAAGGACCACCACAACACTTGCAATGATCGCGGCGACCATCGTGTTGGTGCGCAAACCGGTGCGCGCCAGCTCGGGGCCTGCCTGCACGGGAATAGGTCCCGTGATCTCGTCTCGATGCTTCATTTAGCACGCCGCGCTTTGGTTGGCCAGCATCTGCGCAGGCTGAGACGCAGTAGCGTCCTGCGGGGGCGACTGCACAGGTTGCGTGGGAGCGTGTGGGGCAGGGCTGGGCGGCGGGTTACTAACCGGCGGCTTACTGGCCGGACTCTGCTGCGGCTGCGGGGTCGGCTGCACAGGGTTCTGCTGCTGCGGCGGTTGCGGAGCTTGGTAGTCCGGGTTCGGCTTGCCAGGTCCCTGCGTGTACGGGGTGGCGGTTTGGTAATCGGGGGGCTGGGTGCCGTGCGCAGGCTGCTGTGCCTGCTGGGGCTGCTGTGCGCCTTGCTGGCCGGAAACCTGTTGCGGTGCTTGCGGATTGCCGCTGTTATAGATGGAGATTCCGTTGCTTTGGTCCAGCGGTGGCTGATTATTACCGCCCTGATAGTCCGGCATAGAACTGGGCATTTGAGGCGGCTGGAACTGTGAGCCGTTCATGCCGCCGTCCATACCGCCGGATCCGCCGGTGGGGCCTGGAGGACCAGTGGGATCTGCGGTGGCACCCGGAAGGAGACCGACAGAACCCATGAGGTCGAACTGCTCCCCCGAAACCACGTACGTGGCGATCAGCACCGCAACCGCTGCCACCCCCACCAAGCCTCGCCGCCAATAGACAGGCATGGCGTGGCGACGAAACTTCATCGGCGTCATGACTTAGGCCTTCCTTCTCACAAGGTCAGGTACGGCAGTAGCGGCTGTTGTTGGAGGGCAACCGCGATTGGTCCACGCCCGCCACCACGAGTTGGCATAACGGATCGGTGGGCAGATTCTCTTCGGGCCAGGCCGCGTGGCCGTTGGCCGCGCCCGGGTCGGCGTGGGCGCGCGAGGCGGTATCAATCATGATCGCCGAGGAATAACCAGCACAGCTAGCACGAGCGCCGTCCAGATCCTGCGGGGCTGGACGGAATCTACTGGGCTGTATGTGCTGGAGACTGCCTGATCCGTGAGACGGCGGCCGTTCATCATCCGTGCCATCTCCCCAAAAG
Source organism: Mycobacteroides franklinii (assembly GCF_001853795.1). Taxonomy (NCBI): domain Bacteria; kingdom Bacillati; phylum Actinomycetota; class Actinomycetes; order Mycobacteriales; family Mycobacteriaceae; genus Mycobacteroides; species Mycobacteroides franklinii. Next base: position 942,931 of record NZ_MLIK01000004.1, read on the forward strand.
CCCCCTGCCGTCGATCGGACCCAATCGCCACCGCCATCTTGCGGAGAAAACTTTCGATAATGAAACTGGGCTGTTCAACAGCACCATAAGTCTACTCAGCTAACTTGTCAATCGCTAACGCAGCAGGCTCTTCGTCGGCCGTCTCGGCATGGGCCGTGAGATCGATCGCCACCGTTTTTCGGACTTGCTGGGTCATTTGCCTAGCGGTCTTTCGGCTCGCCGTAGATAGTCTGGATGTCGTTGCCGTTCTCGGTGCGGATCCGGAATGTCGCAAAGGACTGGACCTTCACCGCTGCGGCAGAGCGGGCCGCCGACAAAGCTCGCGGCCGGCTGGAGCAGATCAGGCAAGCCAGGGCGGACTCGGCCAGCAGACCCTCAACAACCGGCGCATGATCGCCCACTGACATCCCGCCAATTCCTCGTCTTACTCAAGGTTCCCTCCCCTTCCGCACGTCGCACCCCACCACGCCGGGGCGCTAAGCTGTCCCCGCACGCCCGCACCCCCAAGTGGGACGTGTAGAACCACCAAGGACCACCTGAATCAGCCGATCGAAGACCTCTCCTTGGTTTTCATCCACGATTCCATTCGGTCCCCGCCCTCGTAGCTCAGGGGATAGAGCACGGCTCTCCTAAAGCCGGTGTCGCAGGTTCGAATCCTGCCGAGGGCACATTTAACGTGCATGCCGCCGGCAGCACTGTTTCCAAATCCGGAAGACTCCAAGCCTCTAGAACCCAGAAACACGCACCCGGTGATGTCCCATACTCAGCCCGTGTCCAGCAACCGACGACTCAGGCCACGACGTCGACGGACCCCGGACCAGGAGTATCGGTTCGTCACCGGCGCACTCGGCCCCCAAAATCTGCGGCATTTGAAGATCACCATCGGGTTGCTGTGCATGTCAATTCTCCCCCTGGGAACGATCGTCAACATGCATCCGCTAGGTCCGCAGGGCGCCGGACGCACAATCCACCAATCGCTCATCGCGGTCTCATTCCTCATAGGCGCGTGTTGGATGGTCCGGCCGTGGCCGAGCAGACGCTGGGCGATTCTCTTCGTCATCTGGGCAGACCTCTCATTCGCGGTCTCCGGCTGGTCGTATGCCGGCCCGATGATGCGGCTCGCCCCGGTCCTTTACATGAGCATGATCGGCGTGTTCGCCGCATTCCTGCTGGGCTGGCGCGTGCTGGCCGCGCACTGCATCTTCGCTTTGGCTGTGCTCAGCTCGATCACGCTGTGGAACGTGCACACCGGCGCGGCGACCTTCCTCGATCAATTCCTCTACAACGCACCGGTTTTCACCACTGTGGTGATGCTGCCGATCTTCATCCAGGCGGTGATCGAAGGAGGTAGACGCTCGATTCGAGCCGCCGTTTCTGCCGCCAACCGAGATCCGCTCACCGGTCTGCTGAACCGCAGGGGCGTGCAAGCCACCTTCGAATACCTGCTCAACAAGCGGGCGAATCCCACGACCGTTGTCGTGATGGTCGCCGATGTCGACAGATTCAAAGAACTCAATGACGCCTACGGCCATGAAGCCGGAGATAGGACGCTACAAGCCATCGCGGACAATCTGTTCGCCCACACCCACCGCGACGACATCGCCGCGCGCATCGGCGGTGACGAGTTCATGGTCGTCGCGTTCGTGGACAATCCCGACGATATCTCCGAGGTCAACGCACGGATTCGCAATGCGCCGCTGGACGCAAGCGCGCACGGCGTCGCACTCAGCGTGGGCATCGCCTGGTCATCCACCGACGCGGTGGATTTCGGCTTCGAATCCCTCACCCGGCAAGCCGATTTCAAGCTTTACGAAGTCAAACGCGCCCGTACACCACGCGGGTCCACGGCCTGATCTGAAACCGGCCGAACGTCAGTACGCGCCCTCGCTGCGTACCACCGCACCCACGGTCCGCGAAATGATGCGGATATCAAGCCCCATCGACCAGTTGTCGACGTAGGAGATGTCGTGCCGAATGGACTCGTCGACCGACAAATCGTTGCGTCCGCTGACCTGCCATTGGCCGGTGACACCCGGCTTCACCAGAAGACGCCGCCGCATGGTGTCGTCGTAGGCGTCTACCTCGCGCTGCACCTGAGGCCGCGGCCCGACGACACTCATGTCACCGAACAGCACGTTGAAGAATTGAGGCAGCTCGTCGAGGCTGTACTTCCGCAGGAACGCCCCCACCGGCGTGATCCGCGGGTCGTCCTTCGCCTTGAAGAAGACGGGCGTGCTCCCGGCCGAGTCGATCATTCCCGCGGTCTGAAGATCGGCGCCCGTGAACATGCTGCGGAACTTGATCATCCGAAATGGCACACCGTCCAACCCAATTCGTTCGGACACGTAGAACACCGGGCCCGTGCTGGTGAGTTTGATGGCTGCGGCAATCGCGATCATCACCGGCGCTACGGCCAGGATGGCAAGAGTGGCGAACACCATATCGAAGGCTTCTTTCGACATGGACCGCGCACGCCGGTATCCCGGGGCCAGCATCTCCAGCATGTGAACCCGCTCCAGGCCCCGATCCGCAGTGGCGACAACGTTCTCGTCCACGTGTCCCGGGGAGACGGCGAGCTCGATTCCCAGAGCTCCGAGATCGGAGGCGAGAACGGCAAGTTCCTTGCGTCCAAGGTCGTCAGTCATCGCGACGGCGACGATCTGCGCCGAGGTGCGCTGCGCCGCCTCGATCACGTTCCGGTCATCGCCGACGACGGGAACGTGATGATCCCCCACCTCGATCGCTGTTGCACCCAGCCGTGCGTCGATCGCCGGCGTGCATGCGCCGACAACCTCGAATCCGCTGTCCCTGTGACGACGGAACGCGGTGACCATCTCCCGGACGGCGTCGTGATCACCGGCCAACAGCACCGAGGTGCGAGCCTCCGAGCCCCATAGACGGCGTAGCACGTGCCGGGCAGCGATGATGCCGAGCAGTCCGAGCGGTATCTCGATGACGAGGTGCCGGATGTCGATCAGCTCGATGCGCGAAATCAGGTAGGTGAGTAGAACGATGGTGAAGAGCTGGAACGTGACGCCCACAACCGTCTGCCATTCCTGGAGCACCGCCCGTAACGCCTTGCCCGGCCCCACGGTGTGCAGCGACAACGCCGCAAACCACACGACGGCAATAATCAGGTCAGTCGCCATGTACCAACGACCGAGATCCTGGCGCCCGGACAGCAGATGATGCGCAAGCTGGTAGGACACCAGCGACGTGAGGCCGATGGCCACCAAATCAGCCGCAGGCGCCCACCGTCGATGCAAGTAGAAGAGCCCACCTGGGCGCTTTTCTACTCTCCGTTGAATTCCGTCGCTAACCACGCTCTTAATAACCATGAGTGCACTTCACCTGTTCGTTCATATCGGTGATTCGTATGGACGATTTCGGCAATAGAACCCGACCTATTTACGTGCTTACGTTTCCATAGGGATTCAAATATTGCCACGTGATGGGGATCACGTCCATTCGGGGAAACCATGAAAATTTCATTGGAGGTAAATAAGAATCATCTAATAAACATCGGTTCCCGCAGCGGTTTGCTAATAACCGAGCCAATCACGTATCGCTCACTGGCTAATAACATTAAGGTAACATTACCAGCTGAGCTTGATCGGTGGCAAACCATGATCCACCCACGGCGGTCATCCATAGCGTCGTTGCAGGTGGATCATGGTCGTCGTTGCGGGCAAAAGCTGTGTCAGCGGAAACCGGTTTGTTCATAGCCAGGACCACACCTGCTCCGGTTGCGGATGCCCGCTAGGTGCTGCACTCTGAGTACGGGTCGGCTTGCGGGCGGCATGATCTGGCGTGCATAAAACAGAATAACGCCCCGTATTTCGCCCCCTGAGTAGCATTGCGTTACTCGTAATATGGAATACGACCCAGCTTTGGCGCATATGAGTACACACCGGCCGACACCAAGCCCTCGGCCGCTCATCCAGGCGGGGTGGGTTGAACAATGAACAAACATCAGACGCGGGGCCAAGACCCCAGAGCAGACACCACAGCGCGGCGAACGGAGCCGCGACGGGGGTTGACGCTCAACGTCGGGACGGTGCACCACATGCCGCTATCAGCAAAAGACGTCAGCAACAGGGCGGGAGCCTGACATGGCACCCATCAGAGTGCATATGACAGGGGCAGAGTGGTTCTCTTCGCTGCCCGGAGGCCTGAACAGGTACTTCACTGATCTGTTCGCGGCGTTGCGGCACCAGGACGACATCGAACTATCGGCCGCGGCATTCGGGGTCCCGTCCGACGGGGGATGGTCCTGGGGCTCCCCCGGTGGATCCACCCGGTCGCGAGTCCTCACCGCATTCAACGACCGATCGGGCCTACAGCGACCCGCCATCCTCGACCGGCACTTCTGCCTGTACGGACCATCGGCCGCCGGCTGGCGCACCCGCAGCCGGTTGGTCGTGCACTTCCACGGACCGTGGGCGGCCGAGAGCAGATTCGCCGGAGCCGGAGCCCTGCGCTCACGCGCCAAGTACGTCGTCGAGCGTCTTCGGTACGCAGGGGCCGAGCGGATGATCGTGCTCTCGGATCGGTTCCGAGACGTCCTGATCGAGGACTACCGCATCTCAGCCGACCGCATCGAGGTCATCCCACCCGGCGTCGACCTGGACAGATTCGGCCTACTTCCGCGGTTGGACGCCCCCACCGGAAGACGAACGGTGCTGTGCGTACGCAGGCTCGAGCACCGCATGGGCATTCACCGTCTCATCGAGTCGTGGCCGTCGGTCGTTTCCGCGCATCCGGATGCCTGCCTGATGATCGTCGGCACCGGCACCGCCGAGAAAGACCTGAGGGCGCAGGTGTCGTCCGCCGGTTTGGACGACAGCATCCAGTTCACCGGGCGTGTCGACGACCTGACCCTCACCCAGCTCTACACACTCGCGGATTTCACCGTGGTGCCGTCGGTGGCTCTTGAAGGCTTCGGATTGATCGCACTCGAATCCCTGGCCACCGGCCGACCTGCCGTCGTCACCGACTGCGGAGGGCTCCCCGATGCGGTGCGCGGCCTGGACTCCTCCCTGATAGTGCCCGCCGACAATGCCGAAGCGCTTGCCGCACGACTCATCTCGGCGCTTGACGGCGCGCTCCCCGATCCGCGGCAATGCCGCCAACATGCCGAATCGTTCTCCTGGGCCGCGGCCGCGCAGCGTCACCACGCCGTGTACTCGGAGCTGAGCGCATGATCCAGGCGATGTTCGTTGCCCATACCGCGGCGCCCTCCGGTGCGGAGCTGGCGACCTTGCGACTGGTGTCCGCGCTGCGTACCGCGCCCACCGGCCTCGCGCTCGAACCGTCGGTGATCTACACCGAAGACGGTCCGATGGTGGGCGCCATGAAGTCCCAGGGCATACCAACGTCGGTGTTGGCCAACAGCTTCGATAGCAGGAGCGTCACCATCCGAAGCTCCGGATGGTTGCGCCGGCTGGTCGGCGCTCTCGCGCTGATTCGCGTCGGGTGGGCCCTCGGCGCCGCGGTACGCGAGCACGGAGCCGATGTACTCGTCGCGGGCAGCACAAAGGCGCTCATCATGTCCGCAGTCGCGGCACAACGAGCACGAATCCCCGTGATTTGGCATGTGCACGACCGGATATCGGCCGAATACTTCGGTGCCACACTGGCATTCCTTCTCCGTATGCTCGGAAAGTTCGTCGCCGACGGATACATCGCCAACAGCAGGTCCACCGAGAGCTCGCTTCGACCTGGCCGCCTACCGGGCGTGGTCGCCTACCCGGGACTCGATTTCCAACAGACCCCCGATACGCAGCACGCACCGCAGCGGCCCGCCACGGAGACCGTCATCGCCGTCGTCGGCAGGCTCACACAGTGGAAGGGACAGGATGTGTTCCTTCGCGCCCTGGCCAACACCAAGGTCCGGCCCCAGCGCACGTATCTGGTCGGTGGCACATTCTTCGGCGAGGAGCCGTTCCGAACCGAACTGGAAGACCTGGCGAGCGAGCTGCAGCTGCCCGTGACCTTCACCGGACATCTCGACGACCCCACGGACATCCTGTCCATCTCCGACATCCTCGTGCACTGCTCCGTGATCGCCGAACCCTTCGGCCAGGTCGTCGTGGAAGGGCTGCGTGCGGGCTGCGCCGTCATCGCGACCCGACCCGGCGGCCCCGCCGAGACCATCGAATCGGGTGTGCACGGGCTGCTGGTCGATGCCGGCGACACCGACCAACTGACCGCTGCCCTCGATCGTCTCATCGCAGACCGTGACCTTCGAATCCGCTTGGCACAAGCGGGACAGATACGGGCCCGCCGCTTCGATATCGCCGACTCGGCGCGGACCGTGGCGTCATTCCTTTCCGATGTCCTGGCCCGGCGCTCCACCACATCCCTGGCGGAGCGCAGTGTCTAAGGAACCTCGAAGTAGCACGACGCTGCCCCGGGCAATGCGATTGGCCAGAGATTTCGGGGCAGTCGTCTTCGGAAAGTACGGGCAGTACCTGGTCACCTTCGCGACGGTGCCACTGCTCGCGCGGGTGCTGGGCCCGGCGGGAATGGGGTTGTTGGCGGTCGGAATGGCCGCGTACTTCTTCGGCTCCATCGTCGTGGACCTGGGCATGACGCCATTTCTCGCCGCACGGGTGCCCGAGCTACGCAACACGCCTGCCGAATTTCAGCAGGTTCGCACCGACTACCTGACCTTGAGGTTGATGACTCTCGGAGCGCTCGGTGCCGCGTTCGGTGTCGGCTGGATCGCCGGGATGCCTCCGTACGTTCACATGATTCTGTTGGGGCTCTTCGCCGGTGGGCTTTGGGCCACCTCCGATGACTGGCTCCTGATCGGGCAGGGCCGGTTTGTCGCCTCGGCGGTATACCAGGGTTCGGGACGCATCACCTACCTGGTTCTGCTCATCGTGCTGCTCCCACACTCGCCCCACGCGTCCACGGCAATCCTGTGCCTGCTGGGCTCCTCGATCTTGACGGTGGCGGGAACCTGGTGGGACAGCCTGCGAACATTCGGGCCACTGTGTCGTCCGTACGCACCCGGCCAGATCCTGCGCACCAGCTGGCCGATTGTCACGTCCCGGCTCCTCACCACCGGGTACGGCCAAGGGGCGCCGGCCATCTACTCCGCCATGCTCGACGCCGTATCGCTGGGTCTTTTCTCCGCGAGCGATCGTCTGGTCAGAGCGATGCAGTCACTACTGGACATGATCGGATTGGTGCTGCTGCCCCGAATGGCGAAGCGCAGCGGACATGAGCACTTCTGGCGCAGCGGTTTTCAAGGATTGCGGGGCGCCGTCGCGGTGGCCGTCCTTGCCGCAGCGCTGTTGTGGCTGCTGGCCGCGCCCATTGTGCACATCATCTTCGGCAGCGAGTTCCTCGGAGCCGTCGGCCTCCTGCGTGCCGAACTTCTCATCCTGCCGGCGAGCACGATCAGCTCCTACATCAGTACCGCGCTCCTCCCCGTGCGCCAGGACACGCATGGCGTTCTCATCGCCTCGGTGGTGGGCACCACGGCATCGGTGGCAGGGTTGATCACCGCCTCGTGGACCCATTCGGTGTGGGCCCTGATCGGCGGAGTCATTGCGGCCGAATTCTGTGTGGCGCTGTGGTATTTGGCACGGGTACGGCACTTGTCCGGACGCGAGCAGGGTGAGGTGCCGGAGGCCGATACCGCGCACGAAGGAGTTCCGCGATGAAGATCCTTTTTGTGGGAGACGACTGGGTAGGCAGCAACGCACGGTCGATGGCCGACGGATTCCGGCAGGCCGGTCATGAGGTCGTCGTCGTCGACACCACCCGAGTCACCTTGCCCACCAGGTTGTCACCGGCGTGGTTGTACTCGAAGGGAATGCGCCGGCGCGCACCTTGGCTGCAGGACTCGGCGCATGACCAGATCGAACGCATCGCACGAGACTTTGCCCCCGACATGCTGTTTGGGTTCAAGTCGATCCACCTGAACCAGGCTCGCCTGCTCCAGGTGCCGGCAGCGGTCCGCGTGCACTACAGCCCGGATGATGTCGGGAACCCGTATAACACCACACCCGAGTACCTGGCCCACGAGAGCGGGTGGGATCTGGTGGTCACCACCAAACGCCACAATGTGCCCGAGCTGCTGAACCGCGGCGCACGCCGGGTGAAGTTCGTACTGAGCGCCTACGACCCGGCCTGGCATCGCCCGTGCGCCAAACGAGTTGCGCAGCAATACCTGGTGGGATTCATCGGAGCCCGACGTCCGGACCGATCGGCCTTGATCACCCGGTTGGGTAGCGAGCACGGCGAGAACCTGTTGGTGCGCGGTCCGGGCTGGCGGCGCATGCCCGCGCTACGGACCACCGGCGCCACGATCGGTGGCGCCGTATACGGCGACCACTTCGCCACCACCGTCGCATCGGTGACCGCGAACCTGGTCCTGCTCAACTCCGACAACCGGGATACCCACACCTGTCGGACCTTCGAAATACCCGCGTGCGGAGGGCTGTTCGTCGGTGAACGCACCGATGAACACGGTGAACTTCTCCATGAGGGGACCGAATGCCTGCTCTTCTCCGACGAGGCCGAGCTTCGCGAGATTCTGGATTGGTGTGCGTGCCATCCCGCACAGGCGGCCAAGATCGCCGAGGCGGGCCATACACGGGTGACACGGGAATCGCACCGATACGTCGACCGGGCCAGGGAGATCATCGATGAACTTCAGTGATGCGAAGGAGACACCGGTCGACGATATCGAGGCACCCACACCGGATCGCGCACCACGGCGACGCCGGCGAATCCTCCTGGCCTGTATCACCGTTACCGTGTTGCTGGCGGGTTTCATAACCGTCGGGTGGCGGGTGTACATGCATCCGCAGACCGACCCACTACGCCCGGCCGATGCCATCGTTGTGCTGGGCGGCACTCCCTACGAGCGTTTCGATGTCGGGTTGGACCTGGCCAAGCGCGGGTACGCACCGTATCTGTTGATCTCACAGTCGACCGGCGCGAACGACCGCAACATGGACAAGTACTGCAAGGGGCATTTCACGTTCACGGTCAGCTGCTTTATCCCGGACCCCTGGACCACCCAGGGTGAGGCGCAAGAAATACGCGCCAAGGCACAGGAACTCGGCTGGCACCACATCATCGTCATCACCTTCACACCGCATGTTTCGCGGTCCCGCTACATCGTCGGAAAATGCTTCGACGGGGAGCTCACCATGGTCGCCAGTCCCGCGCCTTCCGGCGTTGCCTTCTGGACGTGGATGTTCATCCGCCAGTCGGGCAGCTACGTGAAGGCCTTCCTGACCCCCGGATGCTGAGGAGCGCACATTGAACGCCTCGCGTATCGCGATTGTCCACGAACGCTTCACCGAGTTCGGTGGCTCCGAACTGGTGGTCGCCGAGTTCATGAAGACGTGGCCGGAGGCCAACGTCTACGCGCCCATCACCGAGCCACGTTGCCGCCAGCAGGTATTGCAGGCGGCGGGGCGGACCGAAGACGGACTGCACGAGCCCATCTCCGGGACCTGGCTGGACGAGGCATACGCCCTCACCGGGCGCAGATCGCATGCACCACTGCTACCCCTGGTACCCAGCGCCCTGCGGAAACTACCGCTCGGCAACGACGTTGATGCGGTGCTGATCAGTCATCACTCGTTCGCGACCCAGGCGGCGTTGGCCACCGAAGCTCCCGTCGTCGCATACGTACACAGCCCGGCCCGCTGGGCATGGGATCGCACCTTCCGCGACCACGAGATGGCAAGTCGAGCGGGCCGAATCGCCCTGTCCGCATTGGGAAAGATCGCGCGCCGCGGGGAACTGCGCGCGGCGCCGCACCTGTCGCACGTCATCGCCAACTCGCACGCCGTGGCCGAGAGGATTCGCGATTGGTGGGGTCTGCCGTCGACGGTGATCAGCCCACCCGTACGCATCGACCGCTTCTCCCCCGATCCCTCGATCCCGCGCGAGGACTTCTACCTGTGCGCGGGCAGGCTGGTCCCGTACAAGCGCGCGGACCTGGCGATCCGGGCCGCCCAACGGGCCAACTGCCGCCTGGTGGTGTTGGGAGAAGGACGATTCCGCGATCACCTCGAGGACATCGCGGGACCGGAGACCACGTTCCTGGGCGCCGCGTCCGACGAGGTGCTCCTCGATATGTACCGACGGTGTCGCGCCCTGCTGATGCCGGGCGTGGAGGACTTCGGGATTGTCCCCGTCGAGGCAATGGCTTGCGGGACACCGGTTCTGGCACTGGGCGAGGGCGGCGCCCTGGATACCGTAGATCCGGGAGTTACCGGCGAGCACATGCAGGCGGGCCCGGATGACGCCGTCGTGGAGCAGCTGGCCGCGCTGATGCGCGAGTTCAACCCGGCCGACTACGACACCAGCGCCATCCGGGCGCACGCATGCGAATTTTCGCCCGAGGCGTTCCGTTCTCGGATCGCCGATACCGTACTGGGAGCGGTGCGCACCTAGTCGCCGGCCGAGTGTTTTCCTCCGCTCGCACCGGACCCGGCGTGCGAGCCCGAGCCCTCCGAGCCACCACCGGATGCCTCGGCCGCACGGTGCTTACCGCCCGACTCGCTGGGTGTATTGATCTTGACCTTCACCTTGTTCGAGGCGCCGGCCGAGCCATCGTCGTGGTGTTTACCGGAGTCATTGTCCTGCTTGGTCTTGGCATCCTTGGCCGTATCGGTGGCCGCAGGCGATTTAACACCGTCGGTCTGCGTTGAGGTGACGGATTCGGCCGTGTTGGTGACAGTCGACGTGACAACACCGCCGGTGTTCTTGATGGTGTCGGTGACCTGCTTCTTGAGTGACTGGTTGGCCCTGTCGACCTTGTCCTGCAGCTTCTCCTTCACCACAGGCTTGGTTGGCTTGTCCTTCTCTTTGGCGTCGGTCTTGGGATCTTCCTTGACGACGTCCTTCACGGGACCGGCAGCGGGTTGAGTCGCGGGCTCGCCAGCCGGTGCCGTCACTGATTCCGCAGCCGCGGGTACCGATGCGGAAAGTGCTGCAGGCGTGGCCTTCTCGACGACCTTTTCCTTGTTCGTGACGAGGCTGGACGTGAGATCCGGCTTCGCGGCCTCAAGCTGCTTAACCTCGGGTGTCGCCGGGCTGCCCGAGTCCTTCGCCGCAGGCGCGGGAGACTCGATCTGTTTGGCTGCCGGTGCGGGTGCGTCCGCCGCTACCAAGGCATTCGGTGCCGGGGATGAGGCCGACGCGGGCGCGGCACCGACCAGGCCGCCAAGCTGCGTCATCACGTCCTTGTAGAACGTGGAGGCCTGCAAGGCATTCGACGCCGCCCCGTTGAACAGGTTTCCGTACTGCTGGGTGAGCAGGTCAGAAATCGGTGTCAGGGCGGGTGTGACCAGACCCTTGTACAATGGGGTAAGCGCCTTGGCCAGTTCCACTGTGGGGTCGGGGATCCCGAGTGCGGTGCTGATCAGGCCGGAGACGGTGATCAGCTGAGTGGGCACGATAGCGCCCGTCGGAATCAGGTTCGGCGGGATGATGCCGAGAGACGTGTTGGCTCCCGGCGCCGTTCCGATCTGGAAGGTCGGCATGAGACCTACGCCGAAGAGGGACGGCAACGTGAAGCCCGCACCCTCGGTCCCGAAGTTGAATCCACCCAGAGAATAGACGAGCGGCACCGGGAGTGCCCCGCTGAACGGGGTCTGCAACACCATCACGTTCTGTCCGTTGTTGACATTGAATCCGTTGGTACCGAGGTAGTTTCCAGTCGCCACATTGAGATTCGTCATGCCGAGACCCAGCCCTGGAATCGAGAAGTTCGACAGCGTGGTGCCTACCGGCGAATAGATACCGTTCTGCGTAGGAATCACCACATGCGCACTGAACTGACCGGCCTGACCAAGCCCCAGGGGCGCCGTGATGCCGTTGGCCCACATCGGGAGGGACAGCACGGTCTGCGGCACGTTCACGGCCCCGCCGTCGACGACCAGGGTGGGCGCCGTGGCCCACCATCCCGTCTCCATTCCCAACGGGAACGCATAGTTCCCCGCCCCCATCGGGACCCAGGTAGTGACGTTGGGCAAGGTGCCGTCGGGCAAGATCCGCACGGAATCAGGCAGGATGCCCAAGGGGTCCAGCGCGGCCGGGATCTTGATATTGAGCCCACTGGGTGTCTGCACAAACGTGTTGGTGATGGTTGTCAGACCACTGGTCTGCAGCAGCGGCCAGTTGTAGCCGGCCGTCAACTTGTCCTGTTCGGCGATCAGCCCGTCGACGATGTCACTCAAGGGCGGGAGCTTGTTGACGATGGGTCCGATGATCGGGTTGTTGAACACGCCGTCCAGCGCGTTGGCAAGACCATTGAGGAGGTTCGCGCCCGGAATGGTGGTGGGCAGCGGGAGGTTCACAAACCCCTGCCCGGGGATCTTGATCGCCGGAATGACCCCAGGCACCGCCGTCGGCAGCGGCGTGCTCGCGAGATTCCGTAGAACACCGGGAAGGTCGGCGATCGCGGTCAAATTCGAGTGAGTCAGGCTCGTCCCGAACGTCGGTAGCAGCCCCCCGGAGCCTTGGGCGATGGGATTCCAGACGCCACCGGCGGCGGCGCCGATCGCATTAGTTCCGGATAAGTAGTTATTGAGCGCGTCCTTATAGTCGGTGGCCGCGCCCTTGTAGTCCGGCGCCGCCGCAGCGGCCTGCGCGGTCGGGCCGACAAAAGCCAAGCTTGCGGTCGCGGCGACTGCCCCAGCTGCAGTCACAGTGCGTTGGACGACGACCTTTTTGGATGACTTTCGATGACGCTTGGACAAGACCGCAACCTCTCCTTTGAGGGAATCCAGAAACTTGAGCAGCACTGTAAACGTGTGACCCAGCTCATAGTCATCATTTGAAAATCGTGTCTACCTGCGATTTGTCTGGTAACACTGCGTGCCCAAACTTGCCTCGGTCGCTACATTCCGCCCGAGCGGCGGCCATACTCACGCAAAGTGGTTGATGAAAGTTTGCTACAAGCGTCAACAAGCGTTTACGTCGAGCAACCTGGCGGCCGAGGCAAACACCCGAACCGCCAGGACAGTGGGGTACTACAAGCCCAGTAGACGACCGTCAATTTACGTTCACAGATGAATCCATTTTGGCGTTTCGCATGCATCCAGGAACCGAATAGCCCATGATGGCCGAGACGTACTCGTAGATTGCTGGGATTTGTGTTCCAGGTCACACAGGGAGCTGTATTGATCGCCGTAGCCGCAACCCCTTCGAGCTGCGTCTGTGTGGGCCACCTGCGATGACGACACAAGACGAGCGCCGCGCCACCACTGATGGCGTCGCGGCGATCCAGAACTGGACGACTGGGTATATCAAACGCCACCCTCTTGAATCCCTCAAGACCGTGGGCGAGCAGTTCATGCTCGGGGTTCGCACCATCCAATGGTTCTTCGTCGATCTGTTCACCGGGCAGTTCCAGTGGCAGGAGTTCGTCAGGCAGGGCGCCTTCCAGGCCGGCACCGCCGTCATCCCCGTCATCCTGGTGACCCTGCCCATCGGTGTCACACTCTCCATCCAGTTCGCACTGCTCGCGGGCCAGGTCGGTGCGACCTCGCTGGCCGGCGCCGCCAGCGGCATCGCGATCATCCGGCAGGCCGCCTCCCTCGTGGCCGCCCTGCTGATGTCCGCCGCGGTGGGTTCGGCCATCACGGCCGACCTCGGCTCACGAACCATGCGTGAAGAGACCGACGCCATGGAGGTCATGGGTGTCTCGGTGATCCGGCGGCTCGTCGTCCCCCGCTTCGCCGCCGCCATCATGATCGGTATCGCACTCACCGGCGTCGTCTGCTTCGTCGGCTTCCTCGGCGCATACCTCTTCAATGTGTACTGGCAGAACGGTGCCCCCGGCAGCTTCGTCACTACCTTCTCCGCCTTCGCGACCCCCGGCGACATGATCCTGGCTCTCATCAAGGCCGTCATCTACGGCGCGATCGTGGCGGTGGTCGCCTGCCAGAAGGGCCTGTCCACCAAGGGCGGCCCGATCGGCGTCGCCAACTCGGTGAACGCGGCCGTCGTCGAATCGATCCTGCTGCTGATGACGGTGAACCTCGCCATCAGTCAGCTCTACATCATGATGTTCCCGCGGACGGGGCTGTGACATGACCGCATCAACTTATGTACCCCCGATTGCGCGACCGTTCGTCGGCATCTACAACAAGGCCCAGAAGCCGATCACCCGGCTGGGCCACACGGTCGCCTTCTTCTTCCGCGCCATCGCCGGCGTCCCCATCGTGTTCCGCCACTATTGGAAAGAATTCCTGCGGCACCTCTCCGATATCGCCTGGGGCAACGGCTCCCTGGTGGTCGGCGGCGGCACCGCCGGCGTCATGATCGTCCTCGGCATCATCGCCGGTGGATTGGTGGCCATCGAGGGCTACAACTTCTTGGACCTGCTGGGACTCGGCCCGGCCACCGGCATCATCTCCTCACTGGTGAACACCCGCGAGCTGGCCCCGATCATGGCCGCGATCGCGTTCGCCACCCAAGCCGGCTGCCGCTTCACCGCCCAGCTCGGCGCCATGCGCATCTCCGAAGAGATCGACGCCATGGAGTCCATCGCGATCCGTCCCATCCCCTACCTGGTGACCACACGACTGATGGCGGCCACCGTCGTCACCATTCCGCTCTACGTCGCCTGCCTGGCCGTCAGCTACCTTTCCTGCCAGATCATGGTGGGCATCATGAGCGGCGGATCCATCGGCTCGTACCTGCACTACTTCGGTATCGGCGTCAGCGGTATCGACATCTTCTACTCCGTCATCAAAGCCGTCATCTTCGTCTGGCTTGCCTCCACCATCCAGTGCTACTACGGCTTCTACGCCAGTGGCGGTCCCGAAGGTGTGGGCGTTGCTGCCGGGCACGCGATGCGCGCCGCCATCACCCTGGTCATCATCGTCAACATGCTGCTCACCATGGCGCTCTGGAGCGTCGACGCAGGAGCGAGGTTGGGCGGCTAAATGGCGGCGAATTCCTTTGAGACAGACGGCCGCGGACCATCCGAGAAACTTCTCTTGGGCACCGGCGTCATCATGATCGTGGTGGCCTCCCTGATCACCGGACTCATGTTGTTGAAGTCCACGGGGCGGCTCAACGACTTCATCCGGGTCGTTGCCGACCTCAACAACGTCGGCGACGGATTGCCGCAGAAATCCGACGTGAAGTACCACGGCGTTCTCGTCGGTGAGGTGGACGGCGTTACGCCCGCCTCCAACGGTCAGCCCAACTTCGTACACATCAACCTCAAGCCCCAGTACGCCAAATCCATTCCCGGCACCGCCACCGCACGCGTAGTCCCCAGCAACGTGTTCGCCGTCTCCTCGGTGCAGCTGGTGGATCGCGGCCCAGGCGCTCCCATTCGCGCGGGTGCGCATATCGCCGAGGACACCCAGCTGCCGACCGTGCTGTTCCAGACGACGGTGAGCAAGCTGCGTGATGTGCTCACCGCGACCGGCCGTGGCCGCGACGACCACTCCACCGGCATCCTGGCCGCCCTCGGCGCCGCGACCGACAACCGGCGCGTCAAGCTGCTCACCGGCGGTGCACAGCTGAACCGTCTGATCGCCCAGCTCAACGACATCGTGGTGACCGATACCGGTCCCTCCACGGTCAAGGCTCTGCTCGATGCCACCGAGGGCCTCAAGCAGACCGCCCCCGAGCTGATCGACTCGCTGCATCAGGCCGTCATACCGATGCAGACCTTCGTCGAGAAGCGCGAGCAGCTGACCAGCCTGATCAACGGCGGTCTCACCACGGTGGGCACCACCCGGCAGGCCTTCGACAACCACACCGATCAGCTGATCGGCATCACCACCGACATCACGCCCGTCATCGGCACCTTCGCGAACAACGCACCCAAGTTCCAGATGATCTTCCAGAAGCTGACGCAGATGAGCCAGAAATGGTTCGACGAGCCATGGAAGTCCGATGTCGACACCGGCAACATGCGCGTGAACTTGTCACTGACCCCCGGCTCCACCTACACGCGGGCGGACTGCCCCCGGTACGGCGACCTCAAGGGGCCCAGCTGCTTCACCGCGCCCGAACTCGTGGTGCGGCCCGATCTGCCGGAAACACTGCTGCCGCAGAACTACAAGGTGCCGCCGGACCTGCAGCCGCCGCGCGGAACCGTGGTGGGCCCCGACGGGAACCTGATCGCGGTCGGTCCCCCGTATGTCGTGCCGCCGGGTGGACCGAATCTGACGGACCCGAACCCACCGCTGCCGCCGTGGCAGCCAAATCCGTCACCGCGTGTTCCCGGCACCGCGGACCCCGACCTGCTGGAGCCGCCGCCATCCCCGCCACCACCGCTCCCTGCCGCACCCGTTGCGCCGGGTGCACGTGACGGCGGCGGTGCACCGATCGCACCGGCATCGTTCGGCGGGACGGTAGGCCCGGTCGGCAGCCTGACCGAACGCGCCCAACTCAGTGTCATCACCGATAAGCCGGCCAGCTCCTCCACGCAGCTGCTGCTCGGTCCGGTCGTGCGAGGCACCACGGTCTCGCTCGCGAAGGAAGGATCCCAATGAAGTTCCGTGGTCCGTTGATCGCGCTGACCGCCTTCATGGTGCTCGCGCTGGCGTTGACGTGGCTGGTGTACGCCACACTGCGCCGTGATGTCTCGGGCGGCACCACGTCCTACTCGGCGATTTTCACCGACGTCTACGGCTTGCGCGACGGCGACGACGTACGCATGGCCGGTGTGCGCGTTGGCCGCGTCGAGAAGATCGAGCTGGTCAACAACAACCAGGCCAAGGTGAACTTCGTCGTCCAGAACGACCAGAAGCTCTTCGGCAACACCCTCGCGTCGGTGACGTACCAAAACATCGTGGGCCAGCGGTATCTGGGCTTGTCACTGGGTAAGACGGGTGACACCAACGTGCTTCCCGCCGGATCGACGATTCCGCTGGAGCGCACCGATCCGTCCTTCGACGTGACAACGCTGCTCAACGGCTACGAGCCGCTGTTCAGCACGCTTTCTCCCGAGCAGGCCGACAACCTCACCAAGGGTGTCATTCAGTCCTTGCAGGGCGATCAAGCCTCGATCACCGCACTGGTCGACCAAACGTCAACGCTGACAAAGACTTTTGCGGGCCGCGACCAGGTCCTGGGTAACGTGATCACCAGCCTAAGCACCGTGACAGGCAACCTGGCCCAGCAGAACGAGAGTCTCGACAAGGCCATCACCAACACCCGGAAAGTGGTGTCGGACTTCGATTCTCGGCGACCAGAACTAGTCGAGTCGGTGGGCTCGCTGGCGCAGACGCTACGACGCGTATCGAAGATCACCGACGAGGTGTATCCGTCGCTTGACGAGCTCATCACTCGCCAACCCGGCTTCGCCAAGCACATGGTCGAGATCGAACCGAAGCTGGCATTCCTCGGCGGAAACCTGCCGCTGCTCCTCAAGAGCCTGGCCCGCATCACCGGCGATGGCGCCTACGGCAACGCCTACATCTGCGATCTGAACATCACCGGCTTCATGCCGGGCCTCAACGACGTGGTGCCGATCATCGTCAACGCGGCAACCCCGGGCAACGTCACCCAGCACACCCCACGATGCAGGAATCTGGCTGATGGCTGAGCAATCGAGATGGCAACGGATCAAGAACCGGCCGGTCGAGACCTACAACAAGACCTGGCTGGGGTTCATCGCTATTGCGGTGATCGGTGCCCTGGTGGGCGGAATGCTGCTGGTGAAGGCCATCGGTTTCGGCTACACCACGTACACCGCCGAATTCGCGCAGGCGGCGTCGCTGCGCGCCGGTCAGCCCATCACGGTGGCGGGTATTCCGATGGGGACCGTCAGCAGCATGAAGCTGGTCGGCGATCACGTCGAGGCCAAGCTGTCGGTCAGCGATGACGTGAAGCTGGGCAAGGACTCCAAGGCCGCTATCCGGGTGACCACCATCCTGGGTTCCCGGTACCTGGACCTGAGCCCAGAGGGCCCGGGATCGTTGCCCAACAAGACCATTGACCTGGCCCACACGGAGGTCCCCTACGACCTGCAGGCGACCCTCAAGGATGTGACGAACACCTTCGATCAGGTCGATTTCGACAAGGTCGCGCAGTCGTTGAGCATTCTGGGCAAGCAGCTCGACGGGCTGCCCGAGGTGGTTCCGCAGGCCATGCAGAACATTCAGACCCTGTCGCAGATCATCGCCGAGCGACGCGATCAGCTCGGCACGCTGCTGAAGAGCAGCGAGAAGGTGACCAACACGCTGCACCGCCAGCAACAGGGCATCGGAACCCTGATCAACCAGGGGCAGAGCCTAATCGGTGAGTTCGTGGTGCGCCGTGGCACATTCCACGCGATGATGCAGTCGCTGACCAACCTGGTCCAGCAGCTCAGCAAGATCGTCATCAAGGACCGGCCACAGCTTGACGAGATGCTCAAGACGCTGCATCAGCTCACCGACATGCTCGGTCAGCATGACGACCTGCTGCGCAACATCCTGCAGGTCGCTCCGGTAGCCCTGCGCGGCGTCACCAACGCCACCGGCACCGGCAACGCCATCGAGTTCAACGCGCCCAACGGCCTGGCCGTCGACTCCTGGATGTGCGCAATCAGCGGGCGTGCCAAGCAATTCGGCATGATCCAGTACTTCAAGGACTGCAAGTGATGAACAGCAAGGGCGCCGGAAAAGGCAAGGCAGTCGCCGTCATCGCGGCCATCGCGGTCGTGGCCGCGGCGATTGTGGGCGCGGGAGCGTACTACGTGAAATCGCAGTTGGACCACATCACGCTGACTGCCCAGTTCGACAACGCCTCTGGGCTTTACGAGTCGAATGTTGTTGCGGTACTGGGTATGCCGGTCGGCAAGATCACCAAGATCACGCCGCAATCGGGATATGTCGATGTCCAGTTCACGGTCGACAAGGACGTCAAGGTGCCGGTCGACGTACAGGCCGTCACGCTGTCCACCTCGATCCTGACCGACCGCCAGGTCGAGCTGACGCCCCCCTATCGCGGTGGGCCCACGCTGCAAGACGGCGACACCATCGGTCTGGACAAGACGAAGACACCGGTCGAGTTCGACCGCGTGCTGGGCATGCTCGACAAGTTGTCGGTATCGCTCAAGGGCGACGGCAACGGGCAGGGTCCCGTCGGCGACATCATCAACGCGGCCGCCGGAGTCGCGGACGGCAATGGCGACAAGATCAAGTCGGGGCTTGACGAGTTGTCAAAGGCGCTGCGACTCAGCTCAGAAGGCGGCGTCACCACCCGCGAGCAGATGACCACCATCATCAAGAACGTCAGCTCGCTGTTCGACGCCGCGGCCGCCAACGACGGGAAGCTGCGCGAGTTCTCCACGACCATCCACCAACTCAGCAGCGTCATCGACGACGAGGCGCTCGGCACGGGCAACACCGGGCGCAAGCTCAACGATCTGGTGCGGCAGGCCGGCGACATCCTGGACGCCAACCGCGATCACATCAAGGCCGCGATCCTCAACGGCAACACGGCGTTGAAGACCGTCGCGGACAATCAGCGTGAACTCTCCGAAACCATCGACATCGCGCCGCTGGCCGTGGAGAACCTCTACAACATCATCGATCAGGACAACGGGTCGCTACGTGCCCGGTTCCTCACCGACAAGCTGCTCTTCGAGAGTCAGACCGCCAAGGAGATCTGCAACATGATGGGCCTGCGCCAGCTGGGCTGCAGCACAGGCACATTGCAGGACTACGGTCCCGACTTCGGGCTGACCTATGTGCTCGACGGGCTCGCGGCGATGGGGCAAAAGTGATGGCTACACGTAAGCGAATGGCAGCACTGGGCATGGCGGCGCTGGTAACGGGCACCGCTTTGTCCGGGTGTTCAACCAACGGTCTGGGCGACCTACCGCTGCCTGCCCCGGGTGTCGGAACCGGCGGCTATCACCTGACGGCACTGTTCTCGAACATCCTGAACCTCCCGAATAATGCCAAGGTGAAGTTGGCCGGTGCCGATGTCGGGCAGGTCGACGACATGCGGGTGAGTAACTACACCGCCATCACCACGCTGCGCATTCTGGACGGAGTCCGTCTCCCCAAGGGCAGCACCGCCGAACTGCGTTCTGCGACACCGCTCGGCGACGTCTTCGTGTCGATTCGTCCCCCGGCGGGTGCGACGTCGGATTCGCCCATCCTCAGGGAGGGCGACACCATCGGCCTGGATTCGACGATGGCCGCGGCGACCGTGGAATCCGTGCTCAGCTCGGCGGCGATCGTCTCCAACGGAGGAGCGGTGCGCAACCTGACCAACGTCATCAACGGTTTCGGTAAGGCAACCGGCGATCAGGGCCAGGCATTCGGCGATCTGATCAAGGACTCCAATCGGCTACTGGGAACGTTGAATACGCGATCGGCGCAGATTTCGGATGCTCTCACGCAGACCTCGCGCCTGGCCGATCAGCTCGACACCAAGAACCAGGCGCTGACGGACATCGTGAAGGAGGCCGACCCGGCCACCGAGGCACTTGCCGCCAACACCGCGCAGCTTTCGCAGCTGGTTCTCCAGATCGGTGCCACCACCAAGCAGTTGCAGAAGTTCCCGTCGATAGCGGGCACCGACACCAGCGGGCACAGCCTCATCAAGGATGCGAACACGGTTGCCAAGGCGTGGAACGACGTCGCGCAGGATCCGACGGTCGATATCAACAACTTGAACCGGCAGATCACCACACTCGTCAAATCGACACCGAGCAACGCGATTTCGGTACGTGTCAGCATCGACCGGCTGGTGCTGGGTTCCATCCCGGATGCCGGGTTCAAGGGCGACGTCGGCTCGCACGGCCCCAAGCGCTACAACTGGGCCCAGCTGGTCGGCTCGTTCAAATACACGCTGTGGCGCCTGCAAGAACGTGTCGTGGGCAAGGGCGTGTATGGCGATGACGTCCCGATGCGGCCGAGCCCGACCGAACCCGGTGTGATCGAGCGCGTTCCCGGCCCGCCGCCTGGAGCGGTCACGCCTGCGCCATCCAACCCGGGTGCCCCCGTGCCACCGCCCCCCGGGCAGGCCGTCCCCGCGTCGGCCCCCGCTCCTGGTGCGATTCCCGCCCCGACATCGACACCTACCCCGGCACCGGCGCCCGCGCCGGGGCCCGCTCCCGGACCGGAGGTGATGGGCCAGTGATCAACGCCATCGCCAACGGCCTCGTCGGCAGCGTTCGCGCCGCGCATCGCAACAAGATGGTGCTCTCCGGCATCGCGCTGGCAACCGTGCTGCTGGTCGCGATCGGCTATCTGACGGTCGGCGCCTTGCGCGTCAGCCCGTTCTCCGGCACCTATCGCGTCAAGGTGCAGCTCCCGGAATCCGGTGGCCTGCTGCCCAATCAGGACGTCGCGCTGCGTGGCGTCAAGATCGGCACCGTGCAGTCGCTGGACATCACCCAGCAGGGCGTGGATGCGGTCGCCGAGATTCAGTCGAAGTACAAGATCCCGGTCTCGGCGAAGGTGCGCGTCACCGGCCTCTCGCCCGCCGGCGAGCAGTACATCAACTTCGAAGGCGTCTCGGATCAAGGCCCGTTCCTCAAGGACGGCGCCGTCATCTCTCAAGGTGTCCAGGTTCCCGTCACGCTGGCCAAGCTGTTGGCCGATGCGGACGGTCTGCTGGCGCAGGTGGACCCGAAGAAGCTCGAGCTCATCAAGAAGGAACTGAGCCTGAGCAAGGAGGGGCCGCGCAAGCTCACCGAGATCATCGACGGTGGCACGTTCCTGCTGAGCACCCTGGACTCGGTGCTACCGGAGACCACCAGCCTGCTCAAGACCAGCCGCGTGGTGCTGACCCTGGCCGCCGACAAGAACTCCGGCATCAAGGCCACCGCCAATGAGTTGGGCCGCACGCTACGGGCTGTCGAGAAGATGCAGAACGGCTATCGCACCCTCGTCGACCAGACGCCCAAGACATTCCATGCCGTGGACAATCTGTTCGCGGATAACTCGGACACCATGGTGACGCTGCTGGCGAGTCTGACGACCGCCTCCAAGCTGCTCTACCTGCGCGTTCCCGCCCTCAATGCGCTGTTCCCGAACTATCGGGCTTCAGTGTTCGACGCTCTGATGAGCATCATGCATGACGGCGGTATCTGGGCCACCGCGGATCTATACCCGCGCTACGTGTGCGACTACCCGACGCCACGGTTGCCGCTGTCGGCCGCTGACTACCCCGAGCCGTTCCTGTACGCCAACTACTGTGCGGACCAAGACCCGGCAGTTCTGATTCGCGGTGCCAAGAATGCGCCGCGACCAGCAGGGGACGACACCGCGGGGCCGCCCATGGGAGCCGATATGGGTAAGAAGGCAGATCCGACACCGAAGGGGCGGTTCCAGATACCGACCCCATATGGTGGACCGACATTGCCGATCGAACCCCCACACTGATGCCTGACCTGCGAATCAGATTCAAGGAGCTACTACCGTGGTCACCATGACCAAAGAAGACGTCGACTCCACGAACGACGCCGACACGGACACTGCCGACGAAAAAGAAGCCGTCGACTCTGCTGCGGAGACCGATTCGGAGGCTGCCGAGGACACCGAATCGAGCGCTGATGCCGATGCCGAGTCTGATTCGGAAGCGCCCGGCGATGGGGCCGAGAAGGACTCCGCCGAGCGGCCGTCGTGGATTCGCTACGCGGCCTTCGGCGCCATCGCCGCGGTCCTGGTCGGTGCGCTCGTGTTCTCGGGCATCTTCGGTTGGAAGGTCTGGCAACAGCATCAGATCGACGCGGCGGGCGAACAGGCGCTGTCTGTCGCCATCCCGTACACCGAGACCCTGACGAGCATCGACAGCAACGACATCGACGAGAGCTTCCGAAAGATTCTCAACGGGGCGACCGGTGATCTGAAGAAGGATTTCACTCCGGCCAGCGTGCAACTGCGCCAATTGCTGCTCGATAACAAGGCTTCCTCGCATGGCAAGGTGGTGAACTCGGCGATCCAGTTCAAGTCCACGGACAAGGTGGTGCTGCTGATGATGGTGGATCAGAGCATCACCAACACCCAGCGGCCCGATCCACGTGTCGACAAGAGCCGGATGAAGATCACCATGGAAAAGATCGATGGCCGTTGGCTAGCGAGCAAGCTGGAGTACCTGTAAACCGCCGGAAAGGTAATCATGCGGATTTCTAAGCTCTTCGCCAGTCGAGTAGCCCGAGGGGTTGCCGGGGCGGCCGTGGCTGCGTTGGCGATCAGCAGCGCACCTTCTGCGGCGGCGTCTGCGCAGTCCTTCTGTGGCGACCTCGGCGGCAATTTCGACGGGCTCTACTGCCACACGGTGATCTCCTCGCCGCGCAAGGCAGATCGCGATATCAAGGTCGCCATCCCCGGCGATCTGGTTGACAACGGGACTACAGGCCCGACCATCCGCGACTATCTGCGGAACCTGTACAACAACTGGAAAGCCAAGGGCGCTGACATGATTCAGGACAGCTATGGCGAAGAGAACTTCCAGGTGTTCCATCACGGCAGTGCGATGTCCGTGGTGTTCCACGAGGATTACCATGCCAACGGACCGCAGACCAACAATGCGTACCGAACCTTCACCTGGGACATGTCCAGCGGTAAGCGGCTGCAGCTGGTGGACATCTTGAAGCCCGGCCTAGGGCTGGATGCCATCACACCGCTGGCCGAGCCTTACCTACTGGAAGGCTTCGACCGTGCCGCCTGGGCGCACAGTCCCGGAACCTATCCGTTCGTCCCCGAGCGCTGGACACCTGACAAGGTGTACTCCGGCGGGTACAAGGCGTGGGCGCTCACGCCGGACGAGCTGGTCATCTACATGCCGGATTACCCCGTGGCACATGACTATCCGATCGACTACTCCCCCGGAGCACAGGTGTGGTCGATGGATGGCGGCACCGTGGAGGCGCATATCCCGATCGGCGCTGTCGCCTCGATCCTGCGTCCCGGATACGGCGGCTAGAAACGCAACGAAAAATGCCCGCCTACGAGCGTCAACGCTTGTAGGCGGGCATTTTCGTTTGGCTAATCCACGCGCTCCAGCACGGCGCTGGCCCCATGCCCTCCGGCCGCGCAGATCCCTAGCAGCGCAGTGCTTTTTCCGGTGAGCGCCAGCTCGTTGGCCATGGTGGTGACCATGCGGGCGCCGGTCGCACCGAAAGGGTGACCGATCGACACCGAACCGCCATGCACGTTGACCTTGTCGATATCGGGTGTGCCCACCGCCTCCGAGCGCCCGAGCCGGTCGGCCGCCCACTTCTTGGAGCCCAGCGCCTCCAGCACCGAAAGAGTCTGTGCGGCAAAGGCTTCATGAATGTCGATGAAGTCGACGTCCGCGAGCGACAGTCCGGCCTTCTCCAGCGCGCGGGGCATCGAGATCGCCGGCCCGATCAAAACCTCGTCGGCCGGATCGACGCTGACGTAGCTCCACGAGCGGAACGCGGCCAACGGCTTCAGGCCGAGTGCCCGCGCCTTCTCTTCACTCATCAGCAGCACGGCGGCGGCCCCGTCGGTAAGCGGGCTGGCGTTGCCCGCGGTGACGGTACCGTCGCGGTTGAAGACGGGAGCGAGCTTCGCAAGCTTCTCGACGCTGGTGTTCTCGCGGACCAGGCCGTCGCGCGTAACACCGTTGACCGGCACCACTTCCCGGTCGAAACGTCCCGACTTGATGGCCGCGGCCGCGCGATGGTGCGAACGGACGGCGAACTCGTCCTGCGCCTCGCGGGTGATGCCGTGAATCTTGGCCATCTTGTCGGCCGACTCCCCCATCACCTCACCGGTGGTGCGCTCTTCGATCTTGGGGCGGCGCGGCAGCAGTCCGGTGAACGGTGCCAGGCTCAGCGCGGCGTCGAGGTAATCCTTCGGCTTGGGCTTACCCAGGGCCAACGGGGCCGCGGCGTGAATGAGCTTCTGCGGCAGGTTGACCCCGGCATTGGAGGTGGAGTCGGAGCCACCGGCGATCATGACGTCGTACTCGCCGCGTTCGATTGCGGCGGCCGCCGTGGTGATGGCCTGCAGACCGGAGGCGCAGGCGCGGGTGACGGTGTGCCCCTCGACACCGTGGCCGAGCTTCAGGTCCAGCGCGATCTCACGCGCGACGTTCGGCGCACCCGCGGGCAGGATCACCCCGCCCCACACGATGGCCTCGATCTCGTTGGAGGAGATTTTGGTGTTGTCGAGTAGACCGCGCACCGCTTCATCGGCGAGCGCGATGGTGTCGATGCGGGTGAAGTCACCGAAGGCACGAACGAACGGGGTGCGCGCGCCCGCGACAATGACGGCGCGACGCTTGGCAGGTGCGGTCGCGGATGAGTCGCTTGCGCTGAGACCATTGGACATGGCGGCGAGCTTACTCGCGAGTCAGTTGTCCGTTTACGCGGGTACCAGATTCGTAAAGCGCCGCACCCGCGGCCAGCTCCAGTGCCGCGAACATCCCCGTGGGCCAGGGCCGCACCCGTCGTTCGAATCCGCCCGACAGCAACCGCGTCAACCCCATGCCGTAGCTCGCGTACCGAACGGACGCCCGCAGCCCGGCGGATCGCGCACTGTCCCCTCCTGCTCGCGCCAGGGCCAGGGCGAAGGCCAACGGGATACCGCCGTACACGGCGCGAATCTCGGTGCGGGATTCACTGGTCGGTGCGGTGCCGCCAAACATCTGCGGCACCAGGGCGGGTTTGACGAGGGCGAAGATTCCGATACCTGCATAAAACCCTGCTGCTGCTTTGCGCAGTGCTGCGTTGTGGCTCATGAAGGCGATGCTGCCAGCGTGGGGCGATCCTGACACTGCCAATCAGTGCCAGGACCCCCACGATCCATGCCAATTGCTCACCCGACGTTGGTGCAGACGACACCGGGGTTCTGACACACGGCTCCGGTCTGCCCCGGGGCGCTAACCCAACCTCCGGCGTCGTAATTCTCCGGATTGAGGTGCGCTCTGGGAGCGTTGTTGGCCGAGCCGCAGACAATCCAGGAGTTCTGGCACTGGGCGCCGACACCGCCGGGCAGATAGCCCCAGCCGCTGTTCCCGTCGTTACCGGGCTGATCCACCAGCGAGCCGCGCGAGGGCGCGTTGGCCGTCCCGGGGATCGGCGGCTGCGGACTAGGAGCGGCGGCCGATGCGACCGCGGCGCCCAACCAGATATGGGCTACCGCAATACATGCGGCGGGCGCACAGGAGATGAATCGTGCGAACGTGTTACTCATGACGAGCCTCTATTGATTTGTCGATATTGATTTATCGGTATGTGTTTGTGGTTATTCAGTTGTCGATATTCAGTTGTCCCGGGCCGGGCCACCGCCAGGGATCAGATCCCCAGCGGTGGCCCAGCGTGAGGTCTTACGTGCCTGGTCTTACGTACCTGCGCCCGGGCTGGCCGAACCGTCGGAGGTGTAGGACTTGGCACCCGTGCCGGCCAGCTGTCCTCCCTCGACGATCAGGTACTCATCGCGAATGGGCCGCCGCTCGAAGAAGTCTTCGAGGATTTCCCGGGTACCGGCCGCGTACCGTGCCTGCGCGGACAGCGTGGTGCCGGAAACGTGCGGAGTCATCGCCTCGTTGGGCATGGTGCGCCACGGGTGATCCGGCGCCGGCGGCTGCGGGTACCAGACATCACCGGCATAGCCGGCAAGCTGACCACTACGCAGGGCGTCGACCACCGCGTCGCGGACCATGATCTCGGCACGCGCGGTGTTCACGATGTACGAGCCGCGGCGCATGGAGTTGATCAGGTTCGCATCGAACAGGTGGTAGGTCTGCGGATGCAGCGGGGCGTGGATGTCGACGATGTCGACAGAGCTGACCAGCGAGTGCACATCGGGGTGATAGGTCAGACCCAGCTCCTGCTCCACCTCGGCGGGTAGCCTGCGGGTGTCAAAGTAGTGCAACCGCACGCCAAATGGCTTGAGCCGGCGCATCACTGCCTGCCCGATGCGACCGGCCGCGATGATGCCGACATCGAATCCCTCGAGGTCATAGGCGCGCTCGACGCTGTCGGCGATGTTCCAGCCACCGTCGACCACCCACTGATGTGCGGGCAGGTAGTTACGCACCAGGGCCAAAATCTGCATGACGGCATGCTCGGCGACACTGATGCTGTTGCAATAGGTCACCTCTGCGACGGTGATCCCGGCCTTGATGGCCGCATCCAGGTCAACATGGTCCGAACCGATACCGGCCGTCAAGGCCAGTTTCAGCTTGGGCGCCTTGGCAATTCGCTCCGCGCTGAGATACGCGGGCCAGAACGGCTGGGAGATAACGACATCAGCGTCCGGTAGTTCCTTCTCGAACACCGAGTCAGGTCCGTCCTTGTCGGACGTGACCACCAACTCATGGCCCTGCGCCTCCAGATAGCGGCGCAGTCCGAGTTCACCGGATACGCAGCCCAGCAGCTCACCGGGGGTGAAGTCGATGGCGGACGGTGTCGGCAGGGTCTGTCCGTCCGGGTAGTCACCGATCACAGGGATCGAATCCCGGGCGTAGACAGGCGGATAACCCGTCACCGGGTCGGGGTAGAGCACACACAAGATCTTTGCCATGACCACTCCTCTGCGGCGGTCGTTCTGGCCGCCAGTTCTGTTGATACAGATGACTTTTCAGCCATCCGACGCGCCTTGTCGACGCAATATCAGTGTCCGGCGCGAGGAGGTGGTGTGTCCAAGACCAAGTTCCGACCGCCCGATAGGTACGGCCGATCAGTGCTGGTCGAGCGGCACTACCGTCTGTGCCAGCGCACGGGCCAGCAGTGATGCGGGCTCACCCGCGGCGCGCACCAGGGCCACCGGCGAGCCGAGCGTCGGGGCCTGCAGCTCCACGGTTCGCGTACCGGCAGGCGGTGCGGTGGTGGCGAACCAGGTCCGCGCGACAATCGCCGCCCAGCGGCCCGTGCCGACGAGGGCCAGCAGCGTCGCCACCGAATCGGCCTCCAGACGCGGCGAGACCGTCAGCCCGTGCTCGGCAGCCGCCTCATCGATGCGGTCGCGGTCTCGCATACCCTTGTGCAGCAAGCACATCGGCAGGCTCAAGGCTTCCGACCAGTCGATGGGGTCCGGGGCATCACGCAACAATCCCTCCCCCGCGACCAGCACATAACGTTCCTCGTACAGGCAGGTCAGCTCCAGCCCATCGGTCTGCAACCCGTCGTCGTAGACCACGCCCGCGTCCAGCTCGAACCGGCGGATACGGTCCAGGATCTCCGCGGACCGCAGGCTGGACTCGATCCGCACGCGCACCAGCGGGTGCTCGGCGCAAAATGCGTCGGCCATCAGTGCGACTCGCGTGGCCGCACCGGGTACCACACCGAGCCGCAATTCACCGGTGAGACCGCTGCGTAGCGCGGTCACCTCGTGCTCCAATGCGTCTCGATCCGCGAGAATCCTTCTCGCCCAGAGAACCAGCCGGTCACCCTCCGGGGTCAGGCCCTCAAAGTTCGAGCCGCGCAGTACCAAGGGAACACCCAGCTCGTGTTCGAGCTTGCGGATCGCCTCCGACAGTGCGGGCTGCGAGACGTAGCACGCCGATGCCGCTCGCGCGAAGTGACGTTCCCGTGCCAGCGCCACGAAGTACTCCAGCTGTCGGAACTGCATAACTCGTTCTACCACTACCGATCGGCGTCGCCTATCGGCTCAGCGGCAATGTCTCTTGGACAGCCGCACCGCCAAGCCCACACACTGGGACGGATCATCACCAGCAGAGATTCGGAGAACACCCGTGGACGCATCCGCGAGGACGCGGGCGGGTGCCCGGCCGGACCGTCAGGACCACTGGCATGCGCTCCGCGTGGCGGCGGGTCTGGCGCTGCCCGGGGCGCTTCTGCTTGCCGTGGGCCGGCCCGATCTGCTGGTGTACATCGTCTTCGGCTCATTCACCGGCGTCTACGGCCGCGGTGAATCCGGCTGGCGCCGCAGCCGACACCAGATCCAGGCGGGCATCCTGCTCTGCACCGGAGTCGCCCTTGGAGTGATGCTTTCGTCACTGCACGCTCGTACCTGGATGTTGGTCGCCGTTGAGGTGGTATTCGCCACGGCCGGGTCGGTGGTTGCCGATGCGTTGCGCCTGCGGCCCGCCGGGCCGTTCTTCTTTCTCTTCGCAATCGGTGCCACCGCCACCGTTCCGGCGGGGCTGGTGACCCCGCAGAGTGCCATCGGGCTATGCGCGGGAACGGCATTGCTATCGGTGTTGATTGGTCTCATCGGATCGCCCAGCGAGGTACCGGCCGAACGGCGGCGCCGCCTCCCGCCCGATGCGGGCACACATGCGTTGCGATACGCGTTCGCGGTCTCGGCGGCCGGAGGGGCGGGGCTTCTCCTCGGCTTCGATCATGCCAACTGGGCGATGGCCGCCGCGGCGGTGCCACTGGGGGCCATCGACAGCGGACGGCCGTCGGATCGCGATATCGCGCGGGTGCTGGCGCGAGCCGGGCATCGGACCGCGGGCACCCTGGCGGGCTTGATGCTCACCGGAGTGCTTTTGGCACTAGGGCTTCCGTCGGTGGCCATCGGCACACTGGTGATAGCGCTACTGTTCCCCACCGAACTCTTCATGGCCCGCCACTACGCGCTGGCCGTCGGCTTCTTCACGCCGCTGGTCATGCTGATGACCGAATTGGCCGACCCCACAGACCCGTTCACGCTCATTCTGTACCGCGGCCTTGACACAGTAATCGGTGTCGCCGCCGGAGTGTCCGCCGCCGTGCTGGTGGGCAGACGGGGCACCACGAGGCGACTAGGCCGCCGTCAGATCCTTGGCCAGCCGGGTGGCGCCGACGGTCATGAACCCGCCGGTCAGCGCGACCAATCCGACGGCGCTGGCGCGGGGCAGGTCACCCCGCACCAGATGCGCGGTGCCGTGCACGGTGTCGGTGATATCCACCATCAGCGCAAGCCGCTGCCACCGGAAACGCTCGGAGGCGGGTGAGGTCAAGTAGCCGAGACCTAGAGCGACGGCACGGATGCCGAATATCCTTGTCATATAGGTCAGTTCGGGAGATGCGAGGACACGGCATGTCTTGGCGAGTAGGTTCGGCGCGGCCAGAGCGGCGACACCCGAGATGATCCGACCTATCGCCAGTCCACGTAGCGCACCAGTGAGTCCATCGTTGGCAGATTCTGGAGTCATATGCCCTATCGTGCCAACCTGTGGCCCAGGGAACCGGCCGCTACGTGCCAGATGTGCTCGGAATCAGGACAGCGCTGCCAGCGCTCGGCGCGCCGAGCTGATGGCATCACTCATCGAAGTAGTGCCCCTTCTCCAGGTCCGCGATGAGCCCGGGGTGCACCGGATGCCAGTCCAGGCGTTCTTGGGTGAGCGTGCTTGACGCCGGCAGATCCAAGGCGAAAAACCCACCCAGCCAACCGAAATGGTCAAACGCCTGCTCGACGGGCACAGATTCGACCGGCAACCCCAGATGGCGCCCGATGACTTCGGCAATATCGCGCACCGGGATGCCGCCCTCGGCGACGCCGTGCAACCGCGCACCCGCCGGGGCGTTTTCCAGGGCAAGGCGGAACAGCTGAGCGGCATCCAGGCGATGCACGGCGGGCCACCTGTTGGACCCATCGCCGGGATACGCCGAAACGCCTTTCGCGCGGGCGATTTCGATGAGACGTGGCACGAACCCGTGGTCCCCCTCCCCGTGCACCGAGGGCGCCAGTCGCACGGCAGAGACCCGCACGCCGCGGTCGGCAAGGACCAGCGCCTCCTCGGAAACTCGCGGGGATTCCGGCGCTGCGGCATCCTCCTCCGTCAGCGGACGGCCCAGCCCAAACCCCGCCAGGCCAGAGGTGACGACGAAGGGCCGCCCGGTCCCGGCCAGCACCTCGCCGATCGCTGCGATGGCACTCCTATCAATGTTGGCCGCCTCGACGTAGTTCTCGAAGTCATGCACGAAGGCCAGGTGCGCAACGCCGTCGGCCGCGGCGGCACCGGCCCGGAGGCTGTCGAGATCGCCGAGGGAACAGCGATGCACCTGCGCTCCGGCAGCAGCGAGTTTGACGGCAGACGAGTCGGTGCGGGCCAGACCGGTCACCTGATGCCCGAAGTCGATGAGTTCACGAACGACGGCCGAACCGACAAAGCCGCTGGCGCCGGTGACGAATACGCGCATGATGTACTCCTGAAAGTCTCGGTAGTGGATGCTCTTCAAGCCTGCGCACACCGCAACCTTGCGTCCAAGACCGATTACTCATTGAGCAATACCAATCAGGCATCACTGCATTTCATAGTGGTAGTTTTCAGTTTCGGTACTTCTGATAGGCATACCATCTGGGTATGGCAGACACCGCCCCGCTGGACCTGGATCTGCGTCTGGTCCGGTATTTCACCGCGGTGGCCGAGCACCGGCACTTCGGCCGGGCCGCCACCGAGCTGCGTGTCGCGCAGCCATCGTTGAGCCGCCAGGTCAGCAGGCTGGAACAACAGCTCGGTGTGCGGCTGCTCGATCGCACCCCACAAGGCACCAAACTGACCGAAGCCGGAGAGGTATTCCTCCCCAAGGCGAAGGCACTGCTTCGATCAGCGGATCAGGCCGCTGCGCATGCGCGGGCTGCCGCACAGCCCAGCCACCTCACCGTCGGATACTCGATGGGGCTCATCGTGACACCCGCCGTGCGGCAGATGCGCCAGAAGCATCCAGATGCCGAAGTCCGTGCGACACACCTGAAATGGGACGAAGCACGGGCTGCGCTGCTGGACCATCGAGTCGACGCCGTGGTGGCACGGCTACCGTTTCCCACCGATCAGTTGCACGTCACGATCTTGTACGACGAGCCACGGGTCGTACTTCTGCCATCAGATCATCCTCTGTCCCAACGTGACTCGCTAATCTTGGCCGATATCGCCAACGAACCGATGCCACGCATACGCGATGCCGACCCGTCATGGAGTGCCTACTGGCGCGTGGAACCGCGACCCGACGGCAGTCTCGCACCCGATGGACCCGTCATCGACGCCCTGGAGGACAAGTTCGAGGTTATTGCGTCGGGCCAGGCCATTTCCTTGTCGGCGGGCGCGCACGGCAACACGATTCGCCCCGATATCGTGGCCATCCCGCTTGACGGGGTGGAGCCGAGTCACGTAGTCCTGGCCACGCGTGCTGACGATCGAGGGCGCCTTGTCTCGGCGTTCCGCAAAATCGCGCAAGCCGTCCTGACCGGACCGGGCTAGAGGATCTCGTCGACCGCTTCGGTCGGGCGTGCCATCCGAGTGCCCTTGGCGGTCACCACAAATGGACGCTGAATCAAACGAGGGTGCGCGACCATTGCGTCGAGCAAGGCATCATCGGATGCGTCGGCGAGGCTCAAATCCTTGTACTCGGCCTCACCTGTGCGCACCGCCTGCCGCACCGTCAGGCCCGCGTCCTTGATCAGCTTTTTCAGCTGGGCCTTGGTAGGCACGTCATCGAGGTACTTCACCACGGTGACGTTGGCACCCGCTTCCTCGAGACGTGTCAGCGCCTGACGGGACTTTGTGCATCTGGGGTTGTGGTAAATCGTCGCGTCCACGAGTTCAACCTACAGGTAGGCACCGACTGCCATTCGGGCGCAGCGCGCGGCCCATAAATCCCTTCTGCCACAAGAGCTTCTGGAGCAACATCGCCCGGCTACTTGTCGGTGGGTGTCTATATGATTCGAACATGGGTTCGATTGAGGTGTTGGAGGCGGCGGTTGATTCCGTGTGCGCTGACACTTTGGATGGACTCTCGAACGCTGAGTTGCTGGCGGTGTTGGCGCGGGTGGAAGTGGTGCAACGGCGGCTCACCTCTGCGTCACTTACCGGCATTGCGCAGTTGGTGCGGCAGGCCTCTCCGGTGGAGTTGGGTGGGACGTCGCATGCGGATGTGTTGTCGCGGCGGTTGCATATCAGTAGGGGTGCGGCGCGGCGCCGGATCGCCGATGCGCAGCAGTTGGCGCCGCGGCGGGCGTTGACTGGTGAGGTGCTTGAACCTCAACTACCGCGCACCGCCGAGGCGTTGGGGCGCGGCGATATCGGTGAGGAACATGTCCGGATCGTTCGGCAGTTCTTTGACCGGTTGCCGGTGGTGGTCGATGCCCCGACCCGCCAAGCGGCCGAGGCGCAGCTGGCGGCGATGGCGTGCCAGTTTCGGCCCGAACAGTTGCGCACCGGCGCCGACCGGATGATGGCGCTGTTGAATCCGGACGGAGAGTTCTCGGATGTGGATCGGGCCCGGCGCCGCGGGGTGAGCATCGGACAACAAGGTTTTGACGGCATGTCACCCATCTCGGGTTTGTTGGATCCGGAGACCCGGGCCTATCTGGATGCGGTGTTTACGAAACTGGCCGCCCCCGGTATGTGTAACCCGGCCGATCAAACACCCCTGGTGGATGGTGAGCCGTCACCCGACGCTGTCGAGCACGACACCCGCAGCAGCGCGCAACGCAACCACGACGCGTTGCGGGCGTGCCTGCGATCCACATTGGCGTCCGGGGAATTGGGTTCACACCACGGCCTACCCGTGACGGTCATCGTGTCGACAACACTGTCTGATATCGAAAACGCCGCAGGGATCGCGATCACCGGCGCCGGCACCCGCCTGCCCATGCGGGATCTGATCCGCATGGCATCGCATGCTCACCACTACCTGAGCATCGTCGATGACGACGGGCGCCCCCTGTATTTGGGACGTGCCAAGCGGATCGCCTCACCGGATCAGCGGATCGTGTTGCACGCACAGGATCGTGGCTGCACCCACCCCGGATGTTCGGTGCCCGGATATCTCTGCGAGGTCCACCACCTCACCGAATGGGCCCAGGGCGGACCCACCGACATCGACAACCTCACCCTCGCCTGCGCACCACACCACCGCCTCCTAGGCCACGGCTGGACCACCCGAAAACGCAAAGACGGCACCACCGAATGGATACCCCCACCACAACTCGATATCGGAACTCTAGAGCTTCCGGGTCAGGCTGGGCATGATGACTTCGTTCACGAGCGTCCGGACGGTTTCGGCTGTCGGCGACCTCACTGGCAGTAACGAGCGGAACACGAGGTACCCGGGCAACAGATCCCAGAGTTCCTCGTTGACGGCAGCCGCATCGATCTCTCCTCGTTCGACAGCAGCGGAAAGCACGTCGTCAATCAACGACTTGCGCTGATCAACAAACTTCGTCCGAAATGCCTTGGTCAAGGCGGGACTTCGCTCGATCTCGTTCAGCAGACCGCGCATGATGGGCGTGTTGCGCCGCACATCTGCCAGCGCGTTGGTCCCGATTTGCATCAAGTCTTCACGGAGTGAGCCGGTGTTCGGTCGAACCAACTGCGCGCGCATTCCCTCGATGAACGCCGCCAACACCAGCTCCGCCTTCGACGGCCACCGCCGATAGATCGTGGCCTTGCTCGCCTTCGACTCGGCAGCGACTTCATCAACCGACAGGCGGTCGTATCCGTGCTCCTGCAGCAGACGCAAAGTGACCGCCAGCAGCTCGGCCTCACGCGGAGTCCACTGAGACGCCCGTTGCCCCTTGCCATCCTTAGTCAACCCCGTTGACACTGCACTACTCATCAGAGTACGGTACCGTACCGTTCTGCAGGAGTCGTACCGCGGACTATCGAGAGGGCGTGGGCGCAGGTGCAAGGCTGGTTCTGGAATCTCCTGAAACGGTGGTGGACGCTCGTCGTCGCCGCGGTCGTGGTGGCGGTGGTGGCGTTCGGGGTTACGCGGCTACACGGTGTCTTCGGTTCGAATATCGAGCTGTCCCGCCCCGGCAACGAGGCCATGGAGAACACCAACTACAACCCCAAACGCGTTCTCCTTGAAGTCTTTGGCACGAACGGGAGCACCGCAACCATCAACTTCCTCGACGAGATGGCGCAACCCCATCGCGTCGACAACGCCCCGCTGCCGTGGTCACACGAGCTGGTTACCAACGACCCCACACTCTTCGCCGATCTGCGCGCGCAAGGCACCGGTGACACAACCGGCTGCCGCATCACCGTCGACGGCATCGTCAAGGACGAAAGGACCGTCACCATCGTGAACGGCTACACCACCTGCCTGGACAAGTCCGCATGAGTGCCGATCACACCCAGGATTCGCGAGCGGCCACGATCATCCGCCGGCTCGCCATACCGATCGTCTTGTTATGGGTGGCGATCGCGGCGGTCACCAACGCCACCGTCCCCCAGCTTGAAGTGGTTGGTGAGGAAAGATCGGCGCCGCTCAACGCCGCCGACGCGCCCTCGACATTGGCAATGAGACATATCGGCAAGGTGTTCAACGAGTTCGACTCCGACAGCTCGGCGATGGTGGTGCTGGAAGGCGACAAACCCCTTGGCACCGAGGCCCATCAGTTCTACAACACCTTGGTGCAGCGGCTGAACGATGACCATGAACACGTGCAGCACGTCGCCGACTACTGGGGCGATCCGATCACGGCGGGCGGTTCACAAAGCAAGGACGGCAAGGCCGCATACGTGCAGGTCTATGTCGCCGGCAACCAGGGCGAGGCGCTATCCAACGAGTCCGTCGACGCCGTGCGCCGCATCATCGCCGATACACCTGCCCCCGACGGGATCAAGGCCTACGTATCCGGCGAGGCCCCCACCATCACCGATCAGTTCGAGGTAGGCAACGCGGGCGCCGCCCAGGTCACCATCATCACGTTCGCGGTGATCGCAATCATGCTGCTGATCGTCTATCGCTCAATCGGCACCACGTTATTGGTGCTGGTCGCGGTCATGGTGGAGCTCTCTGCCGCACGCGGAATCGTTGCGGCACTGGGCCATACGGGCTTGATAGGTCTGTCCACCTATGCGACGAATCTCTTGACCATGCTCGCCATCGCGGCAGGTACCGACTACGCGATATTTTTCGTCGGCCGCTATCAGGAGGCTCGTTCGGCCGGTGAGGATCGTCTGGCCGCCTACCAGACGATGTACAAGTCGACCGCTCACGTCATCATCGGCTCGGGTCTGACCGTCGCAGGCGCATTGTTCTGCCTATCGTTCACACGACTGCCCTACTTCCAAACCCTTGGTGTACCTGCTGCTCTCGGGGTGCTGGTGACCCTGGCCGCGGCGCTGACCCTGGCCCCCGCCGTACTGGTGATCGCCGGACGCTTCGGCCTGATGGAGCCCAAGCGCGCCATGCGCACCCGTGGATGGCGCCGGATTGGCACGGCGATTGTGCGCTGGCCCGGGCCGATTCTCGTCGTCTCGTGCATCGCTACGCTCGTCGGACTGCTCGCGTTACCGGGGTACAAGACCACCTACGATGGCCGCATCTACATGCCGAGCTCGGTTCCGTCCAACGTGGGATATGCCGCGGCCGAACGTCATTTCTCCGTCGCCCGGCTGAACCCCGAACTTCTCATGATCGAAACCGATTTCGACATGCGCAATCCCGCGGGCATGGTCCTGCTGGAACGCGTGGCCAAGTCCGTTCTCCACGCCCGCGGTGTCGCTCTGGTCCAATCGATCACCCGACCCCTCGGTACACCAATAACCCACTCTTCCATTCCCTTTCAAATAAGCGCGTCGAGCGCCAGCCAGTTGATGAACCTCTCTCAGCAGCAGAACCAGGCCCTGTATCTCACACAACAGGCCGACCAGATGACGCAGACCATCAGTGTGCTGAAACAGCAACTCGCACTGCAGAAACAAAGCGCCGCCATCACGCACGAACAAACCGAGGGGTTCCAGCAGACCGTGGCGGTAGCGCAGGACCTGCGAGACAAGATCGCCAATTTCGACGATCAGTTCCGGCCCATACGCAACTACTTCTACTGGGAACCGCACTGCTTCGACATCCCCTTCTGCGCGGCGCTGCGATCCGTCTTCGATGCCCTGGACGGTATCGACGAACTCGTCGACGCGCTCCAAACCGTCACCGGAAGCCTCAACAAGCTCGACGCGCTACAGCCCAAACTTGTGGACCTGATACCGCCACAGATCTCCATCCAGGAGAAGAACCGCGACCTGACCCTGTCCAACTACGCGATCAACAACGGCACCAATACCCAGAACGAAGAGTCCACGCGCACCGCAACGGAATTGGGCAAGGCCTTCGATGATGCCAAGAACGACGACTCCTTCTATCTCCCTCCGGAGGCGTTCGACAACCCCGCGTTCAAACGCGGCATGAAGCTATTCATGTCCCCGGACGGCAAGGCCGCGCGGATGATCATCACCCATCAGGGAGATCCCCAGACCTCCGAAGGAATCGCGCACATCGACGCGATCAAGGAAGCGGCCTTCGATGCCGTCAAGGCCACTCCGCTGGCCGACGCCAAGATCTACGTGGCCGGAACAGCCTCGGCATACAAGGACATTGCCGACGGGCAGAAATACGACCTGCTGATGGCCGCGCTGGCCTCACTGGGCCTGATCCTGCTCATCATGATGTTCCTGACGCGCAGCCTAGTCGCCGCGCTGGTGATCGTGGGGACGGTGGCACTGTCACTGGCAGCATCGTTCGGGATGTCAGTGGTGGTGTGGCAGTACATCTTCGGAATTCCGCTGTACTGGGTCATCTTCCCGCTGGCGGTGATCATCCTGCTGGCGGTCGGGGCTGACTACAACCTGCTATTGATCTCCCGATTCAAGGAAGAAACCAGCGCCGGACTGAAGACGGGCATCATCCGAGCCATCGCCGGCACCGGTGGGGTCGTCACCGCCGCCGGATTGGTCTTCGCGGTGACGATGTCGTCCTTCGTCTTCAGCGATCTGCGTGTTCTCGGCCAGATCGGTACCACCATCGGCCTGGGGCTGCTCTTCGACACCCTGGTGGTGCGATCGTTCCTCACACCGGCGATAGCCACCATGCTGGGCCGCTGGTTCTGGTGGCCCATCAACATCCGCACTCGCCCCATGCCGAAACCCTTTGGGCCGAAACCCTCCGGAACCGAAGATGCGACCGGACCGATCTCGGTGGGCGGGTAAGGATCAGCTGGGCTGGATCCACGGCTCCGTCGGCAGCGGGGTGCCAGTCTCCAAGAAGGACTTGAGGTTTGACAGTACCGCCGCCCATCCCCCGCTGGCCTGTGCGTACTCGGTGGGGCTCGCGAGATCGGCATGCGTGACCGTCAACCGCACGATGTCTTGGTACGGCTGAATCAGGAAAGTGACGGTGGAGGTGGGACCGTCGGCACCACCCGCCGGGTCGGCCCACGTGGTCACGAGTTTGCGTGGCGGATCCACCTCCACCACCGTGCCCACCACATCGGCGATGCCGGAGCCATCCACTCGCTGATGCTCCCAGCGTGAACCCTGTTGCCAGTCAGAAACATTCGCATGTCCCCAATACTGGCCACTGAGCTCGGGATCCGTGATGGCCTGCCAGACCTTCTCCGGAGTGCTGTTGATGTAGGTGGTGTAGACGAAAGTTGGTTGAGACATGTTTGACTCCTCAGCTCTCCGCTTGATCGCACTGAGCGCCCGCAGCCGCGGGCGCTCGAACTTGTCGATCCACCGTTCCTGAATCTCATGCAGCGGAACCGGATTGAGATAGTGCAGCTTCTCCCGGCCGCGCCGCACGGTGCTGATCAGGTTGGCAGATTCGAGTACACCTAGATGTTGAGTCACTGACTGTCGCGCCATTCCGACGCCGTCGCACAGCTGACTCAGGGTCTGACCGTTGTGTTCATGCAGCCGATCCAGCAGCACACGCCGAGTGGAATCGGCGAGAGCCTTGAAGACATCCTCGAGAGCAGGATCCGGATCGGATGGAGACACCCAATCATTATGCAGGCAATTACCTGCATAATGCAATGGACTCTTCAAACACCCTGCGCGCGAAAGACCATCAGACCTCGAGATTCACCTCTTGGACTACGCCTGGGAGATCCTCGATCCGTAGCGGGCTATCCGCGATCGACTGCAGTTACCTCGACCTCGATCTGCAGTTCCGGGAGTGCCAGTGAGTGAACCCGTACCATCGTCGCTGCAGGAAGAATCGTGGCGAATACCTCTTTAAACGCACGTGCTGCTCCCGACCATTCCGCTTCTGGGGCAAGAAATATTCGAGTCTGCACAACATCCTTGATCGACAATCTCACGGCGCTCAGTGCGTTGTCGACGCCTTCGAACACGGCGATGGCCTGAGCGTAAGTATCAGAGCCGCCAACTACTTCCCCCGAATCATCCAACGCGACCACGCCTGAAGCCCATGCATGGTCGCCGACACGTACCACCGGTGAATATCCCCGATCATCCTGCGCAGCCATCGGTCGTCCTTCCAGCCCAGGTATCCAGCTCACTCAGCGCGTCGTCGAGCGCGTTCAATCCGATATCCATCTCTTCTTTCGTAATCGTCAGTGCCGGACCAAGATGCATGCTGTTGGGCAAGAACGGAAACAGCAGCACACCTCGCGCCGCACACGCTTCGGTGAGAAACTCGGACGGCTTGAAGGTTTCACCATCAGCCGTAATGTCGTACCACCGATCAGAAGGTGTCCATTGACGATTCGACTCCGGGTTGACGAAATTGAGTATCCATCCGAGCCCACGCCCTTCAAATGAGTCGAAACTTGGGTGCTTGTCCATCATCTCGCTCAGCCTGGCACGTACGTACTCGCCGAGAGTGGCGGCACGGTCCACAAGGTTCTCTTCGATGATCGCCTCCAATGTCGCCGCGACAGCGGCGACCGACAGAGGGTGACCATGGAAACTGCCTGCAGCGGTCCAGACTCCAGTGTCGAAGAAATCTGAAATGGTGCGACTGACGATGCAGGCACCGACAGGCGCTGCAGAACTTGATAGACCCTTCCCGGCGACCACGATGTCCGGAGTAACGCCGTAGTGTTGGAAGGCCCACCACTTCCCGGTGCGCCCGACCCCCGCAACCACTTCGTCATCGATCCACAAGATCCCCAGGCGTTCGGTCATCTCCCGTATCTGACGGGGATATTGAGGTGGCACGATGTAAGCACCGGCACCGTTGTAAAGCTCGGTGATGAATGCCGCCACGTTGTGCACGCCAACAGACCTGATCGTGCGCTCGGTTTCCCGCACGCAAGCCAGCGTGCCATCGGAGTCGCCACATGTTCCGGGAGTCTGACCCAGCGGACAGGCCGCACAGAACGGCGCCGGCGCGATGGGCGCGTGCTGCACGGTGGCATTACGCACCTGTCCCGTAGGCAAGTCAAAGTAGTCGCCGCGGTTGATCGCCGACGTCGACACCGTCGCGGCACCTGCAGTCCAACCATGTTGCGCAAGCTGGCGAGTGACTACGACCTGCCGACCGGTATAGATCCGCGCGACCATGAGAGCTGCCTCCACAGCCTCACTGCCGCTGGCAACAAACCGCACCCTGCCTGCCCAGTCTGAGCCTTCCATCGTGTCCTCGATGAGTAGCTTGGCAGCCCGCCCCTTGTTCTCATGCGCAAAGAGCTCGACGCAGTAACCGAGACCGTCCACCGCCTTGTGCAGTGCCGCCCGCACTCGAGGATGGTTGTGCCCAACGCCCATCGACATGTATTGACCGTGCAGGTCAAGAAGTTTGGTGCCGTCATCCAAAGTCAGCCATACACCTTTCGCCGCGACCGCAGTACCGAGCGAGCCACCTCCTGGCCATCGGTGCGCATGCATGACATATCTGTTGTCCCAGTCGACAACCTGCGCAGCACGATCGACTTCGTCCTCCGACGCTGCCTCTGTGGGGATAGTCATGATGCCTCCTTGCTGTGACCTGTACGTCAATTATTGGACGTGCGCGACAAAATAGTCAACAGGGCCTAGATTTGATCTTGATCGAAAACGTCGAATAATCGACACACAAGTCAATTCACGATGGGTAGGGGCAACACAGTGAAACTCAGCCGGATCGCAATCCTCGGCGGCGGACCCGGCGGACTGTTCGCCGGTCGCTTGCTCAAAATCCGCCACCCACACGCGGAAGTAGACGTCTATGAACAGAATTCGCCCGACGAGACATTCGGCTTTGGGGTCGGGCTACCGGCAGGAGCACAGCGGAACCTAAGTACGGCAGACCCCGATACCGTTGAAACTATCGAGAAGGTCGGTAGGCGACATGACGCCGCTATGAGCACCGGCACCCATACCGTCAGGTTCGCTGACTTCAGCACCATCGCCATCGGGCGTTCAGAACTGCTACGCGTGCTGCGGGACCAGGCTGCAAAGGTCGGAGTTCGACTGCATTTTGGCGATCGCGTTCTAGCAGACAAGGTAGATGCCGACTTGATTGTCGCCGCCGACGGCGTCAGTAGCGCCACTCGCGAAAGATACGCATCAGAGTTCGGCGCGGACGTGAGAACCAGCAGCGGACTGTATCTCTGGTGCGGCACCGATTTCGCGCTCGAACACGCAGTGTTCGAGCCACGCACCACGAGCGCCGGAACCTTCGTCGTCCACGCGTACCCCTACGCGAACGACGCAAGCACGTTCCTAATCGAGACAGACGAAAATACCTGGCGTACAGCAGGCTTGGATTCCGTCAGCTCATTTGACGAACCACAAGACAGTGACGAGCGCTCTCTCACATACCTGCAGGAAGTGTTCAGCGAGGTCCTCGGCGGGCGGTCTCTAGTAGGAAATCGGACCCGCTGGCTAAGGTTTCGTACCGTCCGGTGTAAGACCTGGCACCACCAAAACGTAGTATTGCTGGGCGATGCTGCGCATACCGCGCACTACTCGATCGGATCCGGAACCAAACTTGCGATGGAGGATGCCATCGCGCTGGACCTCAGTCTCGCTCGCGCAACATCACTTCCGGAAGCGCTGAGGGACTACGTCGACAGCCGACGCCGACATGTCTCCGACCTTCAGGACGTCGCCCGCAGAAGCGAATTATGGTGGGAGACTTTTCCCGAGCGGATTGACATGCCAATAGAGCGACTAATGCTTGCCTACATGACCCGCGCCGGGAAAGTGTCCCTCGACCGCTTCCTCACGTCAACACCCGAGATTGCGCGGCGCGCATTGGCACAATATGCAGACACCGCCACCCACAACGTCTCGCACGCAGATACCTGTGACTGGGTACTCGGACGCCCGCTACATCATCGCGCGATGCATTCACCCACTAGACGGTTTGGGTGTGGTCCGCAGTTCACCGATGTAGACGCCTTCTTCAGCATTGATGCGCGCCAAGAACCCAATATCGGCACCGTTGCAGCGCTTGCACTTTCGGTGTCTTCCGGAGGACTGTGGGCCGACAACCGACGCGACTATATCCATCGCGCAGGCCTCGACAGCCGTGGAGCGGTGTGGCTCCACGGGTCCGACGAGCGCGCCGACGTGCTAGACCGACTTGAGATCGGAGACGATATCCGGCGCCAGACCACCAAGATGGTGGCGGTCAGCGCGCCGTCATCACTGCGCGCCGACTTGGTCGCCGCGCTTGCCAGCGGAAGAATCGACGTCGCCATTGAAACCAGCGAACGTGGTAACCACCCGCTCATTGCGCATAGGCTACGGCTATGACCACCGATCGCACGGGTTCCCGCGGACGCGGCCAAACTGGGGCGACGCGGAGTAATTCCCGTCGCGAACTAGTAGAGAATCAGATCCTCGATCACGCTACCGCTCTGTTCTCCGAGCGCGGATTCGCTGCGACCACATTGCAGGACATTGCGAAGGCTGCCGGGCTGACCAGGCCCGCGCTGTATCACTATGTGAGCAGCAAGGACGACCTACTTGCCAAGCTGGTCGACCAAAACACCGCCGGTATCGCCGACGAGCTGCACAAGATAAGTGCGGATTCGAACAGAAGCGCGACGGAACGCCTTCATGCCATGGTGCATGACAGTGCACTACGAATGGCGCGTGACCCCGCACGGTTTCGGCTACTGATTCGCTCAGAAGGTGAACTACCCCCTGAGATCTCGCGCTTCTACGACAAGGGCCGTCGGCGAGTACTGAGCGAATTCACCGCCGTAATCCAGGACGGGATCGGTGCCGGGGAATTCAGACCGGTCGATGCTCGCACTGCGGCTCTCGGAATCATTGGCATGACCAACTGGATCGCCTGGTGGTATGGCCCCGGAAACAAGCCCGACGATGAAGACACCGCAACTCAATTCGCGGATATGGCGGTACGCTCCCTGACCCTCAGGTCGAAGCGGAGCATCAAAGCTGATCGACCTGAAAATGCCATCGCGCTATTAAGGCAAGACCTGGATCTACTGGAGGGCCTGATAAAGGACCGGTGACCTCGAACAATCAATGCGCGGCAGCTGCGTCCATCAGCTGTTGCAGCATCTGAGGCCGGGGATCACCGTCAATCGCGACCTCAGTGTTCATCACAATGGCCGCCCCAACCCCACGCGCTGTGTCGATCTTGACGTACGAAGCAGTACCTACCTCACTGCCGGCATGTTGCCACTGCCCATCAGCATCCCCTCGCAGTCTGTGCCACGCGTACCCCTGAGAGATGAACGGCAGAGGAGCCTCCGACGACGCCATGATCTCTGGGGAGACCTGGTCCGCCAACGCCGCCGACGCCTGGGCGCGCGGAAGCACCTCAACACCATCCAACACGCCGTTACCCAGCCACACTCGGGCCCACCGCGCCAAGTCAAGCGAGTTGGACCGCAGACCGCCATCGGGTGTCAGACAGCTTGCATACGGCGAGTATTCGGCATGACCCGTGTAGTCATCGGCAATTCCCGCAGGTATCAGGTTGCGGTAATCGAGCCACATGCCCTTCTTCACCCCATTCTCAAACCAGGCATGTGGATATGCCCGCCGTCCGTCCGGGATTCGATCACGATCGAAATCAGAATTGACCATTCCTGCCGGCTGCAAAACATGCTCGCGGCAGTAATCGGCGAAAGGCTGGCCCGTCACTGCGTGTACGAGAAAACCCGCCAAATCAAACCCGATGTCAGAGTACATATGCACTTGTCCGGGCTTCGATTTCGTGAAGTTCTCTTCACGGCTGTACGTCCACCCACGCGGTACGGGCGTTAGAAAGTCATGCAGCCATCTACCTAGCTCACCCGAATCGGGCGCGGGGCCGGTGCGAGGAGCATATCCATAAGGACCCAGTTCCGGACCGGTGGTCAGCGGCGTCAGGTGAGCCAGCAAGTACCGGACGGTGATAG
The DNA here is from genome assembly GCF_001853795.1 of Mycobacteroides franklinii. Lineage (NCBI taxonomy): Bacteria > Bacillati > Actinomycetota > Actinomycetes > Mycobacteriales > Mycobacteriaceae > Mycobacteroides > Mycobacteroides franklinii. The sequence goes on from NZ_MLIK01000004.1 coordinate 986,865, forward strand.
AGGTATCAGGGTAATAGGGGCTGCGTACACTCCTCGGGCCGTAAGCCTTGCTCTCCGCGAGAACATCGTTCACATCTGTATCGAGGCCGATGCGTCCCGCCGCCACCAATTGCAGCACGGCAGTTGCCGTAATCGTCTTACTTACTGAGCCAATGTTGATGGTGCTCAGCGCCGTCATCGGTTGCCCCGCCTTCGCCTCACCCCACGCGTCGACATACACCGTGCCCTCACGAGTGACGGCTGAAACACTGCACCCCAGGATATGTTTCGAATCAGTCAGCCTCATCAGGTCATTTTTGAGACCGGTCGGCAAAGGCGGCGCCTGACCATCCGCACCGTCCTCGCGCGTATCGCCCGAGGACGAGCACGCAGCCATAGTGCCCGCGGCCACCGCCAGCGCTGCTGCGGACACGCCAACGATGATCTGACGCCTATTTGGTTGTGTCACAAATCTCTCCAATACTTGCGTAGGCACGATGTCGGGCTGCCAAACTACGGTGCGACTATCGCGTAACTCATTTCGACTGCACCGGCGGATCATCGCCGGCCTTCAGCCTCAACATCCGTGGTCATGGCTGCCGAGATTCGTTCCCGTAGAGCCTTTTTATCAATCTTGCCTACATAAGTCTGCGGCAGCGCATCGACACACTCGACCCGCTCGGGCCACTTGAACTTCGCAACGCCGATTGAGTTGAAGTGCTCCTGCACGTCAACCAACGTCAACGCGGCATCCCCCGTAACGATGTAGGCACAGCTACGTTCACCGAGCCGCAGATCCGGCATCGCCACGACGGCCGCGCTGGAGATCGCCGGGTGTCGCAGCAGTAAAAGCTCCACTTCTTCGGCATTGATCTTCTCACCACCTCGATTGATTACGTCCTTGATTCGCCCCTCGATGGACAAATAGCGACGCCCATCGATCATGTCGACTTTCGCCAAATCCCCTGTCCGGTAAAAGCCATCATCAGTGAACGCCTGCTGATTACGATCCGCCGCATCAAAGTAGCCGGGAATCGTATAAGGACCACGACACGTCAGCTCACCAATCTGCCCGTCCGGAACCTCCTCACCGGAGGCCGGATCCACGATCCGCATCTCGTCCTCCTCAGCCAGGGGAAATCCCACATGATCACGACGAATTGATTCAGGAGTATCCGGAGCGGTTGCCGCACAGAGCCCTTCGGCCATACCGAACAACTGACCGACGCGCCCGCCCATCTGCTGTACCCTATCGAACACTGCGCCGGGGACCTTCGTCCCGGACAACACAACCGAGCTCAGGCAGCGCGCCATCTCCGCATACTCAGGATGCTCCGGCCATTGAAATGAGCTCGGGCCAAACAAGACATCGTCCACCTGTTCCGCGGCCATGAACTTCATAGCAGGGCCTGGCTCGAGTGGAGGCAGCACCAGGCGCGCCCCCACGGCATGAGCGCCGTGCAAGCCACACAAGACTCCCGCGTTATGCACAAGAGGCGCAAGGTATGCGACTCGCGTACGCTCGGTCCGGCCCAATCGCTGGGCATACCAAAGCGCGTTGTTCCAGTACTCGGCATGCAGACGTGGAATTACCTTCGGCACGCCCGTGGTGCCACCGGAGAGCTGAAACACGGCTACATCCGAAGGCAATAGCAGTGCCTGAACCACAGCGACCTTCATCCGGGCGGCAACCGGGTCATACCCTGATCCCAGTTCCTCGATGCGCTCCACCCCTCTCACCGCACGGGACCCGATAGTCAGGACAAGTCCCATCGAGGGATGGCCGGCGGACTGCTTCTTCGCGAACTCAACTAGATCGAACTTAGGCAAATCCGAGTCAACAAGATGCGCCGTTGCACCCACTTTCCTACTTATGTAGCCGATCTCATGTTCACGATGAGAGGCCAGCGTGGCTACTGGGATTGCACCCGCTTTGAGGAACCCGTACCACGCCAGCACCGCCGCCATCCGATTGGTTACCTGGAAAATCGCGGAGTCGTACGGCTTTATCCCCAAATCGATCAGAGCCGCTGCAATCTGGTCCGTACGGCGATCAAGCTCGCCATACGTCGTCGCGCCCTGTTGGTCAACCACTGCGACGTGCCGAGGAAATTCAAGCGCCACTTGATGAAACCGCTCAGCGGTCGGCAGCTCGCTCCAGGAGCCCGTTCTGACGTATCGCTCAATACTGGCCTGGGGGTATGGGACAACGCGACTGCCCCACGGCTTTGTCTGCACTCTGCGATTCTCCTCCACCGAGCCCGAAACTTTTGATTACATGCGCGTCCAGTATTCGACGTAGAAGTCAGATAGTCAAGCGAGTCGCCGGTTTCACCCAAACGCTTGACAGGCCATCGTATGCGTCTAATAATCAACGCCAACGTCAATTTAAGGAGCTCGAAGAAATGGCCTACCGAATCGGGCTAGTCGTACCAAGCTCAAATGTGACCGTAGAGAACGAGATTCCGGCCCTGCTCGGACGGCATGCGACGGGTGACTTCACTTTCCATGCAAGCCGGATGCGAATGCATACCGTGTCACCGGAGGAGCTCGCAGCAATGAACACACAGCGGGAACGTTGCGTGATGGAAGTTGCGGACGCCGATCCTGACGTTATTTTGTACGCCTGCCTGGTTGCGCTTATGGCCGCCGGAGCTGGTGAACATCGTCGCGTGGAACAGCTGATCGCGGAACAACTCGCAACTGGAGGTTCTGCCGCACTGATCCGATCGAGCGCGGGCGCACTTGTTGAAGCCCTTCATGCCCTGAGGTCCAAACGGATCGCAGTCGTTACCCCATACATGCGCCCGCTCGCCGAGCTGGTTGTGGAATACCTTCGTGCAGAAGGATTCGACGTAGTCGGTTGGTCCGCAATGGAAGTCGCCGATAACTGCGAGGTGGCCCACATACCCGGGGACCGAGTGCTGGCGGCAGCGCGGTCACTCGACCTGTCGTCAGCGGATTGCCTGGTGATTTCCGCCTGCGTCCAGATGCCGTCGCTTTCGATCATCGAGCAGGCCGAGGCTGAGTTCGCGCTCCCCGTGATATCCGCTGCCACCGCAGGAGCATTCAGCATTCTTCGCGGCCTAGCACTGCCACCGGTGATACCCGGTGCCGGACAACTGCTCGCCACTCAAGCCACCATCACACTGTCTGAGAGGACGTGACCATGCCAATCAACGGACATCTTGCCGACGGTGTCGATCATGTCGCCTACCCGACATTTGACCCGACAGGGACAGTTCAATTTTACCGCGACGTACTGGGTTTCCCTGTAGTGCATTCGATTTGCGCCGCAGGTTGGGGCCCAGAGAAACATCCCGACTTTCTACATTTCTTCTTCGACATCGGTCGGGGGGACCGTCTGGCGTTCTTCTACTACTTTGGACTTGAGCCATTTGAACGTGGCCCGCTTGGCGACGCGTACACCACTCACAACAATGACGTGCCACTCTTCTTCGTCCGGTCCCGTCATCTTGCCATCCACGTGGCAGGAGACGAAGAACTCACCGAGTACCAACGACGCCTAGATGCGAGTGCGTGGCCATGTGAGCTTCGTCTTCAACACGAAACGATCGAATCGATCTACACCCATGATCCGAACGGCTACCTCATCGAATTCACCCGAGCCCTGCGCCCGGTTACCCCCCAAGAAGACCTCGATGCCGGTCTAACCATCGAAGCGCTACTCGACGTCATCGCAGCAGGCAGACCTACGATGGCCGCGCTACTCGACCGCAAGGCTGAGCTCATCGTCAGACGTGCGCCACACTGGTCGCCTCGGCTAGAAAGTGTGACACCACAATGAGTGCGCTATTGGTCTTGGACGTCCCCGAAAACGACGCGATCGTGGAGACGGCGGCTTCAACCGGTCAGATCCAGACAAATCGCATTGGTCCGTACGTCGTGCTCGAGCTGACCGACGCCCTCACCATCGACCGCCGCGCTACGAAATGCCGCCATGCCGTCTGGTATTCGTGCGTCGCAGGCACACTCAACTCTCGTATTTCCCAGTGGGATTCCGACGCGTTGGTGGTGGTGCCACGATGACCACCACCCGAGGCCAGGTACTACGCCTGAAGCGGGATAGCCTGCTACCCGACAAAACACATACATCGGTACACCAGCTACGCACCGAAGATGGCCAGCAGATAACCGGACTGCTACACACCACGGACGGAGCCAATGACGTTATCTGTCTGGCTCATCCGAGACAGGATCTCACGCACCATCCGATCATCGGCGAACTGCTGGCAAGGGGCTATGCCGTCTGGACGCAGGGAACACGCTCCGTCAACAACGACATCACCCTGGTCCACGAACAAGCGCTGCTGGACATCGCGGCCGGCCAGGTGTTCCTCCGACTGGCCGGCTTCCCCCGAGTAATCACGCTCGGGCACTCCGGCGGGGGTTCGCTTTTTGCGTTCTATCACCACCAGGCCGCACTCAACCCCGAAGACCGGATCTCAAAGACGCCGGCCGGACGGCCCACACAGTTGGCCGTAGCCACTATGCCCGTGCCCGACGCAGCAATCTTCCTCGCTCCACACCGCGGCCAGGGAGCATTGCTAATGAAGACGATCGACCCTTCGGTGGCGGACGAAGCAGACCCCTTGTCCGTAATCCCCGAACTCGATCCATATCGTCCCGAGAACGGTTTTGCCGTTCCGCCGCAACCCTCCAAGTTCCGCGCAGAATTCGTCGAACGCTACCGACGGGCTCAACAAGATCGCATCGCGCACATCGACACGCAGGCGCACATGATCCTCACGGATCGAAACTCAGCAGGGGCTGAACAAGACCCTGTCGCAAGTCGCCGCCGCGCGATAGCACCTCGGCTCCTTGTCGTCTACCGCACGGACGCGGACCTAGCGTGCGTCGACCCAACGATCGACCCCAACGACCGCCCCTACGGATCATTGTTTGGTGTACGCCCAGACCTGACGAACTATGGACTGAACGGTTTCGCCCGAATTACTACGGCGGACGCATGGTTATCCACATGGTCCGGCCTAAGCACCAACGCCGACTTCGCCCGGTCGGCTCCGTATGTCCACGCACCGACTTTGTTTATCGAACTCACTGGCGACCAAGCGTGCACCCCGGTAGAGGCAAGCGCGATGTTTGCTGCACTCGGCGCCACAGACAAGACGCATATTCGGCTCCGCGGCACACACTTTGGCGCATCACTCACGCCTGGCGAGCCTTCCGGAGTGTCGTTGTCGGCTCAGCAGATCGCCAATTGGCTCGCCGAGAAACGGTTCTAGCCAATTCATTTCAGATCCAACCTATGCCACGATCATCTACGCAGAAACTTCCGCCATTCCACGTGCGCCACGAGAAAATTCCTTTAAATCAAAATATTTCGGCACTCAGATGATGTCAGTTTTCACAGCCCAACACCAAACAAACAGCCACCATTCATTGGTGGCCTGGCATCAGCACTCGCGAGACAAATCCCCTTCATTGAGCCGTAAATGAAAGGCACATCATGAAATTCAAACGAAGCGCGTTTATCACTCTTGCCGCTGTGCCTATACTTATTCTACACAATCCGCTAGCCCACTCGGAGCCCGTGTCCATGACAGCGCAATCCTATGAGAAAGTTTCAATTGACGGATGGCACTTCAAGATTCGAATCCACGACGAGGTCGTAAATTCGGTTCCCAACCTCGCTGCAGCTTCCAACTCGCGGGAAGCATTCGTCACAGCCACCGCGACTGCAACTGCAACGGGCGGCTCAAACCCCGTCGTCGACAGCCTGTTCATCCTCGGGTATCAGTTGGGGTGTCAATCTGACGTCTCGGCGGGACTCAACATTGGTGGAACTGTTGGTGGCGGAGGATCACTGGGTGGCGGCTTCGGCGGAGGCGGCGCGCCAACCTTTAGCCCTGGAATATCAGTAGGCGCTGCGGGTTTCGTGCAGACAGTCGTCCAGCCAGGTGTCATCGTCGATCTCCCGATGACCAACATGGCGATGAGCTCAGGCGGCATGGCCAATCTCAGCATAGACAATCTCCATGTCAAGGCCGACGCGTGCGGCGGCGATGTCACCATCCGCTCGTACGCATACCTGCGCGTCTCCACCGACGTGGGCCACACCTCGTTCGCCATCTACGGCGACCCCATCAAGATCTAGGTTCCCGAAGCGAGAGGATCGATGCACGCGATGAAGAAAGTCCTTAGGCGACTCGGCGCTGTCAGCTCAGCCGCTTTGGCGTTGACACCCATCGGGGACCTGACCGCGCGAGCCGAGCCGCCAGGCATACCATTTATCCCGGGCAGCCCGGCCATGCCTAGCCCTGGGGCATATTGGATGGGATACGGATTCCAAACCACCCTTCCCCCAGCGTCTTCCGATACCCGAGGGGTAAACATCGGTGGGGTATCTGCCGATCCTTCGCAGACGAGCACATCAATGCCTGGAACCAAACCCGGCCCCCAACTGGTCAACCAGGCCCAGATACTGTCCAACGCAAACATGCGCTACGGAATTCAAGGCGGAGTTGTCCCGCCAGCAGATATGAGCACCCTCGGAGCCACACCACACATGTTTATCGGCGGCGTGACCGCGCCTGGCGGGTTGGAGAGCCCCACTGGAAATCCGCCAGCAGGACCTGCGGCAGGAGCCGGAGGAGAAGTGATCGACCCAGCCCCGCCAGCGTATCCACAGCTCGAATCCCCAACCGGCGGGGAGCGGTCAGCACACGGCTAGAACGTGCCTGACAAATCTCGCGTAGGTGCGGTGGTGACGTTCTGCCGGAGAATCTCGTCCGCGAGAGCTTCCGTCGGCACCTGAGCTTGTCACGACCCTTCGTCATCGTCGCTCGCGCGCGCGTGCAGCACAGCGAGGCCGGTTGTCAGGATGGATTCAGGGTCTACGTCATGGCAATTGTGAAGGCGGGCATAGACGGGCGCGATTTCGGGGTCGATGGGCGTGGCGCGTTCGCTGTCCGCTACGAAGACGGTGACGGCACTGCCAATGACATAGTTCGACAACGCGTAGGCCACGCTGAGAGGGTCGGGCGTTCCGGCTTCTTCGAGCAGGACACATATGCGTTCGGATAGTCGAAGGTAGTTGGGTCCGCGGGGTGCCCTCATCGCGACGACCTGGCACGCCCACCGGTGACGCAAAAGGTGCCGGTAGTACGCGACCATCAGGTCCCGCAGTTCTGCGTCGACGACCGCGCTAGAGATGTCCGGATCGCCGCCAAGGGCATGGTCGAGCGCAAGGTCGAAGAGGTCGTCGACCGACTCCACTCGCGAGTACAGACTTGGCGGGGCGACACCGATACGTGCCGCGACAGCGCGCACGGTAAGGCCGCGGAGTCCACCTTCATCAAGCAGGTCGACGGCTGCTTGCGCGGCGGAGCTCACATCGACGGCACGGGTCCGACGGATGGGTTTGCGGTGCGACCAGTAACTCATTCCACCAGACTATCCGAACTATGTTAGTTTAGTGGCATGCTCGATTCTTCTCTGCTTCCGCTCCTCAACGACCGCGTGCGCCTGCGCCCGTTGCAACCGGCTGATGCCACCGCTTTTGCCGAGGGAACCGCGGATGCAGATGTGCAAGCATTCGGGCATCTCCCTGAATCCGACTACACCCCTGCCTCGGTCCGGATGATGATCGAGGAACACGCGGAGCCTGGGTTGGACCGTGGCGACTTGGCCATCCTCGCCATCGCAAATGCAGCCGCTGACGAGTTCGCCGGCAGCCTAGTGTTATTTGGTGTCACAGAGGACTCTGCCGAGGTCGGGTTCTGGCTCCATCCCGAGTGCCGTGGCTCCGGCTTTGCCACTGCGGCAATGGAACTGGCTGCCGAATTCGTCTCCCGCAGCGGCCTCGCCCGCCTCACCGCTCGCACCGCAATCGAGAACATCTCGTCCCAACAGGTCTTGACCCGAGCCGGATTCATCCACGTCGGGAACGCGGTGGACACCGCACCCTCGGGGCGCGAGCTCGAGGTGTGCTGCTACGCACGATATGCCCTCCCGCGAGTCGCCTTTGAGGACGGCGCGCACACACCATTCCAGCGAGTCGGTGAACAGGCGAAAGACCCGGGTTGTGTTTGGCCAGCAGGTGAACCCTTGGGTGCAGCGCCGTTCGGGTGACACGTCGATCAAGACGTCGAGCTCGAACATCGCACCACCGCAACGCTGGCCGAGGATTCGTCCAGTCAACCTACGCAACCAACTAAAGCCCACTCCGCGCCTCGACCAGAAGGAATTCAGTGACCGAACAGTCGCAGTTCGCCGCCCCGGCGAGCGCCACCAAACGGGGCGGCCCACTTATCGCACTGCTCGTGGGTGCCGCGTTCGTTGTCACGTTGAACGAGACCATCATGGGAGTTGCACTGCCGCAGTTGATGATCGACCTGGCAATCACGGCGAGTACGGCGCAGTGGCTGACCACCGGGTTTATGCTCACCATGGCGGTGGTTGTCCCTGTGACCGGATACCTGCTCGAGCGCTTCACGCTCCGCGCCGTGTTCTTCACTGCAATGGGCCTGTTTTCTGCTGGAACTCTGATCGCCGCAACGGCTTCCAGCTTCGGACTGCTAATGCCCGGCCGGATCGTCCAGGCTTGCGGGACCGCGATCATGATCCCGCTGCTCATGACGACGGTGCTCAACGTGGTCGCGCCCGCCCGCCGCGGCCGCATGATGGGCGTGATAACGATCGTGCTTTCGGTGGCACCAGCGGTCGGACCCACCCTGTCCGGTCTGATCCTCTCGGCCCTGGACTGGCGTTGGATGTTCCTACTCGTGCTGCCCATCGCGCTGGTAGCACTCGGGCTCGGGGCCATCTGGATTCAGAACGTGATCGAACCGCAGGCTGTCCGGTTCGATGCACTATCGGTGGTGTTGTCCGCGTCCGCCTTCGGTGGGTTGATATTCGGGCTCAGCAGCGTCGGGGAATCAGTGAACGGAAACGCCATCGTTCCCGTGTGGGTTCCGCTTTTTCTTGGTTCGGTGTCGCTCGTGGGATTCGTTCTGCGCCAACTGCAGCTCCAGCAGCACGACCGAGCGCTGCTCGACCTGCGGACCTTCCGTTCGCGCCCGTTCATCACCGCCCTCGTCCTCGTCTTCATCATGAACGCGGGTCTGTTTGGAACGCTCATCCTGTTGCCGCTCTACATTCAGAACGTCCTCGGGCTCAGCACGCTGCAGGCCGGTCTCACGCTGCTTCCGGGTGGCCTGTTCATGGGCCTGATTGCGCCCGGTGTCGGTTCGTTGTTTGACCGATTCGGCCCACGCCCCTTAGTGATCCCAGGCATGGTCGTCTCCGCCCTGGCGTTGGTGGTGATGACTTCCTTTGACGCCTCCACCCTGATCGATTGGGTTGTTGTCGCACATGTCCTGTTGTGCCTCGGGTTCGGGCTCGCATTCACGCCGTTACTCACCTCGGCCCTCGGTTCGTTGCCACAGGAGCTCTATCCCCACGGCAGCGCGATCGTCAGCACTGTGCAGCAATTGGCCGGCGCCGCCGGAACCTCGTTGTTCGTGACCGTCATGACGGTTCGCTCAGCCTCGGCGTCGGCCATCGGAGCCGATACTGTCGCGGCATCCGCTGACGGCATTCACACTGCATTCGTCTGCAGCGCCGTCATCGTCTTCGTTGCAGCCGTTCTGTCCGTGCTGATCCGCGCGCGACCCTCGACCCCGGATACCGAGCCTGCACTGGGTTGATTCCGAGTCAGCTGCCGATCGACCTCTACCCCATCCGTTCGCGAGATCCCTGAAAGCCTTATCCACCTATGAAAAATGGCCGGGCGCTGACTGCACCCGGCCATTTCCCAGAGAGTTACCTGCCTACTGCAACGGGCTCCCCGTGCGACGACTTCACCCTGCTGAAACGCACACCCTTATCGGCGACCTTCCCGTACTTGAGCACGGGCAGCTCACGGAAGTAGTTCTGGTACGAGCGCCATGGAGCCAGCGGCACCTGGTGCGGCACCGCACTCTCCGCGCGGGTGACATACCCGGAGACCAAGTCCTCCAAGAACGGCAGTCGCTCGCTGGTCGGGGGCTCGACCGGCCACACGACCGTCTGGCCCTCTTTGTCCATGTACTTGAGCAGGCGGCAGGCGTACTGCGACACCAGGTCCGCACGCAGGGTCCACGAGGCGTTGGTGTACCCGAAGGTGAAGATGAAGTTCGGCAGACCGGTCAGCATCAAACCCTTGTAGCTCACCGAATCCGCGGGGTTCACCTGCACACCGTCCACCACAGGCTTGAGCCCACCGGCCAGCTGAACATTCAAACCCGTTGCGGTCACGATGATATCGGCCTCGAGTTCCTCACCCGACTCCAGCAGGATGCCCTTGGGCGTGAACCGCGCGATGCGGTCGGTGGCTATGGAGGCAGTGCCCTTGCGTAGGGCGCGGAACAGATCCGAATCCGGCACCACGCACAACCGCTGATCCCACGGGTTGTACTTCGGGGTGAAGTGCTTGTCCAGGTCAAAATCGGGCAGCTGGCGCTTCAGCAGCGCGCGCAGGATCCCCTTCATGCGCTCCGGGTCGCGGCGGCTGGTCTGGTAGCTGATGAAGCTGACCATCTGGTTCTTCCACTTCACGATCGGGTACGCGATCGATGCGGGCAGCTTGCCCTGCAGCGCCACGGCAAGCGCGTCGGTAGAGGGCAGCGACACCACATAGGTGGGTGAACGCTGCAGCATGGTGACGTGCCCCGCGGTTCCGGCCATCGCGGGAACCAGCGTCATGGCTGTCGCCCCACTGCCGATCACAACGACCTTCTTGCCGGCGTAGTCCAGGTCCTCGGGCCAATGCTGTGGATGGATCACCTGGCCGGTGAAGTCCTCGACACCCTCGAACTCCGGCGTGAAGCCTTTGTCGTAGTTGTAGTAGCCGGTGCACGCGAGGAAGAACCGCGTGGTGAACTCGACGATCTCGCCCTCATGCTCTGCCCGAACCGTCCAGAGCCCCTGCTCGGAGGACCACTCGGCGCCGACGACCTTGTGACCGAACCGGATCTTCTTGTCCACGCCGAACTCGCGGGCAGTGTCGGTGACGTACTCGCGAATGGAGGTTCCGTCGGCGATGCCCTTGGTGCTCGTCCACGGACGGAAATTGAAGCCCAGGGTGAACATGTCAGAGTCGGAACGGATGCCCGGGTAACGGAACAGATCCCAGGTACCGCCGATACGCTCGCGCGCCTCCAGCACTACGAGGTCCTTGCCCGGCAGGTCGCGGGCGACATGGCAGGCCATGCCGATCCCCGAGATTCCGGCGCCCACGATGACAATGTCGACATGTTCGGTCATGAGAGCTAGGCTATCGACGCAGTGTCGAGAAAGTCAACAGTGTGTCGATAGATTTATAGAATGCGCAGGTAGACGTGACAAAGCCAGCAACGAGAGGCCGCAAAACCACGCGTCCCTCCGGGGACGAGCGGATACAGGCCATCCTGACCAACACCGAGGAACTGCTCGGGCAACGCCCACTGACGGATATCTCCGTCGATGATCTGGCGCGTGGAGCCGGCATCTCGCGCCCCACGTTCTACTTCTATTTCTCCTCCAAAGAGGCCGTACTACTGACGTTGGCCGAGCGGATCATCGAAGAGGCCGACGCCAACGTCGCCGGCATCAACCCCGCGGCCATGACAAGCCCGGCCGAGTACTGGCGTGCCGTGATCAAGGCCTACTTTGACGCCTTCGGCTCCCACCGGGCCCTCACCGTCGCGTTGTCCAGCATGCAAGGAACAAGCCCTGAACTGGATCAACGCTGGTCCGAGGTGACCGAGAACTGGGTCTCCAACACGACACTGGGCATCGAGGCCGAACGCACCCGCGGCGCCGCGCCGACGACGATTGCCGCGCGCGATATCGCCATCGCACTCAACCTCATCAACCAGGCGATGATGCGAGCCACCTTCACCGGGCAGCAGCCCGCGGTCGACGACCACAAGGTGGTCGATACGCTGCTCCACGTCTGGCTCAATGCGATTTACGGAGGGGTCTGTGCGAATTCGTAGTGCGGTGCTGCACGCGGCGCCGATCGAGCGGCCGTACCGCGACACTCAGCCGTTGAAAGTCGTTGAACTCGAACTCGACCCGCCGGGCCCCGGCGAGGTACTGGTCCGGATCGAGGCCGCGGGGCTGTGTCACTCGGATCTGTCGGTGGTCGATGGGAACCGGATTCGCCCGGTGCCCATGGCACTCGGCCACGAGGCGGCCGGTGTCATCGCCGCAGTGGGCCCCGGTGTTCGCGACGTCTCCCCCGGCGATCACGTGGTGCTGGTCTATGTGCCCAGCTGCGGCGCCTGCCGATACTGCTCCTCGGGTCGGCCCGCGCTGTGCCCGGACGCCGCGGCGGCGAACGGTCTCGGCGACCTGATCCGCGGCGGCACCCGCCTGCACGATCTGGACGGCACCGAGGTACGTCACCACCTGGGTGTCTCAGGTTTCGCCGATCATGCTGTGGTGGACCGTAATTCGGTAGTCGTCATCGACAAGAACGTTCCCCTGGACACGGCGGCTCTCTTTGGCTGCGCCATGCTGACCGGTTTCGGAGCCGTCACCCACACCGCCTCCGTGCGCCCGGGAGACTCGGTCGCGGTCTTCGGATTGGGTGGCGTCGGGCTGGCCGTCGTGATGTCGGCGGCCGCCGCCGGCGCGGGTGAGGTACTGGCCATCGACCCGGTGCCCGCCAAACGCGAACTTGCCCTTGAACTCGGCGCCACCAGCGCCTGCGCACCCGATGAGGCCCCCGGCGGTCACGACTGGGTGTTCGAGGTGGTCGGCTCGGCCGCCGTACTGGAGCAGGCGTACGCGCTCACCGGCCGCGGCGGTGGCACCGTCTCGGTGGGCCTGCCACACCCCGACGCACGAATCACCCTGCCCGCATTGAATATCGTCGCCGAGGGCCGCAGCATCCTGGGCTCGTACATGGGGTCGGCGCAGCCGCAGCAGGACATCCCGGCCATGCTGGCTTTGTGGCGCGTCGGACGGTTGCCGGTGGAAAAGCTGAAGTCCGGAGAGCTGCCCCTCGATGACATCAACATCGCACTGGACGCACTGGCCGACGGACTCGCGGTGCGTCAGGTGCTGCGCCCATGACCAAACCGGAGCTGCCCACCAAGGCCGACTTCCCGGTGCACCGTCGGCACCAAACCCGTTGGGCCGATAACGATGTCTACGGGCATGTCAACAATGTCGTCTACTACGCCTGGTTCGATACCGCCGTCAACGGCTGGCTGATGGAGGCCGCCGGATGCGATATTCGCGACCTGCCCGCCATCGGCGTCGTGGCCGAAACCTCATGCAAATACTTGGCAGAGGTGTCCTTTCCCGATGAGCTGTCCATCGGCCTGGCCCTGGAGCACCGAGGCCGCAGCAGTGTCATCTACAAACTCGCGGTGTTCACGGTCGTCGACGGCGTTGTCGAGGAGACCCCCCGCGCCCTGGGCCGGTTCGTCCATGTCTACGTGGACTCCGATGCCCGCACACCCGTCCCCATCCCCGAGCAAGTAGCGACAGCTCTCGAACAGTTGAGGTAACAACATGTCTGCAGTTCTCACGCGCGACGGCGCCATCGCCACTCTTACGCTCGGTACCGACGAGAACCGGTTCACCCTGCCCTTCATCGACGAGGTCAACGCGCGGATCGATGAGGTGCTGGCCGACGAAGAACCCACCGCTCTCATCGTGACCGGTAGCGGAAAGTTCTTCTCCAACGGGCTGGACGTCGACTATCTGGGCGCCAACCCCGACAAGCTCGGCTGGTACATCACCGAGGTTCAGAAGATCTTCGTGCGGCTGCTCACGCTGCCGGTGCCCACCGTGGCCGCCGTGAACGGACACGCCTACGGCGCCGGGGCCATGGTCGCCCTCAGCTGCGACTACCGGGTGATGCGTGCCGACCGCGGGTTCTTCTGCCTACCCGAGGTGAACGTCGGGCTGCCCTTCACGCCGGGCATGGCCGCTTTGTGTCAGGGCCGGATGACCCCGCAGGCCGCGTCGGCCACCATGCCGAGCGGTCAGCGCTACGGCGGCGACGACTGCGTCCGACTGCTGATCGTCGAGGCGGCGGTCCCCGAGGCCGAGGTGCTCAGTACCGCAAAGGGATTCGTTGAGCCTCTGGTAGGTAAGAACCGCGACACACTGGGCACCATCAAGAACGGCATGTACAGCTCGATCGTGCCGCTGCTACTTGCCGGATTGGGATGAGCCTCGTGGGCGAGTGCCCCCGAACTGGGGTCGCGACAACAGCGCCACGATGGCCAGCGCGACGGCGATAGCCGACGCGGAGATCGCAACCCAGAAGCCGTACCCGGTCACGATCGGTGGCTTGATGTTGGTGCGGTAGTACAGCAGTTCCAGCCCCATCAGCGCGAGCGCCAACACACCGGCGGCGACGGGCGCGATGCGGTGCAGGATGTGCTGCCCCACCATGCATCCGGCCACCACCAGCAGTGCGGAAACCAGCAAGATCATCTGTCCCGCACCGAATCCCGACGGTAGAACCACCGATCCGGTGGCGCCGCCGATCGCGTTGGCTCTGCCCCCACCGCTGGCCGAGGTTCGCAGCCACGGAAGCCAGACGCTGAACGCCATCACCAAGCCGGTGAACGCGATCAGCCATCCGACCCTTCTCATGGCAGCTGGCTCGGAACACACTTGGCCAGCATGGCCTTCAACGCGCGCCGCTCGTCGGCCGTCAGTTTCTCCATGACCTCGTTCTCGCCCGCGGTGACCGCCTCTGCCGCCTTATCCAGCTGGGCGCTACCGCGCCGGGTCAGACGGGCGGGCAGCGACCGACCGTGGTCCGCACTCTCCGGACGGCTGATGAGGCCCTCTTCCTCCAGCCGGTGTAGCACCGCGTTCATCGCCTGCCGGGTAACCATCGCTTGCCTGGCCAGCTCGGAGTTGGACATGCCGGGGTAGGTACGCAAGATCTGCATGCAGATGTACTCGGGCAGGCTGAGGCCGCTCGGCTCCAAGCGGGCCGCGACCTTGCCCCGAAGTGATGTCGCGGTACGGGTCAGCAAGTACCCCAAGCTCGCGGTGCCGTCGATTTCCATGTCAATGATGTTGACTTATGTCAGTGCCGCTTACAAGCAGGTCCCCGCGCCGTGTCGGGCGCGGGGACCTTTGTGCTTGCTGCCGGGGACTAATTCACGATGCCTTGTGCGAGTCGCTGTGCGAGGAACCGCTCGAGGAACCGCCGGACGAACTGCTGGAGGATCCGCTGGAGGAGCCGTTCGACGCACCGGAGTGCGAGTCGCTCGACGACGAACTCGAACCGGACTCCGGCTTCGCGTTGGACGGCGCAGCGCTTTCGGGCTTCTTCGCAGTTGAAGACTCGTTTTCAGACTTCTTCGGGGTAGCGGCCTTGGCGTCAGCCTTCTCGCTCTTGTCCGCCTTCGCCGAGTCATCGGCCTTCGGCGTGACCCCGCCACTGACCTCTCCGATCTTGGTGACCGGAGTGGGCAGCTTGACCTTCGGCAGATTCACCTTCGGCTCTGCGGGCTTGGCAGCATCCGCCGGCTTCGCGGCGTCGGCGGGCTTAGCCGCGTCAGCAGGAGTCGCAGCCTTCGCCGGCTCGGCCGGGGTCGCGGCTTCGGCCGGAGTCGCCGGCTTGGCAGCTTCTGCCGGGGTCGCGGACTTGGCCGGATCGGCCGGAGTCGCCACCTTGACCGGATCGGCCGAGGTTGCGGGCTTGGCGGGATCCGCCGGAGCCGTCACCTTGACCGGCCCTGCCGGAGTGGCCGCCTCGACAGACTTGGCGGGATCCGCCGGAGTCGCCACCTTGACCTGCTCCGCGGGGGTCGCAGACTTCGCCGTGTCCTCGACGGTGCCGGTCTTCGCGGCGTCCTTGGTGACCTCAGTCTTCGCGGCGTCGGCCTGAAGCGTCACGGCGTTGGCGGTCAGCTTCGACGTTGGCGAGATCAACGATGCCGACGGCGTAACCAGGGATGAGAGACCCGGAATGGTCGGGATGGTCGGCGCGGTCTGCGACGTGATGCCCTGCAGATACGACAACACCGCGGCCGGCACACCGGGCAGCTGACCGATGGCCGTCACGAAGTTGTTAATGGCCGTCTGATTGGCAGCGGCGTTCAACTGACCTGTCGCGTACCAGAAGGGAACGTTGAACGGAAGCGTCAACGCCCCACCCAACACCGTGAAAACCGGCTGAATCGCCGTGAACAAACTCGGCGCCGGAGTCGCAGCTGCAGGAGTGGCCAACGCAGCCGTCTTGACCGTCGGCGTAGTGGCCGCCGCGGACGTCAACCCCGGAATCGACGGGATCGTCGGCAGCGTCTGCGACGGAATACCTGCCAGATACGACAACACCGCGGCCGGCACACCGGGCAGCTGACCGATAGCCGTCACGAAGTTGTTAATGGCCGTCTGATTGGCAGCGGCGTTCAACTGACCTGTGACAAACCAGAACGGAATGTTGAACGGAAGCGTCAACGCCCCACCCAACACCGTGAAAACCGGCTGAATCGCCGTGAACAAACTCGGCGCCGGAGTCGCAGCTGCAGGAGTGGCCAACGCAGCCGTCTTGACCGTCGGCGTAGTGGCCGCCGCGGACGTCAACCCCGGAATCGACGGGATCGTCGGCAGCGTCTGCGACGGAATACCTGCCAGATAGGACAGCACCGCGGCCGGCACACCGGGCAGCTGACCGATAGCCGTCACGAAGTTGTTAATGGCCGTCTGATTGGCAGCGGCGTTCAACTGGCCCGTGATGAACCAGAACGGAATGTTGAACGGAAGCGTCAACGCCCCACCCAACACCGTGAAAACCGGCTGAATCGCCGTGAACAAACTCGGCGCCGGAGTCGCAGCGGCGGCCAACGGCGTTGCGGCCGGACCTTGTACGCCCGGCAACGTGGCCAGTGAGCCAACGCTGCTGGCTGGAGCCAGCGTGCCGTCGTTCGACGTCAGGACATAGGCCTGGGTCGAAACGGTCTTGTGTTGCTCCGGACTGGCGATCGGAGCTTGGATCGTAGGAACAGAAGCCGTCGCGGCTATGCAGACACTGCAAACCGTCGCGGCAACCGTGGCACGAAGACGAACGCGCACGTGAACCACCCCTTCTGGGCAAAGAATGTGGACAGGCTGGAAGGAACCTGGAGAACTCGGAATAAACGTAGGGCACACTGCACCATGCCGCCGACCACGGATTCGATAGTTTTCCTAGCCGTAAATCAAATATCGCCCAGGGTCCACCAAGGATTGCCCTGCGATTCTCCGAATCAACTGGGGGTTGGGTATATCAACCCGATATGGCTGTCGGACCCCGGTGCGAGCATCTGTTCATGACCGGGACAGCCAGCATCCTGCACGCGGATCTGGACTCGTTCTACGCCTCCGTCGAGCAACGCGATGAACCGGCGCTGCGCGGCCGCCCGGTGATCGTTGGAGGCGGCGTCGTACTGGCCGCCAGCTACGAAGCTAAGCATCTCGGGGTGCGTACCGCCATGGGGGGTAGGCAGGCACTGCGGCTATGCCCACACGCCGTCGTGGTGCCACCGCGTTTCGACGCCTACAGCGCCGCGAGCAAGTCGGTGTTCGAAGTCTTCCGGGACACGACGCCCCTGGTCGAACCGTTGTCCATCGACGAAGCATTCCTGGACGTCTCCGGTCTGCAACGAATTTCGGGAACTCCGCGCGATATCGCGGCAACATTGCGCATCGAGGTACGGCGTCGCACCGGGCTACCGATCACCGTCGGTGTCGCCCGCACCAAGTTCCTGGCCAAGGTGGCAAGCCGCCAGGGCAAGCCCGACGGACTGCTGGTGGTGGAGCCGCACGAGGAGCTGTCGTTCCTGCGCCCACTGCCGGTGCAGGCGCTGTGGGGTGTCGGCACCGTCACCGCCCAGAAACTGCGGGTGTACGGAATCCGTACCGTCGCAGACGTCGCCGATCTCGGTGAGTCCACCCTGGCGTCGATGGTGGGCCGCGCCATGGGCCACCAATTACATTGCCTTGCACATAATGTGGATCCACGCCAGGTTCAGGGGGGACGGCGACGGCGTTCCATCGGCGCCCAGTGCGCTCTCGGCCGTCACCGCCGCACTCCCGGTGAGATCGACGCCATCGCAACACAACTCATCGAACGTATTGCCCGCCGCATGCGTGACACGGGCCGTAGCTGCCGAACGGTGGTTCTCCGGCTGCGGTTTCACGACTACACCCGCGCCACACGCTCACGTACCGTGCCTCGGCCCACAACGTCCACCGAACGACTCCTGGCGGTGGCCCGGCAGCTTGTCGAGGAGGCCGCTCCGCTCATCAACGAACAGGGCATCACCCTCATCGGGTTCTCCGTATCCAATTTTGACCCTTGCGGCGCAGCGCAATTGGAACTGCCGTTTGCGGGTTCGGAACAGCATGCGCGGGTACTCGACAGCACGCTGGACGAGCTACGCGACAGGTTCGGCACCCGATCGGTCACCCGCGCCGCCCTCTTGCACGGGGGCGGGCACGAGGAGTGGGGCATCCCGACCTTCGAGGATCTGTAGCGAAGACGGGATGCCCCAGCCGGAATCAGGAGACAGAGCACAGCCAGAAAGTGCCGCCGGTGGTGTCTTGCACCAGCGCCATCCGGCCATATGGGGTGTCCTGCGCGGGGGTCAGCACCACCCCGCCAAGCTCGGTGACCTTGGCGACGCTGGCATCGGTGTCGTTGGTACCGAAGTACACGGCCCAATGCGCGGGCACAGCCTCGGGGAGCGCCCACTGTCCGACCGTCGCGTCGTTGACGCCCGCGATCGGCTCACCGTCATGCTGAGCGCACGCATACCGAAAATCGGCGGAATCACCTTCTACCTTGGTGTTCCACCCGAGCACCTTGGTGTAGAAGTCGACGGCCTTGTCGTATTCACGGGTGTTCAGTTCATGCCATACCGGCGCACCGGCCTCCCCGACACGTTGGAAACCCTTGTGGGCCAATGGTTGCCATAGTCCTACTACCGCGCCCGAGGGATCCCCGAAAAGTCCCATGTATCCGAGCTGCGGAACTTCCATCGGGGGTAGGCAGTTGGTGCCACCGTTGTCCACTGCCTTTTGCAGGGTGACGTTGATGTCGGCGGTGGCGAAGTAGGTCGTCCATGCGTCGGGGGCATTCCATTCAGGGTTGTTGGCGATCATTCCCGCGACGGCCTTACCGTCCTTGTGCGCGTTGACATATCCGCCGTACTCGGGGCCGGCCTCCTGCAGGGTCCAGCCGAACAGCGCGCCGTAGAACGCCTTCGACTTCTCAAGGTCCGATGAGGCGAGGTCGATCCACGCCGGAGCTCCGAGTGGGGTTTCTTCACGAGTGGACATGAGGTCTCCTTGAAACTGGAAGGGGCATTCATAGGTACCGACCGCCGACGACGTGAAAACTCATCGCGCGCGGTTTGGCCACCTCTCCGCGACCGGAAGGAAGCCAGTTCGCTACGGTCTCTGGCGTGATCGTGCTGCTGCCACCCTCGGAGACCAAACGCGAAGGCGGGAATGGCGCACCCCTGCGCCTGGACGAGCTGGCAACGCCATCGCTGAACCCGGTACGCGAAGCACTTGTCGACGAGCTCATCGCCCTCGCGGCCGACCCTGGCGCGTGCAGGAAGGCGCTGGGCATCTCGGTATCCCAGGACGCCGAGATCCAGCGCAACGCCGAACTGCGTGTGTCCCCCACTATGCCTGCCTTGCAGCGGTACACGGGTGTGCTGTACGACGCCCTGGATGTGACATCGCTGCGGGGCGCCTCCGCGACCCGTGCGCGCGAGCGCCTCGCCGTGGGCTCCGCGCTGTTCGGGCTGTTGCGCGCCGACGACCCGGTTCCCGCCTATCGGCTGTCGGCGTCATCCAAGCTGCCCGGAAAGCCGACACTGGCCGCGCGCTGGAGGCCGGTCCTGGAACCTGCGCTAGCTGAGCTGGCGGCCGACGAACTGGTGGTCGACCTGCGATCGGGTTCCTATGCTGGATTGGGGCGGTTACCCCACGCGGTCACCGTGGACTGCCTCACCGAGCATCCCGACGGTCGTCGCACGGTGATCACCCATTTCAACAAGGCGCACAAGGGAAAACTGGCACGTATTCTCGCCGGGAGCCGGGCCGAACCCAACGATGCCGCGGCGGTGGCCACGGTGGCCCGTCGCGCGGGACTTCATATCGAGCGCGACGGCGACACCCTGACCATCATCGTCAGTCCTGAGAGCCTCAGTCCTTAGAGCCTGAGTGAGACTTTCCTTCGGAGCTGTGCGACTTCCCTTCGGAGGAATGCGAACTCCCCTCCGATGAGGATGCGCCCTTGTCGGTCGACGACTTCTCCGTCGATGGCTTGTCCGCCGGTTTATCGGTCTTGGTGCCCACGGAAGACTTCAGTCCTTCATGCACCTTGGTGTCCGTGGATGTCGCGGGGGCCTTGCTGTCCGTCTCGGCTCCCTTGGACCCCTCGGTCTTCTTGGTGCCTCCGGTGGTACCGGTCTCACCAGGCGTCGACTTCAGGCTGTCCCGGGTGACCTTGACCGGCCCCGCGGATTCGGGCTTAGCCGGTTGCGGTTTCGTCTCCGGTTTGGCATCGGCGGGTTTCGCAGGCTCAGGTTTTGTGGCCTCGACGGCCTTCGCCGGATCAACCTTGGGCTCGGCGACCTTGGGCTCGACAGCCTTCGCCGGATCCACCTTCTGATCAACCTTGGCCTCGACGGCCTTGGTCGGATCTACCTTCGGCTCCACAACTTTCGTCGGATCCGCCTTCGGCGCTTCGGCGGGCACCTCGGCGGGCTTGGTCTCATGCTCGGTCTTGGGCGTCTCGGCAGTCTTATCCGAAGGCGTATCGGAGGGCTTATCAGAAGCCTTGTCCGTGTTCTTGCCCTCGTGCTCGTTGCGCTCGATCTTCGAGGTCTTCGCATCCGCTTCCGGCTTGGCGGCCGCAGACTTCTCGGATGCGGAATCCACCTTGGTGGCAGCCTTATCGGCCTGCTGCGACGCGGAGTCCTCCGGCGTGGTCTTGGTGTCGGGCGCGGGTACCGACGGCTTCGGCACCTGTCCCAGCAGACTCGACAAGTCATTGATCGCGGCGACGATCACCGACGGCACACCCTCGGTCTTACCGATGATCGCCTGCACCGGCACCGTGATCGGCAGGGCAAGAACGTGCAGTACCGCGAACGCCAACTGCGCGAAGTAAGACGGCGTACCGAACGCCGGCCGCGGTCCTGGGAAGTTGGTCGGCAGGGGATCCGGCTCGGGCGTGGTCGGCGGGTCGGTGTCCGTTGCCGCCGATTTCTGCAGCGGCGAAGAACCCTCCGCGGAAGCCGCCGCGGCCTTCTCCTGCAGCTGCGATGCCGCGGGTTGCTGCGGCGACAGGCCTGGTATCTGCCCCAACAGGCCCGACAGATCGTTGATGGCCGCGGCAATCACCGTCGGCACACCCTCGGCGCTGCCGAGGAAGAACTGCACAGGCACCGTGATCGGCAATGCCACAACGTGGAACACCGCAAAGGCCAACTGCGCGAAGTAGGACGGAGTGCCGAATGTCGGACGCGGCCCCGGGAAATTGGTAGGTGGCGCCGGATCGTCGGCCGCGGGCGGGTTTGTGGGCTGGTCTACCGGCGGATCCACGGGCTGATCCACCGGAGGATCGGCAGCAGCGGCGACAGGATTGATCTCCGGAGACACGCTGGCCCGCGCGAGATTTGGTGTCGCGAGCAGCTTGGCGACGGTGCCAATGAGGTCACTGCTGGTCGCTACCCCACTATCCGCCGAATTCGATTGCGGTGCAGCATCATTCTGCGGCGCGGCCGCAGCCAGCAAATCAGAGAACGCCGTCAGAGAGACCGCCCGGTTCGTCACGGAACGTGTTGTTACCGTGGGTGTTACGGGAAGGGTCGACCGAGCGGATCGCAGGTCCACGCCTGCGCCTACGCAAAGACTGCACACCGCGGCAACCGCGGTAGCTCGAATACCGACGTGCATCAACAACACTCCCCACGGCCAACCAGACCGACTCCGACAAGAGCAAACTACTACCTCCCCTGCCCGGGCTCAACACGAAAGCCGCGCGGCGGGCTCAGCCGTCGGCGCCGGTCCGCACCGGCCGATCTGCCAGCGCCAGCACCTCGTCATCGGTGAACAACCGCGACCGGATCAGAAACCGCACTCCCTCGGGCGCCTCCAGCGAAAAGCCAGACCCACGACCAGGCACCACATCTATGGTGAGATGTGTATGTGACCAGTACTCGAACTGGTCGGCGCTCATCCAGAACGGAGTGTCCCCGCTAACTTCGCCAAGCAGCACATCGGCTGCGCCCACCCGGAACTCCCCGCGCGGGTAACACATTGGCGCGCTGCCATCACAGCAGCCGCCGGACTGGTGGAACATCACAGGACCGTGTTTACCCACCAGCGAAGCCAACAACTCCGCGGCCGCCGGGGTGAGTTCCACGCGATTGATCAGGGTCTGGCCTTGTTCGGGCGAATCCGCATCAGAAGAACCCTGCGGCATCGGGTGAGTAGCTCACCAAGAGGTTCTTGGTCTGTTGGTAGTGATCGAGCATCATCTTGTGGTTTTCACGCCCGATGCCGGACTTCTTGTATCCGCCGAACGCCGCGTGCGCCGGGTACTGGTGGTAGCAGTTGGTCCATACCCGCCCCGCCTTGATACCCCGGCCAAGCCGATAGGCGTTGGTCATATCGCGCGACCACACCCCGGCACCAAGGCCGTACAGGGTGTCGTTGGCGATCTTCAATGCCTCGTCCAACGAGTCGAACTTCGCCACGGACAACACCGGCCCGAAGATCTCCTCCTGGAAGATTCGCATGTTGTTGGTGCCCGCGAACACCGTCGGCTGAATGTAGGCACCGTTGGGATACTCGGCGACCTTCCGGGCGTCCCCGCCGGTGAGCACCTGCGCACCCTCTTGCCGCCCAATATCGATGTAGGACAGGATCTTTTCGTACTGGTCGTTACTCGCCTGCGCACCGATCATGGTGTCCTCGTCGAGCGGGTCGCCGCCCACGATCGCCTCCACACGCGTGATCGCGCGGGCGATGAACTCGTCGTAGATGGACGAGTGCACCAGCGCACGCGAGGGACAGGTGCACACCTCGCCCTGATTGAGCGCGAACATGGTGAAACCCTCAAGTGCCTTGTCCAGGAAGGCGTCGTCGGCGGCCATCACGTCGGGCATGAAGATGTTGGGGCTCTTACCGCCGAGTTCCAAGGTGACGGGAATGATGTTCTCGGTCGCGTACTGCATGATGAGGCGTCCGGTGGTGGTCTCACCGGTGAACGCGATCTTGGCGATCCGCGGGCTGGAGGCCAGCGGCTTACCCGCCTCCACACCAAAACCGTTGACCACATTGATGATTCCCGGCGGGAGCAGATCGGCGATCAGTTCCATCAGCACCAGGATCGAGGCGGGGGTCTGCTCCGCGGGCTTGAGCACCACACAGTTGCCCGCCGCCAGCGCCGGCGCCAGCTTCCAGACGGCCATCAGCAGCGGGAAGTTCCACGGGATGATCTGTCCCACAACGCCGAGCGGTTCGTGGAAGTGGTAGGCGACGGTGTCGTGGTCGATCTCGGAGATCGATCCTTCCTGGGCGCGGAGCACCCCGGCGAAATAACGGAAGTGATCGATTGCCAGCGGGATATCCGCGTTGAGGCTTTCCCTGATCGGCTTACCGTTATCCCAGGTTTCGGAGACCGCAAGCCGCTCGATGTTCTGCTCGATCCGGTCGGCAATCCTCAGCAGGGTGTTCGACCGTTCGGCCGGTGAGGTATTGCCCCATGCCTCGGCCGCGGCGTGGGCGGCATCCAGGGCCTTCTCGATGTCCGGAGCGGTGCCGCGAGCGACCTGTGTGAACACCTTGCCGTCGATCGGTGAGACGTTGTCGAAGTACTGCCCCTCCGCTGGGGCCACCCATTCCCCGCCGATGAAGTTCTCGTACCGGGGCGCGAAAGTGACTGCACTGCCCTCAGTTCCGGGTGCCGCGTGCTTCGTCATTACCTGCTCCTGTCGATCATCGATGTGAGCTCTGTGACGTACGTTACACCCAGGTCAGAAGCGGGAACACCGGCCATCAGCCTCGCGGCCAAAGCACCAGTTGGGTGCACCGGAACAGCGCTACAGTGCGCCCGTCATCGGACGTCACCGTCGCATCCCACAGCTGCGTGGAACGTCCGCGATGGACCGCGACCGCGGTTCCGGTGAGCGTGCCCTCGCGCGCGGCGCCCAGGAAGTTCGTCTTCAGCTCGACGGTGGTGAATCCGGTCGCCCCCTCCGGCAAGGAAGCCAAGCACCCGTAGCCGCACAACGTGTCCGCGAGCCCCACGATGGCGGCGGCGTGCACGAACCCGTTCGGGGCGAAGAGTTCCGGACGGATCGGGAGCTGGGCGGTCACCGTGCTGTCCGCGTACGACACGGACTCGATCCCCAGAAATCCGGGAAATTGGTCCGTGGGAAGGCGTTCGCTCGTCATCGGGTTCCTGTCCGTTTGTGTGCCGGCAACGTGAGTTCATGATGCGCGAATCCACATACCTTTAGCATGGGTAAGTCATGCCAGCCGAAAGCCAGAAGCAGTCACCTGAGCCCACGACAGTCGATCAGGAAGCTGCGAGCTCCATGATCAGCCTGCAGCGCCGCAATCTCGTCTTTGTCGCCGTGGTGCTGGGAATGTTGCTCGCCGCACTGGACAGCACCATTGTCGCCACCGCCCTACCGACCGTCGTCGCCGACCTCGGCGATGCCGGACACCAGTCCTGGGTGGTCACCAGTTACCTACTGGCCTCCACGGTGGCCACCGCGGTGATGGGCAAGTTCGGTGACCTCTTCGGACGACGGACCGTCTTCATGACCTGCATCGTGATCTTCGCGGCCGGATCGCTGCTCTGCGGTATGGCCGGATCGATGGCGATGTTGGTCGGTGCGCGCGCGATCCAGGGCCTCGGTTCCGGCGGGCTCATGGTGACGGCGACGGCCCTCATCGGCGAGATCATCCCCATGCGCGAACGCGGCCGCTATCAGGGCATGCTGGGTGCGGTCTTCGGAGTGACCACCGTGATCGGCCCGCTGCTGGGCGGACTGTTCACCGACCATCTGGGCTGGCGCTGGGCCTTCTACATCAACCTGCCCATCTCGGTCGTGGTGATCGCGGTGGCGGCCGGCGCCATCCCGGCACTGGCCAAGGCCGCACGCCCCGTCATCGACTACTGGGGCATCGTCCTCATCGGGCTGGGCGCCTCGGCACTCACGCTGGCGACCAGCTGGGGCGGCACCACCTATCCGTGGTCCTCACCGATGATCACCGGACTGTTCGTCGGCTCGATCGCCGCCATCGTCCTGTTCGTCTGGGTGGAATCCCGAGCGTCCGAACCGATTCTGCCGCCGCGACTGTTCCGCGACCCGGTCTTCACGATCTGCTGCGTGCTGAGCTTCGTCGTCGGCTTCGCCATGCTCGGGGTGATGACCTATCTGCCGACGTTCATGCAGTTCGTCAACGGCGTCTCGGCCACCGTCTCGGGTATGCGCACGCTGCCCATGGTGGCGGGCATGCTCATCACGTCCACCGCCACCGGCACCCTGGTGGGACGCACGGGCAAGTACAAGCGCTACCCGGTGGCCGGCACCGCCATCATGGCCATCGCGCTGGTCTTGCTGTCCAGGATGGACGCCTCGACGCCATTCATCCTGCAGTCGCTGTACCTGCTCATCCTGGGCGTGGGCATCGGCGCCTCGATGCAGGTGCTCACGCTCATCGTGCAGAACACGGCCCGGTTCGACGATCTGGGAGTCGCGACATCCGGGGTGACGTTCTTCCGCACCATCGGCAGCTCCTTCGGTGCGGCCATATTCGGCTCGTTGTTCTCGAACTTCCTGGCGCGCGAACTGAGCCCGGTGAACGCCTCACCCGAGGCCACTCAATCGCCGCAGGCACTGCATGCACTGCCACACGAGGCAGCAGTGCCCGTCATTCACGCCTATGCCGATTCGTTGGACATGGTATTCCTTTGTGCCGCACCGGTTGCCGTAGTCGGGTTCGTACTCGCGCTGTTCCTCAAGGAGGTTCCCCTCCGCGGGACGGACTCGTCACTGGCCACCGACCTCGGCGAGGGCTTCGGCATGCCCAACAACATCTCCCCGGACAAGCTGCTGGAAATCGCGATCAGCAACGCCATGCGCGGATTCCCGCACGTGGGCCTGCGCAAGCTGCGTGAGCAGGCAGGTGTCGCCATGCCCATCGCCCCGCTGTGGGCCCTGGTGCAAGCCAACCGTTTTCTCCGAGCCACGGGTTCGGCCGAGGTGTCCCGAATCGCACAGTGGTACCGCATACCAGCAGAGGTCATCGACCCTGCCTTCAATCAACTCGTCGAAAACGGCCACGCGTTGCGCACCGACGACCACATCTGGCTCACCGACACGGGCCGGGAGGAAGTCGACAAGATCAGCGAGGCGATCAACCAGTATTTGATCGAACGACTTTCCCGTACACCAGATTTCGAAGACCGCGCAGATCGGGAGCAGATTCAGTCAGCGCTGGAACGTATTTCGCGCCGGATTGTGACCGACACCGACTGGCGCGAGAACCCTATTGCTGCGCTACCCGCGGCTCCAGGGGCAGCAGCAGCGCGGTGATCAGCGCCTCGACCCCCGGGCGCGGATTGAAGTCCGGCGCCGGGTTGGCGAGCTGCTGGTAGATGATGCCGGTGAGGTAGTCCTGGAAAATCTCCGCATGTAGCTCGGGAGTTTTCGGGTTCACCTTGCGCATCAGCTGCAGTGTGCGGGGAATCTGCGCATCCCTGCCCCGCTGCAACGGCTCCCGCAATTCGGGGTGGCTCCAGCCTTCCATGAGAAGTGCCATGTACGCCCGCACGCGGGTGCTCATCACCCCGACGGCACCGTTGGCATAGGCCGCGCCGATGCCGACAAGGTCGGCGATCGTGGTCGGGTTGACCTCGGTGACAAGTGCCCGCCAAAAGGCCCGGCGGAGCTTCTCGATTTCAACAATGACCCCCAGCAGCAGGGCATCACGCGTACGGAAATGATTCGAGGTGGTCCCGCTCGGTACGTTAGCGGCCGCATCTACCGAGCGATAGGTGAGACCGCCAACACCCATGGTGCCCGCCACTTCAATGGCGGCAGCGACTACCTCTGCCCGCCTGCCCCTTGGTTGCTCCTCCACCACTGCGAGGGTAGTACGCCATAACGGCGATATGTGCGCTGACCCTAGGATCGAAGTCATGCGTTTCTCGATATGGGCACAAACCAACCAGTCCTGGGCAGATCTGCTCGATATCGCCCAATACGCCGACAACGGGACCTGGCGCGCCTTCTACGCCGCCGACCACTTCATGTCGCATGACGACACCCCCGAGCAGCGCACCGATTTCCACGAGGCCACCGCGCTCTTCGCGGCGCTCGCCGCGGCCACCTCACGAATCCGGCTGGCCCCCTTGGTGCTGTCGATGACCTTCCGGCATCCGGCGGTGCTTGCCAACTGGGCAGCCACTGTCGACCACGTGAGTCAGGGGCGCTTCACGCTCGGGCTGGGCGCGGGCTGGCAGGAAAACGAGCACCGGCGCTACGGGCTCGAACTCGGCAAGCCCGGACCGCGAGTCGACCGATTTGCCGAAGGGCTGCAGGTGATTACCGGGCTACTCAACGAACACGTCAGCACGGTGGACGGCGAGCACTACCAGCTGACAGAGGGCATTTGCGAACCCAAGCCGCTGCAGCAGCCGCTACCCATCCTGATCGGCGCGACTCAGCCGCGGATGCTCGGCCTGACCGCCCGGTATGCGCAGGAATGGAATCAGTGGTCCGCGCCCGGCACCTTCCGCGAAGTCGCCGCCCGTCTGGACGCCGCCGCGGAGGAGATCGGCCGCGATCCGGCGACCATTTGGCGTTCCACCCAGGCCCGCATCATCGTCACCGATGGCCCGCAGTCCGAGGCCCGCGCCGCGGAAACCGCTGCGGCATCACCGATTCCGGTGTTGTACGGCACCGCGGAACGTATCGCGGAGCAAATCGCACCGTGGGCGCAGGACGGCGTCGATGAGGTGATCCTGCCGGACCACCTGCTCGGCAACGGATCAGCGCGCCGCGACGCCTATGACGCCCTGGCGCAGGCACTCACGCCGCTCGCGGACTGATTCGTGCGCTGAGCGGCCTAGTTGCCCCAGCCGCGCTGGCCGTCCCAGCCGCCACAGACGCCGTTGTAGCAGCCGTGACCCCAGCCGCCCTGGCCTGGATTCCAGCCACCGCACACGCCGTTGTAGCAACCGCCGCCGCCACCCGCGTCACCGCCGCCCGAGCCGCCGGGATCGGCAAGAACGACCTGGTTGGACGTGGTTGTCGGCACCCCGGTGGTCATCACGGTGGCAGGCGAGGCAGCGATAATAGCCGCGCCAGCACCGGCAGCGAACACCGTTCCGATGATCTTCCGTGTGATTGACATATATCCATATTGCTCCTTATTCGGGAGCCTGCCAACCACCGACACGAACTCGATGCTCAGCCAATCACAAACCGTCGCTTACATTTTCGCAGGTAGACCGCGAAAAATGACAGCTATGACACAGAAGCAAAAACTTGAACGAATTTCGACAGTGAGGCATCGATATCACTGCGCAGTGCGGCGGCCACCACCGCGCCGATCGGACCGAACATCGCGGGCCCACCCAGGTGCAGGCTGAAGTCCACGACCGAACCAGCCCCCTTGGGGGTGATCGTCACCCTGAGCTTGACCTTGACACCGCCCCTGCCCTGCCCATCCAAGAAGAGGCCGGTGGGCGGGTCGTACTTCTGCAGCGTCCATTTGACCCGGTTGTACATGCCCTTCACGCACACGATCGAGTCGATCACCGTGCCCTTTTCCAGGGTCTCGGGCAACGCGCTGCGCCATGCCGTGTGAACGCTCAGCCATTCATCGAAACGCCGCAGATCCGAGGCGTGCTTCCAGGCCTCCTCGGGAGGGAGGGGCACATCGATGGAGGAATTCAGTTTGGCTGCCACGTGGGCAAACGATACCGGAGCGATACGAACGGAGAGCTAGCAGTTACTGGGCGCCGGGAGCCCGGCAAACCGGTCGGCAATCCATTGCACCCCGAGCCGCTCCCCCTCGGGGTCCACATGCCCCTTACCCGGCGACACCACCTCTTGAACCGTGTCCCCCAACGCGCAGGCCCGTCGCACCGCCGCATGGATCCACCGTGCGTCGATGAGCCTGTCGGCTCCACCTGCGTACACGAACATCGGTCCGGAGGCCGGGCCCAGTGGCAGCGCGATCCGCTTCAACGCGGCCGCGAAAATGATGGCGTCTTCCGGGGTGGTGCCATGAAAATCCTTGGCGCGCAACCTACCTATCGCCGCGGCTCGCGCGGGGTCCAGCCCGTTGTGACATCCCAGCAGCAGTGCCTTGTCATGGGGATTGTCCTGGAAGGAACCGTGCAGAAAATTCTCCGGTTTCAGCTCCGGGACGGTGACCGACAACCCCGTCAGCAGGGTGGGCATCATCGAGAGCTGGCTCCAGTCATATCGACCATCACCGACGTGCGTCGCCATATCAGTGAGATCGGCAGCCGGTGACAGATTGGCCGCCCCGACGAACTCCAGTTCGGAGGCGTAATCACCCGCGAGCTCGGCGGCGGCCCAGGTTGCCTGACCGCCCTGGGAGGCGCCGATGGCCGCCCACTTCGTGGAGGCCCCGGGAATCAGCGATACCGCGGCACGCGCCGCGTCGATGACGTTGAACCCCTCCGACCTCGGTTCCAGATATGGATGTGGGCCCGGCACACCCAGCCCCTCATAGTCCGTGATGGCCACCACCCAGCCGCGCTTGGTGAGGTTGCGCACCAACCAGATGTAGCCCCGCAGATCGGGCGCGCGGGAAACCGCACATGCGTCGTCCAGGCCCGTGGTGCCGTGACCCACCGAGACGATGGGCCAACCCGTCTGCGGTGGTTCACCTTTCGGCGAGAAGACGACACCGGTCACCTCGGTGGGCGTACCGGTGGCACCCGAGGTCGACATGTAGCGGATGAGATGACCATCGGCGATGGCATCTAGATCCGGGGCCAGCGACAGCGGCGCATCGGATAGCACTTCACCCGGCGGTGGCGAAGGAGGCTGCGGTGCAACACCTTCCGCCTCAACCCGCGCACACCCCGCCGTGACCAACACCAGCGCCGCCAGCAGCGACGCCAGTCGGCTACTGAGCGTCGCCGTCCTTAGGGGATTCGGAGCCTTCGGCCGGGTTGATCTTGTCGACCGCACCCTTGGCGGCGTCCTGAACCTTGTCGACCACCGCGGAGTACTTACCGCCGGTCTTGGAGTCGATCGCGTCGCCAACCTTGTCAACGGCCTGGTTGACCTTGTCTTTGTTGCCCGCCAACAGGCTCTTGAGCTTGTCGATGAGGCCCTTGAAATCAGCCATGAGCTTGTTCTCCTTCGTGTGGGACGGCGCAACTGTAGTACGAGATGGCGGCGTATGTTGGGTCGAGTGACGGACCCAGTGAAAATCACGCTGACCGGCGCCCCGGAGACGATGCTGGCCACCTTGTACGGCCGGGCGCAGGACGCCAAATCCCCCAATTCGGTTCTTCATGACCACTACGCAGCCAAGGCCGTTGCCCGCATCGACTACGACTTCTCCAAAACCAAGATCAAAGGCACCCAGGCGATCGGTGTGGCATTACGTGCCCGCCAACTCGACGACTGGACCTCGGATTTTCTCGCCGCTCATCGCGAGGCGACGGTGCTGCACCTGGCCTGCGGACTGGACACCCGCGTCTTCCGGATCAACCCACCCGACACGGTGCGCTGGATCGATGTCGACTACCCCGATGTGATCGCGCTGCGGCGCGCGCTGCTCCCCGATCGCGATGGCGACTATCGGATGATCGGAAGCTCGGTCACCGACGACGCATGGCTGGAAACCATCCCGGCCGATCGTCCCACGCTGGCGGTGTTCGAGGGCTTGACGATGTACCTGACCGAGGCCGAGGGACAGTCCCTGATCCGGCGCATCACCGGCCGGTTCCCCAGCGGGCAATTGGCCTTCGACTGCTATGGCAGCATCGGGATCAAGCTGCAGAAGCTGGTGCCGGCGGTACGCAACGCGGGGGCCACCTTGCATTGGGGTATCGACGACCCCGGGCAGATCGAGACTCTGCACCCCGGCCTGCGCTGCATCAACGACCTGCGGAGCACCGATGTGGCAGGCGAGGAGCACCTGCCGCTGTCGGGCCGCATCCAGATGAGGGCCATCTCCCACATCCCCGCCCTGCGCGATATCGGCAGGATCATGCGGTTCAGCTTCTAGAAATCAGTCGTCTTCGGTGGCCCAGAAGTGGCGGGGCCGACCAGACCACTTGCCCTGCAGCCACCACAACGCCTCGATCACCGCGGCCGCCGCGATACCGATGCCCAGTGCGGGACCGGTGACCGCCAGATTGCTGGGGTCGAGCATGAAGGCCTTCCGCGCCAACGGAATCGCGAAGATCACCGCATAGCCCAGACCCGAGAGCGCCACCAACACCACCCGCCACCACTGGTACGGACGGGCCACCACCGCGAGCACCCACACCGCCGCCACCAGCTCGGTGAGCAGCGCTGCGGTGGAGGCCTGCGTGCTGTTGCCGGTGACGTGCAGGATGTGGCGTGCCAACAGGTACGACAGGAAGGTCGCGATGCCCACCGTGAGACCCGACGGGATCGCCGACAACATCACGCGGCGCACGAATCCTGTCTGCGCACGTTCGTTGTTCGGCGCCAACGACAGGATGAACGCCGGGATGCCGATGGTGAACCACGCCGCGATGGTGACGTGGATCGGCTGGAACGGGAACGGCACCGCACCGTAGTGGAAGATCTTCGAGCCCAGCCCCGCGAGCCCCACCGTCAGCGCCAGCAGTACCGAGTACACCGTCTTGGTGAGGAACAGGTTGGAGACCCGTTCGATGTTTCCGATGACGCGCCGCCCCTCGGCGACGACGTAGGGCAGTGTGGCGAACTTGTTGTCCAACAACACAATCTGAGCCACTGCGCGCGAAGCCGAGCTGCCCGCACCCATCGCCACGCCGATATCGGCGTCCTTGAGCGCCAGCACATCGTTGACGCCATCACCGGTCATCGCGACGGTATGGCCATGCGATTGCAGAGCCTTGACCATCGCCCGCTTTTGGTCGGGACGCACCCGGCCAAAGGTGGTCGCATCGGCCAGCGTGTCGGCCAGCTTGTCGGTATCGGTGGGCAGGGTGCGCGCGTCCACGGCGGCGCCGGAGAGCCCCAGTGTCTGGGCCACCGCACTCACCGACACCGCATTGTCACCCGAGATCACCTTGATCGAGACATGCTGGGAAGCAAAGTAATCCAACGTCTCGCGGGCATCGGGGCGAATCTTCTGCTCCAGCACCACCAACGCGCGCGGCGTCACCGCTCCGGGCGCGTGGGGGTCGTCAACCGGTAGCTCCGCCGCGGCCAACAGCAGTACCCGCAGACCCCGGGACCCGATCTCCTCGGCGGTGGTGGCGATGGGGTCGGCGGGGTCCAGAAGCACATCGGGCGCTCCGATCACCCAGTTGCCGTGTTCCCCGTACGAGGCGCCGCTCCACTTCTTGGCCGACGAAAACGGCGCGATCGCAGTCGTTTTCCAACCTGGTGGGGTGTCATACGCCTCCGCGATGGCGGCAATGCTCGCATTGGGGCGCGGGTCATCGGCCGCGAGCTGAGCCAGCACCGCCAGTGCGTCCTCGTCGTCACCGCCGCCGGCGATGCGCACATCCGAGAGCCGCATCCCGTTCTCGGTGAGGGTCCCGGTCTTGTCGGCACACACCGTGTCGACCCGGGCCAGCCCCTCGATCGCGGGCAGCTCCTGCACCAGGCATTGGCGCCGCCCGAGCCGAATCACACCGACCGCAAAGGCGATTGACGTCATCAGCACCAAGCCCTCGGGCACCATCGGGACCAGGGCGCCCACCATGCGCAGCACCGACTCCTGCCAGCTCTCGTCGGTGGTGAACAGCTGGGTGTAGATGATCAGCGCGCCCGCGGGCAGCAGCAGGTACGTGATGAACTGCAGGATCCTGTTGATGCCGTTGCGCAGCTCCGAGTGCACCAGGGTGAACTTGGAGGCCTCCTCGGCGAGCTTGGCCGCATAGGCCTCCCGCCCCACCTTGGTGGCGCGGTACGCACCACTTCCGGCCACCACGAAGCTGCCCGAAAGCACCTGGGAACCAATGGTCTTGTCGATGGCGTCGGCCTCACCGGTGAGCAGTGACTCATCGATCTCGAGTGCGGCCTCCTCGATGACCTCGCCGTCCACCACAATCTGGTCGCCCGGCCCGAGCTCGATGATGTCGTCGAGAACCACATCGTTGGGGGCCAGGGCCGTCGCCACACCATCGCGCCGCACCAGGGGCCGGGTCTGACCGACAATCGCGAGCTTGTCGAGTGTCCGTTTGGCGCGCAGTTCCTGAATGATGCCGACGGCACTGTTGGCGACGATCAACAGACCAAACGCGCCGTTGATGATCGAACCGGTCGACAGCACGATGATGAGCAGCACCCCAAGAATCGCGTTGATTCGGGTGAACACGTTGGCCCGCACGATGTCCGATACGCTGCGTGCCGCGCGGGACGGGACGTCGTTGGTCTTCCCCTGCGCTACGCGCTCAGCGACCTCGGCGGCTGTCAGGCCCTCGGATGTCACTTCCTCCATCGTTGCCACCCCTGCACAGTAGCGACCGGTGACCGCCGGCCATGGTCACCGAGTGGCAACACCGCACAATTATTTGACCCGATGGTCACGTCCCGTTCCCTTCGAACGCGGGTAATGTCAGTTGGTATGACATCGCATGAACTCCCGGATTGGGACGCCACCTATCAAGGCAAAGGCGAGCTCTTCCAGGGCGAACCGCCCTGGAACATCGGCGAGCCCCAGCCCGAACTCGCCGCGCTGATCGACGCCGACAAGTTCCATGGCACGGTCCTCGACGTCGGCTGCGGGCATGCCGAAACCTCGCTGCGGCTGGCGGCGCTGGGGCACACCACCGTCGGGCTCGACCTGTCCCCCACCGCCATCGAGGCCGCCCGCGCCGCGGCAGCCGAGCGCGGACTGACCAACGCCAGCTTCGAGGTCGCCGATATCACCGACTTCTCCGGCTACGACGGGCGCTTCAACACCATCGTCGACAGCACGTTGTTCCACTCGATCCCCGTCGAGGCCCGCGAGGCCTATCTGCAGTCGATCTCACGCGCGGCCGCCCCGGATGCGTCCTACTACGTGTTGGTCTTCGCGGTCGGCGCCTTCCCCCCGGGCATCGGCCCCAACGCCGTCACCGAAGACGAGTTGCGCGCGGCGGTCGAACCCTACTGGGTGATCGACGACCTGAGCCCCGCGTTCATCCACTCCAACATCCCTGAGGTGATACCGGGCGCCAACTTCGAGATGCCGGCGTTCCACAAGGACGAGAAGGGCCGCAACAAGCAGCCCGCGTTCCTGCTCCAAGCACACAAGCCTTAGGTAAGACGCCACCAGCCGTCGGGGGCGGCGGGCTGCCGAACATCGGTCCGCTGCCCGGGCTTGGGCACCATCACCGTCACACCCTGCTCGTCGGCGGCGCTGAGGGCCCGCTCGATCGGTTCGGCCCACGGGTGCAGGGCCAGATTGAATGTCGCCCAATGGATGGGCAGCAGCGGAGCCGATTTATCCGACGCCAGACTGTTCAAGTCCGTGTGCGACTGGACGGCTTCCTCGGGATTCATGTGGATGTCGGGCCATTGGGTGTTGTACGCCCCGACCGGCAACAAGGTCAGATCAAAAGGCCCATAGGTGTCGCCAATAACCTTGAACGCCTTGGTATATCCGGTGTCGCCACCGAAGAAAACCTTGTGCTGGGGCCCGGCGATCACCCAGGACGCCCACAGTGTGGTGTTGCGGGTCAGCGATCTGCCCGAAAAGTGACGGGCCTGGGTGCAGGTGAGGGTCAGCTTT
The DNA here is from genome assembly GCF_001853795.1 of Mycobacteroides franklinii. NCBI lineage: Bacteria > Bacillati > Actinomycetota > Actinomycetes > Mycobacteriales > Mycobacteriaceae > Mycobacteroides > Mycobacteroides franklinii. The sequence continues at coordinate 1,021,806 of NZ_MLIK01000004.1, forward strand.
CCGAGCTGATGGCTTTGGTCCCAGTCAAGCTCGATAACCCGCGCCGGTGACACACCCCAACCGCGCAGGTGCGCGCCGACACCCAGCGGCACCACAAACACCGCGTTCTGGCTCCGGGTCAAGGCGATGATCGAATCCATGTCCAGGTGGTCGTAGTGGTCGTGACTGATGACCACCGCATCCAGCGCAGGCAGCGTCGACAACTCCACCGGCACCGGATGCTGGCGGTGCGGGCCCACCACCCGTGAGGGCGAGCATCTGTCGCTCCAGACCGGATCGGTGAGCACGCGGTACCCGTCGACCTCGACGAGCACGCTGGAATGCCCAAACCAGGTGACCGCCAAATCAGCTGGCGGACCGGCAAGTTCGGGAACCTCCAGCGGAACTTCGCCCTGTGGGCCACCCGCCGACTGGCGGGTGAGCAATCCGCGCAGCAGTGAGGTCGGGTCCGCGTCGGGAACGAATTGCCGCGCCGGTTCGGCGTTATGGAACGTGCCGCCCCGGTATTGCGGAGATCCCTCGGCGACCTCGGCGATGCGCTCCTTGCTGGCACCCAGCGTCTGCGGGACGTCACGCAGGACGCGCCCGATCCACGTCGACGCGATCGCCGCGCCGGCACCAACCCAGAGCGCCCGCATGCTCAGGCTCCCTGGAAGTTCGGGGGACGCTTCTGGATTCGCGCGACCTGAGCCTCGATGATGTCTTGGCTGCTCCACGCCTTGTCGAACAGCACCTTATGCTCGGGCAGCTGATCCTCGAACGCACCGTCGTCATTGAGCACGCGCTTGGCATGCTTGAGGGCCAACGGCGCGAACCCGGCCAGTTCGGCAGCCCAGGCCTGCGCGTCGGCGAGTTCTCCGATGCGGTTGGCCATGCCGGTTTGGAAGGCGGCCTGCGCGTCGAGCGGCTCGGCAGCCAGCAGCATGCCACGTGCGCGCCCGTACCCGACCAATGAGGAAAGCCGGCGAATGCTCCAGTTGTCCAGGGCAATACCGTATTTGGCGACCGGAAATTGGAAGCGTGCGGTCTCGGAGACCACGCGCAAGTCGGCGACCATCGCCAACATGACGCCCGCGCCGATCGCGGGACCGTTGACGGCGGCGATCACCGGGATGTCGGCGGCGTCGATGCTCTTGATCGAGTGCTGCCAGGCATCTGCGAACTTGTCGGGGTCAGGAGCACCGCTGGACAGGTCGGCACCGGCGCAGAACGAACTGCCCTGCCCGGTGACGACGATGGCGCGTGCGGTTTCCGCGGCCTTCCTGACCGCCTCGGCAAAGGCGAGCGCAAGCTCATAGGTCACCGCGTTGCGCCGTTCCGGGCGCTGCAGCTCAATGGTGGTGACGGGACCGTCGCTAGTTACACCGATCATGGCGACCACCCTAATATGGCGCCCATGACTACCGTCGCCGTGATTGGTGGCGGGCAGGCCGGGATCGCGGCGGGATACTTCCTACGGCGGCGCGGTCTGGAGCCGCTGAGCCCGCGGCACCCCGCCGATACACCCGGCCACGGATTCGTCATCCTGGATCATTCCCCCAGCCCGGGCGGGGCGTGGCAGTTCCGCTGGCCCACGTTGACCCTCGACAACACCAACCGCATCTATCAGCTGCCCGGGCTGCCCTTCGACGAGACGGGCACCATCAAGGCCGCAACCGCCATGCCCCGGTACTTCGGCGAGTACGAGCAGCGCTATGCCCTCGATGTGCGCCGGCCCGTGCACGTACAGGCGGTGCGGCCCGCGACGGGCGGGTTCTCCCTCCACACCTCCGCGGGCGAGTTCACGGTCGACGGACTGATCAACGCGACGGGCACCTGGGACAAGCCGTTCGTGCCGTTCGTGCCCGGTGCCGGCACCTTCCGGGGACGTCAACTGCACACCCACGACTACCAGCGTCCCGAGGAATTCGCCGGCCGGCACGTGCTCGTGGTGGGTGGCGGGATCTCGGCCGTGCAGCTGCTCATCGAGATCGCCGGAATCGCGTCCGTCACGACCTCCTGGGTCACTCGGCGCGAGCCGGTGTTCGTCACAGATCTCACCGTCGATCGGCTGCGGGCGGCGGTGGCGGGCGTCGACGAGCGATCGCGGCGGGGTGAACCGCAGCGGTCGGTGGTCTCGGCGACGGGGCTGCCGTGGACACCGGAAATCGCCGCGGCCGCACAGCGCGGGGTGCTGGCCCGGCGCCCCATGTTCAGCCGGATCACCCCGACCGGGGTCGCCTGGCCCGACGGCAGCTCCATGGATGTCGACGTGATCCTGTGGTGCACCGGGTTTCGGCACGCGCTGGATCACCTGGCGCCGCTGCACCTGCGTAACGGTCGGGGCGGCATCACCATGACCGGCCGGCTGCTCACGCAGGTCGCGGGGCAACCCGCCATCCATCTGCTGGGATACGGCTCATCGGCAAGCACCATCGGCGCCAACCGGGCATCCCGTGCCGCCGTCGTCGAGCTGATGAACTACCTGGACGAGCGCGCTTCCTAGGGCTTCCTAGAAGGAGGTGCTTCCCGAGGGCTGCAGCACGAAGCCGTGCTTCTGATCCCCCGTCGTCACCTGGCACGCGGTGACACTGCCCGCACCGACAGCACACGTGACGTTGCCGTACGTGAGCTTCTGCCCGACGTTGAGCTGCGGTGCCTCGGGTTTGGTGCCACAGGACCACGCGCCCTTGCTGATCTCGAAGGCGCCGTCACCCTTCTGTGCGACGGTGCCCATCGGACACGTGCCAACACCAGGGATGTTCACGCCGCCCAGTCCGGGCACATTCGCGCTCGCTCCACCGATACCGGGCACGTTCGGGGCGTTCGGAGCGTCTCCGGGAATCCCGGGAACCGCGCCATCGCAGCTGAGGCGTTGACGCGAGGTGGGCGTCATGTTCGGGGAGGCGCGGAACATGCAGCCGATCCCGTCGGGGGTGGAGAAGTGGATCGACCGGACCGAAGAGTTCTCGTTGGTGACGAAGAATCCGTCGGGCGGTACCACGGCGAAGCCGCTCAAATCGGGGAAGGCCGGATCGGCGTGCGCGACGGTCACACCGGCGAGACCACCCATGACCGCGGCCGATATCGCGACGCAACCTGCCATAACTCTGCCCATCCACATGAGATCCGATTGTACGGACGGCGTCCGGCACCGATTTCAAGCGTTGGGGACTTCCGCCGCCTGACGTGAATAAGAACGCACCGATACTGCCGCCCATGCACTCGCTGACCACCGCCGGCAGGACGGGGCTCACCGCCGGTAAGAGTGTCATCAGCTACCGCGCCGGGGGCGGCGAGGAAACAGGCTTCGTAGCGCCACCGCAAGGAAGTCGCGTCTGGCGCACCAAGCTGCGACGGCATCCCACCTCTGGGGACACTCATCGGGCAAGATGGCAGGCATGGTTGATGGCCAAGGCTCCCCGCGCGTACTGGTGGTGGACGACGACGCCGACGTGCTCGCCTCGCTGGAACGCGGCTTGCGCCTCTCCGGTTTCGAGGTGAACACCGCCAGCGACGGCGCCGAGGCGCTGCGCTGCGCCACCGAGCATCGTCCGGACGCGATCGTGCTCGATATCAACATGCCCGTACTCGACGGTGTCAGTGTGGTGACCGCACTGCGGGCCATGGACAACGACGTGCCGGTCTGCGTGCTGTCCGCGCGCACCTCCGTCGACGATCGCGTGGCCGGTTTGGAGGCCGGCGCCGACGACTACCTCACCAAGCCGTTCGTGCTCGCCGAGCTGGTGGCCCGGGTGAAGGCGCTGCTGCGCCGCCGCGGCGCGGTGGCCACCTCATCCACTGAAACCATCACCGTCGGTCCGCTTGAGGTTGAGATTCCGGGCAGGCGTGCCCGCATCAACGGTGTCGAGGTCGATCTCACCAAGCGCGAGTTCGATCTGCTGGCCGTGCTCGCCGAACACAAGACCGCGGTGTTGTCCCGGGCCCAGCTGCTCGAGCTGGTGTGGGGCTACGACTTCGCCGCCGACACCAACGTCGTCGACGTGTTCATCGGCTATCTGCGCCGCAAGCTGGAGACCAGTGGCGCGCCTCGCCTGCTGCATACCGTCCGCGGTGTCGGGTTCGTGCTGCGTTCGCAGTAACGACGGATGAGCAGCTTGCGCGAAAACCAACCAGTCATGGGCCGCCCCAGTAAGCACCGCAGCCAACGGATCACCGATCTGTCCTACCGGCTGCTGGAGAAGCCCATGCGGATCTTCTCGCTGCGCACCCTGGTCGCCATCGCCGCGCTGGGCGTGATGGTGCTTGTGGTCACGCTGGGCACCTGGGTGTGGCTGGGCGTCGAGGAAGACCAGTACAGCCAGCTGGATCGGCGGCTCGACTCGGTGTCCAGCCTCGGCGCCGTCTCGAACCTGCTGAATTCGGTGATCAGCTCCGATCAGAAGCTCGACAGCCCCGACGGTTTGGTGCTTACCGCGCGCGTCGCCGGAATCACCAAATCCATCCCGACCGATACCGAGCTTCCGCTCCTGGAACCCGGTTACGCCAACACCAAGATCAACGGCGTCGAGTACCGCGTCCGGTCATTCGTCGCCCCGGGCAACATCCCCGTTGCCGTCGGCGCCCCCGTCGCCGAGACGCAGCGGCAGATCGACCGGTATCACCTGCGCATCTTGGCGATCTGCGGCGGCGTGCTGGTCGGCACCGTGATCGTCGGCTGGGTGATCTCGCTTATCGTGGTGAGCCCGTTCCGGCTGCTGGCGCAGCAGGCCCGCCTGATCAACGCGCAATCCAACCCCGATGACGTGAACGTCCGTGGTGTGCGTGAGGCGGTCGAGATCTCCGAGGCCGTCGAGGGAATGCTCGAACGCATCAACACCGAGCAGGAAAAGACCAAGGCCGCACTGGAATCCGCGCGTGATTTCGCGGCCGTCGCCTCACACGAACTGCGGACCCCGCTCACCGCGATGCGAACCAACCTCGAGGTGCTGTCCACCCTCAATCTCAGCGCCGATCAACGCACCGAGATCCTCGACGAGACCATCCGCACCCAAAGCCGGGTCGAGGCAACACTTTCCGCGCTGGAACGGCTGGCACAGGGCCAGCTCACCACCGAGGACGACCACGTGCCCGTTGATATCACCGAGCTGCTGGACCGCGCCGCCCACGACGCGGATCGCAGCTACCCGAATCTCGAGATTTCCCTAGTGCCGTCGTCCACGATCCTGATGCTCGGGTTGCCCGCCGGGCTACGGCTGGTGATCGACAACGCGATCAAGAACGCCGTGAAACACGGCGGCGCGAACAAGATTCAGCTCTCGGCCACCAGCACCGTGCACGGGGTGGAAATCGCGGTAGACGACGACGGCAGCGGCATCCCCGAGGCCGAGCGTGTCCAGGTGTTCGAGCGCTTCTCACGCGGCTCCACCGCCTCGCACTCCGGCTCCGGCCTGGGGCTGGCGCTGGTGGCACAGCAGGCCGAACTCCACGGTGGCACTGCCGCTTTGGAGTCCAGCCCGTTGGGAGGCGCAAGACTGGTGCTGCGCCTCCCCGGGCATTGATCCTGGCGAAGCCCTAGCGAGCGCCCAGCAGGTCGATCACGAACACCAGCGTCTTGCCCGACAGCTGGTGTCCGGCACCGGCCTCGCCATAGGCCTGCGCCGGCGGCACAGTGAGCTGACGACGTCCGCCGACCTTCATGCCGGGAATACCGTCCTGCCAGCCCTGGATGAGCGCCTGGAGCGGGAACTCGATGGACTCACCGCGGTTCCACGAGCTGTCGAACTCCTCGCCGCTCTCGAATTCGACACCGACGTAGTGCACGTCGACGACCGATCCGGGTGTGGCCTCGGCGCCGTCGCCGACGGTGATGTCCTTGATGACCAGTTCGGTGGGCGCTGGACCGGGCTGGAAATCGATCTCTGGTTTCGTCATGCCAGCAGCGTATCGTCCGGCCGCCGGTGAGCCGCCAGCCTGCTCACCACACGTTCGACCTTGCCATCCACACCACGGGTTTCCTGCGCCACGGCCGATGTCATGGTGGCAGTCAGACGTACCCGATCAGCCCGGAACAGGTCGTAGCTGTATTCGAAAGGCCTGCCGTCGGTGTTGCGGGTCACCCGGGTGATCGCCAACAGGGGCCTGCGATGAGGCACGTCGAGCCATTCGGCCTCGCGTGGATTGGCACTCACCACTTCGATCGTCTCGGTCGAGGAGTCCGCCGTCAATCCGTAGCGCACCTGGCACAGCTCGTACAGGGATCCGCCGAGTGGTTGCTCCAGCAAGTCGGGCACCAGCTCGGCGGCAAAACACGCGGTATCGACCGAGAGCGGCACTCCGTCCGCATAACGAAGCCGCCGCACATCGAAAACTTCTGCCTCATCGCCGATTTCAAGAGCAGACCGCTCGGCCGCGGTGGCAGGTCGCCGGGAGGTACCGAGCACCCGCGTGTCGCTGGTGTGGCCTCCGATGTGCAGCCTGGTCGGCAGGCCCACCAGCTCGGCGACATTGCGTTGCACCACATCTGCCCGCACGAAGGTGCCCCCGCCACGACCGGTTTGACGCTCCAGGATGCCGGCCCGACTCAACGGCACCAACGCACTGCGCACCGTCGCACGCGATACCGCGAACCGCTCGGCCATCTCGCGCTCGGACCCCAACCGCGAGCCCGGGTGCAGCGTGCCCTGGGCAAGCATCGACAGAATTCGACGCCGCACATCCTCGGCTACCGGGCCGCCCTCCGACTCCTCCATCTGCTCAGTATCGCCGCAAGCGCACCTACGGGTTAACCGCCTCCGGCGATTCGGGCAATACCTGCCCGCCGTCGACCACGATGGCCTGCCCGGTGATGTATGCGGCCTCATCGCTGGCCAGGAATGCCGCCAGGTGCCCGATATCAATGGGGCTGCCCAGCGTGCCCAGCGGAATCGAGCGCGCCATCCCCGCGATGTATTCCTCGCCCATATCCACCAGCCCCTCGGTGAGGATGTTGCCAGGCAGGATCGCATTCACTGTCACCCGCCGCGGCGCCAGTTCGATAGCGGCAGTCCGCATGAAACCCAACTGCGCGGCCTTCGACGCGCCATAGTGCGACCAACCCGGATAACCCGTGACGGGTCCGGTGATGGACGAGGTGAGCACGACGCGCCCCCTACCAGAGGCCGTCAACGCGTCCAGGCAGGCCTGCACCGCGTACACGGTGCCCTTGACATTGATATCGAGCACCTCGGAGAGCTGCTCGGGCGTCATCGAGTCCAACCGCGCCTCCGGGAAGATTCCCGCATTGGCACACAACACATCCAGGCCGCCGAACGCGTCGACGACGGTCCGCGCGGCATCCGCACACGAACCCGGGTCGGACACATCCATCCGAACACCCATGACGTTGCCGCTGCCGAGCTGATCCAATTCCGCTGCCACTGAACTGGTCTCATCGGAGGACCGGGCGGAAACCGCCACATTTGCCCCGGCCCGCGCGAACACCGTGGCGATACCGCGGCCGATACCCTTGCTCCCGCCGGTCACCAACACAGACCTGGTGGACAGATCAAACATCACATTCCCTCTCCTGCCGGCTCAGCCGACTCGACGTCCGAAAATTGCTTCCCGCAACCATGTTTGGTCGCCGAGATACCGTTCCGCCAGACGGGCGGTGCGCGCGCCGAACCCATCGCTGACCCTCATCGCCGCATCGGCATCGGCATGCGAGGCAATCCAGGCGGTGAGCATGACGCGGCGCAACATCACAAAAACCGGGATCATGCCCAGATGGTCGTCGGACAGCCGGCGCACTCGTTGATAACCGTCGAGCCAATCCGCGACGGCAGCCTCGGCCTCGGGGGTGTCTTCCACCCACGACACCACGGCGCCGAGATCGGCCATAAACCAGGACCACCCGCAGTCGTCGAAGTCGATGACCGTGATGTCCGATCCCGGGCGGCCCGGGTCGACCATCAGGTTGGACAGTCGCATGTCGGCGTGTATCAGCCCGAATCGATCTGGGGTGTAACCATATTCGTCGAGTCGTCGGCTGATGTCCCCCACCGCGGCGTCGACGGCTATGCGGTCCCGGTCAGTCATGCCGGGGGCCTGCCGCCAATCACCCCAACGCGCCTGCGGGCCGAACATCGAGTCCAGGTCCCACCGAAACCGGGTGAACTCTGCCGGCACACGCCAGCGCTGGGCATGGTCGTGCATGTGCGCGGTCAGTTGGCCGAGATTCCCGTATCCGACCACGCCGGACGTTTCCTCGGCGGTACAACCCGGGACATAACCCATGGCATCGACATGCAACGTGGCCCTATCGACGCGGACGGCGATCACATCCGATCCGTCCCCCGCCCGCACGAGTTCCGGCGTGACGACCGGAGTCTCGGTGCGCAGCGCGCGCATCCACGCCAACTCGGAGCGGATGGCGGGCAGCGAGTGGTACCCGGGCCGGTGCACCCGCAGCACCATGGGCCGCTGATCGTCCACCAGGTAGGTGGCGTTCTCGGAGAGACTCAACAGCCGCAGCGCCGTATCCGGATCGCGGCCGTAACTCGCGAGGGCGGCGTGCGCGAACGCGCTGTGGTTCGACGGTAATCCCGGCATGGGTCGAGTGTGCACCACAACGAGCCGCCAAGCGGACCAAATCGGACCATTTAATGTCCACGAACCGCAATCGACCCAGAACGAAACATCACCGAAACCAATCGAGGCGATTTCCCTGATTCCCTTTCAACCAGGGCACACGGCCAGGTATAAATGACCGCGTCGCACCAAAACAGCACCGTCGACCTGATCCCCAGGCTTCGCCGGTCGCGGAGAACCAAACAAAACCAGACCAAATACGGAGAAGGGATCTTCCGTGAGCGACACCATCGACCCACCCATCACCACCGCATCCGAGCCGGGCAACATGCAGCGGCTCAAACCCAATGCCGTCGGCCTCATCGGGGTGCTGTTCATGGCGGTCGCCACGGCCGCACCGATCACCGCGATGGTCGGCAATGTGCCCATGGCGGTGGGATTCGGCAACGGCGCGTATGCCCCCGCCGGGTATCTGGTGGCCACGATCGTGCTGACACTCTTCGCCATCGGCTACGCGGCGATGTCCAGACACATCGTCGCCACCGGCGCGTTCTACGGATACATATCGCACGGCCTGGGCCGCATCGTCGGTCTTGGCTCAGGATTCCTGATCACCTTGGCCTACATGGTTTTCGAGGCTTCCCTGGTGGGAATCTTCTCGTTCTTCGCCAACGACCTCTTCCACACCTTCTTCCACCAGGACGTTCCATGGATCGTCTTCGCGCTGGCCATGCTGGCCACCAACGCCGTGCTCACCTACTTCGATCTCAACCTGGCGGCGCGGGTACTGGGCGTCTTCCTGGTGACCGAAATTCTGATGCTGTCACTGTTGGCGCTCTCGGTGCTGTTCACCGGGGGTGGACCGCAGGGTTGGTCCTGGGGATCGCTCAACCCGCTCAACGGCTTTCACGATCTCAGCGGGGTAGTGCACGGCCCCGCCGGTCCCCTCGCGGTCGCGGGTTCGGCCGGCGTCGGACTCTTCTTCGCATTCTGGTCCTGGGTCGGATTCGAATCCAGCGCCATGTACGCCGAGGAATCCAAGAACCCCAAAAAGATCATCCCCATCGCGATCGTGACCTCGGTTGTCGGCGTGGGCCTCTTCTACGTCCTGGTCTCCTGGCTCGCCATCGTGGGTACCGGACCCGACAATGCCGTGGCGCTGGCACAAGATTCGTCGACTGCCGGTGACATCTTCTTCGGTCCGGTCCGAAGCCACCTCGGGATATGGGCAGTCACCCTGTTCAAGGTGCTCCTGATGACGGGATCGTTCGCCTGCGGCATGGCCTTCCACAACTGCGCCGCGCGCTACCTGTACGCCATCGGGCGCGAAAACGTGATACCCGGGATGCGCCGGACCATCGGAGCCACCCATTCGTCCCATGGCTCACCACATGTGGCGGGCTTCGTCCAAACCGCCTTCGCCACAGTGGTTGTGCTCTTCTTCGCGCTGACCCACCGCGATCCGTACACCGGGCTGTATGGACTGATGGCGCTGCTGGGCACGACCGCGATCCTGATCGTCCAGGCACTCACCGCTTTCGCGGTGATCTCCTATTTCCACGTGCAGCGCAATCACCCCGAAACCGCACACTGGTTCCGCACACTGGTGGCACCGTTACTGGGCGGTCTGGGCATGGTCTACGTCGTCTACCTACTGGCCAAGCATGCCTCGTTCGCGGCCGGTACCGCAGCCAGTGACTGGATCTTCTCCTCGATTCCCTGGGTGGTCGGCGCCGCCGGAATCGGGGGTATCGCCCTGGCGCTCGCACTCAAGTACACCGCACCCGATCGCTACAACGACCTAGGCAGAACCGTGCTCGAGGAGGCACACGAACGATGAGCTTTTCCAACATCATGGATTCGAACAGTTACACAGGAGAACACGATGACCCGACCACCGACACACTGATCACGGCGCGCGAACGGGTACTCGGCCCCTCCTACCGGCTGTTCTACGAGCGGCCCGTACACCTGGTGCGCGGGCAGGGCAGCTATCTGTTCGATGCCGAAGGCAATCGCTACCTGGACGCCTACAACAACGTGGCGAGCGTGGGCCACTGCCATCCCCACGTCGTTGACGCGGTCACCCGGCAGATGTCCACCCTCAACACGCACACCCGGTATCTACACGAGGGCATTGTCGGCTACTCGGAACGTCTCCTTGCCACCATGCCCGACTCCATCGACCAGGTGATGTACGCATGCACCGGTTCCGAGGCCAACGACCTGGCGCTACGCGTGGCCCAGATGTACACGGGGCAAAAGGGAATCATCGTGACCAGCGATGCCTACCACGGGAACACCGCCGCGGTCACCGCCATCTCCCCCTCACTCGGCGGGAACTCGCTGGGCCCGCACGTACGTACCGTGCCTGCCCCCGACAGTTATCGCACTCCGCCTGGCCGGCTGGCGGATCGCTTCGCCGCCGAGGTATCGCGGGCCATCGACGAACTGTGCTCCGCGGGCTACGGATTCAGCTGCCTGGTAGTCGACACGATCTTCTCCTCGGACGGAATCTATCCCGACGCTTCGGTGCTGGAGCCGACAGCAGAGGTGGTGCGCAAGGCGGGCGGGGTACTGATCGCCGACGAGGTGCAGCCCGGGTTCGGCCGCACCGGCGATGCCATGTGGGGATTCCTGCGCCACGGCGTGGTGCCCGACATGGTCACCTTGGGTAAGCCGATGGCCAACGGCATTCCGGTTTCGGCGCTCGCGGCCACCTCCGAGGTCCTCACCGCGTTCTCGCAGGATGTGCCGTATTTCAACACCTTCGGGGGAAATCCCGTCTCCATGGCCGCGGCCTCGGCCGTCATGGATGTGATCGAGGATGAGAAGCTGCAGCTGCATGCCGCGGAAGCCGGCGCACTGCTGCGGACCGAGTTACGGTCGCTGGCCTCGCGCCACGTCAGGCTCGGCGATATCCGGGGTACCGGCCTGTACACCGGGGTGGAGGTCGTCGCCGACCCGGCCGCCCGCACCCCCGATCGAGCCGGTGCGCTAAACATCGTGAACGAGCTGCGGAACCGGCGGGTGCTGATATCGGTCTGCGGACAGGATGGAAATGTACTGAAAGTCCGCCCTCCGCTTGTATTCTCACGGTCGGACGTGGACTGGTTCTGCACCGAGCTCGACGACGTCCTGAAAGGCACCGACTGATCACGCGCAGGACGTACAGTCCTTCCATGGGCGTCACGCAATCTGATCGGTTTGACACGGTGATCGTCGGCGGAGGTCACAACGCGCTGACCGCCGCCGCATACCTGGCCCGCGCCGGCCAACGCGTGCTGTTGTTGGAGCGGCTCGATGTGCTGGGCGGTGCGGCGATATCTGCGCCCGCCTTCGAGGGCGTCGACGCGCGACTATCCAGATACTCGTATCTGGTGAGCCTGATGCCCCGGCAGATCATCGATGACCTGGGCCTGGAGATCCGGCTGGCACGGCGCAAGTACGCGTCCTACACACCGGATCCCGCCGACGGCGGACGGAGCGGATTTCTGGCCAGCACAGATGATTTCGCCGAGTTCGGGGCCCTGTGCGATTCGGTCACCCGGCCGATGTGGGATTCGATGCTGAAACCGCTGCGGCGGCGCAGCGATATCCGCGCCGGCGCCTGGGAGCAGCTGATTGAAGCGCCGATCGGCGAGGTGATCCGCGCTGCCACTCCCGATGATCTGCGGCGCGGGGTGCTGCTCACCGACGCGCTCATCGGAACCTTCGCGAGCGCCAACGACCCATCGCTGCAACAGAACATCTGCTTCCTGTATCACCAAATGAATCCCTGGGATGTCCCGATCGGCGGGATGGGCGCCGTGACCGGCTCGCTAGAAGCGTCCGCACGACGACACGGGGCCGAATTGCGCACCGGCGCAGAGGTTTTATCGATCTCCCTCGACGGCGAGGTGCGGTATGGCGCCAGCGGCGAGGAGCGCACTGTGGCAGGCGACCGCGTTCTCAGCGGTGTCAGCCCCACCGTGTTGGCCAACCTGCTTGGGGACACCCCACCCGCAGGACAACCGGGCGCGCAGGTCAAGGTGAACCTTCTACTGAAGCGGCTGCCCCGGCTGCGTGATGAAAATGTCACGCCCGAACAGGCTTTCGGCGGTACCTTCCACATCAACGAGACCTACACCCAGCTGGAAAACGCCTACCGGCAGGCATTCAGTGGGCAGATCCCTGATCCGCTGCCCTGCGAGATCTACTGCCATTCCTTGGCAGACCCGAGCATCCTGTCGCCGCAGCTGCGCGCATCCGGGGCACAGACGTTGACGGTCTTCGGCTTGCACACGCCGCACGGGCTCGATGCCACCGGCGAACAGCTCCAGGAGGCAGTGCTCGCATCGCTGAATTCCGTGCTGGCCGAACCCATCACCGACGTGGTGGCCACCGACGGACACGGTCGGCCGTGTATCGAGACCAAGACCACCACCGACCTGGAAAATGCCCTCGGGATGACCGCAGGCAACATCTTCCACGGCGGGCTGCAATGGCCGTTCGCCGAGGATGACGAGCCGTTGGAGACTGCCGCGCAGCGCTGGGGCGTGTCCACCGCACACGATCGAATTCTGCTGTGCGGCTCAGGTTCTCGCCGAGGCGGCGGGGTATCCGGGCTGGGTGGCTTGCATGCCGCCATGGCGGTGCTGGAGGCACGCTAGCCGCCCTTCAGGGACGCGCGCCGGTCGCCTTCTGCAGGATGACGTGCAGAGACCGCAGCTCCGTCTCGTCGAGCGTGGCCAGTGCGGCCGGCGCCGGGTCGTCGAGGTCGGCGATGACAGCCATGAGCTGCCGACCCTCGTCGGTCAACGACACCCGCTTGCACCGGCGGTTGTCCGGGTCGACGCGGCGCACCACCAACCCGCGCTGTTCCAGATCACTCACCGCCACCGTGGCCGCCGGGGCGTCCAGCGATGTGGCCTCGGCAATCCCCTTCATCGTCATGGACTGCCGGACAAGCCTTCTCAGAATGCGCACCCTGCTGAAGGGAAGTCCGGTCTCCTCGACCACCGTCCGTCGCCAGCTGTCCCGATTGTCGAGCACCAGGCTGGCCATGGAGCGCCACACCTCGTCCGCGAGCGGTCTATCCGACACGAGAAACCTCCCGCGTTGCGGTGCCCTCGATGAGCGGCGCGAGGCGTTGGGCGGACCGTACCGCGGCGGGCGAAGTGGACACCATACCCAGGGTAGCGATGAGCAGACCCAGCCCGGCGCACATGAACCAAAGCGCGGGCGCCCCGATCGAACCGCAGAGCGCCACACCGATACTCACCCCGATCTGGCGGCTCGTGGACGTGACCGCGGAGGCCGCGCCCGCACGGTCCAGCGGCATGCCGCTGACGGCGGCATTGGTGATCGGCGCATTCACCATGGCGAACCCGGCGCCGAAAATACCGAACGTCAACAGGAGCTGCCAGATGGGCGTGGTCACCGAGACTCGGGTCAGGAGCATCGACGCGGTGAAGAACAAGGTGCCCGCCACCAACAGTGAGGGCCGCGCGCCGAACCGGCCCACCAGGCGGCCGGAGATGGGTGAGAACACCAGTGCCCCAACGGCGATCGGGAGGTAGATCAATCCCGTGTGCATCGCGGAGAAGTGTCGCTGCCCCTGCAGGTACAGCGACATCGTGAACAGGAAAGCACTCCACGCCATGCACGCGCATATCGCCGTGAGAGTGGCCGAAGCGAACGGGATGCTCCGGAAGAAACGCAGGTCGATGAAGGGGTGCCGCCGCCGGGACTCGTATCTGAGGAACACCGCGAACGCCGACAGTGCGACCACCAAGACGGCGAGCAGGCGAGGCGTCGCCCATCCCAGCGACGGTCCTTCGATGAGGGCGAACACGATGCCGAACAGGAAGAGCACCGCCAGCGCCTGTCCCACCGGGTCGATGTCACGCATGGTGGCCGACTTGCTCTCCGGCACAAAGATCGCCGTCAGCGTGAAGGCGAGCACACACACCGGCAGATTGATCCAGAAGACGGCGCGCCAGCCCACCCATTCGATCAGCAGCCCACCGACTATCGGGCCCAACGCCATCGATATCCCGACGACGGCACCCCAAAAACCGAGTGCCCTGGCGCGTTCCACGCGGCCGGTAAACACCTGCGAAATAATCGATAGCGCAACCGGGTTTAGCATCGAGCCGCCCACCGCCTGCAGCAGGCGCGCGGCGATGAGCAACCCGACAGTGGGGGCCAGGCTGCAGAGCAGCGAGCCGATCGCGAAGATCGAAAGACCGATGTGGAAGACCTTCCGGCGCCCGAGCCGATCCCCCGCGGCGCCCGAGAGCATCAGCAGCGAGGCCAGGCCCAGGGTGTAAATGTCGATGACCCATTGCAGCTGCGAAGTGGTGGCACCGAAATCGGACCGAATGGTCGGCAGCGCCACGTTCACGATGGTGGAGTCCATCGACACGATGAGCAGACTCAGGCAGCAAGACCCCAAGATCACGATCTTGCGGCGCTCGCTCAATGCACCGACAGTCGCTTCCACACAATCATTGTGAAACTACAACTGTTAGCGATGCAAACTGATTTACATCACACTGTCAGATGTCAGCCGACATGCGGCCGGCAACGATCAGCGGATCAGGGGTACTGACGCTCGCCGTAGCCGGTGTAGATCTGCCGCGGGCGGCCGATCTTGCCGGGCTCCGAATGCATTTCACGCCAGTGCGCGATCCAGCCGGGCAGGCGGCCCAACGCGAACAGCACGGTGAACATGCGTGTCGGGAAGCCGATGGCCCGGTAGATCAGACCGGTGTAGAAGTCGACGTTCGGGTACAGCTTGCGCTCGACGAAGTAATCGTCGGTGAGCGCGGCTTCCTCGAGCGCCTTGGCGATCTCGAGCAGCTGGTCGTCGCCGCCGAGCTTGCCGAGGATCTTGTCGGCCTGTTCCTTACAGATCCGGGCGCGCGGGTCGTAGTTCTTGTAGACGCGGTGCCCGAAGCCCATGAGCTTGACACCGTCTTCACGGTTCTTGACCCGCCGAACGAAGTCATGGGTGTCGCCGCCCTCGGAGCGGATGCGCTCCAGCATCTCCAGCACCGCCTGGTTGGCGCCGCCGTGCAGCGGGCCCCACAGTGCGTTGATGCCGCCGGAAACGGAGGTGAACAGGTTTGCGTCGGAGGAACCGACCAACCGCACCGTCGAGGTGGAGCAGTTCTGCTCGTGATCGGCGTGCAGGATCAGCAGCATGTCGAGGGCCCGCACGATCTCCGGGTCCACCTCGTACGGCTCGGCGGGCAGACCGAAGGTCATCCGCAGGAAGTTCTCGACAAGCGTCAGCGTGTTGTCCGGGTACAGGAACGGCTGCCCCACCGACTTCTTGTAGGCGTAGGCCGCAATCGTCGGCAGCTTCGCCAGCAAGCGGATCGTGGACAGCTCCACCTGTGCGTCGTCATGCGGATCCAGCGAGTCCTGGTAGTAGGCGCTGAGCGCGTTGGCGGCACTGGACAGCACCGGCATGGGGTGCGCGTTGCGCGGGAAACCATCGAAGAATCGCTTCAGGTCCTCGTGCAGCAACGTGTGGCGCTGGATCTTGGTGGTGAAGTCCTCCAGCTGCTGCGGTGTGGGCAGCTCGCCGTAGATGAGCAGGTAGCTCACCTCGATGAAGGTGGACTTGTCGGCCAGCTGCTCGATCGGATAACCGCGATAGCGCAGGATGCCGGCGTCGCCGTCGATGTAGGTGATGGCGCTCTTCGTCGAGGCGGTATTGACGAAGCCCGCATCGAAGGTGGTGTAACCGGTATCAGCCAGCAGCTTGCCCAGCGCGAAGCCATCAGAGCCTTCTGTCGCGCGGACGATGTCCAGCTTGGTTTCGCCTCCGGGGTACTGGAGAGTAGCGAAATCGTTGTTGTCGGCCACAGGCATCCCTTCTGAGGTTCAGCGGCTCCATGAGAACGTTCATAGAGAAGGTAGTCGCTCCCTCTATGCGGCGCCTGGTCAGGGTCGAGATCGCAGACCAAACAGCCGCCGGCCCTCACCCCTGGTGCGCACGGCGTCGAGCGCACGGTCCCAGGCCAGCAGCGCTGCGGAGGCCATCACCGTCGGCCGGAAGGTGTCTTTGGCCAGGGAAGCTGTCGCCCTGGCCTTGGTCACTGCGCTCGCTTTGGACATGTGTCCCGAGTCGAATGGCGGCTGCGGGTCGTACTCGATACTCAGCTGAATTGCCTTGGCCTCTTCCTCCCCCGCGATCTGCCCGGCCAGCCACAGGCCCAGATCGATACCCGCGGACACCCCGGCCGCCGTGACCACGCCCGCATGACCGGTGCGCACGATGCGCTCGTCACCGACCGGAGTGGCCCCGAACGCCTTGAGCGCTGGCAATGTCGACCAGTGCGAGGTGGCCCGTTGCCCTTCGAGCAGACCGGCCGCCGCCAGCACCAGCGAACCGCTGCACACCGAGGTGGTCCAGGTTGCCGTGGGATGCACCCGGCGCAACCACTCCAGCAGTTCTTCATCGCGCGCGGCCATCGTCGTTCCCGGCCCTCCAGGCACCAGGACCACGTCGGGTGCGGGCGTCTCGTCGAACGAATGCGTGGCACCGATGACGAGCACGCCCGAATCGGCGGTGACAGGCCCCGGTTTGTGCCACACGAACCGGACCTCGGCACCGGGCATGAAACGCAAGACCTCATACGGGCCGATGAAATCCAGCGCGGTGAAATCCGGGTACAGCACGATTGCGATCTGTGTCACGCGGGAAGTCTTGTGTGAAGTCATAGGGAAACCCTTTCGGTCCGTTGGAAGGTCTTGCGGTACTGGTCGGGCGATACGCCCATGCGTCGAACGAAGTTGCGGCGCAAGGATTCCGCCGATCCAAATCCGCAGCGGTCAGCGATCACCACCATGGTGTCGTCGGTCTCCTCGAGCTGGCGGCGCGCGGCCTCGGACCGGATGCGCTCCACATAGGCCGATGGCGCCTCGCCAACCTCCGCGGTGAAAACCCGGGTGAAATGCCGCGGGCTCATCGCGGCAAGCCGGGCCAGCTCGGGCACTCGGTGCGACCCACCGGGCGCCGCCTCGATGGCCTCCTGCACGTCCCGGATCGGCATCCGTTTGGCCCGCGGCATCCACACCGGTGCCGCGAATTGCGACTGTCCACCGGGGCGGCGCAGATACAGGACAAGCACGCGTGCCACGGCCTGCGCCACATCCGCGCCGTAGTCGTCCTCAACCAATGCCAGCGCCAGGTCGATACCCGCGGTGACACCCGCCGCCGTCCACACCTTCTCCGAGCTGCGCAGGAAAATCGGGTCGGGATCCACAGTGATGCTTGGGAACTCGGCCGCGAGCGTCTCGGCCATCGCCCAATGTGTGGTCGCCCGGCATCCATCGAGCAAGCCGGCCTCGGCGGCCAGGAACGCGCCGTTGCATACGCTCACCACCCGTCGCGCGGACCGTGCGGTGGCGCGAATCCACGCCACGAGAGCAGCGTCTCGCTGCGCGGCCGGGACTCCGCCGCCGCCGGGTAGCAGCAAGGTGTCGCATCCCGCAGAGGCGTCCGGCAGTGGACCGGTGATCAATCCGAGCCCCGAGCCGGTACGGACCGGTGCGCCCCCGGCCGACACCAGGGATATCTCGTAACCGGGTTTCCCGGTCACGAAGTCCGACGCGTGCGCGAACACCTCGTAGGGCCCCACCAGATCGAGGGCCTGGACTCCCGGAAATCCCAGGATCACCACCGAGCGCGTCACATCTCTCAGTGTTCGCCCGCTGGGCAATGGCGTCCAGGTCGGGTATCCCACAAATTAGGACATCAGGGTTTCGGCAGCCACTCCTCATCGGTGGCCGCGAGCAGTCGCTCGTGATCGACGCGGTTGCGCCGCGCGTAGGCCTCGGCGAAATCGGCGAACGCCGTATCCGCGGCATTGGGATCCGATCCCGCGCCGAGGTACCCGGCCACCACTCCCGGCACACCCGATTGGGCGTGAGCACGCGCCAGCGCGATCGCACACAACGACCCGTAGAGCAGAAGGTCGTCAGGGTCGGTCAGGCTGCCGATATCCACCGAGCCCTTCATGTCACGGAACTGTCGGACGTAGAAACTGCCGCGCGTCTGCGAGGACACGTAGCCGAGAAAGGGATCACCGCTGGCCTGCATGATGCGCTGACCGGCCACCACCCGGCGCCCGGGCTCCAGCTTCAGCTCCTGCGGGAAGTAGGCCTCGACCACCGAGGCAGACGCCTCCTTGAGCTGCAGAAACAGCGGACCGCCGTCGGCATCGGTGAGTAACGCCAGATAGCAACGGGTGCCCACACTTCCCACGCCGACCACCCGCACCACGGCGTCCTCGAACTGATGGCAGGCCAGCACCGACACCACGTCCTCGGGGACCGAGCCGAAGTAATCGCCGACCATGGCGGCGGCCTCCGACAGGCCCACCTCCGGCACGTGCACCGCGATGTCCTCCTGCTCGACGATCCGGTAGTGGCCGTCGACGGTGGTGAAGGTCAGCTTCTTCAGCGCCCGTCGCGATGTGTTCTTGGTGGCCTTCGACACCGTCTCGGCGGCCAGCCGCGACGCACTCTTGGACAGTCGCGCGGCCAGCTCCATCACCTCGTCGGCTGTCGTCTTGAGATAGAAGCGCTCAAGGGTCGACATCTGCGCCAGCTCATTCATGCGGTTGCGGTACGCCGTCGCGGTCTTGAGGGCCGCCGAACGCACCACGTCCTTCGACATTCCGAGGTCATCGCCGAGGATCGCCACACTGGTCACCAGACGTTTGACATCCCACTCCCACGGACCGACAGCCGTCTCGTCGAAGTCGTTCACGTCGAACAACAGCAAACGGTCACGTGCGGCGAAGAGCCCGAAGTTGGATATGTGCGCGTCACCGCAGATCTGGATGTGGACGCCGGTGGTCGCCATGTGCGCCAAATCGGCCGCCATCACCGCGGCAGCCCCGCGATAGAACGCGAACGGCGACTCGGACATGCGTTGCCGCCGTACCGGCACCAGGGAGGCGATCCTGGATCGGTTCTGTGCGGCGAGCACCGCGATCGGATCTCGCTGCGGCCCGTCCGGAAGTTCCGCGAGGGTGCGACGTGGCATGCGCTCACGCAGTCCGCGACCGACAGCAAGCTGCTGTTCCCGCGGAAACCGTCGGAGGTCCTCGACCGTCGGGGTATCCATGGGATGAATCTATTGCGGGTCGAGCTGCGCTTCAGAGGAAGTCCGGAACCGCACGAACACCGGCACCAGCAGCGCCGCGATCATCACCCCGACCACCACCAGGGCGCCACCACCGGCGGCGGCCACGGTCGTCCCTACGGCAGCTGCGGCCGCACCGTGCGCGAAGTCCGCCACCCGAGGTCCCCCGGCCACCACCACCGTGAACACACCCTGAAGCCTGCCGCGCACATCGTCGGTCGCTACCGATTGCAGGATCGTCGTGCGGAAGGCGGCCGAGACCATGTCCGCGATGCCACCGATCACCAGGAAAAGCAACGACAGCCACAGCAGCGGCGCGTGCGCGGTGAGACCGAAACCCACCATCGCCAACCCCCACACCACGATGCTGACCACCACCGCGAAGCCCTGACGATCGATCCGCTGGAACCAGCCGGAGAACACCCCGCCGATCACCGCACCCACCGATATCGCCGCCGACAACAACGCGATCACAGTGCCCCCGTCGGGGGGATCGCCGAACCCCTCGTGCGCGATCTGCGGGAACAGGATGCGTGGCATCCCGAAGATCATGGCGATCAGATCCACCACAAACGACATCAGCACGATTTTGTGCCCGGCCAGATACCGGAAGCCCTCCAGCACGTCCTGAAGGCCGGAGGCGTTGGCGCGCAGATCCTTTGACACACCCGTCGGCGGCATCTTGTGCAGCCGTATCGTCGCCCAGATCGGCGCCACGCAGGCGATCGCGTCGATCAGGTACAGCGTCGACAGGTCCACCCACTTGAGCAGCACCCCCGCCAGCAGCGGCCCGGCGATGAAGCCGAACTGCTGCACCGTCATATTGAGCGCATTCGCCGCCGGCAGCTGATCGAGCGGAAGCATGCGCGGAATCGCCGCGGCACGGGTCGGCGAATTGACCGCGAAAAACCCCTGCTGCACCGACAGCAGGCACAACACCACCCACACGTTGTTGACCGACAACGCGGCCTGCAGCCACAGCAGCACCGAGGAGACACCCAGCCCGGTCGCGGTGATGATCAGCAGGGTCCGCCGATCCATCCGGTCGGCAAGCGCGCCGCCCCACAGGCCGAAGATCACCAACGGCACCAGTCCGAAAACACCCGTCAGTCCGACGTATGCCGAGCTCTGGGTGAGCGCGTAGATCTGCACGGGCACCGCGAAAAGGGTCAGCCCCGCACCGATGACCGTGACCACTCCGGCCAGCCAGAGACGCCGGAAATCAGCATTCCGGAGAGGTGTGATGTCTGCGAAAAAACGTCTCAGACCGCACCCGCTCCACTCGTTACCGGCTTGTCAGGCACCCGCGGTGCCCCGGGTAGCTAACTTACCCGGGGCACCGCCGGTTCACGCCTTCGCCTCGGATACTGCGTCAGATGACGCGGGTGTCGCATCCGGCGCAACCTCGGCCGACTCAGCCTCGGCGGACTCCGCAGCGGGTTGTGCCTCCTGCGGCGCCGCCTCGGATTCCGCGTCGGGCAGCTGACCCACGAGGTACTCGGCGAGCCCTCCGATGGTCGGGTAGTCGAACACCGCCGTCGCGTTGATGGTGAACTTGCCGCCGAACTGGCTGTGCAGACGGTTGCGCAGTTCGATCGCCATCAGCGAGTCCGTGCCCAGATCCAGGAACCGACTCGTCGCGGCCGGCGGCTGCGCCAGGCGCAGGAAGTTCTGCACCTCACGCTGAAGGAACTCGGTCACGAAACCCGCCCGCTGCGGCACCGGGATCTCCATCAGCTGCTTGAGCAGCTCGCTGTCGCCGGTCACCTCTCCGACGGCACTCGGCAACACCAAGTCCAGGATCGGCGGACGAGAACTGCCAAGCACCTTGGCGGCCCGCTGCCAGTTCGCCTTGAGAATGGTGGCCTGACCGGTTCCGTTGGCGATCACCTCGGCAAGTGCCGCGAGCGCCGCCGACGGATCCAGCGGAATCAGACCCTGCGCGCTGATGTTCGCGGTCGCCGCCTCCGAGGAGGCCATGCCGCCCTGACCCCAGGGACCGAAGTTGATACCCGTGGCCGGCAGACCTTGCGCCCGTCGCTGCGCGATGAGGCCGTCGAGCAGCGCATTGGCGGTCGCGTAGTTGGACTGGCCGGGTGAACCGAACAGGCTGGACACCGAGGAGGAGACGATAAAGAAGTCCAGCTCGTCGTCCTTGGTCAACCGGTCCAGATACTCGGCACCGAAGGCCTTGGGCGCCAACGTCGTCCGGAACCGCTCCACACTCTGCTGACCGAGCAGCGCATCATCGAGTACACCGGCCAAATGCGCGACACCGGCCAGCGGTGGCAGCTCGGCGCGGATCCGCTCCAGGAGCGCGGCAACCTCGGACTCCTCACCGACATCGGCGGTGAAGACGTGGATGCGGGTCTTGGAACGCTCGGTGATCTCCTCGATCACCCGCTGCGCGTCGGTATCTGGCGCGCGCCTGCTGGTCAACACGATGTCACCGGCACCGAGCTGAGCCAGATAGCCCGCCGTGTGCAGACCGATCGCACCGAGACCACCGGTGATCAGGTAGGTCCGATCCGGCCGCGGTGCAAGCGGATTCGGCATCTGGCAGACGATCTTGCCGATATGCCGGGCCTGCTGCATGCGCCGGAACGCCGCTCTGGCCTCCGTTAGCGGGTAGATCTCGGCGGGCAGTGGTGTCCACTCCCCCTTGGCCAGCCCCTCCGACACCTCGGTGAGCAAGGTGCGGATGCGGTCGGGCTCTTGGAACATCACCGTGTCCAACGCGACGATCTCGTAGTCGATATCGGGTCGAGCCTGCGCCATCTGCTCCGCAGTCCAGATATCGCGCTTGGCGATCTCGGCGAAACGGCCGTTCTTGCCGGTGGCTCGCAGCGTTGCCTCGATGAAGCCCTCACTGGTCAGGCTGTTGAGCACCACGTCCACACCGGCACCGTCGGTGTCCGCCAGGATCTGATCGGCGAAATCGGTTGTGCGCGAGTCATAGACGTACTTGACACCGAGCTTGCGCAGGGTCGCCCGCTTGAAGGTACTGGCCGTGGCGAACACCTCGGCCCCGAACTGTTGGGCCATCTGGATGGCCGCCAGCCCGACACCACCGCTGGCAGCGTGGATCAGCACCTTGTCACCCGGCTTGAGCTGCGCCCAGTCGAATGACAGCCGCACCGTCAGCGCGGCGGCGGGAATCGTGGCGGCCTCGACCCCACTGATCCCGTCAGGAATCGGTGCCAGGAACTGAGCCGGCACATTGAACCGGCTGCCAAAGGCACCCTGCATCGAGCCGTAAACCCGCTGGCCCACTTCGACTCCGGTGGCACCCTCGCCCAATTGCGTGACGATACCGGCGAAGTCACCACCGATCGGTCCGGGGTCACCCGGGTACAGACCCAGCACGTTGAGCACGTCGCGGAAGTTGAGGCCCGCAGCCTCCACCCGCACCTGCACGTAGCCCTCGTCCGGCGCCGGGACCTCCTTTTCGGTGATCCGCAGGTTGTCGATGGCACCGCGTTCGGTGGGCGCCAGCACGTAATCGCTACCGCGTGGCACCGTCAGATGCCCGGTGCGCGACCACGGCAGCAATCGGGAAGCCAGCAGCTTGCCCTGCCGCACAGCGATTTCCGGCTCTGCCGGCTCGTGTCCGGGAGTGACCAACAGATTCACCAGCGCCTGCACGGCCTCGGGTGAGCCGTCACCATCGACGAGCCTGGCGCGCAGCGCCGGTTCCTCGTTGATCGTCGTGCGCCCGAATCCCCACAGCGACGCCTGCACCGGATCGACCGGCTCACCGGACTCGGTGGCCACGGCCCGCTCGGTGACGATCCAGAGACCATCCGGGAGCTTCACACCGTTTTGGGAACCGTTCTGCACCGTGTGCACGGCACTGAGCAGGTTGGCGATCTCCGTTTCGAGGCGAGCGGCGGCATCGGCCGTCGACTCCTGCGCACTCGGTCCGGCCGCGCGCCAGACGACACCGGAGAACGGCACACCGCGCCCCTTGGCCTGCTCCAGCACCTGCCCGAGCAGCTCCGAATCGGTCGTGCGGTCAAACGGGATGCAGCCCGGCACCTTGGCGGCAAGCTCGTCGAACCCGGCGATCAGCCAGGTGCCGCTTGCCTCTGCGGCTTGCTCCTCCGAAGGCGGAACCGGAACCTCATGCCAGCCAAGGGTGTACAGCAGACGCGTGGCATCGCCACCGAGCCCGCGCAGCAGCGCCTCGCGCGGCGCACGCTTGACGGTGAACTCGCGAATCCCGCCCAGGTGACGGCCATCGCGATCCAGGTAATCCAGATCGAAGACTTGCGTCTCGCTGTCCAGTGGGCTCTCGTGCCAGCGTGCCCGGCAGTAGAAGCGCCGAGGCATCTTCTCCTTCAACGTCACCTGTCCGTACCGCAGCGGCAGGTACAGATCGTTGACTCCCTGCTCGGCGGCGAGCAGGGCGGGGAATGCCGGGAAGGCGACACCGGTGCACAGGTCCATCAGGACCGGGTGCATCGGCTCGGAACCCAGCTGCTCGGCGAGCTCTTCGCCGACGAGGACATCGCCGATCGCCTCGCCCTCACCGAGCCACAACGACTTCAGAGAACCGGACCAGGTTGGGCCCCAAGCCAATTCCAGATCGGCAAAGATCTCGAAGAGCTCCATCGGACGCATGCGTTCCATGCGCTCGATGGCCGCATCAACCGGCTCTACCGGCTCAGCAGTCTCAGACGTCGGCTCTGCGTCTTCACCGATCCCGGTGACGACGGTGCCTTCGGCGTTCAGCGACCAGTCGACGTCGCGTTCACCGTAGGGACGGCTGTGCACCTGGAATTTGGACCCGCTGCCATCCTCCAGCGGATGCAGTGTCAACTGCACCTCGCGAGAGCTCTTCTCCGGCAAGATGATCGGCTCGTAGAAGAACACATCCTTGGCCCGTGCCGGAGTGCCGACCGCGGCCAGGGCCATCGCGGCATACGTCGCGCCGGGGACGACGACGGTGCCGTAGATGACGTGGTCGGACAGCCACGGCTGCGACCTGACCGACAACCGGCTGATGTACACGGAATCGCCGGACGCGAGGTCCTCGCCTCTGCCGAGGATGCCCGCGGACAAGCCGCCCCCGCCTTCGATGGCGGAACCGGACGACTTCGGCCAGAAGCGGCGGCGCTGGAACGGATAGGTCGGCAATTCCAGCGTGCGGCGGGGCCGATGTTGCAGCGCGGCGAAATTCGGCCGATGGCCGCCGACATATGCCGACCCAAGCGCTTCGGCGATCTGACGGCGGTCGTCAACACCCTTGCGCAGCGACACAATCGCCCGCGGCGCGGCCAGGTGTTCCGGCCAGACCTGCACCGCGGCACCGGTCAGCACCGGCTGCGGGCCGATCTCCATCAACACCGAGCATCCCAGCGCGGCGACGGTGCGCACGCTTTCGGCGAACTGCACCGGCTGGCGCGAATGCCGACGCCAGTACTGAGCGTCGATCGGGGTCTGCGCCGTCAGCACCGCACCTGTGCGGTTGCACACCAGCGGCAGCGTCGGGGTGGCGAACTGCACCTGCCCCGCGTACGACTCGAATTCGTCGAGGACCGGGTCCAACAACTCCGAGTGGAAGGCGTGGCTGGTCTCCAGCCACGTGCAGCGGATCCCCTCCTCCTGGAATCGGGCGACCGCCTGCTCCAGGTCCTCGCCCGGGCCCGAGAGCACGGTGTTCGGTCCGTTGTAGGCACCGACCGACACGTGCGGGAACTCGCCGGCGACCTGCTCGACGTGCTTGGCGTCGCTGAACACCGCCACCATGCGACCACCCGCGGGCAGACTGCCGAACAACCGGCCGCGCTCGGCCATCAATCGCGCGCCGTCCTCGAGGCTGAACACTCCGGCCACGCATGCGGCCGCGTACTGGCCGACGCTGTGCCCCAGCACCACATCGGGCTCGATGCCCCATGATTGCCACAGCCGGGCCAGGCCCATCTCGACGGCGAAGATCGCGGGCTGCGCGAACGACGTGTGCCGCAACACCTTCCCCGCTTCGCCGCCGGTCTCGCGATCGGTGGCGAACATGACCTCGAGCAGCGGACGGTCCACGATGTCCTTGACTGCTTCCGCGCACCGCGTCACGGTCTCGGCGAAAACCGGTTCTGCGTCGAACAACTCACGCGCCATACCGGGGTATTGACTGCCTTGCCCGGTGAACAGCCATGCGGTTGTCGGGTGGTTCGTGTGCTCACCACGAACGACACCCGGGCGCAGACGGTTCTGGACCAGCTCGGCCAGCCCCTCACGCGCGGCCTGTACCGAATCCACGACCAGCGCGGCGCGATGTTCGAAGTGCGACCGACCGCGTCCGGCGGTAAGGCAGACATCGGCGAGGTCGACATCCGGATTGGCCGTCAGCCAGGACTCGTAACGCTGCGCCACCGCCAGCAGTGCCTCCGGTGACCGTGCGGACAGCGGGAGCACGCCCACCTGGGCGGCCTGAGATTCCGGCACGTCCGTGGTGCCGGCGTCACCCTCGAGCAACGCTGCCTGCGGCTGCGGTGCCTCCTCGATAAGTACGTGCGCGTTGGTACCGGTGAATCCGAAGGAACTCACCCCGGCGCGCCGCGGCCTGCCGGCCGCTTCCCACGGAATCGCCTTGTCCACCACCCGCACGGGCAGCGACTCCCACGGGATGTGCGGCGACGGATTATCGAAGTGCAGGCTCTGCGGCAGCACCCCGTTCTGCAGTGACAGCACCACCTTGATGAGACCTGCTGCACCGGAGGCCGATTCGGTGTGACCGATATTGGATTTCACCGAGCCCATCAGCAGCGGCCGGTCCGCATCACGCGAACCGCCATAGGCTGCCGCGGCCGCCTGCACCTCAATCGGATCACCCAGCGGGGTGCCTGTTCCATGCGCCTCGAGGTAGTCGACATCGCCGCCAACCAGACCGGCACGCGCCAACACGGTACCGATGAGCCGTTGCTGCGCACCACCATTGGGAACGGTCAACCCACTGGAGGCACCGTCCTGGTTCACCGCGCTGCCAGGAATCACCGCGAGGACCCGGTCGCCATCGCGCTCGGCATCACTCAATCGCTTGAGCACCAGAATTCCGCAGCCTTCGCTACGCACGTAGCCGTCGGCGGAGGAGTCAAAGGTCTTGCAGCGCCCGACGGGCGACAACATCCTGGCGCGTGAAGCGGCGATGGTCGTCACCGGACTCAGCAGCACGTTCACACCGCCGGCCAGCGCCAAATCGCAATCACCGGAATGCAGGGCCTGGACGGCCTGATGCACGGCCACCAACGCCGAGCTGCACGCGGTATCGACCGCGACCGCCGGTCCCTCGAATCCCATCGCGAAGGCAACGCGCCCGGAGATCGCGTTGAGTGCGTTGCCGGTGATGAAGTAGGGCTCGATCTTGTCGATCGATTCCGACGAGAGCAGGTGAGCGTATTCGTTGGCGCCCACCCCGGCGAAGATGCCGGTTCGGCTGCCGCGCAATGCGGCCGGCGCGTATCCGGCTCTTTCCAGGCCCTCCCATACGGTTTCGAGCATCAGTCGCTGCTGCGGCTCGATCCAGACGGCTTCACGTGGGGAGATGCCGAAGAACTCCGGATCGAATCCGTCGATGCCGTCCAGGAATCCGCCGAAACGCGTGTACGTCTTACCGGCGACCTCCGGATCCGGGTCGTAGAACTCGTCGATATCGAAGCGGTCCTCGGGGACTTCCCTGATCACATCGACGCCGCCGGACAGCACCTCCCAGAAGGCCTCCGGATCGGGTGCACCGGGGAACCGGCACGACACCGCGACGATCGCGATCGGCTCGTCGGTACGTGTTGTCGCTGCCGTCCGTTGCGGCGCCGACTTGGCCTGCTCATTGAGGCCGAGCACGTCACCGAGCAGATAGTCGGCAACATCGGAGATGCGGGGATGATCCATCACCAGGGTGACCGGAATCTCCTTGCCCACACCCTGTTCCATGCGACGCCGCAGTTCGACGGCCATCAGCGAATCCATGCCGAGGTCGAAGAATCCCGCGTCCTCGCGGATCTCGGACACGTCCACGCGAGTCACCTCGGCGACCGAGTCACGCAAGTAGTCGGTCAGCAGCTTCTTGCGCTGCTGAACGGGAGCGTTCGTGAGTCGCTCGACCAACTGCGTCGTGCCCGACTGCGTACCCGTGGCCAACGCAGCGAGATGCGAAGGTACCTCGCGCTCCAATTCGGCCAGGAATGCTCGCCTCCCCGCCTGCTGGTAGAGCGGCAGGAAGCGGGCCCAGTCGATACGCGCAACGACACCCTGTGCCCCACCGTTCGATGAAGAAGCCGCCACGATGTCGGCCAGACCGGCCAGTGCATCGGCAGGCGACAACGTCTTAATCCCGCGCTGCTCCAGTCGCGCACGGGATTCCGCGTCGGCCATGCCCGCCGACCAGGGACCGAAGTTGACGCTGGTTCCGGCGATACCCTGCTCGCGCAGACGCCAGGCCAGCCCGTCGAGGAAGGCATTCGCCGCGCTGTAGGCCGTCTGACCGTAACCACCCCACACCGAGGCGATGGAGGAGGTGTTGATGAAGAAGTCAAGCTTCAGGCCAGCCGCGGCTTCACTCAAATGCCAAGCGCCCCAAACCTTACCGGCGAAGACGCGGTCCAGTTCGGCTTGCTGAGATGGACCATCGAGGTCGCTCAGCGGGGTGGTGCCGATCTCGCCCGCAGCGTGAACGATGCCCGCCAATGGCGGCAGCTCGGCCTGCACACCCGCCAACAGACGTGCGACATCGTGCGCGTCGGCGACATCGGCGGTGACGACCCGGACATCGCAGCCGTGCTGGGCGCCGAGGGCGTCGATGCGCTGCTGCGTGGACTCACTGGGCTCGCGCCGGCTCGTCAGCACCAGATGCTTGGCACCACGACCGGCCAGGTACCCGGCGATCTCAAGCCCGATAGAGCCCAGCCCGCCGGTTACCAAATATGTTGCATCGCTGCGCACTTCCAGCGGCTTGCCGCTTGGCGCTTCCTCCCGCCGAACCAGTCGGGGAACGTAGACCCCTTGACCGCGCAGTGCGATCTGGTCATCCCTGGCGGCCGCGTCGCCCGATACGGAGACCCGGCTGATGAACTGCGACCATTCGTCGGCACTGGCATCGGACAGGTCGGCGAGTCCGCCCCATACCTGCGGAAGTTCCAGTGCCGCAGCGCGACCGAATCCCCACAGCGCAGTCTGCTCCGGGGCCACGGTGTCCGTGTCGGTGGTGCGCTGCGCACCCTGGGTAACCACCCAGATGGGCGCGCGCAGTTCCGCGGCGGCCGCGGCGCGGAAGAGCCGCCGTGTTCCGTTCAGAATCTGGTGCTGGATCCGCAGCAAGGACTGCGTCGAAGAACTTGCCTTGCCGCCATCCAGGGCCGCGACGTGCACGATGCGTAGCGTCTGCCCCTGCTCCGAGGCACCCGATGCCGCCGCGCGCAGCGCCTCCACCAGCTGCGCCTCGTCGGCTTCCGATACCGGCAATGCGAGGGTCTGGTGCTGCTGTCCGCGCGCGCTCAGCAGGTCGGCCAACGGCTGAGCCGCGCCCGCCGCATCGCCGACCAGGAGCCAGGTGACGCTGCCGGACGCTTCCGAACCGGACAGCGGTGTCGGTGACTTCTCCCAACGGAATTGGTAGCGGTCGTCCGCGATGGACTGAGTATTCCGTTGCTGGTTATGTTGTGCCGCAAGCTTTGTCAGCACAGTCAGGGTCTGCTGATCGCCACCGGCTCCGCCGAGTAGGTTCGCGAGTTCCTCGATCTTTCCGTCCTCGAGCAGTCGGACGGCTTGGGTGCGCGGACCGCTGGTGTTCTGTTGCTGATTGGGGCTATCCCGATTGTCGCGATACCAGTACTGGCGGTGCTCGAACGGATAGGTGGGTAGGTCGAGCTTTTGTGCGCGCCCATGCTGGAAGGCGCCGAATTTGGGCAGATGTCCCAACACGTACGCGTCGGCGGCAGCCTCGGTGATCTGCCGGTGGTCCGCGGTGTTCCGGCGCAAGGACGCGATCGCTCGCGGAGCGGTGGCCGGGTCCGGCCATGCGCGCAGGGCTGCGGCGGTGAGCACCGGCTGCGGGCCGATCTCGAGCAGCACCTTGCAGTTCATCTCGGCCAGCGTGCGCACGCTCTTGGCAAATTCCACCGGCTGACGCGCGTGGCGACGCCAGTAGGCGCCATCGAGTTTCACGCTTCTGCCGAGCGCGGTGCCGGTCCGATTGTCGATCAGAATCCGTTGCGGGGTCTTGTAATTGAACTGACTCGCGTAGGACTCGAACTCGTCCAGGATCGGGTCCAGCAGTGCCGAGTGGAACGCGTGACTGGTCTCCAGGAAATCGCAGCGGATACCGTCGGCCACCAGGCGCGCTACCGCCTTCTCCAAATCCTGTGCAGGACCTGACAATACGGTGTTAGCACCGTTGTAGGCAGCTACCGACAGACTGGGAAACTCGTCCGTCAGGCTCTCGGCGCGTACGGCGTCGGTGAACACCGCGGCCATCCGGCCACCCGCAGGCAGGCTGCCGAACAGTCGGCCGCGTTCGGCGATCAGCCGCGCGCCGTCCTCGAGACTGAACACGTCCGCAACACAGGCCGCCGAATACTGCCCGACGCTGTGCCCCAGCACTACGTCGGGCTCGAATCCCCACGACTGCCAGAGTCGGGCCAGACCCATCTCCACGGCGAACAAGGCGGGCTGGGCGTAGGACGTCTGCCGCAACGTCTCTTCGGCCTCGGGACCATCCGTATCGAAAATAACATCCAGCAAAGGCTTTTCGAGAACATCGGCCACGGCAGCGGCGCACCGATCCACAGTTTCAGCGAATACGGGCTCGGTGTCGTACAACTCTCGGGCCATGCCCGGGTACTGGCTGCCCTGACCGGTGAACAGCCAGGCCGTCTTCGGCGTGTCATGCGATTCTCCACGCCCCAACCCGGGCGCGGGGCGATCGTCTGCGACGGCACCGAGCAGCTCGACGGCGGCTTCGCGCGAGTTCACCACCAACGCGGCGCGGTGCTCCAAGTGCGCTCGTCCCACTCCGGCGGTGAGGCACAGATCGGCCAACGTGGCCTCGGGGTGCTCGCTCAACCAGTTGCGGTATCGATCAGCGATCTGCACCAACGCCGCGGGCGTACGTGCCGACAGCGGCAAAATGCTGTATTTCCGGCCGCCGGTGACGGCGGGCGCATCGACAGATTCCGGAGTCGCGACCGGAGCTTCTTCCAGGATGACGTGCGCGTTGGTGCCGGCGAATCCGAACGAGCTGACGCCCGCGATACGTGGCCGCCCGTTACGTTCCCAGGGAGTGGCCTCCTTGACGATCTCCACCGGCAGCCGGTCCCACGGGATGTGCGGCGACGGGTTCTCGAAGTTGCGGTGTTGCGGCAGTAGCTCGTTCTCGAGCGACAGGATGACCTTGATGACACCCGCGATACCCGCGGCCGCCTCCAGATGGCCGATGTTCGTCTTCGCCGAACCGATCAACAGCGGATCGTTCGCCTCGCGGCCGATACCGTATGCCGCGCCGGCGGCCTGCGCTTCGATCGGGTCACCCAGCGATGTCCCCGTGCCGTGCGCCTCCAGGTATCCGACCTCGCTTGGTGTGACACCCGCACGCTTGAGCGCATCGGCGATAACACGCTGCTGAGCAATGCCGTTGGGCACCGTCAATCCGCCCGATGCGCCGTCTTGGTTGATCGCGCTGCCCCGGATGACGGCACGGATCCGATCGCCGTCACGGACGGCATCCTCAAGTCGCTTGATGACGATGACGCCGGAACCCTCGCCGCGTACGTAGCCATCGGCTGCCGCGTCGAAGGTCTTGCACTTGCCGTCGGGCGCGAGCATGTGCGCGTGCGAGAAGGTGATCATTGTTGCCGGTGTCAGCAGGACATTCGCCCCACCTGCCAGTGCGAGATCGCACTCGCCGAGTTGAAGTGCTTGGCACGCTTGATGAATTGCTACCAGCGACGAGCTGCACGCCGTATCGACGGCAACCGACGGACCCTGCAACCCCAGCCGGTAGCTGATCCGGCCGGCCGCCGCGGCATTCGATGTACCGATGGCCATGTAGGCCTCGATCTCGGGATACGTCAGCTCGTCGGACGCCATCCCAAGGTAGTCGTGAGTAGCCAGGCCGACGAATACACCGCTATTAGTCTCAGCCAAATCCGTTGGGGCGATTCCGGAATGCTCTACCGCGCGCCATGCGGTCTCCAGCAAAAGCCGGTGCTGCGGATCCATCAGCCTGACCTCGCGCGTCGACATACCGAAGAACGGCGCGTCAAATCCCGTCACATCGTCGACGAACCCGGCGCGCCGAGTGACGACCTTGCCGGGAGCGCCAGGTTCCGGGTCGAAGAATTCGTCGGCATCCCATCGGTCGGCGGGCACTTCGGATATCGCATCGCGGCCCTCTCGCAACACATCCCAGAACGCGCCTGCGTCTTCGGCCCCGGGAAAACGCGCCGCATACCCGATAATGGCAAAGCGCGGGGTTGACTCGTTCGGGATTTCAGCGGACTGCATGCTGTGGCCTCCTTGCGTCGGCGGGTGAGAGAATGGTGCGCGACGTCTTCGGACGAGAATGTGACTCGGGACATCGACGGGTGCGAACGCGACTCTAGCCGAACAAGTATCGTGCGCACTGTTGTTCCCAAATTTCATAGTTCCTAGGACAGTCAGTTCTAGTTATTACCGGTATGCCATGTGGCGCATGGGGTTTCCGGGGTTCGGTTGACCGGCGACCATGCCGACAAACCGAGGGTATGTTGGGCCAGCGATGAGAGATGCCGGAGCGGGGCCGGCCGAGCGAGAGGGACGGCGTTTTGCGCATTGGCACGATAACGGTTGGGGCACTTGACGAATGGACGTTGAGTCCGGGCTCGGTCACCTCCTGGCACCCCACCTCGACAGCCGCCGAGAAAGCCCGGCAGGCTCCTGTGAGTTCGGTGCCAGTCAGCTACATGCAGACTCAGCATCTCCGTAATTACTACGAACGCAACACCGCGGGACAGAACTTTTCCCGCCAGATCATCGCCAGCTGTGACGTTCCTGGGAATTGTGACATCGCCGCCATGGACCATGCCCTGAACACCTATCTGCGCCGGCATGACACCTTCCGCAGCTGGTTCGAGCGCACCGACGATGGTGAGTTCATCAGGCACTCCATCAGCGATCCCAGTGAGATCGAATTCGCGCCTGTAACGCAAGGGCATATGTCTGTCGATGAGATACGTAGTCATGTCATCGATATACCGAGTCCACTGGAATGGGGGTGCTTCACCTTTGGAATCGTCCAGAGCGAGAACCACTTCACGTTCTTCGCCGCCATGGATCACGTGCATGGCGACGCGACGTTGATCGGCACCACCATGATGGAAGCCAACGGGATGTACTCCGCGTTGAGCGGGGGCGGCCAGCCCCTCACGCTTCCCGATGCCGGCAGCTTCGATGACTTCTGTACTCGCGAAAGGGAATTCACATCGGCGTTGACCCTGGACTCGCCGGGCGTACAGGCGTGGGTCGACTTTGCCGAGAACAACAACGGAACCTTCCCCGAGTTCCCGCTTCCGCTGGGTAACCCGTCGGAGTCCACCAACAGCACCATGACCTCGTTGCTCCTGCTGAACCCGGAGCAGACGGATCGCTACGACTCCGCCTGCTCGGCAGCCGGCGCACGATTTGTCGGCGGGTTGTTCGCCTGCCTGGGTCTGGTCGAGCACGAATTCACCGGGGCGCTCACGTATTACGGGCTGACCCCGAGAGATTCCCGCACAGCTAGCGACAACTTCATGACACAAGGCTGGTTTACCGGGCTGATCCCGATCACCGTCCCGATCGCGGCAACCTCATTCAACGACGCCGCCTACGCGGCGCAGACCGCTTTCGATTCCAGCCTGGACATGGCCCGAGTGCCGTACTACCGGGTGCTGGAACTGGCACCGTGGTTGAAATGGCCGCAGCCGAACTTTCCGGTGTCGAACTTCTTCCACGGTGGTGCCGCACCACTCAACGCGATCCTCGCGGCGGGCGAGCTGGGCCTGGCCAACAACATCGGCATCTACCCGGACGGCCGGTTCTCCTACCAGTTGACCATCTACATATTCCGGTACGGCGAGGGCACGGCGATGGCGATCATGCATCCCGACAATCCGATCGCCGAAAAGTCAGCCCTGCGCTACATGGAGGCAATGAAGTCGGTGTGCGTGCGCGTCGCTGACACCGGCCACTGGGGACGCGTCGCGTAGCTTGGCGACATCAGAGTGATGGTGAGGAACATATGCGGCGGCTAGCCGATCTCGTGGTGCGATGGCCATGGGCGGTGATCGGCGCTTGGGTTGCGCTGGCGATAGCCCTGCCGCTGACCTTCCCCTCACTGACCGAAATGGCGGAGAAGCATCCGCTGGCCATCTTGCCCGCCGACGCACCATCGAGTGTCACGGCCAAGAAGATGACCGAGGCGTTCCACGAATCGAGCAACGACGACCTGCTGCTGGTCGTATTCATCAACGAGAACGGCCTGGGGCCCGACGACTCCGCGGCCTACCGCAAGGTGGTCGACGCGCTGCGGCACGACCTGACCAGCGTCGTGTCCGTACAGGACTTCATCGGCACGCCCGAGCTACGAAAGTTCCTGACGAGTCAGGACAACAAGACCTGGGTTCTGCCGATCGGCCTCGCGGGCGAGTTGGGCACACCCAAGGCCTTCGACTCGTACAACCGGGTGACGAGCCTCATTCAGCACAGCATCGACGGCAGTCCGACCTCCGTGCACATCACCGGTCCCGCGGCCACCGTCGCCGACCTCACCGTCGCCGGCCAGCAGGATCGCCTGCCGATCGAGCTCGCGATCGCCGTCCTGGTGCTCGCGGTGCTGCTACTGGTCTATCGCAGCGCGCTGACGATGATGCTTCCGCTGGTGACCATCGGCTCCTCGCTGGTCATCGCGCAGTCCGTGGTGGCGGCATACTCGCAGCTGACGGGCGCGGGCGTCTCGAACCAATCCATCGTGTTCCTGAGCGCGATCTTGGCCGGCGCCGGCACGGACTACGCGGTATTCCTCATCAGTCGCTATCACGACTATCTGCGGTCGGGTAAGACCTATGACCAGGCGGTCAGGGCCGCGATGATGTCGATCGGAAAGGTGATCACCGCATCCGCCACCACGGTCGGTATCACCTTCCTACTCTTGAGCTTCGCCAAGATGGGCGTCTTCCAGACCGTCGGGATCTCGTCGGCGATCGGCATCGGTGTCGCATACCTGTCCGGCCTGACTCTGCTGCCCGCAATCCTCGTGCTCGCCGGACCCCGCGGCTGGGTCAAGCCGCGGCGCGAACTGACTGCCCAGTTCTGGCGGCGGTCGGGTATCCGCATCGTCCGTCGGCCCATTCCGCATCTGGTGGCCAGCGTGCTGGTGTTGGCGCTGCTGGGCAGCTGCGCGCTGCTCGCGCGCTACAACTACGACGACCGCAAGGCCGTCTCGCCGTCGGCACCGAGCTCGGTCGGATACGCCGCGCTGGAGCGCCACTTCCCTCTCAGCCAATCGATCCCCGAATACATCCTCATTCAGTCGCCGCGCGACCTGCGCACCCCGCAGGCCCTCGCCGACTTGGAACAGATGGCCTCGCGCATCGCGCAGCTGCCCGACGTGGGCCTGGTCAGCGGGGTCACTCGCCCGCTCGGTGAGGTACCGCCCGAGTTCCGGGCCACGTATCAGGCCGGACTTGTGGGCACCCGGCTGGCCGACGGCTCCAACCAGATCAACCAGCGCAGCAGTGACCTCAATCGACTCACGTCCGGCGCGAACACCCTGGCCGGCAGCCTTACCGATCTGCGCAATCAGCTCAACAAGATCACCCCCGGTCTGCAAAGTCTGCTCGAGGCGTCGAACTCGCTGAAGACCAAGTCCGGTGGCGACGAGCTGGTGCGGAACGTGGACAACGCCGCCAAACTCGTCGACGAGATCAACGCACTGGCCAACGACATGGGATGGAACTTCTCCGCCGCGAAGGACATGTTCGGCTGGATCAACCCGGTGCTGGCAGCACTCCAGGGCAACCCGGTCTGCGACGCCGACACCTCGTGCAGCAACACTCGTGGCCAGTTCGAACGTCTTGTCGGCGAGCGCAACAGCGGTCGCCTCGACGAGATCGAGCGGCTCGCGCGCCAGCTCGGGAACTCCTCGGGCAACAAGGCGACCCTCTCCACGACGGTGACCAAACTGAACGCCTCGCTGCTCAGTGTCGTCAATGGCCTTCATGCCATGGGCCTGGACAAACCCGGTGGCCCGCAGGCCGGACTCAACCAGTTGCGGCAGGGCGCCGACCGCCTGGCCGGTGGCAGCCAGCAGGTGGCCGGTGGTGTGGATCAGCTCGTCGGACAGATCAAGGTGATCGTCAACGGCCTCAACCAGGCATCGAACTTCCTGCTGACGATGAAGACCAATGCCGCGGACCCGTCACAGGCGGGCTTCAACATTCCCGCCGAGGTGCTGAACAACCCGGACTTCCAGCGCGCGGCCAAGGCGTTCATCTCACCGGACGGCCACTCCGTGCGGTACCTGGTCCAGACGAAGCTCAACCCGTTCAGCCCCGAGGCGATGGACCAGGTCAACGTGATCAGTGACGTGGCCAAGGGCGCCCAGCCCAACACCACGCTGGCCGACGCCACGATATCGATGGGCGGGTTCCCCACCGCGCTGCGGGACACGCGCGACTACTACCAGCACGACATCCAGTTCATCATCGCGGCGACGCTCATTGTCGTTCTGCTGACATTGATGGTGTTGCTGCGCGCGATCGTCGCACCGCTGTATCTCGTCGGTTCCGTGGTGCTGTCGTACTTCGCGGCGATCGGCATCGGGGTGCTGACATTCCAGTTCCTCCTCGGTGAGCCGCTGCATTGGACCGTGCCGCCTTTGGCCTTCGTGGTGCTGGTCGCGGTGGGTGCCGACTACAACATGCTGTTCGTGTCGCGAATGCGCGACGAGTCGGCGAGCAGTGTGCGCTACGGCATCATCCGCGCCCTGAATTCCACGGGCGGCGTCATCACGGCGGCCGGACTGATCTTCGCTGCGTCGGTGGGCGGCCTGCTCTTCTCTAGCATTGGAATCGTGGTCCAGGGCGGCTTCGTGATCGGCGTGGGAATTCTGCTGGACACCTTCGTGGTCCGGACCATCACGGTGCCGGCCATCGCGGCACTGGTAGGCAAGGCCAACTGGTGGCCGTCGCAGGTCAGCGCACGTCCGAAAGCGTCGGCTAAACCCCAGGCCGCCACGCCGACGGTTTAGCAAGCACCCGTTATGTATGTGAGACTGAAAACGAAGTTGAGTCAGGAGCACGGATGAAAGACCTCCTCGCAGGCGCCGCAGTACTGGTAGTTGCCTGCGTAACAGGATGTCTTGGCATCCCGTCCGCGATGGCCGACGACCAGCAGGTTCCCGGCCCGCCCATCCCGATGGTCACACCGGATGGGACGGTCCTGGCCGCCCCATCGTCGCCGGACCGGACCGCGTACGCCCTGGGCGGTGCGCATGTGCTCGGCATCCCGTATGACGAGTACATCCGGATGACCGGCAAGGACTGGTTCCCCAACATGAAGCGGGCCAATATCTGGTACCCCGCGGGACAGGTTCAGGGCCACACCCTGGAACGCTTCTTCCCCGGCATCGGTCCGATCGGTGAGAAAATCCTGCCCGGCCTGGGTCTGGACGGTCCCAGCATCGGCGAGTCGATCGACATCGGGGAACCCAATCTCGAAAACGCCGTGCGTACCGGCGGTCCTGGCACGGCGATGGGATTGTCCGAGGGCGCGCTGGTACTCAACGCGGTCAAGAATGCGCTGGCGACGGATCCCACCGCACCGTCTCCGGATTCACTGACATTCGCGACGTTCGGTGACCCGATCGCGAAGAGCCCCTTCAGCGAAAGCTTCTTGACCCAGAACTTCGCTCCCGGCTCCGTGGTGCCGTTCATGGACTATCCGGTACCGGCCCGGGTGGACAGCCAGTACCACACCGACCAGTTCATCTCCGCGTACGACAGCATCGCCGACTGGCCGGACCGGCCGGACAACCTGTTCGCGGTCGCCAACGCCATCGCCGGTCTGGCCACCGGTCACACCGCGATTGCCTTCACCAACCCGAAAATGGTTCCGGCGCGGAACATCAGGACAGAGTTCAACTCCCGGGGAGGGTCGACGACGACCTATTTCATCCCCGAGCAGCACCTTCCCCTGGTGCTGGGCTTCAAGTATCTCGGAGTGCCCGAGGAAACACTGAACAGGCTGGACGCGATCCTGCAGCCGCGCGTGGACGCCGGCTATTCGCGCAACGACGATCCGGCAACGGCGCCGATCACGGTCGACCCGACGCAGGGCTTCGACCCTGCGAAGGTCACGGCGCCCGCCTCGCAGGCGACATTCGGTGGCGGATCCGATCCGATTTCCCAGATCACCAGCGGCGCTTTGGCCGTTCTGGGCAACGGCACCCGCCAGACCCCTCCCAATTAAGCACCGCATGACTTGGACAAAAATATGACACCTTCAACCCAGTCATCCATCCTGTCGATGTTGCACGGCCGTGCCAGCCTGCGCCCGGACGACATCGCCTTCACGTTCACCGACTACACCAACAACCCGGCTGGTGTCGCCGAGAGCCTGACCTGGTCGCAGCTGTCGCGCCGCACTTTCAACGTGGCCCGCGAGCTCAGCCAGCACGCGTCGCCCGGCGACAGGGCGTTGATCCTGGCTCCACAAAGCCTCGAGTACATCCTGGCGTTCCTCGGCTCCATGCAGGCCGGGCTGATCGCGGTGCCGCTGCCGCTGCCGCACCGCGGCTCGAGCTTTGACCGGGTCAGTGCCGTCTTCGATGACACGTCACCGTCCGTGGTGCTCACAACATCGGCAGTCGCTGAAGACGTCGGCGACTACGTCGACCAGTCGCGCCTCGATATCGCCCCGAAGATCCTCGAAATCGACGCCCTACGCCTCGACGTCGACGCCGGACCCAGCATCGCACCGGGCGATATGCCCAATATCGCGTACCTGCAGTACAGCTCGGGTTCCACCCGCACACCCACCGGCGTCATGCTCTCGCACCGCAACCTTCAGGTGAACTTCGAGCAGTTGATGCGCAGCTTCTTCGTGGACACCGGCTCCACGATCCCGTCGACCGCCACCATCGTGTCGTGGCTGCCCTTCTATCACGACATGGGCTTGGTGCTGGGTGTCTGCGCCCCCATCCTGGGCGGCTATCGCGCCGACTTGACCAGCCCACTGGCCTTCCTGGAAAAACCGTCCCGCTGGGTGCGGGCGCTGGCCACGAATCCGCACGCCTGGTCGTCGGCACCCAACTTTGCCTTCGACATGGCGGCCCGCAAGACAACAGACGCCGACCTGGCAGGGCTTGACCTTGGTGGGGTCCTCGGCATCATCAGCGGCGCCGAGCGGGTCGAGCAGGCCACCTTGCAACGCTTCGTCGATCGGTTCGCTCACTTCAATTTCCGGGACTCCATGATGCGTCCCTCCTACGGGCTGGCGGAGGCGACGGTGTTCGTGGCCTCCGGGACCTGGAGCGAATCGGAGCCCGCAGCCCACTTCGACGTCGAGGAGCTCTCCGCGGGCCGCGTGCAGCGTTGCGCGGCCGGGGCCGGCACGGCGCTGATCAAATACCATGCGCCGCGATCCCCCATCCTTCGGATCATCGACAGCGACACCCACCGGGAGTGCCTGCCGGACGTGGTGGGCGAGATCTGGGTGCACGGTGAAAACGTCGCCTCCGGCTACTGGCGCAAGTCCCCCGAGGAGCAGCGCTGCTTCGGGGCGAAGATCGTCGACCCGTCGTCCGGTACTCCGGACGGCCCGTGGCTGCGAACCGGTGACCTCGGCTTCGTCTCCGAGGGTGAGCTGTTTATCGTCGGCCGCATCAAGGATCTGCTGATCATCCGCGGGCGTAATTACTACCCCGAAGACATCGAGGCAACGGTTCAGGAGATCAGCCGCGGCCGCGTCGCCGCGATATCGGTGCCGTTCGACAGCACCGAAAAGCTGGTCACCATCATCGAGCTCAAGACGCGCGGCGATTCCGATATCGAGGCCGTCAAGAGCGAGATCACCTCGGCGATTTCGAACGCCCACGGCGTGAATGTCGGGGATATCGTTCTCGTGCCACCGGGGTCGCTGCCCACCACGACCAGCGGCAAGATCCGGCGTCGCTCGTGTGTCGAGCAGTACGTCCAGAACGAGTTCACCCGATTGGATGCGGACTCTCCGGTGGGTGTTGCCTGACCTTCGGGTGTCAGATACCGGCCAGGCCGACCGCGAGCAACACGCATCCGACCACGGCTAGCACCAGCGCAATATTGCGGCGGCGGTTGGACTGTATCCAGCTGTTGAGCCTCTCCATCGCCTCGCCGGTCCGCTCCGGCGCCACGGCGTGCGCGAGGAAGGGAATCTCCACCAGCGCAAAAGCGATGACGTTGAACATCAGCAGCGCGGTGACCTGCGTGGCCGCCGGGGAACCCGAGGCCACGATCACTGCCAGTGCGGCCAGGAAGTCCACCGACGGCAGCGCAATCCCCAGCCCCGCGACGGCTGCCACCCAGAGCGAGCCACCCGTCGCGATCGCCTGAATGCGTGCGGAGACCTTGTCCAGCTGTGCGTTGGGGGCCGGTCCACGCAGCCGGGAGGCCAACAAGGCGGCGACCAGAAGCGCCGCCACCCCGATGCCGACCTGCACCCGAGGCAACGTGAAATGAGCCGACCCGGTCGATACGTTCCGGAAGGCGAACAGCACCACCAGACCCACGGCCATTCCCATCACGAACCCACCGGATAGGAACGCGAACAGCTGCAGCAGGGGGCGCGGACGATTCAGCATCAGCACCGTCATGCCCAGACGGAAGGGTTCGAAGCTGACGGCGATGGCCATCACGAGCAGTGTGATCCACATGGTTGTCAGGGCTGCAACCGCTGCACCCGACCGTCAGCGACGACGATCCGGTTGTGCACACGGTTCTCCCGGCCCTGCCAGAACTCGACATTCTCGGGGGCGATGACATATCCGCCCCATTGCGGGGGCACCGGTATCTGATCCAGATCGGCGAACCGTTGGGTGATGTCATCGAGCTGGGCCAACAACGCCGCTCGGGACTCGATGGGCGCGGACTGCTGTGAGGCCCACGCCCCCAGCTGTGAACCGCGCGGCCGCTTGGCCCAGTAGTCGGCGGTCTGCGCCGGATCGACTTTGGTCACCCGGCCGCGCACATGCACCTGGCGCCCCAGCGCGTACCAGGGGAACGTGACGCTGGCGTACGGCGCCTCGTCGAGCTGGCGCCCCTTGGCGGAGTCGTAGTTTGAGAAGAACGTCACACCCGCCGGGTCGAACCCCTTGCACAGCACTGTGCGCGTTACCGGCCGGCCGTTGTCGACGGTGGCGAGCACCATCGCATTCGGTTCGGGGATGCCAGAGGCCACCGCGAGGTCAAACCACTTGTGCAACAAGGGAAGCCAGCCGTCGGCGAGCCAGTCGGCGTCCAGATCACCACTGCCGTCCTTCTCTCCGGGGCGGTAGTCAGAGCGCAGCCATTCGGTCACGAAAATCACGCTACAGGCGACCCCCATCGCCGCATCTAAGAGACACCGACCTGACTAAGAACTGGCCTTATTTGCGAGTGCAAGAATCGCCTTTACCGAGTTGTTACCCACAGGTAGGGAGTCGAGAATCATGACGGTTGCAGCGCCGCTACCAGCGGATTTCGCACCTGGACTGGAAGGCGTGACCGCCTTCGCCACCGAAATAGCCGAGCCCGACAAGGACGGCGGTTCACTGCGCTACCGCGGTGTCGACATCGAGGACCTGGTCGCCCAGCGGGTGACCTTCGGCGATGTGTGGGCACTGTTGGTCGATGGCAAGTTCGGCCAGGGACTCCCGCCGGCCGAGCCATTCCCCATCCCGGTACACACCGGGGACGTCCGTGTGGACGTACAGGCCGGGCTCGCCATGCTGGCACCTATCTGGGGTTTTGAGCCGCTACTGGACACCGAGGACTCCCTCGCGCGTCACCAGCTTGCGCGCGCCTCGGCCATGGCGCTCTCCTACGTCGCGCAGTCGGCGCGGGGCAACTCCCAGCCCGCCGTTCCGCAGCTGATTATCGACGAATGTTCAACCGTCACATCGCGTTTCATGACCCGCTGGCAGGGTGATCCCGACCCCAAGCATGTCGAGGCCATCGACGCGTACTGGGTTTCGGCCGCCGAGCACGGCATGAACGCTTCGACGTTCACCGCCCGCGTCATCGCGTCCACCGGTGCCGACGCGGCCGCCGCGCTCTCCGGCGCGGTCGGTGCGATGAGCGGTCCGCTGCATGGTGGCGCACCCGCGCGCGTGCTGCCGATGATCGAGCAGGCCGAGAAGACCGGTGACCCCCGCGGTGTCATCAAGGGCATCCTGGACCGCCGCGAAAAGCTCATGGGCTTCGGACACCGGGTGTACCGCGCCGAGGACCCGCGTGCGCGCGTGCTGCGCAGCACCGCCAAACGCCTCGGGGCCGCCCGCTACGAGGTAGCAGCCGCCCTCGAGCAGGCCGCCCTTGCCGAGCTGCGGGAACGCCG
Organism: Mycobacteroides franklinii; assembly: GCF_001853795.1. Lineage (NCBI taxonomy): Bacteria > Bacillati > Actinomycetota > Actinomycetes > Mycobacteriales > Mycobacteriaceae > Mycobacteroides > Mycobacteroides franklinii. The sequence goes on from NZ_MLIK01000004.1 coordinate 1,064,041, forward strand.
TCCCGACCGCATCATCGAGACCAATGTCGAGTTCTGGGCCGCCGTCATCCTCGACTTCGCCGAGGTACCGACCCGGATGATGCCCGCGATGTTCACCTGCGCCCGCACCGCGGGGTGGAGCGCACACATCATGGAGCAGAAGCGACTCGGCAAGCTGGTGCGTCCGGCCGCGCTGTATGTCGGCCCGGGACCGCGCACCATCGAATCCGTCGACGGATACGGTCTGCTGCACGCCCGCGTCGGGGCGTAAGTATCCGAACGCCTGGCGTCACTCTGCGTGAGGTGGTTGGGTAGGTCATATGACCTCCGAAGTACCTCCCGTAGCACCCTCCGTTTCCCCGTACATCATCGTCGAGGACTCACGCGCGGCCATCGAGTTCTACAAGAACGCCTTTGGCGCCGAGGAACTCGGCCTGCTGGAGACTCCTGACGGCAAGGTGATGCACGCCGCCGTCAAGATCAACGGCACGACGATCATGATGAACGACGACTTCCCCGAGTACAACGACGGCAAGTCCAGCACTCCCACGGCGCTCGGCGGCACCCCCGTCACCATCCATCTGACGGTGCCCAATGTCGACGACTGGTTCCAGCGCGCGGTCGATGCCGGAGCGAGCATCGAGATGCCGCTCGAGGACCAGTTCTGGGGCGACCGCTTCGGCGTCATCAAAGACCCGTTCGGCCACCAGTGGTCCCTGGGTCAGCCCGTCAAGGTGGTTGACCCCGAAGAACTCAAGAAGTACGTGGCCAGCGGCGGCGAGTAAGCCCTACCGGAGCAGGTCTTCCAGCACCGAACCACGAATCGCCTTGCGCCACAACGGTGGTTGCGGGGCATTCGCAGCGACGCGCAGCATCTCGGGCACCGAGACGAACTTGTCACGGGGACGGCCCTCGCCCTTGCCGCGCGCGATTTCCGCGCGGTCGATGGCCAGCCAGCCCTCGTGATCGATGATCGTCGGTTGACGCCGCTGGATCAGCTTGGCCAGGCCCGACAGTCGTTGCGTCGGATCGGCGAGGAGTCCGTTGTTGTAATCCTCGACCAGCGAGGTCACGGTCTGCTGCGAGCACGACTTGTTGGTTCCGATGAACCCGGTCGGACCGCGCTTGATCCATCCCGCCACGTAGGTGCCGGGATGCGCCTTACCGGTGGATGAATCTGTCACGCGCCCTTGCTCATTCGGGATGGTCCCGCGCTCGTTGTCGAACGGCACGTCGGGCATCGGGACACCGCGATAGCCGATCGAGGTGAGGAACAGACCAGCCTTGATGGTGTCGGACGCATCGCCGTGTTCGAACTCGATACCTTCCACGCGGCCCTCGCCCAACACCTTGGCCGGGGTGCGGTTGTAGGCGAAGCGGATGGTCTTACCGCCCGGCTCCCGCGCCTCACGCGGGCAGGTGCTGAGCACCTCCAGCTTCTGCCGGGTCAGCGGTTCCAGATGCGTCTGCAGCGCTTGATCAACGAGGTCGGCCGTCTCTTGGTCGATGACGACCGTCATGTCGGGCAGTCCGACGAGCCCGAGGAGCTCCGGCAGGGTGAACGCCGAGTGCTCGGGGCCGCGGCGGCCGACGATGACCACCTCGCGCAACTTGCTGTTGCGCAGCGCAGTCAGCGCGGTATCCGAAATATCGGTGCGCGCAAGACGATCGGTGTTTCCGGTGAGCACCCGCGCAACGTCGAGCGCCACGTTTCCGTTGCCGATGACGACGGCACGTTCGTGGTCGAGGTCGACCCGGAAATCGCTGTAGTCGGGGTGCGCGTTGATCCAGGCGACCACCTGGGTGGCGGTGGCATTGCCCGGCAGTTCGATCCCGGGGATGTCCAGGCGACGATCCGAGGAGGCGCCGACGGAGTAGATCACCGCATGGTGATGCGCCAGTAGTTCCTCGTGGCTGATGTCCTTACCGACCTCGACGTTCAAGTAGAACTCGAAGTTGGGCTGTGCAGCCATCGTGTCGAAGAGCTTGGTCACCCGCTTGGTCTGCTGGTGGTCGGGGGCCACCCCGGCACGCACCAAACCGTATGGGGCGGGCAGCCTTTCGAACATGTTGACCTTCACGTTCGGCTGAGTCAGCAGCTCGTCGGCGGCATACATGGCCGCCGGGCCGGAGCCCACGATCGCCACCTTCAGTGCCCGGCCGGTCTCACGCACCGGCGGCGCCTGAATGACCGGAGCCAAACTGGCGCGAGGGATTTCGCGCGGATAAAACTCGGAGTTGATCCGCAGGAAGGGCAGCTGCTCTTCCTTGAGGACCGAGTCCGGCTTGATGGCGTCGACCGGGCAGGCGGCGACGCAAGCACCACAGTCGACGCACGAGGAGGCGTCGATGTGCAGCATCTCCGCCTTGAGGAAATCGGGTTCGTCAGGCGTGGGGTGAATGCAGTTGACCGGGCACGCGTAAACGCACGACCCCTCGTTACAGCACGCCTGGGTAACGACGTGTGGCATCAGGCGGGAACAGCGCTGTGTGAATCAGACACCGCGGCCTCGGGGGCCGAGTAGTTCACCAGCGGACCGCGCTGCGGCTCGCTGCGGTAGCGGGCTGCCCGGCCATCGATGTGCAGCAGTCTCCACACCAGCTTGGCGACCGGGTTCATCATGCCAACCTCACGGCACAGCATCCGAACGTCGGAGAAGACCTCGCTCATGGTCTGGCGCGAGGCCGGACTCTTCCAGAAGATCTCCTTCATCACGTCCTGCGGGATGTCGAACTTCTTGGCGAAGCTACGCGGCGGCGTCATGATCGCGCCCATCAGCACCCGCATGGTGATGGGGGTGGCGATGGACAGCACGAAGCGGTTGAGCCAGTGCATGCTCGGGACGCGCTTACGCAGGTACTCGTGCGCGAACGAGATGTGCCGGGCTTCCTCGGCCACGTGGATCTCCATGACGCGCTTCATGATCGGGTGCAGGTTGTCACCCTCGCGCAGCACGTTCTTCTGGGTGTGATCGATCGGCTCCTCGCCGGCGAGGACGCCCACGAAGAACATCTCCGGGAAGGGGGTGGCGGCCAGCGGGACGAACGGCGATAGCCAGCGCAGCAGGCGCGGCATTCCGGGCACGTCGACGCCGAGGCGGTTCACCATCTCCTGGAACATCAGGGTGTGGTTGCACTCTTCGATGGATTCGTGGTTCAGGTAACGGAACTCCGGGGATCCGTTGGGCACGCTGAAGGCGTACTGGATCAGGCCACGGATCAGGATGCTCTCGAAGTGCAGGCCCACCTTGGCGACGTTGGCCTGGCGCCACATACCGATCTCGATCTGCTTTTCCAGCGACTGCGCCTGGTACCAGGGGTGCCGGCCGAAGGGATCGGTCCGGTGCGGAAGCACCCAGCGCGGGTCATTGGGGGTGACGGCGTATTCAGGCGCGTCCCAGTCGATATCGATGAACGGGTCGAAGTTCCGGTTCGTCGATCCGTGCGACAGGGTCTCGAGCACCTGGACGTACTTGGCATCGCCACGCACTTCCTTCTTTGCGCGCAACTTCTCGCGGAGCGACATGCCAATCTCCTTTGATTAGGTAACGGACCTGCAAACTTTTACGTTCGGGGGCTACTTGGAAGTCTACAAGCTCTGGGCGAGTGTAAACAGGGCGAGAAGGCCCTATCTAGGTTTGGGACGAAACGTCCCATGTGACGTTCCCTGCGGGCTTTGTTTTATGTGAGGCAGGTCTCATTGGGCCACCGTTTAGGCTGGTAGTCGTGGCTGAATTGACCATCCCCGCTGACCTGCTCCCCGCCGACGGACGTTTCGGCTGTGGCCCCTCCAAAGTGCGGCCCGAACAGCTGCAATCACTCGTGTCCGCCGGCGCTTCCCTCTTCGGCACCTCGCACCGGCAAGCGCCGGTCAAGAACCTCGTGGGTCGCGTCCGCGAGGGCCTCAAGGAGCTGTTCTCCGCTCCCGACGGCTACGAGGTGATCCTTGGCAACGGCGGCTCGACCCTGTTCTGGGATGCGGCCGCGTTTGGCCTGATCCGCGAGAAGTCGCTGCACCTGACCTTCGGCGAGTTCAGCGCCAAGTTCGCCTCCTGCGTGGCCAAGAACCCGTTCGTCGGTGACCCCATCACGGTGGTCGCGGATGCGGGTAGCGCACCTGCCCCCGTGTCGGACCCGTCCGCCGATGTCATCGCGTGGGCTCACAACGAGACGTCGACCGGTGTCATGGTGCCGGTGCAGCGTCCCGCCGGTTCGGAGAACGCGCTGGTGCTGATCGACGCGACCTCCGGTGCGGGCGGCCTGCCGGTGGATCTGTCCGAGGTGGACGCCTACTACTTCGCGCCGCAGAAGAACTTCGCCGGCGACGGCGGACTGTGGCTGTCCATCATGAGCCCCGCCGCCCTGGAACGAGTGGCGGAGATCGGCGGCAGCGGACGCTGGGTGCCCGACATTCTGTCGCTGCCCATCGCGGTGGAGAACAGCCTCAAGAACCAGACGTACAACACCCCCGCCATCGGAACGTTGCTGCTGCTGGCCGATCAGATCGACTGGCTGCTGAGCAACGGCGGCCTGGACTGGGCCACCAAGCGGACCGCCGACTCGGCATCGCGGCTGTACTCCTGGGCCGAAGCCACCTCGTACACGACGCCCTTCGTGGCGGACCCGGCGCAGCGTTCGCAGGTGGTGGGCACCATCGACTTCAACGACGACGTGGATGCCGCCGCTGTCGCGAAGGTATTGCGCGCCAACGGTGTTGTGGACACCGAGCCGTACCGCAAGCTGGGCCGCAACCAGCTGCGGGTGGCCATGTTCGCGGCCATCGACCCGGAGGACATCTCCAAGCTGACGCAGTGCGTCGACTGGGTCGTCGAGCGCCTCTGACTCAATGCTCCTCGGCTCGAGCGGGAAGCTCGCACGGAAAAGCACAAAGCCGCGCCAGGTTCCCGCTCGACGGGGCTACCGCACCGTCAGGTCGTAGACATCGACATCGTCGACGGTCTGCTTGGTGAAGGTGCGCTCCACCCACTCCTGAATGGACTTCGAGGTCTCGCTACCCGGGGCACCGAACCCCTCGCCGGCGTGGTTGCCGCGCTCCCCATCGAGGAAGTAGTGGATCTGTCCATCCGCCACGTACTGCTGGAATTGCGCCAGTGTCGGTGACGGGTCGGTTCCGTTGAACCCACCGATGGGCATCACCGGCCGACGAGTGGCCAGCTGATATCCCGACGCTTGGTTGGAGCCGATCGCCGCAGCCACCCAGGTGTAGTGATCGGCGTTGTCCTGCAGGGCGGCAACGATATTCGGGCCCGGGTCACTCCCGTCCAGCAGACTGCCACCGCGCTTGGATCCGGGTTCGAATTCGGGCCGATGTTTGCGCTCGGGCATATCCGGGAACTCCGGGAAGCCGCCGCCCTTCACCTCGGGTCCGGCAGAGGGAAGCGCCCCGCTGTGCGGGGTGGCAATGGTCTGTACGGAGTATGCGACCGGTCCGGCCAGTGCCACGACCAGCGCGGCGGCGACAACAGCAGTGGGATACCTGGTGAGTACCAGTCCGATGAGCGCAAGTACACCCAGGGCCACGATCGACCAGCGCAGCCACGGTAGGAACTCCGGCGACCGCCCCAGCAGCAGCCACGCCATCGCCACGGTGAGCACCAGAGCGGTCGCGACGCAGGCGCGCACCCAAGGTTTTTCACGTTCACTCCAGGCCAGTGCCGACCCTGCGCCCACGAGTGCGGCGACGGCGGGCGTCAAGGCCATGGAGTAATAGGGGTGGAAGATGCCCTGCATATAGCTGAACACGCCCCCGGTGGTGAGTACCCACAACCCGAAGACGGTGAGCACCGCACGCCGCGCATCGGTGCGAGAGTTTTTGCGTAACAGCACTATTCCCAAAACTGCGAGAAACAGTGCTGTGGGCAGCAACCAGGCGATCTGGCCACCGAGTGCGGGCTGGAACAGCCTGCCGATTCCGGGTTCGCTGCCGAAGTGGCCGCCGAAGGCTTCCATGCCCTCCCGCGGTCCCGAGGCACTGCCCTTCTCGTTGCCGTTGATACGGCCCAGTCCGTTGTAGCCCAACGTGAGCTCGAGAATCGAGTTGTCGGGCGATCCGCCGATCCACGGGCGCGAGCCCGGCGGCCACAGCTCGACCGCGGCGATCCACCATCCCGCCGACACCACTGCTGCGGCTGCCGATCCGGCGAGCTGCGCCAACCGCTTGCCAACGCCCACCGGGCCGGCGATCAGGTAGGTCAGCGCGATGGGCGGGATGACCAGTAAGACCTGTAGCTGCTTGGTCAGGAACCCCAATCCGACGAAGACACCAATGAGCAGCAGCCACCGGGTGCGTCCATCGTCGATGGCACGCATCATCGCCCACACGGCGGCGATCATCAGGAACACCAACAGGGCATCCGGGTTGTTGAATCGGAACATCAACACGGCCACCGGTGTCACCGCGAGTACCAGGCCGGCCAGCAGACCGGCACCATGCCCGAAGTATCGGCGAATGATCACGTAGAGCAGGCCGACGGATGCCACACCGAGCAGCACCTGCGGCACCAAGATGCTCCAGCTGCTCAGCCCGAAGACACGCACCGACAGTTCCATGAGCCACAGCGAGGCCGGTGGCTTATCGACGGTGATCGAGTTCGCGGCGTCCGAGGATCCGAAGAAGCCGGCCTTCCACGAGACCGAACCGGCCTGGACCGCAGCCGAATAGAACGAGTTGGCCCAGCCGTTGGAGCTGAGATTGACCAGGTATGCGACGGCCGTGCCCACCAACAGCAGAGTCACCGAAAGCGGCTCGCGGGCGAACCCGCGAGCCGTCATCGAAACAGTCATCGGCTATGCGAGCTTCGGAATACCCAACGCAGCCCGACGAATCGGACCAGTGTGGCAACGAGGTTGGCGATGGTCAGCACGATCAGCAACACGTGTTTGGAGGCGTCCGGGACCAGGTGATGCATCGCGACGAGGGACCCGCTGGTCAGGGCGAGCCCTATCCCGAAGATGACAAGCCCCTGGAACTGATGCTTGGCGACATTGCGCCGCCCACGCACCCCGAAGGTGAAGATGCGATTGGCGGAGGTGTTGAGCACCGCGGTGATGAGCAGTGCCAGGAAGTTGGCCACCTGGTCACCGACCATGCCGTGCAGCACCAAGAACAAGATCGCATAGGCCAATGTGCTTGCCACACCGATGATCCCGAACCGCACCAGCTGGCCGACCATACCGGGCGGCACGCCCTCCACGAGCGGTTCGCGGCCCAGGCTGTGCCGGAGCTCCTCCAACGGCAGGGTGCCCAACATGAGGGCGCGGCCCAACCGCCAGATCCCGAGCAGATCCTTGCGGACGGTGTCGACGATGTCGACCCGGCTGTCCGGGTCATCGACCCAATCGACGGGCACCTCGTGGATACGCAGGCCTACCCGTTCGGCGAGCACCAGCAGCTCGGTGTCGAAGAACCATTCCTTGTCTTCGACCAATGGCAGCAGTTGGCGCGCCACGTCGGTGCGGATTGCCTTGAACCCACATTGAGCGTCGGAGAACCGGACCTGCAGCGAGGCGTGCAAGATCAGGTTGTAGGTGCGTGAGATGAACTCGCGCTTGGGGCCGCGGACCACACGGGAGTTGCGATTGAGCCGTGAGCCGTACGCGACATCCGAATGGCCGGAGATCAGCGGCGCGACAAGCGGCATGAGCGCATTGAGGTCGGTGGACAGATCCACGTCGCAGTAGGCGACCACCTCCGCATCCGAGGAGAGCCAGGCCGCGGCCAAGGCCCGTCCCCGGCCCTTCTCCTCCAGGTGCAGCACCTCGACCCCGTCGAGCTCCTCGGACAGCCGATGCGCAATCTGCAGCGTGCCGTCGATGCTGGCGTTGTCGGCGATGGTGATCCGCGAGGAGTACGGAACCTCGCTGGCCAGGAATGCGTGTAGCCGGCGCACACATGGCTCGAGGTCGTTCTCCTCGTTGTACACGGGGATCACGATGTCGAGGGTCGTCGCGCGGATTGCGGTCGGTGCCGTCGCTGTGTCGATCGGCTGCATCACACTGGTCACGACACTCACAATGCTTGTTTCGACTCTGTTGTCACTGGGTTGCCGCTGCGAGTTTCCTGTGAACGGTTATCCCGAGGTAGAGCGCGCACCTTGCGGCGGCGATTGACGCGGCCTTCCGCCCAGCACAGATCTCGCCCGAGAATCGGCAATCCCAGCACCCGCCAGTATCTATCACTACTGATACGATCGTCTTGTGTTCAATAGTTTCTATCCACGGTGGAGCGAGCGGCCCATGCTCATCGCCGCCGCCTGTGTGATCGCACTGGTCCTCGGCACCGGTGGCTGGGTCATCTACGCCAATGACTTCGCGATCAGAGAAGAACGGTTGACGATCCCCGGCTCGGTGCAACCGCTCCAGGCCACCCTGGCGCTGCCCAAACACGGCAACGGCCCCTTCGGTCTGGTGGTGTTCGTGCACGGGGACGGACCCGCCAATGCAACGAGAGACGACTTCTACAAACCGATCTGGGAGTCGTTCGCGAAGGCCGGATACGCCTCATTGTCGTGGAACAAGCCCGGAATCGAAGGTGCTGCGGGCAATTGGCTGGATCAAAGCATGCACGACCGTGCCGCCGAAGCCGAGGCCGCAATCGACTGGGCTCGTACCCGTACCGACATCGACCCTCGCCGCATCGGGATGTGGGGTATCAGCCAAGGAGGATGGGTGGTGCCCGACGTCGCGGCGCATCGGCCCGATCTGCAATTCGTCATCCTCGTCGGTGCGGCGGTGAATTGGCTGCGGCAGAGCGAATTCAACATGCTGGCCGAGATGCGGCACCGAGGCGCCTCGCAATCCGAGATCGCCGTGGCCCTGGACCATCACAACGCGACGTTGAAACCGCTGCGCGACAACGGGACCTACGATCAGTATCTTGCAGCCCAAAAGGATTCGGATCCCATGTCTGCGGATCGCTGGAACTTCGTCCGCAAGAACTACCTGTCGGACGTCACCGACGCCCTACCTCAGGTCAAGGTGCCGGTCCTGCTGGCGCTGGGCGATGAAGATCTCAACGTCGACGTCAACGAGACCGAGCGGGTCTACCGCCGGATACTGGCGCCGCCGCAGTTGACGGTGCAGCGGTACCCGAACGCATCGCACAGCATCGTGAAGGCAGATCTCGACAACGACCAGACGTGGCGCTCGACACTGATCGCGGTGTTCAGCCCGCGTTCTCTCTATGCCCCCGGATATTTGGACAACTTGCGAAACTACGTTGCGGGACAACCAGTGCGCTGAACACGATGGGCAAACGGTGCATGACACAGCGACTGACGTTCTACGAAGCAGCTGGTGCGGTCACTCTCGCGGCGGCGACGGCGCCCTTCTCCACTCCTTGGGCGGGCGCCCCGCCGCTGTGGGCGCAGTTACTCGGCCTGATGTTTCTGCTCGCCATGCTCGCCGCCAACCTATTGACCGCGCGCCGTATCGGCGCCGCAGTGACGCTCGCGAGCCTCAACGACGTTCTGCGCCTTCGCCTCACCATCGGGGCATACGTGTTGGCGCTGTTTGTACTCTTTCCGCTGCCACCGTCATGGGGATGGTTCTGGTTCGCGCTGACAATTTTGGGCGCCTTGCTGGGCAGCGCGACACTGGCGCGGATACTGCGTACCGATCCGTTCAGATGATCTGCCGAATGGCATCGCTGTACCAGCGGAACAGCCGAATGGGTTGGTCGGCTTCAGTTTTGGCAAGCTCAGCCCAGCCTGCCGCGACCGCAGCCCGGGCGGCTGTACCCACCCACGGCTGTGGGAGCAACTGCGGTGGCAGCAGCGGGTCGAACTCGACCGCCTGCGTGAACTCCGCCGCCAGCGCGATGGCCAGGGTCAGTAGTTCGGTCGGTGATGCGCCGCGTACCGCACGAAGGATCCCGTCGGCCACCGCCAGCAGCCTGCGGTGGCGCTCGGCGATCGTATCGATCGGCCACAGCCGCTGGGCCAGTTCACGCGCCCCGGACTGGCCGCCGAGCACGAGGTCGGTCGTGGTGAACGTCGTGACATGTTCGCTCACGCCGAACTGGTGCGCGGCCACGCCGATCCGGGACTCCCAGGGGTTGGCGCACACGTAGAGACCACCCTGGATTGACGCGCCGCCCAACCGCACGATCGCTTCACGCATCGCGTCGCGGGCCGAACGAGCGGATTCGGGTACGGCGAACGCGACAAGGTGCCACCGGTCATCCCATGGGACAAGTCCGCGATCCTGTTCGTACATGTAGCGCACGAATTCCAGATCCGGTTCGAGGGTGCTCCTCGTCGCCCCGGTGGCATGCAGGATTGCCTTGCGACCCCGGCCTTCTTGGGTGAAACGCCCCTCCGCGACAAGGCGTTTGACGCACAGCCGGACCTGTTGGTCGCTCATACCAAGGACGTTGGCGACGTCGTAGAGCTCACCGGCCGCAATCGTCGCGTCTTCACGAATCATGCTTTCGACCACGGTCCGGGTGGAGACGTCGGAGTTCAGGATGTGTTGGATGTCCAAAACATTCACCTCACGAATCGGTCACCATGCGAATTGTGTTCAATCATCCTACGTTCGGTACCGCAGCGGTCGAATCATGGCAGCCGTTCCTGCTCAACCAGGTACGGCGAGACCCCGTCGGCACACCCCAGTGCCACCCCGAGGTCGGCGAAGAAGCGCCCGGGCTCGATGACCGCCTCGGGGGGATGCACTCCCGGGCGGCGCACCGACCCGTCAATCACCTGTGCCATGCCCAGTGCTAGCGGCACGCCGGTGATGCAAGCCATGTCGCGTAGCGCATTTCTGATCGGGTGTGACTGCGGCCCATCGAGATTCATCCGTGCGAGCACGGTGCACCGATCTCCGTTCCGCCCGCCCGTGACCGCAGCGAAGAACGGCGGAAGCGAACCCGGCCCCCGTAGACGAAGCGCCTTGAACCCCGACCGCACCGTGCGCCGCAATCCGGGCACCGCGAAGGCGCGCGCCGCCTCTTCCCTGGTGAGCAGGCCCGCATCCATATCACGACGCAACGTGTCGAGATATGCCACCGTCCAGGGTTTGATGACCATCAGATTCAACGCACTACCACTGGGTTTCAGGGTGCGCTGCAAGGTGATCGGCTCCGGATGACCTATCGAGTAGGCGGTGCCCCGTTGCCCTGCAGGCAATTCCAACGACACCGGACTCAGCGGGCGCTTCTCGACGAGCCGTCCGCCGCCCACGCCGCTGATCGTGCCACTGGCCTGCTCCATCCAATGCACCGCCGCGGCGGTGGGCCGGCCGTCGGGGCCCAGCAGTTGGGACTTCCCTTCGGTGTCCGCACCGCTGCCGCCCACATCCACCGGCCACGCCGTGTAGACGTCGTGGACCGCATCGAGTTCCGACGCGGCGACGGCCGCCAGCAGGTTACTGATGCCCGGGCTGGCGCCCATACCGATCACCGCACATACCTCGCGCGCACGCGCCTCCTCATCGAGTTGGAGCATCTGCAACGTCGGTTCCCAGTCATCGCAGATATCGAGATAGTGCGTATCAGTCTCGATCGCGGCGCGCAGCACCGTCAACCCGAAGCGGAAATACGGCCCCACGGTATTCAGCACAAGATCAACCGGCTCCAGCGCCGCTCGCAACGCCGCCTCGTCCGTGACATCAACCTCGAGTGCACCGAGTGCGACGCGCCCCCCGCTCAGCCTGCGCACCAGATCCTGGGCCGCACCGAGGTCCCGATCGGCAACAACAATCTTCTCAACACCCGGTATGTCGAGCGCGGTGCGTACGGCTACCGCGCCCATGGCACCCGCGCCGCCCAAAGCCAAAATCTCCATGCCACCATCATAACTATCAAATTCGAAACTATCGTTTTTATTTTGATAGATAGGGCAGGTTTCGAACGGCCCCAGCGCCCGCGCCGCGCTCGGTAAGTTGGGCGGAGTGACGGAACCCCCTGAGGATCAGGAGATCGACTACCGATTCACGCTCGCCAACGAGCGCACCTTCCTGTCATGGATCCGCACGGCGCTGGGCCTGCTTGCCGGTGGCGTAGCGGTACAGACCCTGGTGCAGCCGTTCCATCACGCAGGTGTCCGGCACGCGCTCGCGGCCTCGTGCTTGGCTCTCGCGGTGGTGGTCTCGATCGGCGCCTATGTGCGCTGGCGTGATGTCAAGGACAGGATGGACCACGCCCAACCGCTGACAGGCACGCTGCTGGTACCACTGGTCGCCGTCAGCGTCGGCCTGATCGCCATCCTTGCCTCCGTTGCGGTCTTCTATCGATGAACGCCGCCAGCGCGACGCACGCCGTCGAACGCACCGCGCTGGCCTGGCGGCGCACCGGATTGACTGCCGCGGGAACCGCCGCCGTGTTCATGACCCACACCCTGCTCAACAAACAGGCCATGGGAGCGTCTTTGATCGCGACCGCGATAGTGCTCGGCATCGTGGCGATCAGCACGGCACGTCACTTTTCACTGGAACGCGGGCAATGGCATCGCGGCAGCAAACCCATCGCACTGACCACCGCGGCAGTGGTCCTGATTGCCCTGTTGTGGGCGGGCATCGATATCTCAAATCTGGATACGTAGGTATACCCGCGTTCCGCGTACCGCACTCTTTTGCCGCCCCATACTTTGTCCTGTTCGGCTCCACCCCCATCACATATAAGGAGAACGCTATGAAGCGTGGGCTTGTGGTCGCCATTGGCGGCGCGGCGATTATCGCCGCAGGTCTGGTCGGTTGTTCGAGCGATAAGGACAAGCCCGAGACCAAGGGCACCACCGTGAGCAACGGCGCCGGCGCGGTAGCAACGAATAGCAGCGCCAAGGTCACCATCGACGGCAAGGAACAGAAGATCGAGGGCGCGGTCGTCTGCCAGGCCTCGAACGGCAATGTCAACATCGTCATCGGCAGCGGAGCCCAGGGCTTTGGCGCGGTGGTGACGGACGGCGATTCTCCGACAGTGAAGTCTGCGGGCCTGGGCAGCCTCAACGGGCAGTCCCTGGCATTCTCCGCGGGCACTCCCGGCGCCAGCGCAAAGGCAACCAAGGACGGCAAGATGTACCACATCGAAGGCACCGCCATCGCCGTGGACATGGCCAACCCGACGCAGCCTTCCAACAAGCCCTTCGAAATCGAGGTCACCTGCCCATAGCCGCAAGCAGTCACGATCTAGCCGGGCAGCACCGCCGTGTTGCCCGGCTAGTCTGTATCGGGACATCAAGGGGGACACCATGAAACGAATGCGGGCCGTCGTCGTCGGCGTGGCTATGTTGGCGGCCACCCAGTCCGGCTGCGCCACAAGCACGCGGATCACGAAGATCACCGATACCGCCACCAGCCCTGCCAAGCCCGGACAGTCCAGCAAGCCGGAAGGCGGCACCGCGACGATGATGGTCGGCGCCCTGGCCGTGGTAGCCGGGGCACCCGTCAGATGCGACACGTATGAGCACAGAACGTTCATCAGCGTCGTGAAGGACCCCGATGCTCGCGGGCTGACTCTCACGGGAGAGCCACCCGCACTCGAGACCGTCAACCTGGGCGAGGTCAACGGCCGCAAATTCATGTACTACGAACTACTCAAGAAAGACGGCGAGAGCGCCAGCCTCACCCGAGACGGTAAGCACTACACCGTCAAGGGCACCGTGTGGGGAAGCGCCGACCAGGGAACGGGCGGCATGATCCAACCGTTCCAGGTCGACGTCACGTGCCCCTGACGGCAAACAACATCTGCCACATACGTCACATAGCGCGAACTACCCGTAAAAGCAAGTAGGGCCCACCCCCGCGTGTCACCAGGGAACGGCCCTCTACCTGCACTAAGGTCGCGAAGAACTGGGTTATCCAGTCCAGGGCGAGGAGGTCAACATGCGCGAACTGAAAGTCATCGGCCTGTCAGCCGACGGCAAGCGGGTGATCTGCCAGGACGCCAACGGCACCGACAGATTCGCGATCGACGCCGACGACAAACTCCGTGCAGCCGCGCGGGGCGATCTGTCTCGCCTGGGGCAGATCCAGATCGAAATGGAGAGCTCGTTGCGACCCCGGGAAATTCAGGCCCGCATCCGCGCCGGCGCTACTGTCCAACAAGTCGCTGCCGCCGCCGGAGCCGATGTCTCGCGAATCGAGCGTTTCGCCCATCCCGTGTTGCTGGAGCGCCAGCGCGCGGCCGAGATGGCCTCGGCGGCACACCCCGTCCGCAACGACGGCCCCGCTGTCAGCACGCTGGCCGATACCGTCGCCGGCGCAATGTTCGGACGCGGACTCGACCCCGACGCCATCGAATGGGACGCCTGGAAGGTCGAGGACGGCCGCTGGACGGTTCAGCTGCAATGGCGTGCGGGCCGGTCGGACAACAAGGCGCATTTCCGGTTTACTCCCGGGGCCCATGGCGGCACGGTGACGGCGCTCGACGATTCCGCACGAGAGCTGATCGATCCGACGTTCACCCGCAGCCTGCGCCCCGTCGCGGCGGTCGCTCCACTGCTGCCCGAGCCCGCGCCCGAGTTGTTCATCGAACGCCCCGCGCCGCTACCCGAGCCGGAGCAGGTGGTGGTCGAGGAAAATGCCGACAACTCGCCGGCTCCCACGCCGCGTCGCACACGACGGAACAAGCCGGCCGTACCCACGTGGGAAGACGTGCTGCTGGGCGTTCGTTCCAGCGGTCAGAACTAGCAGCGCCGCGCCCTAGGTGATCAGCGCGGTCACCACCGCGGCCACCCACCCGCCGGCCACGCCGATCGCGATGCCCAGCACAAACCATCGCAACACCGGGCGCTCCCGCCAGCTCCACAATGTTGGCGAAAGCCCGCCCACGGCAACGACGTTGAGCAGAATAGCCCACAGCGGATGCACATGGACCAGGCCAAGGCTCAGCACCACCACACCCACCGCGACCACGACGGCCACACACATCGACGAGACGATGCCCTCTACCCACGGGGTGTCGGAGTCGGTCATGGCGCGAGCCTAGCGCGCTCATAGAACGCCAACGCCGCGGCGGTGGCGACGTTCAACGAGTCGGTGCCATTGGCCATGGGGATGCGCACGCGCACATCGCTGGCACGCAACGCGACATCGGTCAGCCCCGGCCCCTCGGCGCCCACCATCAGCGCCACCTTCTCGTCCCGCAATGACGGGATCGCATCGGACAGGGCCTGCGAGTCGCCGGCCGGAGTCATGGCCAGCAACCGAAATCCGTTGTCCCGCAGCCTGTATAACGACTTCGGCCATTCCGGAAGACGAGCGAAGGGCACCAACAACGCATGCCCCATGGACACCCGTACCGCCCTGCGATAGAGCGGGTCGGCGCAGCCGCTGCCGAAAAGCACGGCATCGACCCCCATTCCGGCAGCGTTACGGAAGATCGAACCCAGATTCTCGTGATCGTTGACGCCCTCGAGCACCGCCACGGTGCGAGCGCTCTGCATCAGTTCGGCCGCCGACAGCTCCTCGGGGCGACGCGACGCCGCGAGCACCCCACGATTGAGATGGAAGCCAACGACTTCCGCCATCACCTCGGCGCTGGCCCGGTAGTACGGAACGTCAACCGGTTTGAGATCGGCTGCCAACTCGGCCAGGCGACGATCGGTACCCAGGAGCGCGAAGGGCTGGAAGCGCGAGGCCAGCATGCGCTGCGCTACCAATACGCCCTCGGCGATCACCAGCCCCTTGCCGCTGGGCAGATCGGGCCGGCGGTCGACGCTGTTGAGATCGCGGAAGCTGTCCAAACGCGGATCGGCCGCATTGTCGACGTCGATGACCAACATCTAGGCCCGCCTGCCCAGCGGAGTCGGTTCGCACACCGGGGTTGCGGCGGGAGCGGGTGGGACAACACCGCTGCCTTCCGGAACCTCTTCGGCGACAACCGGACACGGATGCCAGCGCAGATACACCGCACACGCCAGACCCGCGGCCAACGACACCAACCCACCGACCAACAGCGGCATACGGCCGCCGTGAAGATCTGCCAACCAACCCACCAGCGGGCTGCCCAGCGGAGTCCCGCCCAGGAATGCCACCATATAGATGCCCATCACCCTTCCCCGCAGCTGCGAATCCACGGACAACTGAATGATATTCATCGCCGATGTGGTGAACGTCAGCGCCAGCAGGCCCGCCGGGACAAGGGCGAGCGCCACCGACAGATAGGTGGGCATCACACTGACAATCGCCTCGGAAACTCCAAAAGCCATTGCCGCGCCGTAGAACAACGTCATACGCACCTTCCTGGTGCGGCGGGCCGCGAGGGTGGCACCGAGCAGCGTGCCGGTGGCAAGGGCCGTGGACAGCAGCCCGTACGACTCCGCGCCCCGGCCGAAGGTCTCCCGGGCCAGCACCGCAAGTGTCAGCGAGAAGTTCAGCCCGAAGGTCGAGACCAGGCACACCGTCAGCATGATCATGAACAGGTCGCGCCGGTGCCACACATAGGAGAAGCCCTGGCGTAGTTGCCCCTTCGCCGCAGGCACAGGATCACTCTGGTGCAGCTCGTCTGGTCGCATGCGCCACAGCGCGATTCCCACACCGATGAAGCTGACGAAGTTCAACAGGAAGACCCAGCCGGTACCGACCAGACCTATCAGCACGCCGGAGATCGCCGGCCCGATGATGCCGGCGAGATTGAACACCATCGAATTGAGCCCGACCGCGTTGGGTAGGCGTTCCGGGCCCACCATCTCGATGGTGAAGGACTGGCGGGTGGGTGCTTCGATCGCCGCGGCACATCCCATCGCGAAGGCCACCGCCATCACATGCCAGATCCGGACCAGTCCGGTGACCTGCAACAGGCCCACGGTCAACGCGAACAGCGCCATCAGCGCCTGGGTCACCATGAGCATCCGCCGCTTGTCGTAACGGTCGGCGAGCATCCCGCCCCAGACCGAGAGCAGCAGCGTCGGCCCGAATTGCAGGGCCATCACCACGCCGAGCAGGAAAGCGTTGCCATGGGAGAGGTCCAGCACCAGCCAGTCCTGCGCCACCCGCTGCATCCAGGTGCCGACGAGCGACACCATCTGGCCGCTGATCCACAACCGATAGTTACGTGTGCGCAGCGATACGAATATCCCGCCGCGGTCAGCCACGGGAGTTTATTTTAGAGACTAACGAGGTTGTCAGCTAACCGTTTTCATTGACCAGTGCCGACAACAGGTCGGTTGCCTGCCGCAGAATCGCTCGTTGATCCGGGGTGAAATCCGTCAGGTGCTCGCGCAGCCATTCCTCGCGGGCGCTGCGATCGGCCTGCACAATGTCCGCTCCGGCCTCCGACAGCGAGACGACCACCTGGCGTCCGTCGGTCGGATGTGCCGAGCGCTCCACCAGCCCGAGCTCGGCCAACGAAGCAATCACCCGTGTCATCGACGGCGGTTGCACGCGCTCGCGTGCGGCCAGCGCACCCGGGGTCATCGCACCCTCGTTCAGCAATGTGGCCAACGCCGACAGCTGCGTCAACGAGACCGGGGAGTCGGCACGGCGAAACCGCAGATGCCGGGCCAGTCTGATCACAACAAGCGACAGATCGCTGGCCAACCGGGCGTCGGGGTCGCTCACGGCCCAAACCTTACGGCACGTCCAGGGCTTTCACAGCGACTGAGCCGACTAAGCCGTCGCCCGGTGTCGTCGCCCGCGTATGCTCCGCATCTAGTGGACACCCCCGCGCCCCAACCTCCCCCGCTGCCGGCCGCATTGCTCAATCCGTGGCCGGTCGTCGTCACAGGCACCGTGCTGTGGCTGATTGCCAACGTTCTTGCCTTCACCATCCCCGCGTTCGAAAGCTGGCGTCCCGTCACGCTCGCCGGACTCGGTACCGGCGCGCTGGGCACCACCATCGTCCTGTTGCAGGTACGGGCGGCGCGGCGCGGTTCACGCGGCGCGCAAACCGGCCTGTAGCCGAAATCCGCAACACCACCCTGAAAAAAGAGGAGCCATCCCATGCCCAACGCGTCATTGCTGGAAACTGCCATCGAGATCAATGCGCCCGTGGACAAGGTGTGGGGTTTGATCTCCGACTTCGAGAACATGCCGCGATGGAGCCCGCAGACCCGCAAGATGTTCGTGCGCGGCCCCGTGCAGGCAGGCACCAACGTCATCAACTACAACCGCAAGGGCTGGAAGGTGTGGCCGACCCGCGCCGTGCTGACCGCCGTCGAGCCCAACAGGCGCCTGGCCTGGCACATCAAGGACAACCTGAGCGAGTGGAGCTACGACCTGGAGCCCACCGCCGCCGGCGGCACCCGGGTGACCGAGCGCCGTGTGCTGGGCGAGAAGCGGTCGGCCATCTCCACCAACCTGCAGAACCTGATGTTCGGCGGCACCGAGGTGTTCGACGAGGTGCTGCTCGAAGGCATGCGAACCTCACTGTCAAAGATCAAGGCCGCTGCGGAAGGCGTCTAAGCCTTACGCCGAGTGCGAGCGTGACGCGGATTTCTTCGCAGATTTCCGCGTGCGGCTCGCACTCGATGGCGATCAGTCAGCCAGATCCAGCACGCCGTCGTCGAAGGGCTCGTACAACGGCATGGCCGAGTTGGCCGGCTGTGGCGTATCGGAATGCGCGCCGCAGCCGTACTCGATGTGCACGACGTGTCCGTCGGCCGACATCGAGTTGGCGCACACGCCGAAGGCGACGCCCAGTGATCCGGCCAGCGGCAGGTAGAAACCGCAGGACCGACACACCCTGCGGGTGGCACGGGCCATCTCCGTATCGGGCCCCCAGTCGCCGTCAAACCACCGCTGTGCGGCATCGATGCGTCCGGTCAGGCTCAGCACCTGCTTACGCCCCAGCCCGATCTCACCAGCAGTCTCGGTGACCTGCGCATCTCCGCCGTCGGTGTACCCAGGCACCAGCCGGGGGTCATTGGGCGGCGGCGCGAGCAGATCGCCGGGGCTCAAATCGCCGGGGCGGATTCGCTCGTCCCACGGAATCCAGTTCGGGGCACGCAGCGCCTCGGTGCCCGGCACGAGCACGACTTCGCTGACTGTGGCGACGGTGGCGCCGGGTGGCGCGGCCATCACCACTTCCCAGTGCCAACCGCGGTACCCAGGCAGCTCGGCCTCGAAACGGTGGGTCAGCGCATGTAGATCGCTGTACTCGGAGGAGGCCCCGAGGTACTTGCCCACGGTCTCCCCACTGAACTCGACAATGGCCGTACGTGCCTGCTCGATACAGGTGTACAGGGCGTCGCGGCCGGAGATAGTGATGTCCATCGCTGACCATCCTCTCACCGTGAGGGACAATCGATGCGTGCGGGACGACTACGCGCGGTTCGGGAACCGCCACGGCAGTAGCGACTCCCCATCTCGGCGCCCTAACCAGGATTCGCGCGACGCCAATTCCCACCCGGGTATGGCCAACTATCCGACGGGCTCATCGAACCGCTATCTGCCGCCGCTCGGCGACGAACGTCGTGAGCGGGTACGCCGACAACCCCCGCCCGAGCAGGACAACCCTCAGAAGCTGACGGTCACCCGGGTCGCCGCAATGCGCAGCCGCGAGATGGGCTCCCGCATGTACGGGCTGTTCCACAAGGCCGCAACGGCCGACGGTGCCGACAAGTCGGGCCTGACCGCCCTCACCTATCCGGTCATGGCCAACTTCGCGGTGGACGCCGCGATGGCGGTGGCCCTGGCCAACACACTCTTCTTCGCCGCTGCCACCGCCGAATCCAAGAGCAAGGTGGCGCTGTATCTGCTGATCACGATCGCGCCGTTCGCCGTCATCGCCCCACTGATCGGCCCCGCACTGGATCGCCTGCAACACGGGCGCCGGGCCGCGCTGGCGGCCTCGTTCGGGCTGCGTATCGCGCTCGCTGTCATCATGATCGCCAACTACGACGGCGCCAGCGGCGGCTTCCCACCCTGGGTGCTGTATCCGTGCGCGCTGTCAATGCTGGTGCTGTCCAAGTCTTTTGGCGTGTTGCGTAGCGCCGTCACGCCGCGTGTGCTGCCACCCACCATCGACCTTGTTCGAGTCAATTCGCGGCTCACCACCTTCGGCTTGGTCGGCGGCACCATCGTGGGCGGCGCGATCGCCGGAGCCTTCGAGCTCGCATTCACTCGGCTGTTCCACTTACCTGGAGCGCTTTTCGTCGTGATGGCGGCCGCGGCCGTCGGCGCCTGGGCATCCATGCGCATCCCGAAGTGGGTCGAGGTAACCGCCGGTGAGGTGCCTACCACCTTTGGCTATCACGGCGACGACGGCGAACATCCCACCGTGCTGCTGCGGCGCTCCCACAAGCAGCAGGACAAGGTCCGTCAGCCGCTGGGCCGCAACATCATCACCGCCCTGTGGGGCAACGGCACCATCAAGGTGATGGTGGGGTTCCTCACCCTGTACCCGGCGTTCGTCGCCAAATCCCATGACGCACACGGATTCCAACAGCTCGCCATGCTGGGCATGATCGGCGCCGCCGCGGGTATCGGAAACTTCGCAGGCAATGCCACCAGCGCCCGGCTCAAGCTCGGCCGTCCCGCCCTGCTCGTGGTGCGCTGCGCCAGCGCGGTGACGGTGGTGGCGCTGGCAGCGGCCATCGCCGGCGTCCTGGCGGTGGTGGTGTTCGCGACACTCGTGACATCGGGAGTCAGCGCTATCGCGAAGGCATCCCTGGACGCGTCGTTGCAGGACGACCTGCCCGAGGAATCCCGCGCATCGGCGTTCGGGCGGTCCGAGGCGCTGCTGCAGCTGTCCTGGGTGCTCGGCGGTGCGATCGGCGTGATGATCTACACCGATCTGTGGGTGGGTTTCACGGTGATCTCGGCGGTGCTCCTTCTCGGTCTGGCGCAGACGCTGGCCAGTTTCCGCGGCGCCTCCTTGATTCCGGGCCTGGGCGGTAACCGCCCGGTGATGGCCGAACAGGAAGGTGGCAAGGTACACGCGTGAAAGCGAAACTGACGGCGCTGGCCGTTGTCCTGGTGCTGACTGCTGCCGCCATGGTCGGGTTCATCGCCTGGCAGCTGCACGGGTATAAGGATGAACGGCCCGAGATCAGCGCTTTCACCCATGGCACCGCGATCCATGCCGCGCCCTATCAGTACTGCGACAAGAACAAGTTGGATCAGTGCGACCCGCTCGGGCATACCGTCGAATTGGCCGTCAATGCTCATGAGCCCGTACAGCTTTCGGTTGATGGACGGATTGCCAAGGCGCCGTGGATGCTGTCCAGGATCTATGCGCCGGCGGGCGATACCGACCACAAGCGGGCCGAGTCGAGCGTGTACCGGGACCATCGGACCGCCGTGACGATCCCCACGGTCGACGGCGACGGAGGGCGACTACTGGGGCTGGAGATCAAGCTCCCCACGGTGGTTCAGACCGAGACGGGCGACCTGTTGGAGGTCACCCACGCCGTCTGGTCGGTCGCGACCGTCTGGAAGGACTAACGCCGCGCGCGATACTTCGCGCGCACCTCGGCGTCCAGATGTTCGGTGGCGTAGCTGAGTGCGGTGCGGCCCATGGCCGCTGCATGCTCGTCCAGATATCCGAGAAGAACCTCGGCACCACAGCGCTTTCCGGCCTCGCGGAGCATCCAGCCGTAAGCCTTCTGAATGAGGTCACGACGGTCCTCGATCACCAAGGGGGCCACGGCGAGGAGCGGCTCCGCATCTCCGCGCTTGGTGAACGCGAACGTACCGATGATGCCCACCCGCCTGCGCCACAGGTCATCGTCGGCGGCCAGCTCCAGTAGCGGCGAATAGCTTTGGCCGACAAGCCACTCGCCGACAAGCTGTTCCGCCGAGGAATCGACAAGGTCCCAGTTGTTCACCCGGCCGGCACGAACCTGCTCCAGATACATGTCCACCCAAGCATCACGCTCGACGCCGGTGGCGTGCCCGAACTCCCAGACCGCCAAGACGAGCGCGGTCAATCGGTGCTCATGCACATCGCTGGCAAGCAGCCGCGCCACCTCGTCACATCCGATGCCACGGAACTGCCGCGCGAGCGTGCGTTGATCGGGTACGGATACGCCCACAAAGACGTCGCCCTCGCCGTACTCGCCGGGCCCGGTCTTGAAGAACCGCGCCGACTTCTCGGCACGATCGGAATTACCAGCGGCATCGAGCGCCGCCATCACATCCTCGGCGCGGACGGATGTCAGGTCAGGCGTCCAACTCGCTGGCGACGGCGCGCACAACCTCGGACACCTTGCGGGCGATCTTGCGGTCGGGGTAGCGCCCCTTGCGCAGCTCGGTCTGCACCGTGCCCTCCAGCAGGGTGATCATGTCCTCGATCATTCCGTGCAGTTCGTCAGTGGTGTGCTTGTGATTGACCGGCCCGCTGCTCTCGCGGCGCGTCTTTTGCACCGACGGCGGCGCGTCGATCAGCTTGACGCTCAGCGCCTGCGGCCCACGACGGCCGGCGGCCATGCCGAACTCGACCTTCTGTCCGGCCTTGAGCCCCTCAACGCCGGCAGGCAGCGCCGAGGACCGGACGTACACGTCCTCGCCGTCCTCCTGCGACAGGAAGCCGAAGCCCTTCTCGGCGTCGTACCACTTGACCTTGCCGGTTGGCACTGCACTCACCTCACATGATTAACGCGCCCCAAATAGGACGCGGTGACTGGTCATCCTACTCGGCTCGCGCAAGTGGTCGCTACGCTGGACTTATGACCCCGTTGATCGATTCATTCGGCCGCATCGCGACCGACTTACGGGTGTCTTTGACCGACCGGTGCAATCTGCGCTGCACGTACTGCATGCCCGCGGAGGGACTGGACTGGTTGCGCAGCGAGACGCTGCTCACCACCGACGAATACATCCGGCTCATCGGTATCGCGGTGACCGAGCTGGGGATCGACAGCGTCCGATTCACCGGCGGGGAGCCGCTGATTTTCAAGGACCTGGAGTCGCTCGTCGCCCAGGTCGCGACCCTGTCACCGCGGCCAGACATCGCGCTCACCACCAACGGCGTCGGTCTGGACCGCAAGGCCGCCGCGCTGCGCGACGCCGGGCTGAACCGCATCAACGTGTCACTGGATACGTTGGACGCGAATCGCTTCGCCGCGATCACCCGCCGTGATCGGCTATCCGATGTTCTCAGGGGCCTGGATGCCGCACGTTCCGCCGGACTGTCACCCATAAAGATCAACGCGGTGCTGACACCCGAGCAATACAAAGAGGACGCCCTCGCGCTGCTTCATTTCAGCCTCGACCACGGGTATGAGCTGCGCATCATCGAGCAGATGCCGTTGGACGCCGGGCACAACTGGAACAGGGACCGCATGGTGACCGCCGACGAGATCCACGCGGCACTCAGCCGGGAGTTCTCACTGAGCGAGGACCCGGCACCCCGTGGCAGCGCCCCAGCACAACGCTGGCTGGTGAACGGCGGTCCCGCGACGGTCGGAATCATCGCGTCGGTGTCCCGGCCGTTTTGTGGGGATTGCGACCGCACCCGGCTGACGGCCGACGGGCAGGTGCGCAATTGTCTGTTCGCCACCACCGAGACCGATCTGCGGGGTCTGCTGCGCTCGGGGGCCGACGACGCCACCGTGGCATCGGCGTGGCAGGCGGCCATGTGGGGCAAGAAGCCGGGACACGGCATCAACGACCCGTCCTTCCTGCAACCGGACCGCCCCATGAGCGCGATCGGCGGTTAGGTGAGTATCCGTATCCGGTATTTCGCCGCCGCCGCGGCCGCGGCGGGGCTTCAGGAGGAGTCCGTCGAGCTCCCCCCAGGGGCATCATTCGACGATTTGACGCGTCATTTGGCGACGAAGGGGCCGGAACTGGAACGCGTATTGGCGCGTTGTTCCTTTCTCTACGACGGCGTGGCCGTGCGCGACCGCTCCAGCCAGCCCGAATCCGGCTCTGTCGTGGACGTTCTTCCTCCGTTCGCTGGTGGATAGAAGTCCGCTGGCCCATCCACTTCTTAAGGAAGCTCTAAGGCTTCTCTGAGAGTTGCATATAAGTATCGCCGAATAATTTCGTGATCTACGACACATCTCAAAAGGTCACAGCAAGATCACGGCGTGGACACGGGGCAGTGGAGTCACGCAATAACCTGCACAGACCCCACCCCCGCCGGGAATAAACGCACCGAG
This sequence comes from Mycobacteroides franklinii, assembly GCF_001853795.1. Classification (NCBI taxonomy): domain Bacteria; kingdom Bacillati; phylum Actinomycetota; class Actinomycetes; order Mycobacteriales; family Mycobacteriaceae; genus Mycobacteroides; species Mycobacteroides franklinii. Next base: position 1,088,025 of record NZ_MLIK01000004.1, read on the forward strand.
CCGTGGACGAAACACCGTGAAATGTCCAACATGACGGGACGCGCATCGGCACGTACCGTCATCCGAAGTCCATACCCGCGCACCGAGCTCCGTCCCTCGGGTATGGCACCTCGTCGGTAAACCAAGGGACGGAGGCGGGGGACCCATCCGCCGGAGATCCACCCGATCTCCAGCACGAACCTTGATGGTTCTTGGGGTGAAGCCCGGGCAACCGGGCCGAGCGACCTCTCGTTCGAACCCGACAGCTGACCTCGCAGGTGCGTCACAGAGAGGAACACGACGGATATATGAGCGGACGGCACAGTAAGCCCAGCAAGGCTGGCGCCAAGGCGGCCAAGGTCGCGGTAGCAGGCGCAGGTCTTGTCGGCGGAGGCCTGATGATGGCCGCGACGGCTGCAGCAGCCACCGACGGCGAATGGGATCAGGTCGCACGCTGCGAGTCGGGCGGCAACTGGGCCATCAACACCGGTAACGGGTACCAGGGCGGACTACAGTTCTCGCCCAGCACCTGGATCAACAGCGGTGGCGGTCAGTACGCCCCGTCCGCTCACCTGGCCACCAAGGACCAGCAGATCGCGGTCGCCGAGAAGGTGCTCGCAGGACAGGGCCGTGGCGCCTGGCCGGTCTGCGGCCGTGGCCTCTCCGGTTCCACCCCCCGCACCGCTCCCGCGGCCAACATCACCCAGGCCTCGCACCACGAAGAGCAGGCCGCCGAGCCCGCACCGGCCCCCGAGCCCGCTGCCGAGGGCGATGAGCAGATCGTCGCCGAGGCCCCCGAGGCTCCGGCCATCGACGAAGCGCCCGCCCCCGCGGAGGCTCCGGCCCCCGAGGCCCAGGATGTCGACTTCCAGTCCGGCCCCGCACCGGCGCCCGAACCCGAGCCCGCCCCGGCGGATGAGGCTCCCGCGCCCGAGCTGATCGCCGCTCCCGCACCGGAGGCTCCCGTCGTCGACGAGGCTCCGGCTCCCGACGCGGCTCCGGCTCCCGAAGCCCCCGCCGCCGACGACCAGGTGCTGCCGTACGAGTTCCAGTCCGGCCCGGCCCCCGCCGAGCCCGCACCGGCCCCCGAGCCCGCCCCGGCGCCCGCACCTGCCGCGGCCGACATCCCGCTTCCCGCGGGTGTGCCGGACACGGCAGACATCGGGTTCGCCGCAGGCAAGGCAGCATTCGATGCCGGTCCGGTCGCCTCTAACGGCATCCCGACGAGCCCCGAGGCAATCGCGGGCGTCGTCCGGCACCTGCCCGACCCCAACAACCTGCCTCCCGGCACCACCGACGTGGCGCCCGGCGACAGCCGCGGAGTGTCCTACCTCAAGGACATCGTCTTCGCGATGCAGACGCAGGATGTCAAGGCCAGCGACGCGATCCTCGCTCTGGCGCAGCGCTAACACACGCATCTCGACAATCGCCCCGGCCCTCACGGCCGGGGCGATTGTCGTTGTGGGGTAATCCTTTCGGCGTCCGGGCCCAGCCCTTGTCAAGGGGGTTGACGTGCCAGATTCGAGGCGTACCTTGGTGACCATGACGGCATCGGCCACGCCTCCAGAGGTACCAAGCCAAGAAACATTCGAAGCGGTCTACAACGGCAAGCCCATGTTCGAGGGCGCCCCCGCCGCAGGTGTCCCATGGGATATCAAGGACGCACAACCCCGCATCAAGGAGCTCGCCGCCTACGGCGCGCTGCACGGCGAGATCTTGGATATCGGCTGCGGCCTCGGCGAAAACTCGATCTATCTCACGCAACAAGGCCTGTCGGTCACCGGGCTGGACTTCTCCCCCTCGGCCATCCAACAGGCGAAGCAACGCGCCGCCGCAGTGGGCGTCAGCGTGAACCTCGAGGTTGCCGACGCCACCAAGCTCGACGGCTGGGATGGAAAGTTCGACACCGTGATCGACAGCGCGGTGTATCACTGTTTTAACCACGAGGGGCATCAGCAGTACGCGAACGCCCTGCACCGCGCCACCCGACCGGGAGCGCGGTGGTTCATCGCCTGCTTCGGCGATGGATCGGTGAACGGCATCACGATGCCGTTCGGCGTACAAGATCCCGAGGAGATCAGGGGCGTACTGGCCGAGGCTCACTGGAACATCCAATACTTCGGCAGGACAACATATCTCGGATCCAGAGAAGCGTTTGTCGGCGCCGCGCTGGCCGGTATCGATCCCGAGCAGATGCCCGCCGACATGCGCGGGCGCTTTGCGCGGCCCGGGGTGGCCGCACAAGCACAGCAGACCTTCGAGCGTCTTCAGCAGCTCGACGACGACATGATCCACATGCCGTTCTTCAACATCGTCGCGGAAAGGGGCTAGACGCCATGAGCGCACCTACACAGAACATCTTCGAAGATCTCTATCGGGAGAGCCTCCATGAGGGCGGTCCCACTGTTCCGTGGGATTCCAAGGACGCCAAACCCCGCATCAAGGAGCTGGCCCTGCTCGGCGCGGTCCGCGGTGACGTCCTGGATATCGGCTGCGGCCTCGGGGACAATGCCATCTACCTTGCCCAGCAAGGATTTAACGTCACAGGATTGGATTTTGCCCCCTCGGCGATCGAACAGGCCAAGGACCGGGCGGCCGCGGCCGGTGTTGCCGTCGACTTCCATATTGCCGATGCGACCGAGCTCGATGGCTGGGACGCAAAGTTCGACACTGTGATCGACAGCGGTGTCTACCACTGCTTCGACGACGAGGGCCACGTGAAGTACGCGAGCGCACTGCACCGTGCCACCCGGCCCGGAGCACGATGGTACATCTGGTGTTTCGCGCAGGGCGGAGTGCACGGCGTGCCCACACCCTTCCAGAATGCACAGCGGGCCGAGGAGATCGAGCAGGTGCTTGGCTCCAACGGGTGGTCGGTGCTGCAGATCAACCCGACGACGATGAGCGCACCAAAGGCCGAATTTCTCAACGCGATTCGCGGCTCCTACCGCGGCGACCCGGCCGTGCTGGACCGGCTGGAGCGCGATGTCAACGATCCGCTGTTGCACATCCCGGTGTACACGGTGATCGCCGAACGGGCGTAGCGGGTTAGAGCAGGCGGCCCGAGAGCACGCGGGCCGCTGCCCCCGACATCACCGCGATGGTCCACAGCGCGGGAGTGGACGCCAGCATGGATCTCACAGTGCACGTACCGGATTCGGGTTCCATGCCTTCCAGGCGCTGCGCTAGCCAGCGCAGGGCCGCGGGTGCCCCCAGCACCACCAGCGAGAGATGCTCACTGAGCTGATCGCGTCGGTATGTGACATCGGTGCCGTGCGTCGCGTAGAAGTTCACCTGGCGGTCCACCTCGTCGATGCCGACGAGCTGGTCCCGCACCGCGGTATAGACGTAGACCGGGCAGGTTGGCGCCACCTTACCCAACCGCAGGTCCTCACTCATGGCGGCGAGCCCGGGCAGCGCCATGAGTTCGGCGATGGGCCGGTCCACATAGCGATCGAGACTGCGCATCGCGTATCTTCCGACAGCCTGACCCGTCGATAGCCCACGCACGGTGGTCATGATCTTCTCGCCCTGCGGCGTAAGGTGCGCCGTGAGAACCGAATCCAACGCGGGATAGCTTCCGCGCAGGGCAGAGATCGCGGCAATACCCAGCCCGGCGAACAGTCCCCCATCGGCCCGTTCCAAGATCTTGCTGGGGTCCGAGGCCGGTGAACCCAGTGCCGCCGCGACGATGTTGAGTTCGGGGGCATAGTTCGGCGCCATCTCCGCCGTCCATGAACTGGCAAGCCCACCACCGGAATAGCCCCATAGCCCGATCGGCGTATCGGCCGGTAGTCGTAGTTCCGCAAATCGCAGGGTGGCCCGCAGACCGTCGAGTACGTGATAACCAGGTTGGCGCGCAACGACATAACGCCCAGCTTGCCCGCCATGGTCGGCGACATTCACGATCCATCCCTGACGCAACGCGGCCGCCATCAACAGCAACTCGAGCTGCGGGTTGCTGAACGGTCCGCGCGCACCCTGCAGCAGGCAGTACGACGGAAAGCAAGATCGCTCACTGGAGTTGATCGCACATTGGTACGCCAACAGGCGGGGAGAGCGGGGCTCATGGTCGGCCGGCACCAGCACGGTGGTGGTCGAGACTTCAGGGGCGCCATCCGGATCGGTGGTTCGGTACAGCAGCTGCCACGCCGTCACCCGCTGGCGCAAGCGCCCCAGGAATCCGATGTCCACGGGACGGGCATGCAGGACCGTTCCCGGCGCCGTGTCCTCGAAGCCGTCCGGCGGAACATGGAAGGGGTCATCGCTCGGGCGCGCCGGACGCGTGCCCGGGTGCGCGAAGGTCCGCGGCGCGGGCGCTGCATCGTGGCGGCGCACAGGAATGCTCATGAACTATCGAAGCTAATGCACCCACCGCGATGACAATCCGCTGATCTGGGTTTTTAGGTATCAGACCCCAACCGGAGCCCGGATTTTTCAGGCCGAGCCCACCCACTCGTCGCTGCCGTCGGCGAAGAACTGGTGTTTCCACACCGGCAGCGCGGCCTTCACGTCGTCGACGAGGCGCTGACAGGTGGTGAATGCCTGCCGACGATGGTCGGCGCTCACCGCCACCACGAAGGCCGCCTCCCCGACCGCCAATTCACCGATGCGATGACTCACCGCGACGGCGCGCACACCCTCTGCCTGCGCCGCGATGCCTTCCACGACATCGGCGAGCACCTGCGCGGCGGACGTATGCGCCGAGTACTCCAGCCGCAGCACCGTCTTGCCGCCATCGTGGTCGCGCACATTGCCCACGAATCCGACTGTGGCTCCCGCGGATTCGTGATCGACGAGCCGTTCATGCTCGATCAGCGAGATGGGTTCCGCGGTCAACAGCGCACGGGTGACGCTGGCGCTCATCAGTGATCACCCCCGCCTATCTGGTCCAGGGCGTGGTCGAGCACATCGCCGAGCACCGCGAGCCCGTCGCGCACCCCACCGGTGGAGCCGGGCAGGTTGACCACCAGGGTGCCTCCGGCGACCCCGCAGACGCCGCGGGACAGGATGCTGGTGGGTACGGCCGGCAGCCCGGAACGTCTGATGGCATCGGCCAGCCCGGGGATCTGATAGTCCAGTAGCGCGGCGGTCTGTTCGGGGGTGGCATCGGTGGGCGAGAGCCCGGTGCCGCCGGTGGTGATGACGAGCGACACCCCGAGCGCGGACCGTATCGCCTCTCCCACCGCGTCACCATCGGGCACGACGATCGGTTCTTCCACCCGGAAGCCGCGTGTACCAAGCCATTCGGCAATCACGGGCCCGGTCTTATCGGGATATTGGCCGGTGGCCGCCCGAGTGGACGCCACGACCACCCGCGCAGATCTCAGGGCCGGGTCCATGTTCCGGTCTTGCCGCCCTCTTTGCGCAGCACCCTGACGTCGTCGATGCGCGAGGCGGGATCGACGGCCTTGACCATGTCATGCAATGTCAGCCCGGCGACCGTCACCGCGGTCAACGCCTCCATCTCGACCCCGGTGCGGTCGTTGGTGCGGGCGACGGCGGTGATGTCGATGTGGCTGTCGGCGATATCGAAGTCGACGTCGATGCCGGTGAGCGGCACCTGATGGCACAGCGGGATGAGTTCGCTGGTGCGTTTGGCGGCCATGATGGCGGCCAGCCGGGCGGTGGCAATGGCATCACCCTTGGGCAGGGTGCCCGCGGATGTCCCGGTCAACAGTCCGATCACGTCCGGAGTGGTGATGAAGCGTCCCGCCGCGACGGCCTCGCGCGCGGTGGCCTGTTTGGCCGACACGTCGACCATGTGCGCAGACCCGTGCTCGTCGATATGCGAGAGACCGTCGGGCTCGGATGAGCCGCTTGCGCGAAGACTCTCGGGCACCGCTCTACTTGTTGATGACGGTGACGGGGTGAACGTAGGGCACGGACGCCACGGGGAACTCGAGGTCGCCGAAGGGTGAAAGCGCTCCGGTGCGGTCGGCCGCCAGTTCGGAGACGGCGTGCTCGCCGTCCACGTGCGCGGGCCAGCCGTTGTCGACATATTGCTCTTTGTCAGCCACGCAGCCATTGTGGCAGGCCGAGAGGCCGACGGCGAACCCAACCCGCCTCTACGCTGGTGATCGATGAGTGACGATGCGGCGTTGGCTACCTGGCTGCGCCAGCTGCCAGATGAACAGTTGGTACAGCTAGTCCGGCTGCGGCCCGATTTGGCCTCGCCGCCTCCGGGTTCGCTGGCGGCTCTGGCGGGCCGGGCGCTGTCCCGCCAGTCGGTGCGCGCGGCCACCGACAACCTGGACTTCTTGGCCCTGGCGGTGCTGGATGCGCTGTTGGTGGCGCGTGCGGATGTCACCGGCACGTCGCTGGCGAATGTGCTCGCTCAGGTCGACGGCCGTGCCACCGAGCTGCAGGTGCGCGCCACCCTGGACCGGCTGCGCGAGCTGGCGCTGGTGTGGGGGGACGGTGAGCTGCATCTGGCGGGCGAGACCCGGTTCGGCCTCCCGTGGGTGGTCGGGCAGGTCATCAGCGAGCAGACACCCGATTCCTACGACGTGGCGCGCGCCGCGTTGGAAGCGACCGACGAACGCGGCATGGAGCTGCTGGGGGCTCTCCTGACCGGGTCGCCCATCGGCCGCACCCGGGACGCCGCTCCGGACGCCCCACCGGACCGTCCGGTGCAGCGGCTGCTGGCAGCCGGGCTGCTGCAGCGCGTCGATGACGAAACGGTGCTGCTGCCGCGCTTCGTGGCACAGCTTCTCCGTGGCGAAGAGCCCGATCGGCTGCAGCCTCCGGCCGTGGAAACGACGTCGGCCACCCAGGCCGAGGCCGACGCGGCCGCCGCCGGCGCGGCCCTGGACCTGCTGCGCGAGGTGGGCCTGCTGCTCGAGGAGCTGAGCGTCAACCCCGCGCCGCAGCTACGCAGCGGTGGCCTGGGCGTGCGCGAGGTCAAGCGGCTGGCGAAGGCGACGGGCATCGATGACACCCGGATAGGTCTGCTGCTGGAGGTGCTGGCCGCCGCGGAGCTGATCGCCGTCGGCGATCCCGATATCGAGACAGACGCCGAAGGCTGGCATTGGGCACCGACCGTGCAGGCCGACCGGTTCGCCGAGGTGCCGACCGCGGCCCGCTGGCTCCGGTTGATGTCGGCATGGCTGATGCTCGCGGCTCGCCCCGATCTCATCGGCAAGCGCACCAGCGATGACAAACCGATTGCGGCCCTTTCGGATTCACTGCGTTCGACGGCGGCTCCGCATGATCGCAAGCTGCTTCTGGAAATCCTCGATGCGCTGCAACCCGGGCAGGGATTGCGCCCCGAGGAGGCGTCCCGAATGATGCGCTGGCGCCGTCCGCGGTGGGGTGCCCGACTGGGGACCGAACCGGTGACGGCATTGCTGTTCGAGGCGAGCACGCTGGGGGTGATCGGACGTGGTGCGTTGACGACGCCTATCCGCACCTTCCTGGACAGCACGGGCAATGAGGCCGAGACGTTGGCCGCGATGGAGAAGGCGCTGCCCGCTCCCATTGACCATTTCCTGGTGCAGGCCGATCTCACCGTCGTCGCGCCCGGGCCGCTCACGCGTGAGGTGGAACTGGATCTGGCCGCGGTCGCCGAACTCGAATCGGCGGGGGCTGCCAGTGTCTTTCGGGTCAGCGAGGCCAGCATCCGGCGGGCCCTGGACTCCGGGCGCACCGCCACCGGACTGCACAGCTTCTTCGGATCCAGGTCGAAAACTCCTGTCCCCCAGTCTTTGACGTATCTCATCGACGACGTCGCGCGCAGGCATGGGCAGCTTCGAGCCGGGGTGGCGACCTCGTTCCTGCGTTGTGACGACGTGGCCCTGCTGGCCCAGGTGATGGCGTCGGCGCTGGCCGAGGATCTGAGTCTGCGGCTGCTGGCCCCTACCGTGGCGGTCTCGCTGGCCCCGTTGGCCGAGCTGGTGGCCGGGCTGCGTTCGGCGGGCTTCGCGCCCGCCGCCGAGGATGCCACCGGCACGATCGTGGAGCTGCGGGCACACCGGGCGCGGGTGACTCCGCAGCCGCATCGGATGGGTTGGACGCCACCGGTGCTCAGCGAGCCCGCTGCCGCGGCGGTCGTGAAGGCATTGCGCGCGGCGGGCGATCACGATGGGATTCGCATCGAGCCCTCGCACGCCGTGGCGCTGCTGCAGCAGTCCGCCAAGGCGCAGACCAGTGTGTTGATCGGATACGTGGACCCGGCCGGGGTGGCATCCTCGCGGGTGGTCAATCCGATCAGCGTGCGCGGCGGGCAGCTGTCGGCCTTCGACACCGCTGCCGGGCGCATCCGGGACTTCGCGATTCACCGCATCACCGCAGTCTCGCCCCCGTCCTGAGACTGATCTTCCGCATAAGGTTGTGGAGGCCATACATCAGGTGCCACATTTGCAGGTTTTTGGGAGTAGTCAATGTCCCAGTCAAATACAGGAGGCGGTTCCCATAGCCGGGGGCGTTCAAATGTGATACTCCCAACACCGAACCTCACGCCTTCGAAAGTACATTGCCCACAAAACTCGGCCAGTTCAAATGATGCCGCACCTCGAAAACTGGCGCTATTAAATCGAACTTCGTCACTCAGCCGGGCTCTCTCGAATGTCACATCGCCGGAAAACTTAGAATCAACAAACCATGATTGCTCGCCGAATATTGTTTGATAGAAATAGGTTTTCTTACGGAATCTCGCTAGACTGAACTGAACTCCTCGCGGAAATGCAGCCGACGTGAACCAACTGCCGCGATCGAATTTCGTGGAATCGAACTCCCCACCCCCCATGAACTTTGTACCGACAAATATTGCCGGGCCCCGGAATATTGAATAGTCAAAAGAAGCCCCGAGCATAAATGTCGCGTTCCTAAAGTGCATCCGCTTCCCGAAAGAGGAACTATAGAATGCGGATCTACCAACAAAAACCGCTTCCTCGAAGTCGACCGCTTTCGAGAAACTACACTCTGCGAATCCGGCAGAACCTAGAAATTTGGCGTGATCAAAGAATGCTTTGCACTCAAAGACCGCCCCGTCAAATTTTGCCTCTCCGTAGAACTTGGCTCCTGAAAACCGGACTTCACCTTGGAAATTTGCTCCGCGAAAATCAATCTCATCAAACTGGGCAGAGCGAAAATCGTACTGATTGATACTCCAGCTGTGTTCCGCACCGGGCATGCACCGGTCACGAATTATTCGAACAATGGTATGCCGAACTTCTTTGTCATTTTGCAGATACTCAAAAGATTCTTCGATCTCGGATGTGGAACCTCCATCTCCATTCCGCGATCCCTTTACCACTGTCTTCGTTTGATGATTCGACCCAAGCGCAGGATCGTACGGAAGACGGAGATATCCACAAAGCACATCGATGCACTGCTGACGCTGACGTCCCGCTGATTCATCCGCAATGGTTGCCATCGCATAAACACCTGCGATACGTACCGCCGCTTGATTTACCCCTAGTTGCGCTGCGGCCGCACCGAACCGCTCAATGAATCTCCCTTGCTCGATGCCGCGTTGCCTCCGATACGCAACTACTAAAGCGACGCCAGCTCCTATCCCGCCTGCAACCGTTAGGGCAAGCCTCGTGATATCAATCGGATCCGTCGCATTCGAAGTGACTGGAATAGCAATTCGAAGAATCAAGGAGAGTGTTGCGGTTGCAACCAGACTCCCACTAATCACAAGTACAACTGACTGCAGAAGGGGCAATTTTTCCAGGGATCGACGAGTTAACCCTGCTCGTCGCCTAGCGCTCATCCACAACCGCTTGATGAAATCTCCCGCCACAGCAGCCCCCTTCATACCGCCATTATGGCGTTCTGAGGGCCTAGCAGGACATACGGCCCCGCCCATGTCGCCGGGGGTCACTATCCTGGATCGAATGACCGATGGACCGCTGATCGTCCAGTCCGATAAGACCGTGCTGCTGGAGGTCGACCACGACCAGGCAGACGCGGCGCGCCAGGCTATCGCTCCGTTCGCCGAGCTAGAACGCGCACCCGAGCATGTGCACACCTACCGCGTCACCCCGCTAGCGCTGTGGAACGCCCGTGCCGCCGGACACGATGCCGAACAAGTTGTCGACGCACTCGTCACCTTCTCCCGCTACGCGGTGCCGCAACCGCTGCTGGTGGACATCGTGGACACCATGGCCCGCTACGGGCGCCTGCAGCTGATCAAGCACCCGGCGCACGGCCTCACTCTGGTGAGCCTGGACCGCGCCGTGCTCGAAGAGGTGTTGCGGCACAAGAAGATCGCCCCCATGTTCGGCACCCGCATCGACGACGACACTATCCAGGTGCACCCCAGCGAGCGCGGCCGCATCAAGCAGATGTTGCTCAAGATCGGCTGGCCCGCCGAGGATCTCGCGGGTTACGTGGACGGCGAGGCCCACCCGATCACCCTGGCGCAGGACGGCTGGGAGCTGCGCGACTATCAGCAGATGGCGGCCGACTCCTTCTGGGCGGGCGGCTCCGGTGTGGTGGTGCTGCCCTGCGGCGCCGGTAAAACGCTGGTGGGCGCCGCCGCGATGGCCAAGGCGCAGGCGACCACCCTCATCCTGGTCACCAACACCGTCGCGGGACGACAGTGGAAACGTGAGCTCATCGCGCGAACCTCGTTGACGGAGGAGGAGATCGGCGAATATTCGGGCGAGCGCAAGGAGATTCGTCCGGTCACCATCGCCACCTATCAGGTGATTACCCGGCGCACCAAGGGCGAGTACCGCCATCTCGAGCTGTTCGACAGCCGGGACTGGGGCCTGATCGTCTACGACGAGGTGCACCTGCTGCCCGCCCCGGTATTCCGGATGACCGCAGACCTGCAGTCACGGCGCCGCCTCGGCCTTACCGCCACCCTCATCCGTGAGGACGGCCGTGAGGGCGACGTGTTCAGCCTCATCGGCCCCAAGCGCTATGACGCACCGTGGAAAGACATTGAGGCACAAGGCTGGATCGCGCCCGCCGAATGCATCGAGGTGCGTGTCACCCTCACCGACAACGAACGGATGATCTACGCGACCGCGGAGGCCGACGAGCGCTACAAGCTCTGCTCCACGGCCCACACGAAGATCAACGTGGTGAAGTCGATCTTGGCCCGTCATCCCGGGGCGCCGACGTTGGTGATCGGCGCGTACCTGGATCAGCTGGATGAATTGGGGGCCCAGCTGGATGCCCCGGTGATCCAGGGCTCCACCAAGAATGCCGAACGCGAGGCTCTTTTCGACGCGTTTCGCAAGGGCGAGATCGGCACGCTGGTGGTGTCCAAGGTAGCCAACTTCTCCATTGATCTGCCGGAAGCATCAGTGGCCGTGCAGGTTTCGGGCACGTTTGGCTCACGCCAAGAGGAAGCGCAACGCCTTGGGCGGCTGCTACGCCCCAAGGCCGACGGCGGGCAGGCCTACTTCTATTCGGTGGTTTCCCGTGACACCCTCGACGCCGAGTACGCCGCACACCGGCAGCGGTTCCTGGCCGAACAGGGCTATGGCTACCGGATCACCGACGCGGACGATCTGCTGGGACCGACGATCGGTTAGCGCCCTAGCGGTGCTGCTGCCTGCAGACGCCTTCCGCGGCGGTGTCCAGCTGCACATCGGTAGAACTGATCGTCGGCGTCAGGAACCGCAGGTGCCCGATCAGTTCCCGCGGCAGATCGTCGATGTGCGTCGAGTACCGGGTGCCGTCGATCACGCTGCGCGCCGTCAGCGTGAAGGTCTTGGCGACGTCGGCGTCAAACGCCCCGTACTTCTGTAACGCCGCCGCGACCATCTGCTGAAACGGGCTCAGTTTGAGCGTGCGCAGATCGAGCGAGGGGTCGAGCTGGATCCGGATGCCCTCCGGCACCCCGCCGGGGACCGTGCCGTCCGAGCGGGTTCCTGGGTACACATAGGTGGGCGAATTGATCGGGATGGCGAAACGTAGCGCATGGTTGATCACACCCGCCTGCACATCCTCCGGTGTGATCAGCCCGGCCAGATAGGACAGCTCGCCACCCGAATGTGCGGGCCCGCTGACGTGCCCTCCCGATCCGGTGTCCACCCGATAGGTGGCCTGGGCGATCGCCGACATGGATTCGGGTTTGAAGGACTGGAACTCGTATTCGCATCCGTTGGTGTCGTCAATGATCGCGATATGAGCGTCGGAGTCCTGGGTGGGCAGGTAGTGCGGCAGGTATGGGACGTCGATCGACTTTCCGCTGTTACGAATGGCGACGGTTCGGGTGGGAGTGCCCGCAGGAGCGTGATACACGGCCGAGGTCCAGATGTCCTCGTTGACGTCGATTCCCTTGACATCAGGGTGATGTTGCAGCGCCGCAATCCAATTCGGCGAGCGCGGGTCAACCGCCGGGTTGGGCTCGATGGGCTGGTTCAGGAATGAGTTGGCCGCGAAAAAGTTGCCGTTGGTCGACGGCGGGCCGGGCGCGGCCTGGGACACCGAGAACTCTTCTACCGCAGGGCCGCTCGTACTGGAGTAGCTGACTCGCACTGTGTGTACGCCGGCCTCGACCGTGCGGGTGGCGAGGTCGGTGCCCCAGTCGCGGGTATCCGCGTGATCGAAGATCTGCTCGTCATCGAGCCATACCCGCGTCACGACACCACCGCTCATCGAGGCGATGTTGTACTGGCCCGTCACCGGGAACCGCAATGAGCCGACGGAGTCGATCGAGAATCCGTCGGTCTTCACGCCCGGCGCGGGAGACCCCGCGAAGTTTCCTCCGACCGAGTACTCGCACCGGGCCAGCACCGCGGTGCCGGAATGATCGGTGTTGTTGTAGTAACGCGTCCAGTACTGGCCCACATCACACGGATTGGTCGAGGCGGCGTCTATCGCCTGGCGGGCCGGAGCACAACCAGCCGCCAGCACAATCAACGACAGCAGAAGGGCCGTACCGCGCACAGCCCCACTGTACGGGCGCTCAGGCTACGCGCCCGCCGCGGCGATCTTGTCGAAGTAGGCCTGGGTGCGCTTCATCGAGAAACCGACGATCGCACTGACCGCCGGGGTGGCCTTGCTGATGGGGCCCGTACCGTCGATCGCCCACGCCCAGGTGAAGTCGGCGCCACGATCGGTCGGGGTCACCACGTAATCCTCGGCGAAGGCTCGCAGGCCCGGCACCGGCACCGGCATGCTGGTGACGTAGAAAGCCTTTCGCCTGCCTTCTTCCCAGAGGAAGTAGTGCTCATTCACCTTGGGGCCGACCGCGGGCCCGATCTTGCGGACCGCGCCGACTCCGGTGCGGGGGCTACCCCACACCACCCTGATGCCCGGCGCCAGCCACCGCAACGTGGTGTCGTTGGTCAGTTCACGCCATACCGTGTCGGCGGACACCGGCACGGAGATGGTGTGACTCGCCCGTACGGGAGCGCTGGACAGGAAGGCTTCATCGACTGCGTCAAGCGAAGGCATTCCCGTAACTTACGGTATCGGTTAGGTCGTAAACAATGGGGTTAGACCCCAATGACCTCGCGCGTGAACAAGTCGATACCGGAACGGTCGTAGGCCGCCTCCGGGAAGTTGCAGATCGCATAGCCCAGCCCCAGCTTGCGGAACTCGGCCAGGCGCTCGGCAATCTGCTCCGGGGTTCCGGCGCTCGTCGCCAGATTCCCCACCGTGGCCTCGGCGACGTCCTCGCCGATGACCGGGATCAGCCGCGCCTTGATGGCCGCCAGCCGATCGGCAACCTCGGCATCGTCGGCCCCGATCACAACATTGATGTTGGCGCTGCGGACAATCGCATCGAAATCTGTGCCGATGTCCTTGCAGTGGGCCGCAAGCACTTTCGACTTGTGCTCGAATTCCTCGGCAGTCTGCCCGAAGTTGGTGTACTGCGCGTAACGCGCGGCGATCCGCAAGGTCACCTTCTCGCCGCCACCGGCGATCCACAGTGGAATTCCCTTGGACTGCAAGGGCTTAGGCGCCACGATGGCATCGTCCACCTGATAGTAGGTGCCGTCCAGGCTCACCCGTCCGTCCCGCCAGGCGTCACGCATGATGCGCACACCCTCACGTAGCCTGCCCAGACGTTCCGCGGCACCCGGGAACCCGTAGCCGTATGCGCGCCACTCATGCTCATACCAGCCGCCGCCGATACCCATCTGGGTACGTCCGCCGGAAATGATATCCACGGTGGCGGCAATCTTGGCCAGGTACACCGGGTTTCGATATCTCATCGCCGTACACATCTGCCCCAGTTTGATCCGTGAGGTCACGGCGGCGAAGGCCGACATCAGTGTCCACGCCTCATGGGTCGCTTCATCAGTGGGCACGGGCACGGTGTGAAAGTGGTCGTAGACCCACACCGAGTCCCAGGGACCACTCTCCGCGTAGTGCACGAGATCGCGCATCACCTCCCATTGACGCTCGGGTGCGATGCCGACCAAATCCAGGCGCCAGCCTTGCGGGATAAAGACTCCGAACTCCAGTGTCTCGGCCACCTGGGCCACATTACGCCGGAGCGGGTGATCCCACCCATCGGGTCAGTGCGTCCCGCAGCCCCGCATCGGAGCCCTCGCCCACCCAGGCCACATATCCATCGGGCCGTACCAGCACCGCATCTGGTGCTGTCACTTCGCCCAATACCGGAAGTTCCCACGTGCCTGAATATTTGGCGTCGACAAGGTGTACCCGATCCGTCCATCCGTCGACGTTCAGACTCTGTGAATCCCCGAAGTCGAACAGCACGGGGCGCGCGGCATGGAGGTGTTCGTAGATCCGCACCGGCCCGTCGGCGGTCACCACATCGAGGTCGGGCATCCGGCGTCCCAGCAAGGGATGTCCCTCACCCAGTTCGTAATGGATGTCCAGGGCGCTCATCATGCCGGCGATGCGCTTGCGCGGCTCGTCCATGGCCAGCAGATCGGCCATGATGTCACGCAGCGCGTCTATCCGCGGACCAGCGTCGGACAACGGTGTTTGGGCCATGGTGTTGTGCAGTACCCGCGCCGCCACCGGATGACGCTCCACCTGATAGGTATCCAACAGCGAGTCCGGGGCCTCCCCCTTGATGACCGAGGCAAGCTTCCACCCCAGATTCACCGCGTCCTGGACGCCGGTGTTCAGTCCCTGGCCACCGAACGGGAAGTGGATATGCGCGGAATCCCCGGCGAGGAACACCCGCCGATCGCGGTACCTGTCGGCCTGGCGCGTCATATCGGAGAAGCGCGACATCCAGCGTGGACTGTGCAGCCCGAAGTCTGTTCCCGCGATGGCGATGAGTGCTTCCTTCGCCTCGTCCAGGGTGGGTTCGGTACCGAGCCGATCCAGGTCGGTGCTGAAGACCAGGCGGCACCATCCCTCCTCGAAGGGCAAAATCGCGAGGAACGCCTGTCCGGGTTTGCGTAGCAGGCCGAACTCGAGTGGCTGCTCGGTGATTTCGGCGTCGATCAACAGCGCCGAGCAGGACGGGTCGTGACCGGGAAAGCCGATCCCCGCCGTCTTACGGATGGTGCTGCGCCCGCCGTCGCATCCGACGAGATACTGGCCGCGCATGACGCGACCGCCGGCACGCTCGATATCCACGCCGCCGTCATCCTGACTGAATCCAACGACCTCTTCGTTGTAATAGATGGGGACCCCGAGCTCGTCGATCCAGGCGGCCAACGTCTTCTCGGTGTAGTGCTGGAGCAGGCCCAGCGCATACGGGTGACGCGTCGGGAAGTCCTCGATGCTCATGAAAATGCCTGAGAAGTGAGTGCCCTGCATGGTCTGCCCCTGCGCAAGGAACCTCTCGGCGATCCCGCGCTGATCGAAGACTTCGATGGTGCGCGAGTGCATCCCCGCCGCACGCGATCCCACTTCCTCGTGACTGCCGCGCCGCTCCAGGACCGCGACGTCGATACCCGCCAGCGCCAGCTCACCGGCCAACATGAGCCCGGTCGGGCCGCCACCCGCGATAACAACTGCATGCTCAGTCATGACACTCCTTAACATCGTTATCGATATTGATTACATAATGGCTTTAACCTTGTTAAGGTGTCAACGTGATTTTGAATCGAGAGACGATCGCACGCGCCGGCCTGGCCCTGTTGGACCAGAAGGGCAGTGACGGTCTCACCATGCGCGCGCTCGCCGCCTCGCTCGGCGTGCAGGCCCCGGCCCTCTACTGGCACGTGAAGAACCGGCGCGAGCTCATCGACCTCATGGGCGAGGAGATCATGCGCGATGCCCACGAAGCCTTCGACCAGACCTCCGCACCGTGGGATGTCTTCCTGGCCAACGGAGCCCGCGCCATGCGGCAGGCGATGCTGCGATATCACCAGGGTGCCCGGATCCTGGCGGGCACGTTCGTGACCAACGGCGGGGAGGTGCTCGAACCTCTCCTGGACACCATGACCGCGGCCGGGTTCACCGTACGTGAGGCCGCCCGGCTATCGCCCGTGATTTATCACTACACAATCGCTTTCACCATCGAGCAGCAGGCCCGCGACGGCTCGGAGTATCCCGGGCCCAACCCGTACACCGAGGAGAATCTGCTCGCCAAGATCGATCTGCACAAATACCCGACGATCACCGAGGCGTTCGCCGAACTCTACGATCCGGACTTCGATGCCGACTTCGAGGACGGCTTGCAGGTCATCATCGACGGCCTACGAGCTCGACTTCGCGGGAAGCGTCCGTCGGCTCCTCCTCGGCAGACGGCTCGTCGCAGCTAGCTTCATCCGACTCGCCGGGCGCCGGCTCCTGGTTGACATCGGTCTTCGAACGCGAGAATCGTTGGCGGAACCAGGGTTCCACGATCTGCGCGGGCCACCAGTTGGCCTGGCCGCACAGCACCACCAGGGCGGGAATCGTGATGGTGCGCACCAGGAAGGTGTCCAACAACAGACCCATGCCGATGATGAAGCCCGCCTCGACCATCGACTGCAGATTGCCGATCAACAGGCCGAACATCGACGCGGCGAAAATGACTCCGGCAGAGGTGATCACGCCACCGGTGGACTTGACCGTCTTGATGACGCCCGAGCGAATGCCATCCGGCGACTCGTCGCGGATGCGCGAGATGAACAGCAGGTTGTAGTCGGCACCCACCGCGACCAGCACGATGAAGGCCATTCCGGGCACACTCCAGCTCAGCGGCTGACCACCGATGAATTGGAACGCGATCACCCCGATGCCCACCGCCGAGGCGTACGAAATGATCACCGAACCAATGAGATACAGCGGCGCCACGATGGCCCGCAGCAGCGCGACGAGTATGAGCAGCACCACGATCACCGTCAGCACGATGATGAAGCGCAGGTCGTGGTTGTAGTAGTTCCTGATGTCGTTGTACATCGCCGACAGCCCGGCCATCGAGATGGACGCATCCGAGAGCGTGGTGTTGGGTTGCGCGCTCCGGGCCGCGTCCTGGATGGCACGCACTTGATCCATCGCCTCGGGACTGAACGGATTCAGGTTGCTCTGCACCAGGTAGCGCACCGCGTGCCCGTCGGCCGAAACGAAGGCCGCGGCAGCGGTTTTGAAGGAATCCTGGGTAAGCACCTGCTGCGGGATGTAAAAGCCCGACATCGACCCGGGTGCCGCGTCACGCTTGGCGGCCACCAGCAGCGTCGAGGCGTCGCCCAGCTGGCCGCCCATCTGTTTGGTCTGATCCACCAGCATCTGTACGCCCTCGGCCAACTGGGCGCTGCCATCGGCCAACGAATTGACCCCGGTGAGGACCTCGGCGAACTTCTGCTGGATGCCGTACGAGTCGGACAGGCCCAACCGGCGCAGATTCGTGTCAATGGAATTCAGGGCGGTGCGCAGCCGGGAGATGGTCGAGCTGATCTGTTTGTCGTTGTCGACCGACTTCAGCTCACGACCGAGTTCGACGATCTTGTCCCTGGTGCCATCTTGTTTGGTCTCCAGGAACTTGTTCATCTCATCTCGCGAGGAGCGGCACCCGGGGTCCATCTCGCAGGCCGGGTTGCCGACCAGCACGCGTGCGACGGGCTCGATCCAGCCGTAGACCTCACTGGCGCTCTGGGCGTTGGCCTCGATCGCATCTCCGAGGGAATGCATGCTGGTGATCAGCTTGTCCACGGAGTCCAGGTCGGCGAGGGTGCCGGTCCTGCCGCTGCCGCGCAGCTGGGCCAGTACCTCGACCAGTGCACGCGCGGTACCCAACGAGTTCTTCACCGAATCACGGACCTGACCGAGCTTGTCCGCCAAGGTGTGTCCGCCCGCCGCGAGTTTGTTCAAGTCCGCGGCCCTGGCATCGATCAGATTCGAGGCATCGCCCAGCTTCCCGCCAACCTCACCGGCCTGGTACGACAGCTTGGCCTCCTCGAGCGGTTCGCCCGTGGGACGCGTGATGCCACGCACCTTGTCGACACCGGGTACCTGGCTCACCCGCGCCGCCATCTGCTCAAGGTCTGCCAACCCCCGTGGCGTACGCAGATCATGCGAGGACTTGATGTACAGGTACTGCGGCAGTGTCGAATTGACCGGAAAATGCTTCTCGATCGCGGCATAGCCCTGGTTACTGTCGGCCCACGGTGGCAGGTTCTTGCGGTCGTCGTATCCGAACTTCACCATGGCACCGCAGGTGGCCAGGATGATCAGGATGACCAAGCTGACCGCCAGGTGCGCACCGGGCCGCTTGACGATGTTGATGCCCGAGCGGTGCCAGATCTTGTTGGCGTAGGCCTTTCGCGGCTTCACCCATCCTCGGCGTCCCACCAGGACCAGCACCGCGGGCAGGAAGGTCACCGATGCCACGAACGCGATCAGGATGGACACGCTCAGCGCCGGACCGACGGTGGACAGGATGCCCAGCTTGGTGAATCCCATGCCGAGGAATGTCACCGCCACCGTGGCCGCCGAGGCCGCGACCACCTTGCCGATGGATTCCAGCGCGGCGGCCACCGCACTGTCCGAATCCATGCCCTGCTTGAGGTATTCGTGATATCGGCTGATGAGGAAGACCGCATAGTCCACCCCCGCGCCCATCATCATCGCGGTCATGAATGTCAGCGTCTGATTCGAGATGCTCAGACCCAGCTGCGCCAATCCCCCGACGGCAGCCTGCGCGATACCCAGCGAAACTCCCACCACGATGAGGGGAAGCATCATCGTCACGGGGTTGCGATAGACGATCAGCAGGATGAGTAGAACCAAAGCAGCCGTCGTGATTTCGACCTTGTGCAGATCGCGCTCACCGACCACCGTCAGGTCCCCGACGGTGGCAGTCGGCCCCGTCGTAAAGGCTTTCAGGGTGGTCCCCGCGGTGGCGTCCTTGATGATCTTCAGGGCCCCCACGTAGGCCTTACCGGATTCGGGAGTGGCCAGTTCGCCCTGCAGTCCCACCGGCAGGTACCACGCCTTGCCGTCGGTGCTCGACATCATCTCGCGCAGCATCGGTTTGGTGATGAAGTCCTGCACCATGCTCACGTCGCGGGTGTCCTCGCGCATCCGTGCCGCGAGAATCCGGTAGGTCTGTTCGTCTGCCGGAGTCAGCCCGTTCTCGTTGGTGAGGACGATCAACAGAATGTTCTGCGCGCCCGACTCTTGGAACGATTCGACCATCTGCCGGGTGGTCTCCATGACAGGAGCGTCCTTGGGCAGGAGATCGACAGGGTGGTCCTCGATCGCCTTCTGCAACGAGGGCGCCGTCATGGCCAGGATCGCGGCCAGGCCGATCCACACTCCGATGATGACGACAGGGGCTCTCCGGACGATCCGTGAGATCAGTCCGTAGATACCACCTGTGTTCTCCGCCACGTCTACTCGATCACAGCGTGTAGGCCGAAGTCGTCGAGCGTCTCGGTGAGCAGATTGGTCAGGTCGGCGAGCGACTCGATCACGCCGGGTTGGTAGGCGACGACAGCGAGGAAGACCTTGTGGTTGACCCTCCCGGATGCGAGGAAGAGCTGCCCATAGGTGCTCAGCACCTTGTCGGGCCGCACCCTTTGCTCGGCCAATTTACAAAAGATGTAGTCGGCATCCGTCCCGTCGGGACGGTTCACCGCCGGGTCCAGCGGTCCGACATTCGAGCATCCGACGGGATAGTCGTTGTATTCCAACGCAACGTCGGCGAGCCGGCGCGCGGCTGCCCTCGGGATGAATGGCGTCAGCGGTAGCAGCGCCCACTTCTCGTCGGGTGCTTCCCGTAGTCCGGAGAGCACCTGCTTGGTGGCACTCCGGATTCCACGCAGGTCGGTGGTCAGGTCCGCCGGATCGATCGCGAACATCACCGAGGTCATGGCATTGGCACGGTTGTCACCCTCCGTGCGTTCGTTGACCGGCATGGACAGCGTCACCTTGCCGCTCGGACCGAGTCGGCCAACCTTGGCGGCCAGCCGAGCCGCGAACGCGCCGACCAGTGAATTGCTGGTACCACCGCGGCCATGTGCGTGTGTGTCCCAATGGTTTTCGTCGAGGTACACGGTGACCGCGGGGACCTGATTGACGTGCACCTCGGTCGCGGGCCGGCCGGCGTGTTTGATGTCCTGGCGTCGGGAGCTCAGCAGTTTGGTCGCCTTGCGAAAGGCCCGCGCGGTATCGGGCAGGTCGTGCCCGGTACGCCGCAAATCCTCCCGCATGCCCCGGAAACGCTCACGCGCCTGTGGCCTGGAATAGCCCAGCGGCAGTTCGGCATCGTTGACGGCGTCGGCGATGCCCCGGCACAGGCCCACACCATCGGCGATGCTGTGCGAAACCACCAGGCTGACCGCGGTGGCACCATCGGTGAACCGGGTGACGCCAAGTCTCCAGGACGGACCATGCTCAGGGTCGATCGGCAGCTGCGAGTGGCCGTACACCCAGTTCTGCAATTCGGCCCGCGGCAGCGGCGCGAGCTCCACGTCGATCGGATGACACGTCGGATCGAGTACCCAGCGATGCCTACCAAAAGGCAAGCGGGAACGTTGGATTCGCCGCCCAAAGAGCCCCCGGCCGAGATTGGTGTGAAACCTGCGCAAACGATCGGTATCGATATCGCGCTCGTAGACCCATACCATCTGGCTCAGCGTGGACATCTCGGTGGCGCGCAACCCGAGGAACGACGCCTGATCGACGAAGTCCAGATGAGCGATCGGCGACGGTGCGGCGGATGCACTGGCCCGAGTCTGCGGGATCGTGGCCGTCACAGCGACTCTCCCGCCGGCGACACCCCCAACGTGGTGTAGAGCTCGTTGATCAGCCGCACACTCCGGGGATCGGCATCCGCCTTGGTCACGTCGAATTGGTTCATCACATACGAGTAGCCGATGCGATGCTCCAGGTCGACAAATGCGTATGAACCGCCAGACCCGCCGTGCCCGAACGTCTTCTGGTTGGGTCCTGCGTAGCAGCGCTGGTTGAGCATGTAACCCAGGCCCCATCCGTGGTTGGCCACCCGGGGCCCCAGCACGACGTCGGGATCGAACCCGCCCTGCGATACCCGCACCACATCCATGTGGTCGTGGCTGAGCAGCTTGCCGAGCGCCATGGCGTTGTAGAAGGTGGCCATGCCCAGCGCGGACACGTGCGCGTTGGTGCCGGGGAACTCCAGGGCCCGCCACAGCGCGATGTCCCTACGGGCTATCTCGTCGTCGGGGATGAAGTCGCCCGAGATGAGTGGGCCCGCGAGTGGGTGGTCACTCATGCAGTCGAATTCTCCAGGAGCACCGCGGAATACGTCACGCAGATACGGCTTGTTGACCAGCTCGGCGCACCGGTGATGCTCGCTG
Source organism: Mycobacteroides franklinii (assembly GCF_001853795.1). Lineage (NCBI taxonomy): Bacteria > Bacillati > Actinomycetota > Actinomycetes > Mycobacteriales > Mycobacteriaceae > Mycobacteroides > Mycobacteroides franklinii. The sequence continues at coordinate 1,109,615 of NZ_MLIK01000004.1, forward strand.
TGCGGCAACCCGACGTGCACGTCCAGTCCGTATGGTTCGGCCACCTCGGTGCGCAAGAACTGTCCGAGCGTCTTACCCGTGGTCCGGCGGACCACCTCGCCAAGAATGAATCCGAACGTCGCCATGTGGTAGCCCTGCGCGGTTCCGGGCTCCCACCACGGGGTGGCCCGCGAGATGTGCTCGCACACCTCGTCCCAGTTGGCCGCCTGCTCCGGCGTCAACCGGGTACGTGGCCCGATCACGCCCGAGCGGTGCCCGAGCACCATCGCCAGTGTGATGGATTCCTTACCGGCCTGGCCGAATTCAGGCCAGTACCGCGCGACCGGTGCGTGCAGGTCGAGCACACCGCGCTCGATGAGCATGTGGACGCAGGTGCTCATCAGTCCCTTGGTCCCCGAATACACCGGCGCCAGGGTGTCTTCTGTCCACGGACGGGTGCGTGCCTCATCGGCCCAACCGGCCCACAGGTTCACGACGAGCTCCCCATCGACCCAGATCGCTACGGCCGCGCCCAGCTCGTCGTTCTCCAGAAAGTTCAACGCGAAGGCGCGCCGGACGTTGTCGAAATCCGGTGAGCTGGTTCCATTCACCGCGACATCAAGGCTTGTGCTCATGACAATGCCTACCTTTCACTGCTGCTCAAATGCTGCGTGGTGCGGCCGCGACGCCGCGTTTCAGGAAACGAACTGTGACTGCGCGACACGCTGGTAAACCACGCGTGCTACTTCGAAGTAGCGCGACACAGATTCACGGGCGACGGCATTGTCGGGGAACGAGATCGTCAGGTTTGTTTCGTTCTCAAACCTGTTGACCCACATACAGACCTGGTCGGAAGAACGGCTGTCCCCGTAGATTCCACCATTGATGCGATCCCATTCGGCACTGACCGGGATCTTGCGCGCGTCCAGGAAGGACACCATCGGGACCACGTACTCGGGAGCGGTCAGCCCCGAATCCGGGCCCGCCAACTCCAGCACCCGTTCGAACGGCACCTTGGCCAGGGGCTGGCATTCGTCGAATGACTTCTGCGCTGACCGCGCGACGGCAGCGAAGGAGCCGTCCGCCAGGTCGACGACAAAGGGAATGAAGCTCGCGTACCAGCCCACAGACATCTGCTCCTCGGCAGAGCTACGGGTGTCGTAGGGCGTGATGCCGTAGAAGGTGTCGGCACCGGTGAGCTCGCGGTCGATCAGCGCGGTACACGCGAATACGCCACCGCTGAATCGCACTCCCGCTTGTTCACAAGCCTTTTCGAACGCGACAGTCTCGTCGGCGTCCAACAGCGGTACGGCGAGCATGGCGCCGACATTCAGAGCGGAGCGATCGCCGAGCGGCAGCGCGAAGTCCGGCAGGGTGCCACCGTTGTCTCGCGCATACCGGGCCCAGGTCTGCACCTCGAACGAGTCGAGGGTCATGGCCTGGTTATGCGCAAACTCACGCGCAGAGAAATCCAGATACCCCGCCGGAGGCGGCAACTGCAGCGCCGAACCGTGCACCAGGCTGGCGTACATCAACTGGATCTCGACATACAGGATGCCGGTGGACATGCCGTCGGTGTGCAGGTGGTCAACGCTGATGTACACCGTGAAGTGGTCCGCGCGCTGAATCACCCCGAAGGTGAAGCAATCCCAGGACAACGGGGTCCCGGAGGTGCGCAGCAGGTGGGCACGGATCTCATCGGGCCCCTGCAACCCATGGTCCTGCGGAACGAAGTCGATGGTCTCCGGATCGTCGATCACGTGTCGCACGATGTTGTCCACCGGGTCGAACTCGAACCACGAGTGATAGGTATCGTGCCGGCGCAGGTGAGCGTTGACGGCGGCGGTCATGGCGTCGACATCGCAGACACCGGGAACATCCCAGGAACCGATCCCGAGTCGAGCCATCTCGCGGTCCTGCCGGGCAAGATCCCGATACGAGCGCACATGCTGCGCCTGCTGATAGCTAGGGGGAACCGCGCTGGCGGGCGCCTGGGCCGCTACTTCACGGGCGCGTGGTGAAGCGCTCCATGAGATGACGGTCCCGGGCTTCGGGCGCCAGTCGTGGATCGTTCCAAGTGCAACCATCGTCCCTATCCCTGTGCAGCGATCTTAAAAATCGACCGAACCGAACTCGATTTTCCCGCCACATTGCAAGTGGCAAAGAGATTACCCATCGCGGGCAGCGTAGCGAATAAATATCGCGCAAAGGTACGTTACGTCAAAGAAATAGCTAGTGAACTGTGGGTAACGTCCCGTTAAGTTGATTTCTAGCAACTTCCCGAAAGTCTTACCGTAACCTATTCCCAGCAAATATAATTTGTCTACGGAAATACCGTATGACCTGGCTATTCGCATCTGGACACGCGAAGTACCAATAACTATGTCCGTAGTGCCTTCAGAGAACCTACGGGATCCGCGAGACGGATTGTGGGCCACACCCCGCGGGCGCTAGCTCTGTGGCGTGCGCCACTGGGTTGTGGGCCGGTGCGACCGCCACGCTCTCGATGGCCGTTGCCGACGATCGGGTGTGCACACACCACGGCTGCCGTAAGGGCCCTGAAACGGCCTCAGCCGCCCACCCGGAAGGGTGAGCGGCTGAGGGGGCTGTTCGAGCCTGTTTACGCGTCCAGGAGCGACGCGGGCGGGTTGAAGCGGTCGCCGTACTTGGCGGCCAATTCCTTTGCCCGAGCGACGAACCCGGCCTTGCCCTTTCCGGCAGGTCCCTCGTATCCGACGATGTACTGGTGCACACCACCGGTCCACGCCGGGAAGCCGATGCCGAAGATCGAACCGATGTTGGCGTCGGCGGTCGAGGTCAGCACACCCTCGTCGAAACACTTCTGCGTCTCGATGGCCTCGGCGAACAGCATGCGCTCGATGAGGTCCTGCAACGGCGGGTTGGCCGCATCGCTGCCCGCACGGGTGTTGAACGTCGTGCGCAGTCCGGGCCACAGCTCGGTGCGCTTGCCGTCCACGTAGTCGTAGAAACCGGCACCGCCGAGGCGGCCAGGACGGCCCGCTTCGACCAGGGTGTCGATGACACGGCCCGCAGGATCATCCGGCAGTTCCTTGCCCTCGGCCTTGGCTGCCTCCACAGTCTCCTTGCGGATCTTCTGCATCAGCGTCAGGTTCAGCTCATCCGAGAGCTGCAACGGCGGGGCCGGGTATCCGGCCTGGCTGCCGGCCTGCTCGATGGTCGCGGGCTCGATGCCCTCGGCCAGCATGGCGACGGCCTCGTTGACGAAGGTGCCGATGACGCGGCTGGTGAAGAAGCCACGGCTGTCGTTGACCACGATCGGCGTCTTCTTGATGGCCAGCACGTAGTCGAACACGCGGGCCAGCGCCTCGTCGGAGGTCTTCTCACCGCGGATGATCTCCACCAGCGGCATCTTGTCGACGGGCGAGAAGAAGTGGATACCGATGAAGTCCTCCTGGCGCTTCACACCCGACGCCAGCCCGGTGATGGGCAGGGTGGAGGTGTTGGAGCCAAGCAGTGCGTTGGGCTCGACGATGTCCTCGATCTCCTGGAACACCTTGTGCTTGAGCTCGGTGTTCTCGAAGACCGCCTCGATCACGAAGTCGACACCGGCCAGATCGGCGGGGTCGGCGGTCGGTGTGATCTTCGCCAGCAACGCAGCGGACTTCTCCGCAGTGGTCTTGCCGCGCGAAAGAGCCTTCTCCTCAATCTTTTCCGAGTAGGCCTTGCCCTTGGCAGCGGCCTCAGCCGAGACGTCCTTGAGCACGACGTCGTAACCGGCCTTGGCCGAGACGTACGCGATGCCGGCACCCATCATGCCCGCGCCCAGCACACCGATCTTCTTGATGTCCTGCTTGGCAATGCCATCCGGACGTGAACCGCCGCCGTTGATGGTCTGCAGGTCGAAGAAGAATGCCTGCGTCATGTTCTTCGCGACCTGACCGGTGGTCAGGCTGGTGAAATAGCGGCTCTCGATACGGCTCGCGGTATCGAAGTCCACCTGGGCACCCTCGACCGCGGCGGCCAGGATGGCCCGCGGGGCCGGCATCGGCGCGCCCTTGAGCTGCTTCTTCAGGTTCGACGGGAACGACGGCAGGATGGCCGCCAGCGCCGGGGTAGACGGGGTGCCGCCGGGGATCTTGTATCCCTTGACATCCCACCGCTGCACGGCCTCGGGGTTGGCCTTGATCCACGCCTTGGCGGCGGGGATCAACTCGTCGACGGAGCCGACCAGCTCATCGATCAGGCCGACTTCCTTGGCCTTGGTCGGGTTGAAGCGGGTGCCCTGGGCCAGCACGGTGACGAAGCCGTTCTGGATGCCGAGCATGCGGGTCACGCGAGTGACACCTCCGCCGCCGGGCAGCAGACCCAGCGATACCTCGGGCAGACCGATCTGAGATCCCTTGACATCGGCCGCGATCCGGTGATGGGTGGCCAACGCGATCTCCAGGCCACCGCCGAGGGCGGCGCCGTTGATGGCTGCCACGACCGGACGACCGAAGGTCTCCAGCGTGCGCAGGTCCTTCTTGATCTCCTCGACCTCGTTGAAGGCCTCCTGAGCGTTCTCCGGCTGGATCTGGATGATCTTCGTCAGGTCACCACCGGCGAAGAAGGTCTTCTTGGCGCTGGTGATCACCACGCCCGTGATCGAATCCTTCTCTTCCACAAGGCGCTTGACGGCCGCGGCCATCGACTGCTTGTAGTCGTCGTTCATCACATTGGCCGAGCCGTTGGGGTCGTCCAGGGTGAGGGTGACGATGCCGTCGGCATCCTTTTCCCACTGAATTGTGTTTGCACTCATTGGTTCTGGTTCTCCCTACACTCGCTCGATGATGGTGGCCACGCCCATGCCGCCGCCGACGCACAGGGTGATGAGGGCGCGACGGAGGCCGCGACGCTCCAGCTCGTCGACCATGGTTCCGGTGATCATGGCGCCGGTGGCACCCAGCGGGTGGCCCATGGCGATGGCGCCGCCGTTGACGTTGAGCTTCTCGTCCGGGATGTTCAGGTCCTTCTGGAACTTCAGGACCACGGAGGCGAACGCCTCGTTGAGCTCGAACAGATCGATGTCGTCCACAGTCAGGCCGGCGCGGTCGAGCACCTTCTGGGTGGCCGGCGTCGGGCCGGTCAGCATGATGAGCGGCTCGCTACCGGTGGTGGCGGTCGCCACGACCCGGGCGCGGGGGGTCAGGCCCTGCGACTTACCAGCTTCCTCGGAGCCCACCAGCACCAGCGCGGCGCCGTCGACGATGCCCGAGCTGTTGCCACCGGTGTGCACGTGGTTGATCTTCTCGACATACGTGTACTTGATGCGCGCGACGTCGTCGAACCCGCCGAGGGCGGCGAGGCCCTCGAAGGCCGGCTTCAGCTTGCCCAGGTCCGCGGCGGTGGTGCCGGGACGCATGTGCTCGTCGTGGTCCAGGATGAGCAGACCGTTCTGGTCCTTCACCGGCACAACGGACTTGGCGAAGTAGCCGCCGGACCACGCAGCCGCGGCACGGTCCTGCGAACGTGCGGCGTAGGCGTCGACGTCGTCACGGGTGAAGCCCTCGATGGTGGCGATCAGGTCGGCACCGATGCCCTGCGGCACGAAGGACACGTCATAGTTGGTGGCCGGGTCCGAGGCCCAGGCGCCGCCGTCGCTGCCCATCGGCACACGTGACATGGACTCCACACCACCGGCGAGCACCAGGTCGTCCCAGCCGGAACGGACCTTCTGCGCGGCGACGTTGACGGCCTCCAGGCCGGAGGCACAGAAGCGGTTGAGCTGCACGCCACCGACGGTGTCGGGCAGGCCAGCGGCCAGCACGGCGGTGCGGGCGATATCGCCGCCCTGGTCGCCGACGGGTGCGACGACGCCGAGCACGACATCGCTGATCAGGTTCTCGTCCAGGTCGGGGAAGCGGCGGCGGATCTCGTCGATCAGGCCGACCACCAGGTTCAGCGGCTTGACCTCATTGAGGGCACCGCCGCGCTGCTTACCGCGAGGCGTGCGGATGGCCTCGTAGATGAATGCTTCAGTCATGGGTATACGTCCTTATAGGGGGTGCGTATGGGGCATGTGGTGCAGGGTGTGCCGGCCTGTGATTCCGGGTTGACTCCGGGTCAGTTTCGCCGAGACAGCCCTACGTTAGACCAGGGTGGCGTCCCCATGGTAAGCAGCCCTCCCAACCCGTTGGTTGGGAATTCCGCAAGGCTAGTATCGAAGTGTGCTGCGGACTCGGTCTTTACCGCTAAGACGCGTGCTCATGGGTGCCATCGCAGTTTTCGCAATATTCGCGGTGTGGATGGGCTGGCACTGGCTGGGCACAAGGACTATCTATTGCCCCGCAGCCTTACCTCCGCCTAAGGCATTCACAGATCGCACCCCGCTATCCAGCTGCGGGTCCTACACGTTCGGGTTCAAAGACCATGCGGTGCCCGCCGCACAACGGGACTGCATGAACGTCGCCAGGACTTCGGGCAGAGGCGCTGAACTGAAGCTCGTCGAATCCACGATCGAGGGCGATCCTGTCACCACCTACTACCGGGTGTTCTCCCGACGGCAGAAGGTCGAGGTCTTCATCGACTACAGCGGAGACCAATTCAGCAATTTCGGCTGGAGTCATTTCTTCTGCTGGGCCGCACCCACCGACTACCCGCCAAACCCCAGCTGCCCCGATCCCACATTGCAGCCGGATCGATAACTCTCTGGGGGTAGACCCCAGGCGAGCGAGCGGATTGCGGTGCTGTGCGACGAGATTTCACCGAAATCTCCCGCGGTCGCGCCACAGACCGCAAGTCTGGAGCGATGCTCACACGACTCTGCGCGGCGTCGGCAATCCTGGCTGCTATCGCGGCCGGGTGTCCGCCACCGGCGCAGGCCGAGCCCGAACCACTCAGCGCCGACGCCGCATTCCAGCAGCGGGCGCCGTTGCACTCCTGCGGCCGGTTACGCATGTTGCCGCCATCCCACGACATCCCGCCGGATTACCTGAGCTGCATGCGCCAGGCCCGCGCCGCGGGTACCGGCGCCGAGCTGGTGACCACCGTCGCGAATTTCTTCCTTGAAGACACCACCACGTACTACCGCGTCTACAGCGCCGACCGGGATGTGGAGGTGTTCGTGGACAACAATGATCGAGGCAATCCCGGGTTCAGTCATTACTACTGCCCGATTCCGGATACCGACCTGTCCTTCGAACCGCCCAGCTGCTAGATCCGGCGGTAGGCTGCCCGGCATGGAGCCGGGGCACACCGAACACGGACCAGCGTGAATCCGAAGACCGTCGAACGGTTGCGCCCTTTCGGCGCAACGATCTTCGCCGAGATGTCGGCCCTGGCCGTCCGACACGATGCGATCAATCTGGGTCAGGGCTTCCCCGACGAGGACGGGCCCGCCTCCATGCTCGATGCGGCACAGCAGGCCATCCGCTCCGGTCTCAACCAGTACCCACCCGGGCTGGGCACTCCCGAACTGCGCCGCGCCATCACTGCCGACCGGCTCGCCCGCTACGGCGAGGAGCTTGATCCGGACACCCAGGTGCTCGTCACCGTCGGCGCCACCGAAGCGATCGCGGGTGCATTGCTCGGACTCGTCGAACCCGGCTCCGAGGTCATCCTGATCGAGCCGTACTACGACTCCTACGCGGCGGTCGTGGCGATGGCGGGCGCGATCCGCGTGCCCGTGCCGCTGGTTCCCGACGGTGCGGGCTTCGCCTTGGATACCGAAGCGCTCGCGGCGGCCATCACGCCACGGACGGCGGCATTGGTCATCAACTCGCCACACAACCCGACGGGCAAGGTGTTCACCGATGCCGAGCTGGCGCGGGTGGCCGAGCTCGCGGTGCAACACGATCTGCTGGTCATCTCCGATGAGGTCTACGAGCGCTTGCTCTTCGACGGCCGCACGCAGACTCCGATGGCCAGCCTCCCCGGGATGGCCGATCGCACCGTCACGATCTCCAGCGCCGCCAAGACGTTCAACTGCACCGGATGGAAGATCGGCTGGGCTTGTGGCACACCGGAGTTGGTCGCGGGTGTGCGCGCCGCCAAGCAATTCCTCTCCTATGTCGGCGGCGGGCCGTTTCAGCCCGCGGTGGCGGTGGCACTGGACACCGAACAAGCGTGGGTGAAAAACCTACGAGAGTCCTTGCAGCGCAGACGTGATCGACTCTCCTCGGCACTGGCCGGCCTAGGGTTCGAGGTGCACAGCAGCGAGGGCGGGTACTTTGTCTGCGCCGACCCGCGCCCGCTGGGGTTCAGCGACGGCGCGGAGCTCTGCCAGCGCCTACCGGAAACCGTTGGCGTAGCTGCAGTTCCGGTAGGCGCTTTCTGTGACAAGTACTCCGATCAATGGAATCATCTGGTGCGATTCACCTTCGCTAAGCGCGACGCGGTGATCGACGAGGCGATAGCCCGACTGGCGCGACTAGGAACCTAGGCCGGTCGCCACCTCGTCGGGACGCCGCCGGGCCTTGGCCAGCCCCGGCAGGACCTTGATGAACTCGGTGATCTCCCCCACCGCGCGTCGCGCGTCCGGGTTGGTCATCGCGAACACCTGGAACACGTGAATCGCACGGTCGAAGATCTGCAGGCGCACCGGAACCCCGGCCGCGACAAGACGTTCCGCGAACAGCTCAGAGTCCGGACGCAGCGCCTCTTGCGAGCCCACCTGCAACAGGAACGGGCCCAGGCCCGTCAGGTCCGCATCCGCCGGACATGGTCCTGGCTCCCGCGCGCCGTTGCGCAGCAGGAAGACCTCGTTGATCATCCTCAGGAAATCCACCGGGAACATGGCATCGCCAACACGCTTGCCGACAGCGTATTTGGGCTCCATGTCATTACTGGTCGCCGCGGAGATCAGCACACAGCCCGCAGGCGGCGTCAGTCCCTGATCCCGCACCGCGATGGCCGTCATGGCGGCCAGGAAGCCACCCGCGGAATCACCCGCGAGCACGATGTTGTCGGGGTCGACGCCCTGGCTCAGCACATAGCGGTAGGCATCGACGCCGTCGGCGACGGCATCCTCCACCAGATTGCGCGGGCACAACCGGTAACCCACGCTCAACGCCCGCGCACCGGAGTCGCGCGCGATGTGACTGACCAGGGGCCGGTGACTGTTGATGCCCAGGGCGATGAATGCCGACCCGTGGAAGTAGATGACCACCGGGGCGTCGCCCGACGAACCGGTCCCCGACTCGTTCTTGGCGTTCCACGTCCACTCGGCCGGGCAGTTCGGCAGCTGAACACGCTCGGTGCGGGTTCCGGCTACGCCCGGCACCCAGCTCATGAAACGTTCCAGTCCGTCGTAGCGCCGGTTCAACAGGGCATCCGGGAACCGGCGGTTGACGGCCAACATCAGCCGGGTCAGTGCGTACAGACCGGGCTTACCCACCGCCTTGAACAGGTAGGTCTCGGCCACCGAATGCCAATTGGCCTTGCCCATCCATTCCGGTCCGGCGTACGTCACCGCGGCCAGCTGGGATTCGGCGGCATGTCGGGCAGTGGTCATCGAGCCTCCTCGTAGCGTCATTGCTTTGGGGCGAGACTACCAGTACCTAGTACTAGCGATCCCGGCTAAATCACCAGCCGATATCGGCGAGCTCTGTTGTGTCCTTCGGCGGCGCCTCGATCGGCCCACTCGGCGTCCGTGAAAAACGCGGAGCCGGCGCGGCCTGGGTCACTCCGTTGACGTCGACAATCGTGCCGCGATCACGAAGGTGCTCATTCTGCTTGGCCTCGCTCCAGGTGAGCACCGGCGACACGCACGCGTCGGTGCCGATGAAGATCTCGGTCCACTCGTCACGCGTCTTGGTCTTGAAGGCGTCGTCGAACATCTTGCGCATCTCGGGGTAGCGCGCCTTGTCGAGCTGGAACGGAACGCTCTCGGGATCCAGCCCCAGGCCCTGCACCAGGATCGCGAAGAACTGCGGCTCAATCGATCCCACCGCCATGTACTTGCCGTCGGAGGTCTCATAGGTGCCGTAGAACGGCGAGCCGCCGTCGAGCAGCCCCGCCTCGCGCTCGTCGAACAGCAGGCCGTTGTTGTACATGGTCCATTGCATCTGAGCCAACTGGCTGACACCGTCGACCATCGCGCCGTCGATGACCTGCCCCGTGCCCGACTTCTCACGCTCGTACAGCGCGGCCAGAATGCCCTGCACCAAAAGCATTGAGCCACCGCCGAAGTCCGCGACAAGATTCATGGGCGGCATCGGCGGGCGGTCCTTGTAGCCCATCGATCCCAGCGCGCCGGTCAACGACAGGTAGTTGATGTCGTGCCCGGCACGCTCAGCCATCGGGCCGTTCTGGCCCCAGCCGGTCATCCGGGCGAAGATCAGCCGCGGGTTGCGCTTGGCACACTCTTCGGGCCCGATCCCGATACGCTCACACACTCCGGGCCGGAACGGATCCAGCAGCACATCGGCCTTGTCGACCAGGGCCAGCAACGCCTCAGGATCCTTCTTGACATCCAGGTTGACCAGCCGCTTGCCGCGATGGAACAGGTCGGACTCCTCGGCGGGGATCGCAAGTCCACCCGGCCGGCGCACCCGGATGACGTCTGCACCCAAGTCCGACAACATCATCGCCGCATGAGGCCCGGGGCCGATGCCGCCGAGCTCGATCACCTTTACGCCCGCAAGAGGGCCTGTCTTGACGCCAGTGTCAGCCATGGGGCCACCCTAGCCAGTCAACCCGTTGGTTGGGAAGTGCGGCTAGAGCGACGACGAGATGGCGGGTGACGAGGTCTGCGCGGGTGCCGGTACCGGAGTCGGGGTGGGGAAATTGGGTATCACCGGCCGTGACGTGCTCGGTGCCGCCGGGGCATCCGAGGCCGGCGGCGGGCCGGGCGGCGGGGTGTACTCATACGCGGGCAGCGGCGCGGGTGGTGGATGGTCGTCGTCCTCCCGCCAGTGCGTCGACTCGAACAGGTCGATCACCTTGCCCAGATCGTGCAGTCGCAGCGCCGGCGGACGGCCCCCGCGCGCGTCCCTGATGCGCTGCGCCTCCCAGGCGACGAGGCATTGCGCGGTCGGCGTGTTGTACAGGCTTTCCAGGAAGGGAGTCAATGCTTTTGCGAGATCACCCTCGGCCTTGAGGACATCGTTCCGGTACGGGCCGTAGTACGGAAGGATCGCCTCCAGAACGCGCACCATGATGGTCTGGAAGCGCGTGACGAACTGGTCGATCATCCACGGATGCCGGGACAACAATGGGGAGATCCGGGCCAATACCGGGCCCATCATCTTCAGAATCGGCTCATAGGCGGTGGCCGGGGCGAATGCCTCCGAGGAGAACACACCCGCTGCCGGTGCCACATCGATCAGCGAGGCCAATCCACCCTGCTCATCCGGACCGGGTGCCGGCCAGCCGAAAGGGCAGGGCTGGGCCACGGATATCGGCAGACCGCGATCGGTGACCGAAGGGAGCGCGCCAAATGGGCCCGCCGCAACCGGACCCGGCGGATGCGAGGGTGGCTGAGGACGGGGCAGCGGCGCCACCAACTGTGGCCCCGGCGGTGGCACCGGAATCGGGATGGCACCCTCGGGAATCGATCCATCACGGTTCACAATCTGATACCCGACGATGGGCGCACGCGCAGGTGAATACGACAGTTGGGTAATGGCGGCCACGCTGCCGATTACGGTAATGGCAGCGAATGTCCTTACCGCGATGCCGAATACACGTTCTTTCGAGGGCCTGCGACTGATGGTCGTGGTGGCGGTGATCGGCGCCGTCTCTTCGGCGGGAGTTGCGCTCATCGATCCTTCACCACACCTTCAAGGTGCCAGACCCCAGTGAAGCTGTTGAACGGGCCACCCACAATGAGACTCGTCCAATCCAGGGTGAACTTCTTGGTGCCTTTGTCGTAAGTACCTGTGGCCTTAGGGCTTTCGCCATCCACGGAATCGTGACCGACCCAACGTCCGGCGACGAACTCCCAGACCTGCTTGGCACGGGCCTCACCGGGAATCTGGGCCTGCTCCTTGGCTTTCGGCTTGGGAGCACCCTGGTTGAACTCCTGCCGGTTCCATGAAGCGGCCCACGCCGACAGGTCCGCGGAGATCGTGTCTCCCGAGACCGTCGCGGTGGGCGCCGACAGCTCGCGCTGAGTCTGCGGGTCAATCTTATTCGTGGATATGCCGAATTCGATGTTGAAGAACTTGGTGGGCTGGGTCACCCGGGCCGCCAGCGAGTATCCGGTGGCCTCGTCGAACGCCGGATCCGGTTCACCCTGATAGTCACCCAGAACCAGCCCGCCATCCGCGCCCGGCGAGAGCAATGTGGCAGCCCCCTGCGGCACAGGCGAATTGGCGTTGGGCATGAACGGGCCCTCTTGCGGGTTACCGCCCGGCTGCACCATCTTGAACCAGGTGCCACTGAGCTTGTTGCCCTCGATCTTGCCGGGCTCCAAGGCCAACAGCCCCTTGAGAGCGGATTCGGCCGGCTTCTCCGACGCGCAGGCGGGCGCAGTCACCAGCACGGTGGCCGTCACCGCCACCCCGAGCGCACACCGCAACATCGTCTTCGTCGTCACTTTGTGTTGGGCCATCGAAGAACCCCTTTCGAATCGAGGGCGACCACGGCCGCCAATACACCGGGCACGAGAAAGAACCACCCGAAGTAGTCGAATGACCGGAATCCCAGTGGGGCGGTGATCCGGTCGAGCGCCACCACCCTGCCGAAGTTGTCCACGTTGTCAGCCATCACGCCGATCAGAGAAGCGAAATCCGCTGTCATCGGCTGCCACTGGGAAACAAGCGCATCAATACCCGGAACCGCACGGGCCGGATCGTGTCGCCGCAGATCACCAAGGAACTGGGTGTCCAATTCCCCCTCCGCCGCCACCAGCACCACGAAATGCTGCTGCACGGCTGCGACCCGCTCATGGGCCATGATCGGGGTGAACGCATCAATGAGCTGCGCACCCGCCGGCGCCCGAGAAAAGAGCCCGTCCGCGAACGGCACGGCGATCAGCACTGCAGCCGCCAGCACCGCCAGAGCCCTCGCACCGAAGGCCTTCTCGCCCTCGCGCGTGCGCCGAAGGCCCCAGACACCGGCCCCGACCAGGGCCAGCCCCGGCACCGCCAGCAGGAACGGCAGTACGTCAAAGGGGCCCACTGCCCGCAACTGTTCGTAGTTGCGCACCTGACCATCCACCGCGTCCAACAGAGCGTTCATGTCTTGTCGAATGGACGGATATTGCGTGACAAAGGAATCCAGCCGCTCGTAGCGTCCGCCCGCGGCCGCCTGAGTCGCCTGCACATCGGCGCGCGCCGCATCGACGGTGTCCAGGTAACCGCGGAACTTGACGAGCACCTCCGAGGAGACAAACGGACGGAACTCGGTGAGCAACTGCTGGCCGCCCGCGGCCCGCGTGAACATGCCGGTGATCACCGGCAGTACGAACAGCAGCACACCCAGTGCGATGAGCACGATGAACGACCACCGGGGCTTTGGCGCCGGTCCGGCCTCCGCCACCACCGCTTCTTCGCCGACAACATCGGCGTAGGACGGTAGGGCAATGCCGGCTGGCCCATCATCGGCCACGGTTGAAGATCCGCTCCCCCACCACAAACAAGATCCCCCCACCGATGGCCACGAAGACCAGCAGCGCGATGACCCACGGCGGGGTCACCGTGCGTGGGTTGTCATCAACGGGCAAGGCGATGAGCTGCTGACCCGCCGACAGCGGCGGCGGCGAGGCGAACTGTTGCCCTGCCTGGACCACCACCTGCCCCGGGGCCGGAGCCACCGGTGCCGCGGCGGCCGGCGGTGCGTCCGGCGGAGGCGGCGCGCCCGGTGCGGGCGCAGGCGGTGGTGCGGCGGCCGCACCACCGGCACCACCCCCTACCTTGCCGACCAGGTGCCACAGCCCGGTGAAGTCGTTGAAAGGACCTCCGACGATCTGGCTGGTCCACTCGAGGATGAAGGCACCCGAGCCGCGGTCGTAGGTGCCGGTTACCGCCGTGGTCTTACCGGGAAGTGCGCCACCAGGTTTCGGCGCTCCCTGGTTGAAGACCTGGTTGTTCCACGTCACGCCGAAGGCACTGAGGTCACCACCGAGCTTGTCGCCGCTCACCGTGATCTGCGGGGTGGACGTCGCCTGCCCGGTCTGCGGATCCGTCTGGTTGGAGGCAGTCGCAAAGCCCACGCCGTAGAACTTGACCGGCTGAGTAATACTGCCAGACACCGCATTTCCGTTTCCGTCGAAGGCGCTGGCAGGCTGCGGCTGATACTCACCCGACTTCAGACCGCCATCGGTGCCCGGTGCCAGCAAGGTGACCGTGTTATCCGAGCACGTCGAATCACCATTTGCCAGGTAGGGACCGGAAGCGTCACCGGCGGGCAGGATCATGCGGAAATAGGAGCCGGTGGCGCGACCCTCTGCGCAGCTACCGGGCGTCAACGCGAACAGTCCGTTCAGCGGCGTCGCCGTATCGGCGACCGCCGGATAGGCGGCAGGCGACATCGCCGCGGCTGCCACGACCAGGGCGACCGTCGCGCGGCGGGTGAGATGCTTAATCATCGGTGTCCTATTGCAGGCTTATTGCACTGTTGCTCTGACCCGTAGCACGAGCTCGGAACGGCGCAAACGTATGAAGGTCCCGATGGCGCGTCAATGGCAACGCCCAGCAACCGATATCTAGCCTGGTGACGTTCCCCCAGGTGGTGGGCGTGCAACCCTGTGGACGGTCGTTCGATTCACCTCGAGCCGATTCGGGTCACATTCGTTATCGCCACTGGCCGGTGGTAGCTTGCTCGGCATGGCAAAGGCCGGGTGGCGCATGATTGCCACGCTGCTGATCTTGCTGGCGCTCGCCGGGTGTTCTCGCGATCACAGTCCGGCGCCCAGGCCAACCATCGTGCAGGGGCCCGACGGTTTCCCGGTCAGCATCCCGCACCGGTACGGCGGTACCTACCTGGTATCGCGGCCCGATCGCGTCGTCACGTTGGGATGGAACGACCAGGACCTGGTGCAGTCGTTGGGCACCAAACCGGTCGGTGTCCGGTTCACACAGCCGGAATACCCCACGTATCCCTGGGTAGCTCCCGAGGTCTCACAGCCACCCGTCGTCTCGGGGGTGGAATTGAACTTCGAGGCCATCGCGGCCGCGAAACCGGATGTCATCGTGGCCATCGGGGCCGATATCGATAGACCGAGCTACGACCGGCTCACCCGGATCGCACCCACGGTTGTCTCCGAAGATCGCGTCGACCGAGCCGAAACGCCTTGGTACAACCAGCTCTTCACTATCGGCAAGGCTCTCGGCAAGTCGGATCAGGCGCGCATCCGGTCCGAAGAGGTCGGGAGCCGCTACAACCAGGTACGTAGCGGGCACCAATATTGGGTCAACCGCACGGCCGCCGTCGACTGGGTTGCCGACGGGCAAGGCAGCGTCTTGGTCGGCTTCCGCGATCCGCGACGGGCGGTCTTTGACGGTCTGGGATTTCTGAGTCAGCGCTATGCCGGGCCCGTACCCGACAACGAGCTGAAGGCCAAGGCCGACGAAGACCTCCTCGTGGTGGTGGGGGCTACCGAACAGCAAGCCAAATCCACGGCCGGTCTGGCTGACCTTCGCGCTGTCACCGAGGGACGCGCCATCTACATCCCGGCGGACAGCCCAGTGGTGAGTGCCCTGCGACTCGGTGGACCGCTGGCGCGGATCTACGCCCTCGAACAGCTGACGCCACAACTGGAAAAGGCGCTGAAGCCACCTCCGCCGCGATAACCGGCAGTCTCTTTCCCGCGTGTGAGCACCAGCGCGCGCACTGAACTCGTCTGTGCGACGTAGATCCATGGCCCCCATCACGTGCGTGCTACCGTCCTAATCGCTTGATTGAATCAGTCGATAGAAACCTTCTCTGGGAGGGCTGTGGCCGACCAAAACGCCGAGTCTCTGAGCGCTGCGTACACGATCGAGTTCGGATTCGAGCGGACTGTCGGCCCCAAGATCGGCGCCTTCCTCGGGGGCCTGCGCGACGGTCGACTGTTCGGAGTGCGCACCGCCAGTGGCCAGGTCTTGTGCCCGGCACTTGAATTCGATCCGGCGGACGGCAGCGCGACCGGCGACCTTGTCGAGCTTGAACCCAAGGGGGTTGTTCTGCAATGGACTTGGGTGCCACCAAGGCCAGCAGATGAGCTGCAGACCAGTTTCGCGTGGGCACTCATCCGCATCAAGGGAACCGCCAACTCGATGTTCCACGCGGTCGACGTGGGTGGGAATCCCGCGGCGATGAAGACGGGGTTGCCGGTCGCACCGCGCTGGCGCCCCGACCGCGTCGGTGCCATCACCGACATTGTCTGCTTTCAACCGGCGGGTGGGCAGTGACTGCCTTACCCGAGCCGGTCTCCTCGATCGCCAGTCCGTTTCATATGGACTACACATATGTCGCGGGCGCGGGCCGCTCGGTGTTCCTGCGCGGGTTGGCCCGGCGACTTCTGCTGGCACGCCAGTGCCCGGGATGTGAGCGTACGTATTGTCCTGCGCCGCAATTCTGTTCGCGATGCCTCACCGAGCTCGGTGCCCCGTACCCGCTCGCCGGTACCGGCACGGTGGAGACGTTCTGCATTGTCAGCTTCCCTTTCCCGGGACAGGTGTTCACGCCTCCCTACGCGGTGGCGCATATCCAGTTGCACGGCGCCGATACCCGGCTCATGCACATGATCGGCGATACCGAGCCAGACCGGGTTCACATGGGGATGACCGTCGAGCCGGTCTGGGTGGCCGACGAAGATCTTGCCGCGACCATGCAAAGCATCCGTTACTTCCGCCCGTCATCGAACGAGGCAGCCCATGCGTGACGTTGCCGTGGTGTCCTTTGCCCAATCACACTGCACCACCGCCAATCTCCACGACGATATGGCCGAGATACTGCTCCCCGTCGTCCGCGAGGCACTTGCCCAGGTAGAGCTGCGCCGGTCGGACATCGACTTCTACGCATCCGGCAGCCACGACTTCTTCGAAGGCCGCACGTTCGCATACATCGAATCCCTCGACGCCGTCGGCGCCTGGCCGCCGATATCCGAATCGCATGTCGAAATGGACGCCGCCTGGGCCTGTTACGAGGCATGGGCATGGCTCCAACTGGGCCACGGTGATATCGCGTTGGTCTACGGCATCGGCCGCGGCGCGTTGCCCGTCGACCTGGACCAGGTGATGCCCTCCTCGTTGGACCCCTACTACCTGACCCCCTTACATCCGCATCGCCACGCGATCGCCGGGTTGCAGGCGGCCGCCACCATCGAGGCCGGTATCACCACCGAGCGCGAGATGGCCGATGTGGTCAACCAGTCACTGACCGATGCGCTGTCAAATCCCTTCGCACTCAAGGCAGGCGCTCCGGGAGTCGAGGCACTGCTCGAGGAGCCGTACATCGCCTCGCCACTGCGTCTGCACGACACCGCACCGGTCGGTGACGGTGCGGCGGTACTGATCCTGGCCACCGATCAGGTCGCACGGCGGCTGACCCGGCGACCGGCATGGATCCGGGCGATCGATCACCGGATGGACACGCACTACCCCGGATCACGAGACCTCGCAGTACTCGAATCCGCCCGAATCGCCGCCGAAAAGGCGGCCATCATGGCCGGTTTCTCGGCCGCCCACGTGGAGGTCGCCGAACTGCATTCCGAATACAGCTATGCCGAACCACTTCTCACCTCGACCTTCGGCATCGAGAATGCGCTCGTCAACCCATCGGGTGGGCCGCTGGCGGGCGCCCCCGCCACCGCCACGGGATTGATCCGCATCGGCGAGGCCGCCCGCACCATCATGCAGGGACGGGCCACCCGCGCACTGGCGCATGCCACCAATGGTCCCGCGCTGCAGCACAATCTGGTCTGCCTGATGGAGACAAGCGCATGAGTCGCAGTGTCGCCGTGATCGGCATCGGGCAAAGCAAGCAAGCCAAGAAGCGCGACGTGACCATCGCGGCACTGGTCCGCGAGGCGGTGGACGGCGCGCTGGCCGATGCAGAGCTGACCTTCAGCGATATCGATGCGATCGTGCTTGCCAAGACCCCCGACCTGTTCGACGGGGTGATGAACCCCGAGCTGTACCTCGCCGATGCGATCGGTGCGCGCGGTCTGCCGGTCACGCGGGTGTTCACCGGTGGAAGTGTCGGCGGCCACGCCGCCATCTACGCCGCCCACCTCATCCAGGCACGACTCGCCGGGCGGGTGCTGGTCGTCGCGTATTCCAAAGAGTCCGAGGGTAATTTCACCTGGGCGCTATCGCGCCCACTGCCGTTCAGCGCTCAGCTCGGGGCCGGCGCCGGCGGCCATTTCGCACCGGTGATCCGGGAGTACATCCGCCGCTCCGAAGCACCGGAACACATCGGCTGGCAGGTGGCCGTGAATCATCGCCTCAACGCCATCCGAAACCCGTACGCGCATATTCACAAACCCGACATCACCGTCGAGGAGGTACGCAACTCACCGATGCTGTGGGACCCGATCCGCTTTCTGGAATCGTGCCCGTCATCGGATGGTTCGTGCGCGGTCGTCGTTTCCTCAGAGGTACATGCGCGACTCGCGCCCCGGCCGCCGGCCTGGATCCACGGCACCGGATGGCGCACCGAGACAGGGCATTTCGCGGGCCGGGACGAGGTCAATCCGCGTGCCGGCCAGGAGTGTGCCGCCGCCGCGTATCGCGAGGCAGGCATCACCGACCCCGCCTCCGAGGTGGATGTCTCCGAGCTCTACATCCCCTATAGCTGGTATGAGCCCATGTGGATGGAGAACATCGGGCTGGCACCGGAGAAATCGGGCTGGCGCGCCGTCGACGCGGGCCACACCGCATTCGGTGGCAGGCATCCGATCAATCCGTCCGGCGGGGTGCTCTCGGGCAACCCCACCGGGGCCACCGGCCTGCTCCGGTTCGCCGAGGCCGCCTTGCAGGTACGCGGGCTGGCGGGAGAACATCAGGTCCACGGGGCCAGGCGCGCGATAGGCCACGCCATGGGCGGTGCCTCGCAGTTCCACGCGCTGTGGGTGGTGGGAAGCGAGAAACCATGAACGAAGACCGAGAGCTCCTCGTCGAACGCGAGGGCCCGATCGTGGTCCTGACCATGAATCGCCCGCATCGGCGAAATGCGCTGTCCACCAAGATGGTCGGGCAGTTCGCCGAGGCATGGGACGAGATTGACGGCGATGATGGCATTCGGGCGGCCATCCTGACGGGTGCCGGCTCTGCCTACTGCGTGGGCGGCGATCTGAGCGACGGGTGGATGGTCCGCGATGGCTCGGCACCACCGCTGGATCCGGCCACCATCGGTAAGGGCCTGCTGCTCACCCATACGCTGACCAAACCACTCATCGCGGCGATCAACGGCGCCTGCCTCGGCGGCGGCTGTGAGATGTTGCAGCAAACCGACATCCGCGTTTCCGACGCGAACGCGACGTTCGGCTTTCCCGAGGTTCAGCGCGGGCTGGTGCCCGGCGCGGGGTCCATGGTCCGGCTCAAGCGGCAGATTCCCTACACAAAGGCCATGGAGATGATCCTCACCGGCGAACCACTCACCGCCCAGGAGGCATATCATTTCGGGCTGGTGGGGCATGTGGTGCCGGCGGGCACCGCATTGGACAAGGCACGCAGCCTCGCCGAGCGGGTGGTCCGCAACGGTCCGCTGGCCGTGCGCAACGCCAAGGAGGCGGTTGTGCGCAGCGGATGGATCGCCGAGGAAGAGGCGCGCGCCATCGAGGCTCGACTTACCCGCCAGGTCATCACCTCCGCCGATGCGCGCGAGGGATTGACAGCATTTCGGGAGAAACGAGAGGCACGGTTCACCGGACAATGACCAGCACCGCGGCCGAACCTTCGGGGTTGACCAACGATTCCACCGACCAGCGCTTACTCAGCGCTGCCGAGCGGCTATTCGCCGAACGCGGTGTGGACGCGGTGTCGCTGCGTGCCATCATGGCGGCAGCCGGCACCAATGTCGCCTCGGTGCACTACCACTTCGGATCCAAGGAGCGTCTCATCGAGGCCCTGCTCGACAGGTACCTCGATCAGATAGAGAAACGGCGGTTCGCCCTGCTGGACATCGCCGAAACCGCCGGGACACTACGCACCATCGCCGAAGCGATTGTCACCCCGCTGGCCGAGATCGGCGAAGAGGGCTCGACCGCATGGCTTTCCACGCTCGGCAAGCTCATGATCAGCGGGCATCCCGCGTTGATACCCATGAGCGTGAGTTTCCAGCCGCAGGCGGCGCGACTGCAGGAGCTCATCGTGCGGCTGCGCCCGAACGCGCCGCTACCGTCCATCCGCTTCGGCGTCACCCATGCGGTGACGCTGACTTGCGTCGTGCTCGGCGATATCGCGCACACCAATCGCCTCATGTCGCTCAGCGGAACCTATCTGGACGACAGGCAGATGAACGCACAGCTGATCGACATGGTGACAGCGATCCTGGCCGGCCCTCCCGAAGAGGGTTAGCCGCGTCCTTCGCGGAATGCGTCAAAGGACCGGCGCAGCTCTCCTGTCGCCGTGCACATCACCTGGGTCCTGTTCTCCAGGTCGAGCGCATGGCGCAGGCTGGGCGCATCGATCGTCTGCCACATCGTCTCTTTGGTCATCCAGACCGCTAAGGGCGAATGCACGGTGATCTCACCGGCCTTCGCCAGCGCCGTCTCGAGAAGACTCTCGGCGGGAACCACGTCGAAGACCAGGCCGATACGTTGTGCCTCCTCGGCGCCAAACACGCGGCCCGTCAACATCAGCTCCGCGGCGCGCGCCGCGCCCACCAGGCGCGGCAGGTGATAGCTGGTGCCCATATCGCAGTTGGACACCCCGTGACGAATGAAGACAGCGCCGAAAGATGCTTCCGGACAGGCGAACCTGATATCGCAGGCGAGTGCCAGCGCGAATCCGCCACCAACCGCATGCCCGTTGACGGCCGCGATGACCGGCTGGCGCAACCGGTGTATCCGTTCGAACAGGGAGGCCATCAGCTCCTGAGCGGCAAGCGTGCGCACCAGCTCGGAGTCTGTCGCGCCCAGCAGCGCGGCCGTGGAGGTGGCACCGGTACTGGTGAAATCACTCGGCAGCGATTTCAGATCGGCACCGGCACAAAAGGATGCGCCGACCGCGGTGAGAACCACCACCCGGATCTTCGGGTCGCCATCGACCTTCTCGATCACCGAATGCAGCTCGGCCACGGTCTGCGGATCCAACGCGTTGCGGCGCTCCGGGCGATCGATGGTGACGACCAGGATTCCGTTGTCTCGCTGTTCGCTACGGATCATCGGGCCACCAGCCCGCCGTCGGCGATGATGGTCTGACCGGTGATGTAGCTCCCCGCATCAGACGTGAGAAGAAGTGCGGTGCCTACCATTTCGTCGGGCAGCCCGAGCCGTTTGAGGTGGTTGGCGTTGGCCATCCGCTCCACTTCCGCCTGCGGCGTCTTGCGCACCATGTCGGTGTCGATCGCACCGGGCGCGAGGGCGTTGACGCGCACACCCCGCACGGCGAGCTCGGCCGCCGCCGAGCGTGTATACGCGACGAGGGCAGCCTTGGCCGCCGAATACATCGACACACCCTGACCAAACATGAAGGCGCCCACCGACACTACGTTGAGAACCGCCGCATGGCGACTGGCCACCAGATGCGGCAGCGCGGCCTGAACGAGGAAGACCGGTCCACGCAGGTTCACGCCGAACGACTTGTCCCACCCGTCGACGGTGAAGGCGCCAACCGGTTCCGTGAGGGCGTTGGCGGCATTGTTCACCACGATGTCGATACCGCCGAACTCCTCGACAGTGGCCCGCACCAGCTGTTCGAGAGACTCGATGTCACCGGTGTGCGTAGGCACCCCCAACGCCCGTGCGCCCAGGGCGCGCAGGTGCTCGACCGTCTCGGCACATGCCTCTGGTTTACGGCTTGCCACAACGACATTGGCACCCGCACAGGCGTACCCCTCGGCAAGAGCCCGTCCGATCCCGCGGGTACCTCCGGTCACAATGGCGGTACGTCCGGTGAGATCGAACAGACGTGAGTAGGTTTCTCGATTCATCGCTTCCTAACTTTTCACTCATCCACAAAACTCGCGGCGCGCACGACGTCCAGAATCTGCTCGATGAGCGCGTCGTCGGCAGTTCCGCGCAGCACGCCGTGGTACACCGCCATGCCCACAATGGTGTCGAAGAGCGCGTCCGCTCCCGGCCTCGCCACGCATCCCCCGGCAGCTACAGCCTCGGCGTGGGCGACCCGGAATGCTTCGCGCAGCGGCGTTTCCGTGCGCTCCACCAAGCCCGCGTACTGGCTCGGTTCACGGTAGTACTCGACCAGCAGTCCAGGCATCGCCGCACGGGTGGCAGGGTCGGCGAAGTACTCGACGACGGCGCGCACCAAAATTGGTAGATGGTCCCGAAACTCGGCGTGGCCGGCAAGCGCCTCGGGCCAGGGCCGGTCTGCGATCGCACTTTCCACCATGGCGGCCTGGGTGGGCCAGCGGCGGTAGATCGTGGGGGCGCCGATTCCGGCGGCACGGGCCACCGCGGGGATGGTGGTGCCTTGATATCCGTCGGCGGCCAACATCCGGCGCACTGTCTCGCGCACCGCGTCATCCTTGTCGGGATCGCGGGGCCGTCCGCCCTGGTTTCTGTCCACCATCCGACCGTTCCACTAGTTTCGATATTTAAAATAACGATACTAGTGGAACGCGCCGGAGAAAAGCCCTATCGATATGTGGCCAGAACCTGCTTGCGCAGCCCGTCGGTGGCGGTTTCCATGGCGCCCTTGATGGCCCGCTTCAGCACGAATCCAGGAAGCGGGATCAACGGGTCGACAGTCAGCTCAAACTTCACGTGCGTCTTGTCCCCCTTGGGCGTGAACGTGTATTTGCCGTCCTGACGCCGCTGCTGGCCGGACTTGACGAGGGTCCAGCTGACCGTGTCGGGACCCCAGCTGTAGGCGACGGTTTGTTCGTCGGTGATGCCCGCCGTCTTCACCTTCATCTTCACCTCGTGCGGTCGCCCGCCCTCACCCGTCGTCAACACCGTGGAACTCTGATGCGCCGAGGACCATTTCGGCAGCACCTCGAAGTCGGCGATGACGTCCATGATCTGTTCAGGGGTCGCTTCGATCACAATTTCCCGGGTATCGCTCGTGGCCATGGATCTGACCCTAGCGACCCTCCGGGTTCTAGACCGTGAATCCCCCGTCGATATTGATCGAGGTTCCCGTGATGTACCAGGCTTCATCGGAGACCAGGTAGCTGACCAGGCTCGCGATATCGCGCGGCTGACCATAGCGCCCGACCGCGATATTGGGGCGCAGAATCTCGGCCAGCGCACCGTCCTCCGGATTCATATCGGTGGCCACAGGACCCGGCTGAACAGTGTTGATGGTGATACCGCGGGGCCCGAGCTCACGCGCCAATCCGCGGGTAAGGCCGGCCACGGCGGCCTTCGACATCGAATACAACGACGCGCTGGCGGTGGGCGAACGGTCACCGTTGATGCTGCCGATGGTGATGATCCGGCCGCCGTCCTTCAGATGCGGGGAGGCCGCCTTGATGGCCGCAAAGACTGCCCGTACGTTGACCGCGACAATCTTGTCGAAGTCTTCCAAGGTTGCGGTGTCCACGTCGCCAAAGGATGCGATACCAGCATTATTGACCAGAATATCCAGTCCACCAAGGTGTTCGGCTGCCTCGTTGACAGCGGCCGTAAGCTGCGCCGGGTCGGATACATCGGTCTTGACGGCCAGCGACCAGCCACCGTCCTCCTTGACATCGGCCACGACGTCCGCGGCCTGTTGCGCCGAACTCGAGAACGTGAACACCACACGTGCACCGTCTTCGGCAAGCCTGCGCACAATGCCCGCGCCTATCCCGCGAGATCCGCCGGTCACGAATGCGCGGCGACCCTTCAGTGGTGGAGTCATGGTGGTCCTTCCGTAGGTACGCAGGGGTCAAGCGGACTCAGCTGCGAAACATTCCCCGTCACGCCAAACTGTGACGGTATGTGCATCCCGCAGGCATACTCGCTATGTGTCGTCGCCTGACATTCACCCCGATCTCCGCTTGGCTGCCAGGGTATTTCCGCGGCAGGTCGGGCTGCCCCGAACGCTCCCGGTGCTGCGCGCGAGCATCCACCTCTCCGACCTGATCCCGAGATGCGGGGTGCGGACCATCGCGGTCAACGGTGATGTGACCGTCCGCGCGCACCTGCCCAAGAACCTCAAGGAACCATCCCCGGCCCTGTTGTGGATTCACGGCGGTGGCTATGTGCTGGGCACCGCACGTCAGGAGGACTTCTTCTGTCGCATGGTCATGCAACAAACGGGATTCCCGGTGGTGTCCGTCGACTATCGGCTGGCACCCGAACATCCCTACCCCATTCCGCTCGAGGACTGCTATGCCGCGCTGCGCTGGCTGTCCGTGCAGGGGTGGGTCGATCCGACGCGCATCGCCATCGGCGGCGCCAGCGCCGGCGGCGGACTGACCGCGGCACTCGCTCTGCTGGCGCGCGATCGCGGCGAGGTAGCTCCAGCCTCACAGTTGCTGATCTACCCGATGCTCGATGACCGCACGAGCGACCGCACCGGTATCGGCGGCACCAACCTGCGGGTATGGAGCGCCGAAAGTAACCGGTTCGGTTGGGACTCGTACCTCGGCGACGCGGACCGCGATATCGCGGTGCCGGGGCGTCGCACCGATCTGGCCGGATTGGCGCCGGCATGGATGGGCATCGGAACGGCCGACCTGTTCCACGAGGAGGATCTGGTGTACGCCGAACGCCTACAGGCCGCCGGGGTCCCGTGCGAATTGGAGGTGGTACCGGGCGCCTTTCACGGTTTCGACAGACTGGCGCCCTGGGCGGACGTGTCGAAGGATTTCGTGGCCAAGGCGTGCCGGCACCTGCAGGGTGCGCTCGACTGAGCCGAGAGCGTATCCAACTCCTTTCCGCGGCAACGCAAATCACCTCAATAACGCGCGGGCGCGGAGGGCAATCCACAACGCGGCCCGGGTGTCCGCGGACTGCAGGTCGCAGTCGAGAAGCGCCGTGATCCTCGCAGTCCGGTTCCTCATGGTGTGCCGATGGACACCGAGGCTCAGTGCGGCGGTTTCCATCTGACCGTTGCAGCTCAGGAAGGACTCGAGCGTATCCAGCAGCGTGGTATCCGAATCATCGCCGAGCAAGGGCGCCAGCGACTGTGCCAGCAATGCGAGTTCACCCGGTTCCTTGCCGCCGAGGAGCATGCTGTAGATGTCTCGGTCGTCGAACTCTGTCACTCGCCCATCCGGGTGAGCACGTGCCGCCGACCGCGCCTGGTGAAGCGCCAGCTGAACCTCGCCGAGCCGAGCCCTCCTGCTGATACCCGCGCATATCGAGCGCCCCAGCGCGGTGCCCAGGCTTCGGTGAAGGTCTGCCGCACGGCCGGCATTCTTCGCGGCCAGCACCACCACGATCTCACCGGATACCGCGGACATGAGAAAAGGCGCTCCCCCGGTCAAATATCGGCTGGCATGTAGCTCACCCGGTAACACCGAGCCGATATTGGAAAGCACTACCACGACGACTTCGGTGTCCGGGTCGAATCCGAAGTAGCGCAATACGCCTCGGTCTGCCGTGGCGGGATCCGCCAGCAGTGCCCGGGTCACCGCGGCCCGCAGCCGCTGCTCCGCATCGGCAACCCGCGCGGGCTTCTCCAGCTCGATCGCGATCAGCGCCATGGCGTGCGACACGAGCAGGCGCTGGGCGGCGGTCAACGCATCCTCGGACCGCACCGCGAGATATCCGCGCTCAGCCTTGCCTGCACGAACCGTCTGGATTGTGCAGTAACCCTCACGGTCGGCGACCACCCGGCTGGCATGCTTGCGACCGTCATCGGGAAAGGCTCGGCGGGTGACCTCAGCCAGATGCTCGGCATCATTGCCCGCCTCGGCCAGAAGCGTTCCGTCCGTTGCGGTCACGATGACGGTCGCCGCCAAAGATCGACTCAGCGCCGACACCACACCCGGCGCACCGTCACGAAGCGTGGCGCGCACCAGCACATCTTGCTGGTCCACTACCCGCTGCACCGCGCGGAGTTCGTCCGCCGTCAGTTCATCGATCACGGCCCTGGTGATGGCGATGAACGGAGTGCGCACCGGCACCTGCAGAATCGGTAGACCCAATTCATCACCGGCAGCGAGGATTCCAGCAGGCACCTCGGAGAAAGTCGTTCCGGTATCGAATGCCAGGGCAGCAACGTTCTTCTCGGACAGCCTCGCCGCATACGCGTACTGCTCGGCATGACTGAGCCCCACCGTCAGCCCGGTGGTCATCACCAACTCCCCGCCGAACAGGTACGGGGTCGGATCGTTCAGTTCGATGGCATGGGCCCACTTGATAGTCCGCGAAGCGCCGACCTCACCTGCGGACAGCACAAGTCCCAGATCAGCTCTCTGAGTCAAGCTCCTGACGGTGATCGGCACGGTTAGACGGTACTCGGCCACGTCCCGACAATGGCCTGATCAAGCCTCAGATCGTCCCAAAGGCGGCGGGCCGTTGCGATACCAGACGGGGGTCTGCGACATCGAGATCGGATTGGCCACCTGCGGTTCCGGGCTGCCGGGCACCGTCACCGACACGTCGAGCCCGATGCGCTCGGCGAATCGGAAGGCTTCCGCGACGTCGTTGATGGGACCCGCCGGGACACCCACCTCGGTCAGGATGTCGTACCAGTGGTCAGCAGTCTTTTCTCTGAGCCGGTGTTCCAACACCTCGACCAGCGCCTCACGGTGCTGGACGCGCATCGGGTTGGTTCCGAATCGGTCGTCCTGCGCCAGCACTGGCAGTTCCAGCGCGTGTGCAAGGAGTCTGAACTGCTTGTCGTTGCCCACCGCGATCGCGATCGGCCGATCCGCGGTCTCGAACGTCTGGTAAGGCGCAATGCTGGGGTGCCGGTTTCCCAGCGCACCGGGCACCACACCTGCCCCCAGATAGCCCGAGGCCTGGTTGACCAATGAGGACAACAACACTGACATCAGATCGGTGTCGACACGCTGCCCCTGCCCGGTGCGATCTCGATATGAGAGTGCGGCGAGTATCCCGGACAACGCATGCAAAGCCGTCAGGACATCAACAAGCGCAACACCGACTTTCGACGGGTGCCCGGGATCGGGCCCGGTGACGCTCATGAGCCCACCGACCGCCTGTACCAGCAGGTCGTATCCGGGTAGATCCGCTCCACCGGTGCGACCGAAACCCGTTATGGCACAATAGATCAAACCTGGATTGAGCTCCTTCAAACTGTCATATCCCAGGCCGAACTTCTCCATGGTGCCGGCCCGGAAGTTTTCCACCACCACGTCGGCTCCGCTGGCCAATTCCCGTGCCCGCTGCTGGTCCTCCGGGCTCGTCAAATCCAGAACCACCGATTTTTTGTTTCGGTTGACCGCGTTGAAATACGTGGCCTGGCCGTTCGAATCGTAGGGAGGTCCCCACTGGCGAGTGTCATCTCCCAGCATGGGCCGTTCTATCTTGATCACCTCGGCACCGAAGTCCCCCAACATCATGGTCGCGTAGGGGCCGGCGAGCACCCGGCTGAAGTCGACCACCACCAACCCGTCTAGCGCTGCGGGCGTCACATTCCCTCCCCGCCGCGCAGGTACACGGTGGTGGTGTGGGTGAAAAACTCTCGCGCGGCCCGGCCTTGTTCCTTGGGGCCCAGCCCGCTCTTCTTCGCGCCACCGAAGGGAACATGGGGATCGGCACCGGCCGATTCCGAATTCACATGCAGGATGCCGACGTCCAAACAATCGACGGCCCGCAATGCTTGAGTGAGATCCTTGGTGAAAATTGCTGCGGATAAACCAAACTCGCTGTCATTCGCCAAGCCGAACGCCTCCTCGATGTCTGCGGCACGACGCACCGCCAAAACCGGGCCGAACAGTTCCTCGGTCCACAGGTCCGCCGCTTCCGTGCCAAGTTCCATGATGGTGGGTGCGATGAAGTAGCCGCCGGCCAGGGGGCCATCCGCGTACCCGTTCCCGCCGGCGATGGTCACCGCCCCCTGCGCGGACGCTCTGCCGATCCCCGCGGAGATCGCGGCGAACGCCAGCTCACTGACCACGGGTCCCATCTGCGTGTCGTCTGCGCAGGGATCTCCGACCACGAGCGCGTCCGCGCGGTTCTTGAGCCGTGACAAGAATGTGTCTGCGATGCCATCAGTGAGCACCAGGCGCGATGTCGCGGTGCACTTTTGGCCCGTTGACCGAAAGGCCCCCAACAGAACTTGCTCCACTGCCAGGTCGACATCGGCATCGTCGAGAACAACCGCGGCATTCTTGCCGCCCATTTCGGCTTGAACCGGTATACCCCGCGCTGCCCCTGCTGCCGCTACGCGCCGGCCCACGCCCGTCGAACCGGTAAAGGTGACAGCATCGACCCGCGAGTCGGTGACTATTGCATCACCGACACTGGAATCCCCCACCACAAGGTTCAACACACCCGCCGGCAGCCCGGCGGCCTCGAATGCCTGAGCAAGGCGCATCGCGAGGAGCGGTACCGTACTCGCCGGCTTCCACAGCACGGTGTTGCCATATACCAACGCGGGAGCGATCTTCCAGGCCGGTATCGCGATAGGGAAATTGAACGGTGTAATGACCCCGACGACACCAACGGGCTTGCGGGTCACCAGGATGTGCTCGCCGCGGCGCGGTGAACTGAACATCTCTCCGCTCTGCCGGTCGCCCTCATTGCCGTAGTAGCGCAAAATTTGGGCGGCCCGCCGAACCTCTGCGATGCCCTCTGCCTTGGTTTTTCCTTCCTCCGCAGCCAACTCCAGACCCCAGGAGTCCGCCCTGATATCCAGAACCGCGGCGGCGTGCAGCAGCACCGCACCCCGCTCGTGCATGGGCATGGCGGCCCACCCGGGCTGTGCCACACGAGCCGCCGCGGCCGCCTCATCGAACTCCGCTGCCCCCGCAGCGGGTCCTTCCGCGACAACACGGCTGGGGACAGCAGGGCACACGCTGACGACCGCCTCGCCGGCACCGGTGACCCACTGCCCGGCAACAAAACTCTGAATCTCGTTGGTAACCAACGCCAGCATGTCTATCTCCGTTTCAAATGCGCGAGGGTTCAGCGGAACGCTGCTTGCCCGGTGAGGGCCCGCCCGATCGAGAGCAAATGCATCTCGGAGGTGCCCTCGTAGGTGAGCACCGATTCCAGGTTGTTGGCATGCCGCAGTGGCGAGTACTCGAGCGTTATACCGCTCGCGCCCAGCAGAGTACGACATTCGCGGGCGATGTTGAGCGCCTCACGCACGTTGTTCAATTTGCCCAGGCTGACCTGTTCGGGGCGTAGTCCTTCCGAGTCCTTGATGCGGCCAAGGTGCAGCGCCAACAACATCCCCAGACCCAGTTGGACCGTCATGTTGGCCAGCTTCTCCTGACTGAGCTGATAGCTCGACAGCGAGCGCCCGAATACCTCACGGGTCCGGGTGTAGTCCAATGCCGTGTGCAGGCTGTCACGTGCGGCACCCAGCGCGCCGAAGATGATGCCGAACCGTGCCTCGTTGAGGCAGGACAGTGGGGCCGAAAGCCCCCGGGCACCGGGCAGTTCCGCCGATGCCGGCAGTCGCACACCATCGAGCACCAACTCGGAGGTCACCGATGCCCGCAGCGACAGTTTCTTGTGAATTGCGTGGGCACTGAATCCCTTGGTGTCCGTCGGCACGACAAAACCACGCACGCCCTCGTCGGTCTGCGCCCACACCGTGGCGACATCGGCAAGGTTTCCGTTGGTGATCCACATCTTGGTTCCGTCGAGCACCCAGTCCTTACCGTCGCGGCGCGCACGCGTCCGCATCCCGGCCGGGTTGGAACCAAAGTCGGGCTCGGTCAGCCCAAAGCAACCAATGGCATGACCCGATGCCAACTGCGGCAACCATTCCTGCTTCTGTTGTCCGGAACCGTACCGGTGGATCGAGAACATCGACAAGGAGCCCTGCACCGAGACGAAGCTCCGCAGACCGCTGTCACCGGCTTCCAATTCGAGACATGCCAACCCATAACTCACGGCATTGGTGCCGGCGCACCCGTAGCCGTCTAAGTGCATGCCGAGCACGCCCAGCTCGCCGAATTGACGTGCCAGCTCCCGGGGAAGGGTGGCAGACTCAAACCATTCAGCGATGTTCGGGCGCAGCTTGGTGTCGACGAACTTCCGCACCGTGGCCGCGATGTCGCGCTCGTCCTGGTCCAGTCGGCGATCTGTGTCGAAGAGTTCCAGCGGTGTCGAGCACACCTCTGGCGAGGAAATTACGGAAGCAGACATGTCAAAACTCCTTGGGGTCTGGATAATTCGTATGGTCTTAGAGGGACCGGAATGCGTCGCGCAGTACGGCGAGGGCCTCACACAGCAGCTCATCCGACATGGAGAGCGGCGGCAGGAATCGCAGCACGTTGCCAAACGTTCCGGCCGAAAGTGCCAGCACTCCGTTGTTCTGGCAGTACCTCAAGATCTCCGCCACCGCTTCGCGGTTCGGTTCCTCGGTGCCCGGTAGCACCAACTCGGCGGCGATCATCGCGCCGCGGCCACGGATGTCGCCGACAATGCCGGTCTCCGCCGAGATGATGCCCAACTCCCGTACCAACACCTCGCCGATATCGGCCGCACGCGTGAGTAAGTCGTGGGCCTCAACCTCCTCGAAGACGCCCAGCGCCGCCGCACAGGAAAGTGGGTTGCCACTGAAGGTGCCACCGATGCCACCCGGATGCGCGGCATCCATGATGTCGGCGCGACCCGTCACGGCCGCCAACGGCAGCCCGCCCGCAAGCCCCTTCGCGGTGGTGATGAGGTCCGGTACAACCTGCTCATGCTCGGACGCGAACCACGCACCGGTGCGGGCGATTCCGGTCTGAACCTCGTCGGCAACCAGCAGGATGCCCCGTGCCCGGCAGAAGTCGGCGACCATCGTCAGGAATCCGGGTGCCGGGACGATGAACCCGCCCTCACCCTGGATCGGCTCTACCACGACGCAGGCCACCGCTTCGGCACCTATCTGGTAATCCACGAGGGATGCGAACTGGCGGAACGCATCTGCGGCGCAGTTCTCGGTTCCGGACGGCCAGCGATAGGGGTGTGCCATCGGCGCCCGGTAGACCTCCGGGGCGAACGGCCCGAATCCCCGTCGGTAGGGGGCCTGTTTGGCGGTCATGGTCATCGTCATCAGCGAGCGGCCGTGGAACGCGTGATCGAACACGACCACCGCCGGCCTCGCGGTGGCCACCCGGGCGTACTTCACCGCGTTCTCTACCGCTTCGGCACCGGTGTTGAACAAGGCGGTGCGCTTCTCGTGATCACCAGGGGTGATCCGATTGAGCGTCTCGGCAACCTCGAGGTATTGCTCGTAGGGCGTCGCCAGGAAGCAGGTGTGGGTGAATCGCTGCGCCTGTGCCGTAACGCGGCTGACCACGGCCGGCGCACTGTTGCCCACGGTGGTGACGGCGATGCCGCTGCCCAGATCGATGAAGCTGTTGCCGTCCACGTCGACCAGCACGCCGCCGCCCGCCGCCGCGGCGTAAACACCGGCACCGCTCACCAACCCGGCCGGCAGCGCTTTGGCACGGCGGGCCGTCAGCTCGCGCGAGCGTGGCCCAGGCACTTCCGTCGCCATTCGCCGTACCTGGGCCACTCCCGGCCCTCCCTTGAGGCTAATCATCGAGGTCATCAGGTCTCCTTCCGCTCGATGTCATCCCGACAGTAGGAGCAGGCCGGTAGCCAGCTGAATATCCAAATTGGAGATACGTGATCTTTTCAGTGTCCGGACTGTACATACGTGGTGCACGTCGGAACCGGTCTCCCAGCAATGCCAAGGCGGAGAGCCCGCGGTAGTCGCCCCGACCTGTTACCCGGGCCGAACCCGCCGGGCGCCAGAACCTGTGAATGAGGTGCCTGAAAGCTGTGAGATCCCTGCCGCTAATGTAAATGAAGACCGTTTTCATTATCATTAGCGAGAGGGCATATGTTGACTGCTCCGGTGTGGATGGCGTCACCGCCTGAGGTGCATTCAGCTCTGCTCAGCGGCGGTCCGGGCCCCGGGCCGCTACTCGCGGCCGCTGCCGAGTGGTCATCGTTGGGCGCGCATTACTCCGCGACTGCCGACGAACTGCAGGCAATTCTGACCGCCACCCACGCAGGTACATGGCACGGGCCGAGCGCGGAAATGTATGTGGCAGCGCATGTTCCGTATCTGGAATGG
This sequence comes from Mycobacteroides franklinii, assembly GCF_001853795.1. Classification (NCBI taxonomy): domain Bacteria; kingdom Bacillati; phylum Actinomycetota; class Actinomycetes; order Mycobacteriales; family Mycobacteriaceae; genus Mycobacteroides; species Mycobacteroides franklinii. The sequence goes on from NZ_MLIK01000004.1 coordinate 1,141,756, forward strand.
CTCAGCCAGGGCGCCGCCCAGAGCAATACCCGGGCAGCGCAACACGGGGCCGCGGCCGGCGCGTACAGCGCCGCACTGGCGGTGATGCCCACCCTCACCGAGTTGGCCGCCAACCACGCCACCCACGCGGCACTGGTGGCGACAAACTTCTTCGGTATCAACGCAATTCCTATCGTCGTCACGGAGGCCGACTACGTTCGCATGTGGGTGCAGGCGGCCACCACGATGGCCACGTACCAAGCGGCTTCCGAAGTGGCCTTGGCGTCCACGCCGCCTTCCACACCGCCGCCCGTGATCCTGCATGGTCACGATCACGATCATGACCACGAGCACGAACACGAACATGGCCACGACGACGACCACGGTCACGGCGATCTGGATCCCACCGACCCTGAGTGGTGGGTACATGTGGCCGGCGAGATGCTCGAACATTTCGAGTTGTTGCTGAACAACCTGCTGACCGATCCCGCCGCACTGCTCACCAACCTTCCGATGGTGTTGGCGGATGTGGCCTTTCATGCCGCCCAATTGGCCTCGACCATCGGCCAATTCGCCCCGGCACTGATCCAGCCCGCGCTGGCTCTGGCGATCGCCAACCTTGGTTGGGCGGCGGGGTTCGCGGGCCTGGCCGGCATCCAACCGTCGCCGGAAATCCTTGCCGCGGAACCCAGTCCGGCAGCTGACGCTCCTACGGCGGCGTCCGCCGGCACCTCCCCGACCACCAGCCCATCGGCCTCGGCTCCGGCACCGGCTCCCGCGAGCGCCCCCGCACCCACCCCCACCAGCACTGCACCCGCTCCGTCCCCTCCACCGCCCGTCGGCGACCCGGGCTTCTCCTTTCCGTACGCAGTCGGTGGCGGACCACGTATCGGTGCGGGGGTGACGTTGGTGAGTCAGGCTCGCAGGGGAACCACTGCGGCAGTGCGGTCCTCGGCGCGAGAAGAGGCCGCCACCGCAGCGACGGCAGCGGCACGACAGGCACGCCGACGCCGCGACCGGAGCAAGCAAGAAGGACGGGCCGTCGAGTACATGGATATGTATGCCAGCCCAGCATCAGGCAGAGACGAAACCCCTGTAGCGGCCTCACACCGCGGAGCCGGTCCCATGGGTTTCACCGGAACTACACTCCGAACAGGTTCAACGGCAACGGGATTGGCGACACTGAGCCGCGATGATGACTTCAGCGAGGGGGCTCGGGCGCCGATGCTGCCGAATACGTGGGATCCGGAGCGCGGCAGGGAAGACTAACGTCGTCAAAGTCACCGATTTCAAACAGTCCGTTCGCCCTGCTTACGTCGGCGCGTGGAGGCCACGCCCAACAACAGCGCCGTCAGGTCGTTGTCCCCGGACTGCTTGTCACGGTCCTGTTGATCGTCCTTCTTCTTGTCTTTCGACGAGAACTTCGATGACTGATGCTTGTTCTGCTTCTGCTGTTTCAGCTGCCTCGTCATGTCGTCAATGCGCTGACCGTCCTGCGTGGATTGTTTCTGCTGATCCGACGACTGGTCGGACTGCCGTGACTGTTGGGGCCCCTGCTCCTGTTGCTGTGGCGCCTGGTCAACGCCCTGTGATCCTGGGTTGGCTTGCCCACCTGAGTAATCCGGATTAGGAGATCCCTGTCCCTGGGGGTAAGGGCTTGCGTTCTGGTAATCCGGGATCTGTTCGCCATTGGCCGCACGCTGCCACGAGCCATCCGCATTCTGCCCCTGCTGCGCAGAGCCGTTCGGGATCGACGTGTTCTCCCCCTGGCCCGGCTGCTGGTTGTAGATGCTGATCCCGTTGTTCTGATCAAGACTCGGCGTCCCCGAGTTGGACCCCTGATAGTCCGGCATCTGGTTCGGCATCTGAGGCGGTTGAAACTGCGAAGCGTCAGGCCCATAGGCGCCGTCACCCGGGCTGCCGCCGCAGTCCGGCGGGCACGCCGCGTGCGCCTGCGGCACGGTCGCGGGGGTGAACCACCCCAAACCCAGTCCCCCCGCCGAAAACATCAGTACCGCTGCCACACCCGCAAGCGCCGCAGCCTTCTGATTCGCGCCCTCGACCCACACCCACAGGCCGGACAGTCCAGTCCACCAGCCCAGGCTCGCCCCGATGGCCCACACCAACACCGCGACGACGGCTGCGGTGGCGGGCAAGACACCAGCACCCGAGATGGTCGGTGCGAGCTTCGGAGTCAGCCAGGCAGCCAAGATCACCAGGCCCAGTGCACCGGAGATCAGGGCAGCCATCAGCGCCGGGTGCGACGGTTCGTTGTCGCCGCTGCGTCGCGCGCGATCACGCTCCGCCAACAGCCCACTGCTGACCAGCGACTCCTTGACCACACCCGCCAAGTACGTGCCCCCAGCGAACAGCGTGACACTCGCCAACACAGCGATCAGCATCTGGCCAACCCCGAGTAACAGCGACCAGCCACGCTCGCCGGTCACCGATTGCCACCACGTGCCATACCCGCCGCGGAAGACCCACCACATGCCCAGCGCGCCGACAATGACTCCGACCGTCGCGATGAACGCTTGTGCGGGCTCCGAAGACCGGTTCTTCGCGTTGTCGAGTATCGCCGTGATGAGGGCCTGAGCACCCCACGTCGCGAGCTTGATGCCGCCGCCGAGCGCGGTCAGTGTCAACAACAACAGCGCAGACCAGCTGATCAGATCAGCGGCACTGTCTCCGCTGCGGTAGAGGTTGTGCAGTGCGGCGACGCCGCCGGCCACAAGGGCACCGCCCGCAGCGAATGACGCTAGTCGGCGTGCCGCACCACCATCAGCACCGGATTGCGTTTCAAGATCAGATTGAGGCAACTGCTCCGTGGCGACATCAGAACCAGCCAGTTTGCGGCAATTGGTCACTGCTGTTAGGCGTTCTGCCGATGGCAGGTATCCCGGCACAATCGCCTCCGTTGAACCCCCGCAAAGTTCCCAAGGAATGAGACTACGCGCACCACACAGAGATTGTCCACGCAGGTAGCAAACATCACTCTCCTACCGCGGCGAGGGCCCGCAGAGGCCACCCGGAATTGATCCGAAACGGGCGCACAGCCACTGCGCGCCGAGCGCATCCGATGCCGGCGCCGCGGGTGTGTCCACGGCGCGGCCTCCGGCCCGAGCCATCCTTCAGAATCGCGACACAGCAACGTGATTCGTATGCGAACCACATGACGGGGTTCTTCCATCGAGGGCTGCAGCATTACCGAGAAAGGTTCATGATCGGGGTGTAGCTTCGCCTCATGGGCCAGATACTGCGCGTTGTCGCGTACGCACCCCAGCCGTCGCCGTCGACACATCACGGGTGAGGGCGTCCCCGTTCACCGACAGGAGATGCGGACATGACCACGGATCACCAACCGGACGCCACCACCGACGCCCAGGTTCCGGGACTGATGCCAAATGTGCCCCGGCAAGGCGGATTTGGCCCCTCTTCCGAAGGGGCTTGGTCCAGCTCCCCCTACCATCACGCGGCGGCGTCCTGGGGTGCCGCCAAATCGGTGGGCACCATTTTGTTCAAGCAGCGCGAACTGCTGCGCGGCACTCACTCGATGTTCGTGATGAATCACCCCGACGGCTATGACTGCCCGGGCTGCGCCTGGCCCGATGACACCAAGCTCACCCTCGATTTCTGCGAGAACGGCGTCAAACACGTCACCTGGGAAATGACACCCAAGCGCGTCGAGCGGGACTTCTTCGCCCGGCACACCGTCACCGAGTTGGCCGACTGGACCGACTTCGATCTCGAGAACCAGGGCCGCCTGACCGAGCCAATGGCCTACGACGCCGACTCGGATCGGTATGTACCGATCTCGTGGGATGACGCGTTCGCGCTCGTCGGCTCAGAGCTGCGTGCACTGGCATCACCGCACCAGGCCGCCTTCTACACCTCGGGCAGGCTCAACAACGAGGCCACCTTTCTGTACCAGCTGATGGCCCGCGAGTACGGCACCAACAACCTGCCGGACTGCTCCAACATGTGCCACGAAGCCTCCGGGCGGGCGCTGACGGCGTCGATCGGCACCGGCAAGGGCACCTGCGATCTGGCTGACTGGGAGGAAGCCGACGCGCTGTTCGTGATGGGCGTCAACGCTGCCTCGAATGCGCCGCGCATGCTCACCGCGCTGGCGGACGCCACCCGCCGCGGCGCCCAGGTGGTGCATATCAACCCGCTCGTCGAGATCGGCGCCACCAAGACGATCGTTCCGCACGAGATGGTGGACATGGCGCTGTTCAAGTCAACCTCGGTGTCAGACATGAACATTCAGGTGCGCCCGGGCGGTGACCTGGCGCTGCTGCGCGGCATGGCCAAGGTGGTGTTCGAGGCCGCCGAGTCCGATCCCACCGTGCTCGACCACGCATTCCTGACCGACCACACCGCACGGTTCGAGGCCTACCGCGAGCTGGTTGCCGCCACCAGCTGGGCCGAAATCACCCAGCAGGCAGGACTTCCCGAATCGGAGATCCGCCGCGCCGGCGGCATCTACCTTTCCTCCAAACGCACCGTCATCTCGTGGTGTCTGGGGGTTACCCAGCATGAGCACGGTGTCGACTCGGCCCGCGAGATCGTGAATCTTCTTCTGCTGCGAGGCAATATTGGCCGCCCCGGGGCCGGACCGTCACCGGTGCGCGGGCACAGCAACGTGCAGGGCAACCGGACCTGCGGTATCGACCACCGCCCGTCTCCCGACTTCCTGAACAGGCTCGACGCGGCATGCGGCATCACCTCGCCCCGCGAGCATGGGCTCGACACCGTCACCACCATCGAGGGGATGCACGACGGCAGGGTGAAGGTGTTCATCGGGATGGGCGGCAACTTCGTGCTGGCCGCGCCCGATACCGCCTACACCGCAGCGGGTCTGCGCAAGTGTGCGCTGACCGTGCAGGTGAGCACCAAGCTCAACCGCAGCCATCTGGTGCACGGCCGCAAGGCGGTGATCCTGCCGTGCCTCGGTCGCACCGAGAAAGACGTGCAGGCCGCGGGCACCCAGGGCGTCACCGTCGAGGACGCCATGAGCATGGTGCACATCTCATACGGGAAGCGCCGGCCCGCATCATCCGAGCTGCGCTCCGAGCCCGCCGTCATCGCCGGTATCGCGGCCGCGACGCTGCCGGAGAGCCGCACGCCGTGGCATTGGTACGTCGAGGACTACAGCCGGATCCGGGACGTGATGGCGACGGTGCTGCCCGGTTTCGAGGGCTTCAACCAGCTGATCCAGCAGCCGGGCGGTTTTCGCATTCCGCAGCCCGCCCGGCAGCGGGTGTTCCTGACGCCGTCGGGCCGGGCCGAGTTCTCGTTGGCACCGATACCCAACGTCATCCCCGCCGACACCGAGACGCTGGTGTTGCAGACCATGCGCTCGCACGATCAGTGGAACACCACCATCTACTCGAGCAACGACAGGTACCGCGGCATCAAGAACCTGCGGGAGCTGATCTTCCTTAATGCGGCCGACATGGCGGCGCGGGGCCTGGCCGAAGGCGAGTTCGTGGACATCACCTCGACGTCCCGCGACGGTTCAATCCGCACCCTGCGACGGTTCCGGGCGCTGCGCTACGACCTGCCGCCGGGCAGCGCGGCCGGGTACATGCCGGAGATGAATGCGTTGATCGGGATCGCCGACTACAGCACCCAGAGTGATCAACCGCTGATGAAGAACGTGCAGGTACGGGTGATCAAGTCGGGGTAGCGGCCGCCAGGCCATGATGTCCGCCACAACTGAAAAAGCCCGCCGTGACCGGCGGGCTCTCATGGTGGCCAGGGCCGGGATCGAACCGGCGACCTTCCGCTTTTCAGGCGGACGCTCGTACCAACTGAGCTACCTGGCCGGACGGCAGACCCACTACATACTGCCTCGCCGTACTGGCGACCCTGACGGGACTCGAACCCGCGACCTCCGCCGTGACAGGGCGGCGCGCTAACCAACTGCGCCACAGGGCCTTACTCTGCTCCCAGTATGACTGGTTGCGTACCCCCAACGGGATTCGAACCCGTGCTACCGCCGTGAAAGGGCGGCGTCCTAGGCCACTAGACGATGGGGGCCCATTCCGAATCTCTCCGGGGTACCCACAACGCTTGTCGCGTTGGGAGCTTGCACAGCTTAGGACACAACTGCCTCAGAACCCAAACCGGATAACCTCGGTGCTCGCGCGCCCACCCGACCAGTATCCTGTCTCGGCACGCCCCTCTAGCTCAGTTGGTAGAGCTACGGACTTTTAATCCGCAGGTCGTAGGTTCGAGCCCTACGGGGGGCACCAGATCATCCGTTGCAATCAGCGGGAGCAGGAGCCTTACCAGGTCATCGACCGGCTCATACCGTTCGGCCAATGACCTCCACGGCCGAGAACACCGCCACCGGGACGCACCCATCTCAATCCCGTCCCGTGACGTTCAGGCAGGCGTTCTTTGTGGCCGTGACGGCGGGCCTGGGATACGGCTTCGACTCCTATGCGGTGAACATCTACGGCCTGGTGCTGCCCGAGATCAAGAACACACTGCACATCACCGAGACCCAGGCCGGATACATCGGCTCGATCTTCCTGCTCGGGTACACCATTGGCACCGTCGGATTCGGCCTCGCAGCGGACCGGTGGGGCCGCAAGACAACGCTCGGGGCCTCGATCCTGCTGTACGGCATCACCACCGCCCTGGCCGGCCTCACCACGAACGTCGCCGCGTTCACCGGGCTGCGCTTCCTGACCGGTGTCGGCGGCGCCGGCGAGCTCGCTGTCGGCGCGCCCTACACGGCCGAGGTGTGGCCCGCCAAAACCCGGGCCATAGGCGTTGGTGGAGTGATCTTTTCGCTCTTCTCACTGGGGTACGTCCTGGCCGCCGGAGTCGCCTTGCTGTTGGTTCCGCGTTTCGGTTGGCAGGCGGCGTTCATCGTCGCAATCGTCCCCGCAGTCTTGCTTTTCCTTGCCCGCCAAGGCATCAAGGAATCACACCGCTACACCCAGACCAAGGCCAAGGTCGCAGGCGGCGCCGCCAAACCCACACTGTGGCATGTGCCGGGGGTGCGGCGGCGCCTCCTGGTCGGCTGGCTCGTCTACACCGCCAATGCGGTCGGCTACTGGGGCATGACGCTGTTCCTGACCACCTACATCGTCAAGAAGTTCCATGCCACGTCCATAGACGCGATCCGCTACGCACTCGTCTTCTTCCTGCTGCAGGCCGTTTTCGTGTTCATCGGCACCGCATTGGCCGACTGGATCGGGCGACGCCCCTCGGCCATCCTCGGCGCTGTCATCGAAATCGTTTCCACCGCATTGGGAGCCACCTCAGACACACTGCCCGAGTACCTCGTCTTCGGCGCCATCTCCATCGCCACGCTCGGCTGGCTGTGGGGCGTCGGCGATACGTATGTCGCCGAACTCTTCCCTACTGTGCTGCGCGGCACCGGGTTCGGCATCGCGGTCGGCGGTGGGCGCGTTGTGTCCATCGCGGCACCGGCCCTGGTGGGCTGGGCCATCACACACTACGGAATCCAGACGCCGTATCTGGCCCTCAGCGCCCTGTGGATTCTCACGGTCATCGGATACCTGCTGGGACCCGAGACAAGAGGCAAGGAGCTGGAAGATCTTGCCGACGAGGCCTTTACCGAAGACCTGACGTCCTAGCCCACACAACTGGGGGCACCGGCAGCGCCTGCCGATGCCCCCAGTTGCAACACCACTTAGCCGGCGGAATCCGTGGCGGCCTCGATAATGAGATCGGCGATAGCCACCGGCTGAGATGCCAGCGAGGCGTGGCTGGCATCCAATTCGATGATCTTTCGGGGGTTGATCCGCTGCGCCATCCGGCGTTCGTTGTCCGGGTTGATCATCCGGTCTTGCGTAGATACCTGGTACCAGGAGGGCTTGACCTTCCACGCGGGCGCGGTGATGGCGTCACCGAATGTCGATGCCAGCGGCGCTTTTTGGGTGACGGCCATGACAAGCGCGGCATCCTCGGACAGATCCTGAGCGAAGCTCTCACGGAACTTGTCCTGCTTGATCCACAGGTAACCGTCGCTATCCGGCTCCAGATTGGCCGCGGCAGCCGGCGGCAGCTGCTCGGTCAGCTGGCCGGGGCTCTCACCGGCATCGGGAGCGAACGCCGCGACATAGACCAGGCCCGCCACGTTCGGCAGGTCGCCCGCCTCGGTGATCACCGCCCCGCCGTAGGAGTGCCCGACAAGGAGCACCGGCCCGTCGATCTGCGCCACCATCTGCCGCGTGCGGGCAGCGTCGTCGGCCAGCGAGGTCAACGGGTTCTCCACCGCGTGAAGATCCCCATACCCGCGACCGTGCAGCTCGACGATCACGTTTCCCCAATGTGCGGCACCGCCCCAGAATCCGTGGACCAGGACAATAGCTGGTTTGCTGGGCATATCTGCCTCTCAGTAGATGTTGGACGACCTCTACCCCGCCGACTCCGCCATCGTCGGCGTTGTTGACTTTGCGGGGCAACACCAACATATTTGGATAATGAGGCAAGTGACATGACCCGTAGTCCAGATTACTTTGCCGATCATCCAGAATCTCTCAGCGTGTCCTCAGGGTCTCCGGATATCGACGCGTTCTCCGGCGTCCTGTCCACAATCCGGCTGCAGGGTGAATCCGCGGTGCGTTGCTCTGCCGAGTCTCCGTTCGATATCGCCATACCCGCACGTGAACGTGTGCTGCACATCGCTGAGACTCCCGGCCTTCACGTGCATATCGACGGAGATCCGGTGTGCACGCTTGATGCGGGCGACATGGTGCTGCTGGCGCGCGGCACGGCTCATCGCCTCTCTGGAGCCGAGCCGCCCCGCGGGCCCGAAACCCTGAGCGCCACACAGTGGGTGAGCGGGAGGTTCACCGCCGAGAGGACGGCCGCCGACCCTCTGCTGTCGGTGCTGCCGCCCGCCATCGTCATTCATGCCGCCCGGCCCGGTCACGAATGGCTGCCACTGTCTCTTCAGCTCATCCTGGCCGAGATCGTCACACCCAGTCCTGGCTCGTGGGTGATGATTTCGCGAATCCTGGACCTGCTGTTCATCCACGCGCTGCGCGAATGGTCAAGCTCCCATCGCACCGAACCGGGTTGGCTCACCGCCGCCATGGATCCACGGCTTGCACCCGTGCTCACCGCGATACACAACAACCTGGAACACCCATGGTCGATCGCGGAGCTCGCGCAGCATGCGCGGCAGTCACGCTCAGCCTTCACCCAGAGATTCACCGAGCTACTGGGACAGCCGCCCGCCAGTTACATCGCCGAGCGACGACTCGACCGCGCGGCCCATCTCCTGCGCTCCACCACCGACGCGGTGAGCCACATCGGACGAACCGTCGGATACACCTCGGACGCCGCATTCAGCCGCGCGTTCCAACGCCGATTCGGTGAGCCTCCTCTGCGTTGGCGGACACACCAAAGACCCAGATCGCCTCAAGTCAACGACTAGCTCTGCGGCTCAACACGATTCCCGCGATCACGATCGCCCCACCCAAGGGTTCGTGCCAGCCGATGTGCTCACCCAACAGCAATGCACCCAACAGCACCCCGATCACCGGTGTCAGATAGGTGACCGACGATGCCGCGGTGGCACCCCATCCATTGATGATGTGGGTGTTCCAGACATACGCCAACCCCGTGCCCAACACCCCGAGTGCCAGCATGCTCAGCACCACAGCGGGTGTCGCAGACACCGCGTGACGGTCCGCAATCGCGACCACAACGGTCAGTAAGGCCGCCCCCACACCCACTTGGATTCCGGCGACCGCCAGCGCGGGCAGGCCCAGCGGCGTGACGTACTTGCGCATGTAGACAAAGCCAATCCCGTAGCTCATCGTCGCTGCCAAGCACGCGAATTGCGCGAGCACCGGTCCCCCGTGGCCGATCAGTTGCCACGGGGCCAGCACCACACATACGCCCAGAAACCCCAATCCCAATCCGAGCAACTGCATTCGGCTGGGCCGTTCGGCGCGTAGGGCGACGAGCGTGGCCACGGTGGTCATCAGCGGCGTTGCCGCGTTGTAGATGCTCGCCAGTCCGGAATCGATGCTCTGCTCGGCCCACGGGTACAGGACGAACGGAATCACGCAGAGCGTCAGCGAGACCACCGCGATATGTCCCCAGATTTTGAGCTCGCGCGGCAGCGGAACCCGAAGCAACACCATCAGGGAGATGAGGGTGAGGGCACCGAAATCCAGGCGTGCGGCCGCCACCTGCAGTGCCGATAGCCCGTGCAGTCCGACCTTGATGAACAGGAAGCTCCCGCCCCACACCAGGGCAAGGGACGCGAACTGGATCGGAAGCCAGCGGCTGCGGGCCGGGGCGACGGTCGCGGTATCCACTGCGCAATTGCACAGCACCGTCGAGCGCGGGCGCTAGCGGTTTTTCGCCGTCGTCTACACGCCGGTGCTGGAGCCCGGGCGCACGATCATCAGCACCGTCACCACCGCCCACAACAGGTTGAAAATCCCGGTAGACATCGCCAGCCTCGCGAAAACCCGCGCATCAGGCGATTCGCCTTCCCCCAACTGAGCCAACACACGCTGCTGCCGCGGCAACACCACGAATACCAGCACGGCCGCCGCCACCCCCGTGAGCACCAGCGACGCGATCAACCACGCGCTGCCCAGCACGCCCATCAGATCGGCCAACGGCAGTCCGAACATCGGAACCGCGATCCCCACCACCGCATACACCCGGCACACCCGGTGCAATGTGCGCAGACTGCCAAGATCCACACCGCCATCGCCCACCGCCCGGCGTGCGAACGCTGGAAACATGCTGGCCGCCACCGCGATTGGCCCCACCGCGAGAATCACGGCCAGGACGTGGATCGAAAGCAATACCTTGGTCACGCGCAGACGGTATCGGCTCCCACACCGGGCCCGAAAGGCCGCCGCTGGCCATATTTCGACGACTTTTGGCCGTATCGGGCCGCAATCTTGGGAGTATGTGCCGATGGGCCGTCGAATACTGATGTATTTCACCGTGTTCGGGATCGCGATGTGGTTCTTCGGAAACCTGTACGAGGCCATCGTGATCGGGCCCAACATCGCCGGCGACAGCAAGGAGCAACTAAGGGCCTTCCAGCAGTTCACCGAGGTGACCAACCCGGTGTACTACTACGTGCCCCTTACCTTGATTGCCGCGATCACGCTGCTCGTGTGGTTCTTCCGCACACCATGGAAGGCACCCGAGAAGCTCTCGTTGTCGCTATCCGCCGTAGCCCAGATCGCCGGCATCGCCCTTTCCGTCTATATCGTCACCACGCTCAACATGACGCTCTTCTTCGGCTCTCTGGGAGAAACCCCCAAGGAGCTGCACCAACTCGCCCTGCACTGGAACCTGCTCAACCTCGTTCGTCTGGCGCTGGCGGCCACCGCACTGATATTCGCCATGAGGGCCTTACGCCTCGTGTGGCAGGCCGCCGGTCGACACCCGACCACCGCCGTGTGAAACTGCCCCTGTTCCGGATATCTCGACGAGGAGATCAGCATGCCCAGCAGCTCGCGAACGGTGGTCATCACCGGAGCCAACGCCGGAATCGGCCTAGCCACCGCACAGCGGTTGGCCACCGACGGGCACTCCATCGTCATGGCCTGCCGCAATCAACAGAAAGCCCGGGCAGCGCGCGATCAGATCCTGGCCGCGACGCCGGGCGCTCAAGTCGACGTCATGTCGCTGGACCTGTCCTCCTTCGAACACATCCGCCGCTTCGCCGGCGAGCTGGCCGCGCAGCACCCCCAGGTCGATGTGTTGATCAACAACGCCGGCGCCTCACCAATGCGGCAATCCACCACAGAGGACGGCTTCGAACTGCAGTGGGGTGCCAACTATTTGGGCCCCTTCCTGCTGACGCACCTGCTGCTTCCCCAACTACAGGCCGCGCGAAGCGGCGATGCACGCGTCATCCACTTGTCCTCCGTTGCCCACAGCACCGGACGGATCAACGAAAAGACCTGGCAAGGAAGGCGTCTCTACTTCACCTACGCGGCGTATGCGCAGTCCAAGATGGGCAATCTCATGTTCAGCAACGCACTCGCGCGCCGCTTGCCCCGCGGGGTCACGTCGAACGCGCTGCATCCCGGCAACGTCAGATCCGACATCTGGCGTGAGATACCGCGGCCAGTCCGCTCACTGGTGATGTTGGCACTGATCACGCCGGAGCGGCCAAGTCGACTGATCACCGACATGGCGGTGTCGGACGATTACCACGGGCGTAACGGAGAATATCTCGCCGCACAAAGGCCAAGCCCCGTCCGGCGCTACACCAGAAACCAAGCGGCGCAAGATGCCCTGTACGCCAAAAGCTGCGATCTCGTCGGTGTAGACCCGCTGCCGTTGCGCGGCTAGGAGACGTTGAGGCGGCGGTCGGCCTCGATAGCGAGATGGAGTTCAGCGATATCGCGGGGACGGGCGACATCGCGGCCCGTCAATTGCTTCAACCTGCGCAGCCGGTATCGGACGGTGTTCGGATGACAGAACAACGCCCCCGCGGTGGCGGGGATGGAGCCATCGCAAGCCACCCACTGCTGAAAGGTGCTCACAAGCAGCTGCCGGTCCGCGGCACCAACATCGGCAAGGCCGCCCAACACCAGGTCGCGATATCGCTCCATGGTCTGCGGATCGGTAATCGCCGCAATGGCATAGGGATTCACGTCGAATGCGACAACCGCCTCGTCCTCGGTGGTCGCAAGCAGGGCTGCCTTGGCATAGTTGAGGGGCGAGCCGGGCGGCGGGTAACCGTCATACACCGGACTGACGCCGATTCGCCGCACACCTAGACCGCGCAACACTTCGTTCAGCTCGCCGAGCCGCGAACGCGTAACGACCGCAACAACACCCACCTGCATATCGGGCTCAACCCGCCAGGCGGAGGCGAATCCGTGGTCTCGGAGGGCCTTCTCCGTAGCCCCTAGTGCGCGGTAGTCGAGCGGCCCCGAGTCAATGGCGACCACCACGAAGCACCCAGATTCCGGTAACCCGAGCAGATGCGCCGCGTCCCACGCGGTGATGCCCGTCGGCAGGCGTCCGTCGATCAGCCCACCTACCAGTGCAGATCGTTCCTGATCTCGTTGGAGCAGCTGCTCGACGACAACGTCGCGATATCCCTCGGCCATCGCGTCCGTGTACCTGTCTTGGTTCTGCCATGCCTGTGAGGCCGCAGCCCGCAACTCCCGCCGAGACAGGCCTGCTGCGTCAATCGCCTGCGAAAGTTGGTCCCACAGAAACTGACCCCCGGCCCGGTAGGCCGACATCACGTCGGCCAGTGGCACTCCCTGTTCTGCGCGCAACCTGCCGACCCTGCCCGCCGCACTGGTATCGGGGGTACCCGAACCCATCACCTCCAAGACGAACACCATCTGGTCACGGCCGGCCGCGAACAGATCCTCATCGGTAACCAGCCCAGGATCCCGGTATGCCGCGACGCGTTCACGAATGATCCGGCACTGTTCGGCGCTCAGCTCGTCCACCCGGGTGAGCAGTTGGCGTCCGACCGCCCTCAGATTTGCCTCTACTGCGTCCGCCGGCAGCTCACTCATACCACGAGGATACAACTCCCCGGACCCTTCAAATTGTTCAAATGAACAATTTGATGTCTCTCCATCTTGGCTCTGCAGCCATCGACGTGCGGCTCAGATGCGAATAGATTGTTCATATACCCAGAATTGAGTTCTCGGAACACATCGGAGTGACACCGGATCCTGGGGCCACCGACCGAGCGGGTGATCGAACACCGACATTGCTCGCAACCGCAGAGAAGGAAATAGGACAATGAGCGATCGGCAGAAGACCATGGCAGTCGTCGGCGCTGGCGTCATCGGCCTGTCGTGGGCACGGCTGGCCCGCAACCATGGATGGCGAGTCGGCATCACCGATCCCCGCGATGATCTCGACGCGTTGGTCGCAGCGACCTTCGGCGCGGATAACCCCGACGTGTTCGCGAGCCATGCGCTGACCGATGTGGTCGCGGAAGCCGACCTGGTCCAGGAAAACGGCCCAGAGCGTCTGGCCGTCAAACATGAGCTGTTCGGCCAGTTTCTGGACTCGGCGCCCACACACGCGGTATTGGCCACCTCGAGTTCCTCTATTGGGGCGACCGTCATCGCCGACGGTCTGAGCGCCGGTGACCGGGTCATTGTGGGTCATCCGTTCAATCCGCCCGAGCTGATGCCGCTGGTTGAGGTGGTTCCAGGAGCTCAGACGAGTGAATCCACACTGCAGAACGCCCTTGAGCTGTATCGGGCACTAGGCCGAGCACCGATTGTGATCCGTAAGGAGGTTCCCGGCTTCGTTGCCAACCGCCTCCAAGTTGCGCTGACCCGCGAAGCGCAGTATCTCGTGGAGGAGGGAGTAGTCAGCGTCGCGGACCTCGATATCGCTCTGCAGAATTCGCTTGGCTTGCGCTGGGCCGCAACAGGATTGTTCGAAGGAAACGCGCTAGGCGGCGGCCCGGAGGGCGCACGGCATCTCTACGAGGGCGTTGGCGCCGAGGTGGGCAAGATCGCACTCGGGACTCCCTCAGCGGACCCGCAGGTAATCGAGCAACTGATTGAAGACATTGATTCCGCCTACGGAACCGGCCAGGAGAACTACCAACGACTACTCGCCCGGCGCGATGAACGCACTAGCGCTGTCTTGGCAGCACTTCGTCAATTAGACGCCTGAACGAGCACGATACCTCAAGGAGAACAACATGTTTCGATACCTGTTGGCGCTGAACCAGATCAAGAGATCCATCCTGAAGTTTCCCGTTTCCGGCGGACAATTCACGGAACTGGTTACGGGACTGAATGAATTGCCCGACGGCATCATCGTCGATCCCGCCCGGGAGAACATCTACTGGACGAACATGGGCGTGCCCACCCTTGTGCACCCCGCTGAACCGCCAACCGAACACAACCTGGATTTCTACGGGCAAAACGGCTCCATCGAGAGGGCCGCAATCGACGGCAGCGGGCGGGGCTATCTCCTGCCGACAGGAAGTTTCGTTACCGGAAAACAGCTTTCGGCAGCATGGTCACTCGGACGCCTGTATTGGTCCGATCGCGAGGGCGCGGCCATCCGCAGCGTGCGACTGGACGGCAGCGACCTGCGCGACGAGGTCGTGGTCGCCACCACCGACAAAGACCGTCACATTGCCCGCAATCAATGTGTCGGACTGGCGATTGACGAGCGCAACGGCCTCCTGTACTGGACCCAGAAGGGCCCGTCCAAGGGCGGCGACGGACGAATCTTCCGGACTTCCTTGGAGATTCCCGACGGACAGGCCCCGACGCGCCGCGATATCGACGTGCTCTGGTCCGACCTACCCGAGCCGATCGACATCGAACTCGACCTTGATGCCGGAGTGATCTACTGGACCGACCGCGGCGCCGCGCCCTTGGGCAATACGTTGAACAAGGCTCGTATCCCGGCTCCGGGACAAAGCGGCGACGACGTGACCGTTCTCGCGTCCGGGTTCGGAGAAGCCATCGGCCTGGCCGTCGATAAGGAAGCCGGTATCGCCTACGTGAGCGATATGGCGGGCGAGATCCGGGCAGTCAACCTAGACGGCAGCGGTGAACGCACACTCGCGAAGGTCGACGGGAACTTCACCGGAATCGTCGGAATCTGAAGCTAACTCACCAATCGTCACCATGGACAAGGACAGAACATGACGTACTCACCCCCGACAGATATCGCCAATCGCCCGGTCGCCGTGCTGGGCGCGGGCACCCTCGGCCGCCGCATCGCCCTCACCTTCGCCACACGAGGCGGAGTGGTACATCTCTACGACGTCTCCGAGGACTCGCTGAAGTCGGCCAGGGAATTCCTCGACCAACGGATTCCGGAGTTGGTCTCGGCCAGAAGCGATGCGGGGGCCACAGCCGCCACCGTCGAGTACTTCACGGACCTGCCCAGCGCAGTGAAGGATGCCTGGTATGTCGTCGAGTCCGTTCCCGAAGTGCAGGCACTCAAGATCGATATCCTGGGCCAGCTCGACGAAATCGCCTCACCCGACGCGATCATCGGCACCAACTCGTCGTCCTTCAGGAGTGGTGAGCTCATCGGCAAGGTCACACATCCGGAACGATTCCTGAATACCCACTATGGGCAGCCACCCGAAGCCCCACAGGCCGAGTTGATGACCGACGGGAAGACCGACGAACGGATCTTCGACATCCTCAGCGAAGAACTGCCCAAACACGGGTTCGTCACCGCCGTCGCCCGTAAGGAAAGTGTCGGCTTCATCATCAACCGGGTGTGGGCTGCCATCAAGCGCGAAGCCCTGGCGGTTGTCGCCGAGGGAGTCTCGACGCCGCCCGAGTTCGACCGGATCTGGGTCGCATCCGGGATGAGTCCGGTGGGCGTCTTTCGGGCCATTGATCACGTCGGCCTGGACGTCGCGCTGGACATCGAGAAGAACTACATCGACCACTTCCCCTACATCCCCACCACATCGCGGGACCTTCTCCAGCGATATGTGGACGACGGCAAGCTGGGCGTGAAGTCCGGCGAGGGCTTCTACAACGACTACCCGCAGCCGTCACACGACTAGGCGCCTCACCTCAACGCGTGAATCCCGTTGTACAGCACCATCATACCGATCACGACCAGGATTGCCGCCATCAATGCGGCGTTGTTCTTCTCCATCCACTCCTTGAGCCGTCGCATCGCGTCGTCAAGACGGTGACCGGCGGCCGCGTAAGCCAGTATCGGCACGGCCACCGATGACGCGGCCACGACGACGAAGAACACCGCCGCCAGCCAGCGATCCGCGTCGTCAAGCCCGCTGGCACCGATCGCCAAACCGGCTGGGGCGCAAATGAACAGGACATCGGGCCGCACCACCACCAAGGCCGTCCCGGTGATCGCCGCCCGGACCGGTCCGATGGTGGAGAACGATCGCATCCAGCCCGGCGACTCGGTGTGATGATGCCGGGTAAGCCATCGGTAGATGCCGAACACGATCAGCACCGATCCGAGAACCACCCGCACCCAGGAGGCCCAATTCGGCGCCGACCTGTGTAACCCGCCCAGTAAGCCCGTGGCCCCGACACACAACGCCGTCAGCGCGGCCAAGCCCAACAGCCAGCCCGCGAGGAAGGCCAGACCGCTCGGCCGTGGCCGCGGCGCCTGCAGGACCAGCACCGCCGGGATGACGGTGATCGGTGAGAGTGCGACAACCAGTCCGAGTGGAATGAGCCCGGTGAGGACCGAACCCCAACTTCCTGCCATGAGCAGCAATCATGGCACCACGGACACGGCGTGACCGCCGAAATACAAACTGCGGCTAGGTCGCTTTGGGGTTGTAGTGATTGGGGCTGCCCCAGGTGTCGCTGGGCGGCAGGTTGTAATCCGGGGTCTGCGGCAGCGGCGCATCCGCGGGGATGCGCCCGAGCGCGCGATCCCATCCGGCACGAGCGCGCGGATGACGACGCTTACGCTCCGGCACGAACGTGAAGAGCAGGTTGACACCCTGCCCAAACTTGCGGTGTAACCACGCATCACGCGCCGACCACGTGTATCCAAAGCGTTCCCGGACGGCCGGGTGATACAGCCCCACGGTCAGCCACACGAAAAGCGGAGCCACCAGACGGCGCTGGAACCGCCACACGCGCTCAGGAATCCACGGCGCGAACGGCGGCACCGCGAGAGTCGTCAGGTCAAGCACGTCACGTGCCGCCTTCTGATCCTCTAAGACGTTGGTGCACATGTGATCCCAGTACTCCTGGAATTCTTCCCAGCTGGCCGGTACGGGCCGCATGCTCATGCCGTACATCTGGTACCAGACGATGTGCTCGTCGAACAGCTGACGCTTTTCGGCTTCTCCGATTCCGCCGCTCAGCCAGTCCGCCACCACGATCGTGCCCATAAAGAAGGTGGCGTGCGCCCAGTAGAAAACGTCGGGGTTGAGCGCACTGTAGCGACGCCCCTGTTCATCCACGCCCTTGATGTTGACGTGATAGTCGCGCACCTCGGCACCTGTCATGGGTGCGCGGTCTCCGTCGAATACAACCCCGCCGATCGGGTACAGGGAGCGCAAAAGCCGCTGCCAACGCTCCCGGAAGAACAAGGAATGCTGCTCGACGGCCGCACCCAGCTGTGGGTGCATGTTTTGCATGGATCCGGCATACGGCCCCTGCAGTACTCCGCGCCAATCGCCGAAGTACTTCCACGTCAACGACTCCGGCCCCAGTGGGACCGGCGTGGACTTACCCGTTCCGTGACTCACCGGGCAACCCGACATGAAGGCGCCGGATTCGGCGGCAGGCTGCGCCTGGGCGAGCTCGGACATATCGTTGACCATTCGGAACGCTCCGTTGCAGTTCGACGTATAGTGACAATCGCGGTTGTCAACTTTGATATCAGATTAGGAGGCCCGTGCCGAACGGTCAAGCGCAGCGACGTAGCTGGGCAGGTGTCTCACCTGCCGAGCGGGCTGATGAGCGGCGCCGCGAACTCATGGCCGCCGGCGTGCGGCTGCTCGGACTCAGCCCCCGCCCTGCTGTCACCGTCCGCGCCGTCTGCCGTTCAGCGGGCATGACCGAGCGGTACTTCTACGAGAACTTCTCCGACCGCGACGCCTTTGTCCGGGCGGTCTACGACCACGTGGGTTTCCGCGCGATCGAGGCGCTCAGCGGTGCGCGGTCCGCGCATGAGGGCGTCGACGCTTTCGTCCGGCTCATGGTGGACGAACCCACCATGGGGCGCGTCCTGCTGATAGCACCGACCTTTGAGCCGACGCTTTCCGAGTCCGGATATGACTGGCTGCCGCGATTCGTGGCGCTGCTCCAGGGAAAGCTCAGCACTAATCTCACCGACGAGATGCAGCAACAGCTGGTCGCCACCAGCCTGGTGGGCGCGCTGACAAGCCTTTTCCGGGGATACCTCAACGAAGAGCTGAAAGTGGACCGACAGCGATTCGTGGACTACTGCGTGCAGATCCTGCTACAGGGCGTTAACTCGACGGCTGGCGCGACGACTACGTCGAGGCCGACTTCGCCTTCTCCTCAGCAGCCTTCTTAGCCGCCGCGACCTCTGCCTTGTAGCAGCGCAAGGTCACGTGGACCATCTTGCCGCGATCGTCCTGGCCCTTCTTGACGGTGAAGGCTTCCTGATGCGCGACAAGGCAATTGTCCAGGCCAACTTGGTCACCCGAACGCCCGGCAACCACCACGGTGTAGCCCTCACCCTTGAGCGTCGAGGAGGCATCGCTGTAGAACTGCCCAGTGGTGTCGGTGGGACCGCCCGCATGAGCCAGGCCGGCCATCGCCAGTGAGAAACCCACACCCGCAACCGCGACAATGGTCGCGTTCACTACCGACTTCACCGGATACACCTCCACCTTGGCTTGCCAGGAAGCATACTGCGGGTGTAGCGGCCTCGCAGCTCCAGCGAGAAAAGCATCAACCCGCACGTCGGAAGGCACGCGGAAGGGTGGATGTGTGTCGCGGCCCGTCCACTTGTATGCAACCGCCGTTTACAGATATATTGACTGCAACTTCCAGATACAGATAACTCTGTCGAACCGAGGACCGCATCCATGTCGCAGAAGGAATTCACCGACCTTGAGCTCCTACATGAGCTTGAGCCTGTGGTCGAGGAGAATGTCCATCGCCACCTCGGCGTCACCAAGGACTGGAACCCGCACGACTACGTCCCGTGGTCCGAGGGCAAGAACTACAAGGCCCTGGGTGGCCAGGACTGGGATCCGGAGCAGTCCAAGCTCTCCGAGGTCGCCAAGGTCGCGATGATCACCAACCTGTTGACCGAGGACAACCTGCCCTCGTATCACCGTGAGATCGCGATGAACTTCACCATGGACGGACCGTGGGGTACCTGGGTCAACCGTTGGACCGCGGAAGAAAACCGCCACGGCATCGCCATCCGCGACTACCTGGTGGTGACCCGCTCGGTCGATCCGATCGAATTGGAGAAGCTACGCGTGGAGCAGATGACCCGCGGCTTCTCCCCCGGCCAGAACCGGCAGGGCGGCGAGGAACTGTTCGCCGAGAGCCTGTTCGACTCGGTGGTGTACGTGACGTTCCAGGAGCTGGCCACCCGCGTCTCGCACCGCAACACCGGCAAGGCCTGCGCCGAGCCCATCGCCGATGAGCTGCTCAAGCGCATCTCCACCGACGAGAACCTGCACATGATCTTCTACCGCAACATGGTTTCGGCCGGCCTGGAGATCGCCCCCAACCAGGCCATGAAGTCCATTCACCGCGTGCTCGACAACTTCAAGATGCCCGGCTACACGATCCCTGGATTCCGCCGCAACGCCGTCACCATCGCCACCGGTGGCGTGTACGACCCGCAGTCGCACCTCGACGAAGTGGTGCTGCCGGTGCTGCGCAAGTGGCGCATCTTCGATCGCGACGACATCACCGGCGAAGCCGAGTGGTATCGCGAGGACCTGGACCGCATCGTCGGCGATCTGAAGAAGACCTCGTCCGACTTCGAAGAAGTCAAGGCCAAGTACCTGGAGCGCCAAGCCAAGCGCGCCGAGCGCAACGCCGCCAAGGCTGCCCGGGAAGCGGTCAGCGTCTAATCGAAATGACACCATGACTGCATCCGTCGATCTGCCGGAGGCCCGGTCCGCATTGCGGATCGGGTCTTTGGCATTACCAAGCCCTGTCGTGTTGGCGCCCATGGCCGGCGTCACCAACATCGCGTTCCGCACGCTGTGCCGAGAGCTGGAGTTGGCAACCTCCGGCACCGTCAGCGGTCTCTATGTCTGCGAGATGGTGACCGCCCGCGCACTCGCCGAACGGCACCCCACCACCCTGCACATGACGGCCTTCTCCCCCGAGGAGTCTCCGCGGTCCCTGCAGCTGTATTCGGTCGACCCGGAAACGACGTATCGGGCCGCCAAGATGGTGGTCGACGAGAACCTCGCCGACCACATCGACATGAACTTCGGCTGCCCGGTCCCGAAGGTCACCCGCAACGGCGGAGGCGCCGCACTTCCCTATAAGCGACGGCTGTTCGGTCAGATCGTCAACGCTGCCGTGCGCGCCACCGAAGGCACCGAAATCCCGGTGACGGTGAAATTCCGCGTGGGCATCGACGACGACCATCACACCCACCTGGACGCCGGCGCCATCGCCGAGGCCGAAGGGGCCGCGGCCGTCGCATTGCATGCCCGCACCGCCTCACAGCGCTACTCGGGCACCGCCGACTGGAGCCAGATCGCCGCGCTCAAGAATCACGTCACCACCATCCCCGTACTTGGGAACGGCGACATTTTCGATGCCACCGACGCGGTGGCCATGATGGAACAGACCGGCTGCAACGGCGTCGTCATTGGCCGCGGATGTCTTGGACGTCCGTGGCTCTTCGCCGAATTGAGTGCCGTTTTCAACGGTCAGACGATTCCGGAGCCGCCGAATCTCGGTCAGGTAACGGACATCATGCGCCGCCACGCGGAGTTGCTCGTCGATCATTTTGGCGAAGACAAGGCGTTGCGCGATATGCGCAAGCACATCGCCTGGTATCTGCACGGCTTCCCCGCCGGCGGCGATGTCCGGCGGGCACTGGCACTCGTGCGTACCCGCGCCGAGCTGGACACCCTGCTCAAACAGCTCGATCAGACCGCGCCCTTCCCCGACGGCGGAAACGGGCCCCGAGGGCGTCAGGGGTCACCCGCGAAGGTGTCGCTGCCCGATGGCTGGCTCAATGACCCCGACGATTGCACGGTTCCCTCGGCTGCCGATGTCATGCACTCTGGTGGGTGATGTGGGGTCACATCTAGGTCACCGAGCATGGTGATCTGCGGCAATGCTCAGTAGCATGTGACGACGACCGTGCCCCGAGCGCGGCGTTATCTGCTGCCGGTGTGCCGTGTACTTGCAACTGTCCAGACGTTTTAAGCGAGGTTGAACATGGGTGATGGCCCAGACGCCACTCCTGCCCAACCACGCGCGTACGGCTCGGCCCCATGGGAACGCACGATCGAACCCGTTGGCAGTCATCCTGACATTGACGTGGCGCCGGAACCATCCAACACACCGTGGACACCACCACCTGCCCTGAATCACTCGCTGCCCGATCCCACCGACGACGAGTGGACCCGGCGGTTGCAGACCGAACAATCGCTGCGAGAGCCGGAGCGCGCGGCCGCCGAGGTTCCGGTACCCCGGCCCGCCAGGCCGGCGTCCAACGGATCGGCTCCCAGGCCCCCGGAGCCGCTGGTTCCGTCCGCGCACGAGACGGGATCACACTCGCTGTCGGTCGCCGATCTCCTGGCCCGTGAGGGCGCCAGCGGTGGCCGACGGTCACGTCGACACTCGCACACCCAGGAATCCGACGACTACGCAGAGGAGCCTGCTCCAGCGTCGTTCATCGACGAAAGCCACACAGACGTCCTGCCCCAGGTGCAGGAACACGCACCCGATCTTGATCAACACTCCCAGGAGCAGGCCTCCGGGGATCGTGACGAATACGTCGACTACCCGGACGACGCTCCCCTCTATGACAAGGCCGCCGCGCGTCGCGTTCGGGCATCCAACCTGGACGACGACATCGACACTCGCGCCATCCCGATCCGGGTGGGCAATCCCGAAGCCAGGGTCCGGGAGGAAGAAACCAAACGCTCGCGGCGACCTATCTACTTCGGGCGTTCCATCGCCGCGGTCGTCGCGGTGTGCTCCCTCACCCTGACCGGTGGCGCGTGGCAGTGGAGCAACGCCAAGAACAGCAGGCTCAATCACGTCGAGGCGCTCGACCCCAACTCCCGCGACATCCGCGATCCCAACGGTCAGTACGGCGACGAAAACTTCCTCATCATCGGCGTCGATACCCGCGCCGGGGCCAACAGCGCCATGGGCGCCGGTGACACTTCCGATGCCGAAGGCACGCGCTCGGACACCATCATGTTGGTCAACATCCCGGCCAACCGTAAGCGGGTCGCGGTGGTGTCGTTCCCCCGCGATCTGGCGATCCAGCCGACGCTCTGTGACGTGTGGAACGAGGACTCCAAGGCCTACGGACCCGACAAGGCTTACACCGAAACAAAACTCAACTCAGCATTCGCCTTCGGCGGCCCCAAGTGTCTGGTCAAGGTGATCCAGAAGATCTCCGGGTTGAACATCAACCGCTTCCTCGGTGTGGACTTCGCCGGGTTCTCCAAAATAGTCGACGCGCTTGGCGGGGTCGAGGTCTGCTCGCCTACCCCGATCGAGGACTACGAGCTCGGCACCGTGCTGGAAAATGCTGGGCGCCAAACGATTAGCGGCCACACCGCGCTGCAGTACGTGCGCGCGCGCCAGGTCACCACCGAGTACAACGGCGACTACGGACGCATCAAGCGGCAGCAGTTGTTCCTGTCATCGCTGCTGCGTTCGATGATCTCGCACAACACCTTCTTCTCGCTGAGCAAGCTCAACAATGTGGTGAACACCTTCATCGACGACTCCTACGTCGACAACATCAGGACGAAAGACCTTGTGGACCTTGGCCAGTCGCTCCAGGACGTCAAGGCCGGCCGAATCACCTTCCTGACTGTGCCCACCGATGGCACCGACTCCGAAGGCAACGAAACGCCGCGCACCACGGATATCCGAAAGATCTTCGACGCCATCATCAATGATGATCCGCTGCCCGGCGAGCTGCAGCCCGATGGCACCCGCGTTCCGATGCCCGGCACCACCACCCAGGACACCACCCTGGCATCCAGCGAGCACGGATCGGCTCGCGAACTCGGCGAAACATCCACTGCCACACCCACTCCCGAGAACACCCCGGCCACGCCCAGCGAGCAGGTCGACCTGGTGACCACCGAGCCCAGCGAGATCAACGTGCACGTGTCCAACAGCACGGGCCAGACCGGCCTGGCGGCGTCGGCGGCCAGCCAGCTGACCCGATACGGATTCGGCATCACCACCACCGACGATTACCCGTCGGCCTTGCCCGCCACCACGGTCTTCTTCTCACCGGGTCACGAGCAGCAGGCCGCGACGGTTGCCGCCTCGTTCGGCAACGCCCGGCTCCAGCGGATCAATGGCGCTCAAACCACGGTGCGGGTTGTCCTCGGGAGCGACTACACCTCCACCGCAAACCTGCAGGCGCCGCCCGCCGCCGGGTCGACCGTCCCACTGCAGCTGTCGTCTGGCTCGATGGCCCCCGCCGAGCTTCCGATGGACCTGACCGTCGTCAACGCCGGCGACACTAGCTGCGGATAGTCCAGCTATTTAGACACTGCTCGCAGTTTCGTACACGGAACCTGTAGTGGCATTCACTCGCCGTTCACACCAGGTCCATGACTCGACGACGACGGGTCCGTAGTCTTGATCCATGCGTACCGCGTTTCAGGAGCAGCTGTCCTCATTGTCGGCACAGCTGGGGGAGATGTGTGGGTTGGCCGGAGCCGCCATGGAGCGGGCCACTCGCGCATTGCTACAGGCCGATCTGGTTCTCGCCGAACAGGTGATTTCCGACCACGAGCAGATCACCGCGATGAGTGCCGCGGCCGAGGAAAGCGCCTTCGCCATCTTGGCCTTGCAGGCCCCGGTGGCCGGCGATCTGCGTGAGGTCGTCAGCAGCATCCAGATCGTCGCGGACGTAGACCGGATGGGTGCCCTGGCCCTGCACGTCGCCAAGATCGCGCGCCGTCGCCACCCACAGCACGCCCTACCCGAAGAGGTCAACGGATACTTCGCCGAGATGGGCCGTGTCGCAGTTGATTTGGGCAACAGCGCACAAGAGGTGCTGTTGACCCGCGACCCGGAGAAGGCCGCCCGCATCAACGAAGAAGACGATGCCATGGACGACCTGCACCGCCACCTGTTCACGGTGCTGATGGACCGGGAATGGAAGCACGGAGTGGCCGCCGCCGTTGACGTGACCCTACTGGGCCGCTTCTACGAGCGGTTCGCTGATCACGCGGTGGAGGTAGCCCGCCGGGTCATCTTCCAGGTGACCGGAACCCTGCCCCCGGAGGGGCAAGGCCACGACCACCTCACCACGATCTAGCGCATTACGGCACCAGCACGATTTTCCCGCGGGTGTGCTGACGTTCCAGCAGCTCGTACGCATCACGCACGTCAGCGAGCGGGAATGTCTGCGCGACAGTGACTTCCAGCTTTCCCGCGACAATCAACGCGGCCAGCTCGGCGAGCACCTGTGTCGAGGCGCCTTCGGCGTTTCCCACACTTTGCACGCCGAATCGATCGATTGCCGCGAAGTCGATGATGGTGTCGATTCGCCCTAGATCCACCCCGAGCTCATTGAGTGCCAGCTCCACGTAACCGCCGCCGAAGAGATCGAGGAAGGCGTCGACCCGTCCCTGAGGCGCTGCTGCCCTGATGCGGTCGGCCAGTCCGTCGCCGTAGTTGACCGGGATGACACCGTGCCCGGTGAGCCACTCGTCGTTGTCCGGCCCCGCGATGCCGATCACGGTCGCCCCCGCAGCCTTGGCGAGCTGTACCGCGATGGTGCCCACTCCCCCGGCCGCGCCCGAGACGACAACCACGTCGCCGGGAGCCACATCGACCGAGCCGACCGCGGCGTATGCCGTGGTGCCCGCGACAAACAGACTGCCCGCCACCTCCCACGACAAACTCTCGGGCTTGATGACCAGCTGACCGACCGGGACGACCACGAACTCCGCGTGACTGGCCCGGTCATCGGTATAGCCGAACACCTCGTCGCCCACGGCGAATTCCACGGTCCCGGGGCCGGTCTCGACAACCACACCCGCCAGGTCGCTACCTTCTCCGGACGGGAAGGCCGCCGGGAATCTGTCATGCAGCATCCCGGTGCGGATTTTCGCCTCTCCGGGGTTGATCCCCGCGGCCCGCACCTGAACCAATACCTGGTCATCGGCCGGTACCGGCCTTGGCACATCCCTGACTTCGAGAACGTCTATATCGCCGTAGCGATCGAACTGCACTGCCTTTGTCATGCACGTGTCAACCGGGTTGACTCCGGCACTATTCCGTCGATCTGACGGGCTGGATCAGCCGAAGCGGCCCGAGATGTAGTCCTCGGTGGCCTTCTGGGTGGGGTTGGAGAAGATCTTCTCGGTGTCGTCGATCTCCACCAGCATGCCCGGCTTGCCGGCGGCCTCCAGGTTGAAGAACGCGGTCTGATCGCTCACGCGCGCGGCCTGCTGCATGTTGTGCGTGACGATGACGATGGTGAACTCCTGCTTGAGCTCGGAGATCAGATCCTCGATCGCCAATGTCGAGATGGGGTCCAGGGCCGAGCACGGCTCGTCCATCAGCAGCACATCCGGCTGCACGGCAATGGCTCTGGCGATGCACAGACGCTGCTGCTGACCACCGGACAGCCCACCACCTGGGCGGTCAAGACGGTCCTTGACCTCGTTCCACAGGTTGGCGCCCTGCAGGGAGCGCTCGGCGACCTCGTCGAGGGTCTTCTTGCTGCGCACACCCTGCAGCCGTAGACCGGCCACCACGTTGTCGCGAATCGACATGGTGGGGAATGGGTTTGGACGCTGGAACACCATGCCGATGGTCTTACGCACCGATACCGGGTCCACTCCGGCACCGTAGATATCGGCACCGTCGAGCAGCACCGAACCTTCGACGCGGGCGCCCGCGGTCACCTCGTGCATCCGGTTGAGGGTGCGCAGCACGGTGGACTTACCGCAACCGGACGGGCCGATGAAGGCCGTCACACTGCGAGGCGGAACCGACAGCGCGACATCCTGAACGGCGTGGAACTTGCCGTAGAAGATGTTGACGTCCTTGAGATCGAGGCGCTTGGCCATGACTACCTTCCTAGACCTTTTTCGGCGCGAAGAAACGCGAAATGAGCTTGGCGATTACGTTGAGAACCGCGACCAACAAGATGAGGGTGAGGGCGGCGCCCCACAGCCGGGATTCGGCAAGCCCCACTACCGAACCACTGCGCTGATCGAGCATCATGCCGGGCAGCGAGGCCATCTCTCCGCCGAACATGTCGTAGTTGATCAGCTTGCTGTAGCCGACGAGCACCAGCAGCGGCGCGGTCTCACCCATGACGCGGGCCAGTGCCAGCATCACACCGGTGACCACACCGGACAGCGCGGTCGGCAGCACGATGCGCGAGATGGTCTTCCATTTGGGCACGCCCAGGGCATAAGAGGCCTCACGCAGATCATTCGGAACGATCTTGAGCATTTCCTCCGAGGAACGCACCACCACCGGAATCATCAACAGCACCAGGGACAGGGATACCGCAAGACCTGACCGCGGCAGCCCCAGCGTCGCCACCCATAGGGCGTAGATGAACAGCGCCGCGACGATGGACGGCACACCCGTCAGGATGTCGACCATGAAGGTGGTGAGCTTGGCCAGCCGAGAGTTGGCACCGTATTCGACCAGATAAATCGACACGAAGATGCCGATGGGCACCGAGATGACGGCGCAGAACAGGCCTTGGAACAGGGTGCCGATGATGGCGTGATAGGCGCCACCACCCGCGATCCTGTTGGTCATCATGTTTTGCGATGTGAACCACCAGTCGGCGCTGAGGATGGCATCGAATCCGCGATCGAGCACGGTGTACAGCACCCACACCA
The DNA here is from genome assembly GCF_001853795.1 of Mycobacteroides franklinii. Lineage (NCBI taxonomy): Bacteria > Bacillati > Actinomycetota > Actinomycetes > Mycobacteriales > Mycobacteriaceae > Mycobacteroides > Mycobacteroides franklinii. Next base: position 1,169,225 of record NZ_MLIK01000004.1, read on the forward strand.
GGGGAATCAGAGCGATGATCACCGCCGCCGAGACCAGCACGGTGGCAAGCGCATTGGTGAACTTGCGCCTGCCCGAGAGCGGATGGAACGCAGGCTCCTTCACGGGCCTGTCAAGAGTCGTGGTCATGCCCGGCCCTTTCCGCCGACGACGGCACGTGCCGCCGAGTTCACCAAGAACGTGAGCACGAACAGCACCAGCCCGGCCGCGATGTAGGCACCGGCCTCCAATTCGTTGTTGAATTCCGACGCATTGGACGCGATATGGGTCGCGAAGGTGCTGCCACTGTCGAACAGCGACCAGCCGAACGCCACCGACGTACCCGACAAAATCAACATCAGGGCGATGGTCTCGCCCAGCGCGCGGCCGAGACCCAGCATGGAACCACTGATGTACCCGGAGGTGCCGAACGGAATGATGGTGGTGCGCACCACTTCCCACTTGGTGGCGCCCAAGGCGAGCGCCGCCTCGATCTGCCCCTTGGGAGTTTGAATGAACACTTCTCGCGTGACCGCCGCGATGATCGGCAGGATCATCACCGCCAACACGATGCCACCGGTGAACAGGTTGCCGCCGCCCGCGATGTTCACGGGGCTATCGGCGAATAGTGGTATGAACCCGAGATTCCCGTTGAGCCACAGGGCAACCGGTGCGATCGCCGGCGCCAGCACATAAATGCCCCATAGGCCGTAGACGATGGAGGGCACCGCGGCCAACAGGTCGATGACGTAGGCCAGCGGCCCACGAACCCGTGCGGGCGCGTACTCGGTCAGGTAGATCGCGATCCCGAGGGCCACCGGCATGGCGAGCAGTAGCGCGAAGACCGAAACGAAGACGGTGACCGAGAACAGGTCGAGAACGCCGAAGTGCATGTGCGCCGTGTTGTCGGTGCGCCACGGACCGTTGTAGAGGAAGAAGTTCTCGTCGTCGTTGCTCAGCGCGGGGACGGCACGCAGGATCAGAAATATCGCCACCAGCCCGATCAGCGCGACAACGAATACGCCCGATCCCGTCGCGAGTCCGGAGAAGATGCGATCACCGGGACGGGTAACCGCCTTGGTGACCTTGGCGGGTGGCTGATGGTCGCCCTCATCGCTCATGGGTTGTGGCTTCTCCTCGAAGACCGATCCGTCAAGATCCGCCGGACGGGCTACCCCCACGGGATCGATCCCGCTGGTCTGGCTGCTCATTGAACTCGCTGTCTATGTGGTTGATGGTACGTCCCCACCCGGGTTGCCCGAGCTCGCCGGGTGGGGACCTACCGCTGCTAAGCGAGCGCCTTGATGGCCGTCTCGAGGCGGGACTTGAACTGCGTGGGCAGCGGGGCGTAGCCCACATCTGACAGACCCTTCTGTCCCTGGTTCACCGCGACCGTCAGGAACGACTTCACCGCGGCGGCGACGTCGGCGTCCTTGTAGCCCTTGGAGCAGACGATCTCGTAGGTGGCCAGCACGATCGGGTAGGCACCGGCGGTCTTGGTCCCGTAGATCGAGGCCAGGTCCAGTTTGAGGTCGTTACCCTCGCCCGCGAACTTGGCGGTCTCCACCGAGGCCGCGGCGGTCTCCGGGGTCAGCGCAACCGCGCCGGCACCGCTGTCGATCTGCGCGTACTCCATCTTGAGGTCGTCGGCGTAGCCCTTTTCCACGTAGGTGATGGCACCCGGCAGGGCCTTGACCTTCTCGGCCACACCCGAAGACTTCTCGGCGCTCTCACCGGCGCCACCTTCCCAGCTGCCGCTGCTGCCCTTGGTCCAGCTCTCCGGGGCGGCGGTGGTGAGGTACTTGCCGAAGTTCTCGCTGGTGCCCGACTTGTCCTTGCGGTACACCGGGGTGACCTTGGTGTCCGGCAGCGTCGCGCCCGGGTTGAGGGCGGCGATGGCCGGGTCGTTCCAGGTGGTGATGACGCCGGTGAAGATCTTGGCGGCGGTGTCCGCGTTCAGGACCAGCTTGTCGACACCGGGTACGTTGTACGCCAACGCAATTGGGCCGAAGACGACGGGCAGGTTCCACGCCTCGTTGCCACCGCAGCGCTCCTTGGCCTTGCCGGCCTCTTCCTCGGACAGCGCGGAGTCCGAACCACCAAGGTCGACCTGCCCGGCGATGAAGTTGTCGCGTCCCTTGCCCGACCCGGTGGGGTTGTAGTTGATCGACTTTCCGGGGCACGCGGTCGAGTACTCGTTGGCGAAGATGTCGAACGCGTTCTTCTGGGCCGACGAGCCCTCCGCGCTCAGCTTGGCCTTGCCCGCACAGTCGCCCGATGCGGAAGCCGAGCCGGAGGCGCTGGAGGAGGAACCTCCGGTGGTGTTGTCGGTACCGCAGGCGGCAAGGCTTGCGGACAGAGCGACCGCGGCGGCCGCCGCGAAGATCGTGGTGCCGGTGCTCTTAAGATTCACGGCCTTGAGGTTCACGGCTCTCGCTTTCTCGCATATGTGATGGAAGACGATGACGGGGATGGAATCTTCTACGCGCACCCCGGAAACTAAAGGCAGTCGATGGACGGGCACCCGCCCGCAGGTAAACGGAAAGTGAACTCACAGACTTGACGGTCTGGTTGTTATCGCAGGTAAACGCCCTGTCAGGCACGACCGTAGGCGGCGTCGGTCAGCGCCACCTGAAATCCCAGCCGCTGGTATGTCCGCAGCGCCGCTTCGTTGTCCGATTCGACGTACAGCAACACGGTGTCCAAGCCGAGGCCCGCCAGATGATGCAGTCCCACCAGCGTCAACAGCTGGCCCAATCCCCGGCCCTGCGCGGCGGGATCAACCCCGACGACGTACACCTCGCCTACCCCAGGCTTGTCGACATGCCTTTTGGTCCAATGGAATCCGAGAAGTTCCCCGGTGTGCGCGTCGCGCGCCAGGAACAGTCCGTCCGGGTCGAACCATCGCTCGTCGAACCGGCCGGCGAGGTCGTCCTGAGTCCAGCCTCCCTGCTCCGGATGCCAGGCGAACGCAGCGTTGTTGACGCGCAGTAGATCCGAATCATCCTGGGAGCCAAGGTAATGGCCGATGACAACGCTGGGGTCTTGAGAGAGCGCGGGCAGCTCGGCCAACGGGCGGCGCATCTGGTGCAGCCGCCGCAGCGCGACCAGCCCCAGCTTGGCGGCGACCGCCTGTGCGGCAGGCAGGTCACCGTGAGCCCAGATACGGGTGCGCTCGCCCCCTTCGAGGAAGGCTTGCCGAATCATCTCCGAACCGATCCCGCGGCGGCGGGCGACCGGTGTGACCACCAATTCGGCCATCGCCGTGGCATTCTCGTCGGGAGCCTCGTCGGGCAGCACCATATTGAGGTAGGCCGCCACATCATCGCCGTCCTCGGCAACCAGGTGCTTGGCGCCGGTGCCCCGCAGCGCGCGCAACACCTGCTCCCCCACGGGGGCAATACCGTCGACGCGGGTGGCTTCGACAACCAATTCGCGTATCTGTAGCTGGCGTTGACTATCGAGAAGCGGGACCCATTCGGTCATACCGTCACGCTAGTCGGAGATTTACCCCGCGATGGTCGTCCCCGGTTCGGAGGCGATGTCCTCGTCGGTACCGCTGTCATCCACGTCGTCGATATCGGGCTCCGCGGCACCGGGGCTTGCGGACGCGCCGGGGTCGCCCTTGGCGCGCGGCGGGCGCACCGCCTTGTAACCGACGTTGCGCACGGTGCCGATCAGCGACTCGTACTCGCCACCAAGCTTGGCGCGCAAGCGACGCACGTGGACGTCCACGGTGCGGGTGCCGCCGAAGAAGTCGTATCCCCACACCTCTTGAAGCAGCTGAGCCCGGGTGAAAACCCGGCCGGCGTGCTGCGCCAGATACTTCAGCAGCTCGAATTCCTTGTAGGTGAGATCAAGCGGGCGACCGCGCAACCGCGCGGTGTAGGTGCCCTCGTCGATGACCAACTCACCGAGAACGACCTTGCTGGCGTTCTCCACGTTGACCGCACCGGCACGACGGCCCACCAGTAGACGCAACCGGGCGTCGATCTCGGCGGGGCCCGTTCCGGGCAGCAGGATGTCATCCAGACCCCAGTCGACGTTGACCGCGACCAGGCTGCCCTCGTTCACGACGGCGACCACCGGGACCGAGGATCCGGCGGCTCCGAGTAGTCGGCATAGTCCGCGCGCGGACGCTAGATCGGTGCGCGCGTCGACGATGGCCACGTCGGCAGAGCCCGCCTCCAGCAGCGAGGACACCTCACTGGGCACCGGTCGCACGGTATGGGCGAGCAGCGACAGGGACGGCAGCACCGCATCGGGATTTGGGTCAGCGGTCAGCAGCAACAGGTCCAACGAGCCCTCCAACACCCGGGTGCTTCGGTCTCCAGGTGCTCCATAATGTACCGCGCCACCTGCTGATAAGCGCGGACGAGCCGTTCGCGTGACGACGGTGCGCGTTGGATGAGCCGCTTGAGCGCGGCCCGGCGGGGCCTGTCGGGAACGGTGGGCGTGCGGCGGTACGCCAGAATATGCAGATGCGCAAACCCCTGATCGTCACTATCGCGGCGGTATGTGCACTGGCGATCGTGGCCGCCGGTACCGACTTCGGATTTGCGATCTACGCCGAATATCGGCTGTCCCGGACGCTACGCGCCGAGGCGAACCTGAGCTCGGATCCGTCGGTGGCCATCCTGGTGTTTCCCTTCATCCCCCAGGCACTCGCACACCGATACAAGGAAGTAGAGATCAAGGCGCATGGCGTCGATCACGCCGAAACGGGGAAGGCAACACTGGAAGGCACATTGCACGGGATCGACATCTCCCAGGCCTCCTGGCTGATCCGCCCCGACTCCCCGTTGCGGGTGGACCGCGTGGAGAGCCGAATCATCATCGATTCCAACCACCTGGGCCGATTCATGGGAATCAACGACCTCGCCGTCGAACCGCCGCCGAAGGAGCAGAACGACGCCACCGGTGGTACCACCGAATCCGGCATCTCCACAGGAACGGGTCTGTTGTTCACCGGCACGCCCAAGACAGGTGAGTTCCAACACAAGGTGACCGTGTCGGTCGACGTGTCCGTCGGCGGACCGGACAAGACAGATCTGCAGTTCGTCGCTACATCCGTGGTCACGGGACCGGGAACGGCCGACCGCGACGTGCCCGAAGAGCAGCAGGCCGGTGTGTTCGCCGCGTTCACCAAGGTGGTCCCCCGACAGAAGCTTCCCTTCGCCATCGAACCAACAACGGTCGGCGCACGTGGATCAGATGTGATCATCGAAGGTATCGCCGAGGGAGTAACGATCTCCCTGGACGCGTTCAAGCAGTCATGAGGTCAGATCTGTCCGCTCTTCAGGCGAGCGGCTCGTCGCCACTGGTGACCGCGGTCATTGCGATTGCGGTCGCACTGCTGGCGTCGAGCCTCATCGCCGTGGCCATCAAGAGCAAGTCCGGCAAGCTGCGCGAAGGCCCCGGCGGAACAGATGAGGTCCAGGCCCCGCCCGGTATCGAACTCTCAGCGACCGGGCCGACGATCGTGCATTTCAGCGCGGTGTGGTGTGGTCCGTGTGCCTCGGTCCGCCGAGTCGTCGACCAGGTGACCGCTGACCAGCCGGGGGTCGCACATATAGAGGTCGACATCGACGCGAATCCCGACGCCGCACGGGCCCTCTCGGTGCTTTCGCTGCCGACAACCTTCATCTTCGATGCCACCGGACGGCAGGCGTATCGAGTCTCCGGAGTGCCCAAGGCCGCGGACCTGCGCACTGCGCTGCAGGGCATGACGCAGCCGGGGTAAACTCGTCGCCGTGCAAGCCCGCCTTGAGCCGATGCTCACGAAACGACGCGCCGTCGATCTGTGCCGCGTCGCGGGCTGCTGTTGTTGTTGCTGCTAATCGCGGCCACCTTCGAGTGTGCCGTAACAGGTGTAGCCATATCCGCCACCCTTAGGAGCACAACAACCCATGACCACTGCCAACACCACGCCTGTAATCAGTCAGGTTGACGTTCGCGGCCCCCGCTTCTCGGCGTGGGTCACCACCACCGTTCTCATCGTCACCCTTGCCGTGTCTGCCGTGTCACCGGCAACCGCTGCGGTAATCCTGGGACTCCAAGCGGTGGTGTTCGCGATTGGCGCGCTGCTGGGACCGCATCGCGCCCCGTACGGAACGATCTTCCGGACGCTGATCCAGCCGCGGCTGAGCCCGGTGACGGAACGCGAGCCCGTCCCGCCGCTTCAGTTCGCACAGCTGCTGGGCTTCAGCTTCGCCGCCGTCGGCACCGTCGGATTTGCTACCGGCCTCACGCTGCTTGGCGTTGTCGCCACCGCTCTCGCGCTCAGTGCCGCCTTCCTGAACGCCGCCTTCGGCATCTGCCTGGGCTGCCAGCTGTACCCCCTCATCACTCGTTTTCGCCGCACACAACCGTCGGCTCAATAACCCGACAAAACCACTCAGTACCCCGCAAGAAACACGGAAGGAAGTCCTCTTTATGGCACGCTCTGACGTACTGGTCTCCGCCCAATGGGCGCAAGACAACCTTTCCGCCCCCAACACGGTGTTCGTGGAGGTGGACGAGGACACCAGCGCGTACGACGTCGGCCACATCGAAGGCGCCGTCAGGCTGGACTGGAAGACTGATCTACAGGATGCGGTCAAGCGCGACTTCGTTGACCAGCAGCAGTTCTCGAAGCTGCTGTCCGACAAGGGCATCAGCAATGACGACACCGTGGTTCTGTACGGCGGCAACAACAACTGGTTCGCCGCGTACGCCTACTGGTACTTCAAGCTGTATGGGCACCAGGACGTGAAGTTGCTCGACGGCGGCCGCAAGAAGTGGGAGCTGGACGGCCGCGCGCTGTCCACCGACACCGTTTCTCGCCCCGCGACCTCCTACCAGGCCGCTGCCCCGGACAACACCATCCGCGCCTTCCGCGACGAGGTGATCGCCGCGATCGGTGCCAAGAACCTGGTGGATGTGCGTTCGCCCGACGAGTTCTCCGGCAAGATCCTGGCCCCCGCGCACCTGCCGCAGGAGCAGAGCCAGCGTCCCGGGCACGTCCCCGGCGCCATCAACGTCCCGTGGAGCAAGGCAGCCAACGAAGACGGCACCTTCAAGTCGGATGAAGAGCTGGCCAAGCTCTACGCCGACGCGGGGCTGGACGGTGAGAAGGAAACCATCGCGTACTGCCGTATCGGTGAGCGTTCCTCGCACACCTGGTTCGTGTTGCAGGAGCTCCTGGGACACCAGAACGTGACGAACTACGACGGCAGTTGGACCGAATACGGCTCTCTGGTGGGAGCCCCGATCGAGTTGGGAAGCTAGTTATGTGCAGTGCACCGAAGCAGGGCCTGGCCATTCCGGCGGGCGTCGACGTAGAGAAGGAAACCGTGATCACCGGCCGCGTGGTCGATGGCAACGGTCAGACAGTGGGCGGTGCCTTTGTGCGCCTGCTGGATTCCTCGGATGAGTTCACCGCCGAGGTGGTGGCGTCTGCGACCGGCGACTTCCGGTTCTTCGCCGCACCGGGCGATTGGACGCTGCGGGCGTTGTCCTCGGCCGGGAACGGCACCGCGACGGTGAGCCCCACCGGCGCCGGCATCCACGAGGTCGACATCAAGATCGAGGCCTAGCCTCACGCTCTCGTCGAGACCGCGACTGCGCACCTCCCACCCGGAGAACGACGTGTGCAGTTGCGGTCTTGTCGTCTAGCGGCCTTCGCGCCGCTCCTGGCGCAGCCGCACCGGAGGTGTTCCTGTCAGCTTGGTGTAGTCGCGGGTGAGATGGGCCTGGTCGTACCACCCCAGCCGGCTCGCCACCTCTGCGACGTCGAGATCGGTCTCGGAAAGCAGCTGATGGGCATCGATCACTCGCGCCCGCCGCAGCAGCCAGCGTGGCGATACTCCGAGGTGGCTGCGACACAATCGCTGCAGTGACCGCTGTGACAGCGCCACCCTCGCGGCGAGATCCGCCACCGATGCGATGCTCGGATCGGTACGTACCAGCCGTTCGACGCTGCGAGCACGGTGACCGTCGGCGGTCGGCCGCCGACCACCCATCATCTCTTGTGCCGCCCTCTCGATTGCCTCGGCACGAGCCAGCGCATCGCGCGCCTCCCACACCGCCGTCAGATCCCAGCCCGGCCAGGCCTGGTCCCAGGGAACCACTTGGCCCGTCCACGTGCTGGCCTCGGTGCCGGTCAGGTCGAAGATCGCTCCCGGCGTCAGATGTAAGCCGACCACCCAGCCGGGTGCCGGCAGATCGACGGCAAATCGCTCGGTCACCACCCCGTGCAGCAATCCGGCCGGAAGCCGATGTCCGTGCCGAATCTCGCCCGGCGGCCCGCCTTCGAGGGTGAGGTGCACTGTCGGATGGGCGATGACACCGGAGAAGTCCGCCGGTACGGGTTCGGCCCAGGAGAGCGACCAAATCCTTTCCACCCAATCACGCAGTGGTCCGCGGCCCGGCAGCACCACTCGGTCGATTCGCGGTAGCAGCCCTTCGGGACGCACTACCGCGCGCCACGGATCCGCACCCAGACCCTCTCGCGGTTCTGTCGGGTTGGTCCAAGACGGCACCGCCTCAGCTTAGGCAGGGTGAACACATGAGTACTGCTGTTACCGAACTGCTTGCGTTCACCATCGACTGCTCCGACGCCTCCACGCTGGCCCGTTTCTATGCCGAACTCACGGGCGGCACGGTCACGGGTGAATATCCCGAATACGGATACGCATCGGTGGCGATCGGCTCGCAGAACATCAATTTCCAAGGTGTGCAGAACTATTCGCCACCACAGTGGCCCAGCCAGGAGCACCCGCAGCAGTTTCACCTCGACTTCCGCGTGAACGACCTCCGTGCCGCCGTCGACCAAGCCACGGGTCTCGGCGCCACGGTTGCCTCCGAGCAGCCAGGCGGCGACTCCTACCGGGTGATGGTGGACCCGGACGGACATCCGTTCTGTCTGTGCCCACCCAAGGAGTAGGTCATCGGTCACCGACATCCGTTGGCCGCCACCGTCTCGATACGTGGATCAGTTCGCGGTGTCCGGTGCGGCCGCCGCGCTTCGGGACGGCTGCCTGGCCTCTAGGCCGGGCATCGGCCGATCGGGTGCGTTCCCGGTAGGAGACGGATCCTCCAGACCGATGGGCTGTCCGGTGGGGATGTTCTGGCGGCCGGTAGCGGCCGTCGCCCCCGGCGCGGTACCGCCGGCGGCTTCCGGTGCGGCGGTCTGTTGCATGGGTGACGACGGACGCGCCCCAAACACCTGACCGAGCGGACCAGCCTCATGTGGCTTGACTGTGACGTGTTTCAGCTGGACTCCCAGGCGATCGCCGGGCAGGCCGACATGGGCCGACTCCGGATCGGCGTTGGTCATGGCCCGAGTGCCTCCCGCGTCACGGACGCGGGGCGGCGGGGTCAACGACCAAATGGACTGCAACCCATAGACACCCGGGTAGTAGCCGATATAGCCGGGCGGCGAGTAGATCTGCCCGGTCGGGTCACCGGGAACCGAGGGGTCGGCAGCGGCGCTGGGCGCGCCGAGTAGGCCGACGACCATGAACGCCGCGATCACACCGACGTGGCGGATATGTGCTCTCATACTGTGGAGGTCCTTCGTATTGTATTGCGGTGCAAATTCATTCAGTGTGATGCGGCGGGTCCCAGGTCCGGACCGCTGTTGAGTGAGCCGGGTGCGATGGTTCCGTTCGCCTTCGGTTGGACGGACTCGCTGTCGGCGGCCGGTGGTGGCTGATGCGTGCCGGGGACGGGGTCTTCCAGACCTCCGGGGGCGCCGCCCGGCATGCTGGCCCCGGGCACCACGCCAGCGGCCGGATCGGGCGCACCGATCGAATCCATCGGCGATTCCGGGCGCACACCCGGCGCGACCCCCAGCGTCGAGTTGCGCAGCGGTTCGACGCCGAGTTCCGAACCGGGCATTCCGAACTCCGCCGAGTCCGAATCCGTGTTGCTCATCGCGCTGGTGCCCGCGGCGTCGAGTACCCGGCGCGGACGCATCCAGAACCCGAGGATGTAGGTGTAGGCGCCGGGTTGATGACCGATCCGGCCCGGCATGTTGTGGTACGGGAGCCCGTCGTATCCCGGCGGCGGGCCCGGCGGGACCGGAGGCGACGGCGCGGCCAGTGCGCTGGGCGCCAGGAAGAAACCCGCGCTCAGGAGCGCGGCGAGCAGTGCCGCGCCCGTATTGATGCGTGATGCCATTCGGGTGACCGTCCTCGTCTAGATCTTGATCGGTTCGCCGTAGATGGCATACGAGGAATGCGCGCCGGTGGTCGAGATACGCAGGTACGCGTACGACCGGATGGTGACGTCCCCGCCGCAGGCGTCCACTTTGACGTGCAGGTTCGTAATATCCAGCGTCGCTCGGCCCGACGGGTTCAGCGCCATGTTGGACATCGGCAGGTCGACGATGACGCCAGGTTCCAGGTCGGTCTGCACGTAGCCGGTGGCGCCGCCGCCCACGGACCCGCCGATGGAGTTGCTCGACCCCAAAGACCCGGTGCCGCTCACGCCGCCGGAGACCGCGCCGCCCAATTGCAGTCCGCTCGACACATCGGACTGGCAGCCCAGCTGATATCCCATGATGAAGAGGCTGTCCAGGATTGATCCCTGTCCGCCAGTGACTGCCGCCGACGAGTACAGATTGACGAAGGCCTCGCGCGAGTTCGACGCATTGGCGAGGTTCGGGATCGAGTTGACCACCTCGTTATAGCTGTTCAGATGGATATGCCAACCGTCCGGGGTCACCTGATCCAGGTCCTCCGGTTGCATGGTCACCGGTTCCGCGCTGGCGGTGGGAGCTGCCACTGCGGCGAAGCACACGGCCACTGCCGCGAAGCACGCGGTGCGGATACATCGAATGAACGTTCCTGCCATGTCGGCCTTCCAGGTGAGTGCTGAAGAGCCGTAGCAGCGGTTCTGCCCGACCAATTCAGCGCGAACTGAGCGGGTTATTTCTAGCTAGCGCCCAGTTAACGCCGATCCCAGTTCCGGTGAACGACGGCTGAACGGAAATAAGGTGGGGTTTACCTCTACTCGGAGGTAAGGCTGTCCCCCATCGAATCGATTCAGTAGACCCAACTACTGGAGGGCTGCACGACGAATCCGTGTTCGCCGTAGTGCCGATCGGGCGGGTCCTGGGTGTCCGCGGGCCAGGAATCGGGCTTCTTGGCGCGGCAGGCCAGCGCGTCGTCGGCGAGGACTGCGCAAACGGTCCCATTGCCCGGCGCGATCTTCGAGCCGGTCGGCAGCAACGGATACGTGTGGTCGTCTGGGCTCTGCTCGTACTGCGCGATGAGCCCCGGCTTGGTTAGCGACACCACCACGGAATTCATGCCCGCACCGGCACCGACGATCGGCCCGGTACAGGACACCCCCAGGTCGGCGATCATGTTGCTCTGGCATCTGAGACCGCTGGGGGTGCTGAAGACCCATCCCGACATGCTCGGGTGCGCGCCGATCACCTGGTATTCGGCGAGATCGGCGGCCGGGTAGGAGTCGACATCCGGGAACTTCGGCGGCTGCGCATTCGCTGCGGGTGCCGCGAAAAGCGCGGCGAAAACCGCGCTGGACACGAAAAGTGCAGATAACCATCGCCCGGACAAGACCTTCACACCTTTCCATCGCGGTAGCTGTAGTCGACGTTACCCGGCGAGTTGTGGGTCACACCGTTATCCCAGGTAAGCTCCCATCCCGTGGTGCTCTTCTTCGAGATCATGTTGGTGGCCGCGGTGCTCGTCATCACCTGGTTCGCGCTGTACGCGCTGTACCGGCTGATCACCGACGAGTCGTGACGGAACCGGATCCGACCGCCGCCGAGCAGCGGCCATCGGTGGGGAGGAATCTCCCCACCTTCCACGACCTCCCCATCCCAGCCGATACCGCTAACCTGCGCGAAGGCCCGGACCTCAATGGGGCGATGCTGGCCCTTTTGCCCCTGGTTGGGGTGTGGCGCGGTGAGGGCGAGGGTAGGGATGCCGACGGCGACTACCGCTTCGGACAGCAGATTGTCGTCGCACACGACGGCAGCGACTACCTCACGTGGGATTCACGATCGTGGCGGTTGGATGCCGATGGGCAGTTCGACCGGCTGACCCTGCGTGAGAGCGGTTTCTGGCGGTTTGCACCCGATCCCGATGACCTCGCCGAGAGTCAGGCCATCGAATTGGTGCTGGCGCACGCCGCGGGCTTTGTCGAGCTGTTCTACGGCCAGCCGCTCAACGCTTCGTCCTGGGAACTGGTGACCGACGCGCTGGCCCGGAGTAAGTCGGGTGCGCTGATCGGCGGGGCCAAGCGGCTGTACGGCATTGTCGACGGCGGCGACCTGGCCTATGTCGAGGAGCGGGTGGGCGCCGACGGCGGCCTGGAACCGCATCTTTCCGCGCGGTTGTCGCGTTTCGCTGGCTAGTCCTTCTGCCGAGCACGCCCATATGTGCCGAAAATGGCACGAAAAGCGCACATTTCAGCATGCTCGCCCCGGAAAAGGGGGCGGCCCCCGAACCGTTCGGCTCGATCGGACTCATCGAGGGTTCGGGGGCCGGGTGGCTGCTGTGGATTTGCCCACCGCAGCGCATGGCTGCAGCTAGCGAGCAGCCACCTCACATGTCCAATAACCAATCAAAGTGTCGGACCACCTCCTTCCGTGTGTACCGACGACGGTACGACGCAAGAGGGTGTGCCACAACCGATTTATTGCCTGCCTTACCACTGTGTGTCATGGCCTGGCGGACCGATCAGGATCTCGCGCGGGTCCTGCTCGGTGATCGCCACCTCGAATGCCTGATCAAGGTCTACCTCGGCGACATATTCAGCACCATCCCGATCGAAGCGAATCTCGTTGAAACGCAAGGTGGTAATCCATTTCCACTGCGCCATCTCCTCGATCTCTTGCCGAACTGACCCGACACAGTCCTCACATTCGTCGTCACCAGCGTCCTCGACGTGCGCTTCGCACGGCTCAATCGGCGTCGTGTAGACGTGCCCTGGATCCCAGAGTGAGCCCCGTGGTGGCCAATCGAGCTCCAACCAATCGCCCGGCTCGAGCCCGTAGATGCCAACTGCCTTCTCCAGTGCGACCTTGCGGTCGGCCTCCGACCATGCCATCTTGGGCGGCAAAGCGACGTCCTCAATGGGGTCAACTCCGCGATAGTCCCAGGGGTCGCGCGCCGGTTCGGGCGAGTCGACAGTCGCCTCCGCAGCCCTGTCATACCAATGCAGGGTGCTCAGTTCATCGTGCGGTATGGATGTGTCCGTAGGAGGGGTCACCTCGGCTTCGAGGTATGCCCACCGATTCCACACTTCATGCACCAACCGAGGAGGGAGCTTTCCGATGATCTCCCGCTCGATTACCGCGTCCTCGGCGGCCTCCCCCAATTCGGGGGTGAGGCGATCGCACTCCACATTCAGCCAACGTGCGTGCGCGGCAACAGCATCGGCGTCCATCGCGTTATGCGGATAACGCTCCTGCACATGCGTGAATACCCGCAGCAGTCGGTCACTCATCCCTCTCCTCCTTGTCCTGCCGGTCCTGTTCGGCATAGTCCGGTGCGAGCTGCTCCATCTGGTCCAGCACCAGTTTGATTGCACCGGGCTGCTTGTCGGGTGGGTACTTGTACTTGACCAACAAGCGCTTGATCGATGACCGCAGCTTGGCCCTCAGATCATCACGGAATGTCCAGTCGGTCTTGGTGTCTCGCTGCATCACTCGGACCAGCTCTCGGGCGATCTGCGCGAGCACGTCTTCACCTTGAAACTCGACAGCCGATTCGTTATCGGCCACCGCGTCATAGAATGCCAGTTCGTCATGCGACAGGGGTGGCGAGAAACGCTGTCCGCGGTTACCTTCAGCGGCTGCCTCTTTCGCCATCGCGATCAGCTCAGCGATCACCTCAGCCGACGTGAGCTGCTGGTTGGTGTACTTGCGCATGAGTTCGGCGACCCTTTCGGAGAATGCGCGCTGCCGCACCAGGTTGTTCCGCGTCGCTGCGCCCATCTCCCCGGTGATCAGCGCGCGCAGCGCCTCGATCGCGAGATGCGGGTTGTCCGAACGCTTGGCCTTCTGCTCGAACTCCGGTGTCAGTTCGGACAACGACGGTTTTTCCAGCCCGGCCGCCTGATAGATGTCGACGATCTCGCCGGCTCCCGTCGATTCGTCGACCAGCGCCGAGAGCATCCGTCTGATGTCCTCGGGTATCGGCTTGCCCTCGGCCTGGCGCTGCTGTGCGTCGAACTTGCCCATCAGCACACGAACCTGCTCATAGAACTTCACGGTCTTATGCCGATCGGCAAGGTTCTCATTGCCCGAGCACAATGTCCAGGCCCGGGCCAGCTCGCCCGACTTGACGCGGAACTGGTCACCGAGCGGTGGCGTGTCTTGATTTCCGGGTGTCACTGGATCCCGCAGGTACGCAGCAAGATTAATAGCTGTCTTCATCCAGCCCACGACCGAAGTCTTTGGCCGCCAATCAAATCCCGCCGACAGTTGATCCAATTGATCGATCAGAGTCCCGGTTAGCGCGATTGCTTCATCGATATTCTTACCGAGCGGCTGCCCATTGCGGTCGTCTTCTGTGTACTCCGCCAGCGCTGCCGCAAGATTGTCCACCAGCGGGGCATACGCCACCAACTGCCCGTGTAGCTTCCCGCGGAACGTGCGGTTCACCCGGGCCAGCGTCTGCATCAGCAGCGCACCCTTGAGCGGACGGTCGAGGTACAGGGTGTGCAGCGGCGGCGCGTCGAATCCGGTCAGCATCATGTCCTTGACGACGACGATCTGCAGCTCGTCGTCGGAGTCGCGCAACCGGTTCTGAATCGCCTTGGTCTGCCCGCCCGAACGGACATGTTTGGCGACCAGCCCCTTGTCCTTGGCCGACCCGGAATAGACGACCTTGATCACGCCTTCGTTGTCGGAGTCGCTGTGCCACTGCGGCCGTAGCGCGATGATCGCCTCATACAGGCGTGCGCAGATCTCCCGAGTTGCTCCCACGATCAGCGCCTTACCGGGCGATTCGATGAACGGCCTCATGGCTTCTGAGCGGGACTCCCAGTGCGTGACGATGTCCTCGGCCAACTTCGCGATGCGCTCAGGGGCTCCGTAGATGGCATTGATGACGGCTACAGATTTCTCGATCTGCGCGCGTTCTGCATCGTCGAGTCCGAGGGTGGCCTCGTCGACCGCCCTGTCGAGATCATCCTCCTCGAAACCCTTCGTCCAGCCAACCTTCGCGAGCCTGGGCTCGAAATAGACTGGGACTGTTGCCTTGTCGTTGACCGCGCGAGTGAGGTCGTAGATGTCGATATCTGGTCCGAAGACGTCACGGGTGTTGCGTTTGCTCTCCGATATCGGGGTGCCGGTAAAGGCGATGAACACCGCGTTGGGCAGGGCATCACGGATATGCCGGGCGAAACCATCGAGATCGTCGTAGTGGCTGCGGTGGGCCTCGTCAACAATGACGATGATGTTGCGCCGGTCGCTGAGCAGTGGATGATCGGCGCCGGATTCCCTCTCCCCCTTGGTAAGGCCGAATTTCTGGAGGGTTGTGAAGTAGATGCCACCAGTGGTGCGATTGGACAGCTCGTCGCGTAGTTCCGCCCGCTTCGTCACCTTGACGGGCGATTCCGGCAGCAGGAGCGAACGATTGAACGTCTCAAAAAGCTGTGAATCGAGTTCGGTACGGTCGGTTACGAGCACGATGGTCGGGTTTTTCATCTTCGGTTGCTGCGCAACCAGGTGAGCGTACAGCTCCATCTCCATCGACTTGCCCGAACCCTGGGTGTGCCAGACGACGCCGGCCTTGCCGTTGGTCTCGGCCGCCTGCACCGTCGCACCTACGGCTTTAGTGACGGCAAAGTATTGATGCGGCTTAGCAATTCGCTTGATCAAGCCACCATCTTCGTCGAATGCGACAAAGTTGCGCAGCAGCTGTAAGAACCGTTCGGTGTTGAACAGACCTTCGATGAGCGTGTCCGACTCGATGACGACGTTACCGTCCGAGTCGAGCGCTCCGACCGCAATCAGCTTCCCGTCGTCGTCCACATTCCAGGGCGCGAAGTGCTCCAGCGGCGTGAACGGTGTGCCGTAACGGGCGGAGACTCCGTCACTGACCACAGTCAGCACCGCAAACCGGAACGCCATGGGGAATTCGCGCAGATACGTCTGCAATTGCGCATGGGCGTCGGCAACATCCGCGTCCTTGGCGCCAGCCTGTTTCAGTTCGAAGATGACGACCGGCATTCCGTTGAGGTACAGCACGATGTCGAATCGCCGATGGTGCTCGCGGGTACGGATCGTAACCTGTTGCACGGCAAGGAATTCATTTTCCTCAGGGACATGGCTGACGAGTCGAATGGTTGGGGTCTGTTCGATGCCATCCGAGTCGATGTAGGTGACGCCGCGATAGCCCTCGACGAGGTACTTGTGCAGCCGAAAGTTTTCGGCGATGGCGTCCTGCGACTCGGGCTGGGTGATCGTCTTCTGGGCCTGATCGAGGTACTCGCCGGGAACGTCAGGATTGAGTTCACGCATCTTGGCCAGCATTCGCTCCGGGAGCGTGATGTCCGCCCAGGACTCCCGGCCGCCGTCAGCGCCCGGCGCAATCTTGTTGCCGGTGAGCGGTTCCCACCCATGCTCGCCAAGCTTGTCGAGAGCGTCTTGCTCCCAGGCAGCTTCACTGAATTCACTCATCCTTCTCCCCTTCATACGGATCACCCTCGAACTCGGCTTCTATCTCTTCGACGGTGGGCAGGCTCGTTTCTAGTTCGGCAGGAAGGCCCGCGGTGATAGCGGTCTTCCATTCCGCGACGCCGATGGGCGCGGCGTATCCGCGCAGCGCGTATTCGGCGACGACATTATTTTTGGTCTTGCACAAGACGAGTCCGATGGTTGGCTTGTCGTCCGGGTGGCGCAACAGGTCATCGACAGCTGCCATGTAAAGGCCCAGTTGGCCAAGGTAACTCGGGTCGAAGTCGCCAACCTTGAGTTCGATCACCACGAAGCAACGCAGCCTCAAGTGGTAGAAGATCAGGTCGGCATAGAAATCGGTGTCCCCGATCTCCAGGTGCACTTGACGGCCGACGAAGGCGAAGCCCTGGCCGAGTTCAAGTAGAAACTTCTCGACGTGATCGGTCAGCGCGCGTTCCAGCTCGTGTTCACGGCGAACGTCGACGATGCCGATGAAGTCAAAGAGGTACGGATCACGGGTCACCTGTTGGGCCAGGTCCGAATCCGAGGGCGGCAAGGTCCGGGCGAAGTTGGTGATGGCCTTGCCCGCGCGCCGGTGGAGCTGCGTGTCGATCTGGTGGACCAGAATGTCGCGGCTCCACCCCTCCTCGACGGCGGACTGGGCGTACCATAGTCGCAGCTCAGAGGTGTCGAGCTTGTCGAGCAGCACCATGTGCTGGCGCCACGGCAATTGTGCAGCGCTGCGCTGCACAATTGCGATATCCCGCCACGCCGCCGCGAAGGCCCGCATGTACTTCAGATTGCGCGGCGAGAATCCCTTGGCGTCGGGGAACTGCTCTCGCAGGTCGTCCGAGAGCCGGTCGATGACGCGCGCACCCCAGCCCTCCGCGTGCTGACGGGCCAGAATCTCCTTGCCGACTCGCCAATACGTGACAACGAGCTCCTGGTTCGCAGCTGCGACGGCGCGCTGACGGCCGGTCTGCACATGATCGGCAACGGCGTCGAGAAGTTCCGGATACCAGCCGGGGACTGGGGCTTTGGTGGCCGCGGCGGGAAAGCGGGCCTGGCTGTCGTCCTTATCATCGCTGGCCATCACAACACCTCAGCCACAATGGTTTCCGCGTCCTTGACACGGAGCTTGCCGGACATCAGGAGCGGGAGAAGCTCGTCGCGGGTCTGAGCGAGTTTACGTGCTTCAACTCGCGCCGAATGAGCCCGCTCCCTGACGGAGAAAGCGATATCCTCAAACCTGTCCCATTGAGCCGGCGACAGGTCGGGAATTGGCGCTGCGCCAAAACGGTCGCCCCGCACCGCTGGGTATGCGCTACCTTCGGCTACCGACTCCAAATATCTGACAAATTCTTCCGTTCGTGTTGCCTCATACAAGCCTGCGACACGTCTTGAATGGGGAGTCAGAACTGCGAGCCCTGTCGATGCAACCAGCTCATTGCAATCGTCCAAAACCAACGCATGTGATCGCCGGTTTGGCCGAACCGTCGACCAAACCGTGTCGCCTCGTGAGACACCCCGTCGCGCTCTCCCAGGAGCCGTCGCCCAGTTACTCAGATCTGGCATTTCATATCGGCCGCATCCCACGGTGGCGATGTCCATGTAACGGAGCGAGCCGCTCTCGTGAGGCTTCAGCGTACGCAAATTCACATCTGCGATCGCACGCAACTCTCCCCACGAACACCCATTGACCAAACTCGCAAAAGTGGCGGAAACCAGCTGGTCTGTCAGTTCGCAGATCCGCTCGTTGGCGGCGATCTTGTCGTCGAGAGCGCCAAGCACGTCGGCGATGGCGCGCTGCTGACTCATCTCCGGCAGGCTAATCGGTAACGCCTTCAATTGTCCTAGGTTGAATCCAGGAACCGAACTTCCGATTGCCTGACTCCGCACAAGGTCAATCATTCGGCGTTGCGACAAGTAGTAATAGAGAAATAGCGGCACCACCTGTAGCGGGTCTGCCGTCATCTTCATCTGCTTGTTTGAGACGAGATAGCTGTCGAAGCGGCTGGATTTCTGGATCAGGCCTAACTGACCAACAGTGCCCCAACACGTAAATACCAGATCCCCTGGCTCGACGATCGAACGAGAATACGTTCGAGCGAGTTCCTCTGGGACGAATACGATTTCAGATTCGTCAAGCCTGACGCCGACATCGTCGCTCAGATTGCTACCACGTAGCATGGGTATACCATCGGAAGCAAAGTTCTTCGCTGAAACAGCTGATCCGAACGGCCCAGTTGCAAACGCGGATGGCCGCTTTGCGCCAAGGTCACCAAGTAGAACGGTTCGAATCTCACTCATTGATCCGCTCCAGCTGCTTCCGCACAACCTTCTCCAGCCGCGCCGATTCATCAAACGCCGCAAGTAATTCCGTTGTAAGCCGTGTGATCTTCTCATCGATCGGCTCCCCGTCATCCTCGACTTCGGCCGCACCCACATACCGACCCGGGGTCAACGCATAGTCGGCAGCCTTGATCTCTGCCAGCGTCGCCGACTTGCAGAACCCCGGAATATCCTCGTAGGTAATGCCTTTCGCGGATGCCGACGTTGACCCGCGCCACGCATGGTAGGTGTCGCCGATTCGCACGATGCCCCCATCCGGACCATCGCTGAGCGCACGCTCGGCCCGGTCCACCATGTACCCGAGCTCGCGGGCATCGATGAACAGCACTTGCCCCGACCGGTCGATCGAACCCTGCTTCCCTGCCGTCTTGTCTTTGGCAAAGAACCACAGGCACACCGGGATCCCGGTGCTGCGAAACAGCTGGGTCGGCAACGCAATCATGCAGGACACCAGATCAGCCTCAACGATCTGTGCTCGAATATCGCCCTCTCCATTGGAGTTTGACGACATCGACCCGTTGGCCATCACCACACCCGCCTTGCCGCCAGGCTTGAGCTTGGACAGGATGTGCTGAATCCAGGCGTAGTTGGCGTTGTTGGCCGGTGGCACCCCGTAGCGCCACCGTGCATCCTCCTCGTTGCGCGTCCAATCCTTGATGTTGAACGGAGGATTGGCCATCACGTAGTCCATCTGGACATCGGGGTGCTGGTCGCGCGCGAACGTGTCGCCCCAGCGAGCGCTGAGTCCCTTGTGGTCGATTCCGTGAATGGCCAGGTTCATCTTGGCCATCCGCCAGGTCTCCTCGATGCTCTCCTGACCATAGATGGCAATGTCTTTCGCGTCGCCCTTGTGATCGGCGATGAACTTCTCGGTCTGCACAAACATGCCGCCCGAGCCGCAGCACGGGTCATACACGCGCCCCTTCGTCGGCTCCAGCACCTCGACGATCACCTTGACCACGCTGGGCG
Organism: Mycobacteroides franklinii; assembly: GCF_001853795.1. NCBI lineage: Bacteria > Bacillati > Actinomycetota > Actinomycetes > Mycobacteriales > Mycobacteriaceae > Mycobacteroides > Mycobacteroides franklinii. The sequence goes on from NZ_MLIK01000004.1 coordinate 1,189,165, forward strand.
GGGTGAAGAACTCGCCGCCCCGTTTTCCTTCTGCCCGTGCGAAATTACCGAGGAAATACTCATAGACCTCGCCCATCAGGTCACGAGCCTTGTGCTCGCCCTGACGGCTGAACCGCGCACTGTTGAACAGGTCGATCAGTTCGCCCAACCGGCGCTGATCGATATTGTCGCGGTTGTACAGCCTCGGCAGCGTGCCTTGCAGCGTCGGGTTCTCCTTCATCACGGCATCCATGGCCTCATCGATCAACTGACCGATGTTCTTGAAACGTTCGGCCGTATCCATCCCTTTGGCGTTCTCGGCCAGAAACTTCCAGCGCGCTACCGGCGGCACCACAAACACGTTGTAGCCGTGGTACTCCTCGGGATCGTCGATCAAGACGTCGATCTGATCCTCGTCCATGCCGTCAGCAGCCAACTCGGCACGGATGTCCTCGCGCCGCTCCTCGAACGCATCCGAGACGTACTTGAGAAACACCAGCCCGAGGATCACGTCCTTGTACTGGCTCGCCGACAGCGACCCGCGCAGCTTGTCGGCGGCCTTCCACAGCGTGTCCTTGAGTTCCTTCATGGTCGACGGTGCCTGCGGCTCCGCCTTTTTCCTCGGTGGCATGGTGCGCTTTCCTCTCTTCTCAAATACTGGTCGTGGTGATGTCGAGGGTTAGGGCGCCCGCGGCTACCCCGTCGATCAACGCGGACTTCAAATCTCTGGCCGCTTTGGTTCTGCGAGCCAACTCGCGCTCGTAGTCCTCTGTGCGCCGCAATGCGTCTTCCAGCCGCGCGGCCTCATCAGCCTTGAGTACCGGCACGCTCCAGGTCTTCCATTCGCTTCCAGCACTGGCTCTTTCGTTGATGACGGCGGCAAGCAGGCGCGGGCCGATCTCCGCGGAATCGGCCAGCCGGATGACACGCGCCGGTGAGGCGACCACCGCCCCGCCCCGCGCGTCCACCCAGGCCCGCGGCTTCGGCTTCTCGACAAAGATGACGTCGCCGGGTTCGGTGCGGACCGCTCGCGGATATTTGCGCACGGCATCGAACGGGTCCAGGAAAAGTGACCCCACCAACTCGACGGGCAGTACCTGCACGGTCCCATCGACCGCCCCGGCGGTGCGGTCGATACGCCGTCCCCGCAGCAATCGGAGGCGCTTGAGAACGTGTGCCTCGCCGAGCGAGCGGTGCTGCAGCCGAATATTGCCGTCAGCCGGCCTCGCCAATACATCAAGGGAGCCCAGCGGCGCGGTGGTGGTCAGGGTCGCCCGATGAACGTCATCGAGATACTTGCCGAGGCGATCGCCGCCAACTTTCACTGCCCGCACGCCGCGCGGCACCACCGGCCCCCGGGCAAGAATCGTAGCAATATCGATCACCCGCGCATAGCGGTATGCGCGCTTGTCATTTCGTGACAGCGCCCCAGCGATGTCGGCCGCAAGGTCGGTCAGTTCTATGGTCTCGACCGCACCGAGATCCGCCACCGAAACTTTCGCCGCATCCGCGCCGCCGATACATACCCACACGGCGAGAGCCTGGCGATGCGCCTCGGCCCACAACCCGCGCGGAAGGCGCAGCGCCGCAACGAGGTTGTTGACTCGTAGCACCTCGGCGCGACGATGTTGGAAATCCCCGGCGAGTTCATCGGTGAGCGCGGACGCACTTCCTAGAACCACCGCGATATCGCCGGAGGCCAGCCCCAACACAACGTCGTCCATTGCATCGAGAGTTTGGGATATGTCGCGGCCAACAAGCGATAGCGCTGAAACAGATTTGCCTGCAACAGCTTCCCCAACGAATAGTCCCCGGATCAGCGCCCGGCGTCGTAAGCCGCGGTCGGTGGTGCAGATATCAATTCCGCACGCCTCAGCTACGTCCAGCGCGACTGCGGCATCTTCTGCCGTGAGTATCACCTCGTCCTGGCCAAGGTGCACCGCCGCAGCCTCAATGAGGCAGCGCAGCAACTCGATTCCACGCACACTCAGCCCGCGCAGACCGCCCTCACGGCCGAGGCGCCCTGTCTCAACCCTCGTCAAAGCGTCGCTGGAACCCAGCGAGACTTCGATCAGGTCGTCGATGTAGAGCAGCACCTCCTCGGGCGGGTTCACCTGCCGTATTTCACGGGCGATTGCCAAGTCGTCGGGGTCGTGTTCGTCAGCCAGCGCGACGCGCGTCTGCTCGGATGTTCCGGCCAACTCCTGCCCGGTCAGCACATGCCAGCACAGCAGTGTGACGGCCTCCTCCAGACGGACGCCCGCGGGGACGGCGACCGCGGACGCGTCGTACGCATGCTCGCGGTTGTTACCCCGGCCCGTATCGGTCAGCCATTCGACAATCTGGTTGCGATCGAACCGTTCGATTCCCCCGGCGTTATCGACCGGGGCGGGAAAAGGCACCGAGACGCCTCGAACCACGGGGCGCTTTCGCCACATGCTGACGACAGGGCGTTGTACGTTGGCAAGGTCCGCGACATCCTGCAGGGTCAGCGTGTTCATGGCACCTCCTTTCCGGGCTTCCCCCAAGCTAGACCTGCTGTCTGAAATTGCCAACAGTAGTTACTGATAAGCCCCCTTATCAGTAACTACTGTTGGCAATTTGCACAAGTGGGCGCAGCCTGAATTCATCCGACCCGCATCCGGCGGGCACTCTCAAATTCAGGAGGAGATATGACCGACAACAAGGCACAAGCCCGTTTCGACGACACCCTGACAGGCGTCTACATCGAGCGAATCACCGTGCACGACAAGGATGTTGCCCGCGAGGCGCAGCGCTGGACCACCGGCGAACGCGGCCGCATCGTGGACGATCCAGACGAACTGGCCGCCGCGGACCTCAGCGCATTCGTCACCGAGGCCGTCAAGATCGGCGCGCATGCGCTCTCGGCCGCAGGCCAGGCCCAGGATGCACGGGCGGTGGAGCAGATGATGCGGGACCTCGGCGAGAAGGCCGCCGAGACCAGCACCAAGGCCGTCGAAGTCACCGAGCGTGCTGTGAAGTCCGCATCCGACACCGTCGCGAGGGCCTCAGAGGACGCCAAAAAGGCCATCGGCGACGCCGACAAGACCACGCGCAAGGAGCTGCAGGACTCGACCAAGACCGTCGTCGCGGAAATCCGTCGGCTCTTCGGGGGCGACCATCCCGAAGTCGTCGAGCGCATGGTGCCGCTGCTGGAGAAGTTCGGCACTGATCTGGACGCCAAGGCCAAGGTGACATTCACGGCGCTGCAGGAGAAGACCGCCAAGCAGTTCGATCCGAGTGACCCAATCTCGCCCATCGCCAAACACACCGCGGCGCTCGACGCGCAGCAGCAGAAGCTCACCAAGGCGCTCAACGAGAACCACTCAGACCTGGTCAAGAAGGTCGACGAGGTGATCGTCACGTTGAAGGTGCAGGAGGCGAAGCGCTCCGTGACCAGCCGCACCACCAAGAAGGGATTCGTCTATGAGGAGGCCATCAACGCCCTGGTCGACGATATCGCCGCCGGCTTGGGCGATGAGTACACCGACACCAGCAACTCCGCGGGCACAATCTCGCGCTGCATGATGGGCGACGGCGTGCTCGCCGTGAACGGCGGTCCGACGCAGCTGGTGATCGAGATGACCGACTCGGCCGACCGGAAATGGGGCCCCTATCTCGATAAGGCGGAGCGAAACCGGGAGGCGGTCGCCTCGTTGGGGATCGTCCCGACGGCCGAGCAGAACGGCGGACAGTCGATCCGGGTGCTGGGGCCGCGGAGGATCGTGGTCGCATTCGACCCTCAGTCCGACGATCCCGCACTATTGCGGACCGTCATCATGCTGCTGCGCGCAAGCGCCCTCGCGGTAAGCAGCCGGCGCGGGTCCGAGCAGATCGCTACCGCTGAAGAAAAGATCAGCGAGGCGCTCGCTCAGCTGGGCGATATCGAGAAGGTCAAGAGCATGGCCAGCTCGATCCAGAAGAACGCAACAAAGATCGAAAATGGTTGCACCGGAATCAATGCCGCGATCCAGCGGCTCCTCACCGATGCGCTGGCGGCACTGACCGAGGTGCCCGCCGACGATATCCAAGACCCCGGCGCGGTCGCCTAGTGGTGTGTCGGCGAGCAGACGCTTGGTGCGCGAAAGCCCAGGAACTCTGTGCACTAAGCGTCTGCTCGCGTTATTGCGCGATCGCCTTGTCGACCAGCTCGGGCAGCCGCGCCGCCAGCGGCCCCGCAGGACGGTCTGCACCGTCGAGCGTGCGCACCCGCGCCGCCAGAGTAATGCTGGCCAGCATCCAAACATCCTGGGCAGCAACCAAATCAGCGGGCGTCACGGCCTCATACCGGCACTGAACGCCCTCTGCGGCGGCCACCTCGAAAAGCGCCCGCTGGGTGGTTCCATGCAAGATCCCATGCTCCGGGAAAGGTGTCACCAGGGCGTCACCGGTGTCCACGATGACCGTCGAGCGCGGACCCTCGAGCACGAATCCATCCGAGCTGACGAAGATGACGTCCTGCGCCCCTTGCACTTCGGCGTATCGCAGGGCGGACATGTTGATGGCGTACGAGAGCGTCTTCGCGCCCGATAGCAGCCACGGCAGCGGCTCGGCGGGTTGCGCGGGTAACCCGCGATCCAGGGTAATCACCGAGACACCGTCACGCCGCGCCGTCAACGAGCGCGCGGGAACCGGCGCGATGGTCAGGTATGCCGTTGCACCCCCACCGCTTTCACGCCCTCTCGTGTACACCAGGCGCAGCATCGCGTCCGCACCCGACATCGAATTCCATTGCCGTACACCGATCTGGACCGCAGCCCGCCAGGCGGCACGGTCGGGCTCGGCGAGATCCATCGACGCCGCCGATACGGCCATCCGGTCCAGATGGGCTTCCAGCTTGCAGACGGCGCCGCCACGCACCAGTGCCGTCTCGAACGCTCCGTCACCGCGAACAGCGGCGAGCTCGTCGGCATGCAACAGCGGCACCTCGGGGTCATGCACTTCACCGTCGAGTGTGACCACCACCGCTACCGCCATGGGCAATGAGATTAGCGGTCGTAGAGTTGCACATGTGATGAGCCGCTTGCGTGAAGAACATTAGGCACCGATGACGGCTGTTTACGTACCTGAAGGCAACCCCGACGCCGGTGCGGTGTGGCACTATGGCGATCCCCTAGGTGAGCAGCGTGCGGCCCTCACCGGCGCCGTCCTCGTGGACAGATCGGGTAGACCGACGATTTCGTTGTCCGGTGCCGAACGGCTGAGCTGGCTGCACACCATCTCCAGCCAGCACGTCGCCGACCTACGAGACGGCCAGACACGGGAGAACCTCAGCCTCGACGGGCAGGGGCGTGTCGAAGACCACTGGGTGCAAACCGATCTGGACGGTGTCACGTACCTGGATACCGAACCATGGCGTGGCCAGGCGCTCAAGGACTTCCTCACCAAGATGGTGTTCTGGGCCAAGGTTGAGGTGGCCGCGTCCGAGCTGAAGGTCTTCACCCTGCTCGGACCCGGCACCGCAGAGCTCGCCGGGAAGTTGGGAATCGCGGCCCTGCCCGCGCTCGACAGCGCCGTCGCGCTACCCGGTGGCGGCTTCATCAGGCGCATGCCGTGGCCGCTGCCCGACGCGACCTTCGACCTCCTCATCCCGTCCGGAGCGGGCCTGGCCGAACGTCTGGGCGTGCGTCCTGCCGGCCTGTGGGCGTTCGAGGCGCTCCGGGTCGCTGCCGCGCGCCCCCGGCTGACCCTGGACACCGATGAGCGAACCATTCCCCACGAAGTGGCCTGGATCGGCGGTATCGGCCCGGACGACGATCCGCGGGCCGTGCATCTGGCCAAGGGCTGCTACCGCGGGCAGGAGACGGTGGCCCGGGTACACAACCTGGGCAAGCCGCCGCGAGTGCTGGTGTTGCTACATCTGGATGGTTCCGCCGATCGCCCATCCACTGGTGACGAGGTGGCCGCCGCCGGCCGCGCAGTGGGTCGGGTGGGCTCCGTGGTCGATCATGTCGACCTGGGTCCCATAGCGCTGGCTTTGGTCAAACGATCGGTCGTCGAGGCCCTTTCGAACGGCAATCCGGCGCCCCTGTCGGCGGGTCCGTCACCCGCCGCCATCGACCTAGATCTACTGCCCGACCTGCAGGGTGAGCAGCGCGGGCGGGAGGCCGTGAACCGACTGCGGCAAGGGTCTGTTCAACCGGGTAGTTAGGGCGTGCAGCAGTTGGTGGATCGGCACGCTAAACTATCGTCAGGATCGATAAAAACACTCCACCGGAGCCGCCCTGAAATTGGGCCGCTCCGCTATTGCGCGAGGGGGTTCCCCCATGGGCCGCGGCCGGGCAAAGGCAAAGCAGACCAAGGTTGCTCGCGAGCTGAAATACAGCTCTCCTAACACGGATCTCGAGCAACTCCGCCGTGAACTTTCCGGCGCTCCGGTATCTCAGCCGGATGACGACCGCGCCAGCGACCGCTGGACGGACGACGAGGACGCCTGGCGCCGGTAACGGCCCGTCGGTATTCCCACCCGAGGTTCTTAGAACCTCGGGTGCTGCCCCACGAGTAAGGCACTTTCGCCGCCTGAATCCTTGCCCGACTTCTTCTTGATGGCGCCAAGGGTCCAGCAGTCGATGTGTCGTGCGGTCAGGACCGCGAGTGCCCTGTCGACGTCTTCGGGTGCGACGACGGCGACCATGCCGACGCCCATGTTGAAGGTCTTTTCCATCTCGGCGCGCTCGATGCGGCCGCGCTGGGCGATCATCGCGAAGATCGGACCGGGAGTCCAACTACCCCTGTCGAGTTCGGCGACCAATCCGTCGGGGATCACGCGGGCGAGATTGCCCGCGAGCCCGCCACCGGTGACGTGGCAGAAGGTCCGCACCTCGGTCTCGGCGGCCAGCGCCAGGCAGTCCTTGGCGTAGATGCGGGTGGGCTCCAGGAGCTCCTCGCCGAGAGTGCGGCCGAACTCCTCGACCTGTCCGAACAGGTCCATCCGGTCGATTTCGAGTAGCACGTGCCGTGCCAACGAGTACCCATTGGAATGCAGTCCCGAGGATCGCATCGCGATGACGACATCGCCCGGACGCACCCGGTCCGGTCCCAGCACCCGGTCGGCCTCCACTACGCCCACTCCGGTGGCCGACAGGTCGAAGTCATCGGGGGCCATCAGGCCCGGATGTTCGGCGGTCTCGCCACCGAGCAGCGCGCAGCCTGCGATGGCGCATCCCTCGGCGATACCGGCGACCAGCTCGCTGACGCGTTCGGGCACCACCTTGCCGACGGCGATGTAGTCCTGCAGGAAGAGCGGCTCGGCCCCGCACACGACCAGGTCATCGACGACCATGGCCACCAGATCGAGGCCGACGGTGTCGCGTTTGTCCATGGCCTGGGCGACGGCGATCTTGGTGCCGACGCCATCAGTGGAGGCTGCCAGCACCGGCTCGCGGTATCCGCCCTTGAGGGCGAACAGCCCGGCGAAGCCACCGATACCGCCCAGCACCTCAGGGCGATGCGTCTTGGCGACGGATTTCTTGAACAGCTCGACCGCCCGGTCACCGGCTTCGATATCCACCCCGGCCGCAGCGTACGAATTACTGGGTTTGTCGGCTCGCTCGCTCATAACGGGCCTTAGGCTACCCGTCCCAGCTGTCAGCGGTGTCCGCACAGCCCTACTTGAACCGGCCCGCGAATCCGCGCAGTGGCAGGTCGGCCGAGGTGAGGATGCCCGGCGGGGCATCGATGACGCTCCGGATGGCGTTGAGCGCGGGCAGGCCCGTGACGGTCATCCCGACGGATGCGAAGGCGGCGGGGTCGGAGAAGTCGGTGCCGGGCTTCGGGATGACCATGTGCTTGCTGTAGACGCAGGGATCGCCCTGGATCTTGGTGACGTAGCAGCCCTTGACGTTCCAGTGCGGCTGAGTCTTCGGGGTCATCTGCCATTCGACGTGCACCTCGACCTTGGGCACCCCGTCGACGATCCCTTGGTATTTGAGGTAGTTGGCACCCAAAGAGCCCTTGGGCAGCCGGTACCAACCGAGGTCGACGTCTTCGGTGCAGGCGCCCAGCTCATAGGAAAACGTCACGTCGTCAAGTTTCAGGCCGAAGCAGTCGGCCATCAGGTACACCCCGTCGGCGAAGACGCGGGTGCCCTTCTCCAAGAGCGACGGAATCTCGGGGTCTGTCACTGGCCGCCCGTATCCGACCATCTCCCAGGAGTCCACCGAGTGATGGCAGGACACGTCCACCGATTCGATGACGGTCACGTTCTCGATCTCGGCGACATCGCAGGAGTGGACAACGCCCAGGATCTGCGTCAGCCCCGGGTTCATCCCGGTGCCGTAAAAGGTCGATCCGCCGCGTTCGCATGCCTGCTGCAGCACGTCGGTGGTGGGTCGGCCCGACGGGTGCGGGTGGTTCTGGTCGCGGTGATGCCCGGTGATCCAGTCGGCGGTGGTGACGATGTCGATGCCCGCCTCCAGCACCTTGACGTAGAGATCCTCGTCGGGGAAGACCCCATGAAAGGTCAGTACGTCGGGCTTGGCGGCGATGATCTCGTCGACGGTGCCGGTGGCGATGACTCCGTTGGGTTCCAGCCCCACGAGCTCACCGGCATCCCGGCCGATCTTTTCCGTTGAGTAGCAATGCAATCCGGCCAGCTCCAGATCGGGGTGCCGGGCGATGCGCTTGATCATCTCGGTGCCGACATTTCCGGTGGCAACCTGAAACACCCTGACTGCACTCATGCTCTGATCATCCTTTGGGTAGCTTCCGGGTAGAACTGTGTCGCCCATTTGCGCAGGGCGATGAAGCCTTCGTATTCGGCGCGCACCAACGCGGGCGGGTCCGAGTACCGCTGATGCGACCAGATGTGAACATCGGCGAGAAATTGGTCGATGATGGCTTGCGAGAACGTCTTCGCGGTATGTGGCGGCTCAGCGGATTCGTCACCGGATTGCCTGCCGATGAAGACGGTGAACCGCACATCACAGGTCTCGTCATCGACGGGAGTCACCGCCGAAACGGTGCGGTTGTCGATCATTCCCCAGCTCTTGGTGACGGCGACGCCCAAGCCGCCGTTGATGGCCTGCACACCACTTTTCATGTCCTCGGCGGACATGCCCGGTATCTCGTCGAAGGCGATGGTGAAGTCGACGTAGGAGATCGGCTTCTCGAACTCCTGCCGGGTGAACTTCGGAATGAACGGAGTCCTGTGTACGTATTTGAAATGCGCGAAGTCGACCCCGTTCTCTAGAACATACTGCGGATGCAGTTGCAGCCGTTCGCGATACAGGGTGCTGTGCGGGAATCCTGGGTAGTAGTCCTGGGCACTGCTGCCGTCGTCGAACCCGGTGAACACATCCGGGACGTCGAAAAACGGTTCACGGCCGTCGGTGTCGTGCCAGATGTAGATCGCCTCGTTGCGTTCCACCACTGGATAGCTTCGAATGCGCCGCAACGGGTTTGGTCGCTTCTCGTAGGGGATGCACACGTTCCTGCCATCGCGGTTCCACTCCCAGCCGTGGAACGGGCAGACGATGTGGTCGCCCTCGACATGTCCACCGTGACCCAGGTGCGCACCGAGGTGCTCGCAGTAGGCGTCCATCACCGCCGGCTCCCCCGACTGCGCACGCCAGGCCACCATCTCGCGCCCGAAGTAGGTCAGACGCCGCACGGCGCCGACGGCGATCTCCGCGGACCAGGCAACCTGGAACCACCCGGTGGGCTTCATCGACAACGGCGGCTTCGGCATCGGAACCTCCTCAAGCGGGGACAGTAATCCACCGCACCCCCTTTTCATAGAGACTTCTATGAAAATTCTCCGCCCGCTAGCATCATCCGGATGAGCGAAGTGGTGGCCACGGGGCGGCGGGCGAATCGTCGCGGTCTGGCAACCCGCGAGAGCATGCTCGACGCCGCCCTGCGGGTACTTGCCACCGGCGACCCGGCGGCGGTATCGGCGAACAGGATCGCCAAGGAATGTGGCGCCACCTGGGGTGCCGTGAAGTATCAATTCGGCGATATCGACGGGCTGTGGGCCGCGGTGCTGCAGCGCACCGCCGAACGCCGTGGCGACCAACCCTGGCGCAACGACCCGACGGGCCCGCTGGTTCAACGGGTGAGCGCGATCGTCGAGACCCTGTTTCGGGGTTTGACGTCTCCGGACTCGCGGGCCATCGAGAACCTGCGCCGGGCGCTGCCGCCCGACTCCACGGAGCTCGAACGGATGTACCCCCACACGGCCGCTGAGCTGGCGTCGTGGAAGCATCGTTGGGCGCGGGCGTGCCAGCAGGCGTTCGACGGCCTGGAGGTGGATCCGGTCCGGGTGCGCGAGGTAGCGGCCTTCATCCCGGGCGCCATGCGCGGACTCGTATCGGAAAAACAGCTGGGTACCTATTCGGATCTGGAGGAGGCCCGCCGCGGGCTGACCAACGCGATCGTCGCCTACCTAGGAGGTCATGCATGACCCGCATCCACGCATTCACCGAGGACGCGCTGGGCGACCTGGATGCCACCGGGGTCGCCGAGCGAATCGCTTCCGGCGAGGTCACCGCGGCCGAATGCGCCGAGGCCGCCATCGTCCGGCTGGAGCGGGTCAATCCGGCACTCAATGCTGTGGAATTCAAGGACTTTCCCCGTGCGCGTGAACGCGCGCAGGCCGCGGAGGGTGCCGCCGCTTCCGGCGTCTTCGGCACGTTTCAGGGTGTACCCACCGCGACGAAATGCAATATCCACGTGGCGGGCATGCCGCTGACGGAAGGCTCTGCCGCCATCGCGCCGACGCTGCAGACCGTCGACGGGCCGTTCACACAACAGTTCCTCAGCACCGGGGTGGTGCCCATCGCGTCGACGACCATGCCCGAATACGGCTGGTCGGCCAGCACGGAACGCTCGGGTGGCTCGGTGACCCGCAATCCGTGGCACACGGACTTCTCCGCGGGCGGGTCCTCCGGCGGCTCGGCGGCATTGGTGGCCGCAGGCGTGGTGCCCATCGCGCACGGCAACGACGGCGGCGGCTCCATCCGGATTCCCGCGGCGGCCTGCGGGCTGGTGGGTCTAAAACCCAGCCGCGGAAGACTTTTGGGTGATCCGTCGAGCGGCTCGGCGCCGGTGAAGATCGTCGCCGATGGGGTGCTGGTACGCAGCGTCCGGGACTGTGCCCGGTTCTTCGAGGCCGCAGAATTGCACTACCGCAATCCGAAGCTGACACCGATCGGCCGCGTGGATCGCCCGGTGCAGCGCCGGCTACGCGTCGGCCTGTGCATGGACTCCCCCTTCACCCCGGCAACGGATCCCGCGACCCGGCAGGCGGTGAACTCGGCCGCGGAACTGCTTGAGTCCCTTGGCCACAGCGTCGAGCCCTACGCTCCGGCGGTGCTGCCCTCATTCAAGGTCGACTTCGAGGACTACTGGTCTTTCTTGGCGTTCGCCGTCGCCAAGGGCGGTCCCCGGTTGTTCGACGGGTTCGACGCCTCCCGGCTGGACCCGCTGACGCTCGGCCTCAGCCGCCGGTTTGTCAGGCGGTCGTACCGCACACCACTGTTCTTGGCCCGCCTGGCCGCGTCCGCCCGGGTGTACGAACGCGGATTCGGCACCGGTATCGATGCGGTGCTCACGCCGGTGCTCACCCACACCACGCCGCGCATCGGATATCTCACGCCGGATCAGGATCCGGAGGTGCTGCTGGACAAGCTCAGCACATACGTCGGATTCACCCCGGTACACAATGCCTCCGGCGCCCCGGCGATATCGCTGCCGCTCGGCGAAGATCCCGACGGTCTGCCCATCGGGGTCATGCTCAGCGGCCGGCGTGGCGACGAGCGGACCTTGCTTGAGCTCGCGTTGGAAATCGAGGAAGCGCAGCCGTTCTCGATGCTGGGCTAGCCCACGTCCGTGATGCCAATCACAAATCATCAGTGTTGCAACAAAATTAGGGCGCTCGACATGCGATCCACCGGCTGAGCACCTACCGTTTTGTGCATGCCGACGGCGTCGTACCGCGCACGCGGTGCCTCACGGAATCCCCTATCGCATCACCCCCGCGCAGCCAGGCTGCGAGTTCTCTTGGCCGCATCCCTGGTCACGTCATTGGTGGTCACCGACGGGGCGCCCGCGGCGCTCCACACCATCTCAGAGAGCCCCTTGTCTGCTCCGATCACGTTGACGGTGGACTCCGGGTACATTTCCCTGACCTCGGACTCGACACCGCTCGGGGCCGGGCCCGCCGCCTCTGATTCATCGCCCACCCTCACCATCACCCGGCGGGCCACTATCTCACTGAATCCGGGTGAGAACGGCCACGGTCTGGATGCGGTCATCAAGTCCGAATCCCTCGCCTCCCCTGCCGAAGCCGGCACACCAACACCGGGGAGCATCCCGGTCGTCCTGGTTCACGGAACTGCCGAGAACCAGAAGTACTGGGATGCGATGAAGACGAGTCTGCATGATGCGGGAATGAAGGCTTTCACCTTCGAGTACGGCCAGACGGGATTTCAGGGCCTCGTGGGCTCGATCGGACGACAGATCGGGCTGCGTGGCTTCGGCGATGTCGAGGTGTCCACACAACAGCTCGCCCACGAAGTCGCGACGGTCTTGGATCAAACCGGCGCCGGCAAAGTCGACCTCGTCGGCCATTCGCAGGGCGGCCTGCTGATCAAGAATTTCGTCGCACAGGACAAATCCGACAGGGTGGCCAATGTTGTCCAGTTAGCGCCCTCGAGTCACGGCACCACCTTCAGTGGACTCGCCGACATCATTGGCCCGGTGGGCAATTCGGTCGATATCAACGGCTGGAAACCCGTCAAAGACGTGATCTATTCGGCCGTCAGCACGCTGGGCTGGCCGTCCTTGTCGCAACAGACCGTGGGCAGCCGCTTTCTCGACAAGCTCGACAAGCTGCCGGACACCAAGCCCGGTGTCGACTACCTGGTGGTGAGCACCAAGAATGATGTCGTCGCCACCCCGTACAAGTCTCAATTCATCACAGCGGCACCGGGTTCCACTGCGGTCAACATCGAAGTGCATTCGCTGCCCGGGGTGCCGCGCGACGGGGTGGTCGATCACGGCCTGAACGGCGGGGAAGTCATCTCGGCCGTGACCGACTACCTCAAGTCGAGCCAGTCGGCGCAGCGCTCGGCCGATCAGATCAAGGCCAATCCCGGTACCACCCTCAGCAGGGATGGCAGCACCACGACCGTCTCCGAGGGCACCAAGGTGGTCGCGACCATCGAAGACCGGCCCGAATCTGCAAAGCAGAACGCCACCAAGCAATCTCAAGAGCCAATCGGCAAGGCTGCGACCGGCACCACGGTCACCACGCCTTCGGGAGCGACCCTCGAGGTCGCGGGACGCGATGTCACGTTGAAGCGCAACGGCCAGTCTGTCTCGATCAGCGAGACACACGGCGTGACGGTTGCCAACAACCCGGCCGAGCAGACACCGAGCGGCAAGACCTCCCCGCAGCCGGATCACCTCGCCAAAGCCACCGAGAGCCCGGTCACCAAAGCCTCTCCGGCGGCCGGTGAAACGAAGACAAAAGAGTCACCGGGCAAGCCCGATGTCGACAAGAAGCCCGCGGCACACGAGTCCAACACCATCACGCCGAAGATCGGTATCGGCGCCAACGGCATAGCCCACGACGGGAAAACCGCGGGGAGCAGGCTTTCCGACCATGCGGCCGGTCCGGCGGCCGAGTCGGGATCTACGAAGACCGAGAAGACACCGATGGCGACCAAGAAGAGCGGCGCGGCGGCCACAGACGCCTCGGCCACCGCGCATTCCGGCACCGAGAATTCCACCACGAACGGGAGTGCGAGCACCGGTTCGTCAGCCAGCGTTGGCGGACAACAGGCTTCCACACCGAGCGGGGCAAGCGACCACAAGCCGGGGCATCCGGATACCGGCTCGGCGTCGAGTTCCGGTGATCACAAGAAGGCCGCCGACGGACCGTCGCACGAGCACACCGCGGGTGCCTCCTAGCCGGTCATCTCGGCGTTGAGGAACGACGCGCCCGTTGTTCCACGGGGTCCGGCACGGGCACCGCGGCCACCAACGTCCGGGTGTATTCGGTCGATGGGTTGTGCAGAATCTCGCCCCGCGGACCCAGCTCTTCGAGGACGCCGTGGCGTAACACCGCCACCTCGTCGGCCAGTCGATCCACCACGGCAAGATCGTGACTGATGAACAGACAGGCGAATTGCCACTGGCGTTGCAATTCCTCGAACAAGTCCAGCACCGCCGCCTGCACCGATACATCGAGCGCACTGGTGGGCTCGTCGGCGACCAACAGGTCGGGACCCAACGCCAGCGCGCGCGCCAGGTTGGCCCGCTGCCGCTGCCCTCCCGAAAGCTCATGCGGATAGCGGTTTTCGGTCCCGGCCGGAAGTTGCACCGCGTTGATCAGCTCAGTTACCCGGGCGAAAATCTTGCTGCGGTCACCGTATCGATGCACCCACATGGGTTCGGCGATACAGTCACCCACCCGCATTTTCGGGTTCAGCGAGGTGGCCGGGTCCTGGAACACAAACCCGAACTTGGCGCGCAGCGGGCGCAGCTTACGCTGGCTCATACCCACGAGTTCCTGGCCGAGCACCCGCACTGATCCCGAGGCAGGCAGTTGCAGCGCCGCCACACAGCGGCCGATGGTCGACTTCCCCGAGCCCGACTCCCCCACCAGTCCAAGGGTTTTCCCCTTACCTATGCTGAAGCTCACATCGTCAACCGCGCGGAAGGATGCGCGGCCCAGCGGACCGGGGAATTCCACGACGAGGTCGGACACCTCCAGCACGGGCTCGGACGGCTCGTCACCCGCGGGTGCATGTTCGGGATCGCCCTGGCCCAGGTGCGGGACGGCGGCCAGCAACGCCCGCGTGTAGGGCTCGGCAGGTTCGGCGAAAAGCTGCTCCACCGGCGCGATTTCGACGACCCTGCCCTGTTTCATGACGACAACCCGGTCCGCGATATCGGCGACCACCCCCATGTTGTGGGTAATGAGCACGATCGCGCTGCCGATCCTGTCGCGCAGATCCCGCAGCAGCTCCAGGATTTCGGCTTGAACCGTTACGTCCAGCGCAGTGGTGGGCTCGTCGGCGATGATCACCTTCGGGTCGCATGCGATGGCGATGGCGATGACCACGCGTTGTTTCTGGCCGCCGGAGAGCTGATGCGGATAGCAGTCGTAGCGGCGCTCCGGGTCGGGCAGCTGCACGAGCTTGAGCAGCTCGATGACGCGCGCGCGGACCTGGACGCGGCTCAAGTCCGAATGCGCGCGGACCGCCTCGGCCACCTGGTATCCGATGGTGAACAAGGGATCCAGCGCGGCCCCGGGCTCCTGGAACACCATGGCGATGTCCTTACCGCGCATCGCCGTCAGCTCGCGGCCCGACAGTGTGGTGACATCGCGCCCACCGAGCAGGACCGAACCGGCGATGCGCGCGGTGTCCGGCAGCAGCCGAATCGCGGTACGTGAGGACACCGACTTACCCGAACCCGACTCCCCGACGACCGCCAACACCTCCCCCGGTTTCACATCGAAGGACACGTCTTCCACGGCGGCCACCGGACCGCCGTCTGTACTGAATGTCACCGACAGCGACCGGAACTCCAACGCGGCAGGCGTTTGTGTCTCACTCATGCGTCACCACGCCGGGTCCGCAACAGTGGATTGATGACCTCGTTGAGGCTCTCGCCCATCAGCGTCATACCGAGCACCACCAGGACGATGGCGGTACCGGGAAAGACTCCGGTCCACCAAATACCGTTGGCCACATCCGACAGCGCCTTGTTCAGGTCGTATCCCCATTCGGCGGCCTGGGTGGGCTCGATACCGAAGCCCAGGAAACCCAACCCGGCCAGCGTCAGAATGGCTTCCGCGCCGTTGAGGGTGACGATCACCGGTAGCGACGAGGTGACATTAGAAAGTATGTGCCGGAACAAGATTCGCGAAGTACTGGCGCCAGTGACCCGCGCGGCGTCGACGAATGGCTCCTGTTTGACGCCCACAGTGGCGTTGCGCACCACCCGGAAGTACTGCGGAACGAACACCGCCATGATAGCGACGGCTGCCGCGAAAATTCCTCCGCCGGTGCTGGATTGTCCTCCGGTGACGGCAACCGAGACCACGATGGCCAACAGCAGCGAGGGCATGGCGTACAAGGCGTCCATCACCAACACCAACGCACGGTCCAGCCAGCCGCCCAGGTATCCGGAGGTCAAACCCAGCACCACACCCACCGGCAGGGAAACCACCAGCGAGGTCAGGATGACCAGTAGCGCGGTGCGCGCACCGAACAGCACGCGCGAGAGCACGTCCTCACCGCGCACCGAGGTGCCGAACCAGTGCTCCCAAGAGGGAGCCTGCTGCCGCACAAAGTCGGTTCCGCCCACCCCGGTCTGCGAGAACCCATACGGCGCCAGGACGGGCGCCAGTATCGCCACCAGAATGAATCCCACGACGAGAACCAGACCCGCGACAAGAGTGAACCGCTGCAGTCCATGGGTGGAGCGCAGTAGCTCCGCCCCCGGTAGCCCGCGCAGCCGGCCTCCGAGGGACTGCCTGACCGATGCCGTCATCAAAACCTCACCCTCGGATCGATGAAGGCGACCACCACGTCGATGACAAAACTCATCACCGCGACGATGATCGCGATCACGGTGACGATGCCTTGCACCGCGACGAAGTCGCGCGCCGAAAGATAGTGCGCCAGCTGCGAGCCCAATCCGTTCCATTCGAAGGCCGTCTCGGTCAGCACGGCCCCGGCGAGCAGCATGGCGATCTGCATTCCCATCACCGTCACCACCGGGACCAGTGAGTTGCGAAACGCGTGCCGTCCCACCACAACTCGCTCCGGCAGCCCACGGGCACGGGCCGCGTCCACGTACCCCGCGCGCAGCGTCTGCAGGAGGTTGACGCGTACCAGCCGCAGGAATACGCCTGCCGTCAACAGCCCCAGGGCCAGCACCGGTAACACCAGATGCTTGAGCGCGTCCACGAAGTATCCGCTGTTGCCGTACAACACGGTGTCCACCAACAGCAGATGAGTGCGGTGCGGCATGGCATTCAGCGCGATTTCGGTGCCGACGGTGCTACGCCCCGAGGCCGGCAGCCACCCGAGTTTCACCGAGAAGAACAATTTGAGCAGAATCGCCACAAAGAACACCGGGGCGGCATAGAAGAACACCGCAGCCAGCCGCAGGAATACGTCGGTGAGCTTGTCACGATGCGTTGCGGCCAGCCGTCCCAACGGAATCCCCACCAGAAGCGCCACCAGGATGGCGCCGACCGCAAGCTCCAAGGTCGCCGCACCGTTGACCACGATGATGTCGGTGATCGATCGCTTGTCGGTCAGCGTGCGGCCGAAGTCGCCGCGCAGCACCCCGGTGAGGTACTCCCAATATTGGGTCCAGATCGGACGGTCGAAACCCGCCTCGGCCTTGCGTTTGGCGACCTCGGCGGGGGTCAGTCGACCACCGGCCTGGGCGGTGATGGGGTCGCCGATACCGCGCATGAGCACGAACACCAGCGTCATCAGGATCCACGCCGTCGGGATGATGAGCGCCAGGCGCACCCCGAGATAGCGCAGCAGCGTGGTGCTCATGCGGTACCACCGGCCTTCTTCAGCGGGGTGAACTGAAACTTGAACGAGGGGCCGAGTTTGATGCCGTCGACGTTCTTCACCGACACCGCTATTTGTTTCCCGGTGAGCAGCGGCAGCGTCGAAATGTAGTCGCGCGCCATCAGATCCTGGATCTGCCCGATGATGCGCAGACGCGTCGCGCGGTCCTGCTCGGTGGCTTCGGCGGTGATGAGTCGGGTGATGGTGCTGTTCTCGAAGTGGTTCACCAACATGTTGTCCGGCATGAAGAACGGTGTCAGATAGTTGTCCGGATCGGGGAAATCAGGGAACCAGCCGAACTGATAGACGGGGTACGAGTCCGATGACCGCCGCTCCTGGTAGGCAACCCATTCGGTGGACTGCAAGTCCACCTGGAATAGGCCGGACGACTCGAGCTGGCCTTTCACCGCCGCGTACTCCTCCGATGAGTTACCACCGTAATGATCCGGGTTGTACTGCAGGTTCAGCTGAACGGGGACAGCCACATTGGCATCGGCCAGGAACTTTCGGGCCAGTTCGCTATTGGGTTTGGCTCCATAGAGTGTCTTGAACGACTCCACGGCACCGGGCATCGAATCGGGCACCACCGAATAGGCAGGGGTGAAGGTGCCCTTGTATATGTTGCGAGACAGCGCCTCACGATCCACCAACGACGCGACAGCCTTGCGGATCGCCAGCTTCTGCGCGTCCGTGCCGCCCGGCATGGTCTTGAGATTGAAGACGATGTATCTGAGTTCCCCACCTGGCCCCTCGTGCACAGCCAGACGCGGATTGACTCGCAGGGTCTCGATGTCGTTGGGCGACAGGCTCCGGTAGGCAACATCGATCGCACGGTTCTCGATGTCGATCTTCAGGTTCTCGCCACCGGTGTAGTACTTGATACCGATCAGCTCCCATTGCGGCTTGCCCAGCCCGCCAACGTATGTGGGGTTCGCGCGCAGCCCAATCAGCTGGTTCTTGGAGTGTGAGGTGATGGTGTACGGCCCCGCGAATGGTTCGGCGCGCGCGATGGTGTCATCGTCCAACAAGCGGTCCGCGGGAAAGACCTCTTCATCGATGATGGGCCCGGCGTTGGTGGCCAGCACCTGGGGGAATGTCTGGTCGTTGGGCAGCTTGAGCCGAAAATCGACGGTGAGGTCGTCGGGCGTTTCGACGCGATCGAGGTTGGCCAACAGCGATTGCGGCCCGTTGGGGTCGTTGATCACACGCTCGCGGTCGTACGAGAACTTCACATCCGATGAGGTGAGTTCGTGTCCGTTGGCGAACACCAGACCGGGCTTGAGCATGCAGCTGTAGAGCGCGGGGTTTTTGAACCCACACGATGCGGCCAGGTCGGGTTTGAGTTCACCGGTCCCGGGGGTGAAGTTCATCAGGAAGGGATAGACCTGGTTCTCGACGAGGAAGGACCCGTTGTCGTAGGCACCGGCCGGGTCAAGCGTGGAAACCCGGTCCGTGGTGCCCACCGTGAGGTATTCGCCGTCGGTGGCCCCGGGTGGCCGGCCTATCCCACATCCGGCGACGAGCAGCGCGGATGCCGCCACAGCGAGTTTGCGCCAGCGCGGTTCTCGGTCTTCACGCGAGCGGCCCATCCGGAGAGTATGGCAACACTTGCCCCAACCCGCTGGGGTGCGATGCAATAGATGTCACAAGGCCAACCAAGCGAGCGTTAGGTAGGTTGGACGCGATGCCGTCGTCCGCACCAGCGCCTGACGGCTACGACACCCGAGCCATATAAGGGACAAAGATGAAGACTGCCGTCACCGGAGCCGCCGGCTTCATTGGTACCAACCTAGTCAATCTCCTGGTGGAGCACGGGCACGAAGTCGTCGCCATCGACCGCGCGGTGCCCAGCGCACCGGAGACCCGCGACGCCGTGACCTGGGTGTCCGGTGACGTTCTCGATCTGACCTCCATGACGAAGGCCCTCGAAGGTGTCGAGGTGGTTTATCACCTGGTGGCCGTCATCACCCTCAAGCACGAGGACGAGCTGTGCTGGCGCATCAATACCGAGGGCGCCCGCACTGTCGCGCAGGCCGCCCTCTCCGTCGGCGTGCGCCGCATGGTGCATTGCAGCTCAATCGATTCCTACTCCAACAGCGTGGCGGCTCTCGATGAGACCTCGCCGCGCTCGACGGGTGCCGACCTGCCTGTCTATCAGCGCTCCAAGTGGGGTGGCGAGGTAGCTGTGCGCGAGGTCATCGAGTCCGGCCTGGACGCCGTGATCGGCAACCCCACCGGTGTCTACGGCCCGGTTGATCTGGCCGCCCCCGCACCGCTGTCGCGTATCAACCAGCTGCTGTTCGACAGCGCCCGTGGGCGGCTACCGGCAATGGTCGCCAGCCAGTACGACCTGGTCGATGCTCGCGATGTCGCGCTCGGCCTGTACCTGGCGGGCGAGAAGGGACGCACCGGCGAGAACTATCTGCTCGGCGGGCACATGGGCAGCCTGTTGCACGTGTGTCGTCTGGCCGCGCAGCATGTCGGCAAGCGCGGTCCGCTGTTCGCGCTGCCCATGGGTCTACTCAACGCCGCGATTCCGGTCATCGAACCGGTCGGCAAGCTGCTGAAGAACGATGCGCTGAGTCGCGCCGCATTCAACAAGCTGACCGTGTCACCCACTGCGAACATCACCAAGGCACGCACCGAGCTGGGCTATGACCCGCGGTCCACCGAGACCACGGTCAACGAATTCGTGGACTTTCTCGTCAGCTCGGGCCGGCTCTAGATACCGACCATCGCGGCGCTGTCACTCCACAACTCGTCGGCAGCCTTTTCGTCCCGCGCCAGAGGTGCGGGATCCGGAAAGGTCAGCTGTCCCTTCACCAGTGACGCGTACAGGCGGCCGGCGGGCGGTTTCACCGCACCAATCGACAAATCCGCCAACGCCTTTCCCGCGGTTTCGATTCGGCCGGGATAGAACGCGGGTCGCACCGTCGAGACCAGGCGCAGGATCGGCCGGAATACCCCGGTGATCACGCGCCCCGATAGCGACGCTCCTGCCAGGTTGGTCCCCAGGGTCAGGCCTGGGTTGTAGGCCACCACGTCGATCCGCCGGCGCGCGACCCCATCCGACGCGGCGAAGGATTGCGCGGTCAACAGATTGCACAGCTTTGACGACGCATAGGCCCGAAGTCCCGCGGAGCGTCCGCCCATCTCGGGGTGGGCAAGCAATGCCGGGTCCAGCGAGCGTGGCGCGAACGGGATGATCGCCGGGTCGTGGGTGTCGCTCGTGGTGATCACCAGACGACCTCCGTCGGCAAGGCTGGGCAGGAGCAGCCGCGCCATAAGGTAATGAGCCAGGTGGTTGACCGCGAAGGTCGTCTCGAAACCATCGACGGTCCGATGGTTGGTGTCGCGGAACTGGATTCCCGCATTGAGTACCAACACATCAATCGGAACGTTGCCAAGCTCCCGCTTGGCCTCCTCTGCGAACTCCCTGACGCTGTCCAACGAGGCCAGGTCCAGCGGCAGCACCTGGGCGCCGGGGACATCTCGACCAGACCCTCGCGCACCCACGATCAGGCGCGTATTGGGGCGTTCAGCAAGGAGTTTGGCGGCATACGCGCCAAGTCCGGCGGTTGCACCGGTCATGACGATGGTGGATTCGGTCACGATAACCTTCCGCGAGGTCTAGGATGGTGGGTAACGTACCAACAGTAATATTATCAATTGTTAAGATTGGCTATGTCAAGCACAACAGCACGAGAACTACTCTTCACCCTGCTCAAGGTGTCGAAGGCGGCCACGCAATGGACCAAGTCGAACATCCCCACCAATGGCGGCATGACCGTGCCGCGTGCGGCGGTGCTTGTCGGCCTGTCCACCCGCACCGAGCCCGCCGGAATGAGCGAGCTCGGCGAACATCTCGGCATGTCCCCGCGGAACATGACGGTGCTGATTGACGGCCTGGAGAAGGAAAACCTGGTCCGCAGGGTGCCCCATGAACGGGACCGAAGGATTACTTGCGTCGAAATCACGGACGCAGGAAAGGAAATCACCAAGGTGGAGCTCCGCCCCTCGGAGCTGGTGTCTGCCGCGCTTTTCGACGACCTCCCCGCCAGGGAACAGGCCGAGCTCCTACGTCTACTCACCAAGGTGGCAGAATCCTTGCGCGCACGCGGGATTGACATACCGCATTACCGCGGTAGTTGAAACTGGCAATAATCTATACCAAGATCACCTCTCGAATCTTGATTCAGGAGGTGACGTGGAGCTGCTGTCCATCCCGCCGCATTGGGGTGCCCTGGCGACGGAATTGGCGCAGCGGCAAGGCATGGACGCGGCCAAAATGCTGATGGATGCGCAGGTTTCGCCTCGGTTCCTTGCTGGTGAACCCGTGGCAATCAGCCCCGAACAGGTTCGCGTCGTTACCTGCGAAGTTCTGGCCCGTACGGGTGACCTGTCATTCGGCACCAGCCCGGCGCCCGTCCCACCCGAGACCCTGCAGGTCCTGATGTTCAGCCTCGCGACGTCGGAGACCACCGGTGCGGCTTTTGCCCGCTGGGCAGCGTTCCGCGACGCGATGCCCTTGGTACCGAGCATGACGGCGGTCAGATCTGGTGACTTCGCCACCGTGGCACTGGAGGCCTCGACACTCACGTTGCCCGACGCCACGTTCACGGTGTGGGCTCTGGCCCTCGTCGTCCGCATCTGGAGTTGGTTGACCATGCGGTCAATCCGGGTGGAGCGAATTCTTCTCCCCCAGGCACAGCCGGACGGGCGGGCCGATCACAGCAACGTGTTCAAGGCGCCGATCGAGTTCGGTAATGACTCGGCCGCGATAATTCTGGACGCCAAGCTCCTCGATGTTCCGATTCTTCGCACCGAAGAGGAGATCACCTCCCTTTTGGAACGCCCGGAGCAGATCTGGTTCGACGTGCACGGCTATCACCAGCAGTTGCCCAACCGTGTGGAACGAATCATCGAATCAAGCATTGGGCAGGGGATTCCCACCGTGAGCGATATCGCGAGTGCACTGAACATGGCACCGTCGGCGCTCCAGCGTTCGCTTCGCAGCGAGTTCGGCACCTCCATCCGGCAGATCCGGGACTCGACGCTGCACGCGGAGGCCATCAGAAGTCTTGCCGGCGGATCGGAATCGCTCAATGACCTATCGCTTCGTCTCGGCTTTTCGGAGTTGAGCGCATTCACTCGCGCCTTCCGGCGGTGGACGGGCGCAACGCCGGCTCAGTATCGAGACGGCGCACGTTCGGTCAAGTAATTCGCCCAATTCGGTCATCGCACGTTCACCCTCAATCACATAGCCTCGGGCCAACAACACCTGAGGGGGGAAGTTTGCTATCGGCTGAACGGCGCTTTCAGTTCCCCCGCAGCCTCGAGGAAATCTCTTCTGTAGCCGACTTTGAGCTGCCCTCAGCGGACGACATAGAACCGGGTAATCACGCACCCCGCGTCTTCGCCGACACAGCTCGTCGACTCGATGCGCTCGCCGTCGGCGATACATTCACCACGCAGATCGGAATCGCCGGTCTGATGACGCCGATCGAATGGGTGATCGTCGAAATCACCCACACAACAAGACTTCTCGCCTCCCGACGGGGCCGCTACCAGGTTGCGTCGCACAGATTGCAGGGCGCGAGCGCCACTGTCGTACTCAACGTCTACGAAACGGAGCCGTGGGTCATCGCGGAGCTGTTCGTACTGATCGACGAAGTGATCTTGACCGGAGAACTTCAGCGGTCCTTCATGACCGCGCTCGAGGACACGATCGACACACAAGTAGAACTCATCAAGGCAGACTTCCCGCGACTGCGGGACGTGGTCGTCGACGAGAAGTACCCGCCGCCGGGGCCAGACCGCTAGCGCGTCTGGACGGATTCGGAACTGTCGCTGGAGGTCTCCCGGGCGGTGGCCGCAAGCATGTTCTCGACCACATTCTTGCCGAGCGCCGCTTCCTTGGGCAGCTCGATCGGGTAGTTGCCGTCAAAGCACGCGCAGCACAACCGCGAGCGGGGTTCCGTGGTGGCCGCCACCATTCCTTCCGCCGAGATATAGCCCAGGCTGTCGGCACCGATCGCGGTACGCACGCCGTCGAGCATCTCGTCGTCGGATTCCACCGCGTTCGCGATAAGTTCTGCCGGAGAAGCAAAGTCGATGCCGTAGAAGCATGGCCAGCGCACCGGCGGTGAAGCGATGCGCACGTGCACCTCGGCTGCCCCGGCCTCGCGCAGCATCCGCACCAACGCGCGCTGGGTATTGCCGCGGACGATCGAATCGTCCACCACCACGAGGCGCTTGCCGCGGATGACCTCACGAAGAGGGTTGAGTTTCAAGCGGATACCGAGCTGACGGATGGTCTGCGACGGCTGAATGAAGGTGCGGCCCACGTAGGCGTTCTTCATCAGTCCCTGTCCGTACGGGATGCCCGAGCCCTGTGCGTACCCGACGGCGGCGGGGATGCCGGACTCGGGAACACCGATCACCAAGTCGGCATCCACCGAATGTTCGGCGGCAAGCCGGCGACCGATCTCGACGCGGGTGGAGTGCACAGAGCGGCCGTCCAGCATGCTGTCGGGCCGGGCCAGATACACGTACTCGAAGACGCAGGTCTTGGGCGTGGCATTGGCGAACCGGCTGGAGCGCACCCCGTCGGCGTCGATGGCAAGCAACTCGCCGGGCTCGATGTCCCGAACGAACGAGGCGCCGACGATGTCCAGGGCCGCGGTCTCCGAGGCGACTACCCAACCGGTGTCGAGACGACCCAGGCACAACGGGCGCACCCCGTGCGGATCGCGCGCTGCGTAGAGCGTGTTCTCATCGGCGAAGACCAGGCAAAAAGCGCCGCGGACGGTGGGCAGCAGCGCCATCGCGGCCTGCTCGATGGTGGCGTCGGCGGCGCCGTGCGCCAACAACGCGCCCATGATGTCCGAATCGGTGGTGGCCATGCCCGGGGCCTTCGAGTTGATCAAACCGGCGTCGCGCGCACGCTCGGTGAGCTCGGCAGTGTTGACCAGGTTCCCGTTGTGTCCCAATGCGATTCCGGTACCGGCAGCAGTGGTCCGGAATACCGGCTGAGCGTTCTCCCAGGTGACTGAGCCGGTGGTGGAGTAGCGGCAATGCCCGACAGCCACATGCCCCCGCATGGCCGCCAGAGTCTGCTCATCGAAAACCTGGCTGACCAGTCCCAAATCCTTGAACACCACGATCTGCGAGCCATCCGCGACGGCGATGCCCGCGGCTTCCTGGCCACGATGTTGCAGCGCGTACAGGCCGTAATAGGTGAGTTTTGCTACCTCTTCGCCGGGCGCCCAGACTCCGAACACGCCACATTCTTCGCGAGGGTCATTTTCCAGCTCGATCGGCTGTGCGGTCACGGTGCGGCTCCCTGGCTGCGTCCTGCGTGGGCTTGGGTGACCGCCCCAGTCTACGGGGAAGGTTGCTGATCGCGGAATCGGCCGGGCCGGTCGCATCAGTACCATCACAAAAGTGACCCAGGCCACTACATCATGGCGCCCGCTGACACGCGTCGCATTCCGGTTCTGCGTCGTCTACTTCGGCCTCTTCTGTCTGCTGTTGACGCAGATCCCCTTCGCATTGCTGGGTGTTGTGGGCCGGGTGATCGGTGGCCAGTTCGCCCTGTCGGCGATGTCGCTACTGAACCCGATCACGGGCTGGGTAGGCCGAACCCTGTTCGGGGTGGACGCCGTCCTGCACGAGGACTCTGGGAGCGGGGACCAGGCCGCCATCTGGGTGCTGGTGTTCTGCATTCTGGTCGTCGCGATTGTGGCGACGGCGGTGTGGACGGTGCTCGATCGCCGCACCTCGTACCCGCGGCTGCTGGCCTGGTTCACGCTGTTCCTGCGGATGTGCCTGGGCGGGCAGATGCTCTTCTACGGCTTCGCCAAACTCATCCCCACTCAGATGCCGGAGCCGACGCTGGCTCAGCTGCTACAGCCATACGGCACGTTGAGCCCGGCCTCGGTGCTGTGGCTGCAGGTGGGCAGCTCTCATCCCTATGAGATGGCGTTGGGCGCGGTGGAGGTCATCGCCGGGCTACTGCTGTTCGTGCCCCGGACGGCGGTGCTGGGTTCGGTGCTGAGCCTGGCGAGCATGGCCCAGGTCTTCCTGATGAACATGACGTTCGACGTTCCCGTCAAACTCTTGTCATTACACCTATTACTGCTGAGCGTGGTCCTGCTCACCCCTTACCTGGGACGGCTCCTGAATGTCTTTGTGCGACAACGTGCGAGCGAACCCTTGACGCAACCACCGCTGTTCACCGACAACCGCAGAAATCGCGCCGCGGCCTGGGGCCAGGTGGCCATCGGCATCTGGGTGGCGCTGGGTGGCGTCTACGACGGGTGGGCGACCTGGCATGAGTACGGAGGCGGCAGCCCCAAGTCCGAGCTGTACGGCATCTGGTCGGTGCAGGCATTCTTCGTCGACGGAACGTACGTCCCACCATTGGCTACCGATGAGAATCGCTGGCAAACAATCATTTTCGACAAGCCCGGGACGGCGACATACCAGCACATGAACGGCAACCTTGTGATAGCCCTCGCAGAGTTCCACGATGGCCACCTGCTGCTCATGAATACCTCGGACACCTCCGGCGGAAAGATCGGCGGGAAAGCGCCTTTCGCCGACCTGACCTATAGCCAGCCGAACGTCGACTCTCTGATGCTGGGCGGAACGATGTACCACGCGCCCGTAACGATCATGCTGAAACGGGTGGATCCGAACAGCTTGCCGCTGCGCAGCCGAGGATTCCACTGGGTGCAGGAGTATCCGTTCTTCCGCTAGCCAAGCGGCACCAGCGGCAGCCATTCGGCGATCTCGGCGGCACGCGATCCGGACACGGTGACGGCCCTGTCGGCGACTGCCTGCTCCACGGTCAGCAGCCCCGTCGCAAGCAACAGCCAGGTACGCGGGGTGGTCTCCACCACATTGGGCGGGGTTCCCCGGGTATGTCGCGGACCCGAGATGCACTGCACCGCAACGAACGGCGGCACCCGCACCTCCACGGATGCGCCGGGCGCATCGGCCGCGAGGGTTCGCGCGGTGAACCGGACGGCGTCCGCCAGGGCACCACGCGCCGGCTCCGGCGCCTGCTTGTCACGCAACCATTCGGCCACCGCAAGCACGGCAGCCCGGGTCGAGGCGGCATCCGGTGCGCGAGCTGGCATGTCCGCCAGCCTATCTGGCCGAGTCCGGGGCCCTATGCCCCGCCGCAGATTCCCGAGTCTCGAATGGTGTTGCCGTAGACGGTCGCTGTCGCGATGTTTGCGTTGATCACCCCGGATGGCAACTGCTGCTTGATCTTGTCGCTGATCTGGGTGAACTGGAACCACAGGTGATAGAACGAGTCACCGTTGTAGAGCGGCGAATACTGGCTCTGATCCGGGTAGTTGGTGATGTACAGCGCATGCACCCGCGGATCCAGGAACGCCGCCGATTGATCCAGGTTGGCGGTCACCACATTGCCAACGGTGTCCGAACCCGAGGCCGCCCAGACGTCGTGGTGATCACGCAGATAGTTCTGGAATCCATACACCGAACCCATCAGGGTGTCGTACTGCGCGTTGAACCACTGGCAGGAATCCCGCAGTGCGGTGAACTGCTCATCGTTCGCCCGGTTCTGCCACATGTTGTAGGGGAATACCGAGGTGTCCGGCGCCCAGTCCGATGGGTGCGGCACGAATACAGGCAACGAGGCGCCCTGCCCGGCATCAGCGCCCGCGGGTGCGGCCAGTGCTAGTCCGGCGGCGATGGTCATTCCTGCCAGCGCTGCACCGGCTCTGTTCATCCACTTCGAGGCCATCTGTGCAGTATTCCGTCGAATGTCCACTTTTGGTATCAGTTGCTCGCACTTTCTCGCCCTAGCCGACATTCGGCCGAGCCAGGCACAGGGTTGCCACCGCACCGGCCTCGTTGAGCGCCAGGTGCGCCAGCATCGGCGCAGCCACGCTGCCCGATCGCTCGCGCAGCCAGCCCAACAGCCCACCGAACAACCCGGTGACCAGCACCGTCGCCACGATGGGGTCTTCCACGGCGCGCGCGGGCCGAACATGAGCCAGCCCGAAGGCCAGCGCCTGCACCACACCACCCAGCCTGCCCCCGAAGGCTTCGACGGCGATCGGCTGCAGCACCCCACGGAACGCGAGCTCTTCGGACCACACCGTGCCCACCGGAATGTGCAACCCGAGCCACGCCGCGGGATGAAGCCCGATATCGCGCTCCCGCATCGAGGCGCGCACCGGCTTCAGCACGGGTGAGGCACCGACCGCGACGGCGATGGTCGATGCGACGACGCCACCGAGACGCAGACCCGCCCTCAGCTGGGGCCGCCGAAGCCCGAGAGGGGTGCCGGCCGCCACCGCCAGCGCCGTGCTCGCGCCCGCCCCGATCAGGGGGCGCCAGCGCTGCGGAACCCGCTCCAGTACCGCCGGCCACCCCACCAGCGCGATAGACAGAGCAAGTGCCCGGACGCGAGAGGTCACGTGTCGGGGCCGTCGAGCGACGCGGTGTCGTCGAGTGCCTTCCGGATGCGTTCGGTGTCCTGCGCGGTCCAACCGTCCGGCGGAGCGATCGCGGCCCAGCCGTTGACCGATGAGATGCCGTAGTTGTGGCCGTGCCCGTCGGGCACTCCGACAGCGTTGGCCAGATCGGCGGCCACCTGCCAGAAGGTGACGATGGGATACCAGCGCATGGCGACAGACCGGTCCCCCACCGGCGCCTCCTTGAGCCAATCCGGTTGGCTGAACAGCAGATCGGTGGACCACCAGGTCACCGGGTCCGACGGATGCTGCACAAACAGCACCCGCGGCTTCTGCCACGGCGGTTTGGCAAGGGCGTCGATATCGGGGCCTATCGCGAAACGCGCGGTGAATCCGCTGTCGTACACCGGCAGCGCTTCCAACGTGCCCCGGTCACGCTTGGACACCAGCTCGTTCCAGATATGGCTGAAGTTCGGCGGACCGGTCCACAACACACCGTCGACACCGGCGGCACGTATGTCACCGAGACCATCGAATGCGCCTTGCCCCGCAAAAGATCCCAAGCTTTCGCCGTAGATGAGAAGCTTGGGGCGATGCCCCTCGGGCTGCTGAGCCCAGCGCTTCTGGACGCTGTCGACCAACAGCTTGCCCGAAGCCAGGGCCTTCTCTTTGTCGGCCAGGAACGAGATCCAGCTGGGCAGGAACGAGTACTGAGTGGCCACGATCGCGGTATCGCCGTTGTACATAAGCTCGATACCGCGGGCGGCAGCGGGCGTTACCCAGCCGGTGCCGGTGGTCGGCACGATCACCAATACCTTGCGCTCGAATGCCTTGGTGCGCTCCAATTCCCGCACCAGGATGTCGGCCCGGCCCTCGGCGGTATCGGCAGTCTCCAGCCCCGCGTACACCCGGATGGGCTCCTTGGCCGGGCGACCGTTCACCCTGGAGAGCACATCGGCGTGCAAACCACCGGAGACGAAGTTGCGCCCCTCATATCCGAGGCTCTCCCAGGAGGACAGCGATGCCGGACTGCCGGACCGCTCGGGTTGGATCGGCTGGGTGACTCCGGCGCGTGTGGTGTCGTTGTGCGGGCCGAACGAGGCGTTGGCGGCGGAGAAGAATCCGCGCACCAAAACACCGTTGAACAACATGATCGCCAGCACCGCAACGATGGCAGTGCCGATGAGCAGCGATACTTCCTGGCTCAGCCGCAGGCGGCGGATGAGGAACCGGGCCAGCAACCGAACCAGGTCACGCAATATCCGGGATACCGAAATAAACAGGGCACCAACGGCAATCGAGACGAGAAAGGACTTCGAGTATTCCATCGTCGTCGGCCCCTGGGTGTCCATGAGCGCGGCGATCTGGCGCTGCCACCGAGCAGCGGGCACGATCATCGCCAGCGAGCACACCGCCCCGAGGACCACCACTCCGAGCTTTACGGTCACCATCACCCGGTCGCGCAGCGGCCACCATTTCTGGTGGCCAAGCCAAAAACGCAGCACCAGTTTGGAGAGAGCGACACCGATGCCGTAGCCGATGGCCGCGGTGGCACCACCGATAAGCCCCTGGAACAGCCAGGTGCGGGGCATCAGCGACGGCGTCAGCGACAGGCAGAAGAACAAGGCCCCGAAGGCGATTCCGCAGAAATCCAGCCGCAGCAGATTCCATGCCCAGGCCACCAAGGGGTGCCGGTGCTCGAGTTGCTCCTCTAGTTCCTGGAATGCCAGCCAACTGCGGCCGATCCAATCATCGGGATCGACGGTGCTCGTTGTAACCGGGACTCCAGGAGTCTCGCTCATCCGAACAATCCGGGCAGCACGCCCTCGTGAACCTCACGTAGCTCCGCCAGCGTAACCGAGAATTGTCCCTGCACCTCAACGGAATCCGAACCCTGATCGACGACGCCGATGCGCACGGCGGGGAGTTGCCGCGCCTCACACATCGACATGAATCTGCTCTCTTCGGTACGCGGGACGGCGACCAGCACGCGCCCGGCGGATTCGGAGAACAACGCCACGAACGGATCGGCTCCTTCCGGAAGCAGGATCCGGCAACCAGTTTCACCGGCCAGTGCCGACTCGATGACGGCTTGGATGAGCCCGCCCTCGGACAGATCGTGCGCGGCGGACACCAGCCCGTCCCGCGAGGCGGCGGTGAGAACCTGCGCCAGCAGCTGCTCGCGGGCCAGGTCGACCTTCGGCGGTGTGCCACCGAGATGATCGTGTGCCACCTGGGCCCAGATGGAGCCGTCGAACTCGTCGGCGGTGTCACCCAGCAGAATCAGCGTTTCCCCGGGCTCGGTCCCGAATCCCGTGGGGATGCGCCGATTTACATCGTCGATCACACCCAAGACGCCGACCACCGGAGTGGGCAGAATGGGGGTGGTACCGGTCTGGTTGTAGAAGCTGACGTTGCCACCGGTGACCGGAATGCCCAGCGTCACACAGCCATCGGCGAGGCCGCGGACCGCTTCGGAGAACTGCCACATGACGCCCGGATCCTCCGGGGAGCCGAAGTTCAGACAGTTGGTCACCGCGACCGGAGTCGCGCCGGAGGCCGCCACATTGCGGTACGCCTCGGCGAGTGCCAGCTGCGCACCGCGGTACGGATCCAGCACCGTGTACCGACCAGAAGCGTCGGTGGCCAACGCGATTCCGCGCCCGGTCTGCTCATCCACCCGGATCACGCCGGAGTCGGCGTGTTCGGCGAGCACGGTGTTTCCGCGCACATATCGGTCGTACTGCTCGGTGATGAACGCGCGGCTGCACAGGTGCGGGCTGCCGATCATGTCCAGCAGCGTCTGTCGCAGCTCGGCGGCGGTGGCCGGACGCGCCAATCCCGCTGCACTGTCAGCGATCAACGCATCCTGGGTGTCGGGGCGAGCCACCGGACGCTGATAGACGGGGCCTTCGTGCGCGACGGTCCGCGGCGGCACGTCGACGACAGTCTCGCCGTGCCAGGTGATCCGCAGCCGGTCACCCTCGGTGACCTCACCGATGACGGTGGCCAATACATCCCACTTGCGGCACACCGCCATGAAGGCCTCGACGTTCTCCGGGGTCACCACGGCGCACATGCGCTCCTGGGACTCGCTGGAGAGCACCTCGGCCGGTGTCATACCAGTCGCCCGCAGCGGCACCTTGTCCAAGTCGATGTGCATGCCACCGTCACCGGCTGAGGCAAGTTCTGATGTCGCGCAGGACAGTCCGGCACCACCGAGGTCCTGAATGCCGACCACCAGATGCGCCGCATACAGCTCCAGGCAGCATTCGATGAGCACCTTCTCGGTGAACGGATCACCCACCTGCACGCTGGGCAGCTTCTTACGCGAGGCGCCGTCGGCCTCGTCCCCACCGAACGTCTCCGAGGCCAAAACCGAAACCCCACCGATACCGTCGAGCCCGGTGCGTGCGCCGAACAGGATGATCTTGTTACCGGCGCCGGAAGCGAAGGCAAGATGCAGATCTTCCTTGCGCAGCACCCCGGCGCACAGCGCGTTCACCAACGGGTTGCCGGCATACGAGGCGTCGAACACCGTCTCGCCGCCGATGTTCGGCAGACCCAGCGAGTTTCCGTAGCCGCCGATACCGCGCACCACGCCGTCGAACACGCGACGGGTGTCGGGGGCGTCGGCCGCACCGAAACGCAGCTGATCCATGACGGCGATCGGCCGGGCACCCATGGCCATGATGTCGCGCACGATGCCGCCCACGCCCGTCGCGGCGCCCTGATAGGGCTCGACATACGACGGGTGGTTATGCGACTCAACCTTGAAGGTGACCGCCCATCCGTCACCGATATCCACGACACCGGCGTTCTCCCCGATGCCGGCCAGCATTGCCGAGCGCATCTCCTCGGTGGTGGTCTCCCCGAAGTAGCGCAGGTGCACCTTGGAGGACTTGTAGGAGCAGTGCTCGCTCCACATCACCGAGTACATGGCCAGCTCGGCGTCGGTGGGACGGCGACCGAGGATCTCGCGAATGCGCGCGTACTCGTCGTCCTTGAGCCCTAGTTCAGCGAATGGCTGCGGGTGATCGGGAGTGGATGCTGCGTTATCGACCGAGTCAACCCGTGAAGTCACGACAAGATTCTATATGTGGTCGGTGCAGGCCTGGACAAACGCTCCAGGCGCGCATACTGAGCGCTGTGAAATGGGGGCACCGAGGTATCTGGACCGTAGTTGCCGTCGCCGTGGTCCTGTTGGGGACCGGGTGTGCGCCGCAACGCACCGAAGAGTCACAGCAGATCTCCACGCAGATCCGCGCACTTCCCGGCGTCACCGAGACCACCCACGACTACTTCAACGTCTTCACCAAGGGCCAGCGGTTCGGCCTGACGGTCTCGGTAGTTCCCGACGTGACCGCCGACCAGCTGTCGGCCATCTGGGAGCTGTTCACGAAGCGAGTACGCGAGGTCGGCTTCAGTCAGCACGATGTGACGCTTACTGTCGTGGCGCCCTGCACAACCCAAGACACCTCGTCGAGCTGCAGCAAGGTCACCTCAGCCATCGACGCAGACGCCAAACGTCAACCCGCGCCGCCCTTCGCCGATTGGGTCCGGTTGCGGCAATCGCCCAACGTCGGGAGCGCCGACATAACCACCGCCTACTCCGGTCCCGCGCCGCGCGTCACAGTGGATGTCGCGATCAAGGGCAGTCAACCGGGCAGAACTACCGATTATCGGGACATCACGACGGCCTTCCATCAGATCGCCGGTGACTTTGCGGCCTTGTCCGACGCCGCGTGGCGGGTAGGACCTGTCGTCGGCGCATACCCGGCTCTCAGCACCGAGCAGGGCTTTCCCGATATCAGCGTGGTCGCACTGTGGGAACGGCTCAACGCGGTCGCTCCGACCTCCGCGAGGTTTACCGCGCGCTCTGCCCACAAGGATCAAAAGGACGTCCAGTACTCCACGGCGCGGCACTATCTGAACACCACGTACGCGGAGGTCCCGACAGCGACCGAAGCGCAGCTGCGAGGCCTAGCGCTTGCGCAACTGGAGCTGCTGAAGCAGTTCGGCCAGCCCGGTATCTACGAATTACACGGCAACAAGACCAGTGTCACTGTGTGGCTGGGCGGTTGCATGGGGGAAATGCCTCCCTCACTGCGCAGTTCAGCAGTCGAGGCGGAAATGCGCGCCACATATGAGACCTGCCCGCGCTAGCCGATCAGCACCTTCAGCAATTCGCGCCGGCGCAGGATCATTGCCGCCCAGATCAACAATCCGAAGCCGATGGCGAAGATGACCGGGAACCACGCTTCCTCGTGCATGTCGATCGTGACCGCACCACCCAGGTATGCCGTCAACCCGATCGCGCCGAGGACCGCGGTGCGCGGGATGGCCCACACGATGGTGCATCCCAGCAGCACCCAGCCGATCAGCGCTGTCTGATAGGCCGGGAAGCCCAGCGCCTCCGTCGCGGTGCGCGCGAACTGCGCTCCGAAGATCTTCGGCACGGCATCGGCCAACAGGAACAGCACGATGATCGCTGTCAACGCGAGACCAATCTTTTCCGGTGGTGTCCGGGTGGCGAATGCGGCCTGAATATTCGCCACAACACTCTTGGTCTCGGCCATCATGGGTCCCTTCTCGATCGATCCCCTAACAGTATTGATGCCGACTGACAAGGACACCGAGACTCACCGGGACGGCATACTCCACCAATGAGAATGTTCGGCCAGGGCGGCGGCGCGCTTGGCGTTCTGGTGCTCAGCGTCGCATCCTTGGTCGCCGGCTGCGATTTCACCGGCTCGCGGACCGCCGACCGAATCGATGAAACGTTGCGATCGCTTGCGGGGGTGTCGTCGGTGTCACACACCATCAGCCACAGCGGCGGCCCCGCACCGGCCAGTGCCACCTTCGACGTCTACGTCCGCGGCGAAGCGTCCGCCGATCAGCTCTCCGCACTGACGCGCGTCTTCACCGGCCAGATCCACGATTCCCGCACGTTCCGCTCCTGGGCGGCGACCCTCAACGTAAGACGCTGGCCGGAGGGCAATCACCTGTTTTCCACGATGTATGTCGAACTGCGGCCCTCGGCTGCTACCCCGGAGCCGCCGTGGCAGGACTGGCTGAAACTTTCCCGGGGCGAATACGGCCACCAGATCACCGGGCGGGTGTGGCCGTCCGACTACGACCGACCCGCCGGCACCAGCCTCAATGTCACGTTGTTCGACGGCAAGGATCGACGGCCGGACGATATCGGCGCCACCGAATTCGCCACGGCAGTGCGCAGGCTCGGCACCGACTTCCCCGGCTCCACCAGCGACTGGGTAATCACCAACTCCTTGATCTACGCCAACGATCCACCCAGCATCCGATCCGGCCACGGTCTGCCGACCGCGGCGCAGCTGGACTTGTGGGAGGCCCTGGACACCATCGCGCCCGTCGACGGCGACTTCAATCGGGGCCCGCTACCAGGCAACCGTGACCAGCCTGACCGCAACAGCATCCAGCTCACTAAGCTGACCGGCCGGAACATGGATCACGTTGCGGAAGAACAGCTTCAGCTGATCAAGAAGTCAGGAACGGCAACCGTGTACACGATCGACCACGCCCAGATCACGGTCCGTCCCGGACGCTGCTCCACGGGCGTGTGGGAGCCGCAGCCCAGTACTGCCCCCGATGTGGCCCTGCAAGGCGAGCTGCGCGCCCAATTCGAAACCTGTCCGCGCTAACTCTCGTAGGCTCGCCCCATGACCGTCACGATCGTCGCCAAGCAGCCTGTCGTCGCCGCGTTGGCCGCCGAGTGGACCGCGCTCGATGAGTTGGGCGCGCGCCTGACCGATGACCAGTGGGCCGCACCGTCGGTGTTGCCGGGGTGGACCGTCAAGGATGTCCTCGCGCATGTGGTCGGTACCGAGCGCCTGCTCTCGGGCGACCCGATCCCCAGCACCGACGAGGCCGTCGCGAATCTGCCGCACGTGCACAATCCCGTCGGCGTCCTCAACGAACGTTGGCTCACCTACTACCGCAAGCTGCCACCGGTCGCGGTGCTCAATGACCTGCGCACCGTCACCAGCGCCCGGCTGGCCATTCTGGAGGGCCTGTCCCAAGAGCAGTTCAACGCCGAAACCGCCACCCCCGTAGGGCCCGAAAGTTATGGCCGGTTCATGCAAATTCGTGACTTCGACTGCTGGATGCACGAATTGGACGTGCGTGACAGCCTCGGTTTGCCCGCACCGACGGATCCGGTGACCGTGACACCGGCCCTTGCCGAACTGATCAACGCGCTGCCTTTCCTGGTGGGCAAGCGGGCCGGCGCACCCCAAGGTAGCCGGATCCGTTTCGTGCTCACCGGAATTGGTGCGCAGACCATCAACATCGAAATCCCGGACCGGGCCCGCATCGTGGCCACACTCTCCGAGACCCCCCAGGTGACGCTCACCGCGGACACCTGTGAGTTCGCTCGCCATCTGGGCGGACGTGCCAGCGCGAACCGCAACGGATTCACCCTCGACGGCGATCCCGACCTGGGGTGGAAGATCGTCTCCAATCTGCGCTTCACGATGTAGCGGGTAGCTCCAAAAACGCCTGCAGCGCATCGGAGTACATCGGCACGTCGTGCGCGCCCATCAGCTCACGTGCCGAGTGCATCGCAAGCATCGCGGCACCCACGTCCACGGTGACAATGCCGGTGTGTGATGCCACGAACGGACCGATAGTGGAGCCGCACTGCATATCCGCCCGGTGTTCGTACCGCTGCACGGGGACCCCGGCCCGCTCGCAGGCCAGCGCGAAGGCCGCCGTGCCCCGCCCATCGGTGGCGTAACGCACGTTGGGGTGAATCTTGATGACCGGTCCCGCGTTGACGCCGATCTGGTGGCCCGGTTCGTGCCGATCCGGATAGTTGGGGTGGGTGCCATGCGCCATATCGGCCGAGACCATCAGCGAAGCGGCCGCTCGCCGCAGAAAATCCTCGCGGGTTCCATTGCTGGACAGCACGATCCGTTCCAGTACTGTCGACAAAAGATCCGAGTGGGCGCCATGGTCGGAGACCGAACCGATCTCCTCGTGGTCGAAGAGTGCCAGCACGGTCGTCGAACTGGATTCGGCGGCCAAGAATGCCTCCAGGCCGGCATAGCAGCTGGCCTGGTTATCCAAACGGGGCGCACTGACCAGGCTCTCGTCGGGTCCCACCAGCGCCGCGCCGGTCAGGTCGTGCGTCATCAGATCGCGCCCCAGGATATCGGCCGGGGCGACCCCCAACTGCTCGGCGATGTACTCCTCGAAGCTGCGCTTCCCACTCCACACCGAGTTCACATGCCACTGCGGGTCGATCACCCATTTCTTGCGTTCCTCGGCACTGACCATGTGAATCGCCAGGTTCGGGACCCGCAGGATCGGCTGATCGATGCGAACCAACGTGGACCGCACCGCATCTCCATCGCGCACCAGCACCCGCCCGGACAAGCCCAGATCGCGGTCCAGCCAGGTCTGTACCCAGGCACCCCCGTAGGGCTCCAGGGCGACCATGGGCCAACCCGCTTGCACCCGATCGGCGTTGGCCTTCACCCGCAGGTTCGGGCTGTCGGTATGCGCCCCGATCACCCGGAAGGCCACGTTCTCGTCTTCCATGTCCATACCGCGCCAGGCCACAATCGAACCGGACCGCACCACGAAGTAGTCGCCGGCGTGCCCGGGCCACCGTTGCGCCTCGGACAGCTCGGTGAACCCTTCCTGGCGCAGGCGGTGTGCGACGGTGTCCACAGCATGAAACGGCGACGGTGAGGCGTCGATGAATTGGCAAAGTCCTGTTGCGGTCGCGGTCACGCTTCCCATGATGGCTGACCGGATACGGTCTAGGGTCGAAGCGTGCCCGATCCTGTGCCGCAAGCCGTCCTAGAACCGCTGTCCTCGTCGGCCATCTTCCTGGTGGTGACCGTCAACGAGGGCGCCGAACAGGCAGTTCACGACGCCCTGCCGGAGCTGTCCGGCCTGGCGAGAGCCATCGGATTCCGCGACCCGGCACGGCGATTGTCGCTGGTCACCGCCATCGGGTCGGATGCCTGGGACCGGCTCTTCTCCGGTTCACGGCCCGCCCGGCTGTGGCCCTTCCAGGAGGTGCGCGGCGCGCGGCACGTGGCTCCGGCGACCCCCGGCGACCTGCTGTTCCATATCCGCGCTTCGACCATGGACCGCTGCTTCGAACTGGCCACCCGCATCACCACGACGCTGGCGGGTGCGGTCACCGTCGCCGACGAG
This sequence comes from Mycobacteroides franklinii, assembly GCF_001853795.1. NCBI lineage: Bacteria > Bacillati > Actinomycetota > Actinomycetes > Mycobacteriales > Mycobacteriaceae > Mycobacteroides > Mycobacteroides franklinii. The sequence goes on from NZ_MLIK01000004.1 coordinate 1,226,378, forward strand.
GTGCATGGTTTTCAGTACTTCGACAACCGCGACCTGCTGGGATTCGTAGACGGCACCGAGAATCCCGACGGCGACGAGGCAGCCTCGGCTGCCCTTGTCGGTTCCGAGGACGCGGACTTCGCCGGCGGCAGCTACGTACACGTCCAGAAATACCTGCACAACATGGCCGCGTGGAGCGCGCTCACCGTGGATGAGCAGGAGAAGGTGATCGGGCGCACCAAGCTCGATGACATCGAATTCGATGATGCCGTCAAGCCGTCCAATTCCCATGTGGCGCTGAATGTCATCGAGGACGAAGAGGGCAACGAGTTGCAGATCTTGCGGCGGAACATGCCCTTCGGCGAGCTCGGAAAATCCGAGTTCGGCACGTACTACATCGCCTACTCGCGCACCCCGGACGTCACGGAACGCATGCTGCGCAACATGTTTATCGGGGATCCACCGGGCAACACCGACCGTATCCTGGACTTCTCGACCGCGGTCACCGGCGGACTGTTCTTTGCACCGGCCGCCGATTTCCTCGACGCTCCCCCACCGCTGCCCACCGTGGCAGCCACCAAATCTGTTGGATACCAAGGTTCTCTTTCGATCGGCAGCCTGAAAGGATCGTTGTCATGAACAACCTGTACCGCGAACTCGCACCCATCACCGACGAGGCCTGGGCGGAGATCGAGACCGAGGCCGCCCGCACCTTCAAGCGCCACATCGCCGGGCGCCGGGTAGTCGACGTCAGCGAACCGGGTGGCCCCTCCAGTGCGGCCGTGAGCACCGGGCATCTACTGGATGTGGCGGCACCCGCCGACGGTGTGCAGGCCCATCTGCGCGAAAGCAAACCACTTGTGCGGCTCCGCGTTCCGTTCACCATCACCCGCTCGGCCATCGACGATGTCGAGCGGGGCTCACAGGACTCCGATTGGGACCCGGTCAAGGCGGCGGCCAAGAAGCTGGCGTTCGCCGAGGACCGTGCCATCTTCGAGGGATACCCGGCCGCTTCGATCGTCGGCATCCGCGAGTCCAGCTCCAACCCCGAACTCAAGCTGCCCGAAGATGTCCGCGAGTACCCCGACATCGTCGCGCAGGCGCTCTCGGAACTGCGCCTGGCCGGTGTCGACGGTCCGTATTCGGTGCTGCTGTCGGCCGAGGAGTACACGAAGGTCAGCGAGGCCTCCGATCGCGGGTACCCCATCCGCGAGCATCTTGGCCGGCTGGTGACCGGCGAGATTCTCTGGGCGCCGGCCATTGACGGGGCGTTCGTGTTGAGCTGCCGCGGCGGCGACTTCGACCTACAGCTGGGCACCGATGTCACCATCGGCTACCTGTCCCATGACGCCGAGAGCGTGCAGCTCTACCTGCAGGAGACCTTGACGTTCCTGAGCTACACCGCCGAGGCGTCGGTCGCGCTGCTGCCCTAGGCGGGTCGGTCTCTCAACGCACTGATGTGTGCCCGCCTTTGAGCGACAAAACAATTCGTTATCTTGCTTGTCGCCCAAAGGCGGACAACGGGAGGATCACACGGCCTTGATTCTGCCGATCGCCGAGTGCACCACCTGGTCGAGCCGCGCCCGCCCCTCACCTACATCCCACGCGAACGATCGCACGACAACCAGCAGCCCACGAACTCGGACCCACGTCACCAGCTGCCCGGGAATCTCCTGGTCCATGTCGGTCGGCCGCATCAGCGCCGTGACCGACGGATAGGGCGCGGTGTTCGGGCCGGGGGCGGACGAAATCTGCACCGACGCGGTGCCCGTCTCCAGGGTGTTGAACCCCTGCGCGGGCACGATGGACTTGGCCCAGGCGATCATGTCGACCCCAGGGTTCTCTTTGCCGTAAAGGACATCGACCGATTCCGTACAGTGCGACAACGCTTGCAACCGGACGAGAAAGTTAACCTTGGCGCCATTCGCGTCGCCAGCCTGGTGACACAATTGGTCACCGCTGCTGGTTGCGCCGGCGAGGTCGTCCTTCTCCACCTTCCAGTCCGCCGGGATGGCGTCGTCCGGAAGCAGGGACATCAACTGAGAGCTTGGCTTGTCGGCCAAGTCGCTGTCGGCCGTCGCCGGTCCCGCGAACCCAAGACAGGCGACCGCAACCGATAGGACAAGCGCCGCGACCCGCCATCTAACCCTGATTGCCTGACCCATAGACACACTCCCTCCGCAATTGGTGGGAGCATAGCTGCAAGAACGGACATCTGCGCAACTGCACAGCAAATACGCAGATAGGCACTGGTTGGGGCTTTGCCATCCATTGCCGGAAAACCGCTGCGTACGAGGACGCGCGATGCAATGAGCCACTAAGACGGGCAGTGTCGCACGGCCGCTACGTGAGCCGTCAGCAAACGCCTATTGGCGGGCAGGATTTACGCGGTCAGCACGGCGTCGAGCGCCGAGTAGAAAATCCCGAGCCCATCGTCGCTGGGCCCGGTCAGCGCCTCGGTGGCGTGCTCCGGGTGCGGCATGAGCCCCACCACGCGGCCGTTGGCCGAGGAAATCCCGGCGATATCGCGCATCGACCCGTTGGGGTTCTCGCGGTAGCGGAAGACGACGCGGCCCTCACCCTCGAGCTCATCGAGCACCGCATCGGAGGCCACGTAACGGCCCTCACCGGACTTCAGCGGCACCAGGATATCGGCGCCCTGCTCGTACCGGGACGACCAGGCGGTGTTGTTGGCGTCGACACCCAGCCAGACGTCCCGGCATACGAAGTGCAGTCCGGCGTTACGGGCCAGCGCGCCGGGCAGCAGCCCGGCCTCGCACAGCACTTGGAAACCGTTGCAAATGCCCAGGATTGGCAGACCCTGCGCGGCGGCGTCCACCACCGAACGCATCACCGGGGCGAACCGCGCGATGGCCCCGGCACGCAGGTAGTCACCGTAGGAGAAGCCACCGGGCACGATCACCGCGTCGACTGACTTCAGGTCGGCATCGTCATGCCATAGCGAGACGGCCTCGGCACCGGAGAGCCGGGCCGCGCGCGCGGCGTCAACGTCATCGAGGGTGCCGGGGAACGTGATGACACCGATGCGTGGGGTCATTCGGACTCCCGCACGATTTCCCAGTCCTCGATAACGGTGTTGGCGAGCAACGCCTCGGCGATGGACTCCAGGTCGGAATCGCCGATCTCTCCGTCAAATTCCAACTCAAAGCGCTTGCCCTGCCGGACGTCTGCCACGCCGGCATAGCCAAGGCGGGCGAGTGCGCCCACGATCGCTTGTCCCTGCGGGTCCAGGATCTCGGGTTTCGGCATGACGTTTACGACGACTCGGGCCACGGACTGACTTTACCGTGTGGGCCCGGACACATCCCGCCTAGACTCCCCTCATGCAGCTGACCCACTTCGGGCATTCGTGCCTGCTGGCCGATTTCGGCAACACCACTCTGCTGTTCGATCCGGGCAATTTCTCGCACGGATTCGAAGGGATCACCGGTCTGTCAGCCATCTTGATCACCCATCAGCACCCCGACCACGTGGACCTACAACGGCTGCCCGCGCTGGTCGAGGCGAACCCCGGGGCGGCGCTCTATGCCGACCCCATGACCGCAGCGCAGCTGGGCGAGCCGTGGCAGGCGGTGCATGCCGGCGACAGCTTCACCGTCGCGGAGCTGACGGTGCGCGGGGTGGGCGGGCAGCACGCGGTGATTCATCCGGAGATCCCGCTCATCGACAACACCTCGTATCTGATCGGCGACGGTGAGCATGCCGCGCGCCTCATGCATCCCGGTGACGCGCTCTTCGCCCCCGGCGAGGACGTCGACGTGCTGGCGCTGCCCGCCGCGGCGCCGTGGATGAAGGTGTCCGAGGCGATCGAGTATCTGCGCGCGGTCAACCCGGCCCGGGCAGTGCCGATTCACCAGGGCATTCTGCAAGAGGCCGCATACCCGTTCTTCTACACGCGTTTTCGGGAGATGTCCGACGCGGACTTCCAGGTGCTGCCGCACGAGGATGCGGTCACCTTCTAAGCCCACCCAGTCGGCAGGTGACTAGCCGATGTCTTCGGCGGCGCCCCGGCCCGCGGCCCGTCCACTGAAGATGCAGCCGCCCAGGAACGTGCCCTCCAGCGCGCGATAACCGTGCACACCGCCGCCACCGAATCCGGCAACCTCCCCGGCCGCATACAGGCCTTCGAAGCAGCTGCCGTCGGCACGCAGAACACGCGAATCGAGATCGGTTTCCAGACCGCCCAACGTCTTTCGTGTCAGGATGTGCAGCTTCACCGCGATGAGCGGACCGGCCTTGGGATCGGTGAGCCGGTGCGGAGCCACCACGCGGGTGAACCGGTCGGCGAGATAGCCACGTGCGGCACGGATGGCGGCGATCTGCGGATCCTTGCCAAACGGGTTGGCCACCTCGCGGTCGCGCGCCGTCACCTGTTGGGCGACAGTGGCGTAGTCCAGAGGCGTGACGTCCGGCAGCGCGTTCATCCTGGCGACGAGGTCCGGCAGATTGGTGGCGGTGACGAAATCGACGCCCTTGTCGATGAACGCCTGCACCGGCCCGGGCGCACCCGCCTTACCGCGCCGCAACACCCCACGCACATCCTTACCCGTGAGGTCGGGATTCTGCTCCTGACCCGACAACGCGAACTCCTTGGCGATGATCCGCGCATTCAGGATGAACCACGAATAGTCGTGCCCGCTGCCACAGATGTGCTCGAGCGTGCCCAGCGTGTCGAATCCGGGGAACAGTGGCGCCGGGATCCGAGATCCCTTGGCGTCCAACCAGAGTGACGAAGGTCCGGGCAGGATGCGAATTCCGTGGCCCGGCCAGATCGGGTCGTAGTTGGTAATGCCTTCGGTGTAGTGCCACATACGGTCACGGTTGATCAGGTGGGCTCCGGCGTCCACCGAGATCCCCAACATGCGGCCATCGACGTGTGCAGGCACACCCGTCAGCAGCTGAGAAGGCACATGACCCAACCTCTCGGGCCAGTTCGCCCGCACCAGGTCGTGGTTTCCGCCGATGCCACCACTGGTCACGATGACGGCCTGTCCGCGAAACTCGAATTCTCCCAACGCCGTTCGCGAGGACGCGACACCGCGCACGTCACTCGATGGCTCCAGCACCGTGCCGCGAACGCCCACGGCGGCACCCTGATCGACAATCAACTCATCGACCTGGTGCCGGTACGCGATGCGCACCTGGCCACGGTCGACGGCAGCGAGCACCCGCCGGGCGAAGATCTCCACCAGCCCGGGACCGGTACCCCACGTGATGTGGAATCGCGGCACGGAGTTACCCGGACCCAGCGCATCCTTGCCGCCGCGCTCGGCCCAGGAAACCAGCGGAAAAGTTTGTAACCCCCTGGCACGCAGCCAGGTTCGTTTCTCTCCGGCAGCGAAGTCCACATACGCGTGTGCCCATTGGCGTGGCCAATGGTCCTCCGGCCGGTCGAACCCGGCAGTACCCAACCAGTCCTGCAGGGCCAGCTCGTGGGAATCCTTGATCCCCATGCGACGCTGTTCGGGACTGTTGACGAAGAACAAACCACCGAAAGACCAATACGCCTGCCCGCCCAGATTGGCGGCGTTCTCCTGTTCGACGATGATGACCCTCTTGCCGCGGTCCACCAATTCACAGGTCGCCACCAGACCCGACAGACCCGCGCCCACGACAATGACATCGGTACTCGTGTCACTCACCGGTTCACCGTAGCCGGGACGATTGAGGATTAAAAGGTCCAACTTCCTTGCGGTGAAAGCACAAAGCCATGATCGTATTGGGCCCGGACAGTGCCGATATGCAGACAGGTGACGTCATTTCTCCGCTGCCACCGCAGCGGAGACGCGGCCACCCCCGGGCCGATCCCTGGGAGATACAGCAAAATCGTGGACCCTAGGCCACGCTGTGCAATACCTGCTTGGGCAACCACTGGTAAATACCGGGCACCGCACCGTGCAGCAGTGACAGGTCAATGGCGTCGATCATGGCCTGTCGCGGGCCGGGCTTACGCAGATGCTTGGCCGAAATCGCAACCCGCACCACACCGTCGCGACGGGCAGTGCGCGCGGCCGACAGCACCAGCATCCGGCACCACCACGGCTCGGAGAGAAAGCCCTCGCCGATGCCCAGCACCCGCGCGCGCACCGAGGTGCCATGCACCAGATCGGCAATCTCGGACAGACCGACGTTCAGACGGAAACCGTTGCGCGGCAGCATTTCTATGGCTCCTGCCGATGCCATCCAACCCGGCGCCGCGAAGAGACGCGTACGCAACCCGGTCTGCTCCATCACGCGGTCCGCGGCCATCAGACGCAAGTTGGCCTCATGCGCGGGCAATGCGGCGAACTCGTCGCGACGCTTCTTGGTGGCGGCCTGGTCGTATCCGTGCAGAACGATGGCGTCACCCCGAGAGCGGCGCGCGGCAAGCCAATCGACCGTCGGCTGGTCCTCCACGAGGCGGTACTTACCCTTCAAACGGGGAGCCACCAGAAATGACAGCGGGATTGACCGCCGGTCCATTTCCTCAGTGAACACAGCAATCTCGTCGAGAGTGCGATCGCAGATTCCCGACACCGATACCAGCAGCTGTCCTGCCATGCCTTCAGTGTGGCAACGTCAGATGTACACAAGGTGTCAGACACCCCGCATCGAAAAGAACGCTCTAGGCGCTAGCCCAGCTCCTTCTCTATGGCCGCAATCACCTCGGGAGCGTCCGGCACCGTCGTCGGCCGGAATCTATTGACCACCGAGCCATCCCGCGCGATCAAGAACTTCTCGAAGTTCCACTGCACGTCCCCGGCGGCACCTTCGGCATCGGCCGTCTTGGTGAGCTCGGTGTACAGCGGATGACGGCTGTCCCCGTTGACGTCGGTCTTCTCCAGTAACGGAAAGCTCACGCCGTAGGTGGTGGAACAGAAGGTCTGAATCTCCTCCGCCGTACCCGGTTCCTGGCCCATGAACTGATTGCAGGGCACCCCGAGCACCGTCAACCCACGGTCGCCGTAGTCGCTGGCCAACTTCTCCAGGGCCGCGTACTGCGGGGTGAGACCGCATTTGGACGCGACGTTGACGACGAGCACGGCGTTATCGCCGAAATCGGCAAGTGACAGCGGCGAGCCGTCCAGGGCGGTCAACGAGATCGAGGCGAGATCGGTCATGCCTCCCACGGTACCGGGGTAGCGATGATTGACTGTTTGAACACCAAGCAAAGTTGCGGAGGTCATATATGAGCGAGGAGGACGAATTCTCCTCGGGCCGCAGTGCCCTGCGGATCGCGTCGGTGGCCGCCCTGGGAGGACTCCTCTTCGGGTACGACAGCGCCGTCGTCAATGGCGCGGTCCAGGCGATTCAGGACGAGTTCGCCATCCGTGACGCCGAGCTCGGATTCGCGGTCGCCTCCGCCCTCATAGGAGCTGCCCTTGGCGCCATGACTGCCGGCCGCATCGCCGACCGTATCGGCCGGGTGGCGGTCATGAAGATCGCCGCCGCCTTGTTTCTGGTGAGCGCAGTGGGTGCCGGTCTCGCGCCGAACGTCGAGCTGCTCGTCGTCTTTCGCGTAATCGGCGGCGTGGGAGTGGGTGTCGCGTCCCTGATCGCACCGGCCTATATCGCCGAAACCTCTCCCTCGCATATCCGCGGACGATTGGGCTCGCTGCAGCAATTGGCGATTGTCACGGGGATCTTCTTGTCCCTCACCATCGATTGGCTATTGGCACACCTCGCGGGTGGCTCTCGCGATGACTTGTGGTTGGGCCTGCCCGCGTGGCGCTGGATGTTCCTCGCGATGGCACTACCTGCGCTGGTGTACGGCGCACTGGCATTCACCATCCCCGAGTCACCTCGTTATCTCATTGCCACGCACCGTATTCCCGAAGCGCGCACGGTGTTGACGAGGCTGCTCGGGGAAAAGAACCTGGACATCACGATCGACCGAATCCAGGAGACACTCGATCAGGGCACCGCGCCCTCGTGGCGTGACCTACGCAAGCCCACCGGCGGTCTGTACGCCATCGTGTGGATTGGTGTGGCATTGGCGGTGTTTCAGCAGCTGGTCGGCATCAACGTGATCTTCTACTACTCAAATGTGCTGTGGCAGGCCGTCGGGTTCGGCGAGAGCTCGTCCTTCACCATCACGGTGATCACCTCGATCACCAACATCGCCACCACGCTGGTGGCCATAGCGCTCATCGACAGGGTCGGCCGCAAGCCCCTGTTGCTCGTCGGTTCGGCAGGCATGGCGGCAACTCTGGGCACCATGGCGATCGTCTTCAGCTCGGCCACCATGGTCGACGGCAAGCCGCACCTGGGACCTATCGCCGGGCCCGTTGCGCTGGTGGCCGCCAATCTGTTTGTGGTGGCATTCGGAATGTCCTGGGGTCCGGTGGTCTGGGTGCTGCTGGGTGAGATCTTCCCCAACCGAATCAGGGCAGCGGCCATGGGTTTGGCCACCGCGGGAAACTGGGCAGCCAACTGGTTGGTGACGGTCACGTTCCCCGGGCTACGCGACGCATTGGGAATCGCTTACGGGTTCTACGCAGTATGTGCGCTGCTGTCCTTGGGGTTTGTGGCCCGCTGGGTGCAGGAGACCAAAGGCAGGACCCTGGAAGATATGGATGAACAGCTCGCGCGAAGACCATCCGGTCCTGATTCGGCGATCAGCTGAACAACTGGCCGGAGCGCGCCGCGGCGATGACTCCGCCGTCGACCAATAGATCGGTTCCGGTGATGTAGGTCGACTCCGGCCCCAGCAGGAATGCCGTCGCCGCCGCAATATCGTCGGATGTGCCAATCCGCCCGGACGCCGAACCGTCGACCATGGCCTTCGTGATGGCACCGGTCTCCGAGGTAAGTTCCTGGTGTCCCATCTTGGTGGACACCACTCCCGGGCTTATCGAGTTGATGCGAGCTCCCCGCCCTCCCCACCCACGTGCGGCGAATCGAACGCGAATATGGTTGGCGCGCTTGGAGAATTGGTACGCCGCCGCAGGATACTCAATGCTCTGTACGTAGGGTAACTCCAGCAGATCCTCGGCACCGACGGAACCCAGCTCCTGCTCCTGCTCGGCGGTGAGCTCCAACGGCATGTGCCCGGCCATGCTGGCGATCACCACCCCCGCACCGCCGGAGGCGACGATCTTGCCGAACTCCTCTACCACCAAGGCCACACCCACCAGGTCGACGGCCAGGATGGCCGCCGTCGGCGACTGTGCCGGCGAAAGACCGGCGGTGTGCGCCACCTGAGTGACCCGTCCCAGCGCCGCAGCGGCTTCGGCCAACCCTGACACCGACTGACGCGAGGAAACGTCGACTCGCCGCCCGATGACGTTGTGTCCGTCGGCCTTCAATTCATCGACGACAGCCTGCAGTGCCTGCTCGTTGTAGTCGGCGATCAGCAGTGTCTTACCGATGCCCTGACGGCGGGCGATGACCTTGCCCATGCCGCCGACACCGGTGACGACGACGACCTCGTCAGACATTCGATATCTACCCTTCTGCCCCAAGAACATCGAGTATCCAGGCGAGCTGGAAGGCGCTCTCTTTCCAACGCTCGTAACGCCCGCTGATACCGCCGTGCCCGGCCGTCATCTCGGTGCGCATCAGGATGGGACGCCCACCGGTGGTGGTGTGCCGCAACTCCGCCACCCATTTGGCGGGTTCGACGTACAGCACTCGAGAGTCATGCAGTGAAGTCATCGCGAGGATGCTCGGATAGTCAGCGGCACGGATGTTCTCGTAGGGCGAGTACGACTTGATGTAGTCGTACACATCCTTGTTTTCCAACGGGTTTCCCCACTCATCCCACTCGGTGACGGTGAGCGGTAGTGACGGATCACAGATGGTGGTGACGGGATCGACGAAGGGCACCTGCGCCAGCACCCCGGCGAACAGCTCGGGTGCCAGGTTCACCGCGGCGCCCACCAGCAGCCCGCCCGCGCTGCCTCCCCAGGCGACAAGCCGATCGGGCAAGGCAACTCCGGTGTCGATGAGATGCCTACCTGCCGCGACGAAGTCGCTGAAGCTGTGCTTCTTGTGCAGCATCTTGCCGTCCTCGTACCAGAGGCGGCCCATCTCACCGCCACCACGCACGTGGGCGATGACGAACACCACCCCACGGTCCAGCAGCGAGAGACGCCCGATGCTGAACTGCGGGTCCTCACACATCTCGTATGCGCCGTACCCATATAGGAGTGTCGGCGCGGGTTCACGAGTGTCTCTGCGGTGGACCACCGACAGCGGTATCCGGGTGCCGTCCTCGGCCAGCGCCCATTCGCGCCGCTCCACATAGTCCTCGCGGTGATAGCCACCAAGAACCGGTTGCTCCTTGAGGAGCGTGCGTTCCCCGGTGTGCACATCGAGGTCGTAGACGCGAGTCGGGGTGATGAAGGATGTACAACCGACCCGTAACAGCGGCGAGTTCCATTCGGGGTTGTCGCCCAGCCCCGACAGCATGAGCTCGGAGTCGAACTCGACCTCCTGCGGCGCACCGTATCCGCCCGCGTTGATCGGCCATACCTGTATGCGCGGCAATGCTTCTCGTCGATAGCCGATCACGAACCGTTCCGCGAAGGCCTCCACACCGTCCAGGCGCACATCGTCACGGTGAGCGATCAGGTTGCGCGCCAACGCCGGCTCGGCTGGCCCGTCCGCCAGCGCGGCGACCGGCAGCTCGGCGAGCGCGAAATTCACGGCGCCATCGTTGTGCAAGATCAGGAGTCGATCCTCACCCCCAACCACAATGTGATCGACGGTGTACTCGATACCGGTGCGGCGCAACCAGACTGGCGAGAAATCGGTGGCGGGATCGCTGGCATCGCCGATCAGGATCTCGGAGGTTACCGACGAATGCACGCTGATGGCGACAAAGCGGTCACTGCGGGTGCGACCCACCCCGATCCAGAATCGCTCGTCGGGTTCCGTGAACACCTCCACGGATTCTTCGCCGCTACCCATGGTGTAGCGGCGAATGGCGTACGGCCGGAAGGCTTCATCGATCACGGGGTAGTAAAGGGTGCGGCTGTCCATCGCCCAGGTCGCGCCTGCGCCGATATCGGCGATCTCGTCCGGGTACATCTCGCCGGTACGCAGGTCCTTGAACCGCAGCGTGTACATCTCGTGGCCGACGACATCGACCGAGTAGGCGAGCGTGTTTCCGTCCGGGCTGACGGTCGCGGCCCCCAACGAGAAGAAGTCGTGGCCCTGCGCTTCCAGATTGCCGTCGAGAAGGATCTGCTCACCCGGAACGTCCTCATCGAGCACTGGGGGCGTCCAGTTGTCCGGATCACCTATCGGACAACGGCAATGAACGCCGTACTGCTTCCCCTCGAAGCTGCGGGCGTAGTACCACCATTGCCCCATCCGGGTGGGAATCGAAAGGTCCGTCTCCTTGGTGCGCGATTTGATCTCGCCGAAGATGCTGTTGCGCAGCCCCTTGAGATGGCCGAGTTGGTCATCGACGTAGGCGTTCTCGGCCTCAAGGTGCGCGATGACCTCGGGGCTCTCCTTCTCGCGCATCCATTCGTAGGGGTCTACGAAGGTGTCTCCGTGATACTCACGCAAAGTATCGATGCGGTTCGCGGCGGGCGGGCGTACGGGCCCGCTCACGCCGACGGGCCGATCCAATCGGCGAAGCTCAGCCCCGAAATACGTTCATATGCCTCGATATAACGTTCACGTGTGGCCGCCGCCACCTCATCAGGTAGAGGCGGTGGCGGGGTGTCCGACGCGCGATCCCATCCCGATTCCGCACTGGTGAGCCAATTGCGGACAAACTGCTTGTCAAAGCTGTCCTGCACCACGCCGGGCCGATAGTTGGCGGCATCCCAGTAGCGGGACGAGTCCGGGGTGAATACCTCGTCGGCTAGGACCAGGGTGCCTTCGATATCGACGCCGAATTCAAACTTGGTGTCGGCCAGGATGATTCCCTTGTGCAGCGCGTGTGCCGCCGCCCGGGTATAGATCTTGATGGTCTCATCGCGCAGCTGGTTGGCACGCACTCCACCGACCAGATCTATCACCGCGGCGAAGTCGACATTCATATCGTGCTCACCGATATCTGCCTTCGTCGCCGGGGTGAACAACGGCGGATCCAGCCTGCTGGCCTCGCCGAGGCCCTGCGGCAACGTGTGTCCACAGACCGCGCCGGTGCGCTGATAGTCCAGCAGTCCGGATCCGGTGAGGTATCCGCGTGCCACGCATTCCACCGGAAGCATGTCGAGCCGTCGCACCAGCAGCGCCCGGCCCAGCACCTCCTCCGGAATGCGCGGATCGTCGGGCGGCCCGGCCAGATGGTTGGGCACGGTCAGCAGCCCGAAGAAGAACACGCTCATCGCGGTGAGGATGCGTCCCTTGTCGGGGATCGGCGTATCCAGGATGAAATCGAACGCGGAAATTCGGTCGGTGGCGACGAACAGCAGGTGCTCGTCGTCGACTCGGTACAGCTCACGGACCTTTCCGCTGGCCACATGCTGGTAATCGGACAGCGGAGGACGCATCGTGCCATCCTACGATTCATGCGACTCTTGCCCTACTCGACCCGGCCGGGACGGTTGCTCGGCCAACTGTTCAGCGACGTAGCGGTCGCGATCTGGACCACGATCTGGGTGTTCGTCGGGCTTGCTGTACACGCATCCGTGTCGACGATCGCGGCGGTGGGCCGCCAGGTGAAGGACGGCGCCGACGGCATTTCGGACAACCTGAACTCCGCCGGCGACAGCGCGCACAGGATTCCGTTGGTAGGCGACAAGGTGGGTGGACCGCTGCGCGCGGCCAGTGAGGCGGCCGCCGATTTGGCCGGGGCCGGCCACAATCTGGACACCACCGCGACCTGGCTGGCGGTCGTTTTGGCGATCGCTGTCGCCGCGCCACCCATCCTGGCCTTCGCCGGGCCGTGGATCTTTCTACGGATCAGGTTCTTTCGCCGCAAGCTGGTGGCGGTTCAGCTCGCGGCCACCCCCGCCGGTGAACAACTGCTGGCCCTGCGGGCGCTGGCGAACCGGCCGCTGAAGAAGCTCGCGGTGGTCACCGCCGATCCGGTGGCTGCGTGGCGCGCTGAGGATGCCGCCGCGATACGTGGCTTGGCTGCCATCGAATTGAAGGCGACGGGTATCAGCGCACCCAAACAGTGGCGCACCCCCTAGTTTCGACACGCCCGCTTATGGCGAACAGGTGCGATACGAACCCGCCACAACACGGCGTGTCGGCGGGTTAGGAGGCCGCGACGACCAGGTGCCGGATGCCGGTGTGCCGGTTACTGCGGGTCCACTCCACCGGCTCGGCCAGCCGCACCGACGTGAAACGCGGCAGCATCTCCTCGAAGACCACCCGCAGCTCCAGACGGGCCAGACGCGCACCGAGACAAAAATGCACACCTTGTCCAAAACCCAAGTGGGGATTGGGTTTGCGCGTGATATCGAATTGATCGGGACGGTCGAACACCCGCGCATCGCGGTTGGCTGAGCCTTCCCAGACCACCACCTTCTGCCCGGACGCGATGTCCTGTCCACCCAACGTGGCATCGGTGGTCGCCGTCCTGCGCTTGGACGGTGACGGGGACGTCCAGCGCAGCATCTCCTCGATCGCTGTCGGCACCAGCTCAAGATTCGCACGCAGGGAATGGAATTCGCCGGGATGCTCCAGCAGCGCCAACAGACCACCGGCGATGGCGTTGCGCGTCGTCTCGGCGCCCGCACTGAACAGCAGATAGAAAAACAGGTACAGCTCGGCATCCGACAACGCGGGCGCATCCGGATCGTCGACTGTCGCATTGGCCACCACCGACAACATGTCGTCGCCGGGCCGAGAGCGCTTCAACGCGATCAACTCCGAACCATACTGGTACATACCAGAACTCGGATCACCCAGCGAACTGGTGACCTGCGACCGGCGCGCCTTGCCGAAGTCGAAACTGGGCTCGACCGCTTCGAACAACCAGTGTCGATCCGACTCCGGTACGCCCAAAAGGATGCAGATCATCTGCATGGGCAGTTCCGCGGCGATGTCCACCAAAAAGTCGAAGGGCACCGACGGTTGCACCGAGTCCAACAGCATCCGGCACCGCACCCGCAGATCGTCCTCGACGCGCTGGATCATCCGCGGGGTCAAACCCGAGCTCACCAGCTTGCGGATCTGGCGGTGCCGCGGGTCGTCCATCATGTTGAGCACCTGCCCGGCGATCGGCAGATCTTGGATCAACGTGCCGCCGTAGGCGCGATCACCTCCGGTCACCGACGAGTACGTCACCTGATCACGCAGCACCTCAAAGGTTTCGGCGTAGCTGGCCACCGACCAGAAACCCTCGTTGTCAGGGGTGTTCTCGGTGGGTTCATGCCAGTACACCGGCGCCTCGCGTCGATGCCGCGCGAACAGGGCGTGCGGGAATCCACCGGCGAAGTTGTCCAGGTCGGTCAGGTCAATTCCAGCAAGAGCCGCGCAGCTCATGCCCTACAGAATGGCACCCGGGCTGTACACGGCGGCATCCGGATAGTCGGCCGCCAGCGCCTCGACGTCAGCTGCCACCCGATCGACCTGATCGGCGGCCGCCCCGGTGAACGAAGCGCGGTCGGCCAGCGCGGCCTCCAGCGCAGCCCTGTCCAACGGCAGCCGCGGGTCATCGGCCAACAATCCCAAAAGATCTGGCTCGGCACCCTTTTCGCGCATCGCCAGCGCCGTCGCGACGGCGTGCTCCTTGATGACCTCGTGAGCCTCCTCGCGGCCGACCCCGGCACGAACCGCCGCCATCAGCACCTTGGTGGTCGCCAGGAACGGCAGGTAGCGACGCAGCTCACGGTCGATCACCGCCGGATACGCACCGAACTCGTCGAGCACCGTCAGGAAGGTCTCGATCATCCCGTCGACGGCGAAGAAGGCGTCGGGCAGCGCGACCCGGCGCACCACCGAACAGAACACATCGCCTTCATTCCATTGCGCCCCAGCCAGTTCCGCAACCATGGAGCCATATCCGCGCAGAATCACCTGCAGGCCGTTGACGCGTTCGCAACTTCGGGTGTTCATCTTGTGCGGCATCGCCGAGCTGCCGACCTGCCCGGGCGCGAAGCCCTCGGTGACCAGCTCGTGCCCGGCCATCAGGCGGATGGTGTGCGCCAGCGAGGACGGGCTGGCACCAAGTTGCACCAGCGCCGACACCACGTCGTGGTCCAGCGAGCGTGGATACACCTGGCCGACGCTCGTCAGGGTGCTGGAGAAGCCCAAGAAGCCAGCCACACGCTCTTCCAGCTCCGCCAGCTTCTCGGTATCCCCGTTGAATAGGTCCAGCATGTCCTGCCCGGTGCCCATCGGGCCCTTGATCCCCCGCAACGGATACCGATCGAGAAGCTCCCGCAGCCGGGTCAGCGCGATCAGCGTCTCGTCGGCCGCCGATGCGAACCGCTTACCCAATGTGGTTGCCTGCGCGGCCACGTTGTGACTACGCCCCGCCATCACCACATCCCGGTACTCGACGGCATGACTCGCCAGCCGCGCCACCACCGCGACGCCATGCGCGTGCACGTACTCCAGCGACCGGCGGATCTGCAGTTGCTCCACGTTCTCGGTGAGGTCGCGGCTCGTCATGCCCTTGTGGATGTGCTCGTGCCCGGCCAGCGCGTTGAACTCCTCGATGCGGGCCTTCACATCGTGGCGGGTGACCCGCTCGCGGGCCGAGATCGAGTCCAGGTCGACGTCCTCGACCACGCGCTCGTAGTCCTCGATGACGCCGTCGGGAACGTCGATGCCCAGATCGCGTTGTGCGCGCAGCACCGCGATCCACAACTGGCGCTCCAGCACCACCTTTGACTGCGGCGACCAGAGCTGAACCATGGCATCGCTCGCGTACCGAGATGCCAGAACGTTAGGGATTTGCACGACTAGAGTCTATGGGGGCTAGATCCATGCTCTTCGCCCAAGAGCCTCATCGGCCGAAACCGACTCCGCCAGCTGTTCTGCTTCCAGGGGAGCAAGCACGTCGATGACGTCCACCAGCATTGACGTCGCTGTCGCCGTCGGACTGATCGCGGCCTCGGTGAGTGCCCCCACCATGGCTCCATCAACCGTCGAAATCAGCACCGCGACACGGTCGTTGTCAATGGACCGACCGGACCGGCGCACCACCTGGGCCACGGCGTCGTCGCGTTGTTCCCGCAACCGCTGCTGCACCTCGCGCAGTTCGGGATGGCGACTGCACGCCAGTTCCCGCTCGTATCGCGACACCAGCTGTTCCCCGGCGCCGAAGCCCGGCGTGCCGAACAACAGGTCCACCACAGCCTCGGCGGTGGCGGCGGCACCGCGGCGCCGATATTGAACCAACGACAGCCGTTCCTGGATCTGTTCCAACTCGTGGGTCCCCGCATGCTCGACGGCCCGGGCGATGAGGTCCTCCAGCGAGGAGAAGTAATACGTGGTGGATGCCAACGGCAGGCCGGCGCGTTGCGCCACCGCACGATGCCGCACCGCATCAATACCGTTGTCCCGCAATAGGTCAGCCGCGGCGCTGATCAACGCACGGCGCCGCCGCTCACCCTTGGGGGTGGCTTGCGGGCGGTGCGTGGCGTTCCCGTCGGAGAACACCTCCGCCTGCTGCCTGACTGTCACGCCATGTCATGCTGCCAGCAGCGACGCATCCCCACGGGCGTTTTGCGCTATCTCATGCAAGCGGTTGATATCAGCCCCGGCCGAGCCGCTGCCGCAGTCTCTCCAACGCTTCCCCGATCGTGTCCGAACTTCCCGCGAAGCTCAGCCGGATCCTCTGGTGGCCGTGCACGGTGTCGAAGTCGATACCGGGCGCAATCGCTACCCCCGTGCGCGCCAACAAGTCCGCACACCACTGTTCGGCGTTATCGGTCAGGTGCTCGATATCGGCGTACGCATAAAAGGCGCCATC
The DNA here is from genome assembly GCF_001853795.1 of Mycobacteroides franklinii. NCBI lineage: Bacteria > Bacillati > Actinomycetota > Actinomycetes > Mycobacteriales > Mycobacteriaceae > Mycobacteroides > Mycobacteroides franklinii. Next base: position 1,243,194 of record NZ_MLIK01000004.1, read on the forward strand.
GGGTGGGGCGATCTTGGTGATACCCGCGGCGGCCAGACCGTCGATGAGCAGCGTTCTGTTCGCCGCATATCGCCGCACATGCCCGTCGAGCTCGGCGCGCGCCTCGGCACTGAACGCCGCGAGCGCTCCGTACTGAGAGACCGCCGGCGGACAAATGGTGAAGTTGGAGGACAACCTGTCGACGGCACGCAGGAACTGGCGCGGCACCAGCATCCAGCCCAGCCGCCAGCCCGTCATCGAGAAGTACTTGGACACCGAGCCCATAACCACCGCTTCGCGACTGAATTCCCATGCACTGCAAGTCTTTTGATCGCCATAGGACAGCCCGTGGTAAATCTCGTCGGAAATGAGCAGGGTGCCGTTGGCCTCGCACCACAGCGCGATCGCCTCCAGCTCGGCCGCGTCGATGATGGTGCCGGTGGGGTTGGCAGGGCTGGCGACGACGAGGCCGGCGGGCGCCCGGCCATCCGACTGCGAAACAGCCTCCAACATCGCCACCGTCGGCTGATATCGCGTCGCCGGCCCGCAGTCGATCTCGACTACCCGACAACCCAGTGCTGCAAGACAATTGCGGTAGGCAGGGTAGCCGGGCCGAGTCATCACCACCGTGTCCCCCACGTCGAACGCGGCCAGGAACAGCAGCGTGAATCCTCCCGAGGATCCCGTGGTGACGACGACGTCGTCCGCACCAACCTCAATGCCGGAACGCTCTCGGTGGTACCCGGCGATCGCCTCACGCAGCTCCGGCAGCCCGAGCGTTTCGGTGTACCCGAGCACCTCGGCGCCGAGCGCCCCGCGCACCGCGTCGAGAACCACCGCGGGTGCACCCGTCGACGGCTGCCCGGCGGCCAGGGAAATCATGTCACCGTGGGTGCGCTGACGCGCGGCTGCCGCCGTCAGCACGTCCATGACATAGAACGGCGGAACGTCCGAGCGCCGCGAGAGACCAACCACAGTTGCGACGCTATCGAATTTCTGGATCCGGGCGACCACCTGGGACGGTCTTCGCCCGAGAGACTCATCCCAGGCATGATGGTCGACATGCGTGACCTGTCCCGACGCTCACTACTCAAGATCGGCGCGGCCACTGGTGCCGGTGCCGCGCTCGCCGCTCTCCCTGGTACGGGAGCCCTTCCCGCCCGCGCCGACGGCGCCATCACCGCGGGTTCCTTTGTCTCGGCGGCGCGGGGCGGGGTTGGCACCGAATGGCGTATCGCCAGGCCGCCGGGGGCCACCGGGCCCCTCCGGCCCATCATCGCGCTGCACGGCAAGGGACAGACGGCCGCCGGCGTCATGGAGGGCGGCGTGGAGAACATGCTGGCGCAGGCCGTGGCCTCGGGAGCCAAGCCATTCGCGCTGGCGAGTGTCGACGGTGGCGGTGGCTACTGGCACAAGCGAGCCTCGGGTGAAGATTCCGGCGCCATGGTGCTGAACGAATTCATTCCGCTGCTGGCCGAGCAGGGGCTGGACACCTCGCGGGTGGCATTCCTGGGTTGGTCCATGGGTGGATATGGCGCCATGCTGCTGGGTTCACGCCTGGGTGCGGGTCGCACCGCCGCCATCACCGCGGTCAGCCCGGCACTGTGGACATCCTCGGGCGCGACAGCACCCGGCGCCTTCGACGGTGCCGACGACTACGCCGCGAATTCGGTGTGGGGCCTGGCCGGGCTGAACACCATCCCCTTGCGCATCGACTGCGGTAACAGCGATCCGTTCTACAGCGCCACCAAGCAGTTCGTCGCCCAGCTGCCGACGCCTCCGGCGGGCGGGTTCAGCCCCGGCGGACACGACGGCGCCTTCTGGAGCTCGCAGATCGGCGCCGAAATGGCCTGGATGGCGCCGCTGCTCACCGCCTAGCGCCGGGACCTCGACGTGTTTGCCATCCGCTGGCATCATGGCAGAGGTGTCAGCCTTGTCCCGTCGTCAGCTGCTGCGGGCTGGCGCCGCACTCGGAGCCGGTGCAGCGCTGCTCCCGACCCTCGCACCCCCGGCTCGGGCATTCGGTGAGGTAACCACCGGCTCGTTCGTGTCGGCAGCCCGGGGCGGTGTCGAGACGGGGTACAAGATTGCCCGTCCACCGGGAGCCGATGGGCCGCTGCGCCCGGTGATCTTGCTGCACGGCCGCGACGAGACGGCCGACCGGATGATCGGCTGGGGCTTCGAGAACATCGTCGGGGGAACCGGAGGGCCTGCTGTCGCGGTTGCCGCCATCGACGGCGGCAACAGTTACTGGCATCCACACGAGTCGGGTGATGACCCCGGCGCCATGATCATCAACGAGTTCCTGCCACTACTGGCCGAGCAGGGCATGGACACCTCGCGCGTCGCCTTCTTGGGGTGGTCGGCCGGTGGATACGGCGCCCTGCTCAACGGCGCGCGCCTCGGCGGACCGAGAACGGCCGCCATCGCCGCGGTGGGCCCGGCACTGTGGACCGTGTACGAGGCCGCCACACCGGATGCGTTCGACGGCCCGAAGAACTGGTCCGATTATTCGGTCTTCAATCTTCCGCAGCTCGACACCATTCCGCTGTGGGTGTCTTGCGGCACGGAGGACAGGTTCTACGAGGCCGCCAAGCTATTCGCCTCCGAGCGCAAGACGCCGCCTGCCGGCGGCTTCAGCCCGGGCGGGCATGACGGCGACTACTGGGACACGCAGGTATCCCCGGCACTGAGCTGGATCGCGCCGATCCTGGCCGCCTAGAGCCCCGGATTCGGGGGAATCTCGAAGGTCGTCGAGGGTTCCTTCGGCGCTTGAACGCACGTCACTGTCCACCAGTTGGCAATCGAACCTGCCCGCCGGTGCTCGCACTGACGTTCTTCTTCTTGCCTGAGGGCTTCGAAGTCACGAGTAATCCCGCAGGACCGCGCCGATGATTGATGCGCGAACTCGTAGCGGAGAACCAATGCGTCGATCGATAGGAGGCCGTCACGTCGGGCCAGCTTGTTGGCGAGCACAACATCGTCTTCCGCCATCGCGCGGATATCCGCCTCCAGTGTCAGTCCGTGCTCGGCATGACCATCAGGCATCAACACCCGCAATGACTCCGACTCACGCCGTAACGCCTGGCTGAATGCCGAGGCAGCAGATCCGATCTTCTCGTCCTGCCACGACCAAGTGCGCCCCTTCGTCAATCTCGCGAAGTCGTCGTATTCGGGGTCGGCACGCTCAGCCACGGCGAGCAGCGCGGTGCACAACGACAGTTCATGGACGTCCGGAGCCCCCACTGCCTGTGATCGGTTCGACCTCCAACTCAGCACCAGCAGCACGCTCGCGGTGAGAGCCGCGGTCACCACAGCGACCGCAATCCAGCGTCGACGCCCCATCGATCCCCTGCTGTTCCCTAAATGCTGATGCGTCCCTCCGCCGCGGCCAGCCCGATATCGCTGCGGAAGTGGCTGCCCGGCAGGCGAATCGCCTCGATCTTGGCGTAGGCGTCGGCTCGCGCGGCTTCTAGGTCCGCACCGGTGCCCACCACCGACAACACGCGTCCCCCGGACGAGACGACAGCACCGTCCTCACGACGGGCCGTCCCGGCGTGCAGCACACCCTCGGCCTCGGAGCCGGTGATCACATCGCCGGTGCGCGGACGCAGGGGATAGTTCTCGGCGGCCACCACCACGGTGACGGCACTACCGTTGCGCCAGCGCAGCGGGCCGAAGTCCCGGAGAGTCCCGGTCGCGGCGGCGTTCAACAGCTGCCCCAGCGGAGACTCCAGCAGCGCCAGCACCGCCTGGGTCTCCGGATCGCCGAAGCGGCAGTTGAACTCGACGACCGAGGGGCCGTTCGAGGTGATGGCCAACCCCGCGTACAGGACTCCGGTGAACGTGCTGTCGCGCTGAACAAGCTCGGCGGCAACGGGTTTGACGATGGTGTCGACGATCTCGGTGACCGTCTCGTCCGGCAGCCAGGGCAGTGGGGTGTAAGCACCCATGCCGCCGGTGTTGGGACCGGTGTCGCCGTCGCCTACCCGCTTGTGGTCCTGAGCAGGCAACAGCGGCACCACAGTCTCACCGTCCACGATGCACAGCAAGGAGACCTCGGGCCCGTCGAGGAAGGACTCCAGCAACACGGGATGTCCGTCGTCGAGCAGGCTCGCGGCGTGGGCACGCGCCGCGGCGCGATCATCGGTGACGACCACGCCCTTGCCCGCGGCCAGCCCGTCATCCTTGACCACCCACGCCGGCTCGCTCGCGAACCGATCCAGGGCGGCATCCAGATGCGCTGGGTTGTCGACGATCTCGCTGCGCGCGGTGCGCACCCCGGCCGATGTCATCACGTCTTTGGCGAACGCCTTGGAACCCTCGATGCGCGCGGCGGCCGCCGACGGGCCGAAGCAGGCAATACCCGCGGCGCGCACGGCGTCACCGACGCCTAGCACCAACGGCACCTCGGGGCCGATGACGACGAGGTCGATCTTCAGCTTGGCCGCCAACGCCACGACCTCGGCGCCGGAGCCGATGTCGACGGCGTGCTGCTCGGCCACGGCGGCGGTGCCCGCGTTACCCGGCGCGATCGCCAGATACTCCACCTCCGGGTCACGCTTCAGGGCGATCGCCAGAGCGTGTTCACGGCCACCGGATCCAATGACAAGGACGCGCATGCCCCAGACCCTATCGGTCTGGGTGTGCCCGGCTATGCATCCGGGCGGTATCCCCGCAGCAACTTGGCGAGTAGCTCGTCCCTGCCCGCCACAAGCTCCGGGTAGGGACGCAGCGTCTTCACCAACGCCTCCCCGTCGAACATGTCGGTGATCATGAAGACCAACGTGACGAGTTCCGCGTCGGACAGCCGGTCGGTCCCAGGCACCGATCGCGCCAGCGTGACCATCTGCGCTCCGTACTCGGCCACCGCGACCTGCAAGGTCTGCCGCAGCTGTTCGTCGGTGCGCGCGGCCACCATGAGTTCGTAGAGCACGGCGTTGATGGGCTCTTCCTTGAGCGCGCGCATCACCGCCATCACATCCTCGAATTCGGCAAGACGATCCCCCGCCTTGTCGAACTGGGCGCGCACGGTCGCGAGCTGGCGGCGCAAGGTCTCGTGCGCCACCGCTGCCATGAAGTCGCCGACGGTCGGGAAGTGCCGGAACAACGCCCCATAGGACAATCCGGCGCGGCGGGCGATTTTCTGCACGGAAGCGCGCGAATATCCCAGCTCAGCGATGGTGTCGATACCGGAATCGAGCAGCCGAGCGATGGTCGATTCACGGCGCTCGGCCTGGGTGGGGCTCACGGGTGCACACTAGAGGAACGCGACGCAAATGTGGCGCCCATCACTAACATTGTGATTGGTTGCCATCTTTTTTTAGACTCGCCGTAACACCCAACGAAGGGCAGCCCCCCCAATGAGCGACTACGACCTCATCATTCGCGATGGCCTCTGGTTCAACGGCACCAATTCCGAACCTCGTAAGGCCAATCTCGGGATCAAAGAGGGGCGGGTCGCCACCGTCTCCACCGTCCCGCTGGACGAGACCGATTGCCCCGAGGTGATCGATGCCGGCGGCAAGTGGGTGCTGCCCGGGTTCGTCGACATCCACACCCACTACGACGCCGAGGTGCTGCTCAACCCCGGGCTCGATGAGTCGGTGCGCCACGGCGTCACCACCATCGTGCTGGGCTGCTGTTCCATGTCGACCGTCTATGCCAAGCCCGAGGACGCCGCCGACCTGTTCAGCCGCGTGGAAGCGGTGCCGCGCAAGCATGTGATCGGCGCGCTCAACGAGTTTCAGGACTGGACCGATCCGGAGAGCTACGTCAAGAAGATCGACGCGCTGCCCCTCGGCCCCAATGTGACTTCTTTCCTTGGGCATTCGGATCTGCGCGCCGCCGTCATGGGGCTGGGACGGGCCACCAACAACTGGTCGTTCCCCACGCGCAAGGAACTCGACCGGATGGCCGACATGCTCGACAAGGCACTCGACGCGGGCATGCTCGGCATGTCCGGCATGGACGCCCCCATCGACAAGCTCGACGGCGACCGCTACCGCTCGCGGGCGCTGCCGTCGACCTACGCGTGGTGGCACGAGCGGTGGCGCCTGATCAACGTGCTGCGCAAGCGTGACCGCATCCTGCAGAGCGCCCCCAACATCAACAATCCGCTCACCGCGGTCTTGTTCTTCCTGTCCACGGGAACCCGTTTCTTCAAGCGCCGCAAGGCTGTTCCCGTCAGCCTGCTGGTCGCCGCCGACTCCAAGAGCATCAAGGGCGCGAACGTCTTCTTCAGCGCCGCCGCCAGGATCGGGAACAAGGTCTTCAAGTCCAATGTGAAGTTCCAGCACATGCCGCTGCCCTTCACGCTGTACTCCGATGGCATCGATCTGCCGGTGTTCGAGGAGTTCGGGGCCGGCACGGCCGCGCTGCACATCAAGGAGCAACTCGAGCGCAACAAACTGATGGCCGACAAGGAGTATCGCCGCAAGTTCCGGCGCGAGTTCGCCATGAAGAAGCACAAGCCGGGCCTGTGGCACAAGGACTTCCACGACGCCGTCATCGTGGAATGCCCGGATGCCTCACTGATCGGCAAGACGTTCGGCCAGATCGGCGACGAGCGCGGCATCGCACCGCTGGACGCGTTCCTGGACGTGTTGGTCGAGAACGGTGAGAAGAACGTCCGTTGGACCACCACGGTCGGCAACCACCGCCCCAAGGTGCTCGACGAGATGGCCAAGGACCCCAACTTTCAACTGGGCTTCTCCGATGCCGGTGCGCACCTGCGCAACATGGCGTTCTACAACTTCTCGCTGCGCTTCCTCAAGCGCATGAACGACGCCCAGAAGGCCGGGAAACCCGTGATGTCCCTCGGTCAGGCCGTCCACCGCCTGACCGGCGAGCTGGCCAGCTGGTTCGGGCTTGATGCCGGATACCTGCGCGAGGGTGACCGCGCCGATTTCGTCATCATCGATCCGGAGAAGCTGGACGGCACTGTCGACGCCTACAACGAGGCACAGGCCCCGTTCTTTGACAACCTCTCACGCATGGTGAACCGCAATGACGAGACCGTCATCGCCACCGCGGTCAGCGGCAAGGTGGTGTTCCGTCTCGGTGAGTTCATCGACGGCTACGGGCACGACCTGCAGACCGGTCGGTACCTGAAGGCCGGTGAGAAACTCGCGGTCCGATGAGCGCGGCGACACGCCTCTCCACGTTCACCAATGACGGCCTGATCTTCGACGTCATCGACGAGGGGCCGCTCGACGGACCGGTGATCGTTGCGTTGCACGGTTTTCCCGAGCGGGCGACCATGTGGGCCGAGATCATCCCGAAGCTGACGGACGCCGGATTCCGGGTGCTGGCCCCGAATCAGCGGGGCTACTCCCCCGGCGCCCGACCCATCGGCGTCCGGAACTATGCCCTGGACAAGCTCCAGGGCGACATCCTCGCTCTCGCCGATCAGGCCGGGGTCCCCAAATTCCATGTGCTAGCCCATGACTGGGGCGCAGCGGTGGCTTGGCAGCTGGCCGGCGACCACGGGGACCGAGTGCACACCGCATCTGTACTTTCGGTCCCCCACCCACGCGCGTTCCGGGATGCCATGCCGCGCGGCCAGATTCTGCATTCCTGGTACATGCTGCTGTTCCAGATCCCGCGGTTTCCGGAATGGCTCTTCAGCTTCAACGACAAGGAAGCGTTCCAGAAGTTCGGCAAGTCGTGGATGAAGGTCTCCGACCGGCTCGCCGAACGCATACGGGAGCTGTTCAACGAGCCCGGCGCCACCACCGCGACGGTCAATTGGTATCGGGCGATGCGCTATTCGCTGCGGTCGCCGGCACGGACGGTCCGCGTGCCCACCCTGTTCATCTGGAGCGACGAGGACTCCGCGGTGACACGTGCGGCCGCCGACGCCACCCCCAAATACGTGGACGCGCCCTATCGCTTCGAGGTCTTCGAAGGTGTGTCCCATTGGATCGCCGAGGAGCGGCCCGATGAGACCGCCGCGCTGGTCCTCGAACACATCGCCGAGCACTCCGGATAGCGCCTACCGGGACTCCAATACGGCCGCCGCGTCCCGCAGCCCCTGGATGGTCGCGGCGATGGCCGGACGGTGCTGCGCGCCGGGCCGCGCCAGCACCTCGTAGAGCCGTGCGGCACGCACCTCACGGATGACCAGCCGCGCCACCCGGGGACTGCGGCTCACGTACCGCGGCATCAGCGCGACGCCATGCCCGTGGGCCACCATATCCTCGACGATTTGAAAATCTTTGAACCGGAACCTGACTCGCGGCCGGATTCCGGTAGAAACCCCGAGTGACACCAGGACGTCGTCAACCGGAAAGCCCTCGGGGACACTGATCCACGTCTCGTCGGCGAGCTCGGCCGGCGTCACCGAGTCACATGTCGCCAGCGGATGATCTCGGTGCACCAGAAGATCAATCGGCTCCCGCAGCAGCGTCGTGGACCAGACCCGGGGCGATTTCAAGGTCGCGGCTCGCTCGTCGCGGTGAGTGACGACGATGTCGTATTCGGTCAACAGTCCGGGCGCCTCGCTGTAGGTGACGTCCTCATCACTCGGACGCACGTCCACCACCCCGCCCACCGCTGCCACGACTCTCGGCAGCAACAGTCCGGCACCGGAGGGAAACGACGCCACACGCACCACGGGCTGCGTGCCCTCCCGATAGATCACCATCTCCTCGGCAGCACGATCGACCGCCGCGATCACCTCGTCGGCGCGCAACACCAACGCACGACCCGCCTCGGTGAGCGCGATGCCGCGCCCTTCCTGCCGCAGCAAGGGCACTCCCGCCTCGCGCGCCAGAACCTTCAGCTGCTGCGAGACCGCCGAGGGCGTGAGACGCATCGCATCGGCCACCTCGCCGACGGTGCCCCTGTCGGCAAATTCCCGCAGAATCCGCAGGCGACGCACGTCCATGAAGTAAAACTACATGAATAGTGCACATTAATTAGATTGTGCTGAATCAACTTCCTGCGCAGGATCGACGGCATGACAACCCGGCACCGTCTCCTCGGACTGACCGTCGCCGTGCTGTGGGGGGTCAACTTCCTGGCTATCCACGTTGGGCTGGAACATTTCCCGCCACTGTTCTTTGCGGGGCTACGGTTCGCGGTGCTGGCGGTCCCGGTGATTCTGTTCGTGCCGTGGCCGCGGGTGCCGATGCGGTGGGTCCTGCTCTACGGGCTGGGCTTCGGCACTGTCCAATTCGCCTTCCTGTTCCTGGCCATGGCCAACGGAATGCCCACCGGGCTCGCCTCCCTGGTTCTACAGGCATCGGCTCCGTTGACGGCCATCCTCGGTGTGCTGTTGCTCGGCGAACGGATGTCGGGCCCACAGGTCGCGGGCATCACGCTGGCCGTCGCAGGCATGGCACTCATCGCGACCGATCGCGCGACACACGGCGCATCGGCGGCCGTGGTCCCGGTGATCCTGACGCTGCTGGGCGCGCTGGGTTGGGCCTTCGGCAACATCGCGAGCCGAAAGGCCATGGAGGACAACACCGATCCGCGCACACCGCTGCGGCTCACCTTGTGGATGTCCGTGGTGCCACCGATTCCGTTGTTCACCCTCTCCGCACTCACCGAGGGGCCGGGCGCGGGCTGGAAGGCGCTGACCACGATCGGTACACACAGTGGACTGATGGCACTCGGCGGCCTCGTCTACATCGTGGTGCTGGCCACCATCGTCGGCCTGGGCCTGTGGACGTATCTGATGGGCCGGTACCCGGCCAGCCGGGTGGCGCCATTCTCGTTGCTGGTCCCGATCGTGGGTATTACCGCGTCCTGGCTGGCCCTTGGTGAACGGCCGACCATCCTCGAACTCGTCGGAGCGGCAGTGGTGATCACCGGGTGCCTCCTCGGCATGATGGCGCGCCCCGTCGCCACCCGCGCGGCCGAGTGTGGCGACGCGCGCGAGCCCGCGGCCCGTGAGCTGTCCGCAGCCTGCGCCACCCCGGCGGGCCACTAACCTATGGGCATGTCGAGTGTGTTCACGAAGATCATCAACGGAGAGCTCCCCGGTCGATTCGTCTACGAGGACGACGACGTCGTCGCGTTTCTGACCATCGCACCCATCACCCAGGGCCACACCCTCGTGGTGCCGCGCGCCGAGATCGACCAGTGGCAGGACATCGACGCGACAGTTTTCACGAAGGTTAACCTTGTGGCGCAGCGCGTCGGCCGCGCCATCCGCAGGGCCTTTGACGCACCACGCGCCGGTTACATCATCGCGGGGATGGAAGTGCCGCACCTGCATGTGCACGTGTTCCCGGGATATGAGCTGACCGATTTCAGCTTCGAGAACGCCGATCCCAACGCCTCCGCGGAGTCCCTGGACGAAGCGCAGGCCAAGATCAAGGCTGCGCTGGCTCAGATCGACTAGTCCGCACGATCTTTGGCTCGTCTTCGGCGGAGCCTCGCGCCTGCGCCTCCGGTTCGTAGAGGTCGGGATCATCGAGATCTATGTCGTCGTCGGTCATGTCTGCGCGCGGCAGTCGCACCTCGAAACGGCAGCCCTCGCCGGGCGCCGTGTGCACGGTGACGGTGCCACCGTGCGCGGCGGTGAGGGCATCGACGATCGACAATCCCAGGCCTGTACCACCGCTGCTGCGGGTGCGCGAGGAATCCGCACGATAGAACCGCTCGAAGACGCGTTCGGCATCGGTCTTCGTCATACCCGGCCCACGGTCGATGACCTCGAGGACAGCGTCATCGCCCTCGGTGCCAACCCGGACCCGGACGGCCGCTGTGGTGTGCCCCAGCGCGTTACTCACCAGATTGCCGAGCACCTGCCGCAACCTGAGCTCGTCGCCGATGACCTCAGGAGTGCCCGGGCCATCAAAGACCTCCAGTTCCACATCCCGTTCGGGCGCAGTGGCTTTCGCATCGTGGACCGCATCGGTGGCCAGCACCAACAGGTCGACGAGACGCTGTTCCATGGGCCGATGCGCATCCAGCCGTGCCAGCAGCAGCAGATCCTCCACGAGCTGCCCCATACGGGTTGACTCGCCCTCGATGCGGCCCAGCACCAGCTCGGTGTCGGTGGCCGCGCCCTGCCGGTACAGCTCCGCGTAGCCGCGGATGGTGGTCAGGGGCGTGCGCAACTCGTGGCTGGCATCGGTGATGAAGCGCCGCATGCGCTCCTCGGAGGTACGGGCGGTTGCGGCCGATTTTTCCGAATCGGCCACCGCGCGCTGTATCTGCGCGAGCATTCCGTTGAGCGCCAACGACAACCGGCCGACCTCGGTGCGCGGATCCCGTTCCGGGACCCGGCGATCGAGGTGCCCCGCAGCGATATCCGCGGCCGTCGCCTCAACTTCGCCCAACGGCCGCAGGCTGCGGTGCACCAACCAATATCCGGCAACACCGAGCACTGTCAGCACGGCAGCCCCTATGGCGACCTGCAGCCACAACAGATCGCGGACCGTCGTACGGACATCGGTGATATCGCGCGCGACGGTCGTGTAGCCACCCATCGCGTCGTGGCGGGACACCGCACGCCACTCGGTGGTGCCGTCGGCAGAGCGCACCGTGACGGGACGGCCGCCCACGTCGTTGTCGGGCGGCAAGTCCGGGTCAGCCCGGGCGCGATCGTTGAGCATGATGACAACGCGCCCGCGGTCATCGGTCGTGCGGATGAAGAACAACGACGGAGGCCGACGACGGGTCGTCTCGAAGGCCGGCGGCGGCGGTGGTGGACGATTCGCCCACCCATTCGCGGCATCGATCAGTTCACGATCGGCGCGGTTCATCATGGTGCGCTGCATGGTGGTGGTCACCGCAATGCCGGATGCCACCAACCCCAGCGCCACCAGAACCAGGGTTCCGACGACAAGGCTTACCCGCAGCGGTACGCCCCGACGAACGCCGGGGACTGCCACTAGCGCGGCTCGCGTAATACGTATCCCACGCCTCGAAGCGTATGCAACAACCGCTTCTCGCCGTTATCGATCTTGCGACGCAGGTACGAAACATAGGACTCGACCACATTCACATCGCCACCGAAGTCGTAGCGCCACACATGGTCGAGGATCTTGGGCTTACTGAGCACGGTGCCCGCGTTGATCATGAAGTACCGCAACAGCGTGAACTCGGTAGGCGAGAGCGCGACCGGCTCACCGGCCTTCCACACCTCGTGGGTGTCCTCGTCGAGCTCGATATCGGCGAAGCTAAGCCTCGATTTGCGGGCGGGCTCGGAGCCCATGCCGGAGCGACGCAGGATCACCCGCAGCCGGGCAACAACCTCTTCCAGGCTGAACGGTTTGGTCACGTAGTCGTCGGCGCCGAGCGTCAGGCCCGCGATCTTGTCCTGCAACCCGTCACGAGCAGTGAGGAACAGTGTTGGCGCATCGATGCCATCGGCACGCAGACGACGCAGGACGCCGAATCCGTCCATTCCCGGCATCATGACGTCAAGGATCACCGCATCCGGACGGACCGTGCGCGCCAGATCAAGGGCTGCGGCCCCGCTATCGGCGGTATAGACGTCAAAGCCCTGGAATTTAAGACTGACGGAGAGCAGCTCGACGATGTTCGATTCATCGTCGACCACCAGCACCTTCGCAGGAGTGGTGCCGTTAGCGGCGAAAGTCCCTTGATGTGTCTCTGTCGTGATGCTCACCATGAACAATCTTCTCTCCGAAATTGACGGTGTGCTGGATCTCCACTGTGAGCTTCCTGTGAGTTTCTCACAGAAGATTGTCAGCCGACCGCGCAAAGTCGCCCTACAGTTGTGCCATGAAGCTGGTGTCGCTGATCACCGCGCCTCTCAAGATTTCGCTGGCGGTTGCCGACACCGGCCTGGCGGTGGCATCCAAGGCGATCGATACCGGACGCGAGATCCTCGCCGAGCTTCCCGACGGACAACCGCACGACGGCCAGGGCGATGCCGCCGGGGCGGGCCTGGTGGGCGCCGTCGAATCCTTACTGGGGATGGTCGGCCGCAAGAGCCCCCTGCACTCGGCGATGAAGGTCGCCGAGCTCATGGAGGAGGACAAACCGATAGGCCGGGCGCTGCGACCGGGTGGACCGGTGGAGCGCGTCATGGCCCCCGGCGGGCTTGCCGATCGGCTCACCGAACCCGGTGGCGTCCTGGACCGCTTGTTCGCCAAGGATGGGCCCGTCGATCGGCTGACCTCACAGGATGGCGCGCTGGACCGCGCTCTGGCTCCCGGCGGTCTGGTCGACCAGCTGCTCGCCGAGGACGGCATCCTCGAACGGCTGATGCGGGAAGAGGGCGTGCTGGACAAGTTCACCGCCAAGGACGGGCCGCTGCAACAGCTGGCCAACCTCTCCGAGGTGCTCACCAAGGCCGCGCCGAGCATCGACGCGCTGACCCCCACCGTCGAGCTGCTGACCGATACCGTGTCGGCGCTGAGCTCGGTGATCAGCCCGCTGGGTGGGTTCCTGCCGCGCCTGCGCCCGTCGCGGCCGTCGAGTGCACCGCGTCCGGTCCGGTCCGAGCGGATTATCGATGAGCCGGTTGCCCGAAGAGAATCGGGCAGCGCAGGGCAATCCGACTAGGGCTCGCGATCGGCTAATACGACTTACCGTCGGCGTAACGCCGCCGGCGGGAACTGCGGCCATTGCCGCGATTGCGACTCTTGTAGGTCGGCAGTTGGGAGTCGCAGTTCGGGCAGACGAGTCGCAGATTCTCTCGACAATTGTTGGCCGGATTTCCGTCGATATGGTCCAGGACGAAGACGAGCGGAGAGTCTTGCCACATGCTCGCTCCGCCGCAGATAGCGCAGCGGCCCGATTGAGCCTCGGCGAGAAAGAGCCGAATGAAGTGGCTTTGCTCGCTGCGCACCCGGGCCTCGCCGGACTCGAGCCAGAGTCTGGTGCTGGTGTCGCGTCGGGCTGCCGCCTGACAAGCATTGCCGCAATAGATCTTCTGGCTTCGCCTGGAAAGTAGTGCGCCACAACCAAGGCACCGTCTCATGGGCTGAAATTACGTGACGGTACCGACATGCCGGATAACGCGTTGAGCCCCCTGTCAGGATTGAACTGACGACCTTCGCTTTACAAGAGCGGTGCTCTACCACTGAGCTAAGGAGGCAATGGAACGCCGTACAGCTTAGCGGTCTTCATCAATGACACATCCGGAGACCACCCCCATGCCGACCGCGTACGAGCGTGCTATCGACTTTTGTTCACCAGGCGCGTGCAAGCGCGTTCGGTCTACCGTCGCTGGCCCGCGATACCGTTCAACCCTGACCGGGGTCCAACGTGTGATCAGCACGCGAAGCTATGCCTGCCCCACGGCTGTCCCCGTGCCCCCCGCCTGGTAGATCATGCGACGGCTGATTTCCACCGCGTGATCCGCGAATCGTTCGTAGTAGCGGCCCAACAGCGTGACATCGACCGCAGCTGCCACCCCGTGCTTCCATTCCTTATCCATCAGAACCGTGAAGAGATGGCGGTGCAGATCGTCCATCGCGTCGTCATCCGCATCCAAGCGCGCAGCCTTCTCCGGATCTCCGGAGAGCACAACGCCTTTGGCGTCGTGCCCGATACTGACCGCGATGCGGCCCATCTCAGCGAAATAACCGTGGACCTCTTCGGGCAACGCCCGCTGCGGGTGACGTCGACGGGTGATTTTGGCAACGTGTAGTGCCAGGGCACCCATGCGCTCGGCGTCGGCAACATTCTTGAGAGCCGCCAGAACTGCCCGCAGATCGGAGGCCACGGGTGCTTGCAGAGCCAATACCGTGAACGCCGCCTCTTCAAGCCTGCGGGTACGGAGAACTATGTCGTCATGGCAGCTGATGACTTCTTCGGCCAGCGCCAGATCAGCCTGTAAAAGCGCCTGCGTTGCCTTCTGCATAGCACTGCCGGCCAACTGACAAATATCCGCGATGCTCGCCGCTAGCGCATCTAGCTGTTGATGGAAGGCCGCCCGCATGGTCCCACTCTACGATTTGCCACAACCCAGGTCATCTCCGCGTGGCCGCACAATTGAGGGCCGGACTCGGCCCGACACTCGTCGACACCCGTCGAGCGCGGCCAGCTTCGGTCGACACTGCGCCCACACCACCCAGCGACTACGATTAGTCCAGGTCAAAACGTGGGGCAGGGTGAGGTGTGCAGATGGCAATCCCAGAGGTCCTGGCCCGGGTCATCCGATTTCTTCGTCTCGGATACCCCGACGGAGTACCCCATACCGACTACATTCCACTATTTGCTCTACTACGTCGAAGACTCTCCGACGAGGAGATTCTCATGGTCGCTCGCGAAGTGATCGCCCATGGCAGCACGCCCGTTGCGGACGCCGACATTGAGGTCGCGATCACCAAGGCGACTGACGCACTCCCGTCCGCCGAAGAGACTGAGCGCGTAAGACACAGACTCCGCGTGGCCGGATGGAGCCCGAACGATCCCTTCGAATCATCCGACTAGCTACTGGCTTGCTTGACGCGGCGCCGCGCACCCCGTGCGGCCAAAGAATTGAGTAGCTGTTCAGCCTCTTCGAGCTGGCGGTAGAGGCGCAACAATCTTTCCGGGGTTTCCTTTTCGGAAGTGCACCGCCGACGACGCTGTTCCCAATTCTGTTCGGCGATATCGATGCGCCGGCGAAGCTCGCCGACCTCGGCCGATAACGTCTCCGACAACAGCACCATCTGTGCGCGTTCCGTCGACTTCATCTGCCACCCGCGTTTCCAAGGGCCAAACATTTCCAGACCGTTGTACTCCCAGACCCCGGATTTGTCTCGCCGTCGATTCTCCTGCCAGGACGGTTGGCCCTACCCGCCGGGTCTCGCCTAGGAGCTGCGCAATCTCATCGTGGTCCGCTGAACAGCAGGGCGACCAACAGCACCACCATCCCGAGCAACAAGACACTGAGGAAGGTCGGCATATGACTCGGCGGCAGCGCCATATCTTGTCGCATGGCCTCCTGTACCCGGCGCCGCCGCCGCGCGGCCGCCGTGGCCAGCAGGCCACCCGTCATCACCAACACGATGCTCACCACATGCCGCGCACCGGGGATCCAGAACTCGGGGACGAACTGCATCAGCGCCACACCGCTGGCGATCAGTGCCAGTGAGGTACGCACCCACGCCAGGTAGGTCCGCTCGTTGGCGAGTGTGAATCGGTAGTCGGGCTCCGTGCCCACGACTTCGCCGGTGGTCACGAGCCGTACTTCAGCCACAGTGGCATGGTCTTGTTCAGACGGTCCATGAACTTCTGCAGTCCCACTCGGTATTCACCGAAGCCCATCGGGTCAATCCGATACTCCGGGAAGGCAATTCCAACACCGAACAGACCGGGCGCGATGATCCCGTTGGCCGGGTTGTACTCCAGCTGACCCCACTGCGGGGCGGCGGGAAGCGGCCGGGGACTGAACCCGACCGTGTAGACCGCGTAGTCGCAGCTTTGGAGCATCTCGGGGTATTCGGGGCTGTCGACGAGACATCTTTGCAACCGATCCGGCAGGACCCCGTCGATGTTCTCGCGCGCCCAGCGCGCGGCCTCGCCCTTGAGCCCGGTGTCGTCGAAAAGCGTCCAATCGCCCATGTCCACCGCGTAGCGCAGCGGGCCACGGTAGAAGTTGATCACCTTGGCGGCGCGTCCGGCCAACAGGTTTGGCAGGGCGATCATGCTGGAGTGCGAGGAGCCGAACACGGCGACGGTCGCGCCCTCCAACGGCTGCTCGGCCAACTTCGCCGGATTCAGCGCCACCTCGATCGGAATCTCGTTCAGCCACGGGTAATCCAGCGTCTTGGGAGTCGATCCGATCGCCAGAATCACGTTCTGAGAACTGATCTCGCCCAGTTCGGTCTGCACTGCCCACCGACCGCCCTGCAGCGAAAGACCCGTCACGCTGGTGCGCAACGCGCTCACCTGCGCGCACAGTTGCCCGGTGATCCACAGCAGCGGATCCGCGACATCCCCGAGTAGACAAGTGTCCGTGGGCGCGAGGTCGTTCAGCGCGAAATGCGGGGCGTGAGCGAAGCGGAAAGAATCCGCGCCCGTGAGGTAGTTGATGAACAGCTTCACTGACGTATTACTCGGTACCGCACGCCATTTCGCACCCAGATCGCCCGCGGAAAAATCCGGGTCAATCCAGGCGATTGCCCCGGGATCCACTCCGTGATCAAGGAGCTTCCCGACTGCCGCAATTCCCGCAGGTCCTGCTCCGACCACTGTCCACCCGTACTTGCTCACTGTTCTGCCCTTCTCTGCGTAATCCAAGAACGCCGCATTTGTTGCTTGCGGTGACTGTCTTCGATTGTTCGGCGCAAAGAGGCCCCTGAGTAGGGAGCAATCCGGGAGCAGCCCCAAAGTTTTACTTATAAATAATGGTAGTTGCCCTACGACGGTTCCGCACCGTCGGTCTCCCAGGTGCTCGGCAGCATGGGAATCACCTGCCGGGTGTCATCGGAGGAGAGCCTGACCGTTGCGGCGGCCTGCGTACTCGCCGCCGCGGGGGCAGTACCCGCGAAACCAAGAGGGCCCGCACCCCGGCTGGTCGCACTATGCTCCGGAACTGCCGCGTCGGCCGTCGCATCCATACCGCTTGTCTCTTCCAGATATTCGTGGCGCCTACCACCAACCCTGGCTTTGTTCTTGGCGCGTGCTCTGCGCCGGACCTGGGCTGCCACGGCGGCACTCGCCACGGCGGGTGCCTCGACGGTGTCCACTGCGGACTCCGAGGATTTCTCGGTGCTCTTGGGGCCAAAGCTCACCGCAGGCGGCACCAAACCCGGTATCGCGTAACTGATTCCTGCGCCCGGTGCGGGAGCCGGGGACGTAGCCGGGGCAGGTGTACTCGGTGCGGGCGCGGGTGCGGGCACCGACGAACCGCCGGTGGGTACGACGGATGGGACAGACACGGGCACGGCAGCGAGACTCGACTCCACATGCGGTACCGACCGATGCACCGGCCTGTCCGCCGACGGCGCTGCCGGCGCGGGAACCGGCGCAACCGCGGGCCGAAGATGCATCAGTGCCGCCAGGCCGCTCAGTCCACTCAGGGCGGGAATGAGAAACGGCAGCAGGTATGAGGCGTAGTACGGGTACCACAGCAGGTCATAGAGGAACAGCATGATCACGGCCAATACCGCCGAGGTCGCCGGATTGAAGCCCATCTTCTCGAACCACTGCTGAAAGCCCTGCAGCATCTTCATGATCTGATCCGGCGATCCGGGAACATCCGATTGGTCGCTGCGGCCTTCACCGCCGGGGCTCAGGATCGAGGGCGCCTGTTGGGTCGACGGTATCGCCGATGTCATGGCCTCGGCAGTCGCCTGGTAAGCGCTCATGGTGGCCGCGGCCTGTACCCACATGCGCATATAGTCGGCCTCGTTGAGTGCGATGGGGATGGTGTTGATCCCAAAGAAATTCGTCCCGACCAGAACTCCATGCGTGATGTGGTTGGCCGCCAGCTCAGCGAGCGTGGGCATCGCGGCGAGTGCGCTGCCGTATGCCGCCGCGGTGGTTTCGTGCTGTGCGGCAATGACACTGCTCTCCGCGGCGGACTGTTCGAGCCAGGCCAAGTACGGCAGGTGGGCGGCCACATACTCCGAAGCGCTGGGCCCCTGCCAACTACTTGCCTGCACCCCCGCGAGCACCTGAGCCAGCTCGACCGCCGTGCTTGCGTAGTTGTTACCGATCTCTTGCCACTGCGCGGCAGCGGCCAGCATCGCACCCGGTCCGGGACCCGCACTCAACAGCGCCGAATGCACCTCCGGAGGCTCCGCCATCCATATCGGTGCCGTCACCCGCCGCCTCCCTGCTGAATGGACGCAAACGTTTTCGCGTCACCGTTGGAGTAGTCGGACTGCGTGCCAGAAAGTTCCCGAACAATCAGAATCAGCGTCCGAAATCACATTTATCGTTGTGCGGCAGGAATTCCCACGCGCTATTACCGTCCCGTACAGTCGGGCCCATGTCTGTCATCGATGTTCGCCACCTCGACGGCGTGTCCGAGACCGCACTCCTGACCTTGCATCAACGTGCGACCGAAGCGGCCCGACCGGATGGCATCATCGATGACCCCATGGCCATCTCGCTGCACGCAAGCGTCGACTACGACTTCCAGCGCTTCGGCCGCACACATCAGGCGACGGCCTTGCGTGCCTTGATATTCGACAAGGCCACCCGCGGATACCTGGATAGCCATCCGCGCGCCACCGTGGTGGCCTTGGCCGAGGGATTGCAGACGAGCTTCTGGCGTGTCGACAATGGCGAGCTCACCTGGCTGTCGGTAGACCTTGAGCCCATCGTGCGGTTGCGTCAACAGCTGCTCCCGCGATCGGACCGGTTGCACCATTGCGCACAATCGGCACTGGACTACTCGTGGATGGATCGAGTCGACGACTCCGACGGTGTACTTATTACCGCCGAGGGCCTGTTCCAGTACCTGGAGCGTGACCTGGTGTTCGATCTGATATCCGCCTGCGCCAAACGTTTTCCGGGCGGCACACTGGTATTCGATTCGGTGCCGAAGTTCCTGAGCACACATTCTCAGCGCGGTATGCGACTCAGCGAGCAGTACCTCGTGCCACCAATGCCTTTCTGGTTCACGGCAAATCAATATAGTGAACTACGTGCCATCCCCGGCATCCGCAGCGTGCGTGAGCTACGGATGCCGGCTGGGCGCGGCAAGATACTGCGCTGGGCGGGCCCGTTGCTGTATGCACTCCCCGGCCTTGATCGGTGGCGCGCACCTCATACCGTTGTCGAGTTCGGCTGAGATAGCGGCATTTCGGGCCCGTCTGCGGCAGTCGGCCTATCCGGCAGCGACGGCGAAATCCCCGCCTGCCCGCACGAGCGTGTCGTGCACTTCTTCCACTGACAGCACGCTGTCTGTCTGGACACGCACCGTCGAGGCACCCTTGGGATCCAGCTCTACCGACACCTCATGCACCGGATCGAGCGCGGTCAGTGCCTCGGTCACGCCCATCACACATGAGTTGCAGTGCATCCCGCTGATGGCGAAGATCTGCTCGGACATATTGTGTTTCCTTCCTGAAATTTTCTTACTCACAACAGATTTGGTAGTGCGCGGGCGTCTATGCGCCCCACTTGGCTCCTTCGGCCATGTCGCGGGCGTTCATCGACAGGGTGTTGGTTTCGTGGGTGGTGCCCATGGCGCGGTAGGCGCGGATGAGTTCTTCCATGGCGGTGTTCCACTGGGCCTGCCAGGCGGCTTGGCTCATGGAGGTATCACCGTGCCAGGCGGCCTGCA